>NZ_LMKR01000003.1:0-851294 GCF_001421585.1 Sphingomonas sp. Leaf23 | reverse complement strand
CACTATGCCCGAAAGCATCGTTCGACTTGCATGTGTTAGGCATGCCGCCAGCGTTCGTTCTGAGCCAGGATCAAACTCTCAAGTTTGATGTTCCAAATACACCAGGTGGAATAACCCGATGCACTCGGCTCACTTCAAGGAGCCGGCTCTGCACATTACAATATGGTGGTTGTAATAAGACATATGAGCCGACTTAGCTTTAAAACGATCATCACGCACCTTGAATGCGCAAGACCGCAAGCCGCCGCCCACATGTCCCTTCATCTCATCAACAATTTCAAAGANGAGCCGACTTAGCTTTAAAACGATCATCACGCACCTTGAATGCGCAAGACCGCAAGCCGCCGCCCACATGTCCCTTCATCTCATCAACAATTTCAAAGATCCAGACAAAGAAACCGGCGTCGCTTCGCTACCCCTCTTTTGGAAGGGCACTTGCTTCGCCTTTTCAGTGTCTCGGTAGAAGCGAGTAACTCGCCCCGTCCGGTGAACAGCCCTCTACGGGGGGTCGGCTCTGCTGTCAACAAAGTTTCGCAAAAAAGTTCCACAAATGTCATCCCGCTTGCGATTTCCCCCTTCGATGCCCGGCGGGAGCCGGAACGCGACACCCTTCGACATCGCGTTCCGGCGGACGGCATCAGAACCCCAGCCGAGCGGAAACGCCCGGCTTTGCGGCAACCTCCGCCTTCAGCAATTCGACCAGTTCCGCCGCGCCTGCCGCCGGCGAGTAGCGCAGTTGCCGCGCGACCACAGCAAAATCCCCCGGCGTCAAACCATCGACCTCTGCCAGCGCCGTAGGAGCCGGCGTGCCAAAGAACCGCAGGAATGCCGCCGCGGATCGTTCGGGGCCAAGCGCCTGTAGGCGCAGCTTGAAGACGAACCGGCGCAGCGTCGCGGGGTCGAGGCCAGCTTCGTGGTTCGTGGCCGCGACCACCGGCAACGGATGCAGGTCCAGCCATGTCAGCAGCTCGTTGACCTGCCCCACCTCCCAACTCGTCCGGGCGGTGGCGCGATCGAACAGCAGCGAATCCGCTTCGTCGAACAGCAAAACAGCCTCCCGCCGGCGCGCTTCGGCGAACGCCTCGGCGATCTGCGCCTCCGTTTCGCCCACCCATTTCGACAACAGGTCGGACGCCCGCTTGACCAGCAGGGGCCGGTCGAGCGCCCGTGCGAGATGATGAGCGAATGCCGTCTTCCCGGTGCCGGGCGGCCCGGTCAGGAGGAGCGACACGTCGTTCGCCCCCTTCGACGCCAAGGCAGCGAACAAGCGATCGATCGGCCGATCGGTCTCGAACAGCGTGAGGTCGAATGCCGTCGGCTCTGGTGGAGGCAGGGTGCCGCCACGCATCGCGCGCACCAGCGCTTCTGCCGCGACAACGACGCCATCCGTCTCCCCCGCCAGTTTCCCGGCACGTGTCGCGGTTCGAAGCACCGTGGCCGCTTCCGGGGCGATGTTCAGCAACGTGTCGAAGGCAGCGCCGGGAGTCACCTGTTCTTCGCGCGCGACCCGATCGAGCATCGCCGCTGCAGACGCGCGCGACGGCAGGTCCAGCCGCAGGACGAAGCTCATCCGGCGCAGGATCGCGCGATCGACGTTGCCGATAGCATTGGTCGTCCAGATCACCGGCACCCGGTTGGTTTCCAGCAGACGATTGACGAACACCTTGCTCCCCTGTCGCCGATCCACCCAGTCGCCGCCCGACGACGGACTGGCATCACCGATCAGGTCCTCCATTTCGTCGAACAGCAGCACCGCCGGCCCCCGCCCGCCGAGCAGCCGCTGCGCCAGGGCAAGCGCCGTCACCCGTTCCCAGCGAGTGGGTTCATCACCATCCTCATCCGCCTCTCCGACCCCGTGGAGTGTCGCGCCGACGGCATTGACCAGCGTACGGGCCAGTTCGGTCTTGCCGGTGCCGGGTGGGCCATAGATCAGGATGTTGATCCCTGCCGCCCCGGCGGACAGCGTACCGCGCAGCAGGCGGACCAGAAAGTCGACCGGTTCGACATGAGCGAACGCTGCCAGGTCGAGCGTCGCCGTCTGCCGCATGCCGACCAGCGTCTCGAGCATCGCCTCCTCCGACGGCGGCGCCCGGTCGAGCAAACGCCGCAACGTCCAGCGGATGCCGATATCCGCCTCGCCCTCGCGGTTCGTGGTGAACGATGCCAGTCCGAGCCGGGTGATCGCACTGCGCCGCGCCGCACGCTCGGCGTCCTCCGGCCCCGCCCCGGCCAGGCTGCCCAGCAGGTGCGGCAGGTCGTGGCCGTGCAGGCTGAGCAACCGCGCAAGACTGCCCACGCGCGGCAGGCGGTCGCACGCGACCATCAGCCGCAGCAACGCGGCATCGACCGGCGACAAGGCAAGCGACCGCGCGAGCATCTCGGCCAGCGCCAACGCCTCCGTCCGCACCGATGCGCCCCGTGGCGCGGAAAGCGCCGTCACCAGCACGTCCCAGCCCAGTTCCTCTTGCGTATCGGGTGCCAGCCAGGGGCCATGCGGCTGCGCCCATTGCAGCAGCGCCTTGGCAAGCGGTGCCGTGGCGGGCAACGCGCCCGCCGTCCGGAGCATCATGCCCCGAACGATATCCAGTTCGTCCATGTCGGTTCCACGCGTCTATCGCCCCCGCTCGCAACGCAGCGCAGCGACGGCATTCCTTTAGAAGAAGGTTAGATGCGGCGGGGGCGGATGCCGGCCCGCCGCAGACGTCGTGGGACGTTTACGCGAAAGGCCGGAGACCGCCGACCCGTGCACCGCGATGGGCGGCAAGGTCGAACAAGGTACGTCTCCGTAACGTCCGCATTCCGCTGCGGACGGCATGGCCGATAGCATGACGTCGTTGCGCTCGCAATCCGGTGGCCGCCGCGATCCCCTTGTTGGCTGTCGGCATGTGTGATGTACTGCCAACACACATTGTCGGGGGATGATATGCGCAAGGTAGCATTTTGGGGTGCGTTGGCTGGCGTGGCGGTTGCGGGGCTGGCGGGGGCAACCCACGCGGCGGCACCGGGGCCGGGCGTTCCGGTGATCGAGCGGACCAAGCTGTTCGGCAATCCGGTGCGTACCGCCGGGCAGTTGTCGCCCGATGGCAAATGGCTGGCCTTTATCGCCCCGCGCGATGGGGTGCAGAACATCTGGGTCGCGCCGGTCGATCGACCGGCCGACGCCCGTGCGCTGACCGCCGAGACGAAGCGGCCGATCCGCTCCTATTTCTGGGCGCCGGATTCGCGACAGATCCTTTTCGTCAACGACAAGGGCGGCGACGAGAATTTCCTGCTCTATGGCGTCGACCTGACGACCGGCCAGGAAAAGGCGCTGACCCCGTTCGAAAAGACCACGGTGCAGGTGATCGGCATGTCCGACACGATCAAGGACCGCATCCTGATCGGCGTGAACAATCGCGACCCGCGCTGGCACGACGTGCAGGAGCTGAACCTGACCACCGGCAAGCTGACCCCGGTGTTCCAGAATGACGGCTATGCCGACTTCGTGACCGACGATCAGCTGCGCGTGCGCATCGTCGCCAAACCGCGCCCCGACAGCGGCATCGATTATTACCGCGTGGTCGACAACAAGGTGGAGGCGACCCCGTTCACCCGCGTCGATTACGAGGATGCCTCCTCGACGAGCCCGCTCGGATTCACGGTCGATGGCAAGACGCTGTACTGGACCGACGCGCGTGGGCGGGACACGCGGGCGTTGCTGGCGCAGGACATGGCGACCGGCAAGTTCAGTACCATCGGCTCCAGCGATCGTGCCGATGTGGGCGGCGGGCTGACCAATCCGACGACCGGCGTGATCGAAGCCTATTCGGTCTATTTCCACCGCAACGAATATGTCCCGGTCGGCGATGCGGTGAAGGCGGACCTCGCCTTCCTGAAGGCGCAGGACAAGGGCGAATTCTACATCGGCAGCCGCACCAATGCCGATGACAAGTGGCTGGTCACCTTCGATCCGGTCAGCGCACCGTCGTCCACCTGGCTGTATGACCGGCGCGCTCGCAAGCTGACCCAACTCTACACCCCCCGCCCCGATCTGGTCGGTGCGCCGCTGGTGGGGATGGAGGCGGTCGACATTCCGACCCGCGACGGGCTGTCGATGGTCAGCTACCTCACCCGTCCGAAGGGCGCGACCGCCGCGACGCCGATGGTCCTGCTCGTCCATGGTGGCCCATGGGCGCGCGACACCTATGGCTTCAACGCCTATCACCAATGGCTCGCCAATCGCGGCTATGCGGTGCTGTCGGTCAATTATCGCAGCTCGACCGGCTTCGGGAAGAAGTTCGTCCAGGCCGGTGACAAGCAATGGGGCCGCAAGATGCACGACGACCTGCTCGATGCGGTCGATTGGGCGGTGAAGCGCGGCGTCACGACCCGGGACAAGGTTGCGATCATGGGCGGCTCCTATGGTGGCTATGCGACGCTTGCCGGGCTGACGATGACGCCGGATGCCTTTGCCTGCGGTGTCGATATCGTCGGGCCGTCGAACCTGTTCACCCTGCTCAAGACCATTCCGCCCTATTGGGAAGCCGGCAAGCAGCAGATGTATCGCCGGATGGGCGATCCGGGCACGCCTGAGGGACAGGCGCTGCTGAAGGAACGCAGCCCCCTCACCTACGCCGATGCGATAAAACGGCCGCTGCTGATCGGACAGGGCGCCAACGATCCGCGCGTCAACGTGGCGGAAAGCGACCAGATCGTCGCCGCAATGCAGGCAAGGAAAATCCCCGTCACCTATGTCGTCTTCCCCGATGAAGGGCACGGGTTCGCGCGCCCGGCGAACAACATCGCGTTCAATGCCGTGACCGAGAATTTCCTCGCGAAATGCCTCGGCGGCCGGGCCGAACCGATCGGCGGTGCGCTCGCCGCGTCGACCGCACAGGTGAAGGCCGGCAGCATTGAGGGCGTACCCGCCGCCACCGGAACCAAGGGCAACTGACGCTCCCCGATACGCCGCCGCGCCCCGGCGTGGCGGCGTCCGGATCGGCACCCGTCCGGCGACGGTAGCCGCCACTATATGCCAGCACTATGCGATTGCCGGGAATCGCTCTCGAATTGCTACGCCCCCTGCGCCTAATCGCGCACCCCGTAAGGCTTCGTCGTGTGACGGATGCCGCGCCATAGGGGTAGCAACCATGAAGTTCCGTCCTGCCGCCATCGCCGTCGTGCTGGCAGCATTCCCGGTCGCCGCGCATGCGCAGACCGCACCCGAGCCGACCGACCCGCCAGCCGCCGTAACCATCAGCGGGTCGGCCGCGATCGCCTCCGACTATCGCTTTCGCGGCGTGTCACAGTCGGACCAGGAAATGGCGGTGCAGGGCGGGATCACCATCGCCCATGACAGCGGCGCCTATATCGGCACCTGGGCGTCGAACCTGGCCGGATGGGGCACCTTCGGCGGCGCGAACATGGAACTGGACCTGATCGCCGGATACAAGACCGCGATCGCCGATGGCGCGACACTCGACGTCGGCCTCACTTGGTATGTCTATCCCGGCGGCGCGGACAAGACCGACTTTGCCGAGCCTTATGCCAAGCTGACTGGCACCGCCGGCCCGACGACATTGACCGCCGGGGCGGCCTATGCGCCAAAGCAGCAGGCGATCGGCAAATGGTATGCGACCGGTGCCGATGCGGCCAGCGGCGTCTATACCCGGCCGGGCGCGAAGGACGATAATCTGTACCTGTGGGGCGATGCCGCCCTGCCCGTCACCGGCAGCCCAATCACCGCGAAGGCGCATATCGGCCATAGCTGGGGTCAGGATGGTCTTGGCCCGAACGCCACCGCCGTGTCGCCGACCGGCAGCTACTGGGACTGGTCGGTGGGCACGGACGCGACCTATCGCAACCTCACGCTGAACGTCAGCTATGTCGACACCGACATTTCCAACCGCGACGCCGCCTATCTGCGCCCGAGCTTCAGCCGGGGACAGGACGGCACCGGCAACATCGCCGGCGGGACGGTCGTCGTCGCGCTGACCGCAGCCTTCTGACACAGGGAAGACAGCCATGCAGGATCTGCTCTGGGTCGCCATCATGGTCGGACTGGTCGCGCTAGCGCTCGCCTATGTCCGCCTGTGCGACAACGCGTGAGGGGGCGGCAATGACCCTCGACCTCTGGCTCGCCGCGATCACCGCGCTCGGGCTGCTCATCTATCTGGTGGCGGTACTGATCCGCCCCGAACGCTTCTGAAGGGAGCGGTTTCATGACCATTCAGGGCTGGCTCCTGATCCTTGGCTTTGTCGGCATCCTGCTGGCACTCGCCAAGCCGATGGGCCTCTGGCTGCACGCACTTTACGAAGGGCGCCGCACCCCGCTCCACCGCCTGCTCGGCCCCGTCGAGCGCGGCTTCTACCGCCTGTCCGGCATCGACCCGACCCAGGAACAGGGCTGGCGGCGCTATGCCGTGCACATGCTGGTGTTCAACGCGGTGCTGATGTTCTTCACCTATGCCGTGCTGCGCCTGCAGGCGGTGCTGCCGGGCAACCCGCAGGGGCTGGCGGCGGTCGGCGAGCATCTGTCGTTCAACACCGCGATCAGCTTCACCACCAACACCAACTGGCAAAGCTATGGTGGCGAGAGCACCATGTCGAACCTGTCCCAGATGTTGGGGCTGACCATCCATAACTTCCTGTCGGCAGCGACCGGCATCGCGCTTGCCTTTGCCCTCTTCCGCGGCTTTGCCCGGCGCGAGGCCAAGGCGATCGGCAATTTCTGGGCCGATGTCACCCGCATCACGCTTTACCTGCTGCTGCCGCTGTGCATCGCGCTGACGATCTTCTACATCGCCAGCGGCGTGCCGCAGACGCTGGCCGGCGTCGTCGATGTCCAGACGCTGGAGGGCGCGCGCCAGTCGATCCTGCTCGGCCCCGTCGCCAGCCAGGAAGCGATCAAGATGCTCGGCACCAATGGTGGCGGCTTCTTCAACGCCAATTCGGCACATCCGTTCGAAAACCCCACCGCGCTGACCAACTTCATCCAGATGCTGTCGATCTTCGTGATCGGGACCGGCCTCACCTGGACCTTCGGCAAGGCGGTCGGCAACCCGCGGCAGGGTTGGGCGATCCTCGCCGCGATGATGATCCTCTTCCTTGCCGGAACGACCGTCGCCTATTGGGCGGAGGCTGCCGGCAACCCGATGCTGCACCAGCTGGGCGTCGCGGGCGGCAATATGGAGGGGAAGGAAGTCCGCTTCGGCATCGCTGCCTCCTCGCTGTTCACGGTCATCACGACGGCGGCGTCATGCGGCGCGGTCAATGCGATGCACGACAGCTATACTGCACTCGGCGGCCTGATCCCGCTGTTCAACATGCAGCTGGGCGAGGTCGTGATCGGCGGCGTGGGTGCGGGTATCTACGGCTTCCTGCTCTTCGCGATCCTCGCGGTGTTCGTCGCCGGCCTGATGGTCGGGCGCACGCCCGAATATGTCGGCAAGAAGATCGAGGCGCGCGAAGTGAAGCTGGCGGTGCTGGCCATCGCCGTCCTGCCCCTCGCCATCCTCGGCCTCACCGCCTTGTCATCGGTGCTCGACCAGGGGCTGGCTGGCCCCCTCAACAAGGGGCCGCACGGGTTCAGCGAAATCCTCTACGCCTTTACCAGCGCGGTCGCGAACAACGGGTCGGCCTTTGCCGGTCTGACCGCCAACACCCCCTGGTATAACGGGATGCTGGGCGTTGCGATGTGGCTGGGCCGGTTCTTCGTGATCGTGCCGATGCTGGCGATCGCCGGCAGTCTGGCGGCCAAGAAGTACACGCCGGAAAGCTCGGGCTCGTTCCCGACGACCGGCGGACTGTGGGTGGGGCTGCTGGTCGGCATCATCCTGGTACTGGGCGGCCTGACCTTCCTGCCGAGCCTCGCGCTCGGTCCCATCGCCGATCATCTCGCGATGATCCGCGGTCAATCCTTCTAAGGGGGCCCATCGTGGCGAAATCCCAAAGCAAGAGCCTGTTCACGGCCGATCTGGTCGTGCCGGCGATCAAGGCATCGTTCGTCAAGCTGCACCCGGCCGAACTGGTGCGCAATCCGGTGATGTTCGTGACGGCGGCCGTCGCGGCGCTGCTCACCATCCTGCTCGTCGTCGGCAACGACGGCCTGACCGCCGGGTTCAAGCTGCAGCTGGTCGTATGGTTGTGGCTGACCGTGCTGTTCGGCACCTTTGCCGAAGCGCTGGCCGAAGGGCGCGGCAAGGCGCAGGCCGCGTCGCTGCGCGCGACCAAGGCGGAGTTGACCGCCAAGCGGCTGCGCGGTGACGGGCGCGAGTATGAAAATGTCCCCGCCAGCGCGCTCAGCGTCGGCGACGTGGTGCTGGTCGAAACCAACGACCTGATCCCGTCGGACGGCGAGGTCGTGGCGGGCGTCGCCTCGGTCAACGAGGCGGCGATCACCGGCGAAAGCGCGCCGGTGATCCGCGAGGCGGGCGGCGACCGTTCCGCCGTCACCGCCGGCACCCGCGTCATCTCCGACGAAATCCGCGTCCGCGTGACCGTCGAGCCGGGCAAGGGCTTTCTCGACCGCATGATCGCGCTGGTCGAGGGGGCCGAGCGGCAGAAGACCCCGAACGAAATCGCGCTGACGCTGCTGCTGGTCGGCCTCACCATCATCTTCCTGATCGCGGTCGCCACCGTTCCGGGCTTCGCCAGCTATGCCGGCGGCAATATCCCGGTCGCGATCCTCGCCGCATTGCTCATCACCCTGATCCCCACGACCATCGCCGCGCTGCTGTCGGCGATCGGCATCGCCGGCATGGACCGGCTGGTCCGGTTCAACGTGCTGGCCAAGTCGGGTCGCGCGGTGGAGGCGGCGGGCGATGTCGACGTGCTGCTGCTCGACAAGACCGGCACGATCACCATCGGCGACCGGCAGGCGTCCGAGTTCCGCGCGGTCGGCGGCACCAGCGAGGCCGAACTGGCCGAAGCGGCGCTGCTCGCCAGCCTGGCCGACGAAACGCCCGAGGGGCGCTCGATCGTCGTCCTCGCCCGCGACCGGTTCCGCGTGGCGATCACCGAACTGCCCGCCGGCGCGGAGGTCATTCCCTTCACCGCCCAGACCCGCATTTCGGGGGTCCAGGTCGGTGGTTCACTGATCCAGAAGGGGGCGGTCGATTCGATTCTGCGCGCCAATGCCGGATCGGGCGAAACCGCCGCCGCCACCGAACTGCGCCGCATCACCGACGAAATCGCTCGTGCGGGCGGCACGCCGCTGGCGGTCGCGATGGACGGGCGGCTGCTCGGTGCGATCTTCCTGAAGGATGTGGTCAAGGCCGGCATCCGCGAACGCTTCGGCGAGCTGCGGGCGATGGGCATCCGCACGGTGATGATTACCGGCGACAACCCGCTGACCGCCGCCGCCATCGCCGCCGAAGCCGGGGTCGACGACTTCCTTGCGCAGGCGACGCCGGAGGACAAGCTGGCGCTGATCCGCAAGGAACAGGCCGGTGGCAAGCTGGTCGCGATGTGCGGCGACGGCACCAACGACGCCCCCGCCCTCGCGCAGGCCGATGTCGGCGTGGCGATGAATACCGGCACGCAGGCGGCGCGCGAGGCTGGCAACATGGTCGACCTCGACAGCGATCCGACCAAGCTGATCGAGGTCGTGGGGCTGGGCAAGCAGTTGCTGATGACCCGCGGGGCGCTGACGACCTTTTCGGTCGCCAACGATGTTGCGAAATATTTCGCGATCATCCCGGCGATGTTCGTCGCGCTCTACCCGACCCTGGGCGTGCTGAACGTGATGGGGCTGGCCTCGCCGCAATCGGCGATCCTGTCGGCGATCATCTTCAACGCGGTCATCATCCCGATGCTGGTGCCATTGGCGCTGAAGGGCGTGACCTACAAGCCGATGGCGGCGGGACCGCTGCTGTCGCGCAACCTCGCCATCTATGGTCTGGGCGGCCTCGTCGCGCCGTTTTTCGGGATCAAGATCATCGATATCGTCGTCAGCGGCCTCGGCCTGGCGTAAGGAAGACGGACATGAACAAGGATTTTTCCTCCGCGCTGCGGCCGGCCATCGTGATGACGCTGCTGTTCGCCGCGTTGCTCGGCCTTGGCTATCCGCTGGCGATGACCGGGATCGGACAGGCGCTGTTCCCGGCACAGGCGAACGGCAGCCTGGTCCGCGACACGACCGGCCGCGTGGTCGGGTCGAGCGTCGTCGGACAGGCGTTCACCACGGACCGCTATTTCCAGACGCGCCCCTCGGCCGCCGGCAAGGGCTATGACGGGCTCGCCTCGTCCGGATCGAACCTCGGCCCGACGTCCAAGGCGTTGATCGAGCGGGTGACGACCGATGTCGCGAAGCAGCGCGATGCAGGCGTCACCGGCGCCCTGCCCGCCGACCTCGTCACCGCCAGCGGTTCGGGGCTGGACCCCGACCTGTCGCCAGCCGCCGCGCTGGCACAGGCCCCCCGCATCGCCCGCGTGCGCGGCATCGGGGTCGAGGCCGTCCGCACTCTGATCGAAAAGCAGAGCGATGACTCGATCCTCGGCGATCCCACCGTCAACGTCCTCGCGCTCAACCAGGCGCTGGACCGCATGGCCCCTGCCCCGCGCTGATGCCGGCAGCCGACCCGCACCGTCCCGACCCCGACGCCCTGCTGCGCGCCGCCGCGCAGGAAGGGCGTGGGCGGCTGAAGATTTTCCTCGGCGCAGCACCGGGGGTCGGCAAGACCTATGAGATGCTGTCCGAAGGGGCGGCGCGCAAACGCGACGGAGTCGACGTGGTGGTCGGCGTCGTCGAAACGCACGGCCGGGTCGAAACCGAGGCGCTGACCCGCGGCCACGAGATCATCGCCCGCCGCGACATCGCCTATGAAGGCCGGACGCTGGGCGAGATGGACATCGACGCCATCCTCGCGCGCAGCCCCCGCCTCGTGCTGGTCGACGAACTCGCCCACACCAATGCGCCCGGCAGCCGCCATCCCAAACGCTATCAGGATGTCGAGGAGCTGCTGGCGGCGGGCATCTCGGTCTATTCGACGCTCAACATCCAGCATGTCGAAAGCCTCAACGACGTGGTGGCCAGCTTCACCCGCGTCCGCGTCCGCGAAACGGTGCCCGACAGCATCCTCGAAGCCGCCGAGCTGGAGGTGGTCGACATTCCGCCCGACGAGCTGATCGACCGGCTGAAGGCGGGCAAGGTCTATCTGCCGCAGGAGGCGACGCGGGCGCTCGACCATTTCTTTTCCAAATCCAACCTGTCCGCCTTGCGCGAACTGGCGCTGCGCCGCGCGGCGCAGGCGGTCGATGCACGGATGCTCGACGATGTGCGCGCACTGGGGCTCGGCGGCACTTGGGCCGGCAGCGACCGGATCGTCGTCGCGATCAACGAACTGCCCGGCGCCGACAATCTGGTCCGCGCGGCCAAGCGCGTTGCCGACGGCCTGCATGGCCCGTGGACCGCGCTGTTCGTCGAAACCCCGCGCACCGCTGCGTTCTCGCCTGCGCAGCACGCCCGCGTGGCGGCGACGATGACGCTGGCGACGCAATTGGGTGCCGCGGTCGCCACCGTGCCTGCGCCCAACGTGGTGGAGGGGATTCGCGGCTTCCTGACCGATGCCCGCGCGACGCAGTTGGTACTGGGCAAATCGAACCGGTCACGCTGGTTCGAACTGCGCCACGGATCGGTCGTCGACCGGCTGGTGCGCGATACGCCGGGGGTGACGGTCCATGTCCTGCCCGTTACCGGCGAAGCCCCGCGCGAACCTGTGCGACAGCGGCCGTCGCCCGGCTGGGGCACGGCCGGCGGTTATGCGATCACCACGGCGATGATCGCGGGGATCACCGCGATTGCCAGCACGCTGTTCCACATCCTCGAACTCGGCAATATCGGCATGCTGTACCTGCTGCCGGTGATGGTCGCGGCCAGCCTGCACGGGCTGCGCACCGGGCTGTTCGCCGGGCTGGCGTCCAGCCTTGCCTACAACTTCTTCTTCCTGCCGCCGGTCGGCACGCTCAGCATCAGCAATCCCGAAAACATCGTGTCGGTCGTGGTGCTGTTCGGCGTGGCGGTCGTCACCAGCCAGCTGACGTCGCGGGTGCGGGCGCAGGCCGACCTTGCCGCCGCCAGCGCGCGCACCAACGCCACCCTGGCCGGATTCCTGCGCCAGATCGCCGGCGTCAACGACATCGATGCCGCCGCGCAGATGATCTGCGACGATGTACGCCGGCTGCTGGGGGTGCAGGTGCTGCTGCTGGGGCCGGAAGGGGGCCGCGATATCGGCATCCTCGCCGCGACCGACCCGGCCTATCGCCTCGACACGATGGACCATGCCGCCGCGAACTGGGCCTATGACACCGGCACCCCGGCGGGCAAGGGATCGGGCACCCTCACCGCCTCCGAATGGCTGTTCCACCCGCTGAAGGCCGGCGAACGGGTAGTGGGCGTGCTCGCGATCGCCAACGAAACCGGTGGCAATCCCGTCCGCCCCGACCAGCTGCCGCTGCTCTCCAGCCTTGCCGACCAATCCGCGCTCGTCCTCGAACGGCTGCGACTGCAGGCGGAGATGCGCGACGTCGACGCGGTGCGGACCCGCGACCGGTTGCGCGCGGCGCTGCTGTCGTCGGTCAGCCACGACCTGCGCACGCCGCTGACCGCCGTCATGGTCGCCGCCGACCAGCTTTCGCACGGCGTCACGCCCGAACTGGTCGGCACGATCCGGTCGGAATCGGCGCGGCTGAACCGGTTCGTATCGAACCTGCTCGACATGGCGCGCGTAGAGGCCGGCGCGATCCGGCTGAAGGTGGAGGCCACCGACCTGAGCGATGCGGTGGCGGGTGCCGCGCACGATGCGCGCGGCGCGCTGGAGGGGCATGACGTCCGACTGGACGTGCCGCCCGACCTGCCGCTAGTACGGGTCGACCCGCAGCTGCTGCACCACTGCCTGCTCAATCTGCTCGACAATGCCGGGCGTTATGCCGATCCGGGGACCGAAATCGTGATCGAGGGGCGCAATCGCTATGGCGAGATCAGCCTGTCGGTGCGCGACCAGGGACCGGGCCTGCCCCCCGGACAGGAGGCACGCGTGTTCGATACCTTTACCCGGCTGGAAGGCACCGACCGATCGGTCGGCGGCACCGGGCTGGGCCTCGCCATCGTCAAGGCATTTGCCGAGGCGATGGGGCTGAGCGTCACCGCCGCCAACCGCGCCGATGGCGAGGGCGCGATATTCTCCCTGCTGTTCCCGCCCGCGTCGCTGCTGCGCGACCTGCCGACCGGGGCCGACCACTGATGCCCGCGAAGATCCTGATCGTCGACGACGAACCCGCCATCCGCCGCCTGCTGCGCAACACACTCGTCCGGGCCGACTATGCCGTGGTCGAGGCGGGCAATGGCCGCGACGCGCTACAGGTTGCAGCGGCCGAGCGGCCCGATGCGATCCTGCTCGACCTCGGCCTTCCCGACCGCGACGGGCTGAGCATCATTCCGCTGCTGCGCACACACGGCGATGCCGTCGTGCTGGTCGTGTCCGCCCGCGACGCGGTGGAGGAGAAAGTATCGGCCCTCGACCTTGGCGCCGACGATTTCGTGACCAAGCCGTTCGATACCGAGGAACTGCTGGCCCGGCTGCGCGTCGCGCTGCGCCATCGCCGCGCAAACGATCCAGCGCCGCAGATCATCGAACGCGGCGACCTGCGCATCGATCTCGACCGGCGCATCGTGCTGCGCGGCGGGGTGGAGGTGCATCTGACCCGCAAGGAACATGACGTGCTGGCCCAGCTTGCCCGCCATATCGGGCGGATCGTGACGCATGAACGGCTGCTCACCTCTTGTTGGGGCGGCGATGAAGACCCGCGCATCGAATATCTGCGCATCATTATCCGTAACCTGCGCCAGAAACTCGAAGTACCCGATCCGGTTGGCAGCGTCATCGCCAATGAGCTCGGCGTCGGATATCGCCTGAGAACCGACACCTGAGTAAATAAATGTGTGGCGATACAGGCTATACCGGTGATGCACTTGGCGTATTCTTCCTGAATATTGCAAAATGCCAAACATGAAGCGAAGATGAAATAACGACGTCTTCGCATGTCACCGAACCGTCACCGGACAGCCTTCGAATCGCAGTACTGGCCCCTTCCGAGCCGTATCGGCCCAAAGGGGAATTTACAGATGATCGTTCGTTCGGGTGTGCGCGCACGCCTTCTCATGGGTGCCGCCGCGCTGCTGGTGCCGGTCGCGGCACAGGCTGCCGCGCCGGAAGACGCGGTTCCCGCGCCCGTTACCGCCGCGCCCGAAGCGCCGGCGACCGACGACGCCTCCGCGATCCCCGACATCGTGGTGACCGCGACGCGCCGGGAAACGAACCTGCAAAAGACCCCGGTCGCGATCAGTGTGCTGGGCGCCCCTGCCCTCATCGATCGCCACGTCCAGAGCCTGTACGATCTGGCCGACGGTGCCGTCCCCTCGCTGCGCGTCGCCACGTTCGAAGCGCGGCAGAGCGCGCTGACCGTCGGCATTCGCGGCATCGTGCCGCTCGACGCCAACCAGCCGGCGCGCGAACAGGGCGTCGGCATCTATGTCGATGGCGTCTATCTCGGCCGCCAGCATGGCCTCAACGCCGCACTGTTCGATGTCGAGCGGATCGAGGTCCTGAAAGGGCCGCAGGGCACGCTGTTCGGCCGCAATACCGAAGGCGGCGCGCTGAACATCGTCACCCGCGCCCCCTCGGGCGAGTTCGAGGGCCGCATCCGCGCCGGCGTCGCCAACTATGGCGGCTATAACGGCGAAGTGCATCTGGACCTGCCGGCGTATGAGAATGTCAGTGTGAAGCTGGACGGCATCGTCCAGTATCAGGGGCCGACCACGAAGAACCCGTTGGCGGGCCAGACCGGCTTCAACTATTTCGATCGCCGTGGCGCCCGCGCCGCCGTCCGCTGGGCACCGATCGATGGCCTGACCGAAGACTTCTCCTACGATTACGGCATCGACAAGAATTCGCCCTTCTACAGCCAGCTGCTGAACTACAACCCCAATGGCTGCGTCGCCGGTGCCCAGTCGGCGGTCCCGGCCTGTACCCTGCCCGGCACCGCCTATACGGCGCTCACCGGCACGGTGAAGCCGCTGATGCCCGGCGTCGTCGTCAACGGCACCAGCCGGATGAAGACCGCCGATATCGGCGTGCCGCAGCAGCCGAGCGTCGATGAAACCCACGGCTTCACCAACCTGCTGAAGTACAAGCTGTCGCCCGAAATCGAATTGCGGTCGATCACCGCATGGCGCGGCGTCGATGCGACCCAGTGGGACAATTCGGGCGGCGCACACCGCGTGCCCGTCTTCAACCCCGGCAACGTCGTGATCGACGGCACGCTGTATAACGGCCAGCTGTTCAGCCGCTATTCGCTGGCCGATCTGCGCCAGCGCCAGTTCAGCCAGGAATTCCAGGCGGTCGGCACCGTCGACCGGTTCGATTATGTTGCCGGACTGTTCTATTTCAACGAACATGTCAGCGACGACGCCGCGACGCCCAATTCGAACTTCTACAATGCGGCGACCGGGCGGATCAGCATCGTCAATCCGTGCGCAGTCATCACCACCGGCTTCACGGTAGTGAACAATCTGCCCGTTGGCGGCACCACCGCGCCTGCCGGATCGCAGCCGGGTTGCCGCTCGATCGACCGCGCGTCGGAAGTCTGGTCGAAAAGCTATGCCGCTTACGGTCAGGTCACATGGAACGCGACCGACGTACTGCACCTGACCGCCGGGGGCCGCTACACCCACGATACCAAGCGTGGCGAGCTGCATTTCTCGCGCAACATCAACTACGACACCAACACCGCCGCTGCGGCGCGCAACGGCTACACCCCGCTGGATGCGACGTGGAACCGGTTCAACCCGATGGTCACGCTCGCCTATGACGCGGCGGACAATGTGCACGTCTATGCGAAATACGCGACCGGATACCGTGCGGGCGGTGCCAGCTCGCGCACGTCCAACTATCAGGCGTTCGATCCGGAGGGCGTGAAGTCGTACGAAGTCGGCATGAAGTCGGACTTCTGGGACAAGCGCGCGCGCCTGAACCTTGCCGCCTACATCATGGATCGCAAGGACAGCCAGGTCGACATCAGCTCGATCCAGTCGACCGCGACCGGCAATTTCAACAACCTGGTCACGATCAACGCGCCGGGCACGACCAAGATTCGCGGGATCGAGGCGGAACTGACTGTCCAGCCGATCGACAACCTGACGCTGAACGCCTCCTACGCCTATACCTATACCCGCATTCCGCCGGTCCTCATCACCAACAGCGTGACGAACGCCGCCGGGGTGACGACAGCCACGCAGGTCTATCAGAACTTCTACATCGTCTTCACGCCCCGCAACGCCGCCAGCGGGTCGATCGACTATGCCCTGCCGCTCGACACGGGGAACAAGCTGCGCTTCCACCTCGACGGCAACTATGCGCAGGCGACGCAGGCGTTCGACCAGTTCGCGACGAAGAACGACGCGTCGTTCATCGTCAACGGCCGGGTCGCGCTGGCCGACATCGCGCTGGGCGAAGGGCATCAGAAGCTGACCGTCGCGCTATGGGGTCGCAACCTGTTCGACGAGCAATATGTCTATCGTCGCGATCCGTCGAACAGCCTGCCGGGCGCACCGACGACCAATGTGACGTCGGGCAGCATCAACAACGTGCTGGGCGACTATGGCAACTTCAACGCGCCGCGCACCTTCGGCGTGGAGGGGCTCATCAACTTCTGATCGGCAGGACCAGCGCGGCCGCCAGCCCCGGCCGCGCATCCGCCAGTTCCAGCCTGCCGCCGTGGAGGCGCGCGATCGCATCCACGATCGGCAGGCCCAGCCCATGGCCCGGACGATGCCGGCTGGCCTCCAGCCGCCCGAAGCGTCGCCGGGCCAGCGCCCTGTCCCCCTCGGCGATCCCCGGCCCGCTATCCGCGACGCTGAGGCTGACCGCATCGCCGGTCACCGCCAGCGATACCGTCACCCTCGTCCCCGGCGGGGTGTGGTGCAGCGCGTTCTCCACCAGATTGTACAGCGCCTGGCTCAGCAACTGCCGGTCACCCGCGATGGTGATCGCGGGCAGCGTCCCCGTCGCCAGCGTGCGCTTCTCGTCCTGCGCCGCGTCCGACAGCGTGTCCACCACCTCGCCGGCAAGGTCGTGCAGCGCGACCCGGCCGAACGCGTTGCGCCGGTCGCCGGTATCGATTTCCGCAATGCGCAGGATCGCGCCAAAGATCGCCAGCAATTCGTCGCACTGCTCGATGGCGGCATCCAGCTCGTCCGACGGCGTGCCTTCGGCGGCAACCGTCAACCTGCTGCGCAACCGGGCCAGCGGCGTGCGCAGGTCGTGCGCGACGTCGTTGGCAACATGCCGCAGCCCGTCGACCAGCGTCGCGATCCGGTCGAGCATCCGGTTGATCGCCTCTGCCTGCGCGGCGAATACGCCGCCGTTCGCCGCCACCGGGACGCGGTGCGACAGATCGCCGTCGATGATCGCCAGCGCGGTCGTCCGCGTGGCATCGATCCGGCGTCGCACGACCAGCCCGAACGTCGCCGTTCCTGCCAGCACGACCGCCGCGATCAGGCCGAACCCGATCAGATAGTTGCGCAGGCGGATCGCGTCATAGCCATCGATCGGCTCCGTCTCGGCGACGGTGATGAGGGTCAGTCCGCCCCCGACCGATCGCGTCTCGGCCCGCCCGACGCTCAGCCCGGTAATCCCGTCCGTCCGGCTCACGTCGGAAAAGCCGGATCGAAGTGGTCGCGCCAGCGCGACGTTGCCGCCCAGCCGGTGCCCGGCGGCATCCAGCAGCTCGAACCCGATATCGCCGCTGTCCCGCCGGCTGGAAAAGGCGACGATCCGGCGCAGGATCGCATCGGCGTCGCCCGGCGCCACATCCTCCAGCAGCGCATCGGCGACGGAGTCGATCCGCCGGTCGACCAGCGACACGATCGCGGTGCGCGACGCGTGGAAGGTGGCATAGCCGGTCACCACCGTCACGACCGCGAATGCCGTCAGGAAGATCGCGGTCAGCGTGCGCAGCCGCAGCATGTCAGGCGCGCAGGCTGTAGCCGACGCCGCGCTTCGTCACGATCGGATCGTCCTCGCCATCGGCGGTGAGTTTGCGCCGCAGCGCGCGAATTTGCACGTCGACGATGTTGGTCGCCGGTTCGAAATCATAGCCCCAGACGCGCTCGATCAGCATCGCCCGCGTCACGAACCCGCCGGCATGGCGCACCAGCTCGGCCAGCAGCTTGAATTCGAGGTTCGACAGGACCAGTGGCCGTTCGCCCCGCCATGCGCGATGCTGTGCCGGTTGCAGGGTGATATCAGCGGCGCGCAGCGTCTCCACCACGTCGTCGCGCCACCCGCGCGCACGGATCAACGCCCGCAGCCGGGCATCGATCTCGATCGCCGGCGCGGGCTTCACCACATAGTCATCGGCCCCGGCCTCCAGCCCGCCCACCTTGTCGCTGGCGTGACCCAGCGCCGTCAGCATCAGCACCGGCAGGCGATGCCCCCGCGCGCGCAGCCGCTGCACCACCGTCGGCCCGTCGAGCAGCGGGATCATCGAATCGAGCACCACCGCATCGAAATCGCCGGCCTCGACCGCCGCCAGCGCGTCCGGCCCGGTACCGGCGACCGTGACGTCATGCGACAGCGTTTCCAGCTCGGCCCGCATCGCTGCGGCGAACGCGCGGTCATCCTCGACGATCAACAGCTTCACCGCAGCCCTTCCCTTTCCACGTGGACCACCGGCTATACCGGACAAGACACCGGACAGGCCAGCGCAGGCCGACGATTTGGCCGCGCCGGGTGCAGCGGCTATAGGCACGACATGACCCCTGCCCCGACCGATCCCGATATCGAAACGATGCTGATCGGGCCGGTGGTGCCGGGGCGGGCGTGCGGCGACTGTACCGCCTGCTGCACGCACCTGACGGTGAACTCCCCCGACTTCGCCAAGCCCGCCGGCACGCCCTGCCGCCATTTGTCGACGGGCGGCTGTGCGATCCACGCCACCCGGCCGCATATCTGCCGGACCTGGTTCTGCGTCTGGCGCCGCCGCGCCGACCTGCCCGATGCGGCGCGGCCGGATCGATCGGGGCTGCTCGTCTCGCTCAACTTCGTCGATCGTCCGTCCAGTCCGCTGGAGGCGGTGTCGATCAACGTCCGGATGCTGCCCGGCAGCGACGCGATCCGCAGCGGCATGGCCGCCGCGATGCTCGACCAGCTGTGCGACCGGCTGGTGCCGGTATGGTTCAGCGACGGGCAGGAAAAGATGCTCATGCACCCCGCCGCCGACGTCGCCCGCCACATCGTGTCCGCCACGCCGCCGCCCTCGCTGGCAAACGAGGTTGCGGCGTGGCGCGAACGCTATGCCATGTTCGACACGGCCCCGGCGGCGGACGACTGACGATCAGGCGATCGACAGTGTGGGCTCTCCCGCCGGAATGGTGAAGGTCGCCAGCGTCGATACCGGGGCATCCGGCTCGCTCACGCTGCGCACCGCCCGCGCCTGCGTCACCCAGCGGTCGCGCGTCACGTCGCACACCGCATAGCCACGCCGGTCGCCGGTAAACTTCAGATACGGGTTGTTCGTCATCAGCCGTTCGTTGCCCGCCCGCACATCGGCCCCGTCGCCGCCGGACGAGATCGACGTGGTGACCAGCTCCACCGCCACCTTGTCGCCGGTACCGGCATTGGTGCGCAGTTCGCCGGCAAAGGTCTGATGCTCGTCACCGGTCAGGACGACGGCGTTCTGCCCCTTCAGCTGCCGCAGGAACCGTTCGCGGGGCGCATCATAGGCGGCCCAGCTGTCCATGTTGCGGATCGGCACGGCGCCGTCCGCATCCCGCCGGTCGAGCGGCATCACCATCACCTGCTGCGCGATCGCATTCCACCGCGCCGCCCGCTGGGCAAGATTGCGGCCCAGCCACTGTTCCTGCGTCGGCCCCAGCACCTGCGCATTCGGATCGCGCACCCCGGCGCAAACCGGCTCGAACCCGTCATCGCATGGCTGGTCGCTGCGATAGCTGCGCGTGTCGAGCAGATGCAGGTCGACCAGATTGCCGATCGTCGCCCGGCGATACGCCTGGATACCGTCGCCGGTCGGAAAGGCGCTGCGCCGTACCGGGGAATGCTCATACCATGCCTGAAACGCCGCCGCGCGGCGCAGCGCAAAGATTTCCGGCGGCGTCCCGCGTTTGTCGGCCAGGCCGACCCAGTTATCCTCGACCTCGTGATCGTCGAACGTCGGGAACCACGCCGTCGCCGCATGCGCCGCCTGCAAATCGGGGTCCAGCTTGTACTGGGCATAGCGCCGCCGGAAATCGGCAAGATCGTACAGGTCCTGGCCCAGATGTTCGCGCACTACCCGGCGCGGAAGGCCGTCATGGCCGATGCTGCCCGGCGTCGTGCGCCCCTCATAGATATAGTCGCCATAGTGAAAGGCGAAATCGACCTCCTCCAGCGCCATGTGGCGATAAGCGGTGAACAGGCCGGCTTCGTAATTCTGGCACCCCACCACGGCGAACCGTACCCGGTCGACCGGCGTACCCGCCGCCGGCAAGGTCCGCACCCGCCCCCGCTGCGACCGTTCGCGCCCGATCTGGAACCGATACCAATAGGGTCGGGCGGGTTGCAGCCCGGCGACCTCGACATGCACGCTGTGGCCCAATTCGGGGCGGGCGATCGCCTCCCCCTTCGCGAGCACGTTGCGCATGCCCTCGTCACTGGCGACGATCCATTCCACCGGCATCGCCGCCATCGGCATGCCGCCATGTTCGGCCAGCGGATCGGGGGCCAGCCGCGTCCACAGCACGAACCCGTCGCTCGACGGATCACCCGCCGCGACGCCCAGCCGGAACGGATAGGCCGCGAACAGCTGTTGCGCGCGCAGGATCGCAGGTGCCCCCACCAGCAGGGCAGTCGCGCCGACAAAGCCGCGACGGGTCAGAAGCGAAGACATGCGATGGTTCCTGAACGCTGATGATGACATTTCCGGGACGATCTACCATCCGGTCGCCGCACGGCAATCGCGTTTCGCCCTCGCCGCCCGACCGCGCGCAGGGAACGGCAGAGCGGTTGCGCTGGCAAGGCTGACAACGCTATCAGTATCCACGACAGACCGCCGGGGGACGGCGCGACAGGGGATGGGGAGAACCATGATGCCGGTATCGACAACTGCGTGGATTCGCGACATTGTGAACGTTCACTCAATCCTATCCAACAGCCCGATCCGTTTCTCCTTCATCAGAAAGCAACCGATGCCCGCCACTCCCCGCACCGCCCTGCTGCGCCTTCTGGCCGGCTCGCTGCTCGCCGGCAGCGCGCTCGCCACCCCGGCGCTGGCGCAGACCACCAATAACGCGCCAAAGGCCGCCACTGCCCCGACCGACGGCCCCGCCGCGCGACCGTGGATGAACACGGCGCTCGACGCGGCAGCCCGTACCGAGCTGCTGCTGAAGGAGATGACGCTCGATGAAAAGCTGCAGCTGACCTTCGGCTATTTCTCGACCAAGGCGGAGTGGCAGCGCAGCCCGATCAAGAACTGGCAGATGCCAAAGGACGGTTTGCCCGATTCGGCCGGCATCGTCCCCGGCATCCCGCGCCTCGGCATCCCCAGCCAGTGGCAGACCGATGCCGGCGTCGGTGTCGCCAGCCAGCGCACGCCGACCCCGCGCCTGCGCACCTCGCTCCCCTCGGGCATCGCCACCGCGGCGACGTGGAACCCGGAACTGGCCCAGGCCGGCGGCGCGATGATCGGGAACGAGGCGTTCCTGTCCGGCTTCAACGTGCAGCTGGCTGGCGGCATGAACCTGATGCGCGAACCGCGTAACGGGCGGAATTTCGAATATGGCGGCGAAGATCCGCTGCTCGCCGGCATCATCACCGGCCATGAGATCAAGGGCATCCAGTCGCAGAACGTCGTCTCGACGATGAAGCATTATGCCTTCAACGGGCAGGAAACGAACCGCTTCAACATCGACCACAAGATCGGCGAGCAGGCCGCACGCCAATCCGACCTGCTGGCGTTCGAATTCGCGCTGGAAATCGGCAATCCGGGGTCGGTGATGTGCGCCTATAACCGCGTCAACGGCTTCTATGCGTGTGAGAATGACTGGCTGCTCAACAAGACGCTGAAGCAGGATTGGGGCTATAAGGGCTTCGTGATGTCGGATTGGGGCGCCACCCATTCGACGACGCAGGCGGCCAATGCCGGGCTGGACCAGCAATCGGGCTGGGCGTTCGATCGTTCGCCCTATTTCGCCGATGCGCTGCGCGAAGCGGTGAACAACGGCTATGTTCCGGAAGCACGCGCGACCGACATGGCCCGCCGCGTCCTGTGGGCGATGTTCGACAACGGCCTGTTCGACAAACAGGTCGCGGGCGACCGTGCGACCACGATCGATTATGCCGCGCACGCCGCCGTCACCCGCGCCGATGCCGAGGAAGGCATCGTCCTGCTGAAGAACACGCCGGGCCTGTTGCCGCTGTCGACCACGGCCAAATCGATCCTCGTGATCGGCGCGCATGCCGATGTCGGCGTCCTGTCGGGCGGCGGGTCGAGCCAGGTCTATCCGCATGGCGGCCCGGTGAACGGCCTCGCCGTGCCCGACGAATTTCCGAGCGGCTTTCCGGGGCCGAAGCTCTACCACCCCTCCTCGCCGATGAAGGCGTTGCAGTCCCGCACCCAGGCGACCGTCACCTATATCGACGGCAAGGACGTTCGCGCCGCCACCGCCGCCGCGCGCAAGGCTGATGTCGTGATCGTGTTCGGCGAACAATGGACCGGCGAGTCGATCGATGCACCGAACCTGAACCTGCCGAATCAGCAGGACGCGCTGATCGATGCCGTCGCACGCGCCAACAAGCGCACCGTCGTCGTCCTCGAAACCGGCGGCCCGGTGCTGATGCCGTGGCTGCCCAGGGTCGGCGCGGTGCTGGAGGCATGGTATTCGGGTACCTCGGGCGGCGAGGCGATCGCCCGCGTCCTGACCGGCGAGGTCAATCCCTCGGGCCATCTGCCCGCGACCTTCCCCGCGTCGCTCGCCCAGCTGCCGCGTCCCGTGATCGAGGGCGATCCCAAGCTCGACCGCGATTCGCACCCGATCGGCAATTACGACGTCGAGGGGGCCGCGGTCGGGTATAAATGGTTCGACAAGACCGGGGCCCAGCCGCTGTTCCCGTTCGGCTATGGCCTGTCCTACACGAACTTCACGCTGGGCAAGCTGACCGCCGCGCCGCAGGGCAAGGGCGTGTCGGCGACCTTCACCATCACCAACAGCGGCAAGCTGCGCGGCAAGGGGCTGGCCCAGCTCTATGTCGCGGGCAGCGGCTGGGAAGCGCCCAAGCGGCTCGGCGGCTTCACCAAGGTCGATCTGGCACCGGGCGAGAGCCGGAGCGTGACGCTGACCGTCGATCCGCGCCTGCTGGCGACATTCGACAGCAAGACGCGCGGGTGGAACATTGCCGGTGGCGAATACCAGCTGCTGCTGGCGCACTCGGCGACCGATATTGCCGAGCGGGCGACGGTGCGGGTCGCCCCGGCCACGCTCGATAATCGCGGGCGGTAAACACGTCACGGGGGGATTGCGACTACCGCAATCCCCGGACCGTCGGCAGGAACCACCCCGCCTCCGTCACCCCGGGCTTGACCCGGGGTCCTGCTTCTTCTTCCTACCGCCGCAGAAGCGGGACCCCGGATCAAGTCCGGGGTGACGAGCGGGGTGGATCAGTACCGTCGCGCCAACCACGAAGCGCCCGGACTGTCTGTCTTTACGGGATTGAACGGGGAAAGTGACGCTCCCGGCTCCAAACGCAAAAAGGGCTGCGGTAGCGAACGCCACCGCAGCCCTTTTCGAGCACATCGCAGCGGCGCAACGCCGCCCGCGACTTACTTCTTGCCGAGCGAGAGACCGCCGAAACGCTTGTTGAAGCGCGCGACCTGACCACCCGAATCCAGCATCTGGCCACGGCCACCGGTCCATGCCGGGTGCGCCAGCGGATCGATGTCCAGCGTCATCAGATCGCCTTCCTTGCCCCAGGTCGAACGGGTCTCGAACACCGTGCCATCGGTCATCTGGACCTTGATGGTGTGATAGTCGGGGTGCGTTTCTTTCTTCATCGGTCGTCTCCACAGGCGGCTGGTTCCGACCAGCCTTGGAAATGGGAAGGCGCGCCCGTACACGGACGCGCCCATAATAGCAATGATCGCTGTCGGCTTACGCCTTGGGCGGGTCGGCGATCATGGCGGTGAATTCGCATTCGGCCGCCAGTTCACCGTCGATTCGGGCCTTCCCCGAAAACTTGCAGACGCGCGAACGCTTCTGCACGAATTCGGCCTCCAGCGTCAGCAGGACGCCCGGTTCAACCGGCTTGCGGAATTTCACGCCGTCGATCGACATGAAATAGACCAGCTTGCCCGACCCGGCGAGGCTGAGGCTTTCGACCGCCAGGATGCCGGCGGCCTGCGCCAGCGCCTCGACGATCAGCACGCCCGGCATGATCGGACGGCCGGGGAAATGCCCCTGGAAGAAGCCTTCGTTGATCGTCACTGCCTTGATCGCGGTGATCGACCGGTCGGGGATCAACTCCGCGACACGGTCGACCAGCAACATGGGATAGCGATGCGGGATCGCCGCCATCACGCGCGTGATGTCGAGCGGTCCGATCGAGGTCGCTTCCCCTTCCATCGATCAGCGGCCTGCCGGGGCCGGACGTGCGCCGGCGGCCGGGGCGGCCTGTGCCGGGGCGGTCACGCTGACGCTCGGCAGCTGCGCGTTGAGCGCGGCGAGCACCGCATCGGTGATTTCGGTCGCCGGCGCGTTGTAGAAGCTGCTGCCCTTGTCGACGGCCAGCGTCGCGCCACGCTGCTGCGCGACCTGGGTGATGATCGGACCCAGCTTCGTGCCGATCTGCTCACGCACATAGGCGATGTTGCGCTGGACCTGCTGTTCCTGCTGCTCGATCTGCTGCTGCGAGGTCTGCTGCTTCTGCTGGAACGTGCGGATGCGGGTCTGGAGCGCTGCGTCCGGGTTGCCCTTGGCAGCGGTCACGGCAGTCTGCAGCGACTGCGCTTCGGTCTGCAGCGGCTGGCCGAGCGAGGTCGCGAGCGACTGCAGCTGGGTGCGCTGGGTCTGCAGCTGGGCGGTCGCCGCCTTGCACGCGGTGCAGTCGCGGAAAATCCGCTCCGAATCGACGATGGCGATCTTCGCATCGGGCAGCGCCTGGGCGAAAGCCGGGGCGGTCGGGAGCGCGAAGACGAATGCGGCAACAGCCGCCTTGGTGAAGCTACGCATCAGAATTGGGTTCCTACGTTGAAAGTGATGAGTTTCTTGTCGTCGCCCGGCTGGCTCAGCAACGCCTTGGCAAGGTCGATGCGCAGCGGCCCGAACGGCGAATTCCAGTTCACGCCGATACCGATCGACAGGCGCGGCTTGGCCGAATCGCCCAGGAACTGTTCGAGGAAAGGCGCAGTCGTCGACGTGGCGATCGTATTGGTTTCGCCGCCGGCGCAGGTGCCGCCGATCGTCGCCGAATAGCCGACCGAACAGGTCGTCTGCCGGAACGCCGCCTGCCCCGACGCGTCGGTAAACTGGTTGTTGTACACCTGCTGGCCGTTGACCGTCGTGTTGGTCGTGAACGGCAACAGCGACGGCGACCCGTCCTTGTTGAACTGCAGCGTGCCGTCGGCATTCTTCGCCTGCTGGAACTGCACCGTCGGCAACGGACGGGTAACGCCGAACAGCGCACCGGCCTGGATGAATATCGACGGACGCAGGCCGAGTTCGGCAATGCCCGATCCCAGCGGCGGCTCCAGTTCGAGCTTGCCGAGATAATAGGCCTTGCCGCCCAGCGGATCGTTCAGCACCTGATCGCGCGCGGTGACCAGCGCCTGATCGCCGCCAGCGACCGATCCGGTATATTGCTGGCGCTGGATGCGTGGGCCGACGCCACGAATGTCGAAGCCGCGGAACTGCGGTTCACCCAGATAGAAGCGATCGACGATGCGAACCGCGTCGATCCCCTCGCCCGGCTTTTTCTGCAAGGCGTGAATGTATCCGCCCTCGATGCCTGCCGACAGGACGAACCCGCCGAGATTCCAGTATTTGTCGAAATCCCCCCGCACACGGGCATAGCGGACGTCGCCGCCCAGGCCGGCAAAATCGACACCGGTGACCAGCCGCTGGCCGCGCGACGGGCGCAGGCGGTTGTTGAGATTGTCGAAGATCAGGTTCGCACCGACGATGCTCGACAGGCGGTTACCGATCGAATCGCACAGATACCGTCCCGCCTTCAACGGGTCGCAGACACCGTTGGTAAAGTAGGTATTTTCGTCCAGCCCGACATTATCCTGGCTCAGCTGGTACCGGCCCGACAGCGTCCAGAATTCGGTCAACGGCACGCTCGCCACGATCTGCCCGCCGGTCGACACCTGCGAATAGAGCGAGTTGCGGCCGGTGCCGAGGA
The DNA here is from genome assembly GCF_001421585.1 of Sphingomonas sp. Leaf23. Classification (NCBI taxonomy): domain Bacteria; kingdom Pseudomonadati; phylum Pseudomonadota; class Alphaproteobacteria; order Sphingomonadales; family Sphingomonadaceae; genus Sphingomonas; species Sphingomonas sp. Leaf23. The sequence goes on along the minus strand of NZ_LMKR01000003.1, from coordinate 824,868 downwards.
AGTTGAACGAGTTGAAGTCGCGGCGGAAGATCGTGCCGCCCAACGCCACGTTCTTGTCGAACAGATACGGCTCGGTGAATCCCAGCTCGACCGACTTCTGATAGGTCGAATAGTTGACCGACGCCTGCAGGTCCTGCCCCTTGCCCCGGAAATTCCGTTGGCGGATCGACGCCTGGATGATGAAGCGTTCGAGGCTGGAGAAACCCGCCGAGAGCGTCAGCTCGCCGGTCGATTTTTCCTCGACGTTCGCCGCCAGGATGATGCGGTCGGGCGAAGAACCTTCCTTGCGCTCGATCTCGAACTTTTCCTGGAAATAGCCCAGCGAGTTGATGCGATCCTGCGACCGCTTGACCAGGAACGCGTTGAACGCGTCCCCTTCGGCCACGCGGAATTCGCGGCGGATCACGCGGTCCTGAGTCTGCGTGTTGCCGGTGATGTCGACCTTCTCGACATAGGTCCGGTTCGCTTCGTTCAGGAAGAACGTGATCCCCATCGTGAGCTTTTCACGATCGGGCTGATATTCCGGGCGGACATCGGTGAACGCATATCCGAACAGGCCGGCATATTCGCTCAACTGGTCGATCGCGTCTTCGGACAGCTTGGCGTTGTACCAATCGCCCTTCTTCATCGGCAGCGTCTTGGTCAACGCCGCGCTGTCGAAATCGCGGATCGCGCTTTCGACCGCCACGTCGCCGAATTTGTACCGCTTACCTTCTTCCACCACATAGGTGATGATGAAGTCTTCCTTGTCCGGCGTCAGTTCGGCGACCGCCGAGATGACGCGGAAATCGGCATAGCCGTTGGTCAGGTAGAACTGGCGCAGCTTCTGCTGGTCATAGGCCAGACGATCCTGGTCATAGCTCGTGTTCGAGCTGAAGACGCGCCACGGACGCGACTCCTTGGTCGCCATCTCGCCGCGCAGCTCGCTGTCGCTGAATACCTCGTTGCCGAGGATGTTGATCTGGCGGACTTTGGATTTCGGCCCTTCCTGAATTTCGAAGATCACGTCGACGCGGTTCTGGTCGAGCATGACCATCTTCGGCTCGACATTCGCCGCGAACCGGCCCTGCCGGCGGTACAGCTCGACGATGCGCGCGACGTCGGCACGGACGGCGGTGCGGGTGAAGATCTGCCGCGGGGCGAGCTTGATCTCCTTGGTGATCTTGTCGTCTTTCAGCCGCTTGTTGCCTTCCAGCACCACGCGGTTGATGATCGGGTTCTCGCGGACCCGGACGATGATGTCGCTGGTCTCGGCACCCTCGATCTCGACATTGGCGAGCAGGTCGGACGCGTAAAGGTCCTTGATCGCCTGATCGAGCGTTTCCGCGGTGTAGGGGCTGCCGACGCGCAGCTTCGTATAGGACAGCACCGTGTCCGGTTCGATGCGCTGCGCACCCTCGACCCGGAGCGAACGGATGGTCCGCACCGGGGCGGCGGGAACGGCGGGCGCCTGCACGGCAGGCGGCTGGACTGCCGGAGCAGCGGCAGCGGGACGCGTCTGTGCCGATGCCGCCGTGCCCGAGAGCATCGTGCTCGCGAGCAGCGCCACGCCATGTGCGCCATAAATCGAAAACTTGCTTGCCGTCACCAAACCCACCCCAACCGGAGGAACTTTCCAAACAGGACGAATGCGCCCTGCCCTAACCGCGTCAGCCGATCAAGCCGGCCAGCCCACGCCACACGCCGAACGCCCCCAGGTCGTTCACCGTGACGAATATCATCAGCGCCAGCAACAGCGCCAATCCGCCGCGAAATGCCCACTCCATCGTCTGCGGGCGCACCGGCCCGCGCTTTATCGCTTCGATGGCGTAAAAGAACAGATGCCCGCCATCGAGCATCGGAACTGGCAACAAGTTGATGAATCCCAGATTAATGGAAACGAACGCCACGAACGTCACCAGCGCCGGCCAGCCCAGCGAAAGCTGTTCGCCCGACGTCTTGGCGATGCGCAGCGGACCGCCCATTTCCTCCATCGACCGGCGACCGGTGATAATCTGCCCCAAGCCGTCGACGGTGCCGCGCAGGATCGATCCGACCATGCGCGTTCCCTCGACCGGGGCCTGCCACAGCGGCAGCGGCGCATAGACCGGCGCGCCGCGCTCGATCCCGAAGCGGCCGATCTTTGCCTCGTTGCCGAAGCGATCGCGCTGCACCACCGATCCGATCACCGCGTCGGCCGAGCGGAGCGCACCGCCGCGCACATAATCGACCGTCACCCGCTCGCCCGGATGCATCGCGGTGTAGAAGGACAGGTCGGAAAATGTCTCGATCGATCGCCCGTCGAGCGACGCGATCCGGTCACCCGGCTGCAATCCGGCGCGGTCGGCTGCGCTGCCCTGCACCACGCCGCCGATCGTCGCCGGCGTGCGATCCACGCCGTACGCCGCGGCGAAGCCACCCAGAATCAGGACCGCCAGCAGCAGGTTCACCGCCGGGCCGGCGGCGACGATAATCGCCCGCTGCCACACCGGCTTCGCCTGAAACGTCCGGGCGCGTTCGTGCGCGGGCAGTTGCAGCCATTCGGCATCGGGCTGCGACGCCGGGTTCATGTCGCCGGCAAAGCGGACATAGCCGCCCAGCGGCAACCAGCCGAACTTCCACCGGGTACCATGCCGGTCGGTAAACCCGGCGACCTCCCGCCCGAACCCGACCGAGAAGGCATCGACCTTCACCCCGAACCAGCGTCCGGCGGCGTAATGGCCCAGCTCGTGCAGGAATACCAACGGCCCCAGCACCAGCAGGAACGCGATGATCGTCATCAACAGTCCGGGGGATTCGATCAAGCGACGCTGTCCTTCACACGCTCGCCCGCCAAGCCCCGTGCTTCGCTATCGATCGCCAGCACGGCGTCGATCGTCTGCGGCTTCGGCGGATCGAAGCGGTCGAGAACATCCGAGACGATTGCGGCAATTTCGAGGAAGCCGATTCGCCGGTCGAGAAAGGCGGCGACCGCCACCTCGTTCGCCGCATTCAGGATCGCCGGCCGCCCGCCGCCCGCCGACAGCGCGGCACGGGCCAGCGCCAACGCCGGAAAGCGCACCATGTCCGGCGCCTCAAAATCCAGTCGCCCGATCCGTGCGAGGTCGAGCCGCTCGCACGGCGTCTCCATCCGGTCGGGCCATGCCAGCGCGTGCGCGATCGGGACGCGCATGTCGGGCGACCCCAGCTGCGCCAGCGTCGACCCGTCGACATATTCGACCATCGAATGGATCACCGACTGGCGATGGACCAGCACGTCGAGCTGTTCGGGGGTCACCGGGAACAGGTGATAGGCCTCGATCAGTTCGAGACCCTTGTTCATCATCGTCGCCGAATCGACCGAGATCTTGGCGCCCATCGACCAGTTGGGATGCGCCACCGCCTGTTCGGGCGTGATCCCCTGCATCTCGGCCAGCGACCGTTCGCGAAACGGCCCGCCGCTCGCCGTCAGGATGATGCGGCGAATGCGTTCGGGCGGACAGTCGTCGAGGCACTGGAAGACCGCGTTGTGTTCGCTATCGACCGGCAACAGCGTGGTACCGGCCTGCCCCGCCGCCGCCGCCATCACCTCGCCCGCCGATACCAGCGCTTCCTTGTTAGCCAGCGCGACCGCGCCGCCGCGCGCCAGCGCCGCCATCACCGGCTTCAGCCCCGCCGTGCCGACGATCGCCGCCATCGTCCAGTCGACCGGCCGCGCCGCGGCATCGATCACCGCCTGCGCACCGCCCGCCGCCTCGATCCCGCTGCCGGCCAATGCCTCGCGCAGCACCGGCAGGCACGCCTCGTCGCCGACCACCGCCAGCTTCGCACCAACCCGCCGCGCCGCCGCAGCTAGCTTGCCCACATCGCGATGCGCGGTCAGCGCCTCGACCGCGAAGGCATCCGGCGTGCGTTCGATCAGGTCGAGCGTCGACGTGCCGACCGATCCGGTCGCGCCCAAAATGGTAACCCGCTTCATGCCAGATACAGCCCCGCCAAGACCATCAGCGCCGCAGCGGGCGCGACGGGAACCAATCCGTCCAATCGATCCATCACGCCGCCATGGCCGGGCAGGACGTTGCCCGAGTCCTTGACCCCTGCCTTGCGCTTCAGCTGGCTCTCATACAGGTCGCCCATCTGCGCCAGCACCGCCAGCAGCGGCGTCACCAGCATCAGCAGCAGCGGCAACCCGGCAACATGCAGCCCGCCCGCCAGCACCGACGCGGCGATCACGCCGCCGATCAGCCCGGCCCAGGTCTTGTTGGGGCTGATCGTCGGTGCCAGCTTCGGCCCGCCGATCGACCGGCCCGCAAAATACGCCCCGATATCGCACGCCCACACCAGCGCCATTGCCCAGAAGGCGAGCAGCAGCCCGCCACCCTGCCCGCGCAGGAACACGACCGCCAGCGCCGGCGCCCCACAATAGACGATGCCGCGCGCCAGCCCCGGCAACCGCGTGATGATGACGACAAAGAACGCCGCGCCGACGATCAGCCCCAGCGCCAGGAAGCTCGCGCCCGCCGCCAGCGGCGACAGGATCGCCAGCGGCACGGTGAGCGCCAGCTGGGCCAGCCGCTTATGCTCGCGCGACACTTTGTGCAGGTCGGCCCATTCGGCCATCATGAACAGCGTGCCGATCGCGACCAGCAGCCAGAAGACCAACCCGCCCAGCCACAGCGCAGTGGCGGCCACCGCGATCATCCCGACACTGGCCAGCGTGCGCGTGGCAAGGTCGGATTTGCGCCGCGCTACCGGATCGGCGGCGGGATCGGGGATCACAGGCCCCCGAACCGGCGCTGCCGCTGGCCATAGGCCGCGATCGCCTGCGCGAGCGCCTCGCCATCGAAATCGGGCCATAGCGTGTCGACGAACAGCAACTCGGCATATGCGGCCTGCCACAGCAGGAAGTTCGACAGGCGCTGTTCGCCCGACGTGCGGATCATCAGGTCGAGGGGCGGCAGGCCATCGGTATCGAGCTCGCGATCGATCGCCGCCTCGTCGATCGCCGACACCGGCATCCCCGCCGCGACCTTTTCCGCCAGCCGCCGCGCCGCCGCGACCAGCTCGGCCTGCGCACCATAGTTCAGCGCGATAGCGAGGATCGGCCCAGTGTTCGTCGCCGTCCGCGCGACCGCATCATCGATCAGCTCGACCAGATCGGCCTTCAGCGCACGGTAATTGCCCAGGATGCGCAGCCGCACGCCTTCGCGCGTCAGCTCCTTGATCTCGTTCTTCAGGAAATGGCGCAGCAACCCCATCAGGTCGCCGATTTCCTCTTCGGGACGACGCCAATTCTCGGAGGAGAAGGCATAGAGCGTCAGCGCCTCGATCCCCTGTTCGCGCGCCGCACGGGTGATGCGCCGCACCGCTTCCACGCCCTGCCGATGGCCGGCCACGCGCGGCAGCCGCCGGGCCTTTGCCCAGCGGCCGTTGCCGTCCATGATGATCGCCACATGACGGGGGATGACGGAAGAGGAAGGCAGGCCCGGTGCGGCGGAATCAGCCGCCGATGCCGGAGCGCGCGCGGCGAACGACGTCACTTGCCGAGGATTTCCTTTTCCTTCGCGCTTGCGGCAGCATCGAGGTCGGCGATCGTCGCATCGGTCATCTTCTGGACTTCGGTTTCGAGCTTCTTGCGCTCGTCTTCCGAATAGACGCCCTTCTTCTCGTCGGTCTTCAGGCTTTCCATGCCGTCACGACGGACGTTGCGCACCGCGATGCGCGCCGATTCCGCGTACTTGCCGGCCAGCTTCGCCAGCTCCTTGCGGCGCTCCTCGGTCAGATCGGGGATCGGCAGGCGCAGCGTCTGGCCATCGACGATCGGATTGAGGCCGAGGCCCGCCGAGCGGATCGCCTTGTCGGTCGGGCCGACATTCGACTTGTCCCACACCTGCACCGACAGCATGCGCGGCTCGGGCGCCGAGACGGTCGCAACCTGGTTCAGCGGCATGTGCGCGCCGTACACCTCGACGGTAACCGGATCGAGCAGCGAAACCGACGCGCGACCGGTGCGGAGACCGCTCAGGTCGCCCTTCAACGATTCCACGGCACCGGCCATCCGGCGCTCCAGATCGGCCTTGTTATATGCGGCCATAACCGACTTCCTTCTGAATCAAGCGTTGTTCTGGACGATCGTCGACACACCTTCGCCCGCCAGCACGGCGGCAAGGTTGCCTTCGTCACGGATGTTGAAGACGACGATCGGGATATTGTTGTCGCGGCACAGTGCCACGGCCGACGCGTCCATGACCTTCAGGTCGTCGGCCAGCACGCGGCCGAAGCCCAGCGTGTCATAGCGGGTCGCGGTCGGCACCTTCTTCGGGTCGGCATCGTAGACGCCATCGACGCTGGTGCCCTTGAACAGCGCTTCGCAGCCCATTTCGGCGGCGCGCAGCGCGGCGGTGGTGTCGGTGGTGAAGAACGGGCTGCCGGTGCCGGCGGCGAAGATCACGACGCGGCCCTTCTCCATGTGGCGCACGGCGCGGCGGCGGATATAGGGTTCGCACACCGATGCCATCGGGATCGCCGACTGCACCCGCGTCTCGACACCGATCTGCTCCAGCGCGTTCTGCATGGCGAGCGCGTTCATCACGGTCGCGAGCATGCCCATGTAATCGGCGCTCGCCCGTTCAAAACCCTGCGCCGCACCGGCAACACCACGGAAGATATTGCCGCCGCCGACGACGACGCACACCTCGTGCCCCTCACCCCGTGCGGCCTTGATCTCGCGGGCAACGCGGTCGCACATCGCGGGATCGATGCCGAACTGGCCGGAGCCCATCAGCACTTCGCCGGACAGTTTCAGGAGGATACGGTTGAAGCGAGGACGGGTCATGGAACCTGCAAAGTTGGTCTATCAGAAGCGCGCCGGACCCTAGCCGCGACCGCCCGCAAAGCCAAGCGGGCATTGCCCCTCAGGGACGGATGCCCCGGACATGACGGCCGGATACGACAGGGGCCGCAAGCGCCTATCGCACTTGCGGCCCCTGCCTTTTGCCTGTCGGCGGTCGACCTTACTTGGTCAGGCCGGCCGTCGCGGCGACTTCGGCGGCGAAGTCGGTTTCTTCCTTCTCGATGCCTTCACCGAGCTGGAAGCGGACATAGTCCTTCAGCACGATGGTCGTGCCGGCGTCCTTGGCCGCCTTGGCAACGACATCGGCGACCGGCGTCTTGCCGTCCATGACGATCGGCTGGCTCAGCAGCGCGTTTTCCTTCGCGAACTTCTTCACCGAACCTTCGACCATCTTGGCGATGATGTCGGCCGGCTTGCCCGAATCGGCGGCCTTTTCGGTCGCGATCTGGCGCTCACGCTCCAGGATGTCCTGGTCGAGACCGCTCTCGTCCAGCGCCAGCGGGAAGGCAGCGGCGATGTGCATCGCGATCTGCTTGCCCAGCGGCTCCAGCACGTCGACGCCGGCATCCGATTCCAGCGCGACCAGCACGCCAATCTTGCCGAGGCCCGGACCCGCCGAGTTGTGGACGTAGGGAATGATCGCGCCCTTGGCGACTTCGACCGACTTCGCGCGGCGCAGGACCTGGTTTTCACCGATGGTCGAGATGTTGGCGACCAGCGCGTCCTCGACGGTGCCGCCGTTCGGCATCGCTTGGCGCTTCAGCGCCTCGACGTCATCACCCTTTTCCAAGGCGATCGCGACGACGTCACGCACGAAGCTCTGGAACTGGTCGTTCTTGGCGACGAAATCGGTCTGGCTGTTGACTTCGATCGCCACGCCCTTGGTGCCGGCGACGGCAACGCCGACCAGACCTTCGGCCGCGGTGCGGCTCGACTTCTTGGCGACGGCGGCAAGGCCCTTGGTGCGCAGCCAGTCGACGGCGGCTTCCATGTCGCCGTTGTTCTCGGACAGCGCCTTCTTGCAGTCCATCATGCCGGCGCCCGAGCGCTCACGCAGTTCCTTGACGGCGGCGGCGGTAACTTCTGCCATGATCAGGCTCCTGATTGGTGTTCGATATGCTTGCGGGCGAGGCAGCGCGTGTTCCGCCCTGCCCCGCCCGCACGTCAGTTCCGTGACAGCTTACGCTTCGACAGCGGCTTCCGGCTGCGCGGTCGGCTCGGCGGTCAGCGCTTCCTCGGCCGGCGGCTCGTCCATCGCGCCCAGATCGCGGCCCGAATGGGCCATCGCCTGCTGGCCGCCACGGGTCGCGGCGATCGCGATCGCTTCGCAGTACAGGCGGATCGCACGGCTTGCGTCGTCGTTCGCCGGAACCGGGAACGCGATGCCGTCCGGCGACACGTTCGAATCGAGGATCGCAACGACCGGGATACCCAGCGTGTTGGCTTCCTTGATCGCCAGCTCTTCCTTGTTCGCGTCGATCACGAACATGATGTCGGGAATGCCGCCCAGATCGCGGATACCGCCAAGCGAAAGCTCGAGCTTGTCCTTCTCGCGGGTCAGGTTCAGCACTTCCTTCTTCGTCAGGCCGTGCGTGTCGCCCGACAGCTGCTCTTCAAGGGCCTTCAGGCGCTTGATCGAGTTGCTGATCGTCTTCCAGTTGGTAAGCATGCCGCCCAGCCAGCGGTGGTTCACGAAATGCTGGCCCGACTTGCGCGCTGCTTCCGCGATCGGCTCCTGCGCCTGGCGCTTGGTGCCAACGAACAGGACCTTGCCGCCCGATGCCACGGTCGACGACACGAATTCCAGGGCGCGCGCGAACAGCGGCACGGTCTGCGACAGGTCGAGGATGTGGACGCCGTTACGATCGCCAAAGATGTACGGCTTCATCTTCGGGTTCCAGCGGTGGGTCTGGTGGCCGAAGTGCGCGCCCGATTCGAGCAGCGCCTGCATGGTGACGACGGGTGCCGCCATAGGATAATTCCTTCCGGTTGATCCTCTGGGAAGCAGGAACCCTAGTCAGGCCAAAGGCCCGGGCACCGGTATGAGCGCTTCCCATGTGGGGTTGAGGCGGCGGCCTTTAGCGTAACGAACCGAAACGATCAAGACTTGACGGTGGAACGATATGAGAACATAACCGGTCCAGACACGGATCATGGAACAAGACCTCACATAACTTGTTGAGGGACCTTGCGATTTCATGATCGCATGATCGGGGAGTTTCGAGATGGCCCTGTTGGTTTCTGCACTGTTCGCCGCCGGCTTCGTTATCGCCGTCGCTACGATCTTCGCCACGGTCCTGCCGGCAAAGGACCGCATCCTCCGCCTGCTGATGCGCGGCCCGGAATGGACGATCGATCCGCTGCCGCCGGTACATCTGACTTCGCGGCGCGGCGTTATCCGTCAGCGTCCGATTACGGTCGTGGCGCAGCCGCTTCGCGCTGCCGCCTGATTCGTGCATAGCTGCGAATGCTGAACGGGAGCGTCGCCAGATAGGCGACGCAAACCGCCGTCAGCGTCTGCCACGGGGCGGAGACGAGCGCCGCTGCGACGATCACCACCCCGACGATCGCTTCGAACCGGATGTTGCGACGGAGCTTAAGCGACGACCAGCTATAGGTCGCGAGGCTCGACACCATCAGGAACGCGACAAACGCCACCCATGGCGCCACGAGCCAGGGTGAGCGGAACAACTCCTCGCCCGACCAGATCCAGATATAGAGCGGCAGCATCGCCAGCCCGGCACCGGCCGGCGCCGGAATGCCGGTCAGGAAGCCCGCTGATTTGTGCGGCTGATCGTCAGCATCGATCCGCGCGTTGAAGCGGGCAAGGCGCAGCGCGGTAAACACCGCATAAACCAGCGACACGATCCAGCCGATCCGCGGTTCGGCCAGCAGCGCCCAGAGATACATGATGAGCGCGGGCGACACGCCGAACGAGATCGCGTCGGACAGGGAATCGAGCTCCGCGCCGAACTTGCTCTCGCCGCGGACCAGCCGCGCGACGCGCCCGTCCAACCCGTCGAGCACACCGGCGAGCAGGACCATCAGGACGGCGCGTTCCCACTCTCCCCCGATCGCGAAACGAATGCCGGTCAGGCCGGAACACAGCGCCAATGCGGTGACGGCATTGGGGGCGACGGCGCGCAGCGGGATGCCCCGCACGGGAAGCGGACGACGCATCGTCATTGCGCGATGCCGGTGGCGGCGGCGATACCGGCGCGGCCCAGCACGGTTTCACCGGCAACGCTGCGCTGGCCCAGCGCGACCTGCGGCTCGGTGCCCTCGGGCAGATACACGTCCACCCGGCTGCCGAAACGGATCAGGCCGACCCGCTGTCCGGCGGCGACGAAATCGCCCGGCTTCACGAACGCGACGATCCGGCGCGCGACAAGACCCGCGATCTGCGTGAACCCGACGCGCTGGCCATCCAGCCCCTCGACCACGACATGCTGGCGCTCATTCTCGTCGCTCGCCTTGTCGAGATCGGCGTTGAAGAATTTGCCCGAGATATAAACGACCTGCCGGATGGTGCCGGCGATCGGGGTGCGGTTGATGTGGACGTCGAACACCGACATGAAGATCGATACGCGCACCAGCGGCTGATCGCCCAGACCGTTGGGCCCGCGCAGCTCCGGCGGCAGCTCGACCCGCTGGATCATCGTGACCAGCCCGTCGGCGGGTGCGACGATCAACCCCTCGCCCTGCGGCGTGGTGCGGATCGGATCGCGAAAGAACGACGCGACCCACAAGGTGACCAGCCCCATCGGCCATGCGAGCGTCTCCCACGCCATGAAGGCGAAGAAGGCGGTGACGACGGCGGCGATAAGGACGTATTTGCGCCCTTCGGGATGAACCGAGGGCCAGCGCCACTTGACGGTCGTGTTGCCGACCGCGGGCTTTTCGAGCGATGCCATGAAGCGTGGTGTAGCCAAGGCGGGTCGTGCTGACAACCGCCCTGCACTCCCGTGCGGTTGATCCCGCGGCAACGACCCCGTAAGGCCCAGCCCAACCGCAACTATATCGAGAACAGGCGCATGGCGAAGATCAAGGTCAAAACCCCGGTCGTGGAGATCGACGGCGACGAAATGACCCGCATCATCTGGGCATGGATCCGCGAGCGGTTGATCCAGCCCTATCTCGAGATCGATCTCGACTACTACGACCTGGGTATCGAGAAGCGCGACGAGACCGACGACAAGATCACCGTCGACAGCGCGAAGGCGATCCAGAAGTATGGCGTCGGCGTAAAGTGCGCCACGATCACCCCCGACGAACAGCGCGTCGAGGAATTCGGCCTGAAGAAGATGTGGCGTTCGCCCAACGGCACGATCCGCAACATCCTGGGCGGCGTCGTCTTCCGTGAACCAATCGTCATCTCGAACGTGCCGCGCCTGATTCCGGGCTGGACCAAGCCGATCGTCGTCGGCCGCCATGCGTTCGGCGACCAGTACAAGGCGACCGATTTCAAGGTGCCGGGTGCCGGCAAGCTGACCATGAAGTGGGAAGGCACCGACGGCCAGGTGATCGAGGAGGAAGTGTTCGACTTCCCCGCCGCCGGCGTCGCCATGGGCATGTACAACCTCGACGAATCGATCCGCGATTTCGCTCGCGCGTCGATGAACTACGGCCTCGGCCGCGGCTGGCCGGTGTACCTGTCGACCAAGAACACCATCCTGAAGGCCTATGACGGCCGCTTCAAGGATATCTTCGAGGAAGTATTCGCCGCCGAGTTCAAGGACAAGTTCCAGACCGCCGGCATCGAATATCAGCATCGCCTTATCGATGACATGGTTGCCTCGGCGCTCAAGTGGCACGGCGAGTTCGTCTGGGCCTGCAAGAACTATGACGGCGACGTACAGTCGGATCAGGTCGCGCAGGGCTTCGGTTCGCTCGGCCTCATGACCTCGGTTCTGATGTCGCCGGACGGCAAGACGATCGAAGCGGAAGCGGCGCACGGCACCGTCACCCGCCACTATCGCCAGCATCAGCAGGGCAAGGCGACCTCGACCAACCCGATCGCGTCGATCTTCGCATGGACCGGCGGCCTGAAGTATCGCGGCAAGTTCGACGGCACGCCCGACGTGACGAAGTTCGCCGAGACGCTGGAGCGCGTCTGCATCGAGACCGTCGAGGCCGGCCACATGACCAAGGATCTTGCGATCCTGATCGGCCCGCATCAGCCGTGGATGACCACCGAACAGTTCTTCGAACAGGTTCGCGTCAACCTCGAATCGGCGATGGGCGCGCAGGGCTAAGCCCCTCGCTTCCCCGCACGTTTCCGGCGGCGTCCATCCAAACGGATGGGCGCCGTTGGTACGTTAGCGGTTGCTGCATCCGTGCCGCGTCCGCAACAATGGCCCCATGCCATTGCCGATTGATTCGACGCCGTTCAGCGATTCGCTGGTCATCCTAGGGGCCGCGGGCCTCGTCATTCCCGCCTTTGCCCGGTTTCGCGTCAACCCGGTGATCGGGTTCATCCTGGTCGGGGTGCTGGTCGGCCCGTTCGGCCTGGGCGCATTGGTCGACCGGGCGCCGTGGCTGTTCCACATCACGATCACCGACCGCCATTCGATCGAACCCTTTGCCGAATTCGGCATCGTGCTACTGCTGTTTTCGATCGGGCTCGAACTGTCGTTCAAGCGGCTATGGGCGATGCGGCGACAGGTGTTCGGGCTGGGTGCTGCCGAACTCTTCGGGTCGGCGCTGCTGATCGGTATCGCCCTGATGGTGCTGGGACAAGCGACCGCCGGCGCGATCGGGCTGGGCCTCGCGCTCGCGCTGTCCTCGACCGCGCTGGTGTTGCCGATGGCAGGCACCACCGGCCCGGTCGGCCGCCCCGCCTTTTCGATGCTGCTGTTCGAGGATCTGGCGCTGGTCCCGATCATCTTCGCCTTGGGCGCGCTGGCCCCGACCGCGACCGACGAGGGCTGGGCCGGGCTCGCCAATACGCTGATGTGGGGCGCGCTCAGCGTCGTCGGCCTCTATGCCGCCGGTCGCCTGTTCCTGCCGCGCCTGTTTGCGCAGGCGGCACGGACCAAGAGCCCCGAACTGTTCCTGTCGGCCAGCCTGCTGGTCGTGATCGTCGCCAGCCTGGTCACCACCGCCGCCGGCCTCTCGCCGATCGTTGGCGCGCTGCTCGCCGGGCTGTTGATCGCCGAAACCGAATATCACAGCGAGGTCGAGGTCATCACCGCCCCGTTCAAGGGGCTGGCGCTTGGCGTGTTCCTGATCACCGTCGGCATGAGCCTCGACCTCGGGACCATCGTCGACAACTGGCCCGAATTGCTGGGCGCGATCGCCGGGGTGGTGGTGCTGAAGGCGGCAGTGACCGGTGGCCTGCTCTGGTTCAACGGCGTGCGGCCGGGCACCGCGACCGAAACCGGCCTGCTGATGTCCAGCCCCTCGGAAACGACGCTGATCGTGCTGACCGCCGCGACGCAGGCACAGCTGATCCAGCCCTCGACCGCCGCCTTCTGGCAAACGGTTACCGCGATCGGGCTGACCATCACACCGCTGCTGGCGACGCTGGGCAAGCGCGCGTCGCGGCGGATCGAACACCGCGTCGGATCGCCCGAGGAGGCGCCGGTCGACACCGCGGCGGGGCGCGTCGTCATCATCGGCTTCGGCCGTGTCGGGCGCCTGGTTGCCGAGATGCTCAAGACCCATGGCAAGCCCTATATCGCGGTCGATTCGGATATCGATAACGTGGCGACGGCCCGTGCGGAGGGGCATCCGATCCTGTTCGGCGACGTTTCCCGTTCCGAACTGGTCGACCGGCTCGACCTTGGCCGGGCGTCCGCACTGGTGCTGACGATGGACGATCCGGTGCTGACCGTGCGCCTGACCCGGCGCGTCCGGGGATGGGTGCCGAACCTCACCATCCTTGCCCGCGCCCGCGACGCGACCCACGCCGCCGAACTCTATGCCGCCGGGGTCAGCGACGCGGTCCCCGAAACCCTCGAAAGCTCGCTGCAATTGTCGGAAGCGGTGCTCGTCGACCTGGGCGTTGCGATGGGGCCGGTCATCGCATCGATCCACGAAAAGCGTGACGAACTGCGCCAGACGATCCGTGAACAGGCCGATCTGGAGCGCGAACCCCGCATCCGCCGCCTGCGCCGGATCGACGACCCGGTATAGCGGCGGCGTGCGGCGGGTCGCTCCGCTAGAAGGCGAAGCGTGCCCGGCCCAGAATACGGTCGCCGCTATGCCGCCGGTCGCCAATCGGCGCGACCGCGCGGTCGTCGGTCAGGTCGGTCCCCACATAATCGATCGCCAGCGTCAGCGGCCCCGTCACATGCTCGACCCCCAGCCGCCAATCGAAATAGGTCCCACCGGGCCGCAGCCGATCCGCCCGCGCCGCGTCGTCCACCGCGCCCGACGATCGCCCGACGCCGCCGATCAGCGTGAACGGCGTCATCGGCAACCCCGCCACCGCCTGCGCCGACAGATACAGGTTGCTGCCGCCGATCGCCCGCTGCGGGGGGGCGTAGAGCGCCCCGGCAGTCAGTTCGACCGGACCCAGCGTATAGCGGGCATCGCCGCCGAACTCGGCATAGTCCATGCCCCGCGCCGCGCCGGCAAAGACATGGCCGATCGCCCGCCCGCGCAGGGCGAACGGCCCGACATCGCCGCCGATCGCCGCGCCCAGATCGGCCACCGCATCGGCCCCGTCGTGCCGTACCGATCCGCGCAGCGCCGCGACCCGTGCGTCGAGATCGACCATGCCCAGCGTCAGCGCGGCATCGCCAGACACCGACGCCCGCCCCTCGCTCCAGCTCAACCCGCGTCGCCGCTCGTCGGTGGTCGCTTCGACCCCGACCGAGGGTAAGGATTGCGCCTGCGCCGCTGCCGTCACCAGCAGCGATGCGACGCCAAATGCGATCCGTCCGATCATCCTGCCTGCGTCGTCCCATGCATCCGGTCGATTTCGGCATGCAGTACCGGGTGATCTTCCTCCGCCAGCTGCACTAGCCGCGCCTGCAGCACCGCGTCACGGCGCGCAACCTCCTGGGCGATCGCCGCCTTCTGCGCGCTGCACCAACCGGGACGGCTACCTTCGATCGCCGCATCATGGGTGAAGGACCGCGCCAGCGTCGATCCCGACGCATGCCGCGCCTGTCGTTCGACAACCAGTCCAGCGCGCCACACGCAGCGCAGCGTCGACGGACGCCCTCCGGCACCGACCGTTCCGACCTGCTGATGGGTCACCCGCACATCGGCGGTGTAATCCGACTGCACGGTGCCGCTGCGATGATCGATGCGCATGCTGTGCGCCATACCGCCGTCCGGCGCCGCGATCGCCGCGCCCAGCAACAGCCCGACCATTCCGACCATCATCCCTTCTCTCCTTCATCCCGCTGCGGACGGTCCCGCCCCATATTGGCCGGTAACCGTGTGGACGTTCGTCCGATCCGGACATAACCGATCACGGCGGGGCGGCGTTCCGCAATCTGCGGCGGCAACGCTTTGTAACGAAACGAAAACGCCGTCCGGAGGCATCCCCCCGGACGGCGCTTTCGCGAACGGACGGTGCCGATGCCGGCACCCGTCGGTTACTTCATGTGCGCGCTCAGCAGCTTGTTCATTTCGAACATCGAGCACGACTTCTTGCCGAACAGCTTTTCCAGCGTTTCGTCCGCCAGGATTTCGCGCTTGTCCTTCGGATTCTGCAGGTCGTGCTTCTTGATGTATTCCCACATCTTGCTGACGACTTCGCTGCGGGGCAGCGGGTCGGATCCGGTGATCTTCGCCAGATCGGCCGACGGCGTCACCGGCTTCGCGATTCCGCCCCGGGCGCCGCCGGTCGTCGTGGTTTCCTTGGCCATAATATTCCTCCTAGTCCCCCTGCGAACCGCGCTTCTTCAGCGCGGCAGGTCGATGGTTATGCAAGGTTCCGAACCGCTTGTCGCGGGGGAATTGCGACGAAACGTACCGTCAATCCCACGAAATCCCCCCGTCGACCGCGCTTTTCGGCCGCGATCGGCTCAGAACCCGAACCGCGCGCGCACGCCGTAGAAACGCGGCATGGCGGGATAGACGCCATAGGTGCCGGTCTGTTCCGGGATCGCGAAGCCCGAAATGTTGTAATATTGGTTGGTGATATTCTCGACGAAGAACTCCAGCTGCTTGCGGCGATCGTCGGTCGCAAGGCCGATCTTGCCGTTGAGGAGCGGATAGCCGTCGTTGCCGACCGTCGTCCGGCCCGTCCCGTCACGCACGATCGATACGTCGCTGTTATACCGCATATCGACGTGGAACAGCATGTTGAGGTTGTCGGTCAGGCGCGGGGTCCACGTCGCTGCAACCGTCACGACATTGCGCGGCTGGTTCAGGAACTGGCGGCCATTCTGGTTCTGCAGCGGCGTGCCGGTGAAATCATTGCCGGCATCATAGGACGCGTTGAGCAGCGTGTAGCCCAGGCGGAAGCTCAGCTCGCGGATCGGCTGGATCAGCGATTCAATCTCGACCCCCTTTGCCGTCGACTTCGGCACGTTCTGCACGACGAAGCTGTTGCCGGCAAAGATCAGCGACTGCAGCCCCTTGAATTTCTGATAGAAGAACGCCGCGTTGAACGAGAATTGACGCGTCACGCTGGTCTTGAAGCCCAGTTCGTAGCTGTCGACCGTCTCCGCCCCGAATTCAAGATCGGTCGCCTGCGCACCGTCCCCGCCCAGCACCGTCGTGTTGAAGCTCGCCTGGTCGAGGTTATAGCCGCCCGACTTGAACCCGCGATCATAGCTTGCATAGGTCAGGATGTCGGGGGTGAGCTTGTAGGCGAGCTTCGCGGTGCCGGTCAGGCGGCTTTCCGACCGTTTGTGGCTGTAATTGCCGTTGAACTCGCTCGACACCGCCGGATTGCAGCTGAGCAGGAACAGGTTCTGGAACAGCGCCGGGCTCGCCTGGCGGATCAGGTTGCGATAGGTCACGGCGCGCGGATCGTTGCCGAGGAAGAACCCGCACGCCGCCGGATTGCTGTTGATCGACGCCGCCAGCTCCTTGCGCTCGTAATTATAGCGCAGGCCCAGCGTCAGCGAGAGCTTGTCGTTGAAATTGATGATGTTGTGCGTGAACAGCGCAAAGGCGTTGGTATCGACCTGGAAATCGTCGTTATTGTTGCCCTGTCCCGCGACGTTCGGCGTCAGCGGCGTGTTCAGATAGTTGAACAGCGCCGATCCGGGCGGGGCCGCCGCCTGCAACTGCGGGCTCTGCGCGTAGAGCAACTGCCCGAACAGCGGCACGGTGCCGGTCGGCAGCGCCGCGCCACCGCGCAACGACGTCACCAGCTGGGTAAAGGTCGGCACGTTGAAGCTGCCGAAGAACTGCGCCTGCCGCCCGATACCGCCCGCCGACGGCGGCGCGCCGAGCACCCCGGCCAGCAGCGTGTCGACATAGCGATTGGCGTCGTTGCCCAACCGCACCGTGTCGCGCAGCTTCAGCTGTTCGTTCAGGTAGAAGCCGCCGACCAGGAAATCGAGCTTCCCGTCGAACAGCTGCCCCTGCAACCGCAATTCCTGCGTGATATCGCGCAGCGACGATTTGTAGCCCTCGCGATAGGCGCGATCGATGCCCGAATAATCGATGTCCTGGTTCCGCAGCACGCGGAAGTCGCGATAGGCGCTGATCGAGGTCAGCTTCAGGTCGCCGATATCGGCGTTCATCTCGCCCGACACGCCCCAGTCGCGCACCGCTTCCTTATAGTCGCGGTTGGGCGATGCGGCCATTTTCCGCTCCGACGGCGCGCCGGTATAGATGCCGGTGCGCCCCTGCTGCGCCGCAATCGCCTGGATCGCCGCCGCCGTTGCCCCACGGGTCCCACTGACCACGCCGCAGCATTGCTCGTCGGTCTTGTAGTAATCACCGATCAGACGGAAGCTGAATGCGGATGTGTCGTACAGCGCCTGGCCGCGGACATACCAGCGGTTGATGTCGTTGAACGCGCGGTCGGAATTGACGTCCTCGATATAGCCGTCGCGCTTGCGATATCCGCCGTCGACGCGCAGCGCGAGCTGTTCGCTGACCGGCCCGGTCAGCGCGCCCTTCAATTCATACGCGTTGAAATTGCCATATTCACCCTCGACATAGCCGCCGAGGTCGAATTTCGGCATCGCGGTCGTCACCGACAGCGCACCGGCCGAGGTGTTGCGGCCGAACAGGGTGCCCTGCGGCCCGCGCAGCACCTCGACGCGCTCGACCTCGGGCAGCTCGGCGATGGCGATGCCCGCGCGCGAGCGGAACACGCCGTCGATGAACACGCCTACCGCCGGTTCGAAGCCGGGATTGTCGCCCGCCGTGCCGACGCCGCGAATCGACAGCGAAGTCGCGGTCGCCGACGACTGGCCGGTCGTGGTCTGGAGCGAAGGCGCCAGCTGTTCGAGGCCGCGAATATCGCGCACGCCGGCATCGTCCAGCAGCTGTGCATTCACCGCCGTCACCGCGATCGGCACGTCCTGAATCGGTTCGGCGCGACGGTTGGCGGTCACGATGATCTCGTTCCCCCAGTCGTCGTCGCCCTGTGCCGTAGCGTCATCCGGCGCGGCTGGCGCGGTAGGCGAAGCGGCGGGCGCGGACGGCGTGGTCTGCGCCCATGCCGGGACGGCGCCGGCGACCATCGACAGGGCGGTCGCGGTCAGCAGGTGGAACTTCTTCATGGCATCCCCTCTTCCTCAGCTGCCGATATGGTCCGGCTATGCATGTTGCATTTGGTGACGAAGCATCTATCCCGCGTCAACGGGCAACCTGCATCAACAGCACGCTTTCATCGGCGAACGGGTATGGAAGCCACAGTCGCCGCACCACAGGGGATCGCCCCCGCTGCCACTGTTGAGTCGAAGATCGGGAATGGAACGATACCATGTGTGACGCGAACGACGACAGCGACGCCTGCGAACTGCTGGGCCCCGCGCCCAAGATTCCGGTACCCGACGACGTGGTGGAGGCGATCCGCACGCTGCTGCGCTGGACCGGCGACGACCCGACCCGCGAAGGATTGCGCGACACGCCGCTGCGCGTCGCACGCGCATGGCGCGAATATACGCAGGGCTATGCCGAGGACCCTGCGCACCATCTGGGCCGCGTGTTCGAGGAAGTGGGCGGCTATGACGAGATCGTGCTGCTGCGCGACATTCCGTTCCAGTCGCACTGCGAACATCACATGGCCCCGATCATCGGCAAGGCGCATATCGCCTATCTGCCCAAGGACCATGTCGTCGGCATCTCGAAGCTCGCTCGCGTCCTCCACGGCTATGCCCGGCGATTGCAGGTGCAGGAACGGCTGACTGCCGAGGTCGCCGACTGTATCTGGAACGGCCTGCGCCCGCGCGGCGTCGCGGTGGTGATCGAGGCGACGCATGGCTGCATGACGTCGCGCGGGGTCCGCACGCCCGGCGTCACCATGACGACCAGCCGGATGATGGGCATCTTCCGTGAGGACGAGCGCAGTCGCAAGGAAGTGTTGTCGCTGATCGCGCGCGGATGACGGAACGGCGGCGCGATGCGGGACGTTGCAACGCCATGATCCGCACCATCGCCTGCCTCCTCGCCGCAGCGGCGGTGACCGCCTGCTCCGCCGAGCCCCCCGCCGCCGCCAATGCGGCCGATCCTGTCCGCCTGGTGGGGTCGGTCGGCGGTGCCGCGCCGGCATCGACCCCGCAGCCGGCGGCGGCAAAGGGCCTGCCCGAAGCGACCGAGCCACACGCGGCGCCTGAATTGCAGCCGATGGTCTATGCCGATTTCAAGGACAAGGACCTCCTGGGGTCGGGCTGTTCGTTCCGCACCGTCCCGCGCGGCCCCGTGCTGCTGCAGGTCCGCGACCAAGGCGATGGCCTCGTCAAGTTCGACAAACGCCTGCGCCGGATCACCGCCGCGACGCCGGGTCGCGAGGCGATCCAGAATGGCGGCATCCTTGCCGGCGACAAGGTGGCCTTCACCGTCGACCGCCCCGCCACCAATGCCGATCCCGCGGCCGATTCGACCCGCCAATGGCCCGCCACGCTGACGATGCGCACGCCCGATGGCGGCGAACGCATCTATCGCGGTGGCCGGTGGGAATGCGGCAGCTGATCGACCGGATTGCGTCGCGGCCACGGGCATTCTACAGCGTGCGCGTGGCCTCGTAGCTCAGCTGGACAGAGCGCCGCTTTCCTAAAGCGGGCGTCGGGGGTTCGAGTCCCTCCGAGGCCACCAGTTTCGCGAAGTAATGGGATGCGTCGGCACCACGCCCGCTTCCTTGACCCAATCCGTTTGCTTCGAGCGCAGGTTCGAGCTTGTCGAGAGCCGAACGGATAAGATTGGCTGTAAAGCCGCTAATTCGCCCGCTCCGGTGGCACGATCGGCAGCGGCAGCGGCGCGATCGGCACGCCTTCCTCGACCAGCGCCTTTGCCTCCTCGCGGGTCGCCTGCCCGTGGATCGGTGCATGATCGGCATCGCCGACATGCATCGCCCGCGCGCGATCGGCAAAGGCGCGGCCAACCCATTCGCTGCCCGACAACGCCTCCTGCTGCGCCTTCGCCAATGCCGCCAGCGCAGCCTTCATCGCCTCGGGCGGCGGTCCCGCCGGCCGGTCGCCCTTGGCCGCGATGTTCGGGGCCATCACTGCCTTGTCGATCCGCGCGTCGTCGCACATCGGACAGCGGATCAGCGACCGTTCGCGCTGTTCGGCATAGGCATCGCTCGATGCGAACCAAGCCTCGAAGATATGCGCGTTGCCGCAGCGCAGGTCGAACACGATCATCCGACGATGTCTACCGGCGGGATCGGGCGACGATGATCGAGCACCGGCACCCGCGCCCGCACCGCCGCGACCTGATCCGGGTCGACCTCGACCATGCCGATCCCCGCCGCCTCGCCCATGTCGAGCAGCACCTTGCCCCATGGATCGATGACCAACGAATGGCCAAAGGTCGCGCGGCCATCGGCATGAACCCCGGTCTGCGCCGCCGCGACGACGAACGCCCCCGCCTCGATCGCCCGCGCGCGTAGCAGGACGTGCCAGTGCGCCTGCCCCGTCGGCACGGTGAAGGCCGCCGGCACCGACAGGATCGTCGCGCCCGCATCGCTCATCGCGCGAAACAGGTCGGCAAAGCGCAGATCGTAACAGATCGACAACCCCATCGCCCCCGCCGGCGTCGCGACGACACAGGCACGCTCGCCCGGCGCATAGCTGGCCGACTCACGCCAGCTTTCGCCGCTGGGCAACGTCACGTCGAACAGGTGCAGCTTGTCATAGGTCGCGCGGACCGCGCCGTTGCCGTCGATCACATAGCCGCGATTGGCCAACCGGCCATCGTCGCGCCGGATCGCCAGCGACCCCAGATGGACCCAGATGCCCGCCCGCGCAGCCGCAGCGCACACCGCGCGCAGCACCCGGTCGCCGGCTTCGGTCGTGATCGACGCGGCGGCACGCGCGCGGTCGCGATCGATCAGCCCGGACATTTCGGGCGTGAACAGCATTGCCGCACCACCCGCGCCCGCCCGTTCGATCGCGTCCACCAGCACCGCGGCATTGGCATCGGGATCGATGCCGGCGGTCATCTGGAGCAGGGCGAGCCTCATGCCGTCAGCAGCGCGTCCAGCCTGCCCTCGCGCTCCAGCGCCGCCAGATCGTCCGACCCGCCGACGTGAGTATCGCCGATGAAGATCTGCGGCACCGTCGTACGGCCATTGGACTTCGCCAGCATTTCCTGCCGCTTCGGGCCGCCCATGCTGATGTCGATCTCTTCATAGGCCGCGCCCTTCCCGTCGAGCAGCCGCTTGGCGCGCGTGCAATAGGGGCAGAAGGCCTTGGTGTAGATGAGGATGCTTGCCATGGACATCAGGTGTGTCCGCTTCGGCCCCTTGTCAATCATCCGTCACTCATCCGTGCCGACGACCCGTGCCCAGCACAGGACCGTGACCCGCCGCGCGCCTGCCCGGCGTAGTGCCGTGGTACAGGCGTCGACCGTTGCGCCGCTGGTATGGACGTCATCGATCAGCACCACCGAACGCCCGGCGACCGCCGCCGGATCGGCGACGATAAAGGCACCGCGCACCGCCGTTGCCCGCGCCCGTCCGCTCATGCCGCGGAGCGGCGGCGTTGGACGGGTCCGGCGCAGGCTGTCGCGCAGCACGGATACGCCGTGCATCCGCCCGAGCGCGGCGGCGATCAGCACCGACTGGTTATACCCCCGCGACCACAGCCGCCGCCGGTGGAGCGGCACCGGGATCAGGCAATCGGCATCCGCCGCCAGATGCCGGACCATCAACCGCGCCATCGTCGTCGCCAGGGCCAGCCGCCCGCCATATTTCAGCTTCAGCGCCACATCGCGCGCGACCGGACCATAGGCGACCGCCGCCCGCACCCCGTCATGCACCGGTGGCTGATGCAGGCAGGGGGCACAGCGCATCCCCGGCCCCTGATCCACCGCCATCGGCGCGCCGCACGCGGCACAGGCCGGGTTGCCCAGAAACCGCAACCCCGCCCAGCATCCCGCGCAAAAGCGATGATCCGCCTCCACCACGACGCCACACCCCGGACAGCGCGGCGGGATGGCAAGGGCGACCAGTTGCGCGATGGCGGCGGCGGGCAGGTGGGCAAGACGCATCGCGTGCCCTTGTCGCCGCGCCCGCCGCCCGGCACAAGGCGCGGCGTGAGTACCCCCGATCTCTTTGCCCGCCCCCGCCGCCGCCTGCACCGCGACCGCGCCCAGTCCGACTTCGCCCGCGCCGATTTCCTGCACCGCTATATGCTGGAGGGGATCGAGGACCGGTTGCAGGCGGTGACGCGCAGTTTCTCGGACGTCCTGGACCTTGGCTGCGCCGATGCTGCCTTCACCCCGCCGCCCGGCGCGCGGATCGCGCGGTTCGATCCCGGCTTCGCCTTTGCCCGCGCCGCGCACGGCGTGCAGGGGGACGAGGACCGGCTGCCCTTCGCCGACGGCGCGTTCGATCTGGTGGTGTCGGTCGGCGTGCTCGACAGCGTGAACGACCTCCCCGGCGCGCTGACGCTGATCCGCCGCAGCCTGCGCCCCGACGGACTGTTCCTCGCCGCCTTCACCGGGGGGCGCACGCTCGCGACGCTGCGCCAGTCGCTGCTGGCGGCCGAGGCGGATCGCCCAGCGGCGCGGGTTCATCCACAGATCGACCTGCGCTCGGCCGGCGACCTGCTGGTGCGCGCCGGCTTCGCGCTGCCCGTCGCCGATTCCGAAACGCTGACCGTGCGCTATGCGGGGCTTGGCAAGCTGGTCGACGACCTGCGCGGCATGGGCGCGACCGGCCTGCTGGAGCCGGCCCCGCTCGGCCGCGCCGGGCTGGTCGCCGCCGCCTCGGCCTTTGCCGATCGCGCCGATTCCGATGGCCGCACCGCCGAAGCGTTTGAGGTCATCTACCTGACCGGCTGGGCCCCCGCGCCCAGCCAGCCGCAACCGGCGCGTCGCGGCAGCGCCACCGCCTCGCTCGCCGACACGCTGGGTCGGCCGGGCGCGCCCTAGACCAGCGCTTCGAGCAGTCCGATCAGCGGCCGGTCGGCGGGCGGCATCGGCAGTGCGTGCAACTGCACCGGCCGCAGCCATTGCAGCGCCGTCGCATGCCGCGCGACCGGTATCCCGTGCCATTTGCGCAGGGCATAGAGCAGCAGCAACAGGTGCCGCTCGCCCAGCGCCTCGCTGGCAAAGGCGGCCGGCGCCAGGCACTGGTGATCGACCACGATCCCCAGTTCCTCGTCCAGTTCGCGGACCAGCGCCGCCTCGGGCGTCTCGCCAGCTTCCACCTTGCCGCCGGGAAATTCCCACAGACCGGCCATCGCCGTGCCCGGCGGACGCTGCTGGACCAGCACGCGCCCGTCGCCGTCGATCATCGCGGCGGCGGTTACCAGTAATATGCGGGCCGGGGCGGACGACACTTTCTTAACCTCGTTCGGGATAGGGATCGGCGCTACAGCCATCGGGAGTCTTCCGTCATGCGTTCATCTCTGCGCCTGCTGCGCAGCCTGTGGCGGGACCAGCGCGGCGGGACCGCCATCGAATACGGCATGATCCTCGCCCTGATCGTGATCGGCTTGATCGCCGCGATTGCTGCATTGGGCAAGACTACCAGCGATCTGTGGAATGGCATCACATTGAATGTGACGCAAACCGGACCGCAAGGTTAACCATCAAAATGATTTCCTCACGATTTCTTTAAAGTTTTGTCAACCGCGCTCCCGGTACTTTGGCTTTGCCGAACGGAACCTGGTTTCGAACGGCCGGGAATTGAAGCACGCAGAACCATGGAGCAGATTATGCAGAAGATCCGTACCTTCCTGAAGAACAGCAAGGGCGCGACGGCCATCGAATACGGCCTGATCGCAGCGCTGATCGCCGTCGCCGCGATCGCCGCGATGCAGGGCCTGGGCAACCAGCTGAAGCTGACCTTCGGCAACGTCACTGCCAACATGAAGGCGTCGTAAGACCCTTCGCACCAAGGATAGGGTGGCGGGACGGGGGTCCCACCACCCTATTTTTTTTGTCCGTACGCAACAGCGTCGCCGGACAGCGCGAGTGGTTACAGGCGCCCCATCGCCAGGAATTTCTTGCGCCGCGACTGCCGCAGCGCTGCGCCGTCCTGCGCCGACAGCGCGTTCAACTCGCCATCGATCGCATCGCCCAGCGCCGCGATCGCCGCTGCCGGATCGCGATGCGCCGCGCCCAGCGGTTCGGCCACGATCCGGTCGATGACGCCCAGCGACTTCAGGTCCTGCGCCGTCACCCGCATCGCTTCGGCCGCCTCGGGCGCCTTGTCCGCCGTCCGCCACAGGATTGACGCACAGCCTTCCGGGGAGATCACCGAATAGACCGCGTGCTCCATCATCAGCACCTTGTTGCCCGCCGCCAGCGCGATCGCGCCGCCCGAACCCCCTTCGCCCAGGATCGCCGACACCATCGGCACGCCGAGGTTCAACGCCGCCTCGGTCGAGCGCGCGATGGCCTCCGCCTGCCCGCGCTCTTCGGCCTGGATGCCGGGAAACGCGCCCGACGTATCGACCAGCGTTACCACCGGCAGGCCGAACCGATCGGCCAGCTGCATCAGGCGGATCGCCTTGCGATACCCCTCAGGCTTGCCCATGCCGAAATTGTGGCGCAGCCGCGTCGCGGTATCGTCGCCCTTTTCATGGCCGATCACCATGACCTTGCGCCCGCGAAACCGCCCGATCCCGCCCAGGATCGCCTGATCGTCGGCAAAGGCACGGTCCCCGCCCAGCGGCATGAAGTCCTCGACTAGGCTCGCGACATAATGCTTGAAATGCGGCCGTTCCGGATGGCGCGCGACCTGCGTCTTCTGCCACGGGGTCAGCTTCGCATAGGTTTCGCGAAGCAGCCGGTCGGACTTCGTCTGCAACCGCCCGATCTCGGTCGCGATGTCCAGTTCCCCATCGGCGGCGGTGTCGCGCAGTTCGTCGATGCGCGCCTGCAACTCGGCGATGGGTTTTTCGAAATCGAGGAAAGTAGCCATGGTCCGCGCCCTATGGCCGTGTCCGCCCGGCGTCAATCAGCGGGTGGAGTTCGCCCACCAGCTGCACCAGCCGCGATGCATCGACATGGGTATAGATTTCGGTGGTCGCGATGTCGGCATGGCCCAGCATCGCCTGCAACGCGCGCAGGTCCGCGCCCCCTTCCAACAGGTGCGTAGCGAACGCGTGGCGCAGCACGTGCGGGCTGATCCGGTCGGGCGCGATCCCCGCTTCCCCGGCCAGCGCGCGCACGATCTGGTACAGCCGCATCCGCGACAAATGCCCCTTGCCCGACGGGAACAGCCAGGGGCTGTCCGCCGGCACATGCGCCCGCCAGCGTGCCACCGCCGCCCGCGACCGGTCGGACAGCGGCACCATCCGCTCGCGCCCGCCCTTCCCCTTCAGGATCATATACGGCCGATCCGACACGATGCTCCCGCGCGGCAGCGAAACCAGTTCGGTCGCGCGCAGCCCCGATCCATAGAGCAACTCGAACAGCGCGGAGAGCCGCAGGTCGTTGCGGTCGGGCGGCACCCGCGCGATCCGCGCATCGATCGCGGCAAACATCGCATCGATATCGCGGTTCGACAGAGTCTTGGGCAGCCCGCGCGATGTTCCGGGCCGGGGCAGCGCCGCCCCCGGATCGTCGGCCCTAAGCCCTTCCTCCGCCAAGAACGCAAAGAACCGCCGCAGCGCCGCCGCCTTGCGCGCCACCGTCGACTTGGCGAGATCGGCCCAGCCATCGGCCAGCCGCCCGATCGCATCCGCATCCGCCCCGGCCAGCCGCCCGCCCAGCGCATCGGACGCCAGCGACAAATCGGTGCGATAGGCGGACAGCGTGTTGCGCGCCGCCCCCGCCTCCGCCGCCATCATTTCCAGAAAGCGGTCGATCAATACCCGGTCGCTGCCGGGCGCGGTCACGCCCGACCCGTCACGACCGCGCGATCGATTCAGCCGCGATCATCCGCGCCTCACCCTCACGCCCCGCCGCGCGCAGTGCCGCGACAATGTGGAACAGCGCCTCTGCCGGCACGCCGCGCCAGTCGGACGTCTGCATGCCGGTGGCGGCGAGGAGCAGCACCGTGCCCCCCTCGCCATTCACGCCGGCCCGGTCGATCGCATCGGTCCACGAATTGCGCGCGCCGACCGCGACGTTCAACTCGCGCGCCATGCCCTGCACCTGATCGCGCGGCAGCCGGCCCAGCCCGGCGAGCGCGGCGAACAGCAACTGCCCCTTCCGCGCATTCTGCCCGGCATAGTCGGACACCGCGCCCGCCGCGACCGATCGTCCCATCGGGTCGGCGACGGTCAGCATTGCCCAGCCATCGCTGCCCACCGGAATGACCCCGCGCCAACGCAGCGCCGGCAGATCCAGCCCGGCGGTCAGCATCGACGCGATCAGCTGATCGGCATCGCCGGCATGATCGGCGACCGGCGCGATCATCGCCGCCGCCCGCGCGGTCAGCACGCGCCGTGCATAGCCGAGCGGCGTGGTGATCGCCGGTTCCCAGAACTGGCGTAGCATCGCCAGCCGATCGGTATCGCTGCCGGTAAAGGCGGTGCGCAAATCGCTCGCCAGCGCGGTCTGCGTGCTGGTCGCATCCTCGTCGGTGGTCAGCTGGGCATAGAGGTCGACCAGCGCCTCGCTGGACACCACCCCTTGCGCAGCGGCCAGATCGGCATCGGCCAGCCGCAGGTTCGGCGCATATTGCGGCGCGGTCGCGTGCCAGTAGCGGACCTGTGGCCCAACGCCGCCGAACAGGCCGGCGGGGACCGGCGTCGCGCTGGCGGCAGCCATGCCGTAGCGCCACGCGGTCAGCCGGTCGATACCATCCCATTCGATCGTCGCGGCCCGGCGGCCCTGCGCGCCCTTGCCGACCAGCTTCTCGGCCAGCGCGACGTCGATCGCGCCGCCGCCCGGCGCCTGTCGCCGCGCCTGATCGACGATCCGCCCGGCCTGCGCCGCCTCACCCGACAGGCCGAGGCAGATGGCGTTGGCCAGCCGCCAACCGCGTTCGTTCGACACCCGCATCGCCGGCGCGTTCAGCGGGCAGAGGCCACCCGGATCGCCGGTCGCCAGCATCGCCTGCATCGCGATCTGGTAGAGCTTGGGCGTATAGTTATCGATATCGACCGACTGGACCAGTGCGCGCGCCGGGGCGGCTTCGCCCATCCGCACCAGCAGCCACGCGCGCTCGGCGGCAAAATCCGCGCCATCGACGCCCGTCGGGGTGGCGATGTCGGACACCAGCGCCCGGCGCAGCGCGATCGAGACCCAGCGCGACGCGACCGGCGCGTCGAGCGAGCGCATGATGCGCTGCAGCCACGGCCCGTCGCTCGTGCCAAAGGCGTTGCCGCCGAACGCGCCGCCCTGTCCGGCGATGCCGATGCTGGCGGTCGAGCGCCGCGCATAATCGGGCAGCTCATATTGGCGCAGCGCTTCGGGGCTGATCGGGGTCGGTGTCGCGGTGGCACTCGGCACCGGCGACGGCTCGGCCCCCGGAATGCCGGGAACACCGGGCAATGGCTGAACGATCGGCGCGGCCGGCGCGAAATTAGGGGTGCCGGGTACAGCGGGCGCGGCCGGCCGGCCGCTCGCACGCGGGGTCGGCGTGGGCGCCGGGGCCGGTGCATCGCCGAAGCCCGGCGGCAACAGCGATTCGGGCACGTCCTGTCCGATCGCCGGCACCGCGACCGCGATCAGCGCGGCGGCAGCGATCCCGATGCGCAACCGGTCAGTTGGCGAGGTTTTCAAGCGAAACCGCCTTTTCGATCTGGGTCGGCTGCTGCTCGGTCGACCGCCCTGCCAGCACGAACATGCCCGCGACCAGCGCGACGACGACGACGATAAGAATGACAAGCGAACGCGACATGGATCAGATCGTCCCGAATACGATGGGCCAGGGAAAAAGACGGCGACGCGCCTTTTGCCCGATCGGCGGGGCGGCTGTATAGCCCCTCCCGCAATGCTGCAAATTCAAGACTCCCTGCCCCACCCCGCCCCCCGCTGGACCGGCCGCCCGATCGTGCTGGTCGGGCTGATGGGCGTCGGCAAATCCACCGTCGGCCGCCGCCTGGCGCAGCGGATGAAGCTCGATTTCGTCGATGCCGACAATGAAATCGAACATGCCGCCGGCATGACCATCGCCGAAATCTTCGAACGGTTCGGCGAGGAACATTTCCGCGACGGCGAACGCCGGGTCATCGCCCGGCTGATCGACGGCACGCCGAAAATCATCGCGACCGGCGGCGGCGCGTTCATGCAGCCCGATACCCGCAACCTGATTCTCGGACAGGCGCTGGCGATCTGGCTCGACGCCTCGCCCGCGGTGCTGGCCGACCGGGTGCGCCGCCGCGACACCCGCCCGCTGCTACGCGGCAAGGATCCGGAAAAGGTGCTGACCGAACTCGCCCGCGTGCGAAACCCGGTCTACGCTCTTGCGCCGATCCATATCGTCAGCCAGCACGCGCCGCACGACGCCACCGTCACCGCTATCCTGAAAGCCATCGGCCAATGACCGTCATTCCCGTCGACCTCGGCACCCGCAGCTACGATATCGTGATCGAGGACGGCGTGCTGGCGCGGGCGGGCGACCATCTGGGGCCGATCGCGCGCGGACGGCGGATGGTGATCGTGGCGGACGCGCAGGTGCCCATGCACCTCGCGACGCTGCGCGCCTCGCTCACCGCGTCGGGCATCGCCAGCGAGGCGATCGAGATTCCGGCGGGGGAAGGTTCGAAAAGCTGGGCGACGCTCGAATCGCTGCTCGATTCGCTGCTAGCGCTGGGCGTGGAGCGCGGCGACCATATCGTCGCGCTCGGCGGCGGGGTGATCGGCGATCTGGTCGGGTTCGCCGCCGCCATCCTGAAACGCGGCTGCGGCTTCGTACAGGTGCCGACGACGCTGCTCGCACAGGTCGATTCGTCGGTCGGCGGCAAGACCGGGATCAACACCCGCGCCGGCAAGAACCTGGTCGGCTCGTTCCACCAGCCCGCTTTGGTGCTCATTGACCCGACCACCCTCGACACATTGCCCGCACGCGAAGTACGCGCCGGCTATGCCGAGGTCGTGAAATACGGCCTGATCGACGATCCCGATTTCTTCGCGTGGTGCGAATCGCACGGCACTGCGCTGCTGCTGGGCGATCCGCAGGCCCGCACCCATGCCATCGCCCGCTCGGTATCGGCCAAGGCGCGGATCGTCGGCGCCGACGAACGCGAGACGACCGGCACCCGCGCGCTGCTGAACCTCGGCCACACCTTTGGCCACGCGCTGGAGGCCGAAGCCGGCTTCGACGGATCGCTGCTGCATGGCGAAGGCGTCGCGGCCGGCATGGCGCTGGCCTTTGCCTATAGCGCCGAGCAGGGGCTGTGCCGCGCCGAGGATGCGGAGCGGGTCGCCGCGCATCTGCGCGCCGCCGGCCTGCCCGACGGCCTTGCCGCCGCCGGCATCACCGCTTCGGGCGACACGCTGGTCGGGCACATGCTCCACGACAAGAAGCGCGAGGGCGGCACGCTCCCCTTCCTGCTCGCACGCGGCATCGGCCAGACCTATCTCGACCGCTCGGTCGATCTGGGACAGGTCGCCGCCTTTCTCGACCGGCAGCCCCGCTGATGCCGCAGGGCGTTGCCAAGCGCGACCTGCCGACGAAGGTCTGCCCGGTCTGCGACCGCCCCTTTGCCTGGCGCAAGAAATGGGCGCGCGACTGGGATAATGTCGTCTATTGCTCCGACCGCTGCCGGCGGACGGGCAAGGCGGATTAACCGGATCACAGGCTTTCATGGTATATCCCGACGGATCGCATGCGGTCGGGATCGGCGGAATGGAGCATCAGCGAGAGGCGCGGCTGGCGGGCGGGAACGGGGCGCTGGCATGGCTGGCCGATCCGGTCGTGGCCGTGCCCGACGCGGCGCGACCGATGCTCTACGCCGCGATATTGGCCGCGCCCAAGGTCGTGGTCATGGGCGCACTCACCGGCATCACCATCAGCATTGCCGCTGCGCTGCGCACCGGGCTGTCGATCTTCTGGGTCTTCTCCCTTCTCGAAGTGGTCGTGCTGCTCCTGCGCCTCCGGACGATCGGGCAGGTCCGCCACGCCTATCGCGCCGGACAATTGCCGACGATCGAGGGATCGATGCTGCTCTCGATCGGCTGGTGCGCGTTGCAGGGGCTGTCGGCGCTCGTCATCGCGCTGACCGGCGATCTGGTGCTGACGACGATCGCCACCGCCTTCATCCTCGGCCTCGTCGCGCCGATCTGCGCCCGCAATTACGCGATGCCGCGGATGGCGACGCTGATGGTCATGCTGTGCGACCTGCCGTTCAAGGTCGGCCTCGCCCTGTCGGGCGAATTGCTGCTGTGGATGCTCCTGCCGATGACCCTGCCGCTGTTCATCGGCGTGCGCGCGCTGCTGGGCAGTTTCGGGCGGATGCTGGCGCTATCGCTCGAAGCCGCCGAGCGACAGCGCCACCTCGCCAGCCATGATCCGCTGACCGGGCTCGTCAATCGGCACGGCCTCGACGATGCGCTAGCGCGGCTGGCCGCCCCGCCGCATCGCCCGCTGGTGCTGCTGTGCATCGACCTCGACCGGTTCAAACCCGTCAACGACCGCTACGGCCATGCCGCGGGCGACAGCGTGCTGGTGGAGGTCGCCGCACGGCTGCGCCAGGTCGCACCCGACACCGCCGCCATCGCGCGGCTGGGCGGCGACGAATTCATCGTGGCGATCCGCGACCTGCCGCCCGACGCCGCCCAAACACTTGCCGAACGGATGCATCACGCACTGTCCGCCCGGCGCTACCGCATTGATGACGACATAGCCGCTCCAGTCGGCGCCAGCATCGGCTATGCCTGTTTTCCGGAGGATGCTGCGACCCTCGACCAGTTGCGCCGCCGCGCCGATGCCGCGCTCTACGCCGCGAAACGCGCCGGCCGGCTCTATCGCTACGACGACAGCCTGGCGCCGGTGAACGACGCCGCCTGAATGTCAGGGGATATCGCGCTGTTGCGCCTGCTGGTCGCGCCGCCATGCGAACCAGTTGCGCAACATCGCCTGGGTACAGCCGGTCTGCCCGCCGGTTCCGACCACCGAACAGCTGTTCGGCCGCCCGACCCGCGCCTCTTCCATCGCGCTGTCGGCCCTGACCGCCCAGCTGGCACCCGCCGACGACCTGTCCGGCGGCGCGCGGAATCGCTTGGGGATGCGATAGCGCTCCCCCTCATCCAGCCGGGCGCATACCACGATCTCGTCGTCGCTGGCAGGCTTGGGACAGGCGTCTTTGCCATAGACGGTGGCGTTGCGCACGCGCTGCGGCGGCGGATCGGCGGGTGCATCCTGTGCCAGCGCCGGCGTCGTAATCGCCAGCGCCAATCCCGCCCATACCCAACGCGCCATATTCGTATCTCCTGACCCGCCATCCATACGCGACCGCACCGATGACCAGAACATGAACGCGCAAAGATTCCTGCCGTTGCACGCTGCCCACAGGACGCTATGGCGGTGCCATGATCCTCGTCATCGACAATTACGACAGCTTTACCTGGAATCTGGTCCATTACCTGATGGAACTGGGCGTGGAGGTCCGCGTCGAGCGCAACGACAGCATAACCGCGGCACAGGCGCTGGCCAGCAACGCGCAGGGTTTCCTGATCTCGCCCGGCCCCTGCACCCCGACCGAGGCCGGCATCTCGCTCGACCTGGTGGCTGCCTGTGCCGAGGCGCAGCGCCCGCTGCTGGGCGTCTGCCTCGGCCATCAGGCGATCGGCCAGCATTTCGGTGGAAAGGTCGTGCGCGGCGGGCTGATGCACGGCAAGACCTCGCCGATCGAGCATGACGGCACCGGCGTCTTCGCCGGCCTCCCCTCGCCCTTCACCGCGACGCGCTATCACTCGCTGATCGTGACCGATATTCCGGACGTGCTGGCGGTCAACGCCACCGCGTCGGACGGCAGCGTCATGGGTTTCCGCCACCGCGAACTCCCCATCCACGGCGTGCAGTTCCACCCCGAAAGCATCGCCACCGAACATGGCCACGCGATGCTCGCCAATTTCCTGAAGGACGCAGGGCTTCCCGCGACGATGCCGGCATGACCGTCACCGCGCTCCTCCCCGATCCGTCGACGCCGCTCGCCCACGAAAGCGCGGCGCAAGCCTTCGCCGCGATCCTCGACGGAACGGTGTCGGACGACGCCATCGCCACCTTCCTGATCGACCTCGCCATTCGCGGCGAGACCAGCATCGAGATTGCCGAGGCCGCCCGCGCGCTGCGCCACCGCATGATCCCGATCCACGGCCCGGCGGACGCCATCGACGTCTGCGGCACCGGCGGCGACGGCCACCATACCCTGAACGTCTCCACCGCCGTCAGCCTGGTCGTAGCGGCCAGCGGCGTCCCCGTCGCCAAGCACGGCAACCGCGCCGCCTCCAGCAAGGCCGGCGCCGCCGACACGTTGGAAGCACTCGGCCTCGACATGGGGCGGGCCGGCGCGATGGCCGAAGCGACGCTGGGCGATATCGGCATCGCCTTTCTCTTCGCCGCCAACCACCATCCGGCGATGAAGCGCATCACCCCCATCCGCCAGCGGATCGGGCGGCGCACCATCTTCAACCTGATGGGCCCGCTCGCCAATCCGGCACGCACCACCCGCCAGCTGATCGGCATCGCCCGCCCCGATTACGCGGCGGTCTATGCCGAGGCGATGGAACTGCTCGGCGCTGAAACCGCACTGATCGTGTCGGGGGAGGAGGGGCTGGACGAAATCTCCGGTGCCGGCCCGACCATCGTCGTGCCCGTCGGCATGACCATGGCCGACCGCATCGTGCCGGAAGACGCCGGCCTGTCCCGCCACCCGATCAGCGCGATCCGCGGTGGCGATGCCCATCACAACGCCGCCGCGCTCCGCGCGCTGCTGCGGGGCGAGAAGGGTCCCTATCGCGACGCGGTGCTGCTCAACGCCGCCGCAGCGCTAATGATCGCCGATACCGCCACCGACCTGACAGACGGTGCCCAACGCGCCGCCGAGGTCATCGATTCGGGCGCGGCCGACCGCCTGCTCGACCAATGGATCGCCTATTCATGACGATGCTCGACACCATCCTCGCCACCAAGCGCGCCGAAGTCGCCGCCCGCAGCGCCCGCGCCAGCATTGCCGACCTCGACGCACGCGCCAGCGAACAGAGCGCCCCGCGCGGCTTCCGCGCCGCGCTCGACGCCCGGCCCGGCCACGCGCTGATCGCCGAGATCAAGAAGGCCAGCCCGTCCAAGGGGCTGATCCGCGCCGATTTCGATCCCCCGGCCCACGCCCGCGCCTATCAGGCCGGCGGTGCCGCCTGCCTCTCGGTCCTGACCGATATCGACTATTTCCAGGGCGCCGACGAGTATCTGGTTGCCGCCCGTGCCGCGTGCGACCTGCCGGTGCTGCGCAAGGACTTCAACGTCGATCCCTGGCAGGTTGCCGAGGCCCGTTCGCTCGGTGCCGACGCGATCCTCATCATCGTCGCCGCACTATCCGACACGCAAATGGCGGAGATCGAAGCCGCCGCGATCGAGCGGGGCATGGACGTGCTGGTCGAGGTCCACGACCGCGCCGAACTGGACCGCGCGCTGGCGCTGCAGTCGCGGCTAATCGGGGTAAACAACCGTAATCTCAAGGACTTCTCGGTCAGCTTTGAGCGGACCTATGAACTGGTCGGCCATGCCCCCGCCGGCTGCACCTTTGTCGCCGAAAGCGGCCTGACGTCCCGCGCCGATCTCGATGCGATGGCCGAACACGGCGTCCGCTGTTTCCTGATCGGCGAGGCGCTGATGCGGCACGCCGATGTCGAGGCGGCGACGCGGGCGATGATCGCTTGAGCCTGACCCATCTCGACGCCGATGGCAGCGCGCGCATGGTCGATGTCGGTGGCAAGGTTGCGACCCGACGCCAAGCCATCGCCACCGGCCGCATCGTGATGGCCGCCGAGGCGCTGACCGCGATCCGCGACGGGCTGGTGAAAAAGGGTGACGTCCTCGCCGTCGCCCGCGTCGCCGGCATCATGGCGGCCAAGCGCACCAGCGACCTGATCCCGCTGTGCCACCCGCTGCCGCTGACCAAAGCGTCGGTCGATTTCGCATTCGAAGCCGACGCAATCCGCGTCACCGCAACGGCCGCGACCGATGGCAAGACCGGGGTGGAAATGGAAGCGTTGACAGCAGCTTCCACCGCACTCCTCACCATCTATGACATGGCGAAAGCGATCGACAAGGCGATGGTGATCGACGGCATCTGCCTGCTGGAAAAGCAGGGCGGCAAGTCCGGAGACTGGGTTCGGGGCTAAGCGCCGGTTTCCCGCGCGGCGGCGGTGCAACCACCTCCACCCCAACCGTCACCCCGGGCTTGACCCGGGGTCCCGCTTCTTACTTCTCTCCGAACGAGAAACCGGAACCCCGGATCAGGCCGAGGGTGACGATCAGACGCAAAGGCCCAGCGCATGTCCCTCCTCCCCGTCGCCGAAGCGCAGGCCCGCATCCTCGCCCTCGCCCGCCCCGCGACACCCGAAACCCTCCCCCTGACCGAAGCGCTCGGCCGCTTTGCCGCCGCCGACATCATCTCGCTGCGCACCCAGCCCGCCCGCCCGCTCTCGGCGATGGACGGCTACGCGATCCGCTTCGACGACCTGCCCGGCCCGTGGGAAGTGATCGGCGAAAGCGCCGCCGGTGCCGCCTTTCCCGGCACCGTCGCCGTCGGACAGGCGACCCGCATCTTCACCGGCGCGGCGATGCCCGCCGGCACCGATTGCGTGCTCGTCCAGGAGGAGGCGACGCGCGACGGCACCCGCCTGCACCTGTCAGGCGAAGGCCCGGTACGCGGCGGCAATGTCCGCCGCGCCGGCCTCGATTTCCGTGAAGGCGAGCTGCTGATCGCCGCCGGCGATCGCATCACCCCCGCCCGCGCCGCACTCGCCGCGATCGCCGGTCACGGCATGCTGTCGGTCGGTCGCCGCGCCCGCATCGCCATCGCCGCGACCGGCGACGAACTGGTCCCCGCTGGACAGGCGTTGCGCGAAGACCAGTTGCCTGAGTCCAACGGGCTGATGCTCGCCGGCCTGCTCGCCGACCTGCCCGTCGAGCGCATCGACCTCGGCATCCTGCCCGACCGGATGGACGCGCTGGTCGATGCGTTCACGGCGGTCGACTGCGACCTGCTGGTCACCACCGGCGGCGCATCGGTCGGCGACCATGACCTCGTTCGCCCCGCGCTGGCGGCGGCGGGCGGCGAACTCGATTTCTGGCGGATCGCGCTCAGGCCGGGCAAGCCGATGCTGGCGGGCCGGCTGCGCGACGCCGCCGTCCTCGGCCTGCCCGGCAATCCGGTGTCGTCGTTCATCACCGCGTTGCTGTTCGTCCGCCCGCTCGCCGCCCGCATCGCCGGCGCCGCCGACCCGATGCCCCGCAGCACCCGCGCGGCCCTTGCCCATCCGCTGCCGGCCAATGGTGCGCGGCAGGACTATCTGCGCGCCACGCTGATCGATGGACAGGTGTCGACCGCCGCCATTCAGGACAGCTCGATGCTGCGCACGCTCGCCCGTTCCGACTGCCTCATCGTGCGTGCGCCCCACGCCCCGGCGGCTGATGCGGGCGACTCGGCGGAAATCCTGCAACTCGCTTGACGGCTTATAAATCGTTTCCTATTGGTTCCACGTCTGTTCCGACGGAGGACGTTTATGCTGACGCGTAAGCAGCACGAGTTGATCTGCTTCATCGACGACCGGTTGAAGGCAACCGGGGTCTCCCCCTCGTTCGAGGAAATGAAGGAAGCGCTCGACCTCAAGTCGAAGTCGGGCGTCCACCGCCTGATCTCGGCGCTGGAGGAACGCGAATTCATCCGCCGCCTGCCCAATCGCGCCCGCGCGTTGGAAGTGCTGCGGATGCCCGACCGCCCGGTCGCGAAGAAGCCGGTGGCAAAGCCTGCCGCAGCACCCCGTGTTGCCCCGCAACCGGCCAACGATGTCGTCGAGCTGCCGTTGCACGGCCGCATCGCTGCCGGTGTCCCGATCGAGGCGATCGAGGGGCAGGCGACGCTACCCGTTCCCGCCGCGTTGCTCGGTGCCGGCGATCACTACGCACTCGAAGTGGCCGGGGATTCGATGGTGGAGGCCGGCATCCTCGACGGCGACTATGCCCTGGTCCGCCGCACCGAAACCGCACGCGACGGCGAAATCGTGGTCGCGCTGATCGAGGATAGCGAGGCGACGCTGAAATATTTCCGTCGCGAAGGCGCGATGATCCGTCTCGACCCCGCCAACCGCAGCTACGACCCGCAACGCTACCGCCCCGAACAGGTGCGGGTGCAGGGCAAGCTGGCCGGACTGCTGCGCCGCTACTAATTCGCAACAGCACATTTGATCGCGAAAACGCGGCGAGTGTGAACTTTGTGAACTTTGGCCAAATAGCCTTTGGCTGACAGTCACTTAGCCAAAATGCTAAATCACGGGTGCTGGTCCGTTTGACGCGGACCAGTGAACTTACCGTCACCCCGGCCTTGCGCCGGGGTCCCCCTTCTTCGTTAGAACAGCGGAAACCCTACCGCCCATTCCCTGGCGCATAGGGGGTCCGAACCGCCTTGTACCACGCCAGCGGATGCGCCGGCGGCACCACACCTGCCGGCAACGCCCGCCCCGACACCTGGGCGAAATAGGCGATACAGGCATCCCGCCACCACTGCGCCTCGGCCCGCTGGATCGTCAGGAACTGGCTGACCTCGGCATGGCGCTGGTCATCCACCTTTCCTTTGAGCGCCGCCCACTGCCCCTGCATCGCCGCGACCTCGGCCACGCCCCGGTCGTACCGCCCGACCAATTCCTCCCACAGCGTCCGCCCCGACGCCATCCGCCGCTCCCACGGCACATGGTGGAACCACAGCAACAGGTCCTCGGGCACCGTCGCCGGATCGCCCCACCGCTTCGCCAGCGCCGGTGCATATTGCCCGACCGCATCGCTACCGCTCCGCGTCCGGTCGAACCCAACCCCCACGCGGTCGGCCTTGTGATAATAGACCGGGTTCCAATCCGGCCGCGCCAGATCGTCGACCCATGGCCCCGGCCCGTAATGATGCCCGGTCGCGAACAGGTGGTGCAGCCCCAGCGGCATCATGTAATCGACCACCGCCTGCCGCGACCGCAGCATCATCGCCGCCACCGGCTCGGCCACCGCCTGCCCCCACGTCATCGCCGCCCAGTCGCGCGCGATGGCGTCGGCTCGATCGTCTGGGTTCCACGCCAGCCGCCCAAAGGCATACCAGTTCGCCTGATCGAACTGCGACCCCGACCAGTTGCGATCGCTCCCGACATTGGCCACCCCCGCCATCCCGCTCAGCCCAACCGGGCGCGCCAGCACGTCGGCAACGGTCACACCCTTTCGCGGGCGCCAGGTGTCGCTCCGCAACACCTCCTCCCACATCGGCCCCAGATAGGCGAGGTGGGTGGCGAACCCCAGATACTCCTTGGTGATCTGCACTTCCATCATCAGCGGCGTGCGCGGCATCGCCCCGAACAGCGGATGGAACGGCTCGCGCGGCTGGAAATCGATTGGCCCGTTCTTCACCTGCACGATCACATTGTCTGCGAACGTCCCGTCGAGCGGCTGGAACTCGCTATAGGCCTGCTTCGCACGATCCTCCGGCTTGTCATGGGCATAGACGAACGCCCGCCACATCACGACCCCGCCATGGGGCTTGAGCGCGGCGGCCAGCATGTTTGCCCCCTCGGCATGGCTCCGGCCATAATCCCCCGGCCCCGGCTGCCCCTCCGAATTGGCCTTCACCAGAAAGCCGCCGAAATCGGGGATGCGGGCATAGATTTCGTCGGCCTTCGCCCGCCACCACGCCGCGACCTGCGGGTCGAGCGGGTCGGCGGTCTTCAGGCCCCCGACCTCGATCGGTGCCGAAAACTTCGCTGACAGGTAGACGCGGATGCCCCATGGGCGAAAGATCACCGCCAACCGCTCGACCTTCTCCAGAAACGCCGGGGTCAGCATATCCGGGCTGGCATTGACGTTGTTCAGCACGGTCCCGTTGATCCCGACCGACGCATTGGCCCGCGCATAATCGGTATAGCGCGGGTCGCTGAAGCCCGGCAGTTTCTGCCAGTCCCACAGCGATTGCCCCGCATAGCCACGCTCGACATAGCGGTCGGGATTATCCCAATGGTTCAGCACCCTGAGCGCCAGCCGCGGCCGTTCGACAATCGACAGCCGGTCGAGAGCCTGCCCGGTCTGGACAATCCGCAACAGCTGGAACGCGCCATACAGCACCCCCACCGGCCGGTTCGCCGCGATCACCGTGATGGCATGCCCGTCGACCACCGCCGACCGCAGCACATAGCCCTCCGGCCCTACTTCCGACAGCGGCAGGCGCAACGCCGCGATCCGCCCCGACCGGGCAGTCCCGATCAGAATTGCCCCGTCCGCCACCGCACCGGTCGCAACCTGCCGACCGGTCAGCCCCGACAGTCCGCGCTCCAGCTCCGCCGCCGCGTGCGCGATCGTGGCATCCTGCTCGTCCCTAACGACCACCCTCGCCTTCACAGCGACCGCCGCCGCCTGCGATGTCGGCAGCGTCCGATAGCGCAGCCACAGGTCATAACCGTCCTCGGCATGGGCCGGCGCCGTCCACGCCATGCACAGCAGCACCGCCCACCCGATCGCTCTCAGCATCCTGCATCCCTTCCTCCCGTCTGACCGACGGCGTTGACTCGGGGATATCATCCCGGACATGGTAACGCTACCACGTCGAAGAACGTGGGAATGGGAGAGCCTGATGACCATGATCGATCGCCGCAGCATATTGGCCGGAGGTGCCGCGATGTTGGCCGCGCAAGGCGTGTCCGCAGCCGCGGCGGTATTGACGCCGAACGCCGCCGCCGCACAGCGCGGGCGCCGCTTCGGCTCCGCCTTCGCCTGGGCCCCGCCCGGACGCGACGCCGCGTCGTTCAACAATCCGGCCTATGCCGCGCTGCTGCAACGCGACTGTGCGGTGCTGGTCGCCGAAAACCAGATGAAGTGGCAGGCGC
Organism: Sphingomonas sp. Leaf23; assembly: GCF_001421585.1. NCBI lineage: Bacteria > Pseudomonadati > Pseudomonadota > Alphaproteobacteria > Sphingomonadales > Sphingomonadaceae > Sphingomonas > Sphingomonas sp. Leaf23. The sequence goes on along the minus strand of NZ_LMKR01000003.1, from coordinate 785,549 downwards.
TCCGCCCCGCCGCCGACCGGTTCGACTTTGCCCAATTCGACGCGATGGTCGATTGGGCGATGCGGCACGGCTTCGCGATGCGCGGGCACACGCTCTACTGGGCCTATTCAAAGTGGTTTCCGGCGTGGCTCAACAACCAGGACTTCGGGCAGCGCCCTGCGACGGCAGCGGCGGGCATCCTCGACCAGCATATCGAGACCGTCACCAAACGCTATGGTCGCAAGATCGACAGCTATGACGTGGTGAACGAGGCGGTCGATCCCGATAGCGGCGACTTGCGCGAAACGTCGCTGTCGCGGGCGATGGGCGGGACGGCCAATGTCCTCGACCACGCCTTCCGCACCGCCCGCGCCGCCGCGCCGCATGCCGAGCTGGTCTATAACGATTATATGAGCTGGGAAGACGGCAACGAGAAGCATCGCGCCGGCGTGCTGTCGCTGCTGGAGGCGTTCCGCAAGCGGGGCACGCCGGTCGATTCGCTGGGCGTGCAGTCGCATATCGGCCTGTTCCAGCCGACCACCGATGCCGGTGCGGTCGCCCACCGGCTGGAACCGGAATGGCGGCGGTTCCTCGACCGGGTGGTGGCGATGGGATACCGGCTGGTCATTACCGAATTCGACGTGCGCGATCGCGGCCTGCCCGTCGCTGTGGCCCCACGCGACCGCGGCGTCGCCGACTTTACGCGCGCCTATCTGGACATCATGCTGTCCTATCCGCAGCTGGGCGACGTCCTCGCCTGGGGCCTGAGCGACCGCTACAGCTGGCTGCGCGGGTTCGAACCGCGTCCCGACGGTGCAGTCGCGCGCGGCTGCCCCTATGACATGGAGCTTCGCCCCAAGCCGCTGCGCGATGCCATGATCGCGGCGCTGGCCGGCGGCGTGCCCCGCAAACGCTGAACCGGCGGCGGTGTCACCCGCCGCCGCCCATCAATAATCGCGGCTGTAGCGCAGCGATGCGTTCGACCCGCCGAACGATCCGGTCTGCGACAACAGGCTCAGCGTCTTGGTCAGCGCGATCTGAATCTGCGTGGCGGTAAAGCCGCGCGCGTCGGTGATGATCTCGACATAGATATCGTCGGTCAGGTACTTGCCCGCCGCCAGCGACGTACCACGCCCGCTCGCCTCATCGCCGCCCATCACGCGCAGCCGGTCGAACCCGGTCGCCGAGCGCAGCTTGCCCAGGGGATTCAGTCCGCCGCCGCCCGAGCCGCGCAGCGAGTTCAACGCCGCCGCCAGCTGGATCGCCTCGGTCGCCGACAGGTTCGTCACCGAACTACCGAACAACAGCCGCGACAGCACCTCGTCCTGCGCCAGCGACGGCGTGGAGTTGAACGCGATCTGCGGTGCCTGCGCGGTGCCCGACACGTTGATCGTGGCAGTGATCCCCTCGGCAGTGGTCGATGCGACGATATCGATGACGGGGTTCATATAATCCTCGCCCTCGAACCGGATCATGCCGCGTTCGACCTCGAACCGCTTGCCGGCGAACGAATAGGTCCCGCGCACGAGCTGCAACTGCCCGTTGATCGTCGGTGCGGCGGACGTGCCGGCGACGCGCAGGTTCGCCTGCCATTCCGATTCCAGCCCCATGCCCGACACGAACAGCCGGTTGTCGGCTCGCACCCGCAGCGCGAGGCGGAACAGGCCGGCAGATACCGCCGCCTGCCGCTGCTGCACGGCGTCCGGCCGGTTCGCATCGCTCTTGCGCCGGACCCCGGTCAGCTCCGGTACTTCGGCCGCACCCTGGCGAATGATCTGGTACCGTGCCTCGGGGATGATGATATCGCCCGAGATCAGCCCGCCGTCGCGCCCGTTCTGGATACGGATATCGCCGGTCGCCGATGCACCCAGTGCGTCGCTCCGCGCGAGCTGGGCATTACGCAGCTGTGCCTTGATATCGATCGGAAAGCCACTGTTGGCCGCCAGCCCGACCGTGCCCTGTGCCGCGACCGTCCCTTCGCCGGCACGCGCCCGCATCTGGGTCAGTTCGAACCGATCGTTGGTGAACCGCCCGTCGATGCCGAGATTGGTCAGCCGGGTGCCCAGCGTCTCATTCTCATAGGTCAGGTTGTTCGCCCGGACGATGCCGGTCAGCTGCGGTGCCTGCACCCGTCCGCCGAAATCGGCGGCAAGGCCGATCGGTCCCGACAATTGCTGGTCGGCCAGCCCTGCGAAGGAGAACAGCACGCCCGCCGGTCCATTGTACCGGATACCGCCCGACAGCGGCGCCGCCAGCATCCGCATGACCCACGATCCGCTGCCCGGCGGCAGCGGCCGGAGGTTCGCGACCATCCGCCCCACCGTCGTCGTGCCACGTCGGATCAGCGCCCGTCCGCTGCCGCCTTCGGGACGAAGATCGCCGGCGAAGACGATATCGACCGGTTCGGAGATCGAGGCGAGGCTGGTCCGCTGGAAATTGCGGATGGTCAGCCGGGCATCGGCGCGCGGGAAGCTCTGATCCGCCGCCTGCGCGAAATCGAGGCTGCCGGTCGCGGTGCCGCCAAGGCCGGTATCGGGGACGAAGGCGTTGACGATGCTCAGGTCCAGCCGGTCGAGCCGGGTCTGGATCGACATGCCATTGCCATAGACACCCGCCGCACGGATCGAACCCTGCGCGAAATCGATACGGGTCGGATACAGGCGATAGCCGCCCGGTACCGAAGTGATCCGCGCCGGATTGACCGTCTTGAACGGGATCGAATTGGCCACACCCTGCAACGCGACCAGATAGTCGTTCGGCCGGAGCCGCGCGTTGGCCGCGACCCGGAACGGGACGCCCGAAGATCCTTCGGCGAACAGCTGCGCCGTTCCGTTGCCGCCGCGATAGTTGATCTTGGCGCGGCTGCGCTGGACCACGAAATCGCCCATCGACAGGTTGGCGACCTGGGCGTCGGCGACGATTTCCGGCTGGTCGTACAGCACCGCGCTGCCGGTCACGATCGCGCGACCGATCCGCAGGCCCATATTGCCAGGGATCACCGCGTTCGATGCCTGCGCATTGACGTCGGCGCGCTGAAACTTGCCCTGCGCCGACAAGCGGGCGATGCCCGCGACGCCCGATCCGGCGAAATTCACCCGGCCCGCGAACGGCCCGGCGTCGGTTGCTTCGATCCGGCCGTCGATGTTCATGCCGGCAAAGGTCGCCGACCGGATGTCGGCCGCCAGGCGCGGCGCCGTCGACAGCAGCACGTCGGCGCGGAACGGGCCGTAATCGGTGTTGCCCGTCGCCTGGATCGCATAGCGATCACCCTGCCCGCGCACCCGCGCCTCCAATCCGATCAGCCCGACGCCGACGCCCGGTCGTGCGGCCTGCAGCAGCACCTGCGGCGCGGCGACGGTGCCGGTCACCCGTGCGGTGAGCGGACCATATTGCGTCGAATAGGCACCGGCATCGAACAGCAGCGGCCCGGCCGGATCATACCGGCCTGATCCGTTGGTGATGCGGAACTGCGGCGCGTTCATCCGCACATTGGCAAAACTGACGATCCCGTCCGGCCCCACCCCGACATCCGCCCGCGTGGTGGTGACATTGCCGCCCAGGAAGTTGCGGATGCCTTCGTTGAACAGCCGCGTCGTCTGCGCCACGACCCGGCCCTTGATCCCGAAGCCGCCATTCGGCGCGGCGTAGAGGCTGGCATCGGTCGTCAGGTTCAGGATGCCGATGCTGGCGACCTCGTAATCGTTGATCCGCCCCTTGAGCGCGCCGGTGTAGCGCCCGGTTGTCAGGTTCGCGGCGACGATCGCGGTCGCATCGATCCGGTCGGATCGGATGCGCAGATTGTCGGACAGCACCTGATCGCCCGAAATGGCCAGATCGCCGTTCAGCGCGACATTGGTGACCAGCCCGCCGACGGCTGCGTTCAGCCCGGAAATCCGGCGCGCTTTCGCCGCGATCGGGATCAGGATGCGGTTGGCATCGACTGTCGCCTTGCCCTCGGCATATAGCTGTTCAACGACGGTTTCGCCGAAGCCCAGTGCGGCGGCCTGTACCTTGTAATCCACGGTCGGCGTGGCGAACGCACCGTCCAGCACGACGGCGGCGCGCACCGATCGACCGTTCAGGTTCGTTGCGATCGCGCCGGGCGTCAGCAGCATCGCTTCGGTGCGGAAATTACCGAACCGGCTGTTGCCCAGATCGAGCAAACCGGTAGCGTTCACCGCCAATGCGCTGGAACGCAGTTGGATACGCGTATCGGCCTTGCGGTTTGCCAGCGCGGCGTCGATCGCCACATCCATGCGCGGTGCGGTCAGCCGCTCGACCGGTCCCTGCAGGATCAGCCCCGGCCGCGTCGATCCGCGCACCGTGAAACGACCATCGCGCCCGGTCAGCGCCAGGTCGGCCAGCGGCTGTCCGCCGAGCGTCCCGGCCAGTCGTCCGCGCCAATTGGCCCAGTCGCCTTGCCCGTCGACCGTGGCGACGATCGGCGCCTTCAGCCCGGCCAAGCTGGCGATCATGCCATTGGCCGGCCCGGTGATCCGTGCATCGACGTCGAATCGGTTATCGTCGGGAACGGCATCCAGCTTCAGTGCAACCCGGTCGCCGCCGGCCACGCCCGGCGCGGCAATGGTCGCGGCATTGGCGGTCAGCTGTGCGCGGCGGTCGGCGATATGTACCTCGCCGTCGAGCTTCGCGATATGGCGCTGCCCGGTCACCGCCGGCCCGACCTCGATCCGGTCGACCACCAGGCGGCTCACGTCGATGTCATAGTCGGGCAGCAGCGGCGCGTTGGGATCGCTCGGCGGCGTGTCCTTCAGCACCGGATTGCGGGCGTAGCGGACCAGCGGGCTGGTCAGGCTGCGGATATCAACATGCCCGTTTGCAAAGGCGAAGGGCCGCCAGTCAACCGCGATCGCCGGCGAATAGGCGAAGACACCCTTCGTATCGCTCAGCCGCAGGTCGCGAACCGTCATCGCGCCGTAGAGCGATCCATCGATCCGTCCGATATTGACCTTCAGCCCCGACGCCGTGGTGTAGCCGTCGAGCTTGCCGACAACGAACCCGCGCCCCGGCCCGGTGTTCAAACTGAACACCAGCGCCACGATCAGGAGCAGCAGCGCGACGATCGCGATGCCGATCCATTTCAGGATTTTGACCCATAGCGGGCGGTCACGCACGACGACGGTTTCGGTGGCGGGCATGTCGATGTCGGTCATCAGAATGCCTGCCCGATCGAGATATAGAGCGCGATCTTGGATTCTCCGGGTCGCCTAGCGATCGGCGTCGCGACATCGACCCGCATCGGGCCGAAATTGGTGTAGAAACGGCCGCCGATCCCCGCGCCGAAGCGGAGGTCGGAACCTTTGGGCAGGCTCGATTCATACACTTGGCCCGCGTCGATGAACGGCACGATCCCGAAATTGCCGAAGCGATAGCGCGCCTCCAGCGCAAATTCGTTCAGGCTGCGCCCACCGATCGGCCGGTTAAGGCTGTTGCCATCCTCGTCCACCTCCGGCGTGCGGGGTCCAAGCTCCTGAAAGCCGAAGCCGCGCACCGACCCGCCGCCACCGGCATAATAACGCCGCGACGGGGCAAGGTCGTCACGCGCGATTCCCTGGATCGATCCGGCGCGGGCACGACCGGCGATGACGATGCTCTCGCCGATCGGGTAGTACGCGGTTCCTTCGACCATGAACCGGCCATAGGGACGCGCGGCCCCCTGCACCGATGCTTCGGGGCTGGCGTTCAATTTCAGTCGGAAGCCCTTGGTCGGGTTCAGCAGATTGTCGGACGTGTCGAACCCGGCGAACAGCGGCAGCGCGGCGATGCCATAGGTCTTGCGACGACGCGCGCCGACGTCGAAGTCATAGGTGTCTTCGTTGGTGCCGATCAGTTCGGCGCCATAGGCATAGGTAAAACGCTTCTGCCAGATCGGCGTGGAATCATACGACCAGCGGATGCCGAGCGTGCCCGTGAACGCCTCGAACGCGTTGTAATTGCTGCGGCTGGCATTGGCGAGGATCTGGAAGGTCCGGTCGCGCCGTCCGGCGTTCGAGCGGCGGAACGTGACGCCCGCCCCCTGTTCCTGCGTTCCCGCCACGCCGCGTACGATCAGCGCACCTTCCGGTGGGAAGAGATTGCGATGCGTCCACGATCCTTCGAGGCGGATACCCTGTCCCGTGCCATAGCCCGCTTCGCCAGCCAGCGTCCGCGCCGGCCCGGCGTCCTGCTTGACCAGCAGATTGACATATTCGGTGCCGTCCGGCGCGACCTGCCCGGTGCGCTGCGGTTCGACCGATACGCCCGAAAACAGCCCGGTCGACACCAGCGCCGCGCGCAGGTCGTCGACCTTGCGATTGTCGTACAGTTCGCCCTGCTTGAACCGGGCGAGCACGCCGACATGCTCGGCATCGAAGGCGAGCTTGCCCGTCGTGGAATAGGTGCCGAACGACGACCGCGGCCCGGTTGTTACCGGCAGGGTATAGGCCCCGGTGACGGTCGTATCGTCGAGCAGGATGTCACGCTCTCCAACCTGGACGAACGGATAGCCCTGCTGCGGCAGCTTCAGGCTGACATTGGCCTCTGCCGCCTGGATGCGTTCGGCGTCGATCGGATCGCCGACTTTCAGCGGCAGTTCGCGCTGGACCAGGTTCGGCGGGACGGTCGGCTGGGTATCGATGCGGATCGAGCCCAGGGTGAACTGCTTACCCGGAAGGGCGGTGACGACCGCGCGCACCTTCTGACCCGGTGGCGTTTCGATCGCGGAGGTCGCGGTGCCGTCATAATAGCCCTTGGCGCGCATGATCCGGACGGCGAGCTGCTCGTCCTCCTTCGCACGGGCCTGCACCATTGCGGCGTTCGCGGCCTTGCCATCGCCTTCGCGCAGCGCCGACAGCGCACGGAACTGCGTTTCGCCGTCGATCGCGTCGAGGCCCTTGATGACGGTATCGTAGCGGATTTCGACCGCGCGCTTGTCGTCCACCCCGGCGACTTCGACCGGGGTCACGTTGAACGACGACAGCGGCGTCAGCGGCTGGGCAAGCTCGGGCGCTTCGGGCTGTACCGCATCGGGCAGGGTTTCGGCGGGGCGCTGCGCTTCGGTCGCGGGCACGGTTGGTGCCGGCAGCGGCTGGACCGGCGGCGGCGGCGACGGCTTGGCATCGAATCCCGACAGAGGCTCAAGCGGCGCGTTGATATCGCTGGAAAGGGTGGGCAGCGCCGCCTCGAACTCGCGATCGGGAACGATCGGCTCGACCGGCGGTTGCGCGGTGGTGGTGGCGGTCGTCGGCGGCGAAACGCGGTCCTGTGCCCGTGCGACCGGGATCATCATCGTACTGGCAAGCAGCGCAACCACCGTCGAGGCGCGAAATTCCCCCAAAACTTTGTCCCCGTCCCCTTGGCGGACGTTGCGACACACAACCCCCGTGAACCGAAAACGCCATGCGAACGAATTGGTTCATATCGAAATTTCACTGCATCCGATCCTGCCGCCGCCGCGTTGGTCGATGGCAGCAAGGGGAGCAGCGTTGACCGATACCGTACCGCCGATCGACCCGGTCACCATTCCGGGCAGCGCATCCGAACATCCATGGCAGCATCCGTGGCCCGCATGGCGTGCGATCTTCTTCCGCGTCTACACGATGGTCGGCTATCACAACCTGTCGCTGATGGCCGCCGGGGTTGCCTTCTACGCCTTTCTTTCGTTCGTGCCGCTCCTGGGTGCGATCGTCATGACCTATGGGCTGATCGCCGATCCCGCCACGGTCGCGCGGCATATGGAAACGATCTTCGAACTGGTGCCGGCCGACGCCGCCCGGCTGATCTCCGACCAGTTGATCGCGGTCGTCACCACCGCATCGACCCAGGCGGGCCTGGGCCTGTTCATCGCATTGCTGCTGTCGATCTATGGCGCAATGCGGGCCGCCAGCGCGATCATCCAGGCACTGAACGTGATTTATGAGGAAGAAGACGAGCGCAGCATCGTCATCACGACGCTGTTGTCCGCGATGCTGACAATCGCGGCGATCTTTGCCGGCGTCGTCGGCATCCTGTCGGCCGGCGTCTTGGCCTGGATTCGCAGCGAGACCGCGTTCCTCGGCACCGCCGGCGCGATCGTCGTGCAGGGGGCGACGTGGCTGGTCGCCGCGCTGATCGCCAGCGCCGCGATTGCCTTCGCCTATCGCTATGGGCCGGATCGGGCACGGGCCAAATGGCGCTGGCTGTCGGTCGGATCGGTCGCCGCCACTCTGCTCTGGCTGCTCGCCACCGTGCTGTTCGGGCTCTACGCCGCTAATTTCGCCAATTACAACGCGACCTATGGCGCGTTGGGTGCGGTCGTCGTGCTACTGATGTGGCTGTTCGTATCGAGCTTCGCGATCCTGATCGGCGCGGAGATCAATGCGGAGGCCGAACGACAGACGGCGGTGGACTCGACGGTGGGCCRCCCGCTGCCGATGGGAAAGCGCGGCGCGCGCCTTGCCGACAGCCTGCCCAGCACGCGTCAGATGAAGCCGCGGCGCGACCGTTACTGACCAGTGGTACGCTGTTCCATCGCATCGGCCGCCGCCTGGACGCGGGCCAGCATGTCGCGCAGGACGTCGATTTCCTGCGCGCTGAACGATGCGAACAGTTCCTGCTCGATCAGCAACGCCTTGGGCGCGACCTCATCGTACAGCGCCCGGCCGGATTTCGTGAGCCGCAGCAGGTGGGACCGCTGGTCGCCGGCATTCGCACTGCGTTCGACCAGCCCGCGATCGACCAGCGCGATCGCGCCGCGGCTGACCGTCACCTTGTCCATCCGGGTGGCGACGCACAACGCCTGCTGCGTGATGCCGTCATGTTCCGCGATGACCGTGACCAGCCGCCATTCGGGGATACGCAGGCCGAACAGCGAGCGGTAGGTGGAGGCGATGGCGTCCGACACCCGGTTCGATGCAATCGACAGGCGATACGGAAGGAAGTCGTCCAGAAGCAGTCGTTTGTTCACGGCGGCGATTGTTGCCGCTGTCCCCGCCGCCCGTCAACCGGCGGAACCGGTATCGCACGCGAAACGTAATGATGGTCCATTCACGAGCCGGGACCTCCGCAATGTTCAATTGGAAGCACGAGGCGCAGGACAGCCTCGAAGCGCTGCTGTTCGACCATATCGACGATCGCGCCTTTCCCTGTGTCGGGGCGAAATCGGCCATGGCGCGGGGCACGCTCGACGTTCTCGCCTGCTCCCGGATCGACAGCGCGTGGGACGATGTCCGCATCCACGACGCGCTGATGCGGCTGGCGGAGGATTATCGCCGCGACCGGGCGATGTATCGCAGCTTCGCGGTGATCTTCGAAGGGCCGGACGACCTGAGCGAACCGCAATTCGAACATGCGCTGTGGCAGCGGGTACAGTCGCTGTCGGACAAGGATGTGTGGCGCGGGCAGGATTACGACGCGCGGGTCAGCGCCGACCCTGACAACCCCCATTTTTCGCTGAGCTTCGGTGGCGAGGCATTCTTCATCGTCGGCCTCCACCCCCGCGCCAGCCGCCCCGCGCGTCGGTTCGAACGGCCGACGCTCGTCTTCAACCTGCACGACCAGTTCGAACGACTGCGCGCGGAGGGCAAGTACGAGACGATGCGCGAGAAAATCCTGGTACGGGACGAAGCACTGGCCGGCAGCCGCAACCCGATGCTCGCCCGCCATGGCGCCACCAGCGAGGCGCGGCAATATAGCGGCCGGGCGGTCGACGACCGCTGGGCCTGCCCGTTCCACTATACCGGCGCGCCGAAGTGAACGTCTCCATTCCCGAACGATCGGGCACCGCGTTCCGGCTGGCCAAGGGCGATACGCTGGTCGTGATCGATCCGCGCGGATGTCAGGTCGCCGACCTGCTGGCGTTCAGCGCCGATGATCTGGACGAGGTGATCTCTTCCGGTCGCACGCTGGATTATGCCGAGACGATCCGTCTGACCACCGGCCACGCGCTCTATTCGAACCGCAGCCGGGTAATGCTGGAGATCGTCGACGATACCGTCGGCACCCACGACTTTCTGCTGACGCCGTGTTCCTACGACACATTCCACCATTTCTATCCCGACCTGCCGCCGCACCGCGGGTGTTTCGGCAATCTCGCCGCCGCGCTGGAGCCGTATGGCGTGCAGCCCGATCGCATCCCGGTGGCGTTCAACTGCTTCATGAACGTGCCGGTCGATGGCGCGACAGGGCGTCTCAGTGTCCTGCCGCCGCTCAGCAAGGCGGGCGATTCGATCACGTTCCGCGCGGCGATGGATCTGGTGATCGGCCTTACCGCCTGTTCGGCACCGGCGTCGAACGGCGGCAGTTTCAAGCCCATCGAATATCGGATCGAACCGGCCTAGACCGCCCAGCTGAGAAACGCGGCCCCGGCGAGCAGCGTGCCCAATGGCAACCGGTCGGCTGCCGTCATCCGGCGACCGAGCAACGCGAGGGTCAGCACGACCGCCAACCCTGCCACGGACGCGATCAGCAGCACCTGTGGCAGCGCGCGCCAACCGAGCCACAGGCCGATCGCCCCGAACAGCTTCGGATCGCCACCGCCCAGCCCGATCCGCCCGCGCACCCTGCGATACCCCTCCGCCGCAAGCCACAGCACCCCGAACCCCGCAACGCCGCCGATCAGCCGCGCCTCCAGATCGGCACCCAGCCCCGCCACGCCGCCGGCCAGTGCCACCACCGCCAGCGCTCCCGTCAGCACATCGGGCAACCAGAAGGCTGCAAGGTCGATCGCGCCCAGCGCCAGCAACAGCCAGCCGCACGCGGCGCCGGCCACGCCCTCCCACCCCGGCGCGACCAGTCCGGCGACGACCCCGATTCCGGCGCCCAGAAACTCGGTAACGGCATGTCCCGGCGCGATCCGCGTCCCGCACGTCCGGCACCGCCCCCGCAGCAGCACAAAGCTGATGATCGGTATCAGCTCCATCGCGGTCAGCGTGCGCCCGCACCCGTCGCACATCGACCGCCCTGCCAGCGCCGATCGTCCCGCCGGCCAGCGGATGGCGATCGTCGCGATGAAGCTGCCGAACACTGCGCCCAGCGTTCCCAACAGGATCGGCCAGAAAGCGGGAGGCAGCGCAAGGATCATGGCCGGCGGCCTAGCGCGATTGCGGCGGCGCGGCCATCGCCCTAGATGATAACAAACGAAACAAGATAATCCCCGGAGAGCGTTCCATGTCCGATCCCGTCGTCATCCTGTCCTATGCCCGCACGCCGATGGGCAGTTTCCAGGGGGCGCTGTCGGGCGCCACCGCGACGCAGCTGGGCGCGACGGCGGTCGGTGCAGCGGTCGAGCGGGCCGGCCTGTCGGGCGAAGCGGTCGAGCGCATCTACATGGGCTGCGTCCTGCCCGCCGGGCTGGGACAGGCCCCCGCGCGGCAGGCGGCGCTGGGTGCGGGGTTGCCGGAGCATGTCGAGGCGACGACCGTCAACAAGATGTGCGGATCGGGGATGCAGGCGGTGATGATGGCCACCGACAGCATCGCCGCCGGCTCGGCCGATATCGTCGTCGCGGGCGGCATGGAGAGCATGACCAATGCCCCCTATCTGTCGCAGCGCCACCGCAGCGGCGCGCGGATCGGCCATGACCGGTTGCTCGACCATATGTATCTCGACGGGCTGGAGGATGCCTATGAACCCGGCCGGCTGATGGGCAGCTTTGCCGAGGAAACCGCCGCCGCCTATGGCTTCACCCGCGAGGCGCAGGACGCCTTCGCGATCGAATCGCTCAAGCGCGCGCAAGCGGCACAGACGTCGGGCGCATTCGATCGCGAGATCGTGGCCATGGAAATCGCCGGGCGAAAGGGCACGACCACCGTCCGCCTCGACGAACAGCCCGCGCGTGGCGACGTGGCAAAGATTCCGGCGCTGAAGCCCGCCTTTGCCAAGGACGGCACGATCACCGCCGCCAACGCATCTTCGATTTCCGACGGCGCGGCGGCGCTGGTGCTGGCGCGCGCCTCGGTCGCCGAGCGGCTGGGACTAACCCCAATCGCGCGGATCGTCGCCCACGCCGGATACGCCCATGCCCCCGCCCGCTTCGCCACCGCCCCGGTCTTCGCAATGCGCCACGTAATGGAGCGGGCCGGCTGGAGCGCGGACGCGATCGATCTGTTCGAGGTGAATGAGGCCTTCGCCTGCGTCACCATGGCGGCGATGCACGACCTGGGCCTGCCCCACGACCGGGTCAACGTGCACGGCGGTGCCTGCGCGCTTGGCCATCCGATCGGGGCGAGCGGTGCACGGGTGCTGGCGACGCTGTTGTCGGCACTGGAGACGCGCGTGCAGCGGCGCGGACTTGCCTCGCTGTGCATCGGCGGGGGTGAGGCGACCGCGCTGGCGCTCGAAATAGTCAACTGAGGACCGGAACCTTATCGCCCCGCCCGGCGTAGCCTACGCCACAGGCGTAGAAAAGGAATTGCCGTGGCGGATCGGGACGATGTGGTGGGATATGACGGCCCGGCAGGCGGTTGGGGCTCGGTCAAGGGGATGTCGAAGGTCCTTGCCAAGGAGCGTAACCGCCCCGCCGCGCTGGCGCAACTCGCCCGGCAGAACAAGACCAAAGGGTTCATGTGCACGTCCTGCGCATGGGGCAAGCCGGCCGAGCCGCACCCGTTCGAATTCTGCGAAAACGGCGCCAAGGCGACCCTTTGGGACCTGACGCCCAATCGCTGCACGCCCGAATTCTTTGCCGAACATTCGGTCAGCGAATTGAAGACGTGGAAGGATTTCGACCTCGAACATGTCGGGCGGCTGACGCACCCGATGCGCTACGACCATGCCACCGACCATTATGTCGAATGCGGCTGGGACGAGGCGTTCGCCGCGATCGGCGCGGAATTGCGCGCCATAGACCCGAAGAAGGCGATCTTCTACGCGTCGGGTCGGGCCAGCCTCGAAACCTCATATCTATACGCGCTGTTCGCCCGCCTCTACGGCCACAACAACCTGCCCGACAGCTCGAACATGTGCCATGAGACGACCTCGGTCGCGCTCAAGAAGACGATCGGCGCGCCGGTCGGTACCTCGATCCTCGACGATTTCGAACATTGCGATGCGATGTTCTTCTTCGGCCAGAATACCGGGTCGAACAGTCCGCGCTTCCTCCACCCCTTGCGCGACGCGGTGAAGCGCGGATGCAAGATCGTGACGTTTAACCCGGTCAAGGAACCGGGCCTGATCGCCTTCACCGATCCGCAGAACCCGTTCGAGATGGCGACGCGCAGCGAGACGAAGATCAGCTGCCAATATCATCAGGTAAAGCCCGGCGGCGACGTCGCGGTGATGATCGGCCTCGCCAAGCATGTGCTGGCCGCCGAGGACAAGAGCTGGGCCGAGCATCAGGTCCATGTGCTCGACATCGACTTCATCGAACAGCACACCCATGGCTGGGCCGAATTCGAGGCAATGGTCCGCGCGACCGACTGGGCCGATATCGAACGCGAAAGCGGCCTGCCCCGTGCCGATATCGAGGCGGCGGGACAGGTCTATGTCGAGGCGGATCGCACGATCGGCATCTACGGCATGGGCCTGACGCAGCAGGTGAACGGGTTCGATAACGTCGCGACCTATGTCAACCTGCTGCTGATGAAGGGCAATATCGGGCGCGTCGGCACCGGCATGTCGCCGGTACGCGGGCACAGCAATGTGCAGGGCCAGCGCACCGTCGGCATTTCGGAAAAGCCCGAACTGGTGCCGATGGATCGCCTGCGTGAGCTGTTCGATTTCGAACCGCCGATGGACCATGGCCACAACACCGTCACCGCCTGCGAAGGCATCCTGAAGGGCGAGATCGACGCCTTCCTGTCGCTGGGCGGCAATTTCCTGCGCGCGATCCCCGATCTGGGACGGATCGAAGCGGCGTGGCCGCAGATGCGCCTGACGGTGCAGATCGCGACGAAGCTGAACCGCAGCCACCTTATCAACGGCAAGGTCGCCTATCTCCTCCCCTGCCTCGTGCGGACCGAGGTCGACCAGCAGGCAGGCGGCGAACAGATTGTCACGATCGAGGATACGTTCAGCCACATCCACGGATCGATCGCGACGCACGAACCGGCGAGCGAGCATCTAAAGTCCGAGGTCGCGATCGTCGCCGGCATCGCGAAGGCGACGCTCGACCCCAATCCGAAGGTCGACTGGGACGGATGGACCGGCGACTATGCCAAGGTCCGCAAGCTAATCGAGGATACCTATCCCGACCAGTTCCACGATTTCGAGGAACGGATGTTCACGCCCGGCGGCTTTTATCGCGGTAATTCCGCACGCGAGCGCGTGTGGAAGACGGAGAGCGGCAAGGCGGAATTTACCGTGCCGCGTTCGCTGTCGGGCACCAACATTCCCGATGCGCCGGGCCGGTTGCGGCTGGTGACGCTGCGGTCGAACGACCAGTTCAACACGACCATCTATGGCTATGACGACCGCTTTCGCGGCATCACTGGCACGCGCGACGTCGTGCTGATGAACCCGAAGGAGATCGAGAAGGCCGGTCTGCACAAGGGGCAGGTCGTGACCATCGTCGGCGACGGCGACGACGGAATCGATCGCCGCGTTTCGGGCCTGAAGGTCGTGCCGTTCGACCTGCCCGATGGCTGCATCGCGGGCTATTATCCCGAACTCAACCCGCTGATCCCGCTGGGCTGGCATGATTTCGGGTCGCAGACGCCGGCGGCAAAGGCGGTGCCGGTGCGTATCGTCGCCTGATGGACCAGGGGGGGCATGCCACCCGGCGGTTCGACCGGGTGGCCGCATCGGGGGATGCCGAAAGACAGGAACGCGCAGTCGCGGTCGAGGCACCGGTCGCGGTCGAGGTCAATGGGTTGGGCTACGCGGTGCTGATGGCGACGCCCGCCGACCTGACCGACCTGGCGTATGGCTTTTTGCTCGCCGAGCGGCTGGTCGACAATGCAAGGGAAGTGATCGACGTGACGGCGCACGGGGTTGCGGCGGGCACCTTGCTGCGCGTCACCCTCACGCCTGCGCGCCACGATCGGGTGGCCGATCGTGTGCGGCATCGGGTGTCGGAATCGTCGTGCGGGCTGTGCGGGATCGAAAATCTCGAACAGGCGCTGCGGCCGCTGCCGCCCTTGTCCGCGACAAGCACGGCTTCCCCGGCGGCGATCCTTGGGGCGGCGGCGGCGCTGCGCGATCACCAGCCTTTGGCCCGGACGACCGGCGCCACCCATGCCGCCGCGCTGTGTGCGCCGGACGGCACGATCCGGCTGGTGCGCGAGGATGTCGGGCGGCACAACGCCTTCGACAAACTAATCGGCGCGATGCGGCGCAGCGGCCTCGACTGGGACGGCGGTTTTGCCCTGCTCTCGTCGCGCTGTTCGTTCGAACTGGTCGAAAAGGCGGTGCTGGCCGGCTGTCCGTTGCTCGCGACGCTGTCGGCGGCGACCACGCTTGCGGTCGACCGTGCCGCCGCCGCCGGCCTGTCGCTGCGTACATCGGTGCGGGGCGACGCGGTGCTGGCGTCGTGATCCTAGGGGCGATCCTTGCTGGCGGACGCTCGACCCGGTTCGGGAGCGACAAGGCGCTGGCGACGCTCGGTGGGCGGGCGTTGATCGACCGGGTGGTCGATGCGCTTGCCCCCCAGGTCGATGCACTGGTCGTGGTCGGCCGGGCGCATTCCGGCATCGCCAGCATCGCCGACCGCCCCGCCCCTGATTTGGGACCGTTGGGTGGGATCGGGGCAGCGCTGCATCATGCGGCGACCCACGGCTTTGCGCAGGTGCTGACCGTGCCGTGCGACGCCCCCCTGCTGCCCGCCGAGCTGCGCCGGTACCTGTCGGCCGCCGGGCCGGCGGTGTATCTGTCCGACCTGCCGGTGGTGGGGTGGTGGCCCGCAACGGCGGCGACCACGCTCGACGCATTGCTGGCGGCAGGGGGATCGCGGTCGGTGCGAGCCTTTGCCGACCGGATCGGCGCGCAGGGCATCAGCGGCCCGTCCGAAATTGCGAACGTCAACACCCCGGCCGATCTGGCGCTGCTGGCGAAGCACGATATAGCCGACCGGTGATGACCGCATCGTTCCTGATCCTGCGCATCGGCGATACCCGCCTCGCGCTGCCCATGGCGGCGGTGCGCGAGGTGCTGCCGCTGCTGCCGATCGACGTGCCGCCGGGCCTCCCGCGCCCGCTGCTCGGCTTCGTGACGCTGCAGGGGCGGCCGGTGCCGGTGCTGGCGCCGCGCGTGCTGCTCGACCCACAGCACGCGCCGGCAACGATCGATCTGTCGGCGCATCTCGTCCGGTTGCGTGACGATATCTGCCTGCTGGTCGACCGGGCAGAGGATGTGGCGTCCGGTGCGGTCGGGTCCCTCGCCACCGGTCACAGCCTGAACGCCGCGATCGTCGGCGAACTGCCGCTGGCGACCAGCGGCATCGCCCATGTCGTCGCGCCCGACCGGCTGCTGCTGGACAGCGAACGCGCGGTGCTGGCGGTGCTGACCGCCGCCGCCGCCGAACGCCGCGACCAATGGAGCGCGGCATGATCGGCGACGACGCCTTTGCCGAGGTGAAGGCACTGGTGATCGCGCGAACCGGCCACCATTATTATGCGGACAAGGACGCCCAGCTCGCCGATCGCGTAGCGCAGCGGATGGTCGCGACCGGCGATGTTACGATCGGCGACTATCGCGCGCGACTGCGCGATCCGGCCGACCCCGAATGGCCGCTGCTCGAAAGCGCGGTCACGATCAACGAGACGTTCTTCTTTCGGTTCGCCGAACAGTTCGAGGCGCTGAAGACCCATATCCTGCCCGCGATGATCGACCGCCACCGGGAGGACCGCCGGCTGCGGATCTGGAGCGTCGGCTGCTCGACCGGGGCGGAGGCGCATTCGGTCGCGATCCTGCTCACCGACCTGCTGGGCGACGCGATCGCCGACTGGCGCATCGCGCTGACCGGCACCGATATCGACGAAGCGGCGCTGGAGGCGGCGCGCCGGGCGGAATATTCGTCCTGGGCGCTGCGCACGATGGGCGAAGGCGAGCGCACGCGGCTGTTCGACCGAACCGGCGAGCGCTATCGGTTGAAGGACCGGTATCGTGGGCTTGCCCGGTTCGAACGCCACAACCTGCTGGCGATGATCGACGCCGCCGCGCCGCTGGGGTTCAGCGATTACGACCTGATCCTGTGCCGCAATGTCCTGATCTATTTTTCGCAGGATGACTCGACCGCGATCGTCGGCGCACTGGTCGCGCGACTGGCGACCGACGGTATCCTGCTGCTCGGCCATGCCGAACCCAATCCCGGCTTCGACGCGGTGGCCGACAGCGACCTGACCGCGGGCATCCTGACCTACCGCGCGCCGGGCACGCGGCAGAGGCCCGTGCCCCCACCTGCGCCGCTTGTGCCGCCGCCTCCCGCACCACGCGCGCCCCGCCCCGCCCCGATCCGGGCGACAGCGGTGCCACCCGTTCCGGCACCCGAGCCAAAGGTCGTCCGCGCCCCCGATGCCGTCGCCCATTATTTCATCGCGCTCGACGCACTGGCATCGGGCGACAAGGACCGCGCCGAGCGGGCGTTTCGCGACGCGCTGTATCTCGATCGGTCTTTTGCCATGGCGCATTACCAGTTCGGCCATTACCTGCTGGCGCAGGGACGCACGCCCGATGGTCGCCGTAGCCTGACCAATGCGTTGCGCGTCGCCAGCGCCCTTGCCCCCGATACCGAACTGGCCGAAGGCGACGGGATGACCGCCGGCGCGATGACCGCCGCCATCCGCCATGCGATCGGAACCGGGCAATGAACGCACCCATCCTGTCCGCCGACGGCCTTGATGCCGATGCGATCGCCGCGATCCTCGCCGCGCGTCAGCGCAGGCACGCGCAGGCACGGCAGGCCGATGACCGGCCGACCGAAACGCTGCTGGTGTTCGAATTGGGCGGGGTGGCGCACGGTCTGCCGATCGACTGCGTACGCGCGGTCGCCCCGTTGCCGAAGGTCACGCGCCTGCCCGGCGCTTCCGCGCCCTTGAGCGGGCTGGTCGCGTGGCGGGGCACGGTGGTGAACCTGTTCGCGCTCGCCACCCTGCTCGACCGCGACGCGGCGGGCGCCGCGACGATGATCGTCCTGCGGCACGACGCGCCGCGGATCGCGCTGTCGGTCGATGCGGTGGCGGGGGTCGTGACGATGCCCCGGCAGGACGCTACCCCCACGCTCTCGACGCTCGTCATCGATGGCGACGAACGGTTGACACGCATCGATCCTATCGTGCTGATCGAACGACTACTCCCCGCCCGTCTTCAGGAAGGATAAGGTTTGTCCGTCTCTACCCGGATCGCCGCCGGTTTCGCGGCCCTGACCGCGATCCTCCTCGCGCTCGGCGTTTATGCCCTGGTCCAGATCGGCGAGGTCCGCCAGACCGTCGACCTGATCGTCGAACGCGACCTCGCCTCGATGGAGGCGCTGAACCGGATCGACCACGCCCTGTCGCGCAAGGTCGAACAGCGGGCCAGCCTGGTACAGGCGTTCCTGACCGGCGACACCACCCGTGTCCGCGAAGCGACGACCGGATGGCGCAACGCCATCGACGAGGCGCAACGCGGCATCATCGAACAGCAACGCGCGGCGGAAACCTATCGCGACAATTCGGTCACCGGCAAGCGCTCGGAACTCTGGGCGCGGATGGTGCGACAGCTGGCCGAGGGCGAACGCGCGCTGGCGCAGACGCGTACCGATGTCGAAACCCAGCTGGCGGCGGTCGGCGCCGGCGACCGGGCGGGCGTGCTGGCGATCGAACCGGATATCGTTCGCGACCATGCGGTCACCGTCGCACGCATCGGCCAAGCGCGCGATACGCTGAACGTCGCGATCGAACGCGGGCGCGACGCGACGCGCGATGTGTATGGCATGAGCCGGATCTCGATCATCATCGGGCTGATCGTCGCCATCGCCATCGCGATTGCCGTCGCGGTAACGACTCGGCGTTCGATCGTCCGGCCGCTTGATTCGTTCATGTCCTTCGTCGGCCGGATCGGCGGCGGCGACCTGTCGACGACCACCGATGCGACCGGCTCGGACGAACTGGGGCGGCTGGGGCGGACGCTCAACGACATGGTGGGCGGCCTGCGCACCATTGCGACGCAGAACCGGGCGGCAACCAACGACCTGAATGCCGCGACGACCGAAATCCGCGCCTCGACGCAGGAACAGGCGGCATCGGTCGAGGAACAGCTGGCCGCGGTGCAGGAAACCGCCGCGACCGTCGACGAGATCACGCATAGCGGCGCGCAGATCACCCGCCGCGCGCAGGAGGTTATCGCCCAGGCACAGGCGACCGCGCAGGTCAGCGACGCGGGCCTGACCGCCGTCGCCGACACCGCGCGTGCGATGGACGCAATCCGCGAACAGGCGGAAGCGGTTGCCGCCAACATCGTCGCGCTGTCGGAAAAGACGCAGGCGATCGGCGACATCATCGCGACGGTCAACGACGTGTCCGAACGCTCGCACCTCCTCGCGCTCAACGCCTCGATCGAGGCGGCGGCAGCGGGCGAACAGGGGCGCAGCTTCGCGATCGTTGCATCGGAAATGAAGCAGCTAGCCGATCAGGCAAAGGGCGCGACCCGCAACGTTCGGTCGATCTTGGGCGATATCCAGCGCGGGATCAATTCGTCGGTGATGCTGACCGAGGAAGCGGTGAAGCGCGTCACGTCGGGCAAGGAGCGTACCGATGCCGGCCATGCCGCGATCGAGGAACTGGCGACCCGCGTGCAGGAAAATGTGCAGACGTTCCAGCAGATCGTCGCCTCGACCAACCAGCAGCAGATCGGCATCGAACAGGTGACCATCGCGCTGCAGAACATCCGCGAGGCATCGCAACAGACCGCCGCATCGACCCGCCAGCTGGACCAGGCGGCAAGCGACCTGGGCGAACTGTCGCGCACGCTGGTCGGTCTGACCGATCGCTACCGCCTGTAACGGATCGGACGCGGAGGTGGACGAGCTTCAGGCCGAATTGCTGGCGGCATTCGCGTCGGAACTGGCCGAGCATATGGCCGGCATCCGCGCGGCGCTGGCCGATGCGGATGCCGGCCGCCCGGTCGACCTGCGCGAATTCAGCCGCCGGGCGCACAGCCTGAAGGGAGCGGCGCGCGCCGTCGAACTGCCCGCCAGCGAAGCCGCCGCCCATGAGGCCGAAGCGCTGATCCTCGCCATCGAGCGCGGTGACCGCGCGATGGACACCGCGGCAATCACCGAACTTCGCCGTCTCGCCGATGCGATCGAGGATGGTGCGGCGACGGATACGCCGGACACCGCGAACGAGGCGGAGCCCGACCGGCGGGTCGCGATCTCCGGTCAAAGCGTCGAAAAGCTGGGGCGGTCACTGCACGTCATGGCGACGCAGATCGCCGAACAGGGCATGGTCGCCGACCGGCTAGGCGCGCTGGCTGATGACTTGGCCGCGCTCTCGCCGCTGCTGTTGACGACCGGTGATGGCGAGGCCGCCCGCCGGCTCCGCCAGGCCACCACCGAGCTTGACCGCATCCGCCGCCTCCACGGCCGGTTGCGCGACGCGCTCGACCGGTCGAGCGCCGAGCTGGAGCGCGACGGCGAACGCCTGCTCCTGCAACCGGTCGCCACCCTGTTCGACGGCTATGAGCGCGCCGTTCGCGAACTGGCGACGGCCGAGGGCAAGGTCGCCCGGCTGCGGACGAACGATGCCGATGGCGAGGCCGATCGCCGGATCCTGAATGCCCTGCGCGATCCGCTGCTCCACGTCCTGCGCAATGCGGTGCGCCACGGGATCGAGACGCCGGAGCATCGCCGTCGCGCGGGAAAAGAGGATGCGGGCACGATCACGATCGATACCCGCATCGATCGCGGACGGCTGACCATTGCGGTGCGCGACGATGGCGCCGGCCTGAACGACGATGCGATCGTGGCCCGCGCGCGCGCCGCCGGACTGATCCCCGCTGATGCACCGCCCCCGCGCGGTGCGGCGCTCCACGCCCTGCTGTTCGAACAGGGTCTGTCCACCGCCGATCGGCTGGACGAGGTTGCCGGACGCGGCATCGGCCTGTCGGTGGTCGCGGAGGTCGCGCGGCGGCTGCACGGATCGGCCAGCATCATGCCCGGATCAGGCGGCGGCACCGTGGTGACCATCGCCGTTCCCGTCACGCTGACCCGCCGCACGCTGTTGCTGGTCGAGGTCGGCGACGTGCGATGCGCGCTGCCGTCCGATGTGGTGCGGTCGGTGCTGCAGATCACCCAGGCCGATCTGTCGCCGAGTGGCGGGGAAGTGATGCTGGCGGTCGACGGCTGTCCGCTGCCCGTGTCCCGACTGGGCGACGTGCTGGGCGTCGCGCAGTCGGACACCGACGCGACGCTGCGCGCGGTCGTGCTGGAAAGCGACGGCATCCGCCGGGTGATGATCGTCGACGCGCTGAGCGACGTTCGCGCGCTGCTGGTCGGCGATGCCGCCACCATCGCTGCCGACCTGCCGCTCGTGCTAGGCACGGTATTGCTGAACGGAGAGGTCGTGCTGGTGCTCGATCCGGCGCAGCTGGTACGCGATCGCGCCACCGGCCGAGCCGCCCGCCCCCTGAGCGTGCAAAAGACGGAGACGCCGCAGCGGACGATCCTGGTCGTCGACGATTCGATCACCACCCGCACGCTGGAGCGCAGCATCCTCGAGGCGCAGGGCTACCGCGTGCTGATCGAGGTCGACGGTCTTGCCGGGCTGGAGCGGCTGCGCTCCGGCATCGACGCGATCGATCTCGTGGTCGCCGATGTGGAAATGCCGCGCATGGATGGTTTCGCGTTGCTGGCGGCGATACGGAACGATCCGGCGCTCAAAACTTTACCGGTCATCATGATGACATCGCGCAACAGCCCTGACGACATCGAACGTGGCCTGAGCCTAGGCGCCGATGCATATGTCACCAAGCAGGATTTCGATCAGGGCATGTTGATCGGCGTCGTCCAGCAGCTGATCTGACGCGATGGCCGTTCGTCCCACCCCCGCGCGCGTGATGATCGTCGAGGATTCGACGGTCGTGCGGACGTTGCTGACCCATATCGTCGGCAGCGATCCGCGCCTGACCGTCGCCGCCAGCTTCGCCACCGCCGAGGAAGCGATCGAGGCGCTGCCGGCGCTCCGGCCCGACGTCATCTCGATGGATATCCGCCTGCCCGGCATCGACGGGTTGGAGGCGACACGGCGGATCATGGCCGCGCATCCAACCCCGATCGTCGTCATTTCCGCCAGCATGGACGGAGGCGCGATGGGGACCAGCATGGACGCGCTGCGCGCCGGTGCGCTGTCGGTCGTCGAAAAGCCGGTCGGTCTGGGCGATGCCGCCTATGCGCAGGTGGCGCACGAAATCCGTACCCAGCTGGCGATCATGAGCGAGGTCGCGGTCGTCCGGCGCCGGATGCCGGCCGCTTCGGCAACGCCGGTACAGCCGCCCCGCCTGCGCCCTCCTTCGGTCCTGTTGGTCGCCGCATCGACCGGTGGGCCCCCCGCCCTTGCGCGACTGTTCGGCGCGCTGCCCGCCGACCTTCCCGTGCCGATATTGCTGGTCCAGCACATGGGGGCGAGCTTCATGGCGGGCTTTGCCAGCTGGCTCGACAGCGTAGTACCGCAGCGGGTCGAGATTGCCCGGAGCGGCGAAGTGCCGCGCGCAGGCACGATCCATGTCGCGCCCGGCGACGCCCATCTGATGCTCGCGCGGGGCGGCACCATGCGCGTCGCAACCGACGGTCCCGTGGGTGGGCAACGCCCGTCCGCCACCCGCCTGATCGAAAGCGCGGCGACAGCGATCGACGGGGCGGCGCTGGCAGTGGTGCTGACCGGCATGGGCGAGGATGGCGCGACCGGCGTCCGCGCGCTGCTCGCCGCCGGAGGACAGGCGGTGGCGGAGGATGCCAGCACCTCGGTCGTCTATGGCATGCCCGCCGCCGCGCAGCGGGCGGGCGCGCTGTCGCTGCCGCTCGACCTGATCGCACCGCACATCCGCCGCATCGTGGACCGCGCGCGGTGAGCGAAGACGCGGCGATCCTGCTGATCGAAGATTCGGATACGCAGGCGCTGCAGCTGCGGCGGATGTTCGAGCGCGCGGGTTTTCGCATCGATCGGACGCGCGACGCCGAAGCCGCCCTTGAGACGCTGAACCACAGCCGACCCGACCTGCTGGTCGTCGACTATCGCCTGCCGGGCATGAACGGTGACGAACTGGTCCGGATCGTTCGGCAGACGGGGGCGACGCGGACGCTGCCGATCCTGATGCTGACCGGCGACGATGCGTCGGATGTCGAACGGCAGGGGCTCGACAGCGGCGCCAACGCCTATGTGCCGAAACGCGGCGGGGCCGAATTGATCCTGTCGCGCGTCCGCGCCCTGCTGCGACAGGTGCGGGCACGGCCGGTCGGCGACGGCCCGGCGGCATCGCTGCGCCAGGCCCGGCTGCTGCTGCTGGCACCGCCGACCGATCCCACGGATCGGCTGGTCACGCAGCTGGCGACCGAGGGCTATCAGGTCGTCCATGTCGCGGCGATTGCCGATGCGATTGCGGCGATCGACGACGACAGCGCCGACGGTATCCTTGTCGTGGAACCGATCGACGCGCCCGGCTTCGGTCTGTCGGCCACGCTGGATCGGCGCCGAACCGAACGGGCGAGCGGCATCGCGCTGGTCGCGCTGACCGAGGATGCCGAACCGGCGACGGTGCTGGCGGGGCTGGCCGCGGGCGCGGATGATGTCGTGTCGCGCGGGCAGGATGGCGACATGCTGCTCGTCCGAATCCGTGCGATCGTCCGCCGCAAGCTGGCCCGCGACGAGGAAGCGGCCGGCATCGCACGCGAACGGGCGCAGGCGATCGCGCTGGCACAGGCGCGCGCCGAAGCGGACTCGGCCGAACGGCTCGCCCGCGCCAACGACGAACTTGCCGGCGCGAATGCCCTGCTGCGCGAGACGCAGGCGCAACTGGTCCAATCAGCCAAGATGGCGTCGCTGGGCGAACTGGTCGCCGGCATCGCGCACGAGATCAACAACCCGCTGGCGTTCATCCTCGCCCATCAGGCGACGGTCGAGCGCGCCGTCGCTACGGCCGCCAGCGCCGACGACGCGGCGCGCACCGCGTTGCTGACCAAGGCATCGGATCGGTTGCAGTCGATCCGCTCAGGCCTCACCCGCATTCAGGAACTGGTCGTGAAGCTGCGCCGTTTTTCGCGACTGGACGATGGTGAGGTGTCGCTGATCGACATTCCCGATGCGATCGATGCGGTGCTGACGCTGCTCGCGCCGCGTCTGGGCACTGTGGAGGTCGTCCGCGACTATGGCCCGATACGGATGCTCGAATGCTCCGGCGCACTGGTCAATCAGGTCGTGATGAACATCGTCGCCAACGCCGCCGACGCGGTGGACCCGGCAAGCGGACGGATCGTCATCGCGACCGGCTCTGCCGACGGCATGTTCCGCATCCAGATCGACGACAACGGGCCGGGCATCCCCGACGACCGGCGCGAACGGGTGTTCGAACCGTTCTTTACCACCAAGGATGTCGGGGCGGGAACCGGCCTCGGCCTCGCCATCGCGTATGGCGTCGTGCGATCGCACAGCGGTACCATCGCCATCGACCGCGCCGCGCAGGGTGGCGCTTCCTTCACGATCCAGATACCAGAACGGCCGTAATGGAAATGTCCGGTTCCCTGCCCCTGTTGCTGCTGGTCGATGACGAGCCCGAAATCCTCGTCGCGCTCGGCGATCTGCTGGAGGACCGCTACCGCATCCTGTCGACCGCCTCGCCGGTCGAGGCGCTGGAGCTGGTCCGGACCCATCCCGACATCGCCGTGATCGTGTCGGATCAACGGATGCCGGAGCTGACCGGCAGCCAGTTCCTTGCCCGCGTGCGCAGGCAGACCAACGCGGAGGCGATCCTGCTGACGGGCTATGCCGACCTGACGGCGGTAGTGACCGCGCTCAACGACGGGGCGATCAGCGGCTATGCGAACAAGCCCTGGGATGCCGAGGCGCTGATCGCGATGATCGCGGCTGCCGCCGACCGTTTCGCGTTGCGGCAGGCATTGGCGTTCGAGCGTGCCGCCTTTCGCGCCCTTGCCGACGGGTCAGGCGATATCGTGACGATTCTTGATCGCGATGGCCAGGTGGTCCGTGGCACGGCACCGCCGGAAGGTATTGACCCCCGCGACCTCGCCATCGTCGCGCAGGACGACAGCGATAGCGAGGACCGACAACTGCCCCAGCCGTCGGGCGATCGCTGGACGCACATCACCCGCATCCCGTTCGCCATCGGGACGCAGCGCTACCTGTTGAAGATCGAACGCGACGACACCTACCGGCGGCTGGCCGAACGGCGTCACCACCAGTCCGAAAAGCTGGAGGCGCTGGGCACCTTGTCCGGCGGGATCGCGCATGATTTCAACAATCTGCTGGCGGCGATCATCGGCAACCTCGAACTTGCCGAACGGCGGATCGACGATCGCGACCGGCTGCGGCGCTATCTGGGCGCGGCGACCGAGGCGGCCGGGCGCGGCAGTGCCATCACCCGCCGTCTGTTGAGCTTCAGTCGGCAGCGCGACCTTGCCGCCGAAATCTTTCGGCCCGACGACGTGATCCAGTCGATCGAGGAACTGATCGTCCGCACCGCCGCGGGACGCATCGGCGTCGCCTATGACTTTGCCGAGCCTGCCTGGGTGGTGCGGACGGATGTTGGGCAGTTTGAGCTGGCGATACTCAACCTCGCGATCAATGCGCGGGATGCGATGGACGGCAGCGGGACGGTGCGGATCGGCACGGCGAATATCGCGGAGGCCGCGGCGTTCCTGCCCGATTTTGCCGGGCCGTTCGTCCGCATTTCGGTCAGCGATACCGGCAGCGGCATGGACAGCGCGGTACGCGAGCGGGTGTTCGAACCGTTCTTCACGACCAAGGCGCAAGGGGCCGGGACGGGTCTCGGCCTGCCGATGGTCCGGGCGATGGCGCGGGCGGCCGGCGGCGAGGTGACGATCGACAGCGAAGTCGGGCGCGGCACCAGCATCCACCTATGGCTGCCGCGGATCAATGCCGGGCCGATCGCGGTCAGTCCGCCGGCAAGCGACCGGATCACCCCCCGCCGCCTGATGCTGGTGGAGGACGATCCCGAAGTCCGTGCCGTCGTCGCCGCGCAGCTGGAGGCCGCCGGCCACAGCGTCGTCGTCCATGATTCGGCGACGCGCGCGGTCGCCGTGCTGGAGGCGGGCGAGCGGTTCGACATGGTGCTGACCGATTATGCCATGCCCGACATGTCGGGGATCGACGTAGCCGCCCGCGTGCGCGCCTGCTGCCCGGACACGCCGGTCCTGCTCATCACCGGGTTCGCCGAGATCGGCGACACGCAGATCGGCGTGCCGGTACTGACCAAGCCATTCACCAGCGAACAGCTGCTCGGCGCGATCGCGCTGGCGACCGCTATCCCCGACAGCGTATCCGGCTGAACGGCTGTCCATCGGTGACGATCGTCAGGCGGTCGCCCGCGACCCGCAACGTCTGCGTCGTGGTCCAGCGCTGGCCCTCGCCCTCATAATCGGCGGTGATCCGGACCTGATCGGTACCGAGCGGCTCGACGCGCTTCACGGTGCCGACGCTCTCGTGAAACCATAATTCGCCCGGGGCGACCCGTACGCCTTCGATCGAGGCTGCCGGGCGGGCACAGGCGGCGGCATCGCGGTTCCACTGGCCGACGAACCGCGCCGGAATGTTGTTTGGCGCAGCGGTCGCCTCCCCCGGTGGCGGCGAGGGTTTGCCGACGAAGCCGCAGCCGCGCACGGTGCGCCCGTCGATGGTGAGCGTCGCGGTAAAATCGCGTGGCGCACCCGACATATCGTCCTCGCACGGCGCGCGAACCACTCGCACGCGGACGCCCTGCCCCGCATCCCATTCGCGCGCATCGGCGCTGGCCCGGCGCGCGACGACGGCCAAACGCCGCGCAGGGGCATCGACGCCGCTCAGCGTCAGCACGTCACCAGCGATGCCGACCGAGTAAAAGGGTTCGTTGGTCGTTACCGTCAGCCGTTCCGGCACCGAACTGGCGACGGTGGTGGCTATTGGCGGCGTCGCGGAGGGAGACGGCGTGGGCGACGCGATCGGGTCCGCCGGGGCTGTCCCTCCCCCGTTGCAGCCCGCCAGCAATAGCAGGCCCAGCCCCGATGCCCACCGGTCAGCGCGGGGCATTGCGGCCCGTCCCGGCACTCACCCGATCGTCACGGCTGGCCAGCGTCCCGATCGCGTCCACCGACAGCTGCGGCGTGGTATCGGCCGGTCGATAGGCGGGAAACGCGATGACGTCGTTCACCACCGCCACCTGTCCACCCAGCTGCGTCGCTTCGAACAACTGGCGCGCGAACGCGGTCGGTATCCGGATGCAGCCATGCGACGCCGGAAAGCCGGGCAAATTGCCGGCATGGAGCGCCACCCCGTCCCAGGTCAGCCGCTGCATGAACGGCATCGGCGCATTGTTATACAGGTTTGATCGGTGGAACGGGCGCTTCTGCAGGATGGTGTATTCGCCGATCGGCGTCATCTTGCCCGGCTTGCCGGTGGAAACCGTCGTCGCACCGATCAGCCGGTCGCCGCGATAAACGAACGCCATCTGCATCGGCACGCTGACGACAATGCTGACCGGTCCCGGCAATGCCGGATCATCGGCCCAGCGATGGTCGCCCGGCCGCATGGCCACCGCCGCCTGTTCCACCGCGAGCGCCGCCGGCACCTGTGCCATCGCGGGCAGCGGCAGGATCGCCAGCAACGGACAAAGGCGCAGTAGAACCGTCATCCCGCCATTATCCCGCAGCGCGCGGCGAATGGCAAATCTCGCGGTAACCATAACTGTCAGAGTCGACCGTACGTTCCATCCGCGCGACAAGCGGCGGAACGCTTGCACATGTGTTAATTGAATGGAAGGCGGTTCGCCCGTATCTCTAACCCTCAACAATTTGGCGAGGATTTGGATGCGGGACGAAGCAGTTCGATCGCGGCGAGCGGTGCTGAAAGCGGCAGGCGGATTGGCCGGTGCCGTACTCGCACAGGGCT
Organism: Sphingomonas sp. Leaf23; assembly: GCF_001421585.1. Taxonomy (NCBI): domain Bacteria; kingdom Pseudomonadati; phylum Pseudomonadota; class Alphaproteobacteria; order Sphingomonadales; family Sphingomonadaceae; genus Sphingomonas; species Sphingomonas sp. Leaf23. The sequence continues at coordinate 757,569 of NZ_LMKR01000003.1, read as the reverse complement.
GCACGACGAATTCGATCGTGCCCATCGCGCAAAACGCCCCCATCGTACCGCCGCAGCATCGCTTTGCCTCGGCACCCGTGCCGGCCGCTCCGGTGAAGCAGATGCGTGCACCTGCGACGGTCAATCCGCGGCTGTTCGAACGCGCGCTGGCGTCGATGGACCGCCATTCGGGACGGATCGCGCGTACCGACCGTATCGCCATCGCCGACTTCGCGGTCGATTCTGCCCATCCCCGGTTCCAGTTCATCGACATGCACAGCGGCGTCGTGTCGGCGATGCGCGTCGCGCACGGCAGCGGATCGGACCCGGCGCATTGCGGATCGTTGACCCGATTCAGCAACGTGCCCGATTCCAATGCCACGTCGGAAGGCGCTTTCATCACCGACAATTATTATGTCGGCAAGCATGGCCGGTCGCAGCGGCTGGTCGGGCTGGACCACACGAACGACAACGCCCTGATGCGTGCGATCGTCGTCCATGGCGCATGGTATGCCAATCCGGAAATGATCGCGCAGCACGGCAAGCTGGGCCGTAGCCAAGGGTGCTTCGCGGTGGCCGAGGGCGATCTGGCACGCGTGTTCGACCTGCTCGGCGAAGGCCGGATGATCTACGCCGCCAAGGTTTGACGGGTAGACACCATGCCCCAAGCGTCACCCCAGACTTGATCCGGGGTGACGGGTTGGGTGCTGAGGCGGTACGCCATTGCCAACCCCTGCCCTTTCGGCGTGGTCCTGCACGACGATCCTTGTTGGGCGCGGTGAGGGTCCTTAGGGTGCGGCCATGACCACGCACCCGTTCCATTCGATCCACACCCACGGCCTGCTGCGCGTCGGGGCCTGCACTCCGCCCGCGCATGTCGGCGACCCCGCCGCCGGGGGCCGTGCCGCGATCGAGCTTGCACGTCAGGGGCATGAGGCGGGCGCCGACCTGCTGGTCTTTCCCGAACTGAACCTCACTTCCTACGCGATCGACGATCTGCACCTGCAGGACGCGCTGTGCGATGCGACCGAAGCGGCGCTGGCGGCGGTGATCGTGGCCAGCGCCGATCTGCGCCCGGTGCTGTTGCTGGGGGCCGCGCTGCGGCGCAACGGGCGGCTGTACAACTGCGCGGTGGCGGTATCGTGCGGACGCATCCTCGGCGTCGTGCCCAAGACCTATCTGCCCAATTACCGCGAATATTATGAGAAGCGCTGGTTCGCGCCCGGCGTCGGGCTGACCGGCCTGACCATGGCGTTGTGCGGACAGACGGTGCCGTTCGGGACCGACCTGCTGTTTGCCGCCGATACCCCACCCGACTTCGTGTTCCATGCCGAGATTTGCGAGGATTTCTGGTCGCCGCTGCCCCCGTCGACCGCCGGGGCGATGGCCGGGGCGCTGGTGCTGTGCAACCTGTCGGCGTCGAACATCGTGATCGGCAAGGCGCGCGACCGCGAGATGTTGTGCGCGTCGCAATCGGCGCGCACCGTGTCCGCCTATATCTATGCCGCGGCGGGCATCGGCGAGAGTACGACCGACCTGTCATGGGACGGCCAGGGGTCGGTGCACGAACTGGGCGAATTGCTGGTCCAGTCCGACCGGTTCGACCAGTCCGCCGGCATCGCCTTTGCCGATATCGATCTGGCGCGGCTGCGGCTAGAGCGGATGCGTACCGGCACGTTCAACGACTGCGCAGCGGCCAGCAGCCATCCGGAGACGCGGTTCCGCCGGATCGGGTTCGACCATGCCCCGGCGGAGGGCGATATCGGCCTGCGGCGTGCCGTACGCCGCTATCCCTTCGTCCCCAACACGCCCGAGCGGCTGGACGATGACTGCTACGAAGCGTTCAACATTCAGGTCGAAGCCTTACGCAAGCGGCTGGTCGCGTCGGGTACGAAGCGGCTGGTGATCGGCGTGTCGGGCGGGCTTGATTCCACCCATGCACTGATCGTGGCGGCCAAGGCGTTCGACCGGCTGGAGCGGCCGCGCACCGACATATTGGGCTTCACCATGCCCGGCTTCGCGACCGGCGAGGCGACCAAGGGCAATGCGTGGAAGCTGATGCGCGCGCTCGGCATCACCAGCGACGAGATCGATATCCGCCCCGCCGCGCGGCAGATGCTGGGCGATATTGGCCACCCCTTTGCCAGCGGCGAACCGGTCTATGACGTAACGTTCGAAAATGTGCAGGCCGGGCTGCGCACCGATTACCTGTTCCGGTTGGCGAACCAGCGCGAGGCGCTGGTCCTGGGCACCGGCGACCTGTCCGAACTGGCGCTGGGCTGGTGCACTTATGGCGTCGGCGACCATATGAGCCATTATGGCGTCAATGCCGGCGTGCCCAAGACGCTGATCCAGTACCTTATCCGCTGGACGATCCACACCGATCAGTTCGACCGCGACACCGACGCGGTGCTCGACGCGATCCTGAACACCGAAATTTCGCCCGAGTTGGTGCCTGCCGACGCCGATGGCCGGATGCAGAGCACGGAGGATCGCGTCGGCCCCTATGCGCTGAACGATTTTTTCCTCCACCATATCGTCCGCTATGGGCAGCGGCCGTCCAAGGTCGCGTTCCTGTGCTGGCACGCGTGGCGCGATGCCGCCGCCGGCCGCTGGCCGATCGACTTTCCGGAAGCGGCGAAGGGCAGCTACGACCTGCCGACCATCGCCAGATGGCTGGAGAAGTTCCTCTGGCGCTTCTTCCAGACCAGCCAGTTCAAGCGATCGGCGCTGCCCAACGGGCCGAAGGTGTCGGCGGGCGGCGCGCTGTCGCCGCGCGGTGACTGGCGCGCGCCGTCGGACGGCGTGGCGACGGCGTGGGTCGAGGAATTGCGCGCAGGGCTGCCGCCGCTCTAACGATGCGCCCGTGCCGTCTTTTCCGACGCCGATCCGTTTAAGGCCCAACGCAGCATCCGCGCCATGCCCTGCGCCCCGGCACGGACGCCCAGCGGCGCGGTGCTGCGCAGTTCCAGCATCGCCCGCGCCCAGGGGGGCAGCAGGTCGATCGCCGCCGCGGTATTGAGCGCGCCGAACCCTTTCAGGAACGGGTTCGGCAACGGTTGCTGCAACAGCGCGTCGCGCACCGTCCGGGTCCGATGGTCGCAGCACAGCTCGCCGCGCACCTTCAGCAGCCATGCGTCCACCGCCGCGCGGCTATCGGGCACGTCGCGCGCGCCCAGCCGCTCGGCCACGACGACATTCTCGGCGAAATAGCGGTCCTGATCGGCGCGCGACAGGTGCGGATCGCGGTAACGCAGATAGGCGCGCAGGAACGAGTCCGTCTCGGCGACATGGACCCAGGTCAGCAGGTGCGGATCATTGGCGTCATACGGCGTACCGTCGGGCAGCACCCCGTGCACCCGGTCGTGGATCTGCCGGACATGATCGATCAGCCGCCCGGCCTCCGCCGTGCTGCCATAGGTGGTGCCGGCGATGAACTGCGCGGTGCGTTTCAGCCGCCCCAGCATATCGCGGCGGAAATTGCTGTGGTCCCACACCCCAGCCAAGGCCCCTGGATGCAGCATCTGCATCAGCAGCGCCGTCGTGCCGCCGATCATCATCGACGAAAAATCGCCATGCACCCGCCAGCTGACCGATCCCGGCCCGAACAGACCGTCATCACCCGGTGGCCGCCGAAGGTCGATCGCGCCGTCGCCAGCCCCGGTCAGCCCACGGACTTGGCGGGCAATAGTCTGTCGCAGGGGGTTCATCATGCAGGAACGATCGGACCGCGCGGCCGGGTCCGATCGTTACGGAACCAAATCGCTCGTTCGCGACCTTTGTCGAACGTCCTCGAACCCACAGGCCTGCCGATGTCCTCTCCCCCCAGCCCGGAAAAGCCGCTCGACATCGTGCAGCGACAGGCGGCGATGTCGGGTCGCGAAATGCACGATCCGGGCAATGGCATCTTCTTTGCCGCGGTCAAGACCACGCGCATGCCGATGATCGTGACCGATCCCAATCTGCCCGACAACCCGATCGTCTTTGCCAACCCGGCGTTCCTGAACATGACGGGCTATAGCGCGGAGGAGGTGCTGGGGCATAACTGCCGGTTCCTGCAGGGGGCCGACACCGATCCCGACACGGTGGCCGAAATCGCCCGCGCGATCCGCGAACGGCGCGAAACCTCGGTCGAGATTGTCAACTACAAGAAGAACGGCAGTTCGTTCTGGAACGCGCTGTTCATCTCGCCGGTGTTCGATGCCGACGGTACACTGCGCTATCACTTCGCATCGCAGCTAGACGTCACCCGCCGCCGCGATGCCGAGGAGGCGCTGCGCCAGGCGCAGAAAATGGAGGCGGTGGGGCAGCTGACCGGGGGGATCGCGCATGACTTCAACAACCTCTTGACCGTGATCCAGGGGTTTGCCGACGTCCTGCTCAACCAGCTCGACCGGAACGACGCACTGCCCCCCGACCGCGCCCGCCGGTCGCTCCGCGCGGTCATGGATGCGGCCGATCGCGGGGCCGAGCTGACGCAGCAGCTGCTCGCCTTTTCCCGGCGGCAGAAGCTGTCGGGCCGGGTCACCAACATCGACGATCTGGTGCGGGCGCTGCTGCCGATGCTCCGACGCACGATCGGCGACGCGCCGATCACGATCGAGGTTAAGCCGTGCGGCGACCATTGCAACGCCCGTATCGATCCGGTGCAGGCCGAGGCGGCGATCATCGGCATCGTCATGAACGCCCGCGACGCGATGCCCGATGGCGGCACGATCACCCTGTCGGCCGAGCATGTCGAGCTGGACGGCAGCGACCCGCGCTATGGCGACAAGCTGAGCGGGACCTTCGTCGCCCTGTCGATCGCCGACACCGGCAGCGGCATGTCGGAGGAGGTCCGCGCCCGCGTGACCGAGCCGTTCTTCACGACCAAGGACCAGGGCAAGGGCACCGGGCTTGGCCTGTCGATGGTCTATGGCTTCATGAAGCAGTCCGATGGCGCGCTGCACATCGCATCGCACGAAGGCCAGGGCACCACCGTCTCGCTGCTGTTTCCTGCCGCCACGTCGGTCCCCGAGCCGATCCGCCAGCGCCGCGCCCGCAGCGACAGCGACCTGCGCGGCCATGAAACCGTGCTGGTGGTCGAGGACCAGCGCGACCTGGGCGACCTTGCCGAAGCGATCCTGAAGGATTTCGGCTATGCCGTGCTGCGCGCCGGCAATGGCCCGGAGGCGATCGCCGTGCTGGAAGGCGACACGGCGATCGACCTGCTCTTCACCGACCTTATCATGCCCGGCGGCATGAACGGGGTGATGGTCGCGCGGGAGGCACGGCGGCTGCGCCCGCGGATGAAGGTGCTGCTGACCACCGGCTATGCCGAGGCGTCGATCGAGCGGGTCGACGCGCGCGGCACCGAATTCGACCTGATCGGAAAGCCGTATCGACGGGCCGATCTGGCCCAGCGCATCCGGCAGGTGCTCGACGGCCCGACCGGTACCGGTTGATGAACTTCGGTTTCGGTTATACTGCAATATGTTCCTGCCACGATCCCAGTCGCCGGGCAGCCATTGGATGACGAAAGGGCTACGCTTGGCGACCAGTGCAACTGCCCAGGATGCGGGGATGGCGACATCGCCATCGACCCTGGGGCACGACCTGACGATCTGCGACCGCGAACCGATCCATATGCCAGGGGCAATCCAGCCCCACGGCATGCTGTTGATCGTCGATCCGGCCGAGGGCGCGATCGTCGGCGGCGCAGGCGATGTCACGTCGCTGCTCGGGAACCAATGGCTGGGCGGATCGATCCACGACCTGATCGGCGAGGCCGGGCTGACGCTGCTCCGCTCGACCATCGCTGGGCCGGTCGTGCTCGGCATGGTCGCCGCACGGGGACTGTCCGCCGTCGCCAGCCGCGAAGGCCGCTTCTGGCTGATCGAGCTGGAGCCGACCGCCACCGGAGAGCCGGGCACCGACGACGCGCTGACGTGGATCGAACATGGTGGCGAGGAATTTTCGCGCGCGGTCGATCTGGACGACCTGTCGGCGCGCGCCGCGACCATCTTTTCGCGACTGACCGGGTTCGACCGGGTGATGATCTATCGCTTCCTCGACGATGATTCGGGGAAGGTCGTCGCCGAACGCCATGCCCCCGACATGGACGGGTTCCTGAACCACCATTTCCCGGCATCGGACATTCCGCGTCAGGCGCGCGCGCTGTATATCCGCAACCGGGTCCGCGTCATTCCCGACGCGACCTATGTACCGGCGCCGATCACCGGCATCGATCCTGCGCTGATCGGCATCGACCTCAGCAATGTCGGCGTGCGGGCGGTATCGCCGGTCCATGTCCAGTATCTGAAGAACATGGGCGTCGCGGCGTCGGCGTCGGTCTCGATCGTCAAGGACGGAATCCTGTGGGGGCTGGTCGCGTGCCACCATCGCAGCCCGCGCGGCCTGTCCTATCTGCAACGCAAGACGTGCGAACTGATCGCCGCGTCGTTCGCGCAGCAGGTGACTGCCAAGGAAGAGGCGGCCGAATATCGCGAACGGCTGCGCCTGCGCACCGCAGAGGACGCCCTGGCGCAGCGGCTGTCCCAGGAATATGATCCGGACCAGATGTCGGCGCTGATCGGCAGCGACCTGCAACGGTTACTGCACGCCGATGGCTTCGTGCTGCAACGCGGGGCGACGCTGAATTCCAGCGGCACCGTCCCGCCGCCCGAAGCCGTCGCCGACATCCTGCAATGGGTGCGGGCGCAGGGGAATATCCTGCTCCACAGTGCTGCGCTGGAACAGCGGCTGCCGGGTGCGCGCGCCTATCGCGACCTCGCCAGCGGGCTGCTCGCCATCACCCTGTCGACCGACGAGCCGGTGGTGCTGCTGTGGTTCCGCGCCGAGACGCTGCAGACGATCCAATGGGCCGGCAATCCGCACAAGGCGGTCGGACAGGCACCGGACCAGCCGCTGACCCCCCGCGCCTCCTTCGCGGCGTGGAGCGAGGAGATTCGCGGCCGTGCCCGCCCATGGAGCCCGGCGGAGATCGAGGCGGCGCATCGCCTGTCGCGCCTGTTGTTCGACGCACGCCAGCGGCGTCGGATCGGCGAGCTGAACCGCGAACTGACCCGTGCCGTCACCGACAAGGATGCACTGCTCGCGCAGCAGGAAACGCTCATCAAGGAAGTGAACCACCGGGTGCAGAACAGCCTGCAGCTGGTCGTCGCGTTCCTGGCGATGCAGGCCCATGCCGAAAACGACGCGACGCTGACCCGCCATCTGGGTGAGGCGCAGCGGCGGCTGTCGGCCGTCGCGCTGGTCCATCGCCGGCTCTATTCCGAAGATACCGTCACGGTCATCGATCTCGGCCGCTATATTGAGGACCTGCTGGCCGAGATGCAGTCGTCGATGGGCGCCGAATGGACCGGGCGACTGACGATGGACCTGGCGCCGCTGCTCATCACCGCCGACGCGGCGGTGCAGATCGGGCTGGTGCTGGTCGAACTGGTCATCAATGCGCAGAAATATGCCTATGGCGGGCAGCCGGGACCGATTTCGATCTCGCTGGAAAAGGTCCGCAACCGCTTCCGCCTGACCGTCGCCGACCGGGGACAGGGGCGCAGCGGCAACCGCACGGGCTTTGGCACGCGGATGCTGAGCGCGATGGTCAAGCGGCTCGACGGCACGATCGAGGAAAGCGACAATGCGCCGGGCCTGCGCTTCACGGTATCGGCCCCGATCGCGACGCCGGACGAGGCCTGAGATAGCGTGGCCGGTTTGACACCCGGCACCGGACCACTGCCATGACGATCGATCTCAGGGCCGTTCGACACAGCGACCTGGCCACCTTCTTCGACCATCAACGCGATGCGGAGGCGGCAGCAATGGCGGGGTTCACGCCACGGACCCGAACCGCATTCGACGATCATTGGCGCAGGATCATCGCCGATCCGCAGAATGTGGTGATGACGGCCGAGGTCGACGATGCGGTCGCGGGCTATGTCTCGGCGTTCCCGCAAGAGGGCCGGCAGCAGATCGCTTACTGGTTCGGCCGGGCATATTGGCACCGGGGGATCGGGCAGGCCGCCGTCGCACAGTTCCTGACACTGCACCGCCGCCGGCCGATCTTTGGAACCATCGTCCGTTCGAACGCCGCGTCGGGTGCGATCCTGCGCAAGTGCGGGTTCATCCCCTTCGGTCAGGACACCGGGCCGGACGGGGAGCCGGAAGACATCTTTCGACTGGATTAGACGCGTGCCCGACGGGCACGCGCCTTTTAGCGGCAAGGACGATCCGCCATGCCCACGAAAAAGGGCGCGGCAGCCCATGGCCACCGCGCCCCTGATCCGTGACGCAATGCGTGCAGCCGATTACTCGGCGGCGGTCGCCTTGGCCGGACGCGGATCGCGACGCTCGGCGATACGCGCCGACTTGCCGGTGCGACCACGCAGATAATAGAGCTTCGCGCGACGCACGACACCGCGACGCACGACTTCGATCGAATCGATGTTCGGCGAGTAGAGCGGGAAAACGCGCTCGACGCCTTCGCCGAAGCTCATCTTGCGGACGGTGAACGACGAACCCATGCCGGCGTTCGAACGCGCGATGCACACGCCTTCGTAGTTCTGCACGCGGGTCCGCTCGCCTTCGACGACCTTCACGCCGACCTTGAGGGTGTCACCGGCGCGAAACTCGGGGAGCTTCTTCGACTCGAGGAACTTGGCGATCTGTTCCGCTTCGAGCGTCTGGAGGAGGTTCATTTCTTCTGACCTTCGTCTTGGTTGTGCGCACCAGAGGGCGAACGGACCCGAGCGTCGACATGACGCTCCCACAGGTCCGGCCGCCATAGCCGTGTATCGGATTCGGACCGTGCCTTGCGCCACGCCGCGATCCGCGCATGATCCCCCGATCGCAACACTTCGGGGATCACACGCCCTTCCCAGTCATAGGGTCGGGTATATTGAGGATATTCGAGAAGGCCGCTTTCGAAGCTCTCCTCGATACCACTCGAAGCCGCGCCCATTACGCCGGGAAACAGCCGAACGCAAGCATCCAGCAGTACCAGCGCCCCCATTTCGCCGCCCGACAGGACATAATCGCCGATCGCGACGGGTTCGATATCGCGCGCGTCGAACAGGCGTTCGTCGAACCCTTCGAACCGGCCGCACAGGATGATCGCGCCGGGGCCATCGGCCAGTTCCCGTACCCGTGCCTGGGTCAGCGCCTTTCCACGCGGCGTCATCGCCAGGACCGGGCGACCATCGCTCACGCTGTCGAGCGCCGATGCCAGCACGTCCGCGCGCAGCACCATGCCCGCGCCACCGCCCGCCGGGGTATCGTCGACCGAGCGATGCTTGTCGGTGGCGAAGTCGCGGATCTGCACCGCGTCCAGCGACCAGCGTTCCTCGCGCAGCGCCCGACCGGCGAGCGACATTCCCAGCGGGCCGGGAAACATTTCGGGATAGAGCGTCAGGACGGTCGCGGCAAAGGTCATGGTGACAGCCTCTGCCCGCTTGTTCGGGGGAACGAAAGCCCCCACCCCGTCATTTGCTGGGTCATGCCTGCCCCCTCCCCCGAACCCGCCACGGTCGACTGCGCCATCATCGGTGCGGGTCCCGCCGGGTTGACCGCCGCGATCTATCTCGCGCGGTTTCACCTGACGATCCGCCTGTTCGATTGCGGGTCGAGCCGGGCGGCGATGATCCCGCGTACGCATAACCATGCGGGCTATCCCGGCGGCATTCCGGGGACGGAGCTGCTGGCCAGGATGCACGACCAGGCACGCGAATTCGGCGCGACCTGCGAAGCGGCGACGGTGACCGCGATTGAGCGCGACGGCGACGATTTCCGCGTCCGCACCGACCACAGCGTCCTGCGGGCGCGCACCGCGCTGCTGGCGACCGGGGTGGTCAATCACCGCCCTGCCGGGCTGGATAATGCGGTGCACGACGACGCGCTGCGACGCGGGTTGCTGCGCTATTGCCCGATCTGCGACGGATATGAGGTGACCGACCGCCGGGTCGGCGTGATCGGCACCGGCGATCATGGCATGCGCGAGGCGCTGTTCCTGCGCGGCTATACCGCCGATGTGACGCTGATCGCGCCCGACAGCGACCACGCACTCGACGACGAGTGCCGGGCGGCGCTGGATGCGGGCGGCATCCGCCGGGTCGATGGCCCGTGCGGCGATTACCGGATCGACGGCGAACGCTTCGTGGTCCGTACTGCCGAGGGCGAGCTGTCGTTCGACAGCGTGTATCCGGCGCTCGGATCGCACATCCGTTCCGAACTGGCGATCGCGGCGGGCGCGCGGGCGAGCGAGGATGGTTGTCTGGAGGTCGACGACCACCAGCGCACGTCGATCCCCGGCCTGTTTGCCGCGGGCGACGTCGTGAAGGGCCTCGACCAGATCAGCCACGCCATGGGCGAGGCCGGTGTCGCGGCGACCACCATCCGCAACACGCTGGCCGAGCGTCGCCCAATCCGCCGCTGATAGCTTGTCGCCACCGCCGCCGCGCGGTAGCCATGGGGCGGATGCCGAGACGCCTGTTCCTGATCGCTGCGCTGTTGCCCGCCCTGTCGGTCAAGGCGCAATCGGTCGACCGCATCCTTGCCGCCGCTGCCGAACGGGAGGCGGCGCGAAACTGCGCTGCGACCGGTGCCGGGGAAATCGTCGTCTGCGGCGACCGTGATCGCGACGCGCGCTACCGCCTGCCGCTGCCGACGACCCGCGAGGTCGGCGAACAAGGCGCGGTGATCGGCGAGGTGCCCGCGCCATCGGTGCAGGACCCGTTCCTGTCGGGCTGCGGCATCTTTCGGGGCCAGCGCCGCTGTTCACAGCGCGAGGCGGAGGCCTATGGCTATGGGCGGGGGCGCGATCCGGTGACGCTGATCGGGCGGATCGTCACCAAATTGGTCGACCCCGATGCGGAGACGGGTCCGCCACCGACCGTACCATCACGGGACCGCTGATCGTTACGCATCAGGCTTGATTGGCGACCGGGGTGATCGTATCCGATCAATCGTGACCGAGACGACACTTCGCCAGATTTTCTATGTCAGCCGTGGCGCGCCCGGTGTCGATGTCGATCAGATCCTGCAACAGTCCCGCCACAACAACGCGGTCGACGGGATCACCGGCGTGCTGTGGCACGATGGCGACCATTTCCTACAGGTGATCGAAGGGCCGCAGTCCAGCGTCGCGGCAACCTATGCCCGGATCGCGGGCGACCCGCGGCATCGCGACCTGACGATCCTGTCGGATCGCACCGTCGCGGCACGGGAATTCGGCTATTGGAGCATGGAGCGCGCCACGCGGTCGCTGAACGACGGCGATGCGGTGCTGGCGCGGATCGAGCGGCGGCTGGCCGATGCGCCCGATACGCTGCGCCGGGCATTCGCCGCCGCCGCAGCGCGGTAGCGATCAGTCGACGGCGAACAACGCCTCGACCACCAGCCGCTCGGCATTCCATTCGGGCACGGCATGCGGCTGCATCGGCACCATGAAACGCTTGCCGCCGGGCCGCTCGATCTCGATCACGTCGCCCGCGCCGAAATCGTCGATGGCCACGACCTGTCCCAACCCCTCGCCCGTGGTCGAAACGACGGGCAGGCCGAGCAGGTCGGCGTGATAATATTCACCATCGCTGAGCGGCGGCAGCTGGTCGCGAGCGATCCACAGCTCGGTGCCGCGCATCGCCTCCGCCTTGGTACGGTCAGCGATTTCGCGGAACCGGCCGATGACGCCATTGGTCGCGGGACGCACCGACACAAGGGTCAGCGCGCCACCGTTCAGCGTCGAATAGGTCGACAGGTCGTCGGTGAACAGCTTCAGCCGCACCTCGCCATGCAACCCGTGCGCACCGGCGATCGCCGCCAGCACGACGCGGCTGCGATCGACGTCAGGCGTCGGGCGAGCCTTCGCCGCCGGTGGGGGCGTCGTCGCTGCCTTCGGCGGGGTCTTCCGCCGATTGGCCGATGTTGGTGGCGTCTTCGTCATGGGCTGACTGTTCTTCGGGATCGGTCATGCGTCATGCTCCTGCTCGGGGTGAGCGGGAACGCATGACGCCGATCAAAAGGTGCCGGCCCACCGCGAACGACGGGCCGGCACACCCAATCACGCTTCGGCGGTTTCGGCCGGAGCGACAGCGGCTTCTTCAGCTGCCTTCGCCTTTTCGGCGCGCTCTTCCGCACGCTCGACGGCCTTCTCGCCGGGCTTACCCTTGGTCGGGTTGTTGCGAGCGGCGCGTTCCTTCACGCCGGCCTTGTCGAGGAAACGGGCAACGCGGTCGGTCGGCTGCGCGCCAACGCCCAGCCAGTGGGTCGCACGCTCGGCGTCGAGCACGACGCGCTTTTCGTCTTCCTTGCCCAGCAGCGGGTTATAGGTGCCGATCTTCTCGATGAAGCGGCCGTCACGCGGGCTGCGCGCATCGGCGACGACGATGCGGTAATACGGACGCTTCTTCGAGCCACCACGCGACAGACGGATGCTGAGTGCCATTATTCTTCTTCCTTCGTTGGTCTATGTAAGCCGGTTCCGACCGGCGATTACTTCTTCTTGATAAGGTTTTCGAAGCCGGGGGGCAGCTGCGGCATGCCGCCGCCCTTGCCACCCATGCCACCGCCGAGACCCGGCAGGCCCGGCATTTCGCCACCCGCCTTGCTCATCAGGTCGCCAAGGCCGGGACCGCCCAGCGCATTGCCAAGGCCGCCCATGCCGCCCTTGCCCAGCATCGCCATCATGCCCTTGATGCCGCCCATCTTCTTGAGCTTCTTCATCGCGGTCTGCATTTCCTGGTGCATCTTCAACAGCTTGTTGATGTCCTGCACCGTCGTGCCCGACCCCTTGGCAATCCGGATCTTGCGCTTGGCATTGATGAGTTCGGGCTTGGCGCGTTCCTTCGCGGTCATCGACGTGATCATCGCGTCCATGCGCAGCAGGATCTTTTCATCCACCGCACCCGACGCCATCGCCGCCTGCGCCTTCTTCATGCCGGGAATCATGCCGGCCAGCGCGCCGAGGCCACCCATGCGCCGCATCTGCGCCAGCTGCCCGCGCAGGTCGTTCATGTCGAACTGACCCTTGGCAAGACGGCCGGCCATCCGCTCGGCATCTTCGGCCTCGATCGACTGCGCCGCCTTTTCGACCAGCGACACGACGTCGCCCATGCCGAGGATGCGGCCCGCGACCCGCTTCGGGTGGAACGGCTCGATCGCGTCCAGCTTTTCGCCGGTGCCCGCGAACTTGATCGGCTTGCCGGTGACCGCGCGCATCGACAGCGCGGCGCCACCGCGCGCATCGCCGTCCATGCGGGTCAGGATGACGCCGGTCAGCGGCACCTGTTCGGAAAAGTTCTGCGCGACGTTGACCGCGTCCTGACCGGTCAGCGAGTCGACGACCAGCAGCGTCTCATTCGGCTGGGCAATGTCCGAGACGGCCTTCATCTCGTCCATCAGCGCCTGGTCGACGTGCAGACGACCAGCAGTATCGAGCATGACGACATCGAAGCCCTGCAGCTTCGCCGCCTGCAATGCGCGACGGGCGATGTCGACCGGCTGCTGCCCCTGCACGATCGGCAGGGTCGTGACCTCGACCTGGGTGCCCAGCACCGCCAGCTGTTCCTGCGCCGCCGGGCGATTGACGTCGAGCGACGCCATCATCACCTTCTTGCCCTCGCGCTTGCTCAGCAGCTTGGCGAGCTTCGCGGTGGTCGTCGTCTTGCCCGAGCCCTGAAGCCCGACCAGCATGATGACGGCGGGCGGCGTAACGGAGACGTCCAGCTCGGCCGTGTCCGGGCCCAGCATGTCGACCAGCGCGTCGTGGACGATCTTGACGACCTGCTGCCCCGGCGTGATCGAGCGCAGGACATTCTGGCCGACGGCGGCCTCGGTCGCCTTGTCGACGAATTCGCGTGCGACGGGCAGCGCGACGTCGGCTTCCAGCAGCGCCACGCGGACTTCGCGCATCGCCGTCCGGACATCGGCCTCGGTCAGCGCGCCGCGACCGCGCAGCCGATCGAACACCCCTCCCAGCCGGTCACTCAGACTTTCGAACACGCGCGCACTCCAATTCCGGTTTCCCGCGAAAATCGCTCAAGCAAAACACGCCGGCGGACGAAACCTCGCCGGCCGGCGTCGCCCTTGGGCGGCATTACTGAACGATTCCTCACGGAAACGATCCGGGGCCGATAAAGCATCTGCGGCAGCCATGCAAGTCGCAGCGACGGGTCGCGACGACCGGAGCCGGAGCATCGACGGGCCGAACGCCGGCTTTAACATCTTCTACACCGATCGGCGTCGATAACCCTCGGATATGGATTGGGATCGGCAACGCGGAACGGAGGGCATGGCTCCGGCGGATGCGCGACAGCGGGGCAGCCGCTGGACGCTGCCGATCTGTGTCAGCGCGATTCTGCTGTTCATCGGCCTCGGCATCGCCGTCATTTCCGGCGTGCTCGACCATCGCTATTTCGGCGGGGCCCCGGTCGAGCGGCCGCTGGTCGTGGCACTGCTCCTCAACGCACTTCTCGTCGTCTTCGGCTGGCGGCGGCACCGCGCGGTCGAGATCGAGATGCATGGCCGATCGGCGGCGGAAGAACGCGCCAGGATGCTCGCCTCGCGCGATCCGCTGACCGGTTTCCTCAACCGTCGTTCGCTGAGCGAAGCGGGTGCCGCGCTGCTGGGTGCCGCGATGCGCCGGGAACAGGCGGTCGCGCTGATGATCGTCGACCTCGACCATTTCAAGATGGTCAACGACATGCACGGCCATGAAACCGGCGACGCGGTTTTGCGTGCGGCGGCACAGGCGATCGCCGGCGTGATGCCGACGGCTGCGCTGACCGCGCGATTCGGCGGCGACGCCTTTGCCTGCGCGTTCGTATTCGACGCGCGCGACCCGTCGACCGTCGATCATGTCGCCTCACGCGTCATCGCCGCGCTGTCGCAGCCGATCGAGGTCGATGACCGGCGCATCCACCTGACCAGTTCGATCGGCGTCGCGCGATCCGATTTCGACGGTGCGGGCATCGACACGCTGCTGCGGTCGGCGGATATCGCGATGTATTGCGCCAAGAAATCGGGACGCGGCGGCGTCACCTGGTTCAACCGCGCGATGGAACATGCGCTGATCGATCGCAACGACATCGAAAACGGCCTGCGCCTCGCCATTCCCGCCGGACAGATCGTCCCCTATTTCGAACCGCAGATCGACCTGACCAACGGCCGGCTGTGCGGGTTCGAGGTGCTGGCGCGCTGGATTCACCCGACGCAGGGCGTCATCCCGCCCGATCGCTTCATTCCCGTTGCCGAAGAATCGGGGCTGATCGCCGAATTGTCGCTGTCGATCATGCGACAGGCCTTCGCCGCCGCGCGCGACTGGGATCCGACGCTCTCGCTGTCGGTCAACATCTCGCCCACCCAGCTGCGCGATGCATGGCTGGCGCAAAAGATCATCAAGGCGACGGTCGAGGGCGGCTTCGCGCCCAACCGGCTGGAGATCGAGATCACCGAAAGCGCGCTGTTCGACAACCTCGCGCTGGCTCAGTCGATCGTCGGCTCGCTCAAGAATCAGGGCGTCCGCCTGGCGCTCGACGATTTCGGCACCGGCTATTCCTCGCTCGCCCACCTGCGCGCGCTGCCATTCGACCGGATCAAGATCGACAAGAGCTTTGTCCTCTCGCTGCTCGACAATGCCGATTCGGCGGCGATCGTGAACGCGATCATTGGCCTTGGCGCAAACCTGAACCTGCCGGTCACCGCCGAGGGGGTCGAAACCGACACCATCGCCGAACGGCTGGCGGCACTCGGCTGTGCCAAGGCGCAGGGGTGGAATTACGGCAAGCCGCTATCGATCGCCGACACCCGCCGGATGCTGGCCGCGCGCGGGCTGCTGCATAGCGGCGGCGTGGTGGAGCCCGACTTGCCCGACCTCACCAGCCGGCGTCAGGTCGGCTGAGATACGCGGCCTCTGCCTCGGTCGACACCCGGCCGAGTGCCGCGTTGCGCGACGGATAACGACCATAGCGTCCCAGCACCTCGGCATGATCGCGTGCGAATGTCAGGTTGTTGGGGTTGCCCAGCGCCTCGAAACACCGCAGCGAAAAGCGCGATACCCCGGCATCCTCGCTATGCATCAGCGGCATATACAGGAACGCCCGGCGCTCCGGCGGCAAGGCGTGATCGTCACCGCGCGCAATACCGATCAGCGTCAATTCCAGCGCCAGCGGATCGGCCGCGAACGCCGCCGCCTGTCCGCGGAACAGGTTGCGCGAAAACTGGTCGAGCACAATCACCGCCGCCAGCAGCGTGTCGCGATCGTCGCGCCAGCCCGCCGCCTCGCCGGCCAGCACTTGCCGCTGCAATGCCCCGAACCGCGTGGCGATTTCCGCGTCCAGCGCGTCGTCCTTGGCGAAATGGCGCTCGGGACCGACCTGATCGAACCAGAAGTCGAGCACTTCGCGCGCCTGTCCGTGGACTTCCCCGGTCGCTGTCCCTAGATCGTCGCCCATGCCATCCTCCTGTGGTCCCGCCATCATAACGCTCGGCTGCCGGCTGAACATCGCGGAAAGCGATGCGATCCGTGGTATCGTCGGCGCGCGCGACGTGGTGGTGGTCAACAGCTGCGCCGTCACCAACGATGCCGTCGCCGCCACCCGGCGCGCGATCCGCAGGGCACGGCGCGAGCGTCCGGCCAGCGAGCTGATCGTCACCGGCTGCGCGGCGCAGATCGACCCGGCCAGCTTTGCCGCAATGCCGGAGGTGACCCGCGTCATCGGCAATTCGGACAAGCTGAGCCCCGCCGCATGGGGATCGAGCGAACCGGTGATCGTCCGCGAGATCGAGCGCATGCTCGACACCGCGCCGCAATTGGCCGGCGGTTTCGAAGGGCAGACCCGCGCCTTTGTCGAGGTGCAGAATGGCTGCGACCATGCCTGCACCTTTTGCGCGATCCCCGCCGGGCGCGGCCCGTCGCGTTCGGCCGATATCGACGCCATCGTGGCGCAGCTCGATGCACTGGTTACCGCCGGCCATGCCGAGGTCGTGCTGACCGGGGTCGACCTGTCGAGCTATGGCGATGACCTGCCCCATACGCCTCGGCTGGGCGATGTGGTCGAAGCGATTGTCGTCCGCACGTCGCTCCGCCGCCTGCGCCTCTCCTCGCTCGATCCGGCAAATATCGATGCCAAGCTGTTCGAATTGCTGACGAAAGAGCCACGGGTCATGCCGCATGCCCATCTGTCGTTCCAGGCGGGCGACGACATGGTGCTCAAGCGGATGCGCCGTCGCCATAGCCGCGCCGACGCGGTGCAGCTGGTCGAGCGGCTGAAGAACGCGCGGCCGGATATCGCGATCGGCGCAGACCTGATCGCCGGTTTCCCGACCGAGGATGATGCGATGGCGGCGAACACGCTCGCGCTGATCGACGATTGCGCGATCGTCCACGCCCATGTCTTTCCCTATTCCCCCCGCGCCCGCACGCCCGCCGCGCGGATGCCGCAGGTGCCGCCGCCCATCGCCAAGGCGAGGGCGCAGGCGCTGCGCGACGCCGCCAGTCGCCGGCACCGCGCGTGGCTGACCGAACAGATCGGCAGTGTTACCGACATCCTGGTCGAACGACCCGGCACGCGCGGGCATAGTCCCGGCTTTGCCGACGTCCAGCTTCCCCCCTGCCCGCCCGGTCGCATCGTGACCGCGCGGCTCACTCACATCGAAGGCGATCAGTTGATCGGCATGCCCCTATGAGCCTTTCGTGGCACGAACGCCTGCTCGGCGGCTTGAAAAAGACCTCCGACCGCCTGACCGGCAATCTGGTCGGCCTGTCCGCCGCCCGGCTGGACGAGGCGACGCTGGACGAGATCGAGGAGGCGCTGATCGCCTCCGACCTCGGCCCCGCCACCGCCGCCCGCGTCCGCACCCGCCTGTCCGAAGGGCAGTATGAGCGCAACATGGAGGAGCTGGGCATCCGGCTGGTCGTCGCGGAAGAGATCGAAAAGGTCTTGACTCCGGTCGCCAAGCCATTGGAAATCGAAGCTTTTCCGCGTCCGCAGGTGATCTTGGTCATCGGCGTCAATGGCTCTGGCAAGACGACGACCATCGCCAAGCTGGCCAAGACGCTGGTCGAGCAGGATTATGGCGTGATGCTGGCGGCGGGCGATACGTTCCGCGCCGCCGCCATTGGCCAGCTCAGGACCTGGGCCGAACGGATCGGCGTGCCGATCGTCAGCGGTGCCGAAGGCGGCGACGCGGCCGGCATCGTCTATGAAGCGGTCAAGCAGGCGACCGCCACCGGCATCGACGTGCTGATCGTCGATACCGCCGGCCGCCTCCAGAACAAGCGCGAGCTGATGGACGAGCTGGCCAAGGTCCGCCGCGTGTTGGGGCGCCTGAACCCCGCGGCACCGCACGATGTCGTCCTCGTGCTCGACGCGACGACCGGGCAGAACGCGCTCAACCAGATCGAGGTGTTCAAGGAAACCGCCGGCGTCACCGGCCTGGTGATGACCAAGCTCGACGGCACCGCGCGCGGCGGCGTGCTGGTCGCGGCGGCGGAAAAGTTCGGCTTGCCGATCCATGCCATCGGCGTCGGAGAAACCGCCGACGACCTGCGCGGGTTCGATGCGCATGAAGTGTCCCGCATCATCGCGGGCGTAGAACGGGTGCGCAAATGACGACCGACGCCAAACCTCCGGTATCGCCGCTGTTCCGCATGGCGCTCGATTACGGGCCGCTGCTGGTCTTCTTCATCGCCAATTTGCTGGCGAGCAAGATCGGCCTGCCCGATATGGTCGATTCGCTGGCGCAGGTCATCATCGCCAGCACCGCCTTCATGATCGCCAGCGTGGTTGCGATCATCGTGTCGAAGTGGAAGACCGGCCATATCTCGCCGATGCTGTGGCTCTCGGCGGGGCTGGTCGTCGTGTTCGGCGCGCTGACGCTCTATTTCCGCGACGATACCTTCATCAAGATGAAGCCGACGATCGTCTATGCGATGTTCTCGGCGATCCTGACCTTCGGCCTCGTGACCGGACGCCCGCTGCTGCAACAGCTGCTGGAAACCGCCTATCCGGGCCTCAGCGCGACCGGGTGGCGCAAGCTCACGATCAACTGGGCGATCTTCTTCGCGTTCATGGCCGTGCTTAACGAGGTCGTATGGCGGCATTCGACCTGGGATTTCTGGGTCGGGTTCAAGCTGTGGGGCGCGGTACCGCTGACGCTGATCTTTGCGGCGGCGAATATCCCGATGCTGCTGCGCCATGGGTTGCAGTTGGAGAAGGACGCCCCGCTGCCGCCGGCGGACTGACCTTGCTCCCTCTCCCCTTCTGGGGAGAGGGTCGGGGAGAGGGGCTTCCGCGGGCGCCGGGTGCATGAAAAAGGGGACCGTCCTTGCGGACAGCCCCCTCTCCCAACCCTCTCCCCTGAAGGGGAGAGGGCTTTGGTGGTGAATTACTTCACCGCTGCGTCGTAGCGCTGGCCGACCTTGTCCCAGTCGACCACGTCCCACCACGCCTTCAGATACGCCGGGCGCGCATTGCGGTAGGTGATGTAATAAGCGTGCTCCCACACGTCGTTGCCCAGGATCGGCGTGCCCTTCACCGGGGCGACGTCCATTAACGGATTGTCCTGGTTTGGGGTCGAGGTGATGGCGAGCTTGCCGTCCTGCCCGACGATCAGCCATGCCCAGCCCGACCCGAACTGGTTCGCACCCGCCGTGTTGAACTGTTCCTTCAGCGCGTCGAGGCCACCGAACTGGTCGTCGATGGCGTCCTTTAACGCGCCCGACGGCTGCGAACCGCCACCCTTCATCGTTTCCCAGAAGAAGGTGTGGTTCCAATAGCCGCCGCCATTGTTGCGGAGCTTCGCCGGCGCGCCCGACATGTTCGCCATCAGCTCTTCGATCGACTTGCCTTCAAGGCTCGCGTCTTCCGACACGGCTTCGTTCAGCTTGTCGGTATAGGCCTGATGATGCTTGTCGTGGTGCAGCGTCATCGTTTCCTTGTCGATGGTCGGCTCCAGCGCGTCATAGGCATAGGGCAGCGGGGGAAGTTCGAAAGCCATGAGGGTTCCTCCTTGGGCGTTAAGCTCTGGTCGACCGAACGAAGCATGGGCCGATCGGCTCCGGTCGTTACGCTCGGGCAACATCTAGGACGCGGGGACCCGTGCACAAGGGTCGGTCAGCCGCCCTGCCCCAATAATCCGTGGCGTTTCAGGGCGTGGCGCAACTGGTCATAGGTCAGCCCCAGCGTATCGGCACAGGTCCGCTGGTTATAGCGCGCCTCGGCCATCGCACGGGTCAGCAGCTGCCGTTCAAACCGGTTCACCCGCGTCTTGAAATCATCGCCATTGTCGTCGGCCACCTCCGGCGCGTCGCCTGCTTCGCCCGTGACGGCAGCCGGCGGCGGCGTGCTGGCGGTGCGCGGGCGAAAGGGGGAGGCGAACGGATCGACCTCGACCAGATCGATCGGCCCCGGCCGCTCCCAGCGATAGACCGAGCGTTCCACCGCATTGCGCAGTTCGCGGACATTGCCCGGCCAGCGATGCTCCATCAACTGGTCGACCGCATTGGGGCCAAAGCCCGGCCATTCGTCGCGGCCGATCTCGGCAGCCATCCGCCGTCCGAAGAAATCGGCCAGCACCATGATATCGCCCGGTCGCGCGCGTAAAGGGGGCAAGGTGACCACCTCGAAGCTCAACCGGTCGAGCAGGTCGGCGCGGAACGTGCCGCGCTCCACCCGGTCGGGCAGATGTTCGTTGGTCGCCGCGACGATGCGGACATCAACCCGGATCGGCCGCGACGACCCGATCCGCGTCACCTCACCATATTCGACCGCACGCAACAGCCGCTCCTGCGCACCCATCGACAGCGTGCCCAGTTCGTCGAGGAACAGCGTGCCGCCATCGGCTTCCTCGAACCGCCCGGTGCGCGCCTTGGTCGCGCCGGTGAACGCGCCCGCTTCATGGCCGAACAGCTCCGCCTCGATCAGCGTTTCGGGCAGCGCGGCGCAGTTCATCACGACCAGCGGCTGGTCCCAGCGGCCGGACAGGCGGTGGAGGCGTTCGGCGACCAGTTCCTTGCCCGTCCCCCGCTCCCCGATCACCAGCACGGGACGGTCGAGCTGGGCGGCGCGGCTGGCGCGCTCCAGTGCATCGAGAAAGGGGCCGGATTGGCCGACGACCTGGCTTGCGCGTTCCATCGCCGATGTGTGGCGTATTTTCCCAAACATTCGCAAGCGCCAAATTCGCCACGGTCACCAACCGGCGAAAAGTGACGCAAAACCGTCATTTTCTTAATTGGCACGCCTCCTGCAATGTATCTTGCAAGCCCGGTACAGGGCGCAGACAATCAAGCTTCAGGGAGCATTACCGTGATCCGCGTCAACCAGAATGTGACCGTCCGCCAATCGATCCTCAGCCTGATCGGTGCCGTCGCGGTCAGCATCTTCGCCTTCGGCATGACGACCGCTTCCGGTCCGATCGCCACACCCGTTGCCGCAACGCCGATGGCGTGACGGCAGGCCGGGGCGGTTCTGCCCCGTTCCGTTCCGGCCACCCCAGTTTTTCCAGGAGTAACTCGATGGGTATCTTTTCCCGCACCCGCGACATCATCGCCGCCAACGTCACCGACCTGCTCGACAAGGCCGAAGACCCCGCGAAGATGATCCGCATGATCATCCTCGAAATGGAGGAAACGCTGGTCGAGGTCCGCGCGTCCGCCGCGCGCACCATCGCCGACCAGAAGGAAATGCGCCGCCATATCGCCAAGCTGGACAAGCTGCAGGACAGCTGGACCGAAAAGGCCGAGCTGGCGCTGAGCAAGGACCGCGAAGACCTGGCGAAGGCCGCGCTGGTCGAACGGCAGAAGGCGGTCGACATGATCGAACAGCTGAACGCCGAGATCGTCGTGCTCGACGATGCGCTGCGCGCGTCGGAAGCCGACATCGCCAAGCTGCAGAACAAGCTGCGCGAGGCGCGGACCCGGCAGAACGCCATCCAGACCCGGATGGAAAGCGCCAACAACCGCACCAAGCTGCGCGAGATGTATGCCGGGTCGAAGACCGCCGAAGCGTTCAGCCGCTTCGACGTGCTCGAACGCCGGGCCGACCTGGCCGAAGGTCGCGCCGAAGCGGCCGGCATGGGCCAGGGTGGCAAGTCGCTCGAGGACGAGATCGCGGAACTGCGGTCGTCGGACAAGATCGACGCCGAACTGGCCGCGCTCAAGGCCCGCCTGAACCGGGAGGGCTGAGACGATGGGCGAATTCCTGACCGCGGCGGTCGCGATCAGCGTCCTCTTCATCGGTCTGCCGTGGCTGATCCTCCACTACATCACGAAGTGGAAACAGTCGCCGACGCTGACCAACGAGGACGAGCGACTGCTCGACGACATGCACGTCACCGCCCGCCGGCTCGAAGAGCGGCTCCAGACGATCGAGCGGATCATCGCCGCCGACAATCCGGACTTCCGCCCTTCGACGCCGCGCCGGGAATATCCGGAAAGCGATTTCCGCAACAACGACTACTCACGGAGGGACTGATGTCCGGCGCACGCACCAAATTCTATGTCGACAAGGCGAATGGCAAGATGTCGGGCGTGTGCGCCGGCATCGCCGACTATACCGGTGTCGAGGTCATGTGGATCCGCATCGGCACGGTGATGCTGACGCTGGTCGGCGGCTTTCCCTGGACGGCCATCGCGTATTTCATGATCGCATGGATGGCCCCGAAGAAGCCGTACGGCCTGTATGAAAGCCGCGAGGACGAGAAATTCTGGCAGGGCGTCCGGTCGAACCCGACCCGCTCGGCATCGGAAATGCGCTCGACCTTCCGCGATATCGACCGTCGCCTTGCCGATATCGAAATGTATTATACCAGCCGCAACACCCGTCTGGCGGACGAGATCGACAGCCTGCGCTGATCCGATCCCTGCCGGGACGATTTGGGGAGAGAGACGATGAATTGGGGTGGACCGGGTTTCGTATTGGCCATCATCGCGATGGCGATGATCGCCGGTGTCGTGAAGGCATCGATCCGGGCAAAACACGGGATCGCCAAGGAGGACGAACGCGTCCGCAGCGGCAACCCCGATGCCGAGCGTCAGGCATGGCTGATGGCGCAGCAGAACGAGCAGTTGCAGGCCAAGGTCCTGCGTCTCGAGGAACGCATCGCCGTTCTCGAACGCATCGCGACCGACCCTGCCACCCGTACTGCCCGCGAAATCGACGCGCTGCGCTAAGCTTCGAGGACCAAGATCATGCTGACCAACAATCCCGACCTCGTTCCGATGATCGTCCTGCTCGGCCTTGCCATCATGGTGGCGTGGGTGGTCACCACTTGGCTGCGCGTCAAGAACGGCTATCCGCTGCAGGGCAGCTGGGGCCAGAACGTCTACCCGGTCGCCAACGACGAGACGGTCGAACGGGTCAAGCTGCTGAGCCAGGAAAACGGCCAGCTGAAGGCCGAGCTGGGATCGATCAAGGACCGGCTGGCCAATGTCGAACGGATCGTGACCGACGGCGCCCACAGCCTCGACCGCGAGATCGAGCAACTGCGCAGCCGCGCGAACTGAAAGGACCTGTCATGAGCCCCTTTCTCATCCCCGCCCTTGCCCTGATGATCCCGATCGTCGCGATCCTCAGCAAACTGGTCTTCCAGCCGTGGCTGGAGCTGAAGGAGCGGGAATTGCAGGTCCGCGGTACCGAAACCGCCGAAAAGGCCGCGCAGTACGCCGCGCAGACCGAACGGCTGGAACAGCGCGTCCGCGTCCTCGAACGCATCATCACCGACCGTGGCGTCGACCTCTCCGACGAGATCGAGCGGCTGCGCGACAAACCTCTCAACTGACCCCAAGCGAAGGGACCGTCCGATGAACCTCACGCTTACCCTCGCCCTTGCCATCACCACGCTGGCCGCCGTCACGATCCTTGCGGTCACGGCGCTGGCGGGATGGCGCGGCTGGCTCTCGCTCCAGCAGCAGCGGCTGGGCGATCACCACGTGACCCAGCAGCCGACCCCCAATGCCGGCACCCGGATCGAGATCGCCGACCTGAAGGAACGCATCCGTAAGCTCGAAGCGATCGCCGCCGGGGTGGAACTGTAAGGCCAAACGCCTATAGCGGCGTCATGCAGAGCATCGACGACATCCGCGAAGAATATGACTTCCTCGACGGCGACGACCGTTACCGGCTCCTGATCGACCTGGGGCGCCAGCTGGAGCCGATGCCCGATCCGCTGAAAACCGATGCGACGCTGGTCCGCGGCTGTTCGGCATCGGTCTGGGTCTATCCCCAGCCCCGCGAGGATGGCACGCTCCACTTCCTGGCGGACAGCAACGCCGCGATTACCAAGGGGATTATCGCGCTGGTGCTGGCGACCGTACAGGATCAGCCGGCAAAGACGATCCTCGACACCGACATCGCCGAGACGCTGGCCCCGTTCGACCTGCGCAACCAGCTCAGCTCCAACCGGACGCAGGGTATTCCCAACATGATCGCGCTGATCCGGGAAACGGCGGCACGGCTGGCGTGAAGCGCCGGATCGGCTGGATCGCGGCGGCGACGGCCGTGTTCGGCGTCGCGACCGCTGCGGCAGGATATCGCAACGCGCTGGCCGACCCGATCGTGCGCGACCTGCACCTCCCCGCGCCGATCGCGCCGACCTCGGTCGTGCTCCTGACCGACAGCCACGTCGCCGGCCCCGACATGCCGCCCGAACGGCTGGCGCGGATCGTGGCGCAGGTGAATATGCTGAAGCCCGATGTCGTCTTGCTGGCGGGCGATTATGTGAGCGACAAGGCGGCGTCGACGCGCACCTATCCCGCGCAGGTGGCGATCGCGCCCTTCGCTGCGCTCCGCCCCCGGCTGGGCACCTTTGCGGTACTGGGCAACCACGATCACGAACGCGGCGCGGCCGAGATGCGGCATTCGCTGCGCGCGGCGGGGGTCGAACCGCTTGCCAACGATGCGGTGCGTGCGGGGCCGCTGGCGATCGGCGGGCTGGACGATGCGACCACCGACCATGCCGATCTGCCCGCGACACTCGCCGCGCTGCAGCGGATCGGCGGGTTCCCGATCGTGCTCAGCCACAATCCCGATCCGTTCAAGAAGCTGTCGGGCAAGGTCGCCCTGATGCTCGCGGGGCATACCCATTGCGGGCAGGTCCGGCTGCCGATCCTCGGCGCGCTGACCTATGGTTCCAATTACGGCGCGCGCTATGGCTGCGGCGTGGTTCGGGAAAAGGGGCGGGTGCTGGTCGTCGGCGCGGGACTGGGCACCAGCGAACTGCCGAGCCGATTCGGCACGCCGCCCGATATCTGGCGGATCACGATCGGCGGCTAATCCAGCCCCAGCCGCCCGGCCACCGCGTCCAGATCGTCGCCCGGTCGCACCAGCAGCCAGTCGTTCGGCCGCGCGCTGTCGACCACCACCACCGCGCCCTTGGGACACACGTCGAGGCACTTCACCTCGACCACGCCCGCACGCGATTTGGGACCGTTCTTCAGCTTCAAATGCCGGCGCAGCGCCTTGGCCAGCGGCTTGCCTGCATCACCGAACCCGCCGTCCAGCTTCTTCGAACACTTGGCGCAGACCAGCACCGCCTTGTCCCAGCGGGACCGGACGCCAGTCCTCACGCCGGTTTCCAGGCCCGGCGTTCTTCCGCGACGCGCAGCACGTCATAGGCCGCCTGGATCGCGTGGAATTTCTTCGCCGCCTCGGCATCGCCGGGCCGGACATCGGGGTGGAACACCTTGGCGAGCTTGCGCCACGCGAGGCGGATCGTGTCGAAATCGGCATCGGGATCGCATTCCAGCACCTCGAGCGCGCGCATCTCGTCGCGCGAGCGGGTGCCGTCGCCCGATCCTGCCCAGGCGTTCGAGGCGGACGCGGCATAGCCATTGGCGGTGCGGCGTTCCTCGGCCTCGCGTGCCTTGGCCTCTTCCTCGTTCAGCCCCTCGAAGTAGTTCCAGCCCTTGTTGTACTCCGCCGCATGCGCTTCGCAGAAATACCAGCGGTCGGGGCTGTTGGGCGATTTGGGCGCCGGGCATTTGCCGGGTTCGGTACAGCCGTGCCGGTCGCACAGCTTCACCGTCTGCGCCTCCCGGCCCTCGCTATAGCCGCGCCAGCGGGGAAAGCCCCAGTCGTTCGATCGCGTGTGTCGTGCCATTGCTGTCGAGATAAGCCGCCGTGTCACCCACGCAACCCATTGTCGCGTGCGAATGTCAGAGGGTCTGTAAGCCGGGTTCTGTCCACCCGCCGAAACGGGATAGGCGACCATTCCTCTTGGACGACGCTTGCGCGCCATCTCTAGCAACCAACCCGGGCAGCGGGCCGGAACATGCCCCGGAGCACTTGCGCACTCCATGCCGCCCCTATTCGGTCTTGCTCCCGGTGGGGTTTGCCATGCCGCTGCCGTTACCGGCCGCGCGGTGCGCTCTTACCGCACCCTTTCACCGTAACCCGGCCGAAGCCAAAGGCCGTCTGCTCTCTGTGGCACTGTCCCTGAACCCCGCATGCCGAAGCCTGCGAAGCCCGCCGGGCGTTACCCGGCACCGTTGTTTCCGTGGAGCCCGGACTTTCCTCGGCACGCATGACGCGTGACGCGGCCGCCCGACCCTCTGACCCGAACGCCCCTAGCCGACCGGGCGCGTCGGTTCAATCGTCGCCTTGCGGCTTTGGCAGCAACAGCGCGAGCAGGAGCATGCGGCATTCGCCATCGATGATCCCGTCGACCATTTCCGGCCGGAACCGCCGCTGGAACGCGGTGACCGCGGCGGTCGCATCGGCCACGTCATAGCCGAAACGTTCGAGCGCCAGCAGGAACCCGGCATCGCTCCAGCCGGGGTCCATCAGGTTGCAGGTCGGGCGGGGCAGCGCCAGCCGCAACCGCGCCAGCCGGTTCCACGGGAACAGCTCGCCCGGGTCCTGCTTGCGCAGCGGCGCGATATCCGAATGGCCGACGACATTGCCGCGCGTGATCGCGTGCCGGTCCTTGATCTGGTGCACCAGCGGGATCAGCGCGTCGACCTGCGCATCGGGAAAGGCACGATAGCCCCATTCATGCCCCGGATTGACCAGTTCGATGCCGATCGACGCGCTGTTGACGTCGGTGATCCCGCGCCAGTGCGCCCGGCCGGCGTGCCACGCGCGCTTGTCCTCCGCGACCATGCGGTAGATCGTGCCGTCCTCGTCGATCAGGTAATGCGCCGACACCTGCGCCGCCGGATCGGTCAGCCGCGCGATCGCCGACGCCGCGTCGGTCATGCCGGTATAGTGCAGGACGATCATGGTGATCGGCAGGCTGCGTTCGCCGAAGTTCGGCGACGGCGTATCGATCATGTCCATCCCGGCCCTCCCCTCGCCCATCCTGCCACTCGCTTGCGGCGGGACGCGGGGAAAGGCAAGCCTGCCGGGCAGGGCTCGGAGTCGGTTTGGAAATTGGCGAGAGCGCCAATTTCAGGCGGTGCCGGCCCGCTCCCCCTCCCGGCCACCCATCAAGATACATTGTGGGTGGTCGGGAGGGGGAGCGGGCCGGCACCGTAGAAATGCGTCTTCAGCGCATTTCCAAAAAACCTTTCAGTGTGCGGCGAGCCGGTACATGCCGCGATAGCGTTCGGACGGGACCAGCGCGTCGCTATGCCCGATCACCGTTTCGCCCGCCCCCAGCACCAGCAGCCCGCCGGGGCGCAGCACGCCTGCGATCCGTTCCAGCACCGCCCGCCGCGCCGCCGGCGACAGGTACATCAGCACGTTGCGGCACAGCACGATATCGAACTTTCCGGCCGGCATCGGGTCGGACATCAGGTTCTGCTGGCTATAGAGCAGGCGCAGCCGCAGTTCCGGCCTCGCCTCCCACAGCTCGTCGCGCAGTTCGAACCAGCGCATCATCCGCCGGATCGACAGGCCGCGCTGGATTTCGAACTGGGTATAGCGGCCCGACCGCGCCCGCAGCAGCGCGCGCGCGGAGATATCGGTCGCGCGGATTTCGGGAAGCGCCATCCCGCCCTGCTCCTGCGCCTCGGCGAACAGCATCGCCAGCGACAGCGGCTCCTGCCCGGTCGAACACGCCGCCGACCAGACGCGCAGCCGGCGTTGTGTGTCGCCCGCCATGTCGCGCGCCGCGCCGATCAACTGGTCGAGCACCGACGAATCGCGGAAAAACGACGTTTCCTGGTTCAGCAGCGCATCAACCACCAGGTCGGCCAGCCCCGCTTCGCAGCGCCCGCCCGCCGCGATCCGCGCGACCAGTTCGTCCAGCGAGGCAAGGCCGCGTTCGCGCAGCATCGGCTGCAACGCGCTGTCGATCCACCATGCCCGCCCGGCGTCGAGCTGTTGCCCGGTACGCTGTTCCAGCAGGCTGACGATCTTGTGCGCGGCGTGGCTCATCGGGGGTGCGGCCTGCGGCATCGTCATGCGGAACGCTTTCTGCGGGCGATGAACGCGCCCAGCTGGTCGGGGGTACCGATGGTGGAGGCGAGGCCGCTTTCGGCGATGGCGCCGGGCATGCCCCAGACGACGGAGCTGTTCTGGTCCTGCACCGCGACCACGCCGCCGGCCGCGCGAATGCGTTCGGCACCGCGGCATCCGTCGCGGCCCATGCCCGACAGGACGACACCCAGCGCGCGCTGCCCGAATACCTCGGCCACCGATTCGAACATGGGGTCGACGGAGGGCATGCAGCCGCTGATCGCAGGCGCGCGGTCGAGCCGGGTCGCCGCCCCGTCGGTTGTCGATACGACGCGGATATGCGCGTCGCCCGGCGCCAGGATCATCCGTCCGCGCTGGATGCGCAGGCTGTCGCGCGCCACGTCGACCGGCCGCCGGGCCAGCGTCGCCAACTGCTGCGCGAAATAGCCGGTGAACGATCCCGGCAGATGCTGGGTAATCAGGATCGGCACGTCGAGGTCGTCGGGCAGCGCGCGCAGCAGCGGGGCCATCGCGTGGATGCCGCCGGTCGAGGCGCCGATGGCGATGATGTCGAACACATCGCCCCGCGCCGCCGAGGCGACCGCCGATCGTGGTGTCGTCGCCATCACATCGGCGACCAGCGCAGTCAGCCGATGGGCGAAATTGCCGGCCAGCGGCGACGATTCGGGCTTGGCAAGCGTCGCCGCCGCGCCCAGCGCCATCGCATGCAGCGCCGTCGGCGATCCGGCGGTGCAACTGCCCGACAGGACGATGACCCGCGCATCGGGGGCAAGCGCGGTGAGTGCCGGCAACCCGGTCAGCCCATCGGTCCCCGGCAGGTTGATGTCGAGCAGGATCAGGTCGACCGGCCGGTCGCCCAGCACGGCCAGCGCCTGCGCGATGCTGCCGACCGCCGCGATCACTTCATAGGTGGGGATCGCATCGACGATCCGGGCGATGACGCAGCGCGTGACCGCCGAATCATCGACGATCAAGACGCGCAGCGCCCCGGATACGGACGCCGCCGGTTTGGGACAGGCCGCGACCACGTCCGTCGTCGTTACGCGACGCCGACGATCTGGAGCTTGCTCTCCAGCGTCTCGCGATCGAACGGCTTCATCACATATTCGTCGGCCCCGGCCTCGATCGCGGCGCGGATATAGGCCATGCCGTTCTCGGTGGTGCAGAACACCACCTTGGGGTGCTGCCCGCCGTCGCTTTCGCGCAGCGCGCGCAGGAAATCCATGCCGCTCATCACCGGCATGTTCCAGTCGAGCAGGATGACATCGGGCTGCTGTTCAGCGCAACGGTCCAGCGCCTCGCGCCCGTCGCCCGCTTCGCGGACCTCGAACTGCAACGTTTCCAGGATGTGCCGGGCGACCTTGCGGAT
Organism: Sphingomonas sp. Leaf23; assembly: GCF_001421585.1. Taxonomy (NCBI): domain Bacteria; kingdom Pseudomonadati; phylum Pseudomonadota; class Alphaproteobacteria; order Sphingomonadales; family Sphingomonadaceae; genus Sphingomonas; species Sphingomonas sp. Leaf23. The sequence continues at coordinate 727,872 of NZ_LMKR01000003.1, read as the reverse complement.
CACCTTCGAATCATCGACGACCAGACAGTTCTTCATGACGACATCCTACTGTATACCAGGCCAGCCTAGCGGCAGTTCGTAAGCAGGCCGTTAAAGGGATCAGGCAGCGACGCGTTCGCCGCCGGCCGTCCGCGCGACGACGGCGGACAGGTCGAGGACGAGGACCGCGCGATCGTCGTGGTCGATCACCCCGGCGACGACCGCCGCCCATGCCGCGCCGGGCATCAGGCCCGACGTCAGCGGCCGCAATTCGCAGCGATAGGCATCGTCGAGCATGTCGACCAGCAGAGCGTAATGATGGCCGTCGACCTGCGTCACCACCGCCCGACGGCGCGGGGACGAGGGGTGCGCCGGATCGATCGCGGTCGCGGTGTCGATCACCGTCACCACCCGGCTGCGCAGCGCGGCAAGGCCGCACACCGCGCGTGCCGTGCGCGGCACCGGCGACACCGCCGTGATATCCACCACCGATTCGACATGATCCGACAGAATCGCGACATCCTGTCCGGCGACACGGGCAAGGAGGAACAGCTGCTGCATCGTCACTTCCCCACCGCCTGTCGCACCGCCTGCAACACGCCTTCGCGGTCGTAGCGATAGATGCTGCCATCGCCGGTATCGGCGACCGATGCGCGCAGTCGGACGACCGGCGTCCGCCCGCCGGGGACCACCGCCGACGAATCCTCCGCCTGCGCCAGCACCAGCGCGGGCCGTTCGTCCTCCGCCAGCCGCTCGACCGCACGGTAGCCCGCCTGCTCCAGCATCGGCCGCAGGAAGGTACGCATCCATCCCGTCCCGCCATCGGCCAGCAGGCAGGTCGGCCGTGCGGCGACCGCTTTCCCCATCGCCGGTGCGACCGCATGGGCATGGCGCTGGAACAGCCACAGCGGATCGACCTGTTCGACCTGTTCGCCCTCCAGCAGCACGATACCCCCGCTCGGCCCGAATTCCGCCGCCGATGCCGCCAGTTCGGGCAGCATCACGATGTCCACCGCATCGTCGATGGCATAGGCCAGTTCGACCATGCCGTCGGTCAGCCGCAGGACCGTCGTCACCCGGTCGACCGCATCGTCCGCGGTAGCCACCACCGGCAGCACCCGCCCGTCGATCGCCAGCCAGATGCGCCCGGTGCTGCGTTGCAGGCTGCCCGCGCGAATCCGCTCGATCCGGTCGATCACCGCCAGCGGGATCACCCGCCGCCGCCCGTCGAGGTCGTCGAACAGCAGCGCGGCGATGCCCGGTTCCTCGACCGCCTCCGCCTCGGCCGCCAGTTCGCGGTCCATCGCATCGGCAAAGGTCAGCCCGGCGGCATGCGCCACCCCGGCGCAATCGAGCATCAGCATCGGCTGTCCGGTATCGGGCAGCGTCTGTCCGGCGAACAGCCCCGTCGCCATCACTGCCGGCGCGGCGGGCTTCACCACCAGTTCCTCGGTATCCAGCACCTCGTCGACCGCGACCGCAAAGTCGCCCGCGCCGATGCCGACCACCACCATCATCTTGCCCGCCGCATCGGGACGCGGTTCGACGCCCAGCACCGCGCACAGGTCGACCACCGGCAGGCGCCGGTCGCGAATCTGCGCGATGCGGATATCGCCCAGCTGGTCGATGCGGAAGTTTGCGCCCCGCGCCCGCACGATCTCGCCGATCGTCTGGCGCGAGATGGCGAAGCGATGCTCGCCCGCGCGCACGACGATGGTCGACACGATCGACAGCGTCAGCGGCACCTGCACCGCGATGCGCAGCCCGCGGCCGGGCTTGTTGTCCAGCGTGATCCGCCCACCGATCTGGTCGATCGCCGCGCGCACCACGTCCATGCCGACGCCCCGCCCCGAAATCTCGGTCGCGACGTCGCGCGACGACAGCCCCGGCGCAAACACCAGCTCGCATTGCTGGCGCGCGGTCAGCCGCCGCAGCTCCGCCTCGCTGCGCTGCCCGCTGCCCGCCAGTTTCGCGATCAGCCGCTCGGTATCGATGCCGCGCCCGTCGTCGATGATCTCGATGACGATCTGGTTGCCCGATTGCCGCGCGGCGACGTGCAGCCGCCCGCTCTCGCGCTTGCCCGCGCGGCGGCGCTCGGCCGGCGGCTCGATCCCATGGTCGATCGCGTTGCGGACCAGGTGGACCAGCGGGTCGCGCATCACCTCGATCATCTCGCGGTCCAGCTCGACATCGGCGCCATCGACGCTCAGCGTCACCGCCTTGCCCACCGCCGCCGCCGTGTCGCGCACGATGCGCGGCAGCGGGGAGAACAGCGTCTCGATCTTTTGCATCCGCGTCCGCGTCACCGCGTCGCGCATGTCGGCGACCGACGCCGACAGCCGCTCCAGCGCGCCTTCGACCGCCGGATCGAGGTCGAGGTCGCGCAGCCGCCGGATCAATTCATTGCGGACCAGCACCATGTCCGACATGCCGCTCATCATCCGGTCGAGCAGGTCGACGTTCAGCCGGACGCTGCGCAGCGGCGCGCGGCCCTGCGCGATCGCAGCCGCCGCCAGCGGGGTCATCGCCTGCGCGACGCTTGCGCCCGGTGCCAGCGCGGCGATCAGCTCGTCCTCGCCCTCGTCGGTCAGCGGCAGGCCGGCGTCGATCGCCTCGACCAGTTCGCCGATCCGGTCGATGATCGCCAGCACGGCGTCGACCAGGAACCGGTCCGGCCGCCGCTTGCCGTCGCGCACCTCGCACAGCGTATCCTCGGCGGCATGGCTGAGGCGCAGCAGGCGCGGCAGGTCGAGGAAGCCGCAGCTGCCCTTTACCGTATGGACGAAGCGGAAAATGGCATCCAGCCGCGCGCGATCGTCGGGCGCAGCCTCCCACGCGACGACCTCCGTCGACAACGCCTCCAGCGTCTCGCGCGTCTCCGCAATGAATTCCTGTAACAGATCGTCCATGCGGCCCCGCCCGGTTGTGGCGCGACCATGGGCGGGATCAGGTTAAGACGTGGTTAGTGCGGGAACGGGATCGTTCTCCCCTCCACCGCACCGAACGTCACCCCGTGACCAGCGACGCCCCGAACAGCAGCACCGGCGAATCCACCGGCGACACCTGCAACGTACCGCCGCTCTGTTCGACCAGCTCACGCGCCAGGCAGGCGGCGGCGGCGCGCGGCGTCATCATTGCGGCATCGCCCAGCAACGCGCCGCGCAATTCGGCGTCCAGCACGATACGCAGACCATCGGCCCGCACCGCGATATCGATGCCGTTCGCCGTCCGCTCCGCTCCGATGTCCAGCTGCCCGCCGCGCACCAGCGCGTCGCCCGCGATCAGCGCGAGGTTCAGCAGCACTTTCACCGCGGGCTTGGGCAGCGACGGCGCATCGACCATCCAGCCGAGCTGCACCCGGTGGTTGTCGCCGAACAGCCCCTCCAATGCGGCGCGGGCTTCGCGCGTATCGATCGAATCACCCAGGCCACCCGACGCACCGAACGCCAAGCGAAAGAATTTCAGCTTGTTGGCCGAAGCCCGCGCGCTGTCCGCCAGCAGTTCGAGGCAGCGGGCGCGCATGTCCGGATCATGTTCGTCGGCCAGCAACTCCAACCCATTGTTGAGCGCGCCAACAGGGCTGAGCAGGTCATGGCACAATCGCGAACACAGCAGGCTGGCGAAATCGGCTGGGCTGATGTTCAATGCGACGACCCTTGTGCTTTGGCGAACGTCATCGTCCGCCCGGCCCCGTCCATGTGCACCGCTTCGCAGTTTTTTTCAACGTGGCCACCGGTGGATACCGCGAAGGCGACCGGATCGAACCGGCCGTACCGTGCGCCATTGGCGACCGCCCGCCACAGCCGCGCGGTCCCGCCGCCCACGATCAGCCACAACATCCCGTCCGCCGCCGCCTGCGCCGCATCGGTCGGCGACGGGTCGGCGCTGCCCGAGGGATGCGAATGATACCAGCCGAGCACCGCCGCCCCGCCCCGCCGGGCATCGCGCAGCGCACCGAACAGCGCCGCCGGGTCGATTTCGAAATGCCGCGCCGGATCGGCCGCGACATTTCCCGCCGGTTCCGCCACGGCGATGTGCCCGCCCGTTCCCCGCAGGATGCCGCATATCTCGACCGGACTTTCGTTGGCGTCCCGTAACAGTCGCTCCAGCAGATCGCTTGAAAATTCCGGTTCCATCGCCATCTCCTACCCAATGGACCGGGGGGTTTCCACGATCGAGGCGCGCATCACCGACGCGGCGCACGGGCAACGGATCGACAAGGCATTGGCCGATGTCGTCGCCGACCTGTCGCGCGAACGGATCAAGGCGCTGATGGCCGCCGGCCATGTCCACGGGACCGACGGCCCGGTGGCGGACGGCAAGCGGAAGGTCACCGCCGGACAGGTCTTCATCATCACCCTGCCCGCTGCCGTGCCGCTGGATACTGTCGCGCAGGATATTCCGCTGGTCGTCGCCTATGAGGACGACCACCTGATCGTCGTCGACAAGCCCGCCGGTCTGGTCGTCCACCCGGCCGCCGGCAATCTCGACGGGACGCTGGTCAACGCGCTGCTCCACCACTGCGCGGGCAAGCTGTCGGGGATCGGCGGCGTCGCGCGGCCGGGCATCGTCCACCGCATCGACAAGGATACGTCGGGCCTGCTGGTCGTCGCCAAGAACGACGTGACGCACGAAGGGCTGGCGCGGCAGTTCAAGGATCACAGCATCGACCGGCGCTATCTCGCGATCGCGGCGGGCCGGGTATTAACTTCGGCGGGAACGATCGACGCCCCGCTGGCGCGATCCCCCAGCGATCGCAAGAAGATGGCGATCGTCCACAGCCCCACCGCGAAACATGCGGTGACCCACTTTCGCAAACTTCGGCAACTGAACGGCGCATCGCTGATAGAATGCCGGCTGGAAACCGGGCGTACCCATCAGGTGCGGGTGCACATGGCGTCGATCGGCCACCCGCTGCTGGGCGATCCGGTCTATGCCGGACGGCGACCAGCATTGAAGGCGCAATTGGAAACGCTCGATTTCGCCCGACAGGCATTGCACGCCGCCCATCTGGGGTTCATCCATCCGGTCACAAAAAACGCTTTGTCGTTCGATAGTGACCTTCCGGCAGACATGCAGGAACTGTTGGACCATCTTCACGTATAGGTTTCGGCGATTCCGCACTGCGGCGTCGCTACAAGGACAAAGGGAGTTTCACGCGATGGCAACTGGCAGCAACGTCCCGGCGACGATCCCGGCGCTTGGCGGCGAGGCGAGCCTCAACCGCTATCTCTCGGAGATCCGCAAGTTCCCGATCCTCGCGCCCGAGCAGGAATATATGCTCGCCAAGCGGTTTCAGGAACATGGCGATCCGGAAGCGGCAGCCCAGCTCGTCACCTCGCACCTGCGCCTCGTCGCAAAGATCGCCATGGGCTATCGCGGCTATGGCCTGCCGGTCAGCGAACTGATTTCCGAAGGGAATATCGGGCTGATGCAGGGGGTGAAGAAATTCGAACCCGACCGGGGCTTCCGCCTTGCGACCTACGCGATGTGGTGGATTCGCGCCTCTATCCAGGAATTCATCCTGCGCTCGTGGTCCCTCGTGAAGATGGGCACCACGGCGGCGCAGAAGAAGCTGTTCTTCAACCTGCGCCGGATGAAGTCGAAGCTCGACGCGTTCGAAGATGGCGACCTCTCGCCCGAACACCTCGCCAAGATCGCGACCGACCTCGGCGTGACCGAGGACGAGGTGACGTCGATGAACCGCCGCATGGCGATGGGCGGCGACACGTCGCTCAACGTCCCGATGCGCGAGGATGGCGAGAGCCAGTGGCAGGACTGGCTGGCCGATGACAGCCCCTTGCAGGATTCGGTCGTCGCCGAGGCGCAGGAGGCCGATGTCCGCCACGGCATGCTGGTCGAGGCGATGGACGACCTGAACGACCGCGAGAAGCACATCCTGACCGAACGCCGCCTGACCGATGATCCCAAGACGCTGGAGGAACTGAGTCAGGTCTACGGCGTCAGCCGCGAACGTGTCCGCCAGATCGAGGTGCGCGCGTTCGAAAAGCTGCAAAAGGCAATGATGCGCCTCGCCGGCGACCGCCGGATGCTGGCAGCGGTGTAAGCTGAGCGGGGTGGCGGGCCAAACCCGCCGCCCCGCTCTGTCATCCCCACCGCCCCTTCGTCATCCCGGCGAAGGCCGGGATCCATAACCCATGTCGCCCACGGCTCCTGCAACAACGCCAGTTGCCACCTTGCCCTTCCCCGCTTGCTACCGCTAGCGAGCTTCCATGCCCGCCCGCTCCGCATCCCGCCCAAAGTCCACCGCTAACCACAGCAACTGGGGCCGCCGCCTTACCGGCTGGGCCATCAAACTCGTCCTCGGCTTCGTAATCCTCTCGGTCCTCTGGGTCCTGATCCTGCGGTTCGTCCCCCCGCCGATCACCATCACCATGCTGGGCGACGTGCCGACCGGCCACGGCGTCACCAAATCGTGGCGCCCGCTGTCGAAGATCGACCCCGACATGCCCCGCGCGGTCATCGCCGGCGAAGACAGCCGCTTCTGCGCGCATAACGGCTTCGACTATCTCGCCATCGCCAACGCCGCCCGCCGCAACGCCGAGGGCGGACGCATCCGCGGCGGATCGACCATCAGCCAGCAGACCGCGAAGAACGTCTTTCTATGGCAGGGCGGCGGCTATTTCCGCAAGGCAATGGAAGCCTATTTCACCGTCCTGATCGAAGCGATGTGGGGCAAGCGGCGGATCATGGAGGTCTATTTGAACGTCGCCGAAACCGGCATCGGCACCTACGGCGTGGAGGCCGGCACCCGCCGCTATTTCAAGCACGGCGCCGACAAGATGGGCGCACGCGAAGCGGCCCAGATCGCCGCAGTGCTACCGCTGCCCAAAAAGCGCGCCGGCATCGCCCCGACCGGCTTCACCCGCCGCTACGCCCGCACAATCGAACGCCGCATCGGCATCGTGCAGCGCGAACGGCTGGACAGCTGCCTCAAATAACCGCCCCCCCGTCATCCCGGCGAAGGCCGGGATCCATGGTCACGAAACGCCGGCGGCTCCATCGAACCGCCCCGTATCCATGGATCCCGGCCTGCGCCGGCATGACGAATTGGCCGACGGCACCGCGCAACAAAAGACGTCACCCCAGCGAAGGCTGAAGTGACGTTCGTGGCACATGGATGCCGCACCGACCTTACTTGGTCGCCCGATCCACCGCGTCGCCTGCCTTGTCCGCCGCAGCGCCAACGCTCTTAGCCGCCGACGTCACCGCGCCGGTCCGGGCATTGTCGTTGTTCGCGTTGTTCAGCAAGAAATAGGCGCCGACGATCACCGCGAGCAGGATGGCGAGGCCAATCAACAGCCCGCCGCCCGATCCGCGCCGTTCGACGATGACCGTCTGCGGTGCGCCATTGGGGTTCGTTTCGATCCGGTCGCGGTCCATGGCATCCTCTCCCTGTCAGGTTGATGTGCCCAAGAACCGTCACGCCAGCCGCTTGTTCCAGCAGCGTACCGAACCGCTCAGAATGGCAGCTTGAACCCCGGCGGCAGCGGCAGGCCGTTGGTCAGCTTCGACATTTCGGTCGAGCTCGCCGCATCCGCCTTCGCCCGCGCATCGTTGAACGCCGCGACGATCAGGTCTTCCAGCATCTGCTTCTCGCCCGGCTGGAGCAGCGAATCGTCGATATCGACGCCCAGGATGCGCCCCTTGGCCGACGCGCGGACCTTCACCAGCCCGCCGCCCGATTGTCCGTCCACCTCGATCGTGTCGAGGTTCGCCTGCGCCTTGGTCAGTTCGTTCTGCACGTTCTGCGCCATGGCCATGATGTCGTCGAGATTCTTCATCGCGCGATACTCCCGTCGCTGCGTTGCCAATGATCGAGGGTGGCGTCCGGAAACGCCGCCAGTGCCGCCTGTACCAGCGGCGACTTGAGAACCTGTTCGCGTTCCGATTCCGCCTTGGCCGTTTCCTGTTCGCGCAAGGTCGGTTCCCCCGCACCCTCGCCGATCAGAACGCGCCAATGGCTGCCGGTGATCCCCTTCAGCGCATTTTCCAGATCACGGGTAAAGTCGGTGGGCAAGGGCCGCGCCCCGCCCAGCTCGACCAGCTGCGGCTCCAGCCGGATCAGCCGCGCGCAATTGCGAAACTGCGCCTCCAGCGAATGGCGCCCATGCTTCGACAGCAACGCCGCAATCTGCTCGGCCGTCTCGGGCAGCGGATCGGCCACCGCCACCGGTTCGGCGGCCGGCGCAGGTGCCGGAGCGGCAGGCGCCCCGATCGCCGGCACCTGCCCGGCGGCCAGCTGCTTCGCCAGCGTCCCCGGATCGGGCAGCGACGATGCATGGACGATCCGCAGCAACGCCATTTCGCACGCCTCGATCGGCAGCGCCGCGCGCGACACTTCCTCATGGCCCTTCAGCAGCAACTGCCACAACCGGTGCAGCATCGGAAACGACAGCGCGCTCCACGCATCGAACGCGTCGCGCTCCTCCGCCGACTGGCCCGGACCGCGGTCGCCGCCGACCTTGACGATCGTCACCGCATGCACCGTTTCCAGCAGCGTCCGCAGCACCGACGCCGGATCGACGCCCAGATCATATTGCGCGCGCAGCGCCTTGAGCGCCCCCGGCGCATCGGCCTTCAGCAACAGGTCGAACAGCGTGCGGATCGCCCCGCGATCCGACAGGCCCAGCATCTGCCGCACCGCATCGGCGCGCACGCCTTCGCCGTCCAGCCCGCCATGCGCGATCGCCTGGTCGAGGATCGACAACCCGTCGCGCGCCGACCCTTCGGCCGCGCGCGCGATCAGTTGCAGCGCCTCCGGCTCGGCCTCGACCCCCTCGGCTTCCACGACATGCGCGAAATGCTGGCTAAGCAGATCGGCCGGAATCCGCCGCAGATCGAACCGCTGGCAGCGCGACAACACCGTCACCGGCACCTTGTGCACCTCGGTCGTCGCCAGCAGGAACTTGACGTGCGCGGGCGGCTCTTCCAGCGTCTTCAGCAGCGCATTGAACGCTGGCGTCGACATCATGTGCACTTCGTCGATGATGTAGATCTTGAAGCGCGCCGACACCGCGGCATAGCGCACCGCCTCGGTCATTTCGCGCACGCTGTCGACGCCGTTGTTCGACGCGGCGTCGATCTCGATCACGTCGATATGCCGCCCCTCGGCAATCGCCCGGCACGGCTCGCACACCCCGCACGGATCGATCGTCGGCCCGCCCTGTCCGTCCGGCCCGATACAGTTCAGCGCCTTGGCGATCAGCCGCGCGGTCGACGTTTTGCCGACCCCGCGCACGCCGGTCAGCAGGAAGGCGTGCGCCAGCCGCCCGCGCTTGATCGCATTGCCCAGCGTCGTGACCATCGCATCCTGCCCGATCAGCTGGCTGAACGTCTGCGGCCGATATTTGCGCGCCAGCACGCGGTAGGGCTGCGCGGCGGCAGGCTGTTCGGGGATGTCGAGGGCGAGGAAGGAGTCGGACATTGGGGGTGTCTTAGCGGGTGGTGGCGGCGGTGTCGCCTGTCGTGCAAATGACCTTTGTCCGAATGTATCTCAGAAAGGTCCGGCGGACCGGTCTACGAAGCGCGTCTGACGCCCCGGTTCCCCGGCAGCGATCGTCGGGCGCAGTCTTGCACGAATGTCTTCAAGATGGGTGCGGGGCGCAATTCGCGCCGCCATTCTCCCACCGCAAAGACGATACGGTGCTCGGCGGCGCTGATCACCGAGGCCGGCGCGTAGCGGTCTACTTCGAGCGCATCCCCAGAGGTTGGCAGAGACCAGACCCGATCGTCCACGGTAAGGGTGAATTCTCGCGCGGCCATCGAATAACCGCCTGAGACAAGTGCGTAGCTCGGAGCGCCTCGGCAAGAGGCAGAGAAAACAGTCTGCTCTTGATCACCCCACCGATAGTCTAGACGAGTCGAGTACCCGTGGTGCTCCGGCCGGTATTCCCAGCCTGCATCGGAGCCTCCATTGGAGCCTGCGTCCCGACCGACTTCCCCACATGCTGTCGTCAGGATCAGGAACAGTGGCGCCAGAGAAGCGCACATCGTCCGCTTACGCATAAGCCCCTCGCCGCCATATAGGTTACACCAACAGCAACTACGCCGCCAAAGCCTCCAACGCTTCGTTCGCCTCCATCCACTTCGTCTCCGCCACCTCGATCTCGGTATCGAGGCTCGCGCGGCGCTTCATCAGCTGCGCCATGGTCAGCTTCGCCAGTGCCGGGATCGCGTTCCCCGCCATCGCCGCGTCCAGCGCATCGCGCTGTTCGGTCAGCCGCGCCAGATCGCGTTCGATCGCCTGCGCGCCCTTCTTCAGCACCTGCGCCTTTTCGCGCGCTTCGGCGGCGGCCTTGCGGTCGTTCTTCTTGTTGGCCTTGGCCGCCTTTTCCTTCGCCGAATTGCCGAGGATCAGCGCGATATAATCGTCGATCGTCCCGTCGAACTCCTTCGCGGTCCCCTCATCGACCAGCACCAGGCGGTCGGCGGTCGCCTCCAGCATGTGGCGGTCGTGGCTGACCAGCAGCACGCAGCCGGTATAGGCGTTGAGCGCCTGCACCAGCGCCTCACGCGCATCGACGTCCAGGTGGTTGGTCGGTTCGTCGAGGATCAGCATGTGCGGCGCATCGCGGGTGATCAGCGCCAGCGCGAGGCGCGCCCGCTCGCCACCCGACAGTTTGCCGACCAGCGTGATCGCCTTGTCGCCCGAAAAACCGAACCGCCCCAGCTGCGCCCGGACAGCAGCGGGCGACGCGCCCTTCATCTGGCGCGTCATATGCTCCAGCGGGGTGTCGTCGGTGCTCAGTTCCTCGACCTGATACTGGGTGAAATAGCCAACCTTCATCTTGCCCGCGGCGTTCATATCGCCGTCCATTGGCGCCAACTGCGCCGCCAGCAGCCGCGCCAGCGTCGTCTTGCCGTTGCCGTTGCGGCCCAACAGCGCGATGCGATCCTCGGGATCGATGCGCAGGTTCAGCCGCTTGAGGATCGGCGTATCGTTATACCCGACGCTCGCCATGTCGAGCGTGATGAGCGGCGGGCGCAGCTCGTCGGGATCGGGAAAGTCGAACGACAGGCTGGGGTCCTCCGCCATCGCCGCGATCGGCTTCATCTTGGCGAGGATCTTCAGCCGCGACTGCGCCTGCTTCGCGGTCGAGGCTCGCGCCGAGTTCTTGGCGACATATTCCTGCAGCTTGGCCCGCTGCGCCGCCTGGTTGACGCGCGCCGCCTCCAGCTGCGCCAGTCGTTCGGCGCGCTGCTTCTCGAACGCGTCATAGCCGCCCGGATAGAGCGTAATCTTGCCCTGGTGCAGGTGCAGGATATGGTCGACTACGTTGTTCAGGAAATCGCGTTCGTGGCTGACGACGACGATCGTCGCCTTGTAGCCTTTTAGGAAATCCTCCAGCCACATCACCGCTTCGAGGTCGAGGTGGTTCGACGGTTCGTCGAGCAGCAGCACATCGGGTTGGCTGAACAGCAACGCCGCCAGCGCCACGCGCATCCGCCAGCCACCCGAATAGCTCTCCAGCGGCCGGCCCTGCATTTCCTCGTCGAAGCCAAGCCCGACCAGAATCCGCGCTGCCCGCGCCGGCGCGCCGTACGCGTCGATCGCCAGCAACCGTTCGTGAATATCCCCCAGCCGGTCGGGATCGGTCACCGTCTCGGCATCGTGCATCAGCTTCGCACGCTCGACATCGGCTTCCAGCACGGTTTCGAACGGCGTCGCCTGTCCGGCGGGCGCTTCCTGCGCGACATAGCCTAGCCGCGACCCGCGCGGCATTTCCGCCACGCCGTTGTCGGGTTCGAGCTGTCCCGCGATCACCCGCACCAGCGTCGACTTGCCCGCGCCATTGCGCCCGATCAGCCCGACCCGGCTGCCCGGTGGCAGCGCCGCGCTGGCATTGTCGAGGATCGTCCGCCCGCCCAGGCGCACCGTGATACCGTTCAGATTGAGCATGGCGCGCCGCCTAGCAGTTTTCGCCGCGTTTGCGAAGAGCGGCGCGGAAGGCGCTTTCCTACACGGCACCGCCCCGCCATGATCCGCCCCGGCCGCATGGCGCGCCCGCTCTTTGACCGGTCCGATTGCCTTCGCGCGCTGCACGAGCCCTGCGCATTCCGATGCCTTGGACGTCAATCCCAGTGAAGGCTGGAATCACCGTCGATACGGGCCAAGATCAACGCCGCGGCTGCTGGAGCGATCGTTATTGCAACTGAATAGCAGCGCGGCGTGAATTGCGTCGCGAGTGTGAACTTAGTGAACTTTGGCCGTTTTTCGCAGCCTCAGCCACGCCACGGGCAAAGCCCGTGCCGTCGGACGGCGCTCCCCGCGCCGCCGGCCGGCCGCGCCTTGATGCGCGGCATAGCGCTGCTATGCCTGGCCCGGCGCGGCAAACATCTGACGAAGCTCGCTCTTCAAAATCTTCCCATTGGCGTTGCGCGGCAGCACCGTGTCGGAAAACCGCACCATCACCGGCACCTTGAAGCCGGCAAGCCGCGCACGAACGAAGTCCTGCAACTCGCCCTCGCTCGCCTCGCAGCCGGGGCACAGGTGAACGACGGCGGCCGGCACCTCGCCCAGCACCCGGTCGGGCACGCCAACCAGCGCGGCGTCGGTGACCGACGGATGCGCGTACAGCACGTCCTCGACCTCGATCGAATAGATATTCTCGCCGCCACGGATGATGATGTCCTTCGCCCGGTCGACGATGGTGCAGAACCCCTCGTCATCCAGCCGCGCCAGGTCGCCGGTCCGGACCCAGCCGTCGATGAAGGTCTGCGCGGCCTCCTCCGGTGCATTCCAGTATCCGCGCACGATCATCGGTCCCCGCGCCCACAGCTCGCCGACCGCCCCCACTGGCTGTTCGGTCGTGCCATCGGGGCCGACGATCTTCAGGTCGGCGACCGGCACCGGCGCGCCGCAGCTGGTCGGGCGGGCCAGATAATCCTCGCCGACATGCTGGGTGACGGTCGCCATCGTCTCGGTCATGCCCCAGCCATTGCCGGGCAGCGCGCCGAACACCTCATAGATGCGCTTCACCAGATCGGGCGCGGACGGCGCGCCGCCATATTGTACGACCTCCAGAGACGACAGGTCGTGGTTCGCGCGATCGGGATGCTCCAGCAACTGCCACGCGATGGTCGGCACCCCGCCGGTCACCTGCACCCGCTCCCGCTCGATCAGCTTTAGGGCCTCACCCGCATCCCATTTGCGCATCAGCACCAAGGTCGTGCCGCCAACCAGCGCCCCCATCAACGATGCGCTGCACGCCGTCACATGAAAGAACGGGATGACCAGCAACCCGACCTTCGGCTGTGGCTCGGGCGGCATCTCGCCGCGCCGCAGATACGACCGCGCGGCGACATAGGCCGCCGACAGGATATTGGTCGACAGGTTGCGATGCGTGCCCAGCGCCCCCTTCGGCCGCCCGGTCGTGCCGCTGGTGTAAAAGATCGTTGCCGGATCGTCGGGCGCGATCACGACGTCGGACAGCGGCACCTCGGGCAAGGTCGCATACCCGGCACAATCGCCGATCACGTCCTCCAGCCGCCGCTCGATACCGGTCAGCGGCACCCGCGCCCGTGCTACGATAACCTGCTCCAGCCCCGGCATCGCGCCATAATCGCCGCCCAGCCGATCATGCCGCTGCCGGTCGACGATCAACACCCGCGCACCCGAATCATTGACGCCGTAGGCCAGCTCCTGCGGGCTCCACCACGCGTTGAGCGGCACACAGATCGCTCCCGTCGCCACGATCGCGAAGAAGGCGACCGGCCATTCGGGCATGTTGCGCATCGCCAGCGCCACCCGGTCCCCCTTGCCGACCCCCATCGCGCCCAGCTCGGCGGCCAATGTCGCGATGGCGCGATATTGCGCGTCATAGGTGACACGCTGATCCTCATGGATCGTCGCCAGCCGGTCGCCATGGGTGCGCGACAGCGCGATCAGCTGCGTCAGATTGGCCGGCGCATTCTTCCAGACGCGCGTCTCGATCCCGTCGATCAAGGCGCTATCCATCTCGAACGGCTGGCCCGGCGCGGTCAGCGCGGCCTGCACCTGCGCCATCGACATGCGCGGCCAGTCGGACGGCACCGCCATCGTTGCTTCGTCACCTGCCACGCAACCGCTCCCGCACTATTGTCGAAGGTCGGGTTTGCCCCGCCGCTCCGCTTTTCGATGCTGCGCACTATTGATTGTCATTCCGCGAAAGGCAATAGAATGCGGCAACACTGCCGGCGTTTAGAAGGACCGGTATGGCAACTTATGGAGAAGGCCCGACATGTCCGTGACCACCGAACGCCATGGCGACGTCCTGGTCGTACTGGCCGACAATCCGCCGGTAAACGCCCTTTCGGCCGCCGTCCGCACCGGGCTGAAGGCCGCGATCGAGGAAGCCGCCGCCGACGATGCGGTGCGCGCGGTCGTCATCGCCTGCGCCGGGCGGACCTTCTTCGCCGGGGCCGACATCACCGAATTCGGCAAGCCGCCGGTCGAACCGATGCTGCCCACGCTGGTCGACCAGATCGAGGCATCGGACAAGCCGGTCGTCGCCGCGATCCACGGAACGGCGCTGGGCGGCGGGTGCGAGGTCGCGATCGCCAGCCATTATCGCATCGCCGTCCCCAGTGCGAAGCTCGGCACGCCCGAGGTGAAGCTCGGCCTGCTCCCCGGCGCCGGCGGCACCCAGCGCCTGCCGCGTCTGGCCGGTGTCGCGGTCGCGCTGGAGATGGTGGCGAAGGGCGATCCGATTTCGGCCAGGAAGGCGCTGGATGCCGGCATCGTCGACCGGCTGGCCGACGAGGACAGCCTGCTCACCGACGCCATCGCCTTCGCCCGCGACGTCGCCGACGTCCGCCCCATCCCCCGCGCGTCCGAACGCTCGCTTTCGCCCGATCCGGAAGCCGTCGCCGCGTTCGAACAGGCGAATGCCCGCCGTTTCCGGGGCTTCGACGCCCCCGCCACCAACATCGCCTGCATCGTGAAGGCGACCGAAACCCCCTATGCGGAAGGGGCCGAATTCGAACGGCAGCAGTTCATGCAGCTGATGTTCGGCGTCCAGTCGGCCGCACAGCGCCACATCTTCTTTGCCGAACGCAAGGCATCGAAGATCGACGGGATCGCCGACGACGTGAAGCTCCGCCCGATCCACCGGGTCGGCATCATCGGCGCGGGCACGATGGGCGGCGGCATCGCGATGAACTTCCTGTCGGCCGGCATCCCCGTCACCATCGTCGAGATGCAGCAGGACGCGCTCGACCGCGGTACCGCGACCATCCGCAAGAACTACGACGCGACCGCTGCCAAGGGGCGGATGAAGCCCGAACAGGTTGATCAGGCGATGGGCCTGCTCACCCCCACGCTCGACCTGAACGCGCTGGCCGATGTCGATCTGGTGATCGAGGCGGTATATGAGGAAATGTCGGTCAAGCAGGACATTTTCGGGAAGCTTGACGCGATCTGCAAACCCGGTGCGATCCTGGCTTCGAACACCAGCTATCTCGACGTCAACGTCATCGCCGGCGCGACGAAGCGGCCGCAGGACGTGGTGGGCCTGCATTTCTTCTCGCCCGCCAATGTCATGAAACTGCTGGAGATCGTGCGCGGCGATGCGACCGCCGACGACGTGCTGGCAACCGCGATGGCGCTGGCAAAGAAGATCCGCAAGGTCGCGGTGATCGCCGGCGTCTGCCACGGCTTCATCGGCAACCGCATGCTGGAGCCGCGTCAGGTCGAGGCGATGAAGCTGCTGCTGGAGGGCGCAACGCCCGAACAGGTCGATCGCGTCCATGTCGCCTTCGGCATGCCGATGGGGCCGTTCCAGATGGCCGACCTGGCCGGCGTCGACATCGGCTGGCACCGCGACCCGAACCGGATCGAGAATCTCCGCGACGCCCTCGCTGCGGAGGGCCGCTGGGGCCAGAAGAAGCAGGCCGGCTTCTACGATTACGATGCGAAGCGCACGCCGTCGAACAGCCCGCGCGTCGCCGAGGTCATCGACGATTTCCGCCAGCGGACCAACACCCCGCAGCACGATGTCACCGATCAGGAAATCGTCGAACGCACACTCTACACCATGGTCAACGAGGGCGCGAAGATTCTGGAGGAGGGCAAGGCGCAGCGCGCGTCCGATATCGATGTCGTCTGGATCTATGGCTATGGCTGGCCGGTCTATCGCGGCGGGCCGATGTTCTGGGCCGATACCGAGGGGCTGAAAAAGATCGTCGAAGGCCTCGACCGCCACGGTTTCGAGGTCTCCCCGCTGCTGCGCGAAAAGGCCGAGCAGGGCGGGAGGTTCTCGGCATGAGCGATCTTGCCCAATTCCGCGCCGACACTCGCGCGTGGCTGGAAGAGAACTGCCCGCCCTCGATGCGTGAGCCGGTTCGTTCGGACAGGGACGTGACCTGGGGCGGGCGTAACCCGACCTATGCCAATCCCGACCAGAAACTCTGGCTCGACCGGATGGCCGCGCGCGGCTGGACCGTGCCCGACTGGCCGACGGCCTATGGCGGCGGCGGCCTGTCGCCGGCGGAAGCGAAGATATTACGCGAGGAAATGGCGGCAATACATGCCCGCAACCCGCTCTATTCGTTCGGTATCTCGATGCTCGGCCCCGCACTGCTAAAGTACGGCACCGAGGCGCAGAAGCAGGAGCATCTACCCAGGATCGCCCGCGGCGAAATCCGCTGGTGCCAGGGCTATAGCGAACCCGGCGCCGGCTCCGACCTCGCGGGCCTTCAGACCAGCGCGGTCGAGGATGGCGACGACTTCATCGTCAACGGGCAGAAGGTGTGGACCAGCTATGCCGACAAGGCGGACTGGATCTTTTGCCTCGTCCGCACCGACCGCACGACCAAGCAGGGCGGCATCAGCTTCCTGCTGTTCGACATGGCCTCGCCCGGCGTCACCACCCGCCCGATCAAGCTGATTTCCGGCAACTCCCCCTTCTGCGAAACCTTCTTCGACGATGTGCGCGTGCCCAAGGCCAATCTGGTCGGCGAGCGGAACAAGGGCTGGGACGTCGCGAAGTATCTGCTCGGCCATGAGCGGGAGATGATTTCCGGCATGGGGCTGACCGACGATCGCCCGCTGATCGATCGCGCGGTGGCGACGGTCGGGCTGGACGCGCAAGGCCGGCTGGCCGACCCGATGCTCCGCGCGGCGATCGCGACGTTCGACGTCCGCGCCCGCGCCTTCGCCGCCATGTCCGAACGTTTCCGCGACGAACTGAAGGCCAACCGTGCGCACCCTGCCCAGCCCAGCATGATGAAATATGTCGGGACCGAGCTGAACAAGACCCGCCACGAACTGACGATGGCGGCGGGCGGCAGCGACCTGCTCGAATGGGAGGGTGCCGACAGCAACGACGGGGCCGCCGCCCGCACATGGCTGCGGACCAAGGCCAATTCGATCGAGGGCGGCACGTCCGAAATCCAGCTCAACATCGTCGCGCGTCGTATCCTCGACCTGCCGACCCAGTGACCTTCTGCCAGGAATTGCCACCATGCCCCTGTTTCTGAACGAAGATCAGACGATGCTCGCCGACACCGCGCGCGAGTTTTTGAGCGAAGCCGCCCCGGTCGCGCACCTGCGCACGTTGCGCGATGCCAACGATCCGACCGGGTTCGACCGCGACCTGTGGGCGAAGTTCGCCGAGATGGGCTTTACCGGCATGATGGTGCCCGAAAGCGCCGGCGGGCTGGGCCTCGGCCATGTCGAGGCCGGGATCGTGCTGGAGGAGATCGGTCGCAACCTGTCGCCCTCCCCCTTCCTCACCACCTCGGTCGCCGCCGTCGCCGCGCTGACCGGGACGACGGCGGGCGAGCGTTGGCTGCCCGCAATCGCCGTCGGCAAGACCGTCGCGGCGCTCGCCATCGACGAGCGCGCCAAGCATGACGACCGCATCGCCCTGAAGGCCGAGCGCGCCGGCAACGGCTTCCGCCTGTCGGGCACCAAGCAGTTCGTGACCCACGGCCATGTCGCCGACCTGATCCTCGTCGTCGCCCGCACCGCCGGCAGCGCGGAGGACAAGGACGGCCTGACCCTGTTCGCGCTCCCCGCCGACACGCCGGGCCTGACCGCCGATCCGCGCCGGCTGGTCGACAGCAGCATCGCCGCGCGGCTGACCTTCGATGTGATGGTCGATGGCGACGCGGTGGTCGGCGACGTCGATGGCGGCGGCACCCCGCTTGCCCGCCTGCTGTCCGCCGCCCGCACCGGCGCTGCGGCGGAGTCGCTCGGGGTCGGTGACGGCGCCGCCACCCGCACGCTCGACTATCTGCGCCAGCGCAAGCAATTCGGCCAGACCATCGGCAGCTTCCAGGCGCTGCAACACCGCGCCGCGCACCTCTATTCGGAACTGGAGGTCGCCCGCGCCGCCGTGCTGAAGGCGCAGCAGCTGCTTGATGACGCGCATGCCGATGCCGACCTCGCCGTATCGGTGGCCAAGGCAATGGCCGGCATGGCCGCCACGCTGTCGGTGCAGGAGGCGGTGCAGATGCATGGCGGCATCGGCATGACCGACGCGGCGGACATCGGCTTCTTCATGAAGCGCGCCCGCGTCCTGACCGAGATGTTCGGCGATATCGGCTATCACGGCGACCGCGTGGCCCGCGCCGGGGGCTATTGATGGAGCCAACGCCTGCCGACCTGATCGCTGGCCTTGTCCGCCTGCTCGATATCGAGGAGATCGACACCGACCTGTATCGTGGCGCCCGCAATCCCGGCGGGGTCGGTCGCGTGTTCGGCGGACAGGTGATCGCACAGGCATTGCAGGCCGCCCAGCGTTCGATCGGCGGGGAAAAGATCGCCCATTCGCTCCACGCCTATTTCCTGCGCGCAGGCGACGAGCAGCATCCGATCGTCTACCGCGTGGTGCGCGATTTCGCCGGACGCAGCTTCGCCAACGCCCGCGTCATTGCAATGCAACGTGGGCAGGCGATCCTGAACATGGCGGCGTCGTTCCAGCTGCCCGAAGAGGGTCTAGCGCATCAGGACGCGATGCCCGACGTGCCACCGCCGGAGGCTTTGCCGACCGACCGCGACCTGCGCGAGGCGATGCAGGAGCGTATCCCCGAGAAATATCGCCGCCTATTCCTGCGCGCCCGCCCGATCGAAATCCGTCCGGTCGAGGCGGAACACTGGACCGACCCGAGCCGCCGCGCGCCGCTCCAGCATGGCTGGTTCCGCGCCGCCGCGCCGATCGGCGACGACATGACGCTGCACCGCGCGATCCTGGCCTATGCCAGCGACATGATGCTGCTCGGCACCTGCATGTTGCCGCACGGCATCCACTGGATGATGGACAAGATGCAGACCGCCAGCCTCGACCATGCGCTGTGGCTCCACGAACCGTTCCGCGCCGACGACTGGCTCCTCTACCAGACCGACAGCCCCTGGGCCGGCCACGCCCGCGGCTTCAACCGCGGCCGTTTCTTCAGCCGCTACGGGCGATTGGTGGCCAGCGTCGCGCAGGAGGGGTTGGTGCGGGTGCGGGAATAGCGCATTCCATTGCGATCGTACCCCCGCGCAGGCGGGCGCGCAGGATTACTCTGTCCCGAAGCTGCTATTTGCCGCCCTAGGCTCCCGCCTGCGCGGGAGCACGATTTGGGCTGGTTCAACCCGGCTCGTGCAACGGACACCCGTTGAACCGCCGGCGATAGTCCGCCGAATGGTCATAGATCGGCTTGCGCACCCGGTTGACCCCGCCCAGCGGCTGATGCGCGGCAAGCCCGGTCCACACGCTGAACCGCAGATTTTCATCAACCTCGGCCACCTTGTCCGCCGACCAGCTGTCCTGGGGATCGGTGCGGATCGTCGCGACGGTGAGGTACGGGCTGACCTCCTCCGGCCACGGCGTCGCCGCATCCTCGATCGGCTGGGCGTCGGTATCGCGCAGCAGCTGCACGCGGACCTCCCACGCGCCGCGCACCTTGCCCGCATCCGCCTGCATATCCTCGCGGATCGCGTCCGGACGACCGCTGGTGTCGATCACCGTATCGGTCAGCGCGATCAGGTCGGGCGACACCGGCACCAGCTGATATTTCGCGACGAACGCGCCGTGGCGAAATGGCGTGGCGGAGAAATAGGTCTCGCCCAGCGGGTGGACGTTTTTCGATCCGCCCATCGTCTTCAGCAACGTGCTCTCGGTCCCGACCGCCTCCAGTGCCGCCTCGGCCCCGCGCAGGACATAGGACAGCGCCTTCTTGGCCCATTCCGCCTTGTCGGTGGTCTTCGCCAGCAGCTTGAGGTTGCCCGCGAATTTCTGCGGCGTCGGCGCGGCAAAGGCCGGCGCGTTGACCATCACGAAATCCTGCGTCCGCCCTTCCGCGCCCGGCAGCCGTTCGCCGTCGACGTCCAACACCTTCCACGCGAGACCGCGCGGCAAACCGATCGCATCGTCGAGGATATCGCCCGGATTGGTCGAAAACCGCATCACCACCGGATGCGTCCCCGGCGTCGCGAACAGCCCCTGCGCCACTTCCGGCGGCAGGTCGTCATGGATGGTCAGCTCGCCCTTCAGGATGCCGTGCCCCTTGGCATGGACCGCGCGCACCGCCTTGCCATAATCCTTGGACGTCGTTTCGAGGATGGTGTCGAACGACTGCTCCATCTGCGCGACCGTCGCCGCCTCATCGGGCTGCGGCTGTTCCAGCCCGGCCGAATAGCGGATCGGCGGTTTCAGCGTGGCGGTCATGTGGCAAACTCCTTGCATCTTGCAACGAGAAGCGCCGGCCACCCACTTCGTTCCGCCCGATCAGACGGCGGTACGCCCGTAATCCTGCCGTGTGACCGGATGGCTCGACGACAACCCGCCATCGACCGCCCATGCCTGTCCGTTGACATAGCTGGCCTCTGTTGAGGCGAGGAACAGCACCACCGCCGCCACCTCCTCCGGCTCGCCACCCCGGCGCAGCGGGTTCAGCCGCCCGATCCGCGCTTCCTTGCCATGCTGGCGGGCATGGTCGTACACCATCGCGGTCATGCCGGTTTCGATCAGGCCGGGGCATATCGCATTCACCCGCACGCCCGATCCCGACAGCTGTTGCGCGGCGGTCTGAACCAGGTTGATGACCCCCGCCTTCGACGCCGAATAGGGTGCCCCGCCCGCGCCCGATCGCAGCCCGGCCACGCTGGCGGTACACACGATCGCCCCGCCGCCCGCCGCTGCCATGATCGGCGCGGCATGGCGGATCGCCAGGAACGGGCCGATCAGATTGACCCGCAAAATCTCCGCCCAGTCCTCCGCCGTCGTGTCGAACAGCCCGGCGATCCCACCGGAGATGCCGGCATTGGCATGCACCACATCGATCCCGCCGAACGTCTCAACCGCCAGCGCGATCACCCGCGCGACATCCGCGTCTTCGCCGGCATCCATGGCACAGGCGACCGCGCGGCCGCCCATGTCGCCGATCATCGCGGCCGTTACGTCTGCCTGCGCAACATCGCCGCACACCACCCCGGCCCCTTCACGAGCAAAGGCCAAAGCGGTCGCCCGCCCGATCCCCGATCCCGCACCGGTGACCAATACCGACTTGCCATCGAACCGCATCACGCGCCTGCCTTCTTCGCGAAATCCCATGCCATCGCCGCCAGCATCGGCACGCGCTCGGCCATTGCCGCCGCCTGCGCGCTGGCGGCATTGCCGTCGCGCACGCGCTGCTTGATGCCCTGAACGATCCCGGTCAGGCGGAACAGGTTATAGGCGAAATACCATTCCAGCTTCGGCACGTCCGCCCGGCCTGTCGCGGTGCAATAGCGCGCCACCACCTCGCCCATCGTCGGGATGCCACTGTCGCCGCCGGCCAGCCCCTTGATTCCCGACCGACCGTCCGGCTCGGTGCCCCAGTTCATCAGCAGATAGGTGAAGTCGGCCAGCGGATCGCCCAGCGTCGACAACTCCCAGTCGAGCACCGCGACGACGCGCGGCTCCCCTTCGGCAAAGATCAGATTGTCGATTCGGTAGTCACCATGGACGATCGCGGTGCGATCCTGCGTCGGGACGGTGCGCGGCAACCATTCGATCAGCCGCTCGACATCGGGGAGGTCGTCCGTCTGGCTCGCGCGATACTGCCGGGTCCAGCGCGCCACCTGCCGCTCGAAATAATTGCCGGGCTTGCCATAATCGCCAAGGCCCACCGCAACCGGATCGATCGCGTGCAGCGCGGCCAACGCGTCGATCATCGCATCATAATGCGCCCGCCGCTCGGCCGGCGTCATGTCCGGCATCGACCCGTCCCAGATCGTCCGCCCCGCGACCCGCTCCATCAGGTAGAAGGGCGCACCGATCACGTCGGCATCCTCGCACAGCGCAATCGGACGGGGCACCGGAAACCCTGTCGGGTGCAGCGCGGAAATCAGGGCAAATTCGCGCTCGATGGCATGGGCGCTGGGCAAGAGCGGCCCGAACGGTTTCCGCCGCAACACGAACGACCCGGCGGACAGGTCGACGCGGTAGGTCGGATTGCTCTGCCCGCCCGGATAGCGCGTAATCTCGACCGGTCCCGCACCCACCGTCGCCGCCAGCCACGGCTCCATCCGCGCAAGGTCGAGGTCACCGGCCATCGGCCACCTTCGCGAATTCGGCGCGGGCGATGGCGCGGTTGTGCACCTCGTCCGGCCCATCGGCAAAGCGCAGCGTGCGCACCCCGGCCCACGCCGCGGCCAGCGGGAAATCCTCCGACACGCCGCCCCCGCCATGCGCCTGGATCGCATCGTCGAGGATCTGCAGCGCCATCGTCGGTGCCTGCACCTTGATCATCGCGATCTCGCCCTGCGCCGCCTTGTTACCCGCACGGTCCATCATGTCGGCCGCCTTCAGGCACAGCAGCCGCGTCATCTCGATATCGATCCGCGCGCGGGCAACCCGCTGTTCCCAGATCGAGTGTTCCGCGATCGCCTTGCCGAACGCCACGCGCGATTGCAGTCGCTTCGTCATCGCCGCCAGCGCCATTTCCGCAACGCCGATCGTCCGCATGCAATGGTGGATACGCCCCGGCCCAAGCCGCCCCTGCGCGATCTCGAACCCGCGCCCCTCGCCCAGCAACAGGTTCGCGGCGGGCACCCGCACCTGCTCCAGCACCACCTCGCCATGGCCGTGCGGGGCGTGGTCGTATCCATAGACGGGCAGCATCCGTTCGATCCGCACGCCCGGCGTATCCATCGGGACCAGGATCATGCTCTGTTGCTGGTGCCGGCGCGCATTCGGATCGGTCTTTCCCATCACGATCGCCACCTTGCAGCGCGGATCGCCGGTGCCCGACGACCACCATTTGCGCCCGTCGATCACATACTCATCGCCATCGCGCACGATCCGCGTCTCGATATTGGTCGCATCCGACGACGCCACCGCCGGCTCGGTCATCAGGAATGCGGAACGGATCGTGCCGTCCATCAACGGCCGCAGCCACGCCTCCTTCTGGTCGCGCGTGCCGTACCGGTGCAGCACCTCCATATTGCCGGTGTCGGGCGCGGAGCAGTTGAACACCTCGCTCGCCCAATGCCACCGGCCCATCTCCTCGGCACACAGCGCATATTCGACGTTGGACAGCTGCGTCCCCTCAAATGCGAAACTCTCATCCACCACCGGCGCGCCCGAATGGGGCGGCATGAACAGGTTCCAGAGGCCGGCGGCCTTTGCCTTGTCCTTCAGCGGCTCCAGCATCGCGACCGGGGCCCAGCGGTCGCCGCTCGCGACCTCCCGGTGATAATCATGGTCGGCGGGGGCAACATGTTCGGCGATGAATGCCGCAACGCGGTCGCGATATTCGGTTTCGCGCGCACTGAACCGAAAGTCCAACATCCGTCTCCCGTTGCAACTGTTTTGCCCGGTCTATGCCATACCGGATATTCGGTAAAGCGCGGATGACGTCGCGGCATGGTGCAACAATGGGGCTTGGGGTCCACACCCGATCTGCTAGGGTTGCGCCATGACGACGACCGACGGGGCCACCAAACGCTACCGCGCCAAGCGCGACGCCATCCTTGCCGCCGCGGCGGAGGCGATCAACGAGGCGAGTGCCAAGGGCATGACCTTTGCCGACGTCGCACGCCGGGTGGGCCTCAATACCACCAGCGTCACCTATTATTTCAAGCGCAAGGAGGATTTGGCCGCCGCCGCGTTCGACCACACGCTCGACTGGCTGCAGGCGACGCTCGACGAATCGCTCCGCGAACCCACCCCGCAGGCCCGCGTCGCAAAGTTCCTCGCCATCCATTTCGACCGCCAGCGTCGGATCGAAGCGGGCGAGGAACGCCCCGTCGCGATGCTGTCCGACCTGCGCGCGATGGAAGACCCGTTCAAGGCGCGCCTGCTCGCCGGCTGGCGCGAGGTGTTCCGCAAGACGCGCACCCTGTGGGGCGAACCGCGCGACCGCATCGCCAAGGATGTGCAGGGCGCCCGCGCGCACATGCTGCTGGAGAATTGCTTCTGGCTGACCGTCTGGCTGGATCGCTACGAACCCGACCAGTATGACCGCGTGCAGGCGCGGCTGATGGATGTGTTCACCCACGGCCTTGCCGGTCCCGGCCAGCGCTGGGACCCGCAACCGCTGGTGCTGGAACAGGCCGATGCGGAGCCGGCGCGCGACGCATTCCTGCGTGCCGCCACCCGGCTCATCAACGAACTGGGCTATCGCGGTGCCTCGGTCCAGCGGATCGCGTCCGAACTCAACGTGACCAAGGGGTCGTTCTACCATCATCTCGATGCCAAGGACGATCTGGTCGCCGCCTGTTACCAGCGCAGTTTCGACACGATCTCCGCCGCGCAGCGCGCCGCCGATCGCGACGGCGGCAGCCATTGGCAGCGCCTGTCCAGCACGCTTGCCACGCTGGTCGACGCGCAGTTCACCGAACAGGGCCCGCTGCTGCGCACCACCGCGCTCGCCGGGCTGCCCGGTGGCGTGCGACAGGCGATGGTCGACCGTTCCAACCGCATCGCCCGCCGCTTTGCCGGCACGATCAGCGACGGCATCGCTGAAGGGTCGGTGCGCGCGGTCGACCCGCTGATCGCGGCGCAGGCGCTGATGGCGCTCCAGAATGCCGCGTTCGACATGCGCAGCTGGGCCTCAACCATGCCGCGCGACCGGGCGGTCGGTTTCTACGCCTCGACGGTGATGACCGGGCTGTTCACCGACCCGGCACTGTGACCGGGATTGCCGACGGCTCGGGCCGGGCCAGCCGCAGGACGATATAGCCCAGCACGCCCGCCGCCAGCGATCCCGCCAGCACGCCGATCTTTGCCTCCGCCTGCAACAACAGGTCGCCGGGAAAGGCGAGCAGCGTGATGAAGATGCTCATCGTAAAGCCGATGCCGCACAGCATCGCGACGCCCAGCAGCTGCAACCGGCTCGCCCCGGCCGGGCAATCCGCCACGCCGAGCCGGATGGCGAGGGTCGCAAAACCGAACACGCCGACGACCTTGCCGATCAACAACCCCGCCGCGACGCCCAGCGTCACCGGCGCGGCCAGTGCGCCGGGCGGCAGTCCCAGTACCGGCACCGCGGCATTGGCCAGGCCAAAGACCGGAACGATCAGGAACCCGACCGGGACATGCAGCGCCTGTTCCAACCGGTGCAGCGGGCTGACGCAGTCGCGATCCGACCGCGCCGGCGTCCGCTCCATCGGGATGGTCAGCGCCAGCATCACCCCGGCCAGCGTTGCGTGGATGCCCGACCACAGCACCAGCACCCACAGCACAGCACCGACGATCAGATAAGGGGCAAGCCGCCGCACCCCGCACCGGTTCATCGCGACCAGTACCAGCAGCGCGACCGCCGCCCCAGCCAGCGCAGGCAGCGACAGGCCGGCGGTATAGAAGAACGCGATGATCGCCACCGCGCCCAGATCGTCGATGATCGCCAGCGCGGCCAGAAACACCCGGAGCGACCCCGGCACCCGCTTCCCCAGCAGCGCGATCACGCCCAATGCAAAGGCGATATCGGTCGCAGCCGGGATCGCCCATCCGGTCACGGTCGGCCCGCGATTGAACGCCAGATAGATCAGCGCCGGCACGACCATGCCACCGGCCGCCGCGATCCCCGGCAACACCCGCCGCGACCAGGACGACAGCTGGCCATCCAGCATCTCGCGCTTGATCTCCAGCCCGACCAGCAGGAAGAAGACCGCCATCAGCCCGTCGTTAATCCAGTGCCCGATAGACAGCGGGCCCAGATGGACGTGCAGCAACGCGTCATAGTCCGGGCCAAACGGCGAATTGGCGATCAGCAACGCGACCAGCGCCGCACCCATCAGGACGATGCCGGCGGCGGCCTGCGAATGGAGGAAACGGCGCAGCGCACTCGGGCGCTTCGGGGAAATCGGGGGCATCGGCGCTCCAGCCACACGGGGGCGGCACTGGCGGCCCGACCAGCGCGAATACCCTGCCCGGCGCATCACTGCGCCGAACACCCGGCGCGGTCTATTGCATCCGAACCGGGCCGGAGCAAGCCATCGCCGCTACGCCAGCACCCCGCGATATTCCTCGCGCAACGCCGCCTTCTTCAGCTTCCCCGTCGCGCTGTGCGGCAGAGCGTCGACGAAGATCACGCGGTCGGGCAGCCACCATTTCGCGACCTTCGTCGCCAGATGCGCCATGATCGCATCCGCCTCGACCGCCGCGCCGGGGCGCCGGACCACCAGCAAGATCGGACGCTCGTCCCACCGGGGATGCGGCACGCCGATCGCGGCCGCTTCGGCCACGCCCGCGCAGCCGACCGCGGCATTCTCCAGATCGACCGAGCTGATCCATTCGCCGCCCGACTTGATGACGTCCTTCGCACGGTCAGTGATCTGCATCGTTCCGTCGGGATGGAGCATCGCCACGTCGCCCGTATCGAACCAGCCATCCGCCGTCAGCGCGTCGCCACCCTCGTCACGGAAATAGCGCTTGAGGACCCACGGCCCGCGCACCTGCAAACTGCCCGACGTCACGCCGTCGCGCGGCAGCACCGCACCCTCGTCATCGACGGTGCGCAGTTCGACGCCGAACGGCACCTTGCCCTGCCGGCACACCTGATCCACCCGCTGATCGAAGCTCAGGTCGTCCCAGTCCGGACCCGGCGCACCCATCGTCCCGATCGGCGACGTTTCGGTCATGCCCCACGCATGGTTCACCCGCGCGCCCATCCGCATCAGCCGCTCGATCATCGCGCGCGGCGCGGCCGATCCGCCGATCGTCACGACCTTCAGATGCTCCGGGCTGTGGCCGGTCGCGTCCATATATTGGAACATCGCGAACCACACGGTCGGCACGCCCGCCGAATGCGTCACCCGTTCGCGGTTCATCAGGTCGCACAGCACGGCGGGATCGTTGACCGCCGAAAACACGATCTTCGCCCCCACCGCCGGTGCGGCAAAGGGCAGGCCCCAGCCGACCGCGTGGAACATCGGCACGACCGGCAGGCAGACGGCACGCTGCGACAGGTCGAACTCGTCGGGTTGCAGCTCGGCAATGGCGTGTAGCACGTTCGATCGATGGGTATAGACCACGCCCTTCGGGTCGCCGGTCGTGCCGCTGGTATAGCAGATCATGCACTGGTCGCGTTCGTCGCCCTCGACCCAGGCATAATCGCCGCTCTCGGGCGCGATCAGCGCGGCGAAGCTATCCGGCCCCTCGCCGTCCATGACGATGAAATGTTCGATCCCGGTCAGGCGCGGCTTCATCCGTTCGATGATCGGCGCGAATGCCGCATCGTACAGCAGCACCCGGTCGCCGGCATGATCGGCGATATAGGTTAGCTGGTCGTCGAACAGGCGCGGGTTGATCGTGTGGATGATCCCGCCCATCCCGATCACGCCATACCACGCGATCAGGTGATGGGCGTGGTTCATCGCCATCGTCGCCACCCGGTCGCCAGGCTTGATGCCGATCCGTTCCAGCGCCTGCGCCAGCCGCCGCGCGTCGTGCGCGATTCCCGCCCAGTTGGTCCGCGTCTCGCTGCCATTGGCCCAGCGGGTCACGATCTCCCGACCACCATGCTCGCGCTCGGCATGATCGAGCAGCCGCGGTACTCGAAGTTCGAAATCCTGCATTCCGCCCAGCACGCACACTCTCCTTCGCGAACGGGGCCATGCTGCCCCTATCCTACGGCGGCGAGCGGTGCCTTCACCGTATCGAACGCCGCCTGGGTGACACCTTGCAGCCTGCCGACCCGTTCGGCAAGCTCGCCATCGATCCGGAAATCGCGGCCCAGGCATACCCGTGCTTCGATTCCGTGCGCGGCGGGCACCGAAACCCAGATTTCGCCCCGCGCGCCGCGCTCATGCTGCACCAGCCCGGCGAGTGCCGGATAGGCGGCAGCATCCTCGATCGTCAGGTCCAGCCGCAACCGCACGTCGCGGGCGATCACGTCGAACGGCTTCAGCGACTTGACCGTCGCCCGCGCGCTTTCGTCGCCGGCGCGCCGGTCGAGTTCGAGCGTGAACAACCCGCAGCCGCCGACCTTGCCCGCCGCCTCCAGGTCGTTCGCCGGCCCTTCGTCGAAACACGTCACCGGCACCTGCCCCGTCGCGTCCGACAGCGTCGCCATCATATAGCGCTTGCCCCGCGCCGAGGTCCGCCACCGCGCATCCTCGACCAGCGCCGCCACCGTCGCGCCGACGCGCCCGCCCTCGGGCACCGGCGTATCGGCCAGATCGGCGATCTTGCGCGCGCCATGCGCACTGGCCAGATGGGCATAGCGATCCAGCGGATGCGCCGAGAAATAGAAGCCGAACGCGTCCTTTTCCGCCGCGATCGCCTCGGTCAGCGTCCAATGCACGTCGGGCAGGCGGATCGCTGCCTCGGTCGCGCCGCTCGCCTCGCCGAACAGGCCACCCTGCCCGCTCGACCGGTTCGCCTCGGTCCGCTGCGCCGTCGCCATCAGCGTATCGGCCAGCGCATGGACGCCCGCCCGGTCGCCGACGACGCATTCGAACGCGCCTGCCGCCGCCAGCGTCTCGATCTGCCGCTTGTTGAGCAGCTTCGGATCGACCCGCGTCGCGAAATCGTCGAGCGACTTGTACGGCCCCTTCGCCGCCCGCTCCTCGACCATCAGCTCCATCGCCCGCTCGCCCACGCCCTTGAGCGCCGACAGGGCGTAGCGCACCGCCAAGTTGCCGTCGGTCTCCTCGACGCCGAAGGTCGCGTCGCTGGCGTTGATGCACGGCGGCAGGCAGTCGATGCGCAGCCGCTTCATATCGTCGACGAAGATCGCCAGCTTGTCGGTCTGCGCATAATCGAACGCCATCGATGCCGCGAAGAACTCATGCGGATGATGCGCCTTCAGCCACGCCGTCTGATACGCCAGCAGCGCATAGGCCGCCGCGTGGCTCTTGTTGAAGCCGTATCCGGCGAACTTGTCGATCAAGTCGAACAGCTCGTTGGCCTTCGCCTCCTTAATGCCGTTCACCTCGGCACAGCCCTTCACGAAGATGGATCGCTGCGCGTCCATCTCCGCCTTGACCTTCTTGCCCATCGCGCGCCGCAGCATGTCCGCGCCGCCCAGCGAGTATCCCGCCAGGATCTGCGCGGCCTGCATCACCTGTTCCTGATAAACGAAGATGCCGTACGTCTCGTTCAGGATCGGCTCCAGCAGGTCGTGGGGATAGATGATCTCCTCCCGCCCGGCCTTGCGCGCGCCGAACGACGGAATGTTGTCCATCGGTCCCGGCCGGTACAGCGACACCAGCGCGATGATGTCACCGAAATTGGTCGGCCGCACGGCGGTCAGCGTGCGCCGCATCCCCTCCGACTCCAGCTGGAACACGCCGACCGTATCACCGCGCTTGAGCAGTTCGTAGGTGGCCGCATCGTCCCACAACAGGCTGTCGAGATCGACCACGATCCCCCGCCGCGCCAATAGCTCGACCGCGAACTTCAGCACCGACAGGGTTTTCAAGCCAAGGAAGTCGAACTTCACCAGCCCCGCACCCTCGACATATTTCATGTCGAACTGCGTGACCGGCATGTCGGAACGGGGGTCGCGGTACAGCGGCACCAGCTGCGCCAACGGCCGGTCGCCGATCACCACGCCCGCCGCGTGGGTGGACGAGTGGCGCGGCAACCCCTCCAGCTTCATGGCAAGGTCGAGCAGCCGGCGCACATCCGCCTCGCGCTCATATTGCTGGTGCAGTTCCGACACGCCGTTGATCGCGCGGTCAAGCGTCCACGGATCGGTCGGATGGTTCGGCACCAGCTTGGCAAGGCGATCGACCTGGCCATAGCTCATCTGCAACACGCGGCCGGTATCCTTCAGCACCGCGCGCGCCTTCAGCTTTCCGAAGGTGATGATCTGCGCCACCTGATCGCGGCCATATTTCTGCTGGACATAGCGGATGACCTCGCCACGCCTGGTTTCGCAGAAGTCGATGTCGAAGTCGGGCATCGACACGCGTTCCGGGTTCAGGAAGCGTTCGAACAGCAGCCCCAGCTTGATCGGATCGAGATCGGTGATGGTCAGCGCCCAGGCGACCGCCGAACCCGCACCCGACCCACGGCCCGGCCCAACCGGAATATCATGGTCCTTCGCCCATTTGATAAAGTCGGCGACGATCAGGAAGTATCCCGGAAACCCCATCTGGCAGATGACGTCCAGCTCGAAATCCAGCCGGCTGAAATAGTCGGGGAAGCGCGCGACCAGTTCGTCCTCGGACAATTCGGGGATCGTGCCGGTAACCGCCGGCGTCGCCGCATCCTCCCACGGCGCGGGCGCCTCGACCGCGACCTCGGCGGTCACCATGCCCTCTTCCAGCGCGACGATCTTGCGCAGGCGATCGACCAGCCCGGCGCGCGAATCGACGCGCAGTTTCAGCGCCTCACCCTCGCGGTCGCCGGCAAGGCTGGGCAGGATCGGCTTGCGCTTGGGCGCGGCGACCGCGCAACGCTGCGCCACGACCAGCGTATTTGCCAGCGCTTCCGGCAGGTCGGCGAACATCTCCTGCATGACGGGCGCAGGCTTCAGCCACGCCTCGGGCGACGAGCGCTGGCGATCCTCGCTCGCGACATAGCTGGACGATGCGATGCACAGCATCGCGTCGTGCGCATCGTGGAAATCCGCCTCGGCAAAGCAGCACGGATTGGTCGCGACCAGCGGCAGGTCGCGTGCATAGGCGAGGTCGAGCAGATGCGGCTCGGCGCGCTGTTCGACACTCTCGCCCCGCCGCGCCAGTTCGACATAGAGCCGGTCGCCGAACAGCGCCTGCAACCGGTCGGCATAGGCCAGCGCCTCATCCTCGCGCCCGGCGGCGAACAACCGCGCCAGCGCACCGTCGCCCGCGCCGGTCAGCGCGACCAGCCCGTCGCTACGCCCGATCAGCGCGTCGATCGGCACATGCGCGGGAATTTCCACCGGCCGGTCAAGATGCGCCATCGACACCAGCGCGCAGATATTGTCGTACCCGCGCGCGTCCTGCGCAAACAGCGGCAGCCAGTCGATGTCCGGCTCGACACCCTCGACCCCGCCCGGCCGCGCGACGGCCAGCAGCGTGCCGACCACCGGCTGCACGCCCTGATCCTTGCACGCATCGGAAAACGCCATCGCGGCATATAGCCCGTTGCGATCCGACAGCCCGGCAGCGGGAAAGCCCAGTTTGCGCGCAGCCTTGGCAATCGCCTTCGGATCGATCGCGCCCTCCAGCATGGTGAAGGACGAAAAGATACGAAGCGGTACGAACCCGGAATGCGCCATCCGCACGACGTAACCATCCGGGCATGATTCGGCCAGTGGAGCAACGGCGGAACCACGACGAACCGCACCCGTTCCGGTGGCAACCAGGAGCATGACGATGACCGATTTCGCCCGCAACGTCCGTACCGGCGGCCCCGGATGGGGCTGGAGCCTCGCCTACGGTATCGTGTCGGTGCTGATCGGCCTCCTCGCCTTCGCCGCGCCGTTCCCCGCGACGCTGGCGGCGACGATGATCGTCGGCTTCTTCTTTCTGGTGGGCGGCATCGCGTCGCTGATCGCCGCGTTCCGGGGGCGTAATGGACGGGGCTATGCCGCGCTGTTCGGGCTGCTGTCGGTGATTGCCGGCGGTTACATGCTGCTGATGCCGGTCGGCGGGGCGCTGTCGCTGACGCTGTTGATGATCGTCTGGCTCGCGGCCCGCGGGATCATGGAGTTGATCGTCGGCGCACGGTTTCGGCGGTTGCGCGTGCCGATGCTGCTGCTCGGCGCGCTGAATGTCGTGCTGGCGATCCTGCTCTACACCACGGTACCGTGGTCCGCGCTGACGCTGCCGGGCTATATCCTCGGCGCGAGCTTCCTGTTCGGCGGGATCGTCGCGATCATCGGCGCGCTGTCGGACAGGCGGGAGCATGCGGCGTAAGCCGTTCCAAAAGCAAACGTACCCCCGCGCAGGCGGGGGTCCAGAGCCAAACAAGAAACGACAGCTTGTGGAACCCTGGGCTCCCGCCTGCGCGGGAGCACAGCGATGGCGGGACTAGCCCAGCGCCGAGGCAACCGCCCCTTCCAGCTCCTCCGGCTTGGTCGTCGGAGCGAACCGCGTAACCCGCCCGTCGCGCCCGATCAGGAACTTGGTGAAGTTCCACTTCACCGCCTCGCTGCCCAACACACCGGGCGCTGCTTTTTTCAGCGCGCTGAACAGCGGCGCGGCATCGGCCCTATTCACGTCCACTTTCTCGAACACCGG
This sequence comes from Sphingomonas sp. Leaf23, assembly GCF_001421585.1. Lineage (NCBI taxonomy): Bacteria > Pseudomonadati > Pseudomonadota > Alphaproteobacteria > Sphingomonadales > Sphingomonadaceae > Sphingomonas > Sphingomonas sp. Leaf23. Next base: position 695,303 of record NZ_LMKR01000003.1, on the reverse strand, counting down.
AAAGCTGACGTCATAGGTCAGCGAACAGAATTGCGCGATTTCCGCCGCATCGCCCGGTTCCTGCCCGCCAAACTGGTTGCAGGGAAATCCCAGCACCGCGAAGCCCTGCGGCCCGAACCGCCGATGCAGCGCCTCAAGCCCCGCATATTGCGGCGTGAACCCGCATTTCGACGCGACGTTGACGATCAGCAGCACCTGCCCGCGATAATCCGCCAGCGTCGTCTCCGCGCCATCGGCGGTTCGCACCGGAAGGTCGTACAGGTCGCTCACCGCAACACCCCATCATGCAGCCGCACCACCCGGTCCATCCGGCTGGCCAGTCGTTCGTTGTGCGTCGCGACCAGTGCCGACGAACCCTGCCCGCGCACCAGCCGCAGGAACTCGGCGAACACCACGTCGGCGGTTGCCTCGTCCAGATTGCCGGTTGGCTCGTCGGCCAGCACCAGCGCGGGCCGGTTCGACAGCGCCCGCGCCACCGCGACGCGCTGCTGCTCGCCGCCCGACAGCTGGCTCGGCCGATGGTGCAGCCGCTTGGACAGGCCCAATGCGCTCAGCAACTCGGTCGCCCGCGCATCCGCCACGTCGCGTTCGGCACCACGCACCAGCTGCGGCAGCACGACATTCTCGACCGCGTTGAAATCGGGCAGCAGGTGGTGGAACTGATAGATGAAGCCCATCCGGTCGCGTCGCACCTCGGTCCGGCGGTTCGCGCCGGCCTTGGCCAATTGTTCGCCGCACACCAGGATTTCGCCCTCGAATCCGCCTTCCAGCAGGCCGACCGCCTGCAACAGCGTCGACTTGCCCGACCCCGATGGCCCCAGCAACGCGACGATCTCGCCCGGCGCGACGGCCAGCTCGACCCCGCGCAGCACGTCGATCGTCGCTGACCCTTGCGTGAAGCTGCGCCGCAGATTGCGGGTTTCCAGAACCGGCTCAGTCATAACGCAGCACCTGCACGGGGTCGGTATTGGCCGCCTTGAACGCCGGATACAGCGTGGCGAGGAACGAGAAGAGCAGCGCAACCACCGCGATGACGATGATCTCGACCGGATCGGGCTTCGACGGGAGTTCGGTCAGATAGCGCATCGTCGGGTCCCAGATATCGATACCCGTCACCGCACCGACCGCCCCCAGGATCTGCTGCCGGAACGCCAGGAACACGAAGCCAAGGATCAGCCCCGCCCCCACGCCCAGCGCACCGATCGTCGTGCCGACCGTCATGAAGATGCGCAGCAGCCCGCCGCGCGTCGCCCCCATGGTCCTGAGGATCGCGATGTCGCGTGTCTTCGCGCGGACCAGCATGATGAGCGACGACAGGATGTTGAACACCGCAATCAGGATCAGGATCGACAACACGGTAAAGGTCACGATCCGGTCGACCGCCAGCGCCTGGAACAGCTCGCCGTTCAATTGCCGCCAGTCGACGATCTGTGCGCTGGCGACATATTTGCGGGCCAGCGGCGCGACGATCTGTCCCACCTTGTCGGGATCGGTCGTCTCCAGTTCGATCGACCCGACCGTATCGCCACTCAGCAGCAGCATCTGCGCATCCTCGATGGGCATGATGACATATGCCTTGTCGAGGTCATACACCCCGACCTCGATGATCGCGGCGATCCGGTACGGCACCTGACGGATCATCGTGCCGAACGGCGTCGTCGGCCCCTGCGGGCTGATGATCGTGATCTCGCTGCCAATGGTGACGCCCAGCGCCTGTGCCAGCCGGCTGCCGATCACGACATTGCCGCTGCCCGGCGTAATCGAGCGGAGCGCGCCCAGCTTCACATTGTCGCGGATGGTCGGATTGTCGCGAATATCCTCGATCCGCATGCCGCGCATCAGGATGAATTCGGACCGGCCGTTATAGGTCGCAAACAGCGGCTGTTCGATCAGCGGCGTGGCGCTGGTAACCCCCGGCGTCCGCTTGGCCTCGGCGGCGATGTTGCGCCAGTCGGGCAGCTGGTTGTTATACCCCTGGATCAGCGCATGGCCGTTCAGCCCGACGATCTTGTCGAACAGCTCGGCGCGAAAGCCGTTCATCACGCTCATGACGATGACGAGCGCGGCGACGCCCAGCATGACCGCGACGAGGCTGATCGAGGCGACCAGTGCGATGAACGCCTCCCCCCGGCCAGGGAGCAGGTAGCGGCGGGCGATCATCCGCTCGTAACGCGATAACAGCATAGGGGCGGTCGATATCCTGACAGGCAAGCCGAAGTTGGCGCTGTAGGTAGGCGATGCCGCGTCCGCAATCCATGCTGTTGCGGAATCGACACATGGTTAGCAAAACCGTAGCAAACATGCCGCTCCCCCGGTGACAGGCGGGCACAGGCATCCTACGACGTCCCCACGAAGCGCAGGCAACACAGGCCACGGTTCGGGGAGGCCAACCGGCTCCGCCCTGGAAGGGGGGAAGGGGCGTAGAAGCGGTGGCAACCAAGGGGGCTGACGAGCGATCGTCACGCAGGCGGCCGGGCTGGTAACAGTCCGGCCGTTTGCCGTTTCAGGGCCTGCGCGCGCACATCGGCGCACCCGCAACCTTCCGCGCCCCACGCCTCCTCCGCCACCGACCGCCGATATCCCCGTCCGCGCCAACTTCGGCGCCCGGTGCAACCTTCCGCGACCCGCTTTCCCCTCCCCGATCGGTCGTCCCGAAATGCCGGATCGCACAACCTTCGCCAACCTCTTGAAAGCTTCGATCTTTGAACCATATCGGTTCGTGAACGGTGCCTGCGGGGCCGTTCACGAACCGGCATCGCCTATCCGGATGCCGCCTTCGAGCAACTCGCTTCGACATGGAGGATTTGACATGCGTACGTTCGATTTCACCCCCTATCGCCGCTCGACCATCGGTTTCGACCGCTTGTTCGACCTGCTCGAGAACAACACCCGCGCCAGCACGGGCGAGAATTATCCGCCCTTCAACGTCGAACGCGTCGCCGAGGATCGCTATCGCATCACGCTGGCGGTCGCCGGCTTCAAGCAGGATGAGGTGGAGATCACCGCCCAGCAGAATCTGCTCGTCGTCTCAGGGCGAAAGGCCGATCAGACCGATGCGCAGAAGAGCGCGGTCCTGCATCTGGGCATCGCCAACCGCAGCTTCGAACGCCGGTTCGAACTGGCCGACTTCATCGTCGTGGAAAGCGCCGACCTGGCCGATGGCCTGCTGACCATCGAACTGCGTCGCGAAGTACCCGACGCGATGAAGCCGCGCCGCGTGGCGATCGGCGCATCGGCCACCCAGCCGGTGATCGCCAACGATGCCGCGAAGGGCGACGATTCGGCAAACGCCGCCTAAGCGACCCTTCCTGACGCAGGCGGGCGCCCGGACCTATCTGGTTCGGGCGCCCGTCATGATTCTAACGCCGTTGCCACAACCCGACCGTCACCCCGGACTTGATCCGGGGTCCCGCTTCTTGCCGGTTACGTGACGTTCGAAAAAGAAGCGGGACCCCGGGTCAAGCCCGGGGTGACGTTACGGTTGGGACTATGGGTTCGCCTCAAACCAACCGGGACTGCTTCACCGCCGCGCCGATAAAGCTCGCGAACAGCGGATGCGGGTCGAACGGCTTGGACTTCAGTTCCGGATGGAACTGCACGCCAACGAACCACGGATGATCGGGCCGCTCGACGATTTCCGGCAGCATCCCGTCGGGCGACATGCCCGAGAATACCAGCCCGCCCGATTCGAGCATCTCGCGATAGGCGGTGTTCACTTCATAGCGATGGCGATGCCGCTCGCTGATCGTGGTTCCGCCATAGATCGACGCGACGACCGAATTGCCAGCCAGCGACGCTTCGTAGGCGCCCAGCCGCATCGTGCCGCCCAAATCGCCATCCGACTCGCGCTTCTGGATACCCTCCGGCGACATCCATTCGGTAATCATGCCGACCACCGGCTGCTCAGTCGGCCCGAACTCGGTCGACGACGCATTGGCGATGCCGCCGGTCGAACGCGCGCCCTCGATGCAGGCCATCTGCATGCCAAAGCAGATGCCGAAATACGGCACCTTGCGTTCCCGTGCGAAACGGACGCTGGCGATCTTCCCCTCGGCACCGCGTTCGCCGAACGCGCCGGGGACCAGGATCGCATGGCACGGCTCCAGCTCGGCCGCGACCATATCATGATCGCCTTCGAACAGCTCGGCGTCGATCCAGCGGATCTTGACCTTCACCCGGTTCGCGATGCCGCCATGGACCAGCGCCTCGTTCAGCGACTTGTACGCATCCTGCAGCCCGACATATTTGCCGACCACGCCGATCGTGACTTCGCCTTCGGGATTCTGGAGGCGATCCATGATGTCGCTCCAACGCGACAGGTCGGGGGCATCGCCGGGCTCGATCCCGAAGGCACGCAGCACTTCGGCGTCCAGACCCTCGGCATGATATTGCTCGGGCACCGCATAGATGCTGGGCGCGTCGAGCGCGGGAATGACCGCGCCGGCCGGCACGTTGCAGAACAACGCGATCTTTGCGCGCTCGCTCGCCGGCAACGGCTTTTCGCAGCGGCAGACCAGCACGTCGGGCTGCACGCCCAGTGCGGCCAGTTCGCGCACCGAATGCTGCGTCGGCTTGGTCTTCAGCTCGCCTGCCGCCGCGATATACGGCACCAGCGTGACATGGATGCTGATCGAACGGCCGCGACCCAGTTCGTTCTTCAACTGGCGAATCGCCTCGATGAACGGCAGCGATTCGATGTCGCCGACCGTGCCGCCGATCTCGCACAGCACGAAGTCGAGGTCCTGTCCGTCGTCGTCGACGGTATCGGCCTGCGCGAACGCCTTGATCGCGTCGGTGACGTGCGGAACGACCTGCACCGTCGCGCCGAGATAATCGCCGCGCCGTTCGCGCTGGATGATCGTCTGGTAGATGCGGCCCGAGGTCACATTGTCCGACTGATGCGCCGCGACGCCGGTGAAGCGCTCATAGTGGCCGAGGTCGAGGTCGGTTTCCGCCCCGTCATCGGTCACATAGACTTCGCCGTGCTGATAGGGCGACATCGTGCCCGGATCGACGTTGAGATAGGGGTCAAACTTGCGGATGCGGACCTTGTAGCCGCGTGCCTGCAAGAGTGCTGCGAGAGAGGCCGCCATGAGGCCCTTGCCGAGCGACGAAACCACGCCGCCGGTGATGAAGATATACCGCGCCATGGGAAGCATCGCCTAGCGTCGAACGCCATCGCCGCCAAGCGCAGGATTGCCCTGCGCCCGCGAAATACGACGGACTGGTGGATGAAAAGGGGTGTTTAGCGGGCCAGCGGGACCGCGCCGTTGTCGGCGGGGGCCGGGTTGCCGCCCGGCTGGGCCGCCGGATTTGCCGGCGCACCCGCTGCCGGAGCCGGAGTCGTCGGCCGTGCCAGCGACGTATCGATCGACGCCCCGCCCCGATTCGCAGCGATAATTGCCAGCGCGATGCTCATCGCGATGAACAGCCCCGCCAGGATCGCGGTCGCCCGCGTCAGGAAATCGGCCGCCCCGCGCGCCGACATCAGGCCCGACGGGCTACCACCGGTGGTCAGCCCGCCGCCTTCCGACTTCTGCATGAGGATCACCGTCACGAGCAGCGCGGCGATGATCGCATGAACGACGAGCAGGAAGGTGAACATGGTCGAGGAACATTTCCGAAAGAAAGGAGTGCGGGTGTCGAAGCGCGCCACATAGGCGAGGGAACGCCCGCGATCAATGGAGCGCCAACGGTCCATCCGTAACATTATCGTATCGACCGGGAAACCAAGCGCGCGATTGCGACGTTCATCTTTCGACCCCGCCCTACGGCCTTGTACTGACGTTAGGTTCCAGCGATGTTCCCCACGATCCCCCTCAAGAAATGGATGGACGGCTTGGTCGATTATGTCCGCTCGGGAGAGCCGGACCTGACCAACCGCCAGATGGCGTTGATGATGATCGTCTATCTGCAACCCGGCCCCCATACCGTCCGCGGCCTGGCCCGTGCGTTGAACGTGTCGAAGCCGGTCGTAACGCGCGCCTTGAACAGATTGGGCACGCTCGGCTATCTCCGCCGCCAACGCGACGATGCCGACAAACGGAATATCTTCGTTGCGCAGACCAGCGAAGGGGCAAATTTTCTTGCAGAGTTCGGGCAGTTCATGGGCGGCGACGGCGTCGGCGACTATCACCGGCGACACGCCAGCGCGTAACCGCTTCGCGCTGCGCACGCGGTCGGTCGCGATCGACCCTCGCACCGATGCCGTGCGACGCGACCTTGCCGACATCCGACTCGCCGACCGCGTGTTCGCTCCCCATTACGCCGTGCCGACGCGCCGGATGGTAGGCACCGTCACGCCGATCACCGAGTCCCCGGACGGTGCCGTCCTGTCGCAAATCCTGCCGGGCGAGCCGTTCGATGTGCTCGAATTCACCTCGACCCATGGCTGGGGCCGCTCGCCGATCGACGGCACGGTCGGCTTCGTGACGCGCAGCAACCTGATCGACGAATATCCCGCCTCGCACATCGTCGTGGCACGGCAGGCTATCGTTCACGCCGATGCCTCGACGACGCGCCCCCTGCCCCTGTCGCTGCCGATGGGCAGCCGGGTCGCCGCGACACCGGCCAATGACGACTGGGTGGAGGTCGATGGCGGCTATGTCGCCGCGGCGGCACTGCGTCCCTTGTCCGACGAGTCCGGCGATGCCGTCGACCAGGCGATGCGCCTGCTGGGAACGGGATTCGTCATGGGCGGACGTTCGGGCGCGGGTGTCGATGCCGCCGGGCTGATTTTCCTCGCAGGGTCACTGGCCGGCGCACCCCCGCCCCGCTTTCTCGACCTGCAGGCAGACAGCGTCGGCACCGCGCTTGCCGAAGGCGACACGCTCCGCCGGGGCGACCTCCTGTTCTTTGCCGATCATGTCGCGATGCTGGTCGACGACACGACCGTCATCCACGTCACCGATACCGTGCGGTGCGATTCCGTGACCGCGCTCGACCGGTTCGGTCCCATTCGTGCCCGGAGGCGCCCTGCATGACTGTTCGCGTCTTTATCGACGGTGCCGCCGGCACCACCGGCCTTGAAATCGCCGACCGGCTCGGCGACCGGCCCGAGGTCGACTTCATCACCCTCGATGAGACCCGCCGCAAGGATGCGTCGGCGCGGCGCGAGGCGCTGAACGACGCCGATTTCGTCATCCTCTGCCTGCCCGACGATGCCGCACGCGACGCGGTGGCGATGATCGACAACGACCGGACGCGGGTGATCGACGCCTCGACCGCCTATCGGGTCGCCGATGGCTGGACCTATGGCATGGCCGAATTGGAGCCGTCGCAGCCCGGCGCAATCGCGACCGCGATGCGCGTGTCCAATCCGGGTTGCTACCCGACAGGTTTTCTCGCGCTCGTCCGTCCGCTGGTACGCGCCGGCCTCGTGCCCCATGACTGGCCCGTCAGCGTCAACGCGGTGTCGGGCTATTCGGGCGGCGGCAAGGCGATGATCGCGGCGTTCGAGAATGGCGAGACCGATACCGCATGGCTCGGCTACGGCCTGTCGCTCGCACACAAGCATGTGCCCGAGATGCAGCGCCATGCCCGCCTCGCCCATCCGCCGCTGTTCCAGCCTTCGGTCGCGCGCACCTATCGCGGGATGGTGGTCGAAGTGCCGCTGCCGCTGTTCGCGTTCCACCGCCGCCCCAGCCTGTCGGCGATCGAGGCGGCGTTGCAGGAGGCCTATCGCGAATCGCCGGTGGTCCGCGTCCTGCCGGGCGACGACAGCGCGATCCCGATCGAGGCCGATGCCGGTACCGATCGGCTGACGCTGCGCGTGTTCGGCAACATGGATACCGGTCAGGCGCGGCTGGTCGCGACGCTGGATAATCTGGGCAAGGGTGCATCCGGTGCCGCAGTGCAGAATTTCAACCTGATGGCCGGTTTCGACCAGACCGCCGGGCTGACGCTGTGACGGCGAACGCAATTTCGTAACGATCCAGGCGATCTTTGCGCACCGCATACCTATGCCGCCTTCGCGTTCGCGAAATAGGCTGCTAGAGGCGCGCTCGATCACGGTTAGATAGCAGGAGTTGGCATGACGAGGGACCCGGTAGCGAAGCTGCTGCTGTTCGGCGCGACGGGTGACCTGTCGCAACGGATGCTCCTCCCCTCGCTCTATGGCCTGCACGCCGACGGTCTGCTGCCCGATGGGCTGACCATCACCGGCACCGCGCGGCACGAACATGACGATGCGGGTTTCCGCGATTTCGCGAAGCATGCGCTCGACCAGTTCCTGCCTGACGACCGCAAGGACGAGGCGGCGATCGATGGCTTCCTCGCCCGCCTCCACTACCAGCCGCTCGATGCGTCGAACGTCGATGGCTTTGCCGCCCTCGCGGAAAAGCTGGGCGATATTTCGGGCGGCCTCGCCATCTTCCTGTCGACCGCGCCGTGGCTGTTCGGCCCGACGATCACCGGCCTGAAGAGCGCCGGCCTTGCCGGTCCCAAGGTCCGCATCAGCCTTGAAAAGCCGCTGGGCAAGGACCTGAAGTCCAGCCAGGAAATCAACGACCTGGTCGCTGCCGCCTTCCCCGAGGAGCGGACCTACCGGATCGACCATTATCTGGGCAAGGAAACGGTCCAGAACATCCTCGCGCTGCGCTTCGGCAACGCGATGTTCGAGCCGGTGTGGAATGCGCGCGGCATCGACAATGTGCAGATTACCATTTCGGAAACCGTCGGCCTCGAAGGGCGCGCGGGATACTATGACGAGGTAGGGGCGCTGCGCGACATGGTGCAGAACCATGTCCTGCAGCTCGTCGCGCTGATCGCGATGGAGCCGCCCGCCCGCTTCGACGGCACATCGATCCGCGACGAAAAGGTCAAGGTCCTGCGCTCGCTGCGCATGATCGGCCCCGAAGAGGTCAACACCCACACCGTCACCGGCCAGTACGACGCCGGCGCGGTGAAGGGCGAGATCGTGCGCGGCTATGACGAGGAACTGGGCAAGGATTCGAACACCGAAACCTTCGTCGCGGTGAAGGCGCATGTCGACAATTGGCGCTGGCAGGGCGTGCCCTTCTACCTGCGCACCGGCAAGCGGATGACCGATCGCCATTCGGAAATCTCGATCCAGTTCAAGCCGGTGCCGCACTCGATCTTCGCCGATCGCGGCGGGCAGCTGCAGCCCAACACGCTGGTCATCCGCCTGCAGCCGGAGGAATATGTCCGCCTGCTGGTGATGGCCAAGGAACCCGGCCTCGACCGCGACGGCGTGCGGCTGCGCGAAGTGCCGCTCGACCTGTCGCTCACCACCGCCTTTGCCGGCACCCGCCGCCGCATCGCCTATGAACGCCTGCTGCTCGACCTGATCGAAGGCGACCCGACGCTGTTCGTCCGCCGCGACGAGGTGGAGGCGCAGTGGACGTGGATCGATGCGATCCGCGAAGGGTGGAAGGCGAACGACACAAAGCCCAAGGGCTATGCCTCGGGCAGCTGGGGCCCGAATGCCAGCGTCGCGCTGACCGAACGCGACGGGGTGACGTGGAACGAGTGAGCGTGTGAGACGCTCCCCTTCCACCCTATATACCCCGTTCAGTTCGAGCAGCATCGAGCGAAGTCGAGATGCGTCCGTCGAGAACCGGTTCTCAGGCAAGCTCGAACGAAACGGAAAACCACACGGGATTGCAGAATGACCGAGATCGAATGGTGGGAATATGACGAATCCACCGAATTTGCCGAGGCACTTGCCGGCGATATCCAGTTCATCATCGAATCGGCGATCGACGCGCGCGGCGCGGCGGTAATCGCACTCGCAGGCGGTCGCACCCCTGCCCCGATCTACGACAAGCTGGTCAAGGCCAAGCTCGACTGGAAGCGGGTGACGATCGTCCCGACCGACGACCGCATCGTGCCGATGGGCGACGCGCTGTCGAACGTCACCGGCCTCGCCAAGATCTTCCTGCCCAAGGGCGCACGCGTTATCCCGCTGACCGCCGAAAAGGCAGCGGACTACAAGGCCGCCGGCCGTGCGGCGGACGCACGGTTGCAGGACCTGCACTGGCCGCTCGACCTGTGCCTGCTGGGCATGGGTGCCGACGGCCATACCGCGTCGATCTTCCCCGGCCCCGACCTGACCGAGGCGCTAACCGGGCCGAAGGAACGCCGCGCGCTGGGCGTGATGCCCGATCCGCTGCCGCCCGAGGCGCCCGTTGCCCGCGTAACGCTCAGCCACGCCGCGATCGCCTCGGCCCGTGCGCTGATGATCGCGATCACCGGCGACGAAAAGAAATCGGTGCTTGAACGCGCGATCGATCAGGGCGCATCCTCGTCCTATCCGATCGGCCGCGTGCTGGCCGAAGTCGAACTCCCCGTCGATATTCATTGGAGCCGCTAATGGCCCTCAACGCCACGATCGCCGCCGTCACCGACCGCATTATCGAAGCGTCGCGCGAAAAGCGTGCCGCCTATCTCGCGCTGATCGACCGCGAGCGCGAGAGCGGCGTCGACCGGCCGATGCTCGGCTGCGCCAATCTGGCGCACGCCTATGCCGGCACCGATGAAGACCGCGACGCGATGCGTCCGGCCAACCGGATGAACATCGGCATCGTGACGGCGTATAACGACATGCTGTCGGCGCACGCGCCCTATTACCGCTACCCCGAACAGATGAAGGTCTGGGCACGCGAAGCGGGCGTGACCGCACAGGTCGCGGGCGGCGTGCCGGCGATGTGCGACGGCGTGACGCAGGGTTTCCCGGGCATGGAGCTGTCGCTGTTCAGCCGCGACACCATCGCGCTGTCGACGGCGGTGGCGCTCAGCCATGGGACGTTCGAGGGCGCGGCGCTGCTCGGCATCTGCGACAAGATCGTGCCGGGCCTGCTGATGGGCGCGTTGCGCTTCGGCCATTTGCCGATGGTGTTGATCCCCGGCGGCCCGATGCGCTCGGGCATTCCCAACAAGCAGAAGGCAGCGGTGCGCGAAGCCTATGCCGAGGGCAAGGTCGGCCGTGAGGAACTGCTCGACGCCGAAATCGCCGCCTATCATGGCAAGGGCACCTGCACCTTCTACGGCACCGCCAATTCGAACCAGATGATGGTCGAGGCGATGGGCCTGCATGTGCCCGACGCGGCCTTCGCCAATCCGGGCACCAAGCGCCGGCAGGAGCTGACCCGCTATGCCGTCCACCGCCTCGCCGAAATCGGCTGGGACGGCGACGATTATCGCCCGATCGGCCGGGTGGTCGATGAAAAGGCGATCGTGAACGCCGCCATCGTGCTGCTCGCCACCGGCGGGTCGACCAACCACCTGATCCACCTGCCCGCCATCGCGCGCTGTGCCGGGATCATCATCGACTGGGACGACTTCAACCGCCTGAGCGAGGTCGTACCGCTGCTGACCCGCGTCTATCCCAACGGGTCGGCCGATGTGAACGGGTTCGAGGATGCCGGTGGCCCGTCGTTCGTCATTCGCGAACTGCTGCGCGGCGGCCTGCTGCACGGCGACGTGCTGACCATCGCGAAAGACGGCATGGCCGCCTATGGCCGCCAGTCCACGATCGAGGACGACAAGCTCGTCTGGAAGGACCATGCCCCGGTCAGCGGCGACGACACCATCGTCCGTACGATCGAAGCGCCCTTCGCCGAGGAAGGTGGCTTCCGCATCCTCCAGGGCAATATCGGCCGCGCCTGTATCAAGGTGTCGGCGGTCGACCCCGATCGCTGGGTCATCGAGGCTCCGTGCCGCGTGTTCAGCGACCAGGCGGCGGTCCAGACGGCGTTCAAGGCGGGCGAGCTCGACCGCGACGTCGTGGTTGTCGTCCGGCATCAAGGGCCAAAGGCCAACGGCATGCCCGAACTCCACAAGCTGACCCCGCCGCTCGGCGTGCTGCAAAATCGCGGCTTCCGCGTGGCCTTGGTCACCGATGGCCGCATGTCGGGCGCCTCGGGCAAGGTGCCCGCCGCGATCCACCTGTCGCCGGAGGCGCTGGGCGGCGGTCCGATCGGCAAGCTGCGCGACGGTGACGCCATCCGCCTCGACGCGAACGCCAACACGCTGGAGGCCCTGGTCCCCGCCGACGAATGGGCGGCGCGCGATCACGCGCCCGTCCCGCCGCCGGCCGACGGCACCGGCCGCGAGCTGTTCGCAATGATGCGACAGGGCGCGAGCGAGGCGGAAGCCGGCGGTTCGGCGATGCTGGCCGCAGCGGGGCTGTAACAATAGACCGACCCGTACCCCCGCGAAAGCGGGGGTCCAGGGTAACAAGCGCCAGCGTGCGCGACTCTGGATCTCCGCCTGCGCGGGGATACGGACTGATGGAGAGATTCATGGAAGTCGTTGCGGTAGATATTGGCGGCACCCACGCCCGCTTTGCGATCGCCGAGGTCGAGGACGGCCGGGTCGTGTCGCTGGGCGAACCGATCACGCAAAAGGTCGCCGAACATGGCAGCCTGCAACTCGCGTGGCGCGCGTTCGAACGGGACCTGGGCCGCCCCCTGCCGACCGCGGCCAGCCTTGCCGTCGCGTCGCCGGTCAACGACACGCTGATCAAGTTCACCAACAATCCGTGGATCATCCGCCCGCCGCTGATGAAGGAGCGGCTGGGCGTCGATACCTGGACTATCATCAACGATTTCGGCGCGGTCGGCCATGCCGTGGCGCAGGTCGCGGACAGCGACTTCATCCATCTGTGCGGGCCGGAAGGGCCGCTGCCCGACAAGGGCGTCGTCACCATTTGCGGCCCCGGCACCGGCCTCGGCGTCGCGCAGCTGCTGCGCGCGCATGATCGCTATCATGTGCTGGAGACCGAGGGCGGGCATCAGGATTTCGCCCCGCTCGACGGGATCGAGGATGCGCTGCTCCGGCGGCTGCGGCGCGCGCATGGTCGCGGGTCGACCGAGCGCGCCTGCGCCGGCCCGTCGATCGTCGCTTGGTACGAGACCCTGGCCGAGATCGAGGGCGTGTCGGTACCGCATAGCGACGACAAGACGATCTGGACCGCCGCGCTCGACGGCACCGACAGCATTGCCGTCGCCGCGCTCGACCGCTTTTGCCTGACGCTGGGTGCCGTGGCTGGCGACCTCGCGCTGGCACACGGGGCAAAGGCGGTGGTCATCGCCGGCGGGCTCGGCCTGCGGCTGAAGGACCATCTGCTCGAATCCGGCTTCGGCACGCGCTTCACCGCCAAGGGGCGTTTCCAGCAGCTGATGGCCGGTATCTCGGTCAAACTCATCACCCATCCCCAGCCCGGCCTGTTCGGGGCCGCCGCCGCATTCGCGCAGGAGCACGCACGATGACCGTCACCATTTCCGACATCATGCAGACCAGCCCGGTCATCCCGGTCCTGGTCGTCCACGACGCCGCACAGGCGCGGCCGATGGCCGAGGCGCTGGTCAAGGGCGGCCTGCGCGTCCTCGAGGTCACGCTGCGCACCCCCGCCGCACTGGAAGCGATCGCGGAGATGAAGAAGGTCGAGGGCGCGATCGTCGGTGCCGGCACCGTCGTCAGCCCCGACCAGTTCCGCCAGGCGATGGACGCCGGCAGCGAATTCATCGTCTCCCCCGGCCTCACCGAAACCATCGCCCGCCCGATCATCGACAGCAAGGTGCCGTTCCTGCCGGGTATCGCCAACGCCGGCGACATCATGCGCGGCCTCGACCTCGGTCTCACCCACTTCAAGTTCTTCCCGGCAGAAGCTTCGGGCGGGCTGAAGGCATTGAAGGCGCTTGCCGCGCCCTTCTATCAGGCGAAGTTCTGCCCGACCGGCGGCATCACCGAAGCGAGTGCGCCGGAATGGCTGGCGTTCGACCCGGTGCTGTGCGTCGGCGGCAGCTGGATCGTCGGCGCGACCCATGCCGAGACCGAGACGCGCGCACATGCGGCAGCGGGGTTGCGGGCCTAAAATCCTCCCCGCCTCGCGGGGAGGGGGACCATGCGTAGCATGGTGGAGGGGGTTGGCCCCGTACGCACCGTCGGCGTTTGCGGCGATCCCCCTCCACCATCCTGCGGATGGTCCCCCTCCCCATAATGGGGAGGAGTTTGGTGGTGTTACATCTCGCCCCGCGCGCGGCGGATTTCGTACCACTTCTTCACATTGGCGTTATGTTCGGCCAGCGTGTCGGCGAACACATGCCCGCCGGTGCCGTCCGCAACGAAGTACAGCGCCTTCGTGCTTTCCGGATCGAGCACTGCCTCGATCGACGCCTTGCCCGGATTAGCGATCGGCCCGACCGGCAGCCCGGCCGACGCATAGGTGTTGTAGCCGTTCTTCGCCTGCAGCTCCGACTTGCGGATGCGGCGACCCAGCGGCTTGCCCTTGGTGATCGGATAGATGACCGTCGGATCGGCCTGCAGCCGCATGCCCATGCGCAAACGGTTGGAATAGACCGCCGCGACCATGCGGCGTTCCGATGCCTTGCCGGTTTCCTTCTCGACGATCGACGCCAGGATGATCGCCTCGCGCGGGGTCTTCACGACGCTGGTCGGCTTGCGCTTCTTCCATGCGGCGTTGAGGTAGCGGTCCATCGCCGCCTGCATCCGCTTCACCAACACCTGCCGGTCGCCGTCACGTTCGTAACTATAGCTATCGGGCAGGATGCTACCCTCCGCCGGGAGCGGCGCGGGACCCTCCATCTGCGGCGCCTTCGCCACCGCCTCCTGCACCAGCACCGAAGGCCAGCCTTCGGGCACCATCACGAAGCGTTGCAGCGTGCGACCGCCCTGCAACAGCTTCAGGACATCGGCCTGGCTCAACCCCTTGGGGATGCGATATTCCCCGGCGCGGATCGGATCACCGCTGCCGAGGAACCGCGCGAACAGGCGGAAGCGACCGGCGGACGGTATCGCGCCGGCGTCTTCCAGTTGCTCGGCCGCCGAGGCAAGGCTCGCCCCCTGCGGCACCGTCACCGTCAACGTGCGCTGCGCCGGACCGGCCCCGCCCCAGCTCTGCATCACCATGAACAGCCCGCCGATCACGAGCAGCCCGAGGATGAGGCCAAGGCATCCAATCCGGCGCATCGCGTCAGATCGCCTTCATCACCAGCGAGGCGTTGGTGCCGCCGAAGCCGAACGAGTTGTTCAGCACCGCGCGCACCTGCCGTTTCTTGGCCACATGCGGCACCAGGTCGACACCCTCGGTGCCGTCGTCCGGATTGTCGAGGTTGAGCGTCGGCGGCACGATCTGGTCGCGCAGCGCCAGGATGCAGAAGATGCTCTCCACCGCGCCCGCGCCGCCCAGCAGGTGGCCGATCGCCGACTTGGTGCTGCTCATCGAGGCACCCGACAGGTCGTCGCCGAACACGCGCTTGGCGGCGGCGAGTTCGATCGTGTCGGCCATGGTCGAGGTGCCGTGCGCGTTGATATAGTCGATGTCCGACGGCTCCATGCCGGCCTTGCGCAGCGCCATGCGCATCGCATTCTCGGCACCCTTGCCCTCCGGATGCGGCGCGGTGACGTGATAGGCGTCGCCCGACAGGCCGTAGCCGACGACCTCGGCATAGATCTTCGCGCCGCGCGCCTTGGCGTGCTCATATTCCTCGAGCACGACGACACCCGCGCCCTCGCCCATCACGAAACCGTCGCGGCCCTTGTCATAGGGGCGGCTGGCCTCGGTCGGACGGTCGTTCATGCTCATGTTGAGCGCGCGTGCCTGGGCGAAACCAGCGACGCCCAGCGGGTTGACCGTGCTCTCCGCGCCGCCCGCCAGCATGATGTCGGCATCGTCGTCACGGATCATCCGTGCCGCGTCGCCGATCGAATGCGCACCGGTCGAGCACGCCGTGACGACCGCATGGTTCGGGCCCATCAGGCCGTACTTGATCGACACCTGACCGGAAATCAGGTTGATCAGGCGACCATGGACGAAGTGCGGGCTGACTCGGCCGGGGCCCCGCTCGTGCAGGTTGACCGATTCGATCTCGATACCCGGCAGGCCGCCGATACCCGACCCGATCGAGACGCCGGCGCGCAGCTTCGTCGCCTCGTCCATCTCGGTCAGCCCGGCGTCTTCCAGCGCCTGTCCGGCGGCATCGATGCCATAGATGATGAACGGATCGACCTGCCGCTGAATCTTGTGATCGACCCGCTTGTTGGGATCGAACCCATATTCATGGCCCGCCGGCTTCACCTCGCACGCAATCTGGCACTTCTGGTTCGACGCATCGAAATGCGTGATCGGCCCCGCGCCCGACTTGCCGGCGATCAGGTTCTTCCAGGCGGTTTCGACCTCGGCACCCAGCGGGGTCACGAGGCCGAGGCCGGTCACGACTACGCGGCGCATGGCATTCTCTCCGTTCAGATACGTAACGAACGACCCCCCGCCCATGGCTGTTCGCCGGGACGGGGGGCCGTGAAATCATGGCAATCGGCAGGGCGGCGGAGCCGCCCCGGCCGGATCAGCCCTTGTGCTCGTCGATATAGGTGATCGCGTCCTTGACGGTCGTGATCTTTTCGGCGGCATCATCGGGGATCTCGACGCCGAATTCTTCCTCGAACGCCATGACCAGCTCGACGATGTCGAGGCTGTCCGCGCCCAGATCGTCGATGAAGCTCGCGTCTTCGGTAACCTTTTCCGCTTCGACGCCGAGATGCTCGACGACGATCTTCTTCACGCGTTCGGCGGTCTCGCTCATATTCATTCCCTCTTCAGATACCGGGGTGTTTATTACCTGAACGCCCCTAAAGCGCGTCCGGCCCGCGCGCAAGAGCGCGGGTGCGGACGCATTAACCCTTGGCAGCGAACAATCGTGCCAGCGTCGCCGCGTTGAAGGCATATCCGCCCATCAGCCGCTGGATTCGCGTGTCGGCCTTCTTGGCACCCGCAAGGCTCATCAGGCCGTCCATGAACGCATCCACCTCGGGCGTCTGCTTGCGCGCCAGAAACGCGTTCAGCACGGCGGGCGACGTCTGGCTGAGGCGACGGTTGACCGCGACCGGATCGACGCCCTTGGCCGACAGCCCCGATGCCAACGCCTCGACGGCAATGCTGGTCACGACGATATCGCCAGCGCGCGCATCCGCCTTGCCGGTGCCCGGCTGGCAGGTCGCGGCCTGGCGCCGCGCGGCCTTGACCAGCGCATCGGTGGCGGGCGAGGGTTTCTTGCCCTCCAGCACACCCACGATCATGCCCTGTTGCATCTTCGCCAGATCGCCCTTGGGCAGCTTTGCCACGGTGCATTTGACGACATTGGCATCACCCGCGGCCAACATCGCCGCCATCAGCATCACGCTCATACCATCGCCATCCCGCCATTCACATGGATCGTCTGGCCGGTCACATAACCGGCTTCCCGACTGGCGAGATAGGCGACGGCGGCGGCGACGTCATCGCCCTTGCCCAACGCCCCGGCCGGAATCTTGCCCAGCAGGGCGGCTTTCTGCGCTTCGGGCAGCACGTCGGTCATCGCCGACGCCATGAAGCCCGGCGCGACGCAGTTGACGGTAATGCCCCGGCTCGCCAGTTCCTGACCCAGCGCCTTCGACATGCCGACCAGCCCCGCCTTCGACGCGGCATAGTTCGCCTGCCCCGGATTGCCGGTCTGCCCGACGACCGACGTGATCGACACGATCCGGCCGAAGCGCGCCTTCATCATCGGCTTGGCGGCGGCGCGACACAGGCGGAACGCCGCCTCCAGGTTGACGCGGATCACCTGATCCCATTCGTCGTCCTTCATCCGCATGGCGAGGTTGTCGCGCGTCACCCCGGCGTTGTTGACGAGGATATCGAGCTTGCCGAGCGCCGCCACCGCCTGCGGCACCAGGGCGTCGACCGCCGCGCCATCCGACAGGTCGCAGACGAGCGGCACATGGTCGCCACCCAGTTCGGCGGCGAACGCCTCCAGCTTGGCCGCATTGGAACCGGACAGCGCCAACCGTGCCCCCTGCGCGGCGAGGCCCCTGGCAATCGCCGAACCAAGGCCACCACTGGCACCGGTCACGAGGGCGGTCATTCCCGTAAGATCGAACATCGTCATTCTCCAAAAATCCGGCTCAGAGCCGCCCCACCAGCGCCTCGATATCGGCCATCGTCACCACGCTGGTCGCGGTCGCGTCCGGCGCGATGCGCTTGACCATCGCGCCAAGGACCTTGCCGCCCAGTTCCACGAAATCGCCGACGCCAGCATCCTGCATCGCCAGCACCGATTCCCGCCAGCGGACCATGCCGGTCACCTGCTCGACCAGCAGGCGGCGGATCGTTTCCGGATCGGCGACGGGTGCGGCGGTGACGTTGGCATAGACCGGCACGACCGGCGCCGAGAGCGCGACATCGGCGAGCGCCGCAGCCATCGCGTCGGCGGCGGGCTGCATCATCGGGCAGTGGAACGGCGCCGACACCGGCAGCACGACCGCGCGCTTGATTCCCATTTCCTTTGCCAGCGGCACGGCGCGATCGATCGCGGCCTTTGCGCCCGAGATCACGACCTGCGACGGATCATTGTCGTTGGCGACAGTGCAGACCTCGCTCTCGGCCGCTGCTTCGGCCAGCGCCTGCGCCTTGGCCAGATCGGCACCCAGCAACGCGGCCATCGCGCCCTCGCCCACCGGCACCGCCGCCTGCATCGCCTGCCCCCGCAGCTTTAGCAGCCGGGCGGCGGTCGACAGGTCGAGCGCATCCGCAGCACACAAGGCGGTATATTCGCCCAGCGAATGCCCCGCGACGAAATCCGCCTTGTCCGCCAGGCGGATACCGCCCTCGCGCTCCAGCACCCGGAGCGTCGCGATGGCATTCGCCATGATCGCGGGCTGGGCATTTTCGGTCAGCAGCAGATCGGCATCGGGGCCTTCGGTCATCAGGCGAAAGAGATTCTGCCCCAGCGCCTCGTCGACCTCCTGGAACACCTCACGGGCATAAGGGCTGGCGGCGGCGAGCGCGGCGCCCATGCCGACCGACTGGCTCCCCTGCCCCGGAAAGATGAATGCGCGCATCGCCGACGTCTCCTGCAAATCCAAGCCGCGCGGGGTAGTCCGTCGGCCAAGCTGAACGCAAGAGGGCGCATTGCGACATAATGTGACCATTTCGCAACGGGACTGACAAACCCCGGTTACAGCCCCTCCCCATCTTGGCTCCAACAGCAAATCGAAGGAGACCGAAGATGAAGAAGCTGATCCTCGCCGCGATGACCGCCTCGTTGCTCGCGACCCCGATGGCCGCGTCGGCGCAGAGCCGCACCGTCATCAAGGAGCGCCCCGGCCGGACGGTCGTGGTCGAAAAGAACCGCTTTGGCCAGAATGTCCGCAAGACCGTCGTCCGCCAGCAGCCGGCACGCTATGCCAAGTGGCAGCGCGGCCAGCGGTTCGACCGCAACCGGGCGCAGAATTATCGCCAGATCGACTATCGCGCCTATCGCCAGCGCGGCGTCTACGCTCCCCCGCGCGGCTACCAGTGGGTGCAGTCGGGCAACGACGCGGTGCTGGTGGCGATCGCCAGCGGGCTGATCGGCGCAGTGATCGGCGGCGCGATCGCCAACTGACCTTGCTTTCGCGCCCGATTCGGGTAAGGGGAGCGCATCCGGGGTGGCGGGCATGTCCTGCCGCCCCGGACTGCATTTGAAGACGACAGCCGGAGGGGCGACCGCGATGGGCGCGGCGTCAGCGATCGGCCAACAGACGAGAAAGAACCATGGCTCTCTACGAGCACGTGTTCCTTGCGCGCCAGGATCTGGCACAGGCGCAGGTGGACGCGCTGGCGGAAACCGCCACGAAGATCGTTCAGGATATGAACGGCAAGGTCGTGAAGACCGAAACCTGGGGCCTGCGCAGCCTCGCCTATCGCATCGCGAAGAACCGCAAGGCGCATTACGTCATGCTCGAAATCGACGCGCCGGGTGACGTCGTGGCCGAGCTGGAGCGCCAGACGCAGATCAACGAAGACGTGATCCGCTTCATGACCGTCAAGGTTGACGGCCACGAGGAAGGTCCGACCGTGATGATGCGCAAGAGCGAGCGTTCGGAGCGTGGCGACCGTCGTGGTGGCCGTGATCGTGACGACCGTGGTCCGCGCCGTGAGCGCGAGCCGTCGGCCGAAGTCGAAGCGTAAGGAGCAGCACCATGGCACGTCCGTTTTTCCGCCGCCGCAAGAGCTGCCCCTTCTCCGCCAAGGACGCTCCCCGGATCGATTACAAAGACGTTCGTCTGTTGCAGGGCTTCGTGTCCGAACGCGGCAAGATCGTCCCGTCGCGCATCACTTCGGTGAGCGCCAAGAAGCAGCGCGAACTGGCCCAGGCCATCAAGCGCGCCCGCCATCTGGGCCTGCTGCCCTACATCGTTAAGTAAGGAGCGCCCGACATGGACGTCATTCTGCTGGAACGCGTCGAGAAGCTCGGCGCCATCGGCGACGTGGTGAAGGTAAAGGACGGCTTCGCCCGTAACTTCCTGCTGCCGCGCAAGAAGGCGCTGCGCGCCAACGAAGCCAACAAGAAGGTGTTCGAAGCGAACCGCGAGCGGATCGTCGCCGACAACGCCGCCCGTCGCACCGACGCGGAAGCCGAAGCCAAGACGCTGGAAGGCGTTTCGGTCACGCTGATCCGTCAGGCATCGAACACCGGTCAGCTGTACGGTTCGGTCGCGGTTCGCGATCTGGTCGACGCGCTGGTCGCCGACGGCCACAAGGTCGACAAGTCGCAGGTTGCCCTCGACCGTCCGATCAAGGCAATCGGCCTGCACGACGTGAAGGTCGCGCTGCACCCGGAAGTGTCGGTTGCCGTCAAGGTGAACGTAGCCCGTTCGCCGGAAGAAGCCGAAATGCAGGCGCAGGGCGTCGACGTCATGGCGTCGATGTTCGAGCGTGACGACGCCGGCTTCACCGAGGATTACGATCCCAACGCCGAGCCGGGCGAAATCGCCCGCGACGACGCGAACACGGAAGAAGCGCAGGACTAAGCCCCGACGCGTTCGACCAATAGAAAAGGCCGCCGGAGCGATCCAGCGGCCTTTTTCTTTGCCTTTCGCACGAAAGCGCGACGGCGGTCAGGGACAGGCCACGCAGGCGCCGATCACGGCAGCGAGCGGGATCAGCGAGAGGATAACGGGAACGGCCTTGGCCATGGGAAGCGCCTTGCGGTGAATGGTTCAGCCGGATCAAAGCGCGATCGATCGAAAGGTTTCGCTGGGATGAACAGTATACGTATCAAATCAAAACTCTCCTGCCGGTGATTTCGTCGGTCAGGGTACCGCTCGCCGCTTGACGGCACCGGCATTGCGGCGTACGAGCGCCCCTCCCGCAAACGGCCCCTTCGTCTAGCGGTTAGGACGTCGCCCTCTCACGGCGAAAACACGAGTTCGATTCTCGTAGGGGTCACCAAGCGCAGAAATCAGCCATTTTCCGAACGTCGCTTGAGGGGAGTTGCCCCCGCCATCGGAATGATTTTGCCCCCGGTCACTCGTTCGGCGGCTCCGCGGGCGATCATGAGCGCTCTGGCTCGCTTCCCATAATGTCGCACCATTTCGCTCGACATGCCGAGAATGCTTCCTGCTTCCGTGTCGCTGAGCCCCAATTCGAGAAGGTAGCAGCAGGCATTTTTCCGAAGCCCGTGAAACGAGAAGGTGGAGTCGGCTGCAATCAGTTCGCGGGCCACAAGGTCCGCATGGACTTCGCGTACCGCGCGACTGGCCATCAGGTCTCGAAGTCGGGCTTGGATCGCTCCGGTTGTCTGAAACGGGGAACCGCTGCGCTCGTAAAGAAGCGTGACGGACCTACGCGGCAGCTGCTGGAGCTCGTCGAGCCAGAACCCGTGCATTGGAATAGCAACGAGCTTTCCCGTCTTCTGCTGGTTCAGCTCCATGATGCCGCTATCGATCCATCCATACTGCATCCGAATGCAGTCGCTGACCCGCTGACCTGAACATAGGCCGGTCACGATCGCGAGGCGGGTCATGGGTGTCGCTTCTTCTAAAGCAACCCGAAGCAAATCGGCCGGCCATGGCTCGTGCTCGCCCAACGGAAGCATTTTAATCCCCGAAGCAGGGTTTGTGGCGCGCTGGTCGAGACGGGTGGCATAGCTCATGAGGGAACGAAACACGCTTAACCAAGCGTTCGCCTTGCCCGGAAGATCAGCCATTTTGTCACGCATCAGGTAGACATGGGCCGGCCGAACGCCCGCTACGCTGCGATGGCCATGCTCCAACATGATCATATCCAGATAGCGGGCTTGGTTGGTGCGAGTCGTTGATCCGAGCGCACGAAATTCCGGACTGGCGCGAAAGGCTTGAACCAGCGCCGACATGCTTCCTGCCGCTGGCCGCGGTCGATCGGTATCCGGTGTCGAAAGACGAGCATATTCAGCGGCAAAGTCGGGACCGTCGATCGCCGGTAGTCGGATGTACGTATCTTTCCCGGCGACCTTGCGCCGGAAATACAGCAAGCCTTTGCGTTCGGTGACATTCTTCAACGTAAGTCGTCCCAACTGTCATCTCCGCCGTTTCCTTGCGGAAGCTGCGTGATAGCGAACTGCTTGGCAATCAGGCGGTCGAGCTGGATCCGTGCCCAAAGCACGTTCGATCCCTCGCGTACGCCACATGTGCCAAAGCGGTTAAGGAAGGTGGTCTTGGACACGCCCATGTAGGTCGCGGCGACGTCAGCGGTCATCCGCGCGGGCCAGTCGGGCAAAATGCGAAGGCGGTCAGCGTTCATGGGCACTCCCCTTCCCCGCCTGTTCGAAGCACCAGCAATGCAGGATGCGGTCGGCGCGCGAGTTCACGGTCTTGGCGCCGACGAACTTGCGGATGCGCGATGTCTTGAGGTGGCGCTTGAGCTCGAGCATCGGCGGCAGCGGTAGCCGCCGCTCGCCGCAGATCTGCTCGAACTGGGTAAGGTTGACCGCGATCACATCCGGGTTGCGGCTGTGGTCGATCGGACTGCTGAAGCCGGGCGGCTCGCAGCCCTGGATGTAGTCGAACCGTTCCCAGAACAGCTCGACCATCGGATGATCGCCCGCGATCGCCCGCTGCCGCTCGAGCAGCATCCGCTCGATGAGGTGCCGCGCGGCCTGGTGGTCGCGCGACTGAATCGGCACGACGGTCGCCAGGGCGTCGAGCATGCCGACGAGCTGGGCATGGTTCTTGGCCAAGCGGCCGTTGCGAACCTCAGGCTGCGCCAGCATCACCTTTTCGGCCGCGTGGAAGCTCTGCCGGTAGACCTTGAGCAGCTCGACCTCGCGCCGGGCGACATGGACGATGAACCCGGAGACGTCCTCGATCGGCATCCGCGCGAGCGTCTCGGCCGCCGCCTTGGTGTTCGGCCCCCAACCGGTCTTGTCGAACTCCATGTGCATGATCCGCTCGAGGATGGCGGGGGACGCGTTGACCGGATCGTTCTGCTCGATGACGATCGCGCCGCGGAACGGCGGCTCGAAGGTCTCCATGCCGCCATTGGCGACGCCCCGGGCGCGGACCGAGCGGCCGTTATAGGCGGTCTTTAGCTCGTCCCATTCGAACCGCTTGGCGTGCGGGGTGGTGGCGTCGCGGTCCCCCTCCATCAGCACGACCGGCATGTTGGAGACCTTGCCGAGGATCCGCGCCATCGCGGCGGTGGTGGTCTTGGCCGGGTCGTTCCCTTCGAACCCGGCGCGGCCGTACAGTTTCCACAAGAACTCGATCAGCGTCGATTTTCCTGACCCCGGAATACCGGTGATCTCGAGGAAGGCGAGGCTCTGCTGCTCGGCGCGGATCTGCTCGGCGAACAGTGCCCCGAACCAGAAGGCAAGCGTGACGAGGCCTTTAGGGCCGTAGGCGGTGATGAGCGGCTCGACCCATTGGGTGTTGAGCTGGTCCGGATCGTAGCGGATGTGGCGCAGCAGCTGCTCGTTCGAGCGCAGCTTCACCGCGTGGCGGCCGAACTCGAAATAGTCGTCCTCGTTGCGGGTAACGACCCGTCCGCTGGCAACGCCGATGTCACCGAAGACGTACGCGCCATGCTCGGCCGAGTAGCCGGTGAAGTGGATCGCCTCGACGGTCTGGATGCCCGCCAGCTGGCGCTGCATGATCCGGTCGAGCTGCTGGGTCGTGCCGGTCCAGATGCCGCCCGGAGCGAGGCTGATGAGCCGCTTCTTGAACTCGGCACCGGCGGCGAGCGCCGCGCCGGAGAAGGTGCCCTTGATGCGGTTCTGGCGGACGGGGAAGTCGACGCGAAGATAGTAGCAGCTGTCGTCGGTGGCCTCGTCGCGCTGATAGTAAAGTGCCCGGAAGGTGCAGTTGGCGATCTCGCGGACCAGCCCTGCTTCACGGGCTGCCAGCTCACGCTTGGCTTCGGGGTCGAGGTCACGGACCTGCGGGTTGTCGGCATAGGAGGCAATGGTCTCGGCAATGCGCGCGGCATCGAAGCTTGCCCAGAACTGCCGCGTCTCGAAGGTGAACGGAAAGCTCGCCCAACCCTCACGGCACCAGATCAGATGCGCCTTGTCGATGGCGGTACCGGCGATGAGGATGTCGCCATTCCAGCGGTAGGTGTCGAGCTTGTCGGCGCCCAACCTGTCGCGTAGCGCGAGGTCGTTCCAGTCGAGCTTGCCACCCTCGCCTTCCGCCACCGGCTGCGCCGCGCCACATTCCCAACCCTCGAGCCGGGCCTGTGCCACGAAGCGGCGGGTGTACTCGGCCCCCGCCTTGCCGACATCGAACGCCCAGATGAGCTTGGGCCGCAGGTTCGGGGTCGGCCCGTTAGCGATCGCCTTGCGCAGCTCGGCCAGCGCCAGCGCCGGGTAGTTGTAGCAGCTCATCGCCGAGACAGCGGTCACACCGGTATTGTTCAGCGCGATCGCGTCGAAGATGCCTTCGCAGATCCATATCTCGAGCGCGCCAGCGAGCTTGGGCATCGTTTGCCATGGTGGTGCCCACCAGTGACCCGCATAGCTCTTGCCGGGCGCGAAGCGGGCCTTGCGGTCGAAGCGCGAGGGCTGGTCGATGAGCCGCTCCCACCATCCGCCGCCCGGCAGCGCGAAGCGCACCGTGGCCGAACCGATGTCGCCCTGGCGAAAATACTCCTGCGTGTAGGCATCGCGGATGCCAAGCAGCGACAGGCCACGGCCGTGCTGCAGATAGGCGTCGGCCGCCGCCGTCGGATTGTTGTCGCTGGCCTGATAGCGGTTGGACCAATGGTCGAAGAGCTCAGGGTAGTGGTCCTTTACGTGAACCTCCCATCCGCAGCGCTCCAAACGCCCGCACTTCAACAGCCATGGCTTCTCGGCTTTCGCGTAGACCTCACGCTTCGAGCATTCCGGGCAGCGGCCCTTCTGCAGCCACGCACCATTGGTGACGAAGCCGAACTCGGCCATCAGCCTGGTGGTGACATCGGACAGCAGATCGGGGCGCATGGGATCCTGCTACCGGGTGGCTGGGAATGGGGAAGGTCGGAAGAGCGGGAGGCGGTAGAGCAGCAATGCGACCGGCACCGCCGGTCGGTCGTCAGAGGTTCAGCGGATCAGTCCCGCCGATGGCAGGGACAGCAGCAGTTATCGTTGGCGGTATGCGGGCGATAGAAAACACCGCCCGGATTACATGCGACGGCGCCCGGCACAGCCGCTACCACCGCCCCTGCCGCACCATCGCGGGGATAGATGTCGGGCCGCAGCAGATGACGCGAGACACCGGTACGCGCCTCGATCGCCAGCACCCGGGCGGCAGGCGCCTGCTTGTGCTTGTGGATCCAGCGAAACACCGAAGGCTGGCTGACGTCGCATACGGCGGCGATCTTGTTCTGGCCGCCGGCGATGCGAACCGCCTCCAGCAGCGCTTCGTGCGGGGTGAGGTGNGTGCTTGTGGATCCAACGGAACACCGAAGGCTGGCTGACGTCGCATACGGCGGCGATCTTGTTCTGGCCGCCGGCGATGCGAACCGCCTCCAGCAGCGCTTCGTGCGGGGTGAGGTGACCGGAGTCGGGAGGTAGCGTCTGCATAGGCGTACTATTAGCCACAGGAATACATTGGTCAATAGCCGCTATGCAGTAGCGCGCCATAACTGGAGTGATAGATGGACGGGATGACGCTCGCAACTCGCCTGAAGGCCCGCATGGACGAAGTCGGCATGTCGCAGGCCGAACTGGCGCGGCGGCTTGGCCTTGCTCAGCCCACCATCGCCAAGCTTGTATCCGGCGCTTCGCAGCGGACTTCGCACCTCCACCGTATCGCCCGTGAGCTGAGCACCACGCCGGCCTATCTCATCGGCGAGACCGAGGACCCGTCCGAGGGCGCCGTGCCGCTGCCGACGCTTGAAACGGTGCTTGAGCAGTTCGGGCAGGTGTTCGTGCCCCTGATGGACCTCAGCGAGCTCGTCGGCGGCCCCAGCACCACCGCCACTCCGCGGTTCGAGCCGTTCCGGCGCGAGCGGATCGAGCCGATGATCCGCGGTCGCTTCGACCAGGTCTTTGCCTTCGAGATGCAGGGCGACGTCATGGAGCCGACGCTGCGCCATGGCACGCTGTGCCTCGTCGACCGGGCCCAGGACCGGATCGCAATGCAGGACGAGATCTACGTCGTTGCCGTCCAGGGCATGATCGCGGTCAAGCGCGTCCGTGCCAAACCCGATGGGAGCTTCGTGCTGATGGCGGACAACCGGGCCATTCCCGATGATCATGCTGGCAAGGACGAACTGGACGTTGTCGGGCGGGTCGTGTGGAGGGCTGACGTCTTATAAGAAACGTTCCAGCTGCTTAACGGGCCGGCGCTCTTGCTGAACCCTGCAGTCACCCAACGCCACTTTCTGGTGGGTTGGACGCAGCGAGGCTAGGCGCTGGTGACCCTATCGACCGTTCGTCACTCCTTCGTCCCATTTTTGACCGTACGTTACCGATCTCGATGACTTGACCCGACAACGGAATGAAGAGAACATATAGCGAACAGATGAGTCGCAGCAGCCATGTCCGCAACAGCCCCTTCAGCCCAGATACTGGCGCGTCTGCGTGATGCGATTGGGGACGTGCGGGTTGGTCAAACGGATGTGCTGCCGTTCGATATCGATCCACTCGACGCGCGACTGACGGACGGCGGCATTGCACTGAACGGGTTGCACGAAGTGACATCGACTACCCCGACGCTGACCGACGACGCCGCTGCAACGCTTTTCGCTGTCGGCGTCGCGGCACGCGCAGCCGCACGTAGCGGGAGGCGCGTGCTGTGGGCGCTGACGCGGTTCGATCTGTATGCTCCAGGCCTTGAACAGGCCGGGCTGAACCCTGCGACCCTACTCTTCGCCGAGGTCCGTGAGGACAAGGACGTTCTGGCGGTGATGGAGGACGGCCTTCGCCACGGCGGACTGGCTGCGGTTGTCGGCGAAGTGAAGCGCGCCGACATGGTCGCGACGCGGCGGCTGCAACTGGCGGCGGTGACCGGCAACACGCCGGCCTTGCTGTCGCGGCGGTGGCGGCGTCAGGGCGTATGTCCGCTCACTGAACTGTCGGCCGCGATGACCCGGTGGCGGATTGCCAGCGCGCCGTCCACCCGACTGCCGGCTCCCGGCGTCGGCCGTGCGCGCTGGATGGTCGAGCTGGCCCGCCAGCGTGGCGGCCCGGGTTTCACGATGGAATTGGAGGCGTGCGATGACACGGGTCGCCTCGCTCTACCTGCCGCATCTCGCGATCGAGCGACTGCGGCGGCTGGAGCGACCGCGCGCGCTGCCTGAACCACAGGTCGCGCCGGAGCTTCCGATCGACGACGACCCCGGTGCCTGTTCGGTCCCGCGGGGCGGCGGATGGCGTCCTGGTGCCCGCTGGGCGCAGGAAACGTCACGTGCGGTGATCGAACAGCAGGTGGCCGCACTACCGCTCCATCAGCGACCGCAGATGCGCGAACTGGGCCGGCGTTCCGAGGCTGCGGAGCATCCGTTCAAGCGACCTTCCCCAAATGGCATCCGCAATGCGCCACCGCCGCCCGCTGTCACGCATGACGTACCGCTAATCCTCAGCGAACAGATTGGTCACCGGCAGGTGATCGCAGCAGCCTGTCCGGCAGCACTTGCATTGGGCCTGACCCCGGGCATGGCAGTGACGCAGGCCCGCGCCCTTATTCCCGATCTCGACATTCGTCCTGGCGATCCGGATGCGGATCTGGCGCTGCTGGATGATCTGGCGCACCATGCCGTGCGGCACTGGACGCCGATCGCGGCGGTCAGCGGACCGGACGGCCTGTGGTTGGACCTGACCGGTGCCGCGCATCTTCATGGTGGCGAAGCACGCTTCTGCCAGCGGCTGGTTCGGTTCTGCCGACGCTTCGGTCTGACCGGGCGGGTCGCGGTAGCGGGAACACCTGGAGCCGCGCATGCCCTTGCGCGGTTCGGAAGCGATGCTGTCGCCGTGATTCCAAACGGACAGGAAGCGCAGGCATTGGCGTCACTACCGCCAGTTGCCCTACGTCTGACGCCCGAAGCAGTAACGGCGGCCAACCGCTTCGGCCTCGACCGCATCGCCGACCTGCTGCCGCTGCCGCGCGGCCCGTTGGCCCGGCGATTGGGCATCTCAAGCGTGCGCCGCCTGGATGAGGCGCTGGGTCGCGTACCCGAACCGTTCGCTCCGGTGGTGCCGGAAGAAGTACCTGCAACGCGCCGTTGCCTCCTCGAACCGGTCGGCACGGCGGACGCGATCGAACAGGTGATCGGCGATCTGCTCGCTGATATCGTCCGTCAGCTTCGGGAGCAGGGACGCGGCGCACGTGCGCTTGTCCTCACCATCGAGCGGATCGACGGCAGCGAACAGCGCCTCTCCGTAGGCACCGCGCGCGCGACGCGCGATGCGACCCACCTTGCCCGGCTCTTCCACCTGCGAATCGAACGGATCGATCCGGGCGACGGTATCGAGGCGATGCGTCTCTTCGCACCGCGTACCGATCCACTCGGTGCGACTGCGCTGGCGGTGAACCTCGCCGGCGATGATGCCGTGCCCGATGTCGCGATGCTGGTCGACCAGATCGCCGGACGGGTCGGCGAGGCTGCGGTTTTCACACTAGCACCGATCGAAAGCGACGTACCCGAGCGGGCCGTGCGTCGGGTATCGCCGCTCGATGTACCGCACGGCTGGCCCGCGTGGCGGCGGCCCGTGAGACTGCTGGCGCGTCCCGAGCCACTCATTGGTGTCCTGGCCCTACTGCCTGACGCGCCACCGCGCCGGTTCACATGGCGTGGCAAGGTTCACGCGGTTGTAGCCGGGGATGGGCCCGAACGCATTCATGGCGAATGGTGGCGGCGCGACGGGGAGGTCTGGGCGGTCCGCGACTATTTCCAGGTCGAGGACGATAGCGGCGCCCGCTTCTGGCTGTTCCGCCGAGGCGACGGCGTCGATCAGGCGACCGGCGATCTCAGCTGGTATCTGCACGGGATGTTCGGCTGATGGCGACCTATGTCGAACTGCAGGTGACCAGCCACTTCTCGTTCCTGCGCGGCGCATCCAGCCCAGACGAACTGTTCGCCGCAGCCTCATTGCAGGGGCACAGCGCACTGGGTGTCGCCGACCGAGGCAGCGTCGCCGGCTTGGTACGGGCATGGGAAGCGCAGAAGGCGACCGGTGTTCGTCTGATACCTGGCGCACGGGTCGATCTGACCGATGGCCGGGCGCTGCTTCTGTACCCGACCGACAAGGCTGCGTGGTCCCGGTTGACCCGGTTACTGACACTTGGGAAATCACGCGCCGGTAAGGGCGGCTGTACGCTGGGTTGGTCTGACGTCGTCGCCTGGAACGAGGGGCTGATCGCGATCCTGCTGCCGTTCGAACCCGACGCAGGGACAGCTGATCATCTGATCGAACTGAGCGCGACGTTCGCCGATCGCGGCTATCTGGGCTTGACGTTCCGCCGGCGTCCGGACGATGCGTTGCGTCTCCACGAGCTTTCGGCACAGGCAAAGACGGCGCATGTGGCGACCGTCGCTGTTGGCGACATCCTGTATCATGCGCCGGAAGCACGGCTGCTGCAGGACGTCGTCACCGCCATTCGCGAAAAATGTACCGTCGATACGCTCGGCTTTCGCCGCGAACGCCATGCCGACCGGCATTTGAAATCGCCCGACGAGATGGAACGCCGGTTCGCGGCCTTTCCCGACGCAATCCATGCCACCGCCGAAATTGCCGCGCGCTGCACCTTCGATCTGGGTCAGCTCAGCTACCAGTATCCCCATGAGCGCGTCGTCGATGGGCTGACCGCCCAGGGGGCCCTCGAACAGCTGACGCAGACGGCGGTCGAACGAATGTTCCCCGACGGGGTGCCGGACGCATATCGCCAGCAGATCGGCCACGAACTGACGCTGATCGGCGAGTTGGGCTATGCGCCGTACTTCCTGACGGTGAACAGCATCGTCGCTGAGAGCCGACGGCGGGGCATCCTATGCCAAGGACGCGGATCTGCCGCCAACAGCTGCGTCTGCTTCGTCCTTGGGATCACCAGCATCGATCCGATAAAACACGAACTGCTGTTCGAACGGTTCGTGTCCGGCGAGCGCCGCGAACCGCCCGATATCGACGTCGACTTCGAGCATGAGCGGCGTGAAGAGATTATCCAGTGGATATATGAAACGTACGGTCGCAATCATTCCGCGCTGACGGCCGTTGTCACCCGCTACCGGGCACGTGGCGCGGTGCGCGAGGTCGGCAAGGCGCTCGGCCTGCCCGAAGACCTGACCAAGGCGCTGGCTGGCCTCATCTGGGGATGGAGTCAGGAAGGCGTCGGCGAGAAGCAGGTCAACCAACTCGGCTTGAACATGAACGACCGGCGCCTGCGGTTGGCGCTCGAACTGGCCCGACAGCTGATCGGTGTGCCGCGCCATCTTTCGCAGCATCCGGGAGGCTTCGTCCTGACGCACGATCGTCTCGACGATCTCGTACCCATCGAACCCGCCGCGATGGTCGACCGGCAGGTGATCGAATGGGACAAGGACGACATCGATGCGCTGAAGTTTATGAAGGTCGATGTCCTCGGCCTCGGCATGCTTGGCTGCATGAACCGCGCGTTCAACATGCTGGAAGAGGCGAAAGGCGTCCGTATCGGCATGGCTGACCTGCAGGACGACGATCCGGACGTCTATGCCATGATCCAGAAGGCCGACACCCTCGGCACCTTCCAGATTGAGAGCCGGGCGCAGATGTCGATGCTGCCGCGCATGAAGCCAGCCCGCTTCTACGATCTCGTCATCGAAGTGGCGATCGTGCGGCCGGGTCCCATTCAGGGCGACATGGTCCACCCCTATCTGCGCCGCCGCGAGGGACGCGAGAAGCCGGACTATCCGCGTCCCGAACTGCGCGCCGTGCTCGAGAAGACGCTCGGCGTGCCGCTGTTCCAGGAACAGGCGATGAAGGTCGCCATCGTCGGCGCAGGGTTCACGCCGGTCGAGGCCGACCAGTTGCGCCGCGCGATGGCCACCTTCAAATTCACCGGCGGTGTCAGCCACTTCTACGACAAGCTGGTCGAGGGGATGGTGTCGCGCGGCTATCCCCGCGACTTCGCCGAGCGCACCTTCAAGCAGATTGAGGGGTTCGGCTCGTACGGCTTCCCCGAGAGCCACGCCGCCAGCTTTGCCAAGATTGCATATGCTTCCTGCTGGATGAAGCACCATCATCCCGAGGTTTTCTGCGCGGCATTGCTCAACGCCCAACCGATGGGATTCTACGCTCCGGCACAGATCGTTCGAGACGCGCGCGAACACGGCGTCGAGGTTCGGCCCGCCTGCATCAACGCCAGTCGTTGGGACTGTACGCTGGAATCGTCGCGTGGGCGATACCTTGCCGTCCGGCTGGGACTGCGGCAGGTGCGCGGCCTGGCCAATGCCCACGGGGCGGCGATCGTCGCCGCACGGGGGGACGCACCTTTTGGTTCGGTTGAGGAGGTTTGGCGTCGTGCCGGCGTTCCGAGGGCCGCGATCGAACGGCTGGCCGAAGCGGATGCCTTCCATGCGTTGGGCGAGGACCGGCGTCAGGGGCTATGGAAGGTGAAGGGGCTGAGCGAGGCTCCCCTGCCCCTATTCGCTGCCGCCGATACTCGGACGGCCTCGTTCAGCCCGGAGGGACTAGAGCCCGACGTGTCGCTTCGCCCGCTGACTGAGGGCCGCGAAGTGGTGGAAGATTACCGCGCGCTGGAACTTTCGCTGCGGGCGCACCCCCTTACCTTCCTGCGCCGAGACCTGACCCGGCGCGGCATCGTTCGCTGCGCCGATCTAGCCCACATCAAGGATGGGCGCCGTGTAGAGGTCGCGGGCATCATTCTGGTCCGACAGAAGCCCGGCAGCGCCAAGGGCGTCCTCTTCATCACCATCGAGGACGAAACCGGCATCGGTAACGGCATCCTGTGGCCTGATCGTTTTGAAGCACAGCGCCGCACCGTCATGTCGGCCGCCATGATCGGAATGAAGGGTCGGGTTCAACGCGAGGGGCTAGTGACGCACGTCATTTGCGACCGGATCATCGACTATGGCGGGCTTCTTGCTCAGGTCGGGCAGATGGACTTTCCACACGCCACCGGACGCGGCGACGGCGCTCGCCATGCCGGGTCGCCCGACCGGGGCGATGCCGGCTGGCGGCCTGGTCCGCGCGACAGCTACTGGCCACCGCACGACAACGGCTTAGATCCTGAGCAGGTAGTGCGGATCAAATCGCGCGACTTCCATTGATCGGTCATGCGTCATCAGCGGATTATCATCGACTTGTCACTTCACATCCTGCGCGCAGCCGCCGCTAGATCGGGCAAGGGAAAGGTCGACACTATCGAAGTGCGGCTCGCACTACGGTGCCTGATCGCGCATTGCCCGGAACGGTGGCCGCTAGACATGTTCTGGAGTTCTGCCAGCACCGATCACGATATCGGTCGCGCCCAGGGTTGCACGGCTGCGCTCAATGGCATCGTTCGGCAACTCTCCTTCTTCGGATCACATTCGGAATGACCCACAAGTGGCCATGTGCGGGCTCCCTCCCCCGTCCCAATTTCCGCCATTTGTTCATCGCGGAAGCAGCAGTCGCCCGGCGATCGCTTGAAATAAACGATTTGCGCTGAATGGAGGTTGGAAGCGGACGCCGCAGACGCCTACCTTGCGCAATAGTCCTCCAAGGGTAACCGCTCCGCGACCAGCGCACAGAAGCGCGGCGCGGGGCGATCGGGCAAGGCGCGTGCTCGCACAGCGCCAGCCGACGACGATGCTCCTGCAGCAAGCGGATCAGGTCGATTTCCTGGATGATGTGCCAACGCCGCGCGAACGGCACGACGCTGCCTTGAAGCAGGTTGCGATTCATGACGAGTCTTCTCCTTCGCCCCCCTGGTGACGAAGAGACGCGGCCTCCGCATTGACGATGGTTAAAGCGCCGTGCCGCCTCAGCGCTGGTGGGCAAGATGCCGGTGGATGGTGCTGCGGTGGACGCCCAGTTGCCGCGCCGCCGCCGAGACATTGCCGTCATGCACCGCCAGCGCCGCGTCGATCGCCTCTGCCCGGTCATCGGCCAATGGGCGAACGGTCGGGGGCATTTCGACGCCGCCGCCCCGCCCTTCGGCATCCCAGCCGCCAATCAGTGTCGCGCCGTTGGCCAGGCGCAATCGGCCCCGCGCCGCCTGCCCCCGAATGTCGACCAGTTCGCCGAGTGCCGCATCGTCCAGCGCGTCCCAGCTGCGCCCGACCAGCGAAAGTCCGCGCCGGTTGGCGGCGAGCAGCCGGTCGTTGCGGAAAACCAATATCCCCTCGCGCGCGGTGCCCAGCATCGCCGCATCGTCATGCATCCGCAGCACGCGGCAATCGACAAACCGGTCGCGGAACAGCCGATGCTCGATCTGGTCGACCGCCAGCCGGATCAGCCCCAGCGCATGGCCATGGCCGCGCGCCGATGGCCCCGAAATGTCGAGCGCCCCGACGATTGCGCCACGCGGATCGAGGATCGGCGTCGCCGCACAGCTTAAAACCGCGTGTTCAGCGAAGAAATGCTCGGGGCCATGGACGGCGATCGGACGACGCTCGGCAATCGCGGTGCCGATCGCGTTGGTGCCGGTGCTCGCCTCGGTCCAGGAGACGCCGGGCCGGAGCGCCACCTGCGCCGCGCGTGACAGGAAGCCGGTGTCGCCGATCGTGTCGAGGATCATGCCGTCCGCATCGGCCAGAATTACGACGCTGCCCGTATCGCGCGCCTCCCCCGCCAGCATTTCCAGCTCGGGACGGCACAGGCGGCGCAGCGACTCGCGACGCTGGCGCAGCGTATTCAACTCGCTTTCGCTCAGCGGCCCGTCACCACGCGGCC
Source organism: Sphingomonas sp. Leaf23 (assembly GCF_001421585.1). Taxonomy (NCBI): domain Bacteria; kingdom Pseudomonadati; phylum Pseudomonadota; class Alphaproteobacteria; order Sphingomonadales; family Sphingomonadaceae; genus Sphingomonas; species Sphingomonas sp. Leaf23. The sequence goes on along the minus strand of NZ_LMKR01000003.1, from coordinate 661,197 downwards.
GCCCCTGTGCCAGCCCCATGTCGGTGCAGCGCAGCCAAGAGCGCAGCACCGGCTGGCGCACGCTTTCCAGCGGCAACTGCCCCTCGTTGAAATAGGCTCGCCGCCCTTGCTCTATCCCGGCGCCGTCCATCGCCGCACCCTCTCCTATTGTCGCAATTTGCGACACTGGCGCAGCTTTGGCGTCGCGCCGTGCGACACATGCTACGCCTCGATTCCGGAAAGTCCATCACTTCGCCCGCACTTCGTCGCGGATCACCTTGTCGCGAGGCCCGCACAGGCAGAGCCTTGGCCCATAACAGACCAAGGAGAGAGTGTGTGACGATCCAGGAAGCCATCAAGGCCCGCACCGCGCCGTTCAAACAGCGCTATCCCAACTTCATCGGCGGCCGCTGGGTCGATCCGGTCGAAGGGCGCTGGTTCGACAACCGATCGCCGATCGACGGGCAGGTAATCTGTCAGGTCGCGCGCAGCCAGGCCGCCGATGTCGAACTCGCGCTCGACGCCGCGCACAAGGCCAAGGATGGCTGGGTCCGCACCAGCGTCGCCGAACGTGCGCTGATCCTCCACCGCATCGCCGACCGGATGGAGGAGAATCTGTCGCTGCTCGCCACCGCCGAGACCTGGGACAATGGCAAGCCGATCCGCGAGACGACCGCCGCCGACCTGCCGCTGGCGATCGACCATTTCCGTTACTTCGCGGGCTGCATCCGCGCACAGGAAGGCGGCATTTCGGAGATCGACCACGACACCGTCGCCTATCACTTCCATGAGCCGCTGGGTGTCGTCGGCCAGATCATCCCGTGGAACTTCCCGCTGCTGATGGCCTGCTGGAAACTCGCGCCTGCACTGGCGGCGGGCAATTGCGTGGTGCTCAAACCCGCCGAGCAAACCCCCGCCTCGATCATGGTGTTGGCGGAACTGATCGCCGACCTGCTGCCCGAGGGCGTGCTGAACATCGTCAACGGATACGGCGTCGAGGCGGGCAAGCCGCTGGCGCAGAGTCCGCGCATCGCCAAGATCGCCTTTACCGGCGAGACCGGCACCGGCCAACTTATCATGTCCTATGCCGCCGAAAACCTGATCCCTGTCACGCTGGAGCTGGGTGGCAAAAGCCCCAACATTTTCTTTGCCGATGTCGCCGCCGAGGATGACGACTATCTCGACAAGGCGATCGAGGGGTTTGCGATGTTCGCGCTTAACCAGGGGGAGGTCTGCACCTGCCCCAGCCGGGCCCTCGTCCACGAATCCATCTACGACCGCTTCATGGAAAAGGCGGTCGCGCGGGTCGAGGCGATGATCCAGGGCGATCCGCTCGACCCCGCCACCATGGTCGGCGCGCAGGCCTCGCAGGAGCAGATGGACAAGATCCTCGGCTATCTCGACATCGGCCGTGACGAAGGGGCCAAGGTGCTGACCGGCGGCGCGCGCAACCGGCCCCAGGGACTGGAGGGCTATTACGTCAAGCCGACCGTGCTCAGCGGCCACAACAAGATGCGCGTCTTCCAGGAAGAGATTTTCGGCCCCGTCGTCTCGGTTGCGACCTTCAAGGACGATGAGGAGGCGCTGCGCATCGCCAACGACACGCTTTACGGCCTGGGTGCGGGCGTGTGGACCCGCGACGGCACCCGCGCTTACCGCATGGGCCGTGCGATTCAGGCGGGGCGGGTGTGGACCAACTGCTACCACGCCTATCCGGCGCATGCGGCGTTCGGCGGCTACAAGCGCTCTGGCATCGGGCGTGAGACGCACCGGATGATGCTGGATCACTATCAGCAGACCAAGAACCTGCTCGTCAGCTACTCGGCCAAGAAGCTCGGCTTCTTTTGATACCCGTCCAAGGCAGGGGTCGGCGGGTGCGCCCATCCCTGCCTCATCATCATCCAACAGGAGAAACACCATGGCGAAGACGATGAAGGCCGCCGTCGTGCGCGCGTTCGGCCAACCCCTGACGATCGATGAAGTCCCCGTGCCGGAGGTCGGCGACGGCCTCATCCAGGTCGCGATCCAGGCATCCGGCGTGTGCCACACCGACCTGCATGCCGCCGAAGGCGACTGGCCGGTCAAGCCCAACCCGCCCTTCATTCCGGGTCATGAGGGCGTCGGCTATGTCTCGGCGGTCGGCAAGGGCGTCAAGCACATCAAGGAAGGCGACCGGGTGGGCGTACCCTGGCTCTACACCGCCTGCGGCCACTGCGTGCATTGCTTGGGCGGGTGGGAGACTTTGTGCGAGAGCCAGCTCAACACCGGCTATTCGGTCAATGGCGGCTTTGCAGATTATGTCATCGCCGACCCGCATTTCGTCGGCCATCTGCCCGCCAATATCGGCTTCACCGAGATCGCGCCCGTGCTGTGCGCCGGGGTGACGGTCTACAAGGGGTTGAAGATGACCGATACCAAACCGGGCGACACGGTGGTCATTTCCGGCATCGGCGGGCTTGGCCATATGGCGGTGCAATATGCAGTCGCTATGGGCCTGAATGTCGCGGCGGTGGATGTCGACGACGCCAAGCTGGACCTCGCACGGCGGCTGGGCGCGAAGGTCACCGTCAATGCGCGGACCGAGGCGGACCCGGCGGCGGCGATCAAGCGCGAGACCGGCGGCGGCGCGCAGGGTGCGCTCGTCACGGCGGTCAGCGAAAAGGCGTTTGCGCAGGCCGTGGGCATGATGGCGCGGGGCGGCACCGTCGCGCTCAACGGCCTGCCGCCGGGTGACTTTCCGCTCAACATCTTCGGGCTGGTGCTGAACGGCATCACCGTGCGCGGATCGATCGTCGGCACCCGGCTGGACCTTCAGGAGTCGCTCGACTTCGCAGCCGACGGCAAGGTCAAGGCGACCGTCGCCACCGCCCCGCTCGCCAAGGTAAATCAAGTGTTCGACCGAATGCGCCGGGGCCAGATCGAGGGTCGCATCGTCCTAGACCTGACGGCCTGAAATCGCGGCGGGCGGCGGCTCCGCCCCCGCCCGCCAGCGTTGAAGAATCAATAACCGACCGTATCGCCTGTGCCGCCCTTCGTTCGCGGATCACTGACTCCGACCTGATCCACACCGGCGAGACGGTGGCAGCCCTGGCTTCAACGGATCGGGCTATCTCACGATAGTGCCACAGGTGCCGGCCGGCCGCATCATGCGGCCGCATACCGAGGAGGCAGCCGTTTCCGTGTCAACCGGTGGACTGGTGTGTCGACAGGTTCCGAATTAGACAGCGCACTGTCGGCCGATTTTACCAGAAGCCGCCCTGGCGCCCTCGCGGCGAACGGCCGACTTCGGCCAGGAGCTGCCCCGCCCTTTGCCTCGGCGAGGACCCACTACCGGACGTTCAGGCCCCCTTTCCTGCTCCGCAGCTTCGGACACTCGTTCATCGCATCAAGAAGTAGGTCTGCCATTCCGCGTCGTGTCCGTGATTGTCCGAACCCGCGGGAAGTTTGGCTTGGCACGCGCGCGACCATCTGTATCATGTGACAATGTCTCACTCACGTCGGCACTCCCCGCCCAACCCGGCCAATGCCCCCAGCGCCCGCTTCTTCGGCGACATCGGCATAACTCCCGGTGCCCGGGTGCTGGATGTCGGTTGCGGCAATGGTGACCTCAGTCGGTTTGTGGCTGGGCTTGCCGGGCCAGACGGCGAGGTCGTGGCGATTGACCGTAGCGAACAGGCACTGGCGGCTGCGCGAGCAACCGACGCGGACTTGGGTATCGCGCACATCCAGTACCGCGTGGTCGATCTTTCGAATGACTTGCCCGATCTCGGACGTTTTGACGCGATCGTCGCCCGTCGCGTTCTGATGTACCTACCGGATGCCGCCAAGACATTGGAGCGGCTAGCGGCGATAGCCAATCCTAATGCCGTCTTGGCATTTCAGGAACATGCACGCACCGCCCTTCCCGCAGGACTTGGGGACCTTGCGTTGCACCGCCAGCTTTATGACTGGAACTGGAGCACAGTTGCAGCAGAAGGAGGCGATGTGGGGTTGGCGCTCCGGCTCGCCGAACTGATGCAGCACTTGGGGCTTTCGGTCGAAGAGGCGCGCGGCGAAGCCATCCTGCTCAATCCCAACCAGCCTTCCTTCCTCCCGACACTCATGCAGGCGATGCTGCCGCGAATAATCGAGCGGGGCATCGCCACCGTGGAGCAGATCGACCCCGACACGCTGGCAGAGCGGATCGAGGCAGAGCATCGCGCTGCGGGTGGTGCGATCGTTTGGGACCTCGCCTTCTTGGTCGCGGCTCGCGCCCACCCGGTCGCTCGCTGAAAGGTCCGCAGATAGGCGGCTGGGAGCGAATTGAACGAGGAAAGGCTGCCGCGCGACCTACCCGGCAGACTTGCGGCCGCGAGGACCCATTTGCGGACGGTTTGGGCGAGTATCGCTGCTTGGAAGCAGTCTCCCGTTGCAGGTCAAGCGCACTGCTTTGGCGAGGCAGATCGTTTCAGCCCGAAAGCAACTCGTGCGCAGGTCTGCGCGCTGAGCTTCACGCCAATTTATCGATGGTGGCCGGGCCCGCGAACTGACCGTGCTCGTTGAGCACTTCATAGCGACGAGGCAGACACAGCATGAACAAAATCGAGCGCGGCTCTGGACGCACGCTACTCCTGATCCACGGCCTTGGCGGGAGCTGGCGATCGTGGGGCACCATCCTGGACCCGCTTAGTGCCGCGCGGAAGGTCATCGCGATCGATCTTCCCGGCCACGGTGCCACGCCGGCGGAAGAGGATAGCGGGACGTTCGAAGGTCTGGTCGGCAGCGTCGAGCGGTACATCGCGAGCGCCGGCTTAGCCGGCGTAGACGTCGTCGGCAGCTCCATGGGTGCGCGGATCGTGCTCGAGCTCGCGCGGCGCGGGGTTGTCGGCAATGTTGTCGCGCTCGATCCTGGCGGCTTCTGGCGCGGCTGGGAGCGGACCTTCTTCAGGATCACCATCGGCGCGTCCGGTCGCCTGCTGAGGGCAATCCGGTCCAGTCTGCCCGGACTGAGCCGGAACGCGGCATCGCGCACGGCACTCCTCGCCCAACTCTCCGCGCGTCCATGGGCGCTTGACGGGCAGATGGTCGCGACAGAACTAGAGGGTCTCAGCACGACGCCGACGTTCGACGCGCTGGTCGACAACCTCGCAACGGGGCCTGAACAAACCGGGCCCGCTGCCGCCACTACTGGCCGGATCGTCATCGGGTGGGGCAGGCACGACCGGCTCTGCCTCCCAAGGCAGGCTGCGCGCGCGCAAGCCGCCTTTCCAACCGCCAAACTTCACTGGTTCGAAGGCAGTGGCCACTTTCCGATGTGGGATGCGCCAGCGGATGCGGCCGCGGTGATCCTTGATGCGACTGAGCAAGTGGCCGAAACGCCGACGGCTTGAGTTGAGCTCAAGCGGCCGCGTCGACCCACAAATGGACGTTCAGACCACCTTGCTCGTCTCCTAACTTCGGACATTCGTTCATTGGGCGTGCGCGACCGACCGCGAGGGCGGAAGCTGGGACTTAGCGGTCATTCTTTAGGAACCAACTGTTTGACGGCTTCCGGCATACAACCTGCCGGTCACTTACCGAAGCAATTCCGGCGATCACGCAAATCAGTGGTGCCAGCTTGACAGGCCGGCGGTAACCTACGGGTGCGGAAAGCTACTCAGGGCGCTGATAGGGCGCAACGGCGTCGTTCTTCAGGTCATTGAGCGCTTGCAGTTCCATGATCAGTCGCGTTATCCGATCCTTGCCAGGATCGGGCGTGGCGAGGGCAATCATGCCAATGATCGGAAACCCGAAATCGAGGCAGGCACAAAGGCCGCGCACAGTCTCGACGTGCCCCGATCCATACAGGCTGGTAAGGGTAACGGCGGTCATGCCGTCCGGACGGTTCTCGTCGATCGAGAGGTGGCCGGCAACGCCCTTCAAATTCGGATGCGCGCCAAAGTCAATCGCGCCTTCATAGGCGAGCTTAGCGAGGTCGTAGACGTCGGGTGCCATGTCCTTCAAGTGTACGATGCCCTGATCGAAGGTGAAGGCTTTGCGGCAGGCCCTTTTGTCGACTGCGCTGCGATGGCGGTGTGTCCATACGTCGGCGAGGACGGGATCGCGCTCGATAAGCAAGCCGTAGGAAGCGGATTCTATGGCGGTTCGAAGGAGGGGAAAGACTGCGGCCGCATGGCCGCTCAAGGCCATTCGAACGCCGGCGAGAAACACCATGTAGGCGTTCATTTGCAGGATGAAGCCGATGGTAGATGATCGCGCCACATGCGCCCAGAGGTCCCGCCGTAGATAATCGTCATAGCGCCGGAGGGCGGCCACCAAGCCGCCGTCACCGGCCAGCAGTTCGGCCGCGGTTTCGTCGGCTGCGGCCATATAGCTGTCGAGGCCTTGGCCCATTTCGACCATCGGGCCGGTGCCTTGCTCGGCCATGGTGTTAACGCACCCCGTGGACGGCGCGGATGAATTCTTCCGACGTCAGGCGGGAGTAGGCGAAGTAGCCTTTCTTGAGGGGCTGTCCGCCGTTGGCCCGCACCGCGACGCTCTCGTTGGCGAGATAGAAGATATGGCCCTGATAGTCGAAAAAGACTTGCGCGGTGGACCGCTTCCATTTCTCAATGAACTGGCTACTCCGCGATGCAAAATGCACGATCTCGAAATTGTGGCCGTCCACGGTCGCGGTGCGCGCGCCAAGGCCGAGGGAGAGGCGGAAGCTGGTACCGGTGAAGCTATGCTCATCATGCAGGTGGACGAGCCAGAACATGCGGTGTTTCTGGCGATAGAAGGCCTCCCGTTCCATGCGCTCCTGCTCGCTAATGCTGGAGTGCTGCAACTCCAGCACGGTCGCGTTGGGCGTGCCGGCACCACATAGCACGTCGGCGCGGTGCCACTCGCCAGCGGCGGCGTCATATAGGCCAATTTCGCGGCATCCCAGATCGAACCGCTCTTTCCAGCCCAGATGCCAGGGGCCTTCGGCTTCGACCCAGCGGTCGCAATCGCCCGCCTTATGCCGCCAGTGCTTGACGTTCTGCGCGGGCATGACGGAGGTGAGGAGCCCGCCACAATCCTTACAGGCGGTACGCTCGCCCTTGGCGATCGGTTGCCGCTTTACGCCGTCAATCCAAGCATAGATCACGCAATATCCCCTCGCGCGCTGACGTCATAATGCTCTTGCCTTCAGAGAATCAGCTTCACTATGTCACAAAGATCACTGCTTCTGTCGCATTCTAACTTCCGCAGTACTTTTGGTAAACGACTGACTTTGGTCGCCTGCTGCTGGTCTTTCGTGGGACATTTCTGCCGTTACTAGGTCACAGATTGAACGTCGGCCTTTGCCAGCAGTTGACGCTCAGCGCTCGTTCGCATGGCGTTGCTCTATGAGTGAAGCCTGGGCCGACAGTGGAACAGCAGCTTCAAGCGCCATTCCGGTTTAACCGGACGTTTGCCGATCGTGAGAGCGGCTGCCTAATTCCGCTAGTTCCGGTCACGCACTCAGCGACGTGTCACTTGGCACCAGCGAACGTCGACTGAGCGTAGCGATGTTTTGCTCATGCACTACCGCCAGCGCGCCGGTGGTGTCGGCGCCAAGGCTAATTCGTTTTCCAGGACACGCCACCGTGGACGGCAAACGGCGGCACATCAAGTCAGCGAGTGCGCTGTCCTCAACTGCGCAAATGACCTGTCGGCCGGACGAACAAAGTTGTGCCAGCACTTCCGCGAGGTGGACGGTACGGAAGTCATCCACATGCTGGACCGGGTCATCGAGCAGGATGCTCTGCCATTTGCTCCATGCGATCGAGAGATTGACGGACAGAAGAAACGCGAGGCCCGTCGCACGTCGCTGGCCGCTTGAAAAGACGAACTGAGGGTTCACCTCGCCATGGACTTTCAAGGTTAAGAAGCGCTTCACATCACCGCGCACACTATATTCGATATCGCCCCAAGCCGGGTGGGGTCGCAGCCGCTTGTACAGCTCCGACATCAGCGGGATCACCCGGTCAAGGCGCAGTTGCAGGGTTTCGGCGGCGGCCCGACGCGCGGCATCGTAAATCGACTTTGCCCGAGTTTCGGCGGTACGCGCCCGACCAAGGCGAACCTCAGCCGACCGCACGCGGTCGGCCGCTGCGGCCTGCTCCACAGTCACGCGGGTCATGACGCGATCGATGGAAAGTGTGTCGAAGACACGTACATCCGAGGCGATGGTCTGTTGCTCAGCCTCGACTTTCGCGCGCCTGCTCTCGACTTCGACAGCGGTGGCATTCTCCAGCCCGGCAGCGGCGAGCCGCGATTCAAAGTCCGCTATCAAGCTGGCGACCTGGTCGCGCTGCGCCGTGGCGCTGAGTGACGCCTGTTCGGTGGTCTGCGCCTCGCGCCGGGCAGCGTCGCGTTCGCGTTCCCTCTTGGCCTGTTCAACCGCCCGGGTGTCCAGCCCTCGGGCGATGTTGAGCGCCTGATTCAGACCATGACTGAAGTCATCGGGACTGATCCCGCTCGCGCAGAGAGGACAATGACCGTCGCGCAGGCCGAGCTGGCGTCCCATTTCCACCAGATTTTCCAGCTGCCGTGCCTGGGCCGAGAGATCAGTCGCCTCGGGCGCAGCGGCTAGCGCGCTCACAGCTTTATCGTAGCGGAGCTGTGCCAGTGTCGCGGTGACGGATGCTTCGGATGCGCGTGCTTCGATTTCCGGTAGATCGCGCCGCGCACTTTCGAACCGAGCATAACCCGCGATCAGCGACTGGAGATCTTCGATCTCAAGCGTGATGGCAGCGAGACGTTGGCGTGCGAGGTCCGACAATTGGGTGCCGGAAACGCTCGTGCCGAGGGTCCGTTGCAGGCGTGTGCTGGCTTGTCCGGTGATATCGGCGGTTGGCAGCGAGGCGCGCGCCTGATCTAGTTGCCGTGCTGCATTGGCCTGAGCGTTGCCTGCGGCCTCCACCTCTGCCTGTGCCGTCTTCGTCCTGCCGGCTGCCGCCGAATGGAGCGCCTGGGCGCGTTTGATCCAGTCCTCTGCATCGACGGCGCCGATCGCATCGCGCAAGAGCGTGAAGCGTTCGCCCTCCTTCAGGTCGAGACTGAGGCGCGCGATATGTTCATCGCGGATGATCGTCGAGTTGCACAGTTGCGCAATCGCCTCGCGTGGCGCAGCGTCGGGATGAAACAGGTTTTCAGCCCTGGCGCGGACATCGAGGTCCTTTGGGTCGAGCGGGGTTCGCCGTATTGCGAACTGGGTATCGTCATCCGAGAAGCCGACCTTGACAAAATGCTTCGATAGGTCCTGGTCTCGTCCTTCAGGTCCGGCCCACCAGAGATAATCCGCCACGGACTCCCCGTCCGCCTTGGCATCGAGATACTTGCTGATCGTGCCAGTCAGCGCGAACTCGACAGCATCAAAAATCGTGCTTTTGCCTACACCGTTACGGCCATCGATGATCGTGAAGCTGTCGGCAAAGTCGAGACGAACGGGTTCGCGGTAACCGCGGAAGCCATGAAGATGGACGTAGCTGAGCCTCATTGGCCAGCCTCCAGCATCTGAAGTATTGCGGAATCGGAGGCGGCACCGACGAAAGCGTCCACGAGTTCAACCGGCAGCTCTGTAGTACGCAGGCGAATTTCAGCGGCCATATCGACCGCATCAAGTTGCGGTGCGTTCTGGATGGCAAGTAGAGGCAGCAGGGCGCCGCGGGCATCTTCCTCGACACTGATGCCGGCTCGCGCGATCTTCCGCGTCCCGGTCAGATCCTCTTCGATCGCGCTCAAGGTCACGCTGCCGGCATAGTCCGCTGGCTCAGCTGAAAGCAGTATCAGATACGCATTCCAGGATTTAGCTTCCGCGCGACGCAGGCCGAATTGTGCGGCCTTGAGGATCTGCTGGCTGTGCGACCGCCAATGTTCGATCAAGCTACCTGTGTCTGGGAACGACAGGACGAAGCCAAGGACCGTATCACCTTCGAATGCGAGATACTTGAGCGACTGTTCCTCGAGCGCAGCGACAGAATATCCTGCCTCGCTCAACTGCTGCGACACGATCGGCAACACGCTCACAAGCCTAACTCCGCGACGGCATCGGGTCTCGACCTCCACTTGGTCGGCGATCCCCGTACAATGGACCCTGTGCCGCCGCCCCGTGCGATGCTCGCCGGCAATGGCAAGGCTTCCGCGCCGACGGCGATTACATATTCGGGTGCAACGACTGGCGCGATCTCACGCGCATAGGCGGCCTCTACTTCGTGAAGTGGCCGGTTGACCGACCGCAGGACGCGGATGCGGCTGCCGCCGAGATTCCAGCAGATATCTTCCGCCGTGGCGCCGGCTGCTTGCAACTGAAGCAGTGTCATACCGAGAAGCGGTTCCTCGATAGGCTGGTGACCCTTTGCGGGTTCGTTTGGCATCGCCCCCTCGAGATCGCGCCGGATACGCCAAAGTGTTTGGGCGTCGGTTAACAATGGCTCAAGCCAGGCAGGATTTGGCGCTGCCCCACCCTGTGCCTCGAAACTCGCAGCCCCCGAATGCAGGATACGGCGCAACATCGATCGCGAGAAATCGATCCGCAGTTGGTTGAGAAAAACCGCGCCCGATTCCTTGACGTGAAAAAAGCCGCTCGTCGCCTTCTGGCCCAAATCATACAGCGCCTTTGCCTTCGTCTCAAACGCAGCCGTGTCGCAGGGGTCGATGACGATGATCCGGCTCGGGCTGACCGCTGCCAGGGCCTGTTCCAGCACTTGGTTGAGATAATCCCAGTCCGTCCAATAGCCCACGATCACGAGATCACGATCAAGCAGGCGTTGGGTCAGCCAAGCAGCTCCTTCCGCGAGGCGAGTCTGGATCGGTTCTGCCCCAACCTGTCCCGCTGCCCAAACAGTGCCGGCAGGATCGCTCCAGCAGCCATGAATTTTCAGCAGCGGCGACCGATTTGCCGGGAGCGAGGCAACTTTGTCGCGACTAACGCCTGCACCAACGTGGCCGAACAGCAGATTGCCCGCCGCTTCGATCAAGGTATCGACGTTTGTTGAAACGGCGGTGCCGATACCTCCGGTGAGGAGAAGGTCAGCGGCGGCGAGGTGCCCGTCGTTGGGGACGCCGGCAAAGGCATCATGGTCGATGTAGGATTTCAGATATACGTCGGCCAACTCGCCGCGCTGAAAGAAGAATTCGGCTTGATCGTCGATCGATTCAGCGAGCGCCGGGCGCGAGGCTCCATAGGTCGCATCGTATTTCTGCTTCGCCTTCCAGGCCAGTGCCGCGGCACTTGGCACCGAGCTCGGTGCCGCCATCGACAATCCGGCCCCGCATAAAAGCGCCAGCCGATCAGCGAAAAGCGCGTCCAGCGCTTTGTCGACACCCCCCTGAAGATCAATGACGTCCATGAATCAGCGCAAATCCCCTGCTGCATGGTATGAGGAAAGGAGATATAATGGAACAACTTGCCTTATCGTAGAGTAAAAAGAACCGCGTTTCGGCAATTGGCCGAATATAATGCGTTAGCACCTGCATGCGCCCGCCGATCGGCGTTCTCACCGCCGAAATTCGGGCGCAAAGCCGACCGGCCGGTTTGTGCTACCCGGATGGCGGGTTTTTGCGAAAGCCGACGCTCGCAACACGGGCGCTGAACGTCTCGAGTTGGTCGGCAGCTGCCGCCGCGAGCTCATGAACGAGCGTCTGCTTTGCTTGAGCGCCACCCGAAAGCGGACAAGCCGCTCTCCACCCATCCACTACATTTCGAGTTCGATCGAGCGTTCCCTCACCCTTCCGGTCATCTCAAGCGCAATCTGCTTCTCTGGTAGGCGCCCGGTCTTCGTGCCGGCTTTTTCTACGTTCGACGCTTCTGTCTTCACACCGTCCCGGCGTCCGACAACGCGCTCTAACCGAGCGGCGTCATCCACGACCAGCATCACGCCTTCTCGTACGCGTGTGGCCAACACCCTCATTAGGCTGGTAGAAATCAAGCGTCCCTCACGACTGTCGGCAGCGATGATACCCCGATCGCTTGTCGCGCCCTGGGCGGCATGAGCACTGGTGGCATAGGCAAGATCGATCCGCCGCAGCATCGGATCCTTCGGTGCCAGCTCGATCCGGTCGCCCCCGCTAGTTTCGATCAGCAGCGCGTCCGGCCGAACCTCGCGCAGCGTGGCGGTGTCGGCGTTGACTAAACCGCGGGAATGATCGGTGCTGGTCCAGCGCAACTGGTCGCCGGCGAACAGCGTCAGCTTGCGCAACTCATACACCCGTACTGCATCCTCGATGCGGTTGGGCGCCAGCTTGCTCGGGTGGTAGCGCTGCTCGACGCCGCTGCGTCTTTGCAACGTGACGACCCCGCGTTCCGATCGAACGACAAGCGCTAGGCCACGTTCGATGCTCTGGCTCGGCAAATCCTTGGCAAACTCCACAATGCGACCGGGGGTGTAGTGGTGTGCCATCCGCTCTTCCTCACGGCTAAGGTGAACGGGATCGTAGACTGACAATCGCGCCGGCATTTGGCCCAGCTCGCCGGCCGCGATCCGCAGCCGCTGCACCTCACTGTTCACGTCGGCACGCAACTGGCGACCGGAGGTGTAGATGCCGGTGCGCTCGCGTTCGTCGGGCGAGAGGGCCATCCACATCTGCGCGACGGTCTCGGCTCCTTTCCCTGGTGCCTCGACAGTGTCCGCCTTCAGTAGCCCCATCAGCTCGCCGACGCGGCCGGCCTGCGCGGCGGCATGGATCGCGCGCATCTCGTCGTTCGCGGCACGCAGGTTCGTCGGCATGAACGCCGTGTCGCCGGCACGCTGGACGATGTTGAACGGCCGCCCGGCTTCAACCGCTCCAAGTTGCCGACTATCCCCTACCAGTACGAGCCGGCCGAGCTCATAGCGATTGGCGACGTCGATAAGCCGCCGCATCGCGTCGTTGCCGAGCATCGAAGCTTCATCAACGACGACCACCGCCCCCCGGAGCGCTGCAGCGGATCGCCGCTCATGCTGGTCGGCCCGATCGCGCCCGTCATGTTCGTGGAGGAACGAGGCGACGGTCCGCGCCTCAATGCCGGTATCCTGCCCAAGCCGGCGTGCAACCGTGTTCTGTACCGCCAGTCCAAGCACTGCGCGCCCTTCTGCGGCGGCGATCGCCAGCGCAGGCTTCAGCATCGACGATTTGCCAGCGCCAGCCACGCCCTGAACCGCGACGATCCGATCAGCGCTCGATAGGATGCGGGTGGCGGCGGTCATCTGCCCAGCGTTCAAACGCCTCCCGTCTGCCCGCGCAGCCGCGGCAACACGTTCCTTTGCTAGGGTCTGTTCCAGAACCGGGGCCACAGCACCTTTGCCATCGACCACACCGTCGACAATCGCCTGCTCCGTCGTCAGAACCGCACTGGTCGTCATCATCCGCCCGTCAGCACCCGCGACTAGCAATCCGCGACCAACCAGCGTCGCCATCCGCTGCTCGACCGCAGCCGCACCGACCGGCGCACCCATATCGAGCGCCGTCTTCAGCACCTCCCGCGCCGGAAAAGCAGCCTCGCGCTCAGACAGATGCCGAACGGCCGACGCAACCGCATGCGCCGCCGCGAAGGCCGTTGGGTGCAACCGCCCGGTCCGCTCCGGCACGAACGGGTCCGGTGTCTTGACCCGAATGCCAAGCCGTTCGGCCAGGGCGAGACCCTGTGCACCGACACCGCGCGCACCATCAACCAACCGTCGCCAAGCCGTCGGACTGCGAGCCGCAATCCGGCTCGCTTCCGACACCATCGCCGGCAGATCAATACCGGCCTTCTCCGCCCGCGCTACCCACTCTCCGCGCAACTCCGCCCGGTCGATCTCAGCCGGTTTGGCGGCCCGGGTGCCGAGCGTCACCGCCGACCGGGCCTCAGGCGTCTGGTGCTTCATGCTCTTCATCGCCGCGTCGATTTCGGCCGACCTAGTGGAGAACCGCTCGATCACCTCCCGAGGGATGCCCGAAATCTCGAACTGACCATGCTTGGCAACGCGCTCGGTCGCATAGCCCAGCGCCTCAACCCGTTGCCGCAGGTCCGCGTTGTAGACGGAGGCGGCAGTCGAATAGCCCTCCCACAACGCGTCGTTGTGAACCGCCCGCCACTTGCCGTCCGGCCCCCGGGTCGCGTTGGCAATAATCGCATGGATATGCGCCTGCGGATCCAGCGCCCTGCTCGTGTCGTGCTGGAACAGCGCGACGACCAGGTTGCCCGATCGCACCGTCTCCTGCGCGCCGTCTTTCGCTATCCGCGTCTCGGCAAGGTTGCGCTCGATCCATCCGACGGTCGACCGGACCGACGCCATGTGCGCCGCCAGCAACCGCGCGTCACCGCCAACATAGGCTAGCAACGACAGCGATTTCGGCGCGGAGAAGGTGAAGTCCATGCCAGCACGATGCTTGCCATTCGCCCCGCCCGGGATCGTCGCCCCGTTCGGAAGCTCGCCTCGCAGCACCGCCTCGAACGGTTCACGGCCGACCTCACCGGTCAGTCCCAGCTGCGCAGCCCCTTCGCCAACCCACAGGCTCGCCTCGGTCGCCTGCCCGTCGGTGTAATAGTTATCGGCGGCATAGTAGCTCGCCGCCCCGGAAGCGGATCGGACGACCGCCGGCGTCAGCATGGCGGCCGTCCGGACGTCACCGAACGATGCCTTGCAACAACTCGCGCTCGCGCCGCTGCCCGGGAACGTAGATCCGGCACGGCTCAAGCTCGCGATAATCGCTGCCCTTGCCGGCGCGCTTGGCACAGGCGAACAGCCGTTTGCGGTTATCCGGAATGTTGGCGGTAGCGAACAGGTAGCGGGTGATATCGTCCTCGCCCGCGTGCCGGTTCAGCAACATCACCCCCGCGCCATACCCGTCGCCGCGCATCCCGAGCGCGGCCAGGGCGATCTTCTCCGCAACGACGCCATTACCGGGGACCAGCAACAGCACGGCGAGCGCCGCGATAAAGCCGATCAGCATACCGAGCCCCGTCGAGCCTTCGAACGCGTAGCGTTGCCGACTGCGCGGCGGCGGTCCTCCATCTACGGTCGGCTCGGCCTCCAGTACGCGTACGGGGCGGGGCGCCATTTCGATGGGTGCCGGCGGGGCTGGCTCTATGCGAACCGCCGGGACCGCCGCCACTGACGGGGCAGGCAAAGAAGGCAAGGCGTCGTCGGCAGCGGAACGCTGCTCCATGGCCTTCGCCAGATACCGCTCGATCAGCGCGCTGAACGATATGCCCTCCCGGTCCGCCTCGTCTTTCAGCAACGCGTAGCGATCCGGCGCGAACGAGATCGATTTGCTGAGCGCCTTGCGTCCGAAACTCATGTGTCCCCCCTGTGCGCCGCCGCCGCGCATCCAGTGGTCGGACGACGCGGCGGGGGCAGGGCACCCTCATACTCGGCCCGATCGCGAACGCGCCACAGCGCACCCATCCAGGCATCCAGCACGCCCAGGTGGTCTGCGATGGCACGATCGATATCCCGCACGACCGCTTAGTTGGGGCAGGGGCAAGCCGCGTCCGTGGCTGCCTCGGGGGCGCAAAGGGTCGTTCGCACTGGTTCGTCCTGTGATTGCTGCCGCCCGTCCACCGGGGGTCACGACGGTCAGGATCGACAGAAATGAGCGATACGCAAGTGGATCGACGGCGCCGAAAAGTATCCAACAATCCGTTGTTGGCGAACGTACGCAGCTGCCTGCCAAGTTAGCAACCGGTCGTAACGCTGCAAAAACAGTCACTTATCACTGCTGAACGCAGCGTGATGTGTGCTTCCTGACCCCCTACAATCGTCGCGGCAGGGCGTTCGGTTGCTTGTCGATTGTTCGGAAGATGGCCGTGGCTTTCAACGGGCAACCGCCCGGACTGCCGTCCGGAATTGCTGCCAGCTGGTGCTTATTACCGAGGCGCGATCGCCAACTTGGCAAGCCGCCGCAATGCTTCTGGACGCGATGGCTCATCGTCCTGCTCGGCGATCCACTGATCAAGTAGAGCTAATTCGTCCGGTGGCATACGGACGGACAGAGCTATCGAACCGACACGGGGACGGCCCCGGGATTTTTTGGCATCAGTTATTGACATCACAATTAATTGATATCAAAAAAAGACGGCCCAGCGCAAGGCGGCAACCTCGCACTGGGCCTGACTCGAACCAAGGATGTACCCCATGGCCCAAGCTGCTGCCCAGAATACCCGGCGTTCCCTAAACGAGGAAGGCCATTACGCTATCACCGAAAATGAGTTCATGAACCTTACGCTGGTGCGCGACGCGCTCGCCGGCGTCGCAGAACTGGCGTTCGACGGCCGTCTCGAACGGGCAACGGAGACGCCAGAGATCACCTGCCACAACCTGTCAGCGCTGATGCTGGTCCTCAGCGATCGCTTGGGCACCCTGCTGGACAACATGACCTTCTCCCACGGCCGCCGCGGTTGAGGCTAGCTCATAGGAGATAGGCCATGGCAACCCGAGTAGAGCTCGTGCCATTCGACACGCAGCAAATCGCGACAGTCCAGCGAGATGCCGACATTTTCGTTGTTATGAAGCCGATCGTTGCGGCCCTCGGCCTCGATTGGAACGGGCAGTATCAACGTATCAACCGGCACCCCGCCATCCGACAAGGTATGTTTGTAACGCACATACCTTCTGCAGGTGGTGAACAAGAGGCGGTTACACTCCAACTCGAACAGTTTCACGGGTGGCTTGTGACGCTTCATCCTGATCGGGTTCGCGATCCTCTCAAGCGCGAACTCATCGTCTCGTATCAGCGCCGCGCATTTCGGGTGCTGTTCGATCACTTCCACGGTGCTGCCCAGCTACCGACCGCGATGCCGATCCAGTCGCGCATCGCGATCCAGAACCAGGTGCTACGGCTGACCGCGAAGCTGCAGCACACCCGCAACCGGACCGAACGCCGCGTCATCCACACGATGATCGGCGATCTCTGCCGCGACATCGGCATGGCCCCACCGGCGATGAATGAGCTGGGCTTCGATGCCCCGCATCCCTCTGATGCGGTTGCACCTTTCTGGGCGGGCATTGCCGAACTGAAGCGGCGCGGTGTCGTCTTCAATCACAGCCGGACCGGCGGCCTCCTAGCCATCAACCGCACCGCGCTGGCCGAGGAGTTCAAGCGAGCGGGTATCGCGCTAAAGCTCGACAACCAGCTGGGCCGGGCGCTGCGGGCAAGCGACCCGCGCTACATCGCGGCGAAGACCGTCAACAGCCGCCTGACCGGGGGCGGCATCCACTGTTGGGTGTTTACAGACACCGACTGAGCTTTGCCCCGAAGGGCGAACGGAGTACAGGCAAGGGCCGGGACGCGAATGCGCGCTCCGGCCCTTCTGCTGTGCGCTGTCGTCGCCGGCCGAGGACGAACCTCCCGCCGACAACACGGCTTGGGAGGGGGGTCGGGAAAAGTCTTATCTCCTTTATCCCCCGGTTTTACTCCCCGGAAAACGGCGGAAATCCGCCATTTCCGATGTAACACGCTCGGCGTTATCGCTTCCTACATGCCCCCGGCGAAAACACTTATCCCACTGTAAAGACACGATATTCTCAAACCAAAATATTCGAAACTAAGTCTATTATCAGTAACGATGGGATAAGCGTTTTTGTAACGCCCCAAGTCATTGAAATTGCGCGACTGTTCGACAGGTAAGAAGTTTCCCGCCTCCCCCCTGCCTACTAAACCACCCTGCAAAACACACACGATGGTGACGTTTTCGGGCACTCGCTGACTGGTTTTCGCTGGCGATCGCGCGCCGGGTTTGGCGCTATCGGACGCGTTCGCACGGGCCGTCGCTAGCATCCCGTCCAGCTGCGTCGATCTGCGTCGCGGGTGCGACCAAGAATGGCAGCAATCCGCCCAGCTTACCCGCCGGTTTCGACAGGGACGCTGCATGCGTCGAAAGCGCCACGAAAAGCGCGCGGGCGAGGCGGGGGGAAAAGCGTGTAATCCGGGGTCGCAACGCGGACGCGACTTGCGGCCGTCGACCGATCTACGACCACGCGGCGGCTCTGGCTCGAGGCGGGGTGGTAGGGTGCAGCCAGCTGGCCAAACAACCCGCAGCCCCGACGCCAATAAGGACGCCTGAGTCGGGTCCTCTCCCCTGCCCTGCCTCATCCGATGAGAAGCGACGCCAAAGTGACAGGACGGAAATCTCGAGCGTCGACGCCCACGTCGAACTGCCGCAGCATTCGCGTCAAGCGACCGTGACTGTGGCCGTGAAGATTGATCGAACGTCGATGCTGGCCGTTCCAGCTTCGGAAGGGATAGTGGCAGAGAACCACCGCCGTCCCATCCAGTGACAATTCTGTGTAGTCCGCAACACTCGACCAGCCCGCCGCTTCCCCGGTAGCGACCGGGTCGTTGTTCCCGCGAATGAGGTGCTTCTTGCCATATAGCGCCGACAGGATTCCCGACACGTCCTGCGGACGCCGTGCAACGTCACCGAGGTGCCAGACCTCGTCGTCCGGCGTGACAGTTGCGTTCCACCTGGAAACCAACTCACGGTCCATATCCGCAACGGTCGCGAACGGCCGCTTGTGGATGTTAAGCGTGCGATGATCCCCAAAGTGCGTGTCCGACGTGAAGAAGACAGCCACGGCCGCTACAGCATTTCGAGTGGGCACCGGCCGAGTGGCCGAGCGAACGCTTGCTCGAGGGCGGCGAGGTTCTCCTCTGACAGATGAAGGTCCGCCGCCTGTCGGTTCTCCCGCACATGCTCGACCGTCCCAGCTTTCGGAATTGCGATCACATCGCCGCTTCGCATCGTCCACGCGAGCGCGACCTGAGCTGGCGTCGCGCCGGCGCTTTCCGCAATCTGCCGCAGCGTCGGATCATCCAGCAGCCGACCCTGCTCGACTGGACTATATGCCATCACTGGGATGCCCTGTTCCACGAGCCAAGGTATGAGGTCGTGCTCAGGAGCTCGGCGACTCAGATTGTACAGGATCTGGTTCACGGCGCACTCCCCGCCCCCTGCGTCGATCAGCTCCTGCATATCGTCGACATCGAGGTTGCTGACGCCCCATTGTCGGATCTTGCCAGCGGACTTCAGCGCGTTCATCGCCTCGACCGTCTCGTGCAACGGCACCGATCCGCGCCAATGGAGCAAGTACAAATCTAGGCGGTCCGTCCCCAAGCGTTGCAGGCTCGCTTCGCAGGCCGCCTGCAAGCGATGCCGGGAAGCATTCTGTGGGTAGGCCTTGCTCACTAGAAAAAGTTCGTCCCGCACAGCCCCGAGCGCCTCACCGACAAGCACCTCGGCCGCACCGTCGCCGTACATCTCGGCGGTATCGATCAGCGTCATACCGAGCTCAACGCCGGCGCGCAGTGCTGCGATCTCATGATCGCGGCGATCGGCCTGCTCTGCCATCATCCACGTGCCCTGCCCCAGCGAAGGTACGGCCTCGCCCGATGGTAGTCGAACATTTCGCATGGCGGATCCTTTCCCGGATAAAGGTGATAGCAAACGGGCGGGCGCGCGGGAGGATGCGTCGCCTAGTGGCAGAACGCAGAAAGTCCAAGTGCGAGAACGCCAAGGGCAATAGCCGACGCAGCGCGGCACAGCCTTTCCCAGGAACGACGCTGGAACGATCATGCATCAGCCTTCTTGAAACCTTTCTTCGCACGAATTGTGAGAGCCATTGTCCGCCGCGACCCGGCCGAAAGGGGGTAGCCCAAGATTAAATATCGTCTATGCTGGATATATGGAAAACGATGTAGCAATTGCCGCGCTGGGCGCTTTGGCACAAGGAACACGCCTGGATGTGTTTCGCCTGCTGGTCCGTCACGAACCTGCCGGCCTCGCCGCAGGCGAAATCGCCCGTCAACTCGACGTGCCGCAAAACACCATGTCGGCGCACCTCGGCATCCTCGCCCGCGCCGGCCTGGTCCGCTCCGAACGCCATAGTCGTTCGATCATCTACCGTGCCGACCTGAACAGCCTGCGCGCGCTGACGCTGTTCCTCGTGAAGGACTGTTGCGCGGGCAATGCGGAAGTCTGCGCGCCGCTGATCGCCGAACTCACCCCCTGCTGCTGAAAGGAAGCCCCGTGGCCGTCGATATCGTGATCTACCACAATCCCGAGTGCGGCACGTCCCGCAACACCCTTGGGCTGATCCGCAATGCCGGCATCGAGCCGCATGTCGTCGAGTATCTCAAGACGCCGCCCGCGCGCGCACTGCTGGTTGAGCTGATCGACCGTGCTGGCATGACGCCGCGCGATCTGCTGCGCGAGAAGGGCACGCCCTATGCGGAGCTGGGCTTGGGCGACACGACGCTGTCCGACGACGCGCTGGTCGATGCGATGATGGCGCACCCGATCCTCATCAACCGGCCGCTGGTCGTCTCACCGCTCGGCGTGAAGCTGTGCCGCCCGTCCGAAGCCATCCTCGACCTGCTGCCGAGCGCCCAGCGCGGCGCGTTCGCAAAGGAAGACGGCGAACAGGTGGTGGATGCGTCGGGCCAGCGCGTCGTCTGATGCTCCTTGCCGTCCTGATCTTCGTCGCGACGATTGCGCTCGTCATTTGGCAACCCAAGGGCCTCGACATCGGGTGGAGCGCGATGGGCGGGGCGGTCGTGGCGCTGCTTGCGGGCGTGGTCACTCTGTCCGACGTGCCGGTGGTATGGGGCATCGTCTGGAATGCGACGGCCGCGTTCGTTGCGATCATCGTCATCAGCCTGTTGCTGGATGAAGCCGGGTTCTTCGAGTGGGCAGCGCTGCACGTCGCGCGCTGGGGCGGGGGGCATGGTCGCCGGCTGTTCGTCCTGATCGTCCTGCTGGGTGCGGCGGTGTCCGCGCTGTTCGCCAATGACGGCGCGGCGCTGATCCTGACGCCGATCGTCATCGCCATGCTGCGGGCGCTGGGGTTCAAGGACAAGGCGACGCTGGCGTTCGTCATGGCGGCGGGGTTCATCGCCGACACCGCCAGCCTGCCGCTGGTCGTCTCCAACCTCGTCAACATCGTGTCGGCCGACTTTTTCGATATCAGGTTCGGCAACTATGCGGCTGTGATGGTGCCGGTCGATTTGGTGTCGATCGCCGCAACGCTGGGCGCGCTGCTGATCTTCTTTCGGCGCGATATACCGCAAGATTACGATGTGGCTGCGCTCCGCGCGCCCGATGCCGCGATCCGGGATGCCGCAACCTTCCGCGCCGGATGGATCGTCCTTGCCCTGCTGCTCGCCGGCTTCTTCCTGCTCGAACCGCTCGGCGTGCCGGTCAGCGCCGTCGCCGCTGCCGGCGCGGTCCTGCTGCTGGTGATCGCGGGGCGGGGCCACGTGATTGAGACACGCAAGGTGCTGCGCGGCGCGCCGTGGCAGGTCGTGATCTTCTCGCTCGGCATGTACCTGGTCGTCTATGGCCTGCGGAATGCGGGTCTGACCGACCATCTGGCGTCGCTGCTCGATTACACCGCGCAAGGCGGTGTGTGGGGCGCGGCGCTGGGAACGGGCGTAATCGCGGCCGTCCTGTCGTCGGTGATGAACAACATGCCGACCGTGCTGGTGGGCGCGCTGTCGATCGACGCTACGCACGCAACCGGGGCCGTCCGGGAAGCGATGATCTACGCCAACGTGATCGGTTGCGATCTCGGCCCCAAGCTGACGCCGATCGGCTCGCTCGCGACGCTGCTGTGGCTGCACGTCCTGGGGCAGAAGGGCGTGCGGATCGGGTGGGGCTATTATTTCCGGGTCGGGGTCACGCTGACCGTGCCCGTTTTGCTCATCACCTTGGCGGCGCTCGCGCTGCGAATGGGAATTGCCTGATGCCTCTGCGCGACCTTCCCGACGCCGACCATATGCCCGCGCTCGATCGACGCTATGCGCTTGATCGGCCCGCCCTCGGGCTGGGCGCTGGCGATCCGCCGCCCCGTATCCTGCTGCTTTACGGGTCGCTTCGGGAGCGATCCTATTCGCGCCTGTGCATCGAAGAGGCGGCGCGGTTGCTCCGCTTCTTCGGGTGCGAGACGCGTATTTTCGATCCATCCACCCTGCCGCTGCCCGACCAGCACGCGGGCGACGATCATCCGGTCGTCCACGAGTTGCGGGAGCTGTCGATGTGGTCGGAGGGGCAGGTGTGGTGCAGCCCCGAACGCCACGGCCAAATCACCGGCATCATGAAGTTGCAAATCGACCACCTGCCGCTCAGCATGGGCGGGATGCGCCCGACGCAGGGCCGCACGCTGGCGGTCATGCAGGTGTCGGCGGGATCGCAGTCCTTCAACAGCGTCAATACGCTGCGCGTGCTGGGCCGCTGGATGCGAATGGTGACGATCCCCAACCAGTCGTCGGTGGCAAAGGCGTTCGCCGAGTTCGACGATGTCGGGCGCATGAAGCCGTCGAGCTATTACGACCGGATCGTCGACGTGATGGAGGAGCTCGTGCGCTTCACGGTGCTGCTGCGCCCGCATACCGCCCAGCTCGTCGACCGCTACTCCGAGCGCAAAGAAGCTGGCGTGCCGATCGACCCCGCCACTGACTTGTCCAGTATTGCGGAGAGACCGCAATCCTAACGGTTTTTCGGCTCGGGATCGAAGTTAGGGAAACCCGCCCCTGAAGCCGCAGCCGTCACTTCATGCTTCTTAGCCTCAACCATACCCAGCGCCAGAAGCGCGCTTCGGCAAGCAGGAACTTGACCAGTAAGGGAGGAATACCTTGGCGCTCCAATGCAACGGCATCGGGTTCGCTACCGAACAAGATACGCAGGACCGCAACGAAAGCCACGCCCTCGAAAACGGCTAACACAGCAATACCGAGACCGCGAACCCAACCCAATTCGCTCAGGATTGTCTCGGCTTGATCAGGCACGATCTTAGCCGCGATCCATATCCCGCCACAAACCATCGCCAATGTCCGAACCGCGAGAGCGCGGCGAGGCATGTTCCGATAACACACCGCGTAGATCAGCGGCACGAACACGCACCAATCGAAGATTGTCGCTGCCTCGCCTAGCTTCGGATCAAGCAGCCAGGGATAGGACGTCCGAAAGGTCAGCGCGGTGATGAGGAGGAGAGGAAGCACGAGATAGAACCAGTGACGCTGAGCCACAGCCAATGCCCCTTGCTTCACCGACGCCTCTCAATCTGATCGATCACCGCTTTACTGCTAGATGGTGCCAACATCCAGCGAGAAGACTTGGCGCAAGCGACGCATCCTTCCCGCAAACGAAACCTAGCGGGACGGTCGCCCGTCAGACTGCAGCGACGGTCGGGCGCAGGCAGCCCCTGCTTTCTCAAAATCTGTTCCTGATAGCATTTTATCGAAAAAGCCTGTTGGGGACGGGGAAACAGGAAAGAAGGGCGCAACGAATGGCCCCTTTCGGGAGTCGAGTAGTCCGATTACCTCTCTATGATTGAACTTTTCAGCAACGACGCCAATTACATTAGCGAAACATTTTCCTCGGCACCGTTCCATTTGCCAGCCAGGCCGGGAACCTCTTCGAGTTGTCGCACTTCGTCGAAGCGCCCACGCTCCTCCCTGTATCTTACGATCTCAAAACCGTGTCCGCGTAACTGCTGGACTTCGTCAAGTTCCGCAGCGGTAGCGGTATTCAGATTGATCATTAGCGTTTCCCAGCGAACTGGCGAAAGCATGTTCGCCTGCGACGGACTGTAACGATACTCAGCCTGAAAGGCAGTGTGGGTTGGGCCAAACGCCCGTACAAGTCCGCCCAGAGCGGACGGTGTTTCTCAGATTGCCCTCCGAAGCACGAACACCTGAGAAAATCGCGCAGCAGTACGTGCAATCCGACATCGCCACGGTGCCCCGCCCCCGCTAAGCCATTGATACTTAATGGCGAGCCTTTCCAACAACATCGGGCAACTAGCGTTGATTTTATTCAACAAGTTCGCTCCACGGCGAAAACACGAGTTCGATTCTCGTAGGGGTCACCAGCGGTTTAACACGCTGAAAATGTTCGATTTTCTTTGTGTTTGCAGGCACACACAGAGCCTCAAATCACCTAAAAATGTTCTAGACGAATGTGTTAGACGGGGCTGCTAGGTGCGTCCTAATGCAGTCTGGTGCGCCCAATCCTTAGCTGATCTCAGCCTTTGCAGACCAAAAATGTGAGTTTTTTCAGCTAGTTAGCAAGAGACCCGCCCAATGAACTGATCGCCCGCATTCTAGCACATCGTGTTTCCTGAGCGAAAACACGAGTTAGCGGCCGCGTCAAAAATACTCGCGCGATCACATCGAGCGGATTTACGAACTACTCAGGCCGGGCTAATCAGAACGGGAGAGGCGGATGTCGATGGCAGATGGCGTAAAGACGCAGAGATTTTCGGTCAGCCTGGTGACGCAGGGCAATCACCGCTTTTACTCTCTGACCGTGCCTTCGGACGTTCTAGCACAGACGTGTTACGCCACGACGCGGGAAGAAGACCCCATGGAGGGCTTCCAGCGCGTGCTCGACAAGAAGCGTGCGCAGGACATCGCCGACTATATCGATCACGGGCTCGGCACGATCCCAAACGCGATTATCCTCTCTGCGCAACCAGAGGCTGAGATTGAGGTGCTGGAGAGAGGTAAGACCCTCCAGTTCAAAGCTGCTTCGAAGAGCTTCCTGATTATTGATGGTCAGCATAGGGTTTATGGTTTCGCCCTTGCTCAGTCCGACCTCCGAGTTCCCGTGATTATATACAACGGATTGACCAAGGCGGAAGAGTCCCGCCTTTTTATCGACGTTAATACTAAGCAGCGACCAGTTCCAAATGAGCTCTTACTAGACATTAAGAAGCTTGCGGACTACGAGGACGATCAAGAGAAGCTGCTGGGTCGCCTTTTCGATCTTTTCCATGAGTCAGCGAGTAGTCCGCTCCTAGGAATGATGAGCTCGGCGGCAAAGCGCAAGGGCTTTATATCACGAGTAACCTTTAATCATGGGGTCCGCCCCCTGTTGCCCCTAGTATCTTCGCTACAGACAGTGGAGGTCTACCGGATTCTAGCCAACTATGTTAGGTCCGTGACGTCTGCTAGCCAGATCCATGAGCGCGGCGTCAACATCGTAGATCCTACGACGTTCCGCGGGTTCATGTTGACCTTTCCATCCGTCACTCAACGTGTGCAGGAAAAATATGGGAAGGAATATGCGGAGGAGCAGTTTTTCGACGTTGTTGCTCCAATGATTGAGCGAGTCAGCCCAGCAAAGCTGATTAAGGCAGGTAACAGCCCGAAGGCGGTAGCACAGATCCTGGAGGACGCACTAAAGCCGCGGTTCTCGCTGTAAATCCGTGACGCTGTTCGCCGACTCCCTACGTCGCTTCTTGGCGTCAGGAATTGCAGCTCAGAGCGCCGATCCGAGCCTGCATGTCGGTTCATGGCTTGCGCGCCCAAATTACTATGTCACCGAAGTCTCGAGCCCAGATCGGTTCATCTTAACGCTACCCGACATTGCTGACGCCCACGCCCTGTTTGCAGCAGCTGCAAACAAGACCCTTTCAGCATGCTTTGAAACCGTCATAAGCATCTCGGAAGTTGATCGATCACCCCGATCTTTAGCGTGGTCCCTCGTAAAGCTATACTATGCCGCCTACTTCGGTGCGCACGGCGTCATGAGATCATGTGGCATGGGCTGCATGAACTTAGACGCTGTGGACACCACGCGAGTTTTGGACGGCGCTCACGCGTATGGGGTCGCTGGTTCGATAAACAAAATCAATTCGGGCTTGTATTCAGTGAGGCTCGACGCCGCAGCAGCTACTTTGACGTTTGCAGCAGTAAGCAGCAAGGGATCTCATGAAGCCCTATGGCTTTCGTTCCTTCCGTTCTTGGATTACCTTACCGCGCAAGCGGAGACGCTTCTCCCGGTCGAACCTCAACGCAAGGTGTTCGTGGAAAAGATAGCCGGGATCAAATCCATCCTTTGTCTCGAAGGCGCGAACGGAGGGAACTGGCTATCTCGGTTCCGTAACTTAGTCCAATACAGACAGGGCTATGGAGCATGGCATCCCTACTCCATTGATCGTAGGTTTCCTGGCTCGCTGCTTACGAAGACCGGCGCGCTCTTTATGCAGGACCCAGCGTCCTTCTCACTCAAGGTTGATCTCTCAAAAGATACAAAGAAAATCGAGACCTTCGTGGAAGGAACTTCGTTCCTTGCAGCGGTGGCCAGAACCGTCGTGGTGGATATGGGTGAGCGCTCGATAGACAAGCAAGCACTCATCAAAACGGGGGCACTAGCTCTCCTTAGAAAAGCCAAGCTCTCTTAGCACGCGCTGCCCGCGAGATCTTGAAGTACCGGTGCGACCATATAGGGTGGACCACTCTCTTTATTAACTGCTTAGGGTCGCCGACTTTTAAGTAAAGCTTTCTTGATCTGTTTTCGAGGCAGAGACCCACCGTCCATTTCGGACGTAGCGTCGCTCGGTGCAGCTAGGCCTGATACGACGTCGGCCCAATGGTCGAGAACCTTTCGATCCCATACGCAGCGGCGTCCAATCTTTCTTGGATATGGGAGCTGATAGGCGCGCCATTGCTGCTCAAAAAGCCGTTCGCTGATCCCAAGGTATGCAGCAGCGGTAGGCTGGTCGAAGAACCGCGGTTCGGGAGGTGTCACATACTGCCGCCTTACCGCACGCCCGTCCTTCGGCGCGTCGGACTGGCCTTCCCTTATCATGGACGCCGCACGAGGTGGAACTTAGGGTCCCCGGCATATAGGGCTCCATCGGATCGGACATCGTGCGCGATCGTCATATCTGGTGTGCCGGAGGGCGCGTCGCTGATCGAGAGTTGCACGACCTCAGCCAAGGTAAGCCCAGCGAAGCGGACGGGCGTCTCAGAAACTGCCGCGATCACCAGGTCAGCTTCATCATCAATCAGGTCAAGAAACAACGCGACGCGACGCATTCGGAGACAACTCCCACGGCTAGATACCCCTTTTTGGGGTAAAGCCTCGCACACGGCAACCCGCCTTGGAAAGGCGAGGCGAGTGACCGGGCTTCATGACGAGAGGTATCGAGCGCTCATTGAGAAGCTGCGCCAGCAGCGTTTAACGCGTAAGCTGACCCAACAGGATTTGGCCACCCGATTAGGTCGACGTCAGCAGTTCGTCTCGAAATATGAATCGCTAGAGCGGAGGCTCGACGTCATCGAGTTCCTAGACATAGCACAGGTGCTGAACCTCGATTGGGCATCGGAGCTAGGGGCACTAGCGCCCTTTGTTGAGTAGCTGCTGCCACGCAACTCGGGCTTTGAAAGGGAGCGATCCTCAGCTCATCGAGTGCAAACGACATTGGACGACATTGCACTAATCTAAAACTTTTTCGAACGCTCAAACCCGCAGAAAACAGCGTTTTTGTGAGTGCACGGCGAAAACACGAGTTCGATTCTCGTAGGGGTCACCAGCGACGGCGCGACACTTCGCACCGGCTGGCAGATGACAGGCGCGGGTTCCCCGAAGCGAACCCGCCACCGATCAGGCAAGGCCACGATTGCGCAGCAATGCGGTCGCGTCGGGCATCCGCCCACGGAACGCGACATAGCTGGCCGCAGGATCGCGCGAATTGCCCCGCGACAATACTTCGTCGCGCAGCTTCTTCGCCAGCACCGGGTTGAACACGTCGCCCGATTCCTCGAACGCGGCAAAGCCGTCGGCGTCGAGCACTTCGGCCCAGTTATAGGCGTAATAGCCCGCCGAATAGCCGCCGTCGAAGATATGGCTGAAGTGCGGCAGGCGATGCCGCATGCCCACCGCGTGCGGCACGCCCAGATCGGCGAGCTGCGCCTTTTCCCACCGCACCGCATCGAAATCGGCGGGCAGCGCGCCCAGCGAATGCAGCCGCATGTCGAGGATCGCCGACGACAGCTGCTGCACCGTCAGATAGCCCTGGTTGAAGGTGCGCGCTTCCAGCAGCGACTTCAGCATCGCCTCCGGCATCGGCTGCCCGGCGGCGTTGCGGGCATGGACACGCAGGATCGCCGGGTCGCTGACCCAGTGTTCGTGCACCTGCGACGGGAACTCCACGAAATCGCGGGTGACCGACGTGCCCGACAGGCTGGGATAGCGAACCTTGCTGAACAGGCCGTGCAGGCCATGGCCGAACTCGTGGAACAGCGTCTCCGCATCGTCGAGGCTGATAAGCGCACGCTCACCCGGCGCCGGGGGCGTGTAGTTGCAATTGTTCACGACGATCGCCTGCTGTCCCAGCAGCGTGCTCTGGTCGCGCAGCGAGTTCATCCACGCGCCGGGCCGCTTGGTCGGGCGGGCGAACCAGTCGGCATAGAAAAGGCCGATCGGCGTGCCGTTGCCCTCGCGCACCTCCCACACCTTCATGCCATCGGCATAAACCGGCACGTCGCTGCGCGCGACGAACTGGATGCCGTACAGCCGCTTCGTCGTGTCCATCAGCGCGGCGACCATGCCGTCCAGCGGGAAATACTGCTTCACCGCGCCTTCATCGAGGCTGTAGCGGCGCTGGCGTTCCTTTTCGGCGTAGAAACGCCAGTCCGACGGCTCGATCCGCGTCACCCCATCGGCGCTGGCGAGCTTCAGCAGCGCCACTTCCTCTTCCTGCGCGCGGGTCAGCGCGGGGCGATAGACGCGCATCAACAGGTCGGTCGCAGCCTCTGGCGTCTTGGCCATCGCATCCTGCAACACGAAGGCGGCGTGGCTCTGCGCGCCCATCAGCTTCGCGCGCTCGATCCGCAGTTCGACAAACCGGCGGATGATCGCCGACGTGTTGTTGTCGTTCGCATTGGCGCCGCGATTGTCGAATGCGGCAAATACCTTCTGTCGGGCGGCGCGGTTGGTCGCGACGGTCAGGAACGGTTCGACCGCCGACCGGGTGGCGGGGATCAGATAGCCGGCCTTGCCCTCTGCCTTCGCAGCGGTCGCCGCGGCCGACTTCAGGTCGGCGGGCAGCCCCGCGACCTCCGCCTCGGTCAGCAGGACGCTGCTCGCCTTCTGGTCGGCCAGCAGCTTCTGCCCGAACTGGACGCCGAGCTTTGCGTGTTCCTCGTTGATCGCGGCGACGCGGGCACGGGTCGCCGGGGGCAGCGCGGCACCGGCACGGACGTAACGCTTGTACGTCTCCTCCAGCAGCCGCGCCTGTTCCGGGTCGAGGCCGAGCGAGGCGCGATCCTTGTACAGCCGGTCGACCCGCGCAAACATCGCCGGGTCGAGCGAGGTTTCGTTCGAAAATCGCGTCAGTTCGGGGACGACCGCTTCCTCAACCGCTTGGATTTCCGGGGTGGCATCGGCCGAGGAGACGTTGAAGAAGGCCGACGACACGCGCGTCAGCTGCTGGCCCGACCGCTCCATCGCCTCGATCGTATTGGCGAAGGTCGGTGCCGACCGGGCAACGGTGATCGCGCGGAAATCGGCGCGCGCAGCCTTCAGCGCGGCATCGAACGCCGGGCGGTAATGCGCCGGACGGATCGCCCCATAGGGCGGAATGCCGTTGGCCCAGTCACCGAGCAGCGGATTGGCAGGTTCGGCGGCACGCAGCGGCGTGTTGAGCAGGGGCAGAATGGCAGCGGATACTAACAGGGTACGACGATGCATGGGCGTCCTTCATCTGGTTGAATCGGTGCGTTGAATGCGATGGTATAGCATCGCGTCGGGCTGAACCATGGTCATGCGGCATCGGAGATGAACGCAACCCGATCGAAGCAACGGCGCGCGGCAGGCGACGACCGGTTATCGAGGGGTATTGCCACGGACGATCATAAGCATGATATGTTACCTTATATCATTAGAGGCGATTGTCCATGACGTCCAGCACTGCCCTGCCCGAACTGCCACCGCGTCGACAGCGCCTGCTCGACGGCTTTGCCGTTACCGCGTCGCTCCTGTGCCTCATCCATTGCCTCGCGCTGCCGCTGCTATTCGTCGCCCTGCCGGTCCTTGCCACCATGCTGGTCGTGCCGGAGTCCTTCCATGCCATCGCCTTTGCCTTCGCAGTGCCGACCAGCATGCTGGCGATGGCGTCGCGGCACGCCCGGCACGGTCGCCATGGGCCGGCGCTGCTGGCCGGGGCCGGACTGGCGCTGCTCGGCCTAGGCGCGTTTGCGGTCGAGGCGGAAGTCGCCGAGCGGATCGTGTCGTCGATCGGCGCGGTGATCCTGGCCACCGCCCATGTCCTCAACTGGCGCGCGTTGCCTCCGCGATCGTGATGGCGGGGCCGAAGGCGCAGTGCCGACGCGCTTCTTCGCCTGAGGATTTCGGACTTTCGACGCGCGCGCAGGGAGCATAGAAGCTGCCAAGGCGTTCCGCCCCCGCAACGAAACCGTCCGGCGACACGCGCCGGCCTTACCGAAACCGAGGCTGTCCAGCATGGCAATCGTCCGTCAGCGCGTCGAATCCGGCGGGTTCCTGATCTTTCTCGCGCTGGTCACCATCGCGCTTACCTTCGTCGTATCGAGTTTTATCGGCGCGCTGCTATGGGCGGGGCTGGCGGCGTTGCTGTTCCAGCCGCTGTTTCAGCGCCTGCTGCGCTGGCGGCCGGGCCAGCGCAACCTCGCCGCCGCGCTGACCATGCTCATCATTACGGTCGCGGTGGTCATCCCGGCGATGATTATCGTCAGCATGGTCATCGACCAGGCGGCCGGCGTCTACAGCCAGCTGCGCACCGGCCAGATCAATTTCGCGACCTATTTCGAACAGGTCCATGGCGCCCTGCCCGCCAAGGTGCAGCGGGCGATCGACAGCGCGGGGTTCGGCAGTTTCGAACGTGCCCAGCTGAAGATTTCGCAGGCGGCGAGCGCCAGCGCGAGCGTGCTTGCCCGCAGCGCGCTGTCGATCGGGGCCAATGCCGCCGCATTCCTGCTGGCGTTCGGCGTCGGGCTGTACGTCACCTACTTCCTGTTGCGCGATGGTGAGCGGATCGGCCCGGCGATCGTCCGCGCGCTCCCGCTGGAGCCAACCGTTGCCCGGCGGCTGGCCGACAAGTTCGTCGCAGTCGTGCGTGCGACGATCAAGGGGTCGGGCGTCGTCGCACTGGTGCAGGGGGCGCTCGGCGCGATTACCTTCTGGATCGTCGGCTTGCCCGCCGCCCTGCTGTGGGGCGTGGTCATGGCGATCGTCGCGCTGCTGCCGGCAGTCGGCCCGGCGCTGATCTGGACTCCGGTCGCGATCTATCTGCTGGCGACCGGCGCGGTGTGGCAGGGCGTGGTCGTGATCCTGTCGGGCGTGCTGGTGATCGGCCTCGCCGACAATATCCTGCGCCCGGTACTGGTCGGACGCGATACCGGCCTGCCCGACTGGCTGGTGCTGGTCACGACGCTGGGCGGCATCGACCTGCTGGGGTTGAGCGGGATCGTCGTCGGCCCGGTTGCGGGCGCGCTGTTCCTGACCGGGTGGCAGGTATTGACCGAGCAGCGGCGACTGCGCGCCGCGCCGGACGCAGACGAACAGGACGGGTAAGGCACCCGGCCGGCAGGATGGGCGGGCAGGAGCAATGCCCCTGCCCGCCCTGTCGCATCAGAACTTCACACCGGCACGGGCGTACAGGTAGCGCCCGTTGAAGCCGAATGGCGAGAAGCTGCTGTACGGGATGAAGTAGTTGTTGATTGCCGCCGCACCCAGGATCGGGTTGCGCGTCGGATAGACGTCGAACAGGTTGTTCGCACCGATCGCCAGCTCGAACTGCCCCGGCGTCGCGCGGACTTCGAGGTCGGTCAGCCACTTCGGTTCCAGCTCGACATCGGTCGCCACCGCGCCACCCGGCGACAGCGTGTTACCGAACCGGTTGGTGCGCGCGGTGATACCGAAGATCCCCTGCGACCAGTCGAGCCCGACATTGACCTTCGATCGCGGCTGCCCTTCGGTCAGGCGCAGCGATTCCTGCCGCCCGAACAGCGTGACGCCCGGAATCGCCGACAGCGTGGAGCGGTTGGTGATGTCGGTCTGGTTGTAGTTGTAGCCGGCGGTCAGCGTGACGCTGCCGATGCCGAGGTCGGGCACGCGGTAGGTGCCGACCACTTCCACGCCCTGGGTCCGGGTGTCGATGCCGTTGATGAAGAACCGGGCGGAGGTGATGTCCTGAATCCCGGCGGCGCGCAGCACCGCGACGACTGCATTGCCCTGCAGGTTTTCGGACAGGATGATCCGGTCGTTAATCTTGATGTTGTAGTAATCGGCCGTCAGCGTCAGCCCGCGCAACGGCGTGAGCGTCAGGCCCCCACCGATATTGACCGACTTTTCCGCCTGCAACTGGCGCGATCCCAGCGCGCGGGCGACCGGATCGCCGACGCGGAAGGTGCCGATTTCGACCAGCGTGCCGCCGATATTCTGCGTCGCGAAGGACGAGAAGAACTGCTGCGCGAGGCTCGGTGCACGGAACCCGGTCGAAATCGACCCGCGTGCCGCGATCCAGTCGGTCGGGGCAAAGCGTGCCGCGACCTTGCCGTTCACCGTATCGCCGAAGTCGCTATAATGTTCGTAGCGGCCGGCGGCGACGACGTTGAATGCGTCGCTGACCTTCGCGTCCAGTTCGGCATAGCCCGCAAAGCTGTCGCGCGACGTATCCACCCGGCTGTTGGGCGAGAAGCCGGGGAAGCCCTGCGACCCGGCAGCGGCGCCGTTGGTGAACGCGAACGGCCCGGCGGCATAGCTCTGGAATTCGCCCGCGACGATCTTGTAGTTCTCGTTACGATATTCGCCGCCGAGCGCCAGCGAGAGCGACGATAGGAAGCCGACGGCGATCTCGCGCTGCAGGTCGAGATTGACGGTCTGCTGGCCAAACCGCGTACCGCCGGCGTTGAACGCACGCTGCGACTGCGGCCCGAACGACGCGTTATAGCTGTTCTCGATCCGGAAATCGAAGCTGTTGGTGCCATAGACATAGGACAGGTCGTATTTGAACCCGGCCACCTCGCCCTTCACGCCCAGTGCGCCGGAGAAATCCTCCATCTGGGTGGTGATGAGCGGCAGGAACCCATCGGCATAGAAGGGCGTGCAGACCGTGCCGGTGAAGGTACAGTTGCGCAGGTCTTGAATGTTGCTGTTGGTGTCGCGACCCGACGCCCGGCGGTAGAAGGCCGCGCTTTCGCCGTCGCGGATGCCGTAGCTGCCGAAGATGTAGAGTTCCGACGTGGCGCCGATATCGACGCCGCCGTTCAGGAAGAAGTTGAAGTCGGTGGTCTTCGCATCGCCATAGCGGTGGTTGACGCGGTTTGCGCCGAACTCGCGCGCATCGACCGTCCCGGTGGTCGACAGCGGATAGAAACGGCGCGGGTCATAGCCGGCACGGTTGGTCGGTTCGCGGTCGCGATATTCGCCGGTCAGGTTCAGATAGGCGGTTTCGCCCATCGGCAGGCCCATATTGGCGGCGAACGTCACGGTGCGGCCGTCGCGGACCTGGCGGTCGCGGCCGGTTTCCTCCAGCACATAGGTGCCGTCGGCGCGGACCTGCGGCTGGCCGTTCGCCTGTCGGGCGATTCCGGAGACTTCGGCCACGCCCTCCATCGACGAGACGTACTTGCCATAGGTCATCGTCGCGCGACCGCCTTCGCGGCGCTTCAGCTGGACATTGATGACGCCGGCGATCGCATCCGACCCATATTGCGACGAGGCACCGTCGCGCAGCACGTCGATCCGCTCAATGGCGAGGCTGGGGATAGTGTTGAGGTCGACCGCCGACGAACCACGCCCGACCGAGCCATTGGCGTTCAGCAGCGAGGTGGTGTGGCGACGCTTGCCGTTGACCAGCACCAGCGTCTGGTCGGGCGACAGGCCGCGCAGCGTCGCCGGGCGCACAACGTCGGTGCCGTCGGTGATCGAGGGCTGCGGGAAGTTGAACGACGGGACCAGCTGGTTCAGCAGCTTGTTGGTTTCGGTGTAGCCGGCGTTGACCAGCGCATCGCCGGTGATGACGTCGACCGGCACCGGGCTTTCGGCGACCGTGCGGCCCTGCGCACGCGTGCCGACGACCAGGATTTCCTCGCCCGCGGGTACCTGATCGGCGGGCGGCGGCGCATCCGCGACCTGTGCAAAGGCCGGCACGGCGGCCAGCGCGCTCGTCAGAAACAACGCGGTGAAAACGGGTTTACGCATGAAAATCTCCCCCAGGTGCGGGCAGTTGCCCGTACCGTTGCGTGCCGACCCTCTCCTCCGCAATTTTCTGACGCAACCCTTCCCCGTTCCGCATCACACGATTGTCACACTACCGTTGCGGCGCTGCAACATCGGTTTCGCGGTCGAATCGCGCCTTCACCATTGACAGCGCGGATCACCTTGCCTAGTCACGATCCACTTGCCGTGTGGGGTATCTCCACGCGGACATATTGTATTTGGGAAAGAAGCAAGGGCCATGTTCGCAATCGTGCGCACGGGCGGCAAGCAGTATCGCGTTGCCGCAGGAGACAAGATCGTCGTCGAAAAGCTCGACGGCGAAGCTGGCAGCAACGTGACGCTCGGTGACGTGCTCCTTGCTGGCGAAGGTTCGGAACTGAAGTCGGTCGCAGGGCTGACGGTTTCGGCGGAAATCATCGCGCAGGCGAAGGGCGAGAAGGTCATCGTCTTCAAGAAGCGCCGCCGGCACAACTACCGTCGCAAGAACGGTCATCGCCAGCAGCACACCATCCTGAAGATCACCGCGATCGGCGACAAGCGCGCCGACGACAGCGCCGCCGCATAAGCGCCCGAGCGAATACGAGGAGTTTGAACCATGGCACATAAAAAAGCAGGCGGTTCGTCGCGTAACGGTCGTGATTCGGCCGGCCGTCGCCTTGGCGTGAAGAAGTTCGGTGGCCAGGAAGTGGTCGCGGGCAACATTATCGTGCGTCAGCGCGGCACGAAGTTCTATCCGGGCGTGAACGTCGGGATGGGCAAGGACCACACCCTGTTCGCACTGGTCGATGGCCGCGTGGCGTTCAAGGAAGGCAAGCTCGGCCGCAAGTTCGCGTATGTCGAGATGCTGGCTCAGGCCGCAGAATAACGGGCTACCACACGGGTCGCCCACCAGGGTGACCCGGGTTCCGGCGACGGAACCAGCCAAAAAGAGGGAGGCGGGTCACCCCGGCTCCCTTTTTTTATTGCTCTCTCCGGCACCTGCCCGCTTCCCTGCGGAGGCGCGGCGTATTGGAGAGACGCTGATGTTCGCCCGTACCGAGCGCCTGACCCTGCGTCCCCGGCTGGCCCGAGGATGCTCCCGCCCTGCTGGCCACGATCGGTCACGAGGCGATCGTGCGCAACCTGTCGCGTGCGCCATGGCCCTACACGCTGGCCGATGCGGAGGCGTTCATCGGCACATGGGCGGGCGATCCCGGCCTGACCTTCCTGATCTTTGCCCATGATCGCGGACGCTGCGAGCTGATCGGCGGGATCGGCATCGGCCCGCTGGAGGGTGTGCCACATATGCTGGGCTATTGGCTCACGCCCGCGGCATGGGGGCGCGGCTATGCGACCGAGGCGGGGCGTGCGGTGCTGGACAGCGCGGCGACGCTGGGGATCGGGCGGGTCGTCGCCGGTCACTATGTCGACAATCCGGCGTCGGGCGCCGTGCTGCGGCGGCTGGGCTTCGTCGCCACCGGTACCTGCAGCACGATCCGTTCGCTTGGCCGGGGCATGACGGTCGAGACGATCGACTACGCCATCGACCTGTCGGATCGTCACAACGCCCGGCGGCTCGCGGCCTGATCGTGACGGAACGCGGTGCCCGCCCGGCTGGTTGATGCCGGGCGGCGCTGCTGCCGTATCCGGAGGAAGCCCCGATGATCGATCCCGAAACGCCCCAGGAAAAGGAAATGGAAGAGGTCCAGGAAGAGGCCGCCGAGGAACGCGAGGAAGAAGGCGGCTATCAGTGATGTCGGCGGCCGGGGCGCGCGCCGAGTGTCGCCCCGGTCACCCTTCCAGAAGGTCGAGATAGCCGACGACATCGCTGCTGGTCTGCAAATACAACCCGGCCTGCATTTCCTCCGGCTCCCGCGCGGCGGCAGCCATCGCTTCGGCAAGTGTGCCGTACAGGATCGTGGTCGCCACCCCACCCTCGTCGTCGAGGTGGTAGAGCCGCACCGCCGCTTCTTCCGATACCGTTCGCATTTGCCGCTCCTGCCCCGCACCGTCGCGCAGGGCAAGCGGTTCAGGCG
This sequence comes from Sphingomonas sp. Leaf23, assembly GCF_001421585.1. NCBI lineage: Bacteria > Pseudomonadati > Pseudomonadota > Alphaproteobacteria > Sphingomonadales > Sphingomonadaceae > Sphingomonas > Sphingomonas sp. Leaf23. Next base: position 625,269 of record NZ_LMKR01000003.1, on the reverse strand, counting down.
CTGGCGAGCCGGGCCGCCGCGAACTCGCTGTCGACCAGCCCGATCAGTGCGCGGTCGTCATGGTTCCACGGATGAAAGCCGGGCAGGAAGAAGGCGAACCACAGCCCCATGACCTTGCGCGCCATCCCCGGCCGGCCGAACGCATAGGCGAACAACCGCCATTTGAGACGTGCACCGCTCAGCCCGTCCTGCGCCAGCAGGTCGAGCATGCCCGCCGTCCGGCCGCGGTAGAATTTCGCGGTGACGATCAGCATGACGACCGCCTTGACCCGCCAGCGCTTGAACCGGCTCCAGTCGCGCGTCGCATGCAACCAGGTGTCGTAGGCGACGCCCTTGTGCTCGATCTCCTCGATCGCATGCCACCGCCACAGATCGGCGGCGGCCTGGTCGCCGCCCGCCAGATGGCGTGGGTTGGCGACCAGTTGATGGGCGAGGATCGCGGTGAAATGCTCAAGGCACATCGTCGCCGCCAGATTGGCGATCGGCGGCTTGCCGCGCGTGATCGCCAGCTCGCGATCGACCCGCGCCTCCAGCCGGGAGGTGTCATAGCCCTGATCGGAAACATGGCGGTTGAACGCGACATGCTCGCGCGTGTGAATCACCTCCTGCTTGACGAAGGCGCGGATCTCGGCGGCAAGGCGCGGCGGTACATCGTCGCGAAACTGGCGCACGCTGTCGATGAAGAAGCCCTCCCCCTTCGGAAAGGTGACCGACAACGCGTTGTAGAAGGCGGTGGCGACCGGATCGTCGTTCAGCCAATAGCGCCGATAGCCGCCGTCGCGCCCGAAGCGCACGTCGCGCGGCGTGATGGTCAGGTCGGCGGGAGTCTTTGCTTTCGACACGGTTCTGCTCCACATCATCGCATGCACGTTGCGAATTACTTACAAAAATGTCAATAGCACGCCGTCGCCTTTCCCCCGAAGCGTCGCGCGATGCCGCGCTGGACGCGGCGCGCGACCTGCTGATCGAGGCGGGGCCGCAGGCGGTCACGCTGAAGGCGGTGGCGACGCGGATCGGGCGGACCCACGCCAATCTGCTCCACCATTTCGGATCGGCATCGGGGCTGCAAAAGGCGCTGGCGGAACGGATGGCGACGTCGATCACCGCGACGATCGGCGCGGCGGTGCTGCGCGCCCGCGATGGCGACCACGACCCGCGGGAGATCGTCGACCTGACGTTCGATGCGTTCGACCGTGAGGGCGCGGGGGCGCTCGCCAGCTGGATGATCCTGTCGGGCAATGACGATGCGCTCGACCCGATCCTCGATGCGATCCATGCGCTAGTCGATCGGCTGGGCCATGAAAATACGCTGAGCGGGATGCCGCTGGCCGATGAGACGCTGCAGCTGGTGCTGATGGCGCTGGGCGACGCGTTGCTGGGCGGGCCGATGGCGAAGGCGCTGCGCCTGCCGCGTGAACGGGCGCGCGAGCTAGCGATGCGCAGCCTGATGGCGGTGCGCGGGCAGGCATGAGCGTGCTGGTGCGTGCCGCGACGCCGGCCGATGCGGCGGCGATCGCCGACATCCTGCTGCCGATCATCCGTGCCGGCGAAACCTATGCGCTCGACCGCACCATGACCGCGGAACAGGCGCTCGACTTCTGGTTCGCGCCCGGACATGCGGTGTTCGTCGCGGAGATCGCAGGCCAGGTACTCGGCACCTATTTCTGTCGTGCGAACAAGGCCGGCGGGGGCAAGCATGTCGCCAATTGCGGCTATGCGACACTCGGCACAGCAACCGGGCGCGGCATTGCCCGTGCGATGGCGCTGCATTCGTTCGACCATGCCCGTGCCGCCGGCTTTCGCGCGATGCAGTATAATTTCGTGATCGCCACCAATGTCCGCGCGGTCGGTCTGTGGCTCTCGCTAGGCTTCGAACAGGTCGGGCGGCTACCAGGCGCGTTCGATCATCCGACGCTGGGCGAGGTCGACGCACTGGTGCTCTACCGGCGGCTGTAGCATAATCTCCTTCCCCCTTGGGGCGACTCAGACTAAGCGCACGCCATGCATTTTCTCGATCAAGCCAAGATCTTCGTCCGTTCGGGCGGGGGCGGCCCCGGTGCCGTCAGTTTCCGCCGTGAAAAGTTCATGGAATATGGCGGCCCCGACGGCGGCAACGGCGGCAAGGGCGGCGATATCATCTTCGAAGCCGTGCCCGGCCTGAACACGCTCATCGATTTCCGCTACACCCAGCATTTCCGTGCGCCGCGCGGGTCGGGCGGTTCCGGCGCGAACCGCACCGGCGGCGGCGGGCGCGACCTCATCATCCGCGTGCCGGTGGGAACGCAGGTGCTGTCGGAGGACAAGGAAACCGTCCTCGCCGACTTCACCCATGCCGGCCAGCGCGAGGTGTTCCTGCGCGGTGGCGACGGCGGGCGCGGCAATGCCAGCTACAAGACGTCGACCAACCGCGCGCCCCGCCAGCACGGCACCGGCTGGCCGGGTGACGAGGCATGGGTCTGGCTGCGGCTGAAGCTGCTGGCCGATGCCGGGCTGGTCGGACTGCCCAATGCCGGCAAGTCGACCTTCATCAATGCCGTGACCAATGCCAATGCCAAGGTCGGCGCCTATGCCTTCACCACCACCCGGCCGCAGTTGGGCGTGGTCAGTCACAAGCAGCGCGAATTCGTCGTGGCGGACATCCCCGGCCTGATCGAAGGTGCCGCCGAAGGGGCTGGCATCGGCGATCGCTTTCTGGGGCATATCGAGCGGTGCCGGGTGCTGCTGCACCTGATCGACAGCCATACCGACGATCCGGTCGAGGCATATCGCATCGTGCGCGGCGAGCTGGAGGCGTATGGCGCCGACCTGGCCGACAAGCCCGAGGTGATCGCGCTCAACAAGGCCGACCTGCTCGACGACGAACTGACCGAGGCGCTGATCGCCGAACTGGAAGCCGAAAGCGGGGCACAGGTCCTGCCGCTGTCGGGCGCGACTGGCCAAGGGCTGGAAGCGGTGCTCGACCGGCTGATCGAGGCGATCGGGCCGGGCGAGATGCACGCGCAGGACACCGGTGACGACGAGGAACCGCGCGAATGGTCGCCGATCTAGGTGGTTCGAAATCCTCCCCGCTCCGCGGGGAGGGGGACCGTCCGCAAGGCGGTGGAGGGGGCGCTCCGCGCAACGCAGCCGTTGTGCAGCAGGACACCCCCCTCCACCAGCCTGTGGCTGGTTCCCCTCCCCGTGCCGGGGAGGATTGTTTCTCTCCCCAAGCCTGCCCCCGCCTGATCGTAAAGGTCGGGTCGGCGTTGCTCGTCGCGCCTGACGGCCAGCCACGGCGCGAATGGCTGGCATCGCTGGTCGCCGATATCGCACAGCGCGTCGCCGCAGGGCAGCAGGTCGTCATCGTATCGTCGGGCGCGATCGCGCTTGGCGCGCGGCGGCTGGGACTGCCCAAGGGCGGGCGGGCCAGCCTGGAGGATGCGCAGGCGGCGGCCGCCACCGGGCAGATCGCACTGTCGAGCATCTGGGCCGAATTGCTGGGGCAGCACGGCCTGACCGCCGCGCAATTGCTGGTGACGCTCGACGATCTGGAGGATCGGCGGCGCTACCTGAATGTCTCGGCGACGCTCGGCCGGTTGCTGACGCTGGGCGTGGTGCCGGTCGTCAACGAAAACGACAGCGTGGCGACCGAGGAAATCCGCTTTGGCGATAATGATCGGCTGGCGGCGCGGGTCGGTGCGGCGGCGCGCGCGAACGGCGTCGTGCTGCTGTCCGATATCGACGGGCTGTATGATTCAAACCCACACAGCAACCCCGACGCCCGGCTGATCCCGCATGTCGCGCAGATCGATGCCGGCATCATGGCGATGGCCGACGGCAAGTCGTCGTCGGGCATGGGATCGGGCGGGATGGTGTCGAAGGTGGAGGCGGCACGGATCGCCACCGCCGCCGGTGCGAACCTTGCCATCACCACCGGCCGGATCGACCATCCGCTCGCGCGGTTCGGCGAGACCGGCCATGGCACGGTCTTCGCCACCGCCGGCAATGCGCCGGCGCGCAAGGCGTGGCTGTCGGGCGGGCTGACCGATCGTGGGTCGATCCGGATCGACGCTGGGGCCGCCCGTGCGCTGTCGAGCGGACGCAGCCTGCTGCCCGCCGGTGCGATCGAGGTCGCCGGTGATTTCGCGCGCGGCGATCTTGTACGGATCGTCGATGCCGATGGGCGGGCGATCGCGCGGGGCCTCGCCGAATACGACGCCGGCGAGGCCGCGCGGATCGTCGGGCGACGCAGCGAGGAACTGGCCGAGCTGCTGGGCTATTCGCCGCGGTCGGCGCTGGTCCACCGCAACCATATGGCGTTGCTGTGAGGACGATGGCGCTGACCGGCGGAACCGGCTTTGTCGGTCGCCGCGTGATCGCGCAGGCGGTCGGGCAGGACTGGCATATCCGCGCGCTGACCCGCCGGGCGCAACCAGCCGAACCGAACGTCAACTGGGTGCGCGGCGCGCTCGACAAGCCCGACAGCCTGGTCGAGCTGATGGCCGGGGCCGATATGGTGCTGCACGTCGCCGGGGTCGTCAGCGCACCCGATGTCGCCGGCTTCACCGCCGGCAATGTCGCGGGGACGCAGGCGGTGCTGGACGCGGCACGGGCGGCGGGCGTGCGGCGCTTCGTCCATGTCTCCTCGCTGTCGGCACGCGAGCCGCAGCTCTCGGCCTATGGGGCGTCGAAACGCGCGGGCGAGGAACTGGTGCGGGTAAGCGACCGCGACTGGACCATCGTCCGGCCCAGCGGCGTCTATGGCCCCGGCGATACCGAGATGCGCGACATGTTCCGCATGGCGCAGATGGGCCTCGCCCTCCTGCCCCCGCCGGGCAGGGTCGCGTTGGTCGCGGTCGACGACCTCGTGCGGCTGCTGCTGGCATTGGCCGAGCGGGATGGCCCGCGTGCCGTGCTGGAGGTCGATGACGGCAATCCGCTGAGCCATGCCGACCTTGCCCGGCTGATCGGCGCGGCGGTCGGGCGGCGGGTGTTGCCAATGCACCTGCCCGCCGGCCTGTTGCGACTGGGCGCGCGGATCGACCGTACGTTGCGGGGTGCCGCGGCCAAGCTGACGCCCGACCGGGCAAGCTATCTCGCCCATCCCGACTGGACCGCCGATCCCGCCCGCCGGCCACCGTCCGACCTGTGGGAGCCACGGATCGACACGGCACGCGGCCTTGCCGACACCGCGGCATGGTATCGCGCGCATCGTCTGCTATAGCCCCGCGCAATCACCTATTCTGGAAAGACCCGCATGAGCGACCGCGCCGCCACCCTCGCCACGATCACCAGCCTGATCGAACCGTTCAACAAGAAGGGCGTCGCACTGACCGAGGCGACGACCTTTGCCGGCGATCTCGAATGGGACAGCCTGACCGTGATGGATTTCGTCGCGGCGGTGGAGGACGAATTCGATATCGTCATCACCATGAACATGCAGGCGGATATCGAAACCGTCGGCCAGCTGGCCGATGCCGTCGAAAAGCTGAAGACCGCCTGATCCCCCTGCCCGGCCCCGAAAGACCGATACCATGACCGAAGCCGCCGCCACGCCCCACGCCCTGCCCACGTCGCCGGAAGCGATCGCGCCCGAACGCGACCTGTTCAGCAAATTCGATGCGCTGATCGCCGAACGCGAGGCACTGTTGGCGACGGGCGTGCGGGATCCCTTCGCGATCGTGATGGACAAGGTGACGTCGCCGACCCAGGCGGTGATCCGGGGCAAGGACACGATCCTGCTCGGCACCTACAATTACATGGGCATGACCTTCGACCCCGACGTCGTGGCGGCGGGCAAGAAGGCGCTGGACGAATTCGGCGCGGGCACGACCGGCAGCCGGGTGCTGAACGGCACCTACGATCCGCACAAGGATTGCGAAGCGGCGCTGCGCGAATTCTACGGCACCGATCATGCCATGGTCTTTTCGACCGGCTATCAGGCCAATCTCGGCATCATCTCGACGCTGGCGGGTAAGGGCGAATATATCATCCTCGATGCCGACAGCCATGCGTCGATCTATGACGGCTGTTCGCTCGGCAATGCCGAAATCGTCCGCTTCCGCCACAACTCGGTCGAGGATCTCGACAAGCGGCTGGGCCGCCTGCCCAAGGAGCCGGGCAAGCTGGTCGTGCTGGAGGGCGTCTATTCGATGCTCGGCGACATCGCCCCGCTGCCCGAAATGGTCGCGGTGGCGAAGAAGCACGGCGCGATGGTCCTGGTCGACGAAGCGCACGGCATGGGCTTTTTCGGTCCCAATGGCCGCGGCGTGTATGAGGAACAGGGCGTCGAGCAGGACGTCGATTTCGTCGTCGGCACCTTCTCCAAATCGGTCGGCACGGTCGGCGGCTTCTGCGTGTCGAACCATCCGAAGTTCGACGTGATGCGGCTGGTCTGCCGTCCGTATGTCTTCACCGCGTCGCTGCCGCCCTCGGTCGTCGCCACCGCCGCGACCTCGATCCGCAAGCTGATGCATGCTGGCGACAAGCGCGCGCATCTGTGGCGCAATTCGAAGCGGCTGCATGGTGGCCTCAAGGATCTGGGCTTCAAGCTCGGCACCGACACCCCGCAATCGGCGATCATCGCGGTGATCCTCGAGGATCAGCAGCAGGCGGTCTTGATGTGGCAGGCGCTGCTCGAAGGCGGGCTGTACGTGAACATGGCCCGCCCGCCCGCGACCCCGGCTGGCACCTTCCTGCTGCGCTGCTCGCTGTGCGCTGAACATACGGCGGAACAGGTCGAGACGATCCTTGGCATGTTCGAAGCCGCTGGCAAGGCGGTCGGGGTCCTCGCGTAAAGATCCTCCCCGCCCGCGGGGAGGGGGACCGCCGCGAAGCGGTGGTGGAGGGGGCTGGCCGTCCAATGCAACGGTCCCGTATGCGGACGCCCCCCTCCACCAGCTGCGCTGGTCCCCCTCCCCGTGCCGGGGAGGATTTGTAAGGACTAGCTTCCCGCCACGCCTTCGCTATAGCCTTGGCCCATGCCATCGATCGATCGCTACATGGCCCGGCTGATCGCGGTGCCGCTGTTCTCCACGCTGCTGATTTCGGCGATGCTGCTCGTCCTCGACCGGATGCTGCGGCTGTTCGATTTCGTCGCGGCGGAGGGCGGCCCGGTCAGTGTCGTGTGGCGGATGCTCGCCAACCTGCTGCCTGAATATCTGGGGCTCGGCATTCCGATCGGGCTGATGCTCGGCATCCTGCTGGCGTTCCGCAAGCTCGCCACCAGTTCCGAACTCGACGTGATGCTGGGCGTCGGCATGAGCTATTGGCGGCTGCTGCGTGTGCCATTCATCTATGCGACGGTGCTGGCGGCGGCGAACCTTGCCATTGTCGGCTTCGTGCAGCCGCTGGCGCGCTATAATTATGAGGCGCTGCGCTTCGAACTGCGCACCGGGGCGCTGGGCGCCTCGATCAAGGTCGGCGAATTCACGAAGCTCGGCGAACGCATGACGCTGCGGATCGAGGAAAGCCGTGATTCGGGCGCGGACCTGCGCGGCATCTTCGTGCAGGCGAGCCGCCCGAACGGCCAATGGCTGGGCGTCACCGCGGAGCGCGGCCAGTTCCTGCGTACCGACGATCCCAACACCATCATTTTTCGCCTGACCAACGGCACCCTGATCCATAACGCCCCCGATTTCCGGGTGCCGCGGACGCTGACCTTCACCGCGCACGACCTGCCGATCGACCTGCCCAAGTTCGGCAGCTTCCGCCCGCGTGGCGGACGCGATCTCGAGCAGACGCTGCCGCAGCTGGCGATCACCGGCCACAATCCAAAGGTAAGCGAAGAGGATCGCGACGCGGCGCGCGCGAACTTCCACTTCCGGCTGGCGGAGGTGGCGACGATGTTCCTGCTACCTATGCTGGCGCTGGCGCTGGGCGTGCCGCCCAAGCGCTCTTCCTCGGCGCTGGGCGTGTTCCTGTCGATCGTGATGATCGTGACCTATCACAAGGTCAACGAATATGGCGAAGCGGTCGGCGGGCTTGGCCGGATCGATCCGATCATCGCGCTGTGGGGCCCGTTCCTGCTGTTCACCGCGCTGGTATTCCGCTTGTACTGGGTGGTCGCGCGCGTGCCAGGCGGCGAGCCGATCGGCGGGCTGGAGCGGGGTGCCGCCAAGATCGGCAAGTTCATCGGCCGCTATCTGCCCGGTCGTCGCAAGGCGGCGGCGTGATGCGCGCTTTTTTCCCCTCCACGACGGTCGCCGTCTACATGGCGCGGCTGTTCCTGATCCGCACCTTTGCGATCCTGTTCGCGCTGGTGCTGGTGCTGCAGGCGCTCGATCTGCTCAGCGAAAGCGGCAAGATCCTGGCGGTGCCGGGCAATGGACAGGCGGAAATCCTGCGCTATGTCTCGCTGCGCACACCGCAGATCATCGCGCGCTTTCTGCCGTTTTCGGTGCTGCTCGGCACCATCCTGACGCTGACCCAGCTGAACCAGAATAGCGAGATCATCAGCCTGAAGGCCGGCGGGCTGTCGGCGCATCAGGTGCTGGCGCCGCTGATCCTCGCAAGCTTTGGCGTGGCGGCATTGTCGTTCGGATTCAACGACCGGGTCGTTGCGCGGGCAACCGCGACGCTGACCGTCTGGGACAATGTCGATTACGGGCCGATGCCGGTCGACCGGGGCGAGCGGACCAATGTCTGGGTGCGCGATGGCGACAATCTGATCCAAGTCGCGCGCGTAGCGGGGCGCGGCGAAGCGACACGGCTGCGTGGCATCACCGTGTACAACCGCGAAGGCAGTTCGCTGCGCGAGCTCGTTACTGCCAGCAGCGGCTGGCGCGAGGGTGGCGCGTGGCGAATCGAGAATGCCGAACGCTTCACCGTTGCGACCGGCATTCGTGAGCGGTTGGGGACATTGAAGATCGCCGGCGGGGTCCGGCCGGATCAGTTCACCCTGCAGAATGTCGACCCCGACGGACTGTCGTTCGGCCAGTTGTCGCTGGCGATCAACGACCTGACCGAAGCCGGCCGTCCCACGAAGGCGCTGGAGGGGGCGCTGTGGCACAAATTATCTGGCCCGCTGTCGGCGGTCCTGATGCCGCTGCTGGCGGCGGTCGCGGCGTTCGGTGTTGCCCGTTCGGGCAAGTTGTTTGTCCGCGCCGTCATTGGCATGGCGCTGGGGTTCACCTATTTCGTGGCGGACAATTTCGCTCTCGCGATGGGCAACCTTGGGGCTTACCCACCGTTCCTAGCGGCTTGGGCGCCGTTCCTGCTGTTTTTCCTGATCGGTGAGGCGGTGCTGATCCGGACCGAGGAATAGCCCAAGGATCGTCGCACTTTGGCCGCAAAACACGGGCAGAGCGGAAACGATGGGCGAATCGTCCGGTTAAAGGAATGGATTGAGGAAGTTAGGCCGATGAACGCGATCACCGAGAAGCAGGGCTTCTGGAAAAAGTCGCACCATCTCGACAAGATGACCTTCAAGCAGCTTGTCGTTGCGTATTTTCAGTATCCGGCAATCATGGCCTATATCGCGCTGTCGTTCGTCGCGATCGGGCTGTTCGCATGGCGCCCCGCGCCGCTGGTCCCGACGCTGGCGTCGGTCGGTGTTGCAGTTCTTGCCTATCCCTTCGTGTGGTATGTGCTGCACCGCTGGGTGCTGCATTCCAACTGGATGTTCAAGTTCGCGCCGCTCGCCGCGACGTGGAAGCGTATCCATTACGACCACCATCAGGACCCGAACCACCTCGAGGTGCTGTTCGGCGCGCTGCACACCACGCTGCCCGCAATCGCGATCGCGACTGCGCCGATTGGCTATGCCATTGGCGGGTTCGCTGGGGCGATGGCGGCGCTGGCGGCTGGCCTGCTGACCACCTGTTTCTACGAATTCTGCCACTGCATCCAGCATTTGGCCTACAAGCCCAAGAACAAGCTGCTGGTAGAATGGAAGCGCAAGCACATGGCGCACCATTTCCACGACGAGCATGGCAATTTCGGCATCACCAACTTCTTTTGGGACAAGATTTTCGGCACCCATTACGAGCGTTCGGAACGCCCGGAAAAGAGCCCGACGGTCTTCAACCTCGGCTATACCGAGGAAGTCGCGAAGAAATATCCGAAGGTCGCCGAGCTGTCGGGCGGCGTCGCAAAGGGGCATCCGCGCTATCGTGGATGACCGGATGACCGATTTGTCATTTGAAGTTTGAGGCGGGGCGGCGCATTGCCGCCCCGTTGCTGTTTGGGGGATAGCCATGTCGATCACCGTCCGTCCGGTCGTTACCGCTGCCGATCGCAAGGCATTCATCGCCCTGCCCTATCGGCTGTACGCCAACGATCCGCACTGGGTCCCGCCGCTGAAGAGCGAGGTCGCCGGGCAGATCGATCCCAAGAAGAATGGCTGGTTCAGCCATGCCGAAGCGCAGCTCTACATCGCCGAACGTGGCGGGCAGGTCGTCGGACGGGTGTCCGCGCATCTCGACACGCTGGCGCTGACCATGCCGACCGAAAAGGGTTTCGGCCCCGGCGTTGGTTTCTGGGGCATGTTCGAGGCGGAGGATGCCGAGGTGGCCTCCGCGCTGATCGCGCAGGCCGAAAGCTGGCTGCGTGGCAAGGGCATGAACCGCGCGATCGGGCCGTGCAGCCTGTCCGTCTGGGAAGAGCCGGGCCTGCTGATCGAAGGGCACGACCATAGCCCGACGGTGCTGATGGGCCATCACCTGCCCGCCTATCGCGGCTGGATCGAAGGTGCCGGCTATGTCCCGGTCAAGCAGATGATTACCTATGAGCTGGACATCACCAAGGATTTCCCGCCGATCGTCCAGCGCATCGTCGCCGCCGGCGAAAAGAACCAGCGCATCCATATCCGCCGCGTCAACAAGGCGAAGTTTGCCGATGAGGCGGAGATCATCCTGCGCATCCTGAACGATGCATGGTCGGACAATTGGGGCTTCGTGCCGCTGACCCAACCTGAAGTGGACGATGTCGGCAAGAAGCTGAAGCCGCTGGTGTTCGAGGACCTGATCCGCATCGCCGAGCTGGACGGTGAACCCGTCGCGTTCATGATTACGCTGCCCGATATGAACGAGCCGCTGAAGCCCATGGGCGGATCGCTGCTGCCGTTCAACTGGCTGAAGCTGCTGCTGTGGCTGCGCGCGCCCAAGGCGCGGACGATGCGCGTGCCGCTGATGGGGGTCGTCAAGAAGCTGCAGGCGTCGCGCATGGCGAGCCAGCTGGCCTTCATGATGATCGAATATATCCGCCGCGATGCCGTCGCCAAGTTCGGTGCCTCGCGCGGCGAGATCGGTTGGGTGCTCGACGACAATCAGGGCATGAACGCCATCGCGACGACGATCGATAGCAAGGTCAATCGCGTGTATCAGATGTACGAGCGCACGCTGTAATCGACACCGCCGGGCGCACCAGCCCGGCGGTATTATCCCAATTCAAAGCCGACCGAGCGCGATCAGCGGATCGAACCCCCGCGCCCGCCAGTCGTCGCGGGTGCGGCAGATCTTCGGCCGCGGCGGTGCGCCTTCGCGGCGGTCCTTGATGCAGTAGCGCCGTTCACGAACGGTCGGCGTCGCGGCGACTGCTTCGGTGGCCGCGACGGTGAGGCCGGCGATGGCTGGTGCCACCTCCGGCTGGGCGGCAAAGGCCGACGCGGCGGTGACGAGGCCGAGGACCTTCGACGTGATGATATACGCGGCAAACATTGGCTGGTCTCCCTGAAGATGTCCGCAGCGAGGCGGCGGATCTTGCGGGCAACATTGCAGTGTCTGTGCCAGTTATGGGGAAGCGTTGCCTATCAGTGACTTAGCGGGCATGTCACAAATTAAAGGTGACGTATATCGCTAATACACCGCATTCTGCGCCACATATTCGCATGCCCGGACCTCCCGGCAGACCGAAGGTCAGAAGCGCCGCGAAATCCCGCTATACAGGCGTAGCTCCGGCGTATGGTCGTCAAGACCCGCCGCACCGCCGGTATCGAGGAACAGGTCGTCCGACACCTGCCATGCGACCGCCAGCGCCAGCCGGTGGTCGGTCACCTTGTCCGCCCGCTCGAACTGCACTTCGGTCGTCAATTGGCAAGCATCGGACAGGAGGATGCCAAGCCCGACCGTCGCCGTCGTCACCATCTGGTTACCCCTGCCACTATCGCGCGGCAGCCATGCGACTTCGGGGGAAAATTGCAGGTTCAGCCGGTCGGTCAGATCATAGGACACCGGGGCCACTATCCCCGCTCCCCAACCGCCGCCGCCGATGGGCGACCGCCCGACCGGCACCGTTACCGAAGGCTGCAGGCCATAGGACAGGCCCTTTCCATCGGGGTTTCGCAACGCGATGCGGGTGCCCAGCTGGACATCGCCCGTCCGCGCGACGTTGCGCCCGGCGGGGCGATCGCGCGCGATCCCGAGCGGTGTCCATTCGACCTGCAATTCGGCCGTATCACTGATACCCAACCGGAACAGCGTATCGCCGAACACCACCGTGTCGCTGTCGCGCGAGCGTTCCCAATCGGACAGCGCGGTCTCGACCGCAAAATGGCCTGGTTCAATGGTGCACGCCGATTGCCCCAGACTGGGCCGGGTCGGGCAATAATCGCGCGCGGCGGCCACGGACGGCACCGACGCTGCGATGCCGACCATGGCAAGCGCGATGCGCTTCACCGGAGGCGGACCCAGGTCGGCGCGTGATCGCTGGCCTTTTCGCGACCGCGATGACTTTTATCGACGCCGGCATCGACGAAGCGATCCGCAGCGATCGGGCTGAGCAGTAGGTGATCGATACGGAACCCGGCATCGCGCTGCCACGCACCCGCCTGATAGTCCCAGAAGGTCCACACGCCGCCCTTGGGAAAGCGCGTCCGGAGTGAATCGGTCCAGCCCTGCGCCAGCAACGCGCGGTACCCGGCACGCGATTCGGGCTGCATCAGCGCATCCGCCTGCATCGCCCGCACTGAAAACACGTCATCGTCGTTAGGGATGACATTATAATCGCCGGCAAGCACCACCGCTCGCTCTTCTGCCAGCAACTCGGCAGCGCGGGCGCGCAACCGGTCGATCCAGCGCAGCTTGTAATCGAATTTGGGGCCAGGCTGCGGATTGCCATTGGGTAGGTAGATCGACGCCACGACGACGCCATCGACCTCCGCCTCCAGATAGCGGCTATGCTCGTCCTCTGGCTCCCCGGTGAGCCCACGTTGCCGTTCGACCGGATCGGTGCCGCGCGCCAGCACCGCGACGCCGTTGAACCCCTTTTGCCCGTGCCAGATGGCACCGTAGCCGGCGGCGCGGATATCGGCTTCCGGAAACGTGTCGTCGCTGGATTTCAGTTCCTGAAGACAGACCACATCGGGCTGTTCCTCGGTCAGATATTCGATCAGCCGGGGCAGGCGCGCCTTGATGCCGTTGACGTTGTAGGAGACGATCCGCACGTCAGACCGCGAAGCTGGTGCCGCAACCGCAGCCGGATGCGGCCTGCGGATTGGTCACGCGGAACGCCGCACCACCCAGCGATTCGACGAAATCGACCTCGCTGCCCCGCACCAGATCGATGCTGACCGGATCGACCACCAGCGTCACGCCATCGGTCTGCGCGATGCTGTCCTCCGCATCGACGCCATCGGCAAGGCCGAAGCGATACTGGAATCCGGAGCAGCCGCCCCCTTCGACCGACAGGCGCAGGATCGCTGGCTTGGCCTGTTTCGCGGCGATGGCCGCGACGCGCGCGGCGGCGGCGGCGGACAGGGTGACGTCGGTCATGGTCGTATCCATCACGCCGAGATAGGCGCAGTGTCACGCGACGGCAACGGTCGTCGCGTCCGCGTCACTCCGCGACGGCGGGGCCACCCATCGCCAGACGCTGCCGCTGCGCACGGTCGGCTGCCATCGCGAGCTGCCCGGCCTGCAAATACGGCGCCGGGTTCACCGCCGACCCGTCGATGCGGACTTCGTAATGGAGATGGCTGCCGGTCGAGCGGCCGGTCGATCCCATCAGGCCGATCATCTGGCCGCGCTTCACGCGCTCATGGTCGCGAACGAGGATCTTCGACAAATGGCCATAGCGGGTGGCGATGCCCTTGCCGTGGTTGACCTCGATCAGATTGCCATAGCCACCGGCACGTTCGGCGCGCGAGATGATGCCGTCGGCGGTAGCGTAGATCGGCGTGCCGGTCGGGCCGGGAATATCGACCCCGGCGTGCATCGCGGCGGTGCCACGGAACGGATCGGAGCGGACCCCGAAATTGCTGGTGAACGAAAGGCTCTGCACCGGCTGATAGGACGGGATCGAAATCGCGGCCTGTTCGATGGTATCGAGCTTCTTCCAGCTCATGAACAAGGCGCGGAACTGGGCGTCGGCCTGCGCATCGGCGGTGGCGGCACCGGCAGCCGCCGCGGCGGCGGTGGCGGCGTCGACCGGCTCATAGGGGCCACCCATCGCCGGCATCACCCGGCGCGGGTTCAGGCCCAGCTTGCGCAGCGATCCCGCCGTCTGGGCATAGCGCGCATCGGCAATCGCCTTTGCCTGCGCCGCCATTGCCGCCTGGTGCCGGGCCACGCGGTCGAACGGGCGGGTCACGCTGTTGGTGGCACCCGCCGGCTTCTGCTCGAGCGCGGCAAGCGCCAGCGCCTTGGCATCTTCCGATCCGGTCAGCACCGCGGCGAGCGCCGCCTGACGCTTGTCGAGCCGTTCGGCATGGGCGCGGGCATCGGCGTGGAGCCGGGCGACATCGGCGCGCATCGCATCGACCTGCTGTTGCATCACCGCGACCTTGTCATCGCCGGCCACCGCACCCGCCATCGCGGTGCCGACCGTCGCCTGCCCCATGCCATAGGCCGAGAAAGCGATGGTGACGGCGGCGAGACCGGCGGCAGCGGCCTGGTTCCGACCGGAAATCGTGTGGCGGCGCAGCTGCTTGCCGTCGTGCAGGATAAAATGGCGGGTCCGAAAGATCGAACGGAACCCCGCGACCGGAGCGACGTTGTTTTTAAATACGGAGGTAATCGACATTCTGTCCCGCTATCCGAGCGTTTGCGCGCCGGACGAGCCGACACGAACGATGAACCCCAATGTCTTTACGGTATGCCCCACCGCGTTGACCGAGGCTGCACTTGCCGGACTTTTGATACGGCACGCAAGCGCAGGCCCCTCCCCCCGCGTTAAACCGCCGTACAGGCACGGCGAGCCGTTTAACCATAGAGCCATGCTGGGAATATTGGGTCGGCAAAGCGCCGGATTGCAATCGATCCGCCCGGCTCACGCCGGCAGCGCTGCCAGCACTTCCGCAGCGTGTCCCGCGACCTTTACCTTGCGCCACTGCCGCACCAGCTTGCCCGCCGCGTCGAACAGGAATGTCGCCCGTTCGATGCCCATATAGCTCCGGCCGTACATCTGCTTTTCAACCCAGGTGCCAAACGCCTCGCACACCGATCCGTCCTCGTCGCTAGCCAGTTCGACGGTCAGCCCATGCTTGGCGGCGAAGCGCGTGAGCTTTACCGGGGTGTCGCGCGAAACGCCGATCACCGACGCTCCGCGCGCGCGGAAATCGTCCATCAGCGCCGAAAAATCCTGCGCCTCCCGCGTACAGCCGGTCGTGTCGGCCTTGGGGTAGAAATACAGCACCAGCGGCTGGCCGATGCGATCGGCCAGTGTGAGGCGGGTGCCGTCGGCAGCCGTCAGCTTGCCACCAGGTAGGGTGTCACCGATTTCCATCCTGTGCTCCTGTCACAATGCCTTGCCAAACCACCCCGACGGTCTGCCGCACCGCATCCAGCCGGGCAAGCGCCGTCGGCCAGTCGGGACAGCCAAGCGCGGCTGCCACGATCGGTTGCGTTGCGTCGGATGGCACCTGCCCGTCAGGCGCGACCAGCCGCATCGTCACCAGCAGCCGGGTCAGGAAGTCATGCGACTGCCGCAGGGTGCCGGGTAGCAGCCCCTCCCCCGCCAGCGCATCGATAGCCGCGCCCAGCTGCGGCACCAGACCGCGACCGGTCGTAAGTTGCGTAACATGAACGGCGAATTCGAGATCGACGAGGCCACCTGTAACGAGCTTTGCATCGAGCGGCCCCACGGGGGGTTTATGCCGCGCCATTTCCGCCCGCATCGCGACCGCCTCCGCCGCAACGTCGCGCTGCGGACGATCGCCGCCCAGCACCCGCGCGATGATCGCGGCGGCCTGTGCCTGCCCCTCACCCGACCCGACGATCGGCCGCGCGCGAGCGAGTGCCATATGCTCCCACGTCCACGCATCCTCCCGCTGGTAGCGTTCTAACCCCGCAAGCGAGACGACCAGCGGCCCCTGCGCACCCGACGGGCGCAGGCGGGTATCGACTTCATAGAGCGGCCCGGAGGCGGTCTGCACCGACAGCGCCGCCGTCAATCGCTGGGCAAGGCGGTTGTAGTAGAGGACCGCGCCGAGCGGCTTTTCCCCGTCCGATTCCGCCGCGAAGTCGCCGGTGAAGCAATAGATCAGGTCGAGGTCCGACGCATGGGTCAGCGCGCCGCCGCCCAGCCGACCCAGCGCAAGCACGATCAGTTCGCTGCCCAGCACATGCCCATGACGCTGCGCGAATTCCGCGATGGTAGCGGCAGCGAGGACCTGCACCGCCGCCTCCGCCACGCGCGCATAGCCTGCCGCCACCGCAAGCGGGTCGCTGGTGCCCGCAACGACCTGCACGCCCAGCATGAAGCGCTTTTCGTTGACGACATCGCGGACGTGATCGAGCAGCCGTTCATAGCCGTCGCTACCGCGCGCCCGCATCTCGGCGGCCAGCGCATCGACATCGCCGACCGGCTCCAGCGCGCGCGCGTCGATCAACGCGTCCAGCAGCACCGCGCGCCGGGCCAGCGCCTCGGCAAGCGTCGGCGCGTGGCACAAGATCGTGCTGAGCAGGCGGGCGAGTGCCGGCTGCGCTTCGAGCAGGCGGAACAGGTTGATGGCACTGGGCAACCGCGCGAGCATCGCGTCGAGCCGCAACAGCGCGGCCTGCGGGTCGGCGGCCGTGGCGAGGCCGGCGACCAGTCCAGGCAGGCTGTCCTCCAGCGCAGCACGGGCCGCCGGACTGCGCAACGCCGGATACCCCCCACCGCGCCAATCGGCGATCCGCCGCGCACCCTGCTCACCTGACGCAAAGCCCAGCGCCTCCAGCCGCTCCGCCAGCGATTGCGCGTCAGCCGGCAGGCGCGCGGTGGTCGCCCCGTCGAGCCGGTCATAGATCGCGCCGACCGCCGCGACATGCGGCGCCAGCAAGTCGAGCAGCGCCGCAGCATCGTCCACCCCATGCAGCCGCGCTACCCGGTCGAGCGCTTCGGGTTGGTCGGGGAGGCTGTGCGTCTGCCGGTCGTCGACCATTTGCAGCCGATGTTCGATGGTGCGGAAAAGGGTGTAGGCGGCGTCCATCGTGCGGGCTTCATCAGCGGCGATGCGCCCGCCCGTCGCGAGCGCGGCAAGTGCGTCACGCGTGGCCGGCGCTCGCAAGGCCGGATCGCGGCCGCCATGGACCAGCTGATGCACCTGCGCAAAGAATTCGACCTCGCGAATGCCGCCGCGTCCGCGCTTCAGGTCATAGCCTGGACCGAATGCCTGTCCCTGCGCATAATGTTCGCGGATGCGGCGCGTGATCTCACGGATCTCGCCGATCGCGCCGTAATCCAGTGCGCGACGCCAGACGAACGGCCGGATCGCTTCCAGAAAGCGATTGCCCAGCGCCAAATCCCCCGCAACGGCACGAGCGCGGATGAATGCCGCCCGCTCCCACGGCAAAGCCGCCGACTCATAATAGGAAACGGCGGCGTCGACCGGCAGCGCGATCGGCGTGGCCTCTGGCGAAGGCCGCAGCCGCAGGTCGACCCGCAGGACATAGCCGTCGCCGTCGCGCGACTGGAGCAGTTCGACCGCACGTCGAGCGATGCGCACCGCCGCTTCCGCCGGCGAATCCTTTTCGCGCCGGGGCAGGATGGCGGGTTCGTAGAGCAGGATCGGGTCGATATCGGACGAATAGTTGAGTTCGTGACTGCCCTGTTTGCCCAGACCGATCGCCACGAAACCGATCGGCTCGGCCCCCGGCGTCCGTTCCTCGATCGCCTGTTCGATCGCGCGGTGCAGGGCAAGATCGGCAAAGTCGCTGAGCGTTCGGGTGACGCGCGTCAGGTCATAGGCACCCGAAAGGTCGGCCAGCGCGACCAGCAGCGCGAGGCGGCGTCGCTCGACCCGCAATTGCCTCGCCAGCGGCATGTCCGGTTCGGCTGCTACCGCGGCAAGGACGTCGCCATCGAACCCATCGATGCGGGTCAGGAAGTCCGCTTCGCGATCGATCAGCGTCGACAGGAACGGCGAACCGGCACGGACGCGCGCCAACAGATCGGACGATAACTGCATCACTTCCCCCGGCATCGATGCGACGGACTGCGATACCTATCGGTTAAGCGCATGAAACGAAACGCTCAAGCGGTCGTTGGAAGGACATGGCACCGCATGTTCCCTCCCCCGGCAAACGCCCCTTCGCGGGGCAGGTCGTGCGTCCGCCCAATCCGGGCGACGGCGTGGGTCACGCGCTTCGGCAGGTGTATCGCCAGGATGCGGCATTGCCGACGAACTGGCGGGAGTATCTCCAGTCGCTCGACGATCTGCCCGAGCAATAAGCGACCTCAGCGTTCGCGGCTGAGGTCGTCCACTTCGCCCATGATCGTATCAAGCACGGTCTGGCCATTATTATCAGGCTGTTCCGCGCGCGAGGGCAGCTTGCCCTCCGTCATCAACGCTTCCAGTGCGACGCGGCCGCGTGCGACACGGCTCTTGATGGTGCCGACTGCCACGTTACAGATTTCGGCAGCTTCCTCGTACGCGAAGCCACCGGCACCGACGAGGATCAGCGCCTCACGCTGCGGTTGCGGAAGGTGCAGCAGCGCGCGTTGCATGTCGGCCAATTCGACATGGCGATCCTGGCTGGCCGGTGCCGCAAGAATGCGGTCGGCCACCAGATCGTCCCACTCGCCCTTAAACCGGGCGCGACGCATCTGGGACAGGTACAGGTTGCGCAGGATGATGAACGTCCAAGCGCGCATGTTGGTGCCGGCCTGAAACCGCTGGCGCGCGGCCCATGCCTTCAACAGCGTTTCCTGCACCAGATCATCGGCCAGATCGCGGCTGCCCGACAAGGACCTGCCGAACGCGCGCAGGTGCGGAATAACCTGTGCCAGCTGCTTCTTGAACTCGGGGTCCGGCAACGCGACATGCTCCCGCACCTCGCCCGCCACGTCCTCGCTAATATCGGATTCAGTCATTCTTATCCGTTCGATACGCAGTCGGCCCGGTGTGGGGCAGACCCGAACATAGGGTTGGCGTTGGCGGAATGCCAGCCGCTGCGCGCCGGATGGTACGGCGCGCAGCGGCGGGGATCAGGTCAGCAAGATGTACGCCATAACCGCGATTGCCGCGATCAGGGATATCGCCAGTACATAGCGGGTTACCCCCGGCGTTGCGCCGGCCCGCGCCTCGGTGGCGCTGACATGGATGCGGTCGTTATCGTCTGCCATCGCCTATCAACCCCCGAGGTTCGTTTTGGGTCCGTACCGTTATGCGGCCGCTTCCGGCACGGTCGCTTCGTCGAAGAACAGCGCCTGGCTGATTGCCGCCTTCACCGTCGAGCGCTGGAACGGCTTGGTGATGAGGAACGTCGGCTCGGGCCGCTCACCGGTCAGCAGACGTTCGGGGAAGGCGGTGATGAAGATCACCGGCACGTTGAATTCCGACAGGATATCCTTCACCGCGTCGATGCCCGAGCTGTCGTCGGCCAGCTGAATATCAGCCAGCACCAGCCCCGGCCGGTCCTGCATCGCCAGCGCGACCGCTTCGTCGCGGGTCACCGCCACGCCGGTCACGTCATGGCCCAGATCGCGAACGATCTGTTCGAGGTCCATGGCGATCAGTGGCTCATCCTCGATAATCATCACGCGCGAACGGGTCTGCTGTTCGATTTCGCGGAGCGCTTCGGCGACCAATTCCTCGACCTCATCGGGGCTCGCCTCGATCAGATAGGCGGCGTCCTCGGTCGTGAAGCCTTCCATCGCGGTCAGCAGAAGCGCCTGACGCGACAGCGGGGCGATCCGGGCAAGCCGCGCCTGCGCGATCGCCTCGTTGTCAGTTCCCGATGCGCTAGCCGCCCCGAATGCCTCGGGCTGGGACGATGCCCAGATCGCTTGGAACGTGCGATACAGTCCCAGCCGGGGATCGACCTCGCGGGGAAATTCTTCCGGCGCGGCGACGATCGCTTCCAGCGTCGCACGAACATACTGATCGCCCTCGGTCTGGCTGCCGGTAAGCGCACGGCCATAGCGCCGGAGGAAGGGAAGGTGCGGCGCGAGCTGCTGTCCGAGCGACATGATCAGGTAATTCTCCTTCGGCACGCCACCGGCATTGCCGACGACGCAAATCTCAAAAACGGCCACGAAACGGCAAGGAGAAGACGCCTCCCCCGAGTTCGCGTCAGGTCATGGAACCAACGAGCGCGTCTTTAGTTTCATGTCCGCCCAGACGTGCCCAGCCAAGGTCGCCTTGAAGCCGTCGGGAACATGATTTGACAGTTTCGTACCGGGAATATGGTCCGGGTATCGGGGGAAGGCATTGCTTCGTGAAGGATGGTGAAAAGGCGGCGCGGCAGTCGAGCGCGAACCCAGCAGCGGCGCCTTCATCGGACAAGAAGGATTCGTCGAACCTCGGCAACGCGCTGCGCGCCGTCTATCATGACGCCGCGAGCGAGGCCGTGCCGGACGAGATGCTCGACTTGCTGAGCAAGCTGAAATAGCTCACACGGTGTGACGACATCCACCCCTGTTCGGCGGAAGCCGCCGAGTCCGGCCGCCGCCCTGCGCCGTGCGCCCACCGGCGCAAAACTGATGCTGATCCTCAGCGCCGCGCTTTTGCCGCTGGCCCTGATTGCCTTGTTCGCTACGTTGCAGACATCGCGGGTCGCCGATGTCGATCTGCGCGCACGGTTGCGTGTCGCGGCGACGGAAGCGTCACGCGCGCTTGCGATCGAACTCGTCGGCGACATGACGGCATTGCGCGTGGCGATGACCGCCATGTCGACCGATCCGGCCAATTCACCCAGCTGTGCGCGGGTCGAGGGGGTGTTCGCCCAGCAGACCTCGGTCGGCGCGCGGTTCGGCATCTATTCCGCCGATGGCCGGCTGGTCTGCGGCACCGCCATTCCGGTGCGGATGGCCGGCGCCCCCGATGCCGGCGGTGTCCGGGCGCAGGTCGTACCCGACGCCGGGCTGGTGCTCGACATTCGCGGTGTCAGTTCGGCGCGCGCGGTCGCATTTTTCCCGGTCACGATGCTGCGCGAACTGGCACAGCCAAGCGGCTTCGCCTCGCCCTATGAAGGTGGCCTGCTGCATGGCACCGATTCCGAACTGATCCTGTCGCAGCTGGCGGCGCAGGGCGGGATCGACCGGCGCGAACGGGTCGACATTCCGCTCGGCATCGACGATCTGGCATTTTCCATGGCCGTGCGCCGTGCGCCTTTCACCTCGTCGGCGATCATCGCGATGCTGCTGCCGCTGGTCATGTGGATCGCGGCGACGGGCATCGGCTGGTTCGTGGTCGATCGCCTGCTCATCCGGCCGCTCCGCCGCCTGCGCGACGATATCGAACGCTATCGCCCCGGCTCCCCCATGGCCGACGTCAATCTGGGCGCGGTGCCAGCGCAGGAAATTGCCGATCTGGGCGAGACGTTCCAGGAACTTACCCATACCGTCGAGCGCCACGAACAATCGATGGCCGACGGGCTGGTGCGCCAGACGAAGCTGACGCGCGAAGTGCATCATCGCGTGAAAAACAACCTGCAGGTCATTGCCAGCCTTATCAATTTTCACGCCCGTAGCGCGCATGGTGAAGCAGCGGCCGATGCCTATGCCACCATTCAGCGGCGGGTTGATGCACTGGCGGTCGTCCATCGGCATCATTATGCCGAGATGGAGGAAAACCGCGGGCTGGAGTTGAAATCGGTCATCGGCGAGCTGGCGTCCAACATTCGGGCCACCGCGTCGGGCACCGCGACCAAGCTCGGCATCACGCTGAACATCGAATCGGTGCTGGTAACGCAGGACGTCGCGGTGGCGGTGTCGTTTTTGCTGACCGAGTTGATCGAGCTGGCAGTATCGGTAAACCCGCAGGCGCAGGTCGGCGTCTCGCTGCGCCACGTCGCGGGCACCGACACCGCCGTCCTGCGCACGACGTCGCCGGCATTGGTCGAGAGCGAGGACCTCGAAGCGCTGATCGCCAGCCGCTATGGCCGGATCATCCTCGGCCTGTCGCGTCAGCTTCGCGCGCCGCTGCACCATGATCCGCTGACCGGGGCCTACGAGATCACCATCGCCGCCCGCGCGGGCTGACGCGGGATCAGCGCAGGCCGAGTAGCTTGTGCGTCTGAAGCGATAGGCGCCATTTCGGCCGGTCCATCGCGAAGTCTATCGCGGCGTCGCGGTGCATTTCCTCCATCCCCACCGCGTCCATCGGCTGGATCAGGTGATGCGCGAAGTCCCACTGCTCGATCGCGTCGACGTCGATGCCGTCCTGCGGCCAAACCAGCTTCAGTTCGTCACCCTGCCGCTGCACGACCTCGCTGCCGGCCTTGGGACTGACGCAGATCCAGTCGATGCCGGGATGTGCCGCGATCGTGCCATTGCTTTCAATCGCGATGGTAAATCCTGCCTCGTGCAGCGCGGTGACCAGCGCATCGTCGATCTGCAACATCGGCTCGCCACCGGTCAGCACGACGAAGCGGCGGACGTCACCGCTGCCCCACGCGGCGCTCACCGCAGCGACCAGCGCGTCGGCATCGGCGAACTTGCCCCCGCCCACGCCATCGGTCCCGACGAAATCGGTATCGCAGAAGCGGCAGATCGCTTTGGCACGATCCTGCTCGCGCCCGGTCCATAGATTGCAGCCGGCAAAGCGCACGAACACCGCGCGACGCCCGGCATGCACCCCCTCCCCCTGCAGGGTCAGGAACATTTCCTTGACGGAATAGGTCATAGGCCGGTGTCAGGCCGCTCGGCATAACGCGTCGGATCGGGCAACCCCGCCTCGACAAAGCCGCGCGCGCGCAGCCGGCAGCTGTCGCAGCGGCCGCAATGCAGGTCGCCGACCGGATCGTAGCAGGACCAGCTCATGCCGGCATCGATGCCCAGCCGATCCGCTTCGCGCGCGATATCGGCCTTGGTCATATGTTGCAGCGGTGCGTGGATGCGGAACCGGTCGCCCTCGGCACCGGCGCGGGTGGCGAGTTCGGCCAGCTGCTCGAACCCGGCGATGAAGTCCGGGCGGCAATCGGGATAGCCCGAATAATCGAGCGCATTGACGCCGATCCACAGGTCGCGCGCGCCCGCCGCCTCGGCCCAACCGAGCGCCAGGCTGAGGAAGATCGTATTGCGTGCCGGGACATAGGTGACGGGGATCACGTCTGGCTCCACGCCGCTCTTCGGCACCGCGATCGATGCGTCGGTCAGCGCCGATCCGCCAAAGGTCGACAGGTCGAGCGGCAATACGACATGGCGTTCGGCGCCAAGCGCCTTGGCGATCCGCCGCGCCGCCGCCAGTTCGACCAGATGGCGCTGGTTATAATCGATCGAAAGCGCCAGCAGCCGGTGGCCTGCCTCTCGCGCCAGCGCCGCCGACACCATCGAGTCCAGTCCACCCGACACCAGCACCACGCTGAGGGGAGTAATCGTCATGCTGCGCTCGCTAAGGCCTTCGCGCCAGAAGGGCAACCGCCCGACAAAGGACGGGCCGCACAGCGGCGGCCCGAAGGGGTTTCATGCTTAGGGATCACATGCATGCCCGTAAGGACATGCCCTGCTGATATCCGATCGGGGTTAAACATGCGCTTAACGGCCGCGCCCGCCGCAACTGCCGACACGGCGCGCCTCGAACGCATCGGCGAACGGCATGCCATCGACGATCCCTTCGCTCTCGATCCGTAACGCACGGGGCGTATCGACATGGATCGTCGTGCGGACGTGCCCCGCGCCCGGACAGGTATAATGGACGGTGGCGATGCGCGGCGTGTCCTCGATCACGAACCGGCTGCACTGCGCCGCCCGCAGGCGGAGGCGGAACAGCACGGCAGTGTCGGCGATGCAGCTTTCGCGCGCCGCCTCCGCCGATCCGGGACTGCGCAGCGACCATTGGCCGGTGGCCACCGGCTGCATCGCCATCAGCGACGGCGCGGCTGCGGGTTGCGCAACCGCTCCCGACGCGATGGCCAGCGCCGCCGCCAGCCCCCACCGCAAACTTCCCCCCATGATGCCTTCCCCCCTGGTCGCGTCAGGCCGCTATGTCGGACAGCGCGAGCGGAAATTTCGTCGCGCAAAAGGCGCAATCGACGGTGATGATGCCCTGTTCATCGGCCATCGCCGCCCGCTCCTCGGTCGGGAAGCGCGAAATCACCCCCGCGATATAGTTGCGGTCGCACCGGCAGCCGCGCGACAGTGGCGTGCTGGCCAGCACCCGGACCTCACGCTCTTCGTTGAACAGGCGCCAGACGAGCGTCTCGAGCGGCAGCATCGGATCGGCGAGTTCGTCGGCACCCATCGTGGCGCCCAGCGCCTCGACATGATGCCATTCGGGATGGTCGAGCCGGACGTGCAGCCGCTCGCGCCCCTCTTCGCCCTCGGGCAGATGCTGGAGGAAAATGCCGCCGGCGATCCGCTGGCCATTGTCGTCGACGCCGATGCCCAAGCGGACCAGCGACGGGATCTGTTCGGACTGCAGGAAATAGCTTTCCGCCGCTTGCGCGATCGATTCCCCGTCCAGCGGCACGATGCCCTGATACCGCTCGCCCGACGTCACCTGGTCGAAGGTGATCGCCAGATACCCCTGCCCGAACAGCGCGAATAGCGACGGGTCCTCGCCCAGTTCGGCCAAGCGGTCGGCGTCGTAATCGACATAGCCGCGCAGCTCGCCATTCTTGTAGTCGCACACCATCAGGCGAATAATCCCGCCCTGCGTCTGCGCCTGCAGCGTCAGCTGACCCTCGGCATCCTTCAGCGTCGAGCCGAGCAGCGCGGTCAGCGCGAGCGATTCGGCCAGCAGCTTTTCGATCGGCGCCGGATAGGCATGGGCAGCGAGGATCGACTGCGCGACCAGCCCCAGCCGCACAACGCGACCGCGTGCGTGATGGTCGGGCAGCGTGAACCCGATCGCACGGTCGAGGTCGGGCAGGCGGACGGTATCGGACAAACGGAAGCTCCTCTTGCCCTCATATTCGGGCAAACTGTGATCGATCACTCACATGGTAGCGCGCGCCGCGTTTCGCAAGCGCTTTGACGGTTCCCGCGTTCGCACATGCAAAAACCGGGCGGTTCGCGCCCCAGATGGACACGCGAACCGCCCGGCAGAACGGGCCGACGCTGATCGGGCGATCAGCTGACTAGACCGAAGCACCAGCGCAGGATCGCCTTTTGCGCATGCAGGCGGTTTTCCGCCTCCGGCCAGATCAGCGACTGCGGGCCATCGATGACCTCCGGCGTCACCTCTTCGTCGCGATGCGCCGGCAGGCAGTGGAGGAACACCGCGTCGGACTTCGCATGAGCCATCAGCGCGGCATCGACCTGGTACGGCGCCATCGCTGCCAGCTTCTGTTCGGCATGGGCCTGTCCCATCGAGATCCAGGTGTCGGTGACGATGACGTCGGCATCGCGCACCGCGGCGACCGGATCGCGGGTGATGGTCGCGCGGCCGCCCGCTGCCGCGGTCACTGCCGGGTCGGGGTCATAGCCTTCGGGACAGGCGGCGACGACATCGAAGCCCATCAGCGCACCCGCCTCGAAGATCGAATGCAGGACGTTATTGCCGTCGCCCAGCCATGCCCATTTCAGACCCGGCAGCGCCTTGCCCGCCTCGATCACGGTCAACAGGTCGGCAACGATCTGGCACGGATGCGAATGGTCGGTCAGGCCGTTGATGACCGGGACCGACGCATAGCGGGCCATCTCGTCCAGCTTGGCGGCGTCGTCCGTGCGCACCATGATCGCGTCGCAATAGCCCGACAGGACGCGGGCGGTATCGGCGACCGTTTCCCCGCGACCCAGCTGCGACGTGCCGGCGTCGAGCACCAGCGCCGACCCGCCCAGCTGGCGCATCGCCATGTCGAACGACACGCGCGTCCGGGTCGACGACTTTTCGAACACGCAGGCAAGCGTGTGGCCGGCGAGCGAGGCATCGGCATCGGCGCGCCCTTTCGGCCAGGCCTTGCGCGCGGCCTTGGCGTCCAGCGCATCGTTGAGAATAGCGGCGATGCCATCGGCACCGGCCGAGGCGAGATCGAGGAAATGGCGCATCTGGGTAAAAATCCTCCCCGGCACGGGGAGGGGGACCGTCCGCAGGACGGTGGAGGGGGTGCTCCACCGGCGCTGCGTTTCGGGGCGGCCCCCCTCCACCATGCTTCGCATGGTCCCCCTCCCCGTGCCGGGGAGGAAATTCAATCAATCGTCGGCGACCGGCACGTAGACCCGCGCGGCAGCCGACAGTTTCTCCACCGCTTCCGCGATATGGCTCTCATCAATCACCAGCGGCGGCAGGATGCGGACGACATTGTCGCCGGCCGCCACCGTCAGCAGGTTATGATGATCGCGCAGGTGCGCCACGAAACGGCGACTGTCCGACTTGAGCTTCAAACCGAGCATCAGCCCCATGCCGCGCACCTCCTGAAAAAGATGGTCGTGGTTCGGGATCATCTGTTCGAGACTGGAGCGCAGCCGGTCGCCCATCGCCTTCACATGGGCGAAGAACGCGGGGTCGAGCATCACATCGAGCACCGCCTGCCCCGCCGCCATCGCCAGCGGGTTGCCGCCGTAAGTCGAACCGTGGGTGCCGAAGACCATGCCCTTCGCCGCTTCGGCGGTCGCGAGGCACGCGCCGAACGGGAAGCCGCCGCCGATACCCTTCGCTGCCGAGACGATATCGGGCGTCACGCCATATTGCTCATGCGCGAACAGCGTGCCGGTGCGGCCATAGCCACATTGCACCTCGTCCAGCACCAGTAAGAGGCCGTGTTCGTCACATGCCTTGCGCAGGCCGGTCAGGAATTCGGGCGACGCGGTGCGCAGGCCGCCCTCGCCCTGTACCGGCTCCACGAGGAACCCGGCCGTGTGATCGTCGATCAGCGCCAGCGCGCCGGCGAGATCGTTGAACTCGGCATAGCCGAAGCCCGGCAACAGCGGTTCGAACCCGTCGCGCATCTTGGCCTGGTTGGTGGCCGAGATGGTGCCAAGCGTCCGGCCGTGGAACGCCTGGTTGAAGGTAATCAGCGTGTGCCGCTCAGGGTTGCCATTGGCGAAGTGGAACCGGCGCGCGGTCTTGATCGCGCACTCGACCGCTTCGGCGCCCGAATTGGTGAAAAACACCGTGTCGGCAAAGCTGTGGTCGACGATCCGCTGCGCCAGCGCTTCGCCCTGCGGGCTGCCGTACAGGTTGCTGACATGCATCAGCGTCGCGGCCTGCTCCTGAATCGCCTTCGTCAGATGCGGGTGGCCATGGCCCAGCGCATTGACGGCGATGCCGGCAGCGAAGTCGAGATATTGCGTGCCGTCCTCACCATAAAGATAGCAGCCCTCGCCTCGGACCGGACGCACGCCGCACCGTGGATAGACGGGCATGAGCGCGGGGGTCGTCATCGAACTGCTCCTTCATGAGAAATATCGGCGTTCAAAACGCAAAAAGGCGGCCATGCCGGCCGCCCGGAGCGGCGCTGTACCGCCCCTGATGCGGATTCGTCAATTCTTGAGCTTCCACCCCGACCGCAGCAGCGCATAGCAGCCGATCGCCATCGCGACATCGACCGCCAAGATCACCGCGCCGCCCAGCAGCACCGGCGAATCGGCGCGCTCCAGGAATCCGTAGCGGAAGCCCGAAATGATGTAGAAGAACGGGTTCAGGTGGCTGATCGAGCGGAAGGTCGGCGTCAGCGCCTCGACCGAATAGAAGGTGCCCGACAACAGCGTCAGCGGCCCGATCACGAAATTGGTAATCGCGGCGGCATGGTCGAACTTCTCCGCCCAGATCGAGGTCATCACGCCGGCGAGCGCGAGGAAGGTCGATCCGAACAGCCCGAACCACAGCACGGCACCGGGATGGCGCGGCATCACATGGACGCCCGGATAGAGCAGCATCGCTCCCCACAGCACGATCCCGACAAGGAACGCACGCGTCACGGCGCCCCCGACCAGCGCCGCCAACAGCTCGCCGGTCGACAACGGCGGCATCAGGTAATCGACCACCGTGCCCTGGATCTTGCCGACCAGCAGCGCAAAGCTGGAATTGGCAAAGGCATTGTTCAGCATTGCCATGGCGATCAGGCCGGGCGCGACGAAATCGGGGAACGGCACGCCCAGCACGCTGCGCCCCGCCCCGCCCATCGCGACCGAAAAGATCACGAGGAACAACAGCGTCGTGACCGCCGGTGCCCAGATGGTCTGAAGCTGCACCTTGAAGAAACGGCGCACCTCCTTGATATAGAGCGTGCGCAGCCCACCCCAGTTCACGTTCCGGATGACCGGCACGCCGGGGTCGGCGATGATGATTTTTGCGCGCGACGGGGATTGTTCCTGCATGGCTGTGTCGCCTAATCGCTGGCGCGCGCGGCGGCAAGGATCATGGTCGTTTGCGCGAATGACGAAGTGAAGGACGAAGACGGGCATGAGCTGGACCGAAGAACGCATCGCGACCCTGGCCAAGATGTGGGAATCGGGCATGACCGCCAGCCAGATCGCCGAGGAACTGGGCGGGATCAGCCGCAACGCGGTGATCGGCAAGGCGCATCGCCTGGGCCTGCAGTCGCGCCCGTCGCCGGTGAAGTCGAACGACGCGGCCAAGGCAGCGGCACCCGCGCCCAAGCCCGCCGCCCCGGAGCCCGCGCCGGTCGTCGCCGCCCCCCCGCCGCCTCCGCCGCCCGCTCCGAAGCCGGCACCTGCGCCCGAGCCGAAGCCCGAACCCGTCGCAGCTGCGCCGGTCGAGAACGACCCATTCACCCCGCTTCCTGAAGAAGATCAGGCGGACGAGCAGGAAGAAGAGGACGACGACGCCCCGGTTGCCGCGCCGCGTCGCGCCGAACCGGTCATGCGCTCGGTCGGCCCCGGCGGCTTCCTGCGTCAAAACCCGGGCGAGCAGAGCGCACCGCTGACCCCCGCTCCGCCGCGCCGGCTGGTGCCGGCACGGCCGAGCGATGCGATTGCGGGCAAGACGACGCTGCTCGACCTGAACGACCGTATCTGCAAATGGCCGATCGGGCATCCGGGCGAGCCGGACTTCCACTTTTGCGGCGACAAGGTGAACCCCGGCTTCCCCTATTGCGTCGACCATTGCGGCCATGCGTATCAGGCACAGCTGCCCCGCCGCGACCGCCGTCCGCCGCCGCCGCTGCCTTATGGTGGGCCGCGGGTTCGCTGATGCCGAGCGCGCAAGTCCGGGCCTAGACCCGGACGCGCACCGGCGCTCGGCCGGCCGGCGCGGCACAAAGCCGCGACCGACGGCATGGGCTTCGCCCATGCCCGCCCCGTAACATTACCGTCACCCCGGGCTTCACCCGGGGTCTCGCTTCCTCACCAACCGTGAAAAGATGCAGCACCCCGGATCAAGTCCGGGGTGACGTCGCGTCAGCGGTGACCGCCCACCGCCCGCTTTGCGGATGGCCCCGTTTCGTTCTATACGCCCGCCATGGCCGAAAATCTGTTCGAAGCGAACGTCCCCACCCCGCCCGCCTATGACGCCTCCTCGATCGAGGTGTTGGAGGGGCTGGAACCGGTTCGCCGCAGGCCCGGCATGTATATCGGCGGCACCGACGAACGCGCGCTGCACCACCTTGCCGCCGAAGTCCTCGACAACGCGATGGACGAAGCGGTCGCCGGCCATGCGACCCGGATCGAGGTGCAGCTGGACGTCGGCAACCGGCTGACCATAATCGACAACGGGCGCGGCATCCCGGTCGATCCGCACCCGAAATTTCCCGACAAATCGGCGCTGGAGGTCATTCTTTCCACGCTGCACTCGGGCGGCAAGTTCGCAGGGAAAGCCTATGCGACGTCGGGCGGCCTACACGGCGTCGGCATCTCGGTGGTGAACGCGCTGTCGGTGGATACGGTGGTCGAGGTCGCCCGCGACCGGCAGCTCTATCGCCAGCGCTTTTCGCAAGGGCAGACGATCGGCCCGCTGGAACATGTCGGTGCCGCGCCAAACCGGCGCGGCACGCTGGTCGCGTTCACACCCGACACCGAGATTTTCGCGGACCTGCAGTTCAAGCCCGCCCGGCTGCACAAGCTGGTGCGATCCAAGGCCTATCTGTTCGCCGGCGTCGAAATCCGCTGGAAATGCGCGCCCGAGCTGGTCGAGGGCACCGATGTGCCGGCCGAAGCGGTGTTCCAGTTCCCCGGCGGCCTCGCCGACCACTTGCGCGAACAGGTCGGCGGTCGTGAATGTGCGACGGCCGATTTCTTCACGGGCACGCAGGATTTCCCCGGTGAGCAGGGTCGCGTCGAATGGGCGGTGGCATGGCCGCTATGGAGCGACGGCAGCTACAGCTATTATTGCAACACCATCCCGACACCCGATGGCGGCACCCATGAACAGGGGCTGCGGCAGGCACTGGTACGGGGCCTGCGCACCTTTGCCGATCTGGTCGGCAACAAGCGCGCCAAGGACATGACCGCCGACGACGTGACGGTCGGTTGCGAGCTGATGCTGTCGGTGTTCATCCGCGATCCGCAGTTCCAGAGCCAGACCAAGGACCGCCTGACCAGCGTCGAGGCAGCGAGCCTGGTCGAAAAGGCGGTACGCGACCATTTCGACCATTTCCTCAGCCATAATATGGACCGGGGGAAGGCGCTGCTCGGCCTCGTGCTCGACCGGATGGACGAACGGCTGCGGCGCAAGGCCGAGCGCGAGGTCAAGCGTAAGACCGCGACCTCTTCGCGCAAGCTGCGCCTGCCCGGCAAGCTGACCGACTGCGCCTCCGACGATCCCGCCGGCACCGAACTCTTCATCGTCGAGGGCGATTCGGCCGGCGGTTCGGCGAAGCAGGCGCGCGACCGCAAGACGCAGGCGATTTTGCCGATCCGCGGTAAAATCCTGAACGTCGCCTCGGCGACCAGCGCCAAGATTCTCGCGAACCAGGAAATCGCCGATCTGGTCCTCGCCATGGGTTGCGGCACGCGCAAGGACTGCCAGCCCGATGCGTTACGCTATGAACGCATCGTCATCATGACCGACGCCGATGTCGACGGCGCGCATATCGCCACGCTGCTGATGACGTTCTTCTTTCAGGAGATGCCGGAAATCGTCCGGCGCGGGCACCTGTATCTGGCACAGCCGCCGCTCTATCGCCTGACCGTCGGTGCCAAGTCGCTCTACGCCCGCGATGACGCCCATCGTGCGGAGCTGGAACGCACCGCGTTCCGGGGCAAGAAGGTCGAGGTTTCCCGCTTTAAGGGGCTGGGCGAGATGAATCCTGGCCAGTTGCGGGAAACGACGATGGACCCGAAGAGCCGCAGCATGATCCGCATCACCCTGCCGCAGGAATATGAGGAACGCGCGGCGGTAAAGGATCTGGTCGACCGCCTGATGGGCACCAATCCCGCACACCGCTTCGCCTTCATCCAGGAAAATGCCGCAAGGTTGGACGAGGAGGTAATCGACGCCTGACGGGCGCGATTGACGCCCCTATCCCGATGCCGCAACCTGCCGTCGACAGGGGTTTTGGGGAAGATATCGATGGTCGCCACGCTGATGATGCTCGCCGCGCTTGCTCAGCCGGCGGTACAGGCACGACCGGCCGAACCGACGATCGACACCCGCGCCCGCGAGATCGTGGCGCTGCTGGGCGGTGCGGGGGAGTATGATGCGACCTTCGCCCCGTCGTTTCGCGCCGCCGTCCCGCGCGAGAAATTCGACGCCATCGCCATGCAATTGGCCCAGGCGCTGGGCAAGCCCACCGGGATCGGTGCGATCGAGCCGACTGGCGCCTGGTCCGCCCATATCCGCATCCCCTATGAACGGGGTACGCTGAAGGCCGACCTGGCGCTGGACCCCACGGGCGACCATCGTGTCATTGGTCTGCTGACCCGAGGGGTCGAGCCGCTCGGCCCGGCGGCCCATTCGATCGACGACGTGATCGGTCAACTCGCGACGTTGCCCGGCACCAGCGTGTTTGCCGTGGCGCGGCTGGGCGATGGCCCGCCCCGGACGGGCAACACTCGCAACGCCACCACGCCCATCGCGATCGGTTCGGCGTTCAAGCTGGTCATCCTCGCGGAACTGGTCCGCTCGATCGAGGCCGGCGAGCGCAAATGGAGCGACGTCGTGACGCTGGACGGGTCGGCCCTGCCCGGCGGCGGCTATGCGCAGCAGCCAAAGGGCACGCGCATCCCGCTGAAGGAATTGGCCGAGCGGATGATTTCGGTCAGCGACAACAGCGCAACCGACATTCTGCTGTTCCATCTCGGCCGGGCAAAGGTGGAGGCGATGCTGCCGGTCGTCGGCTTTACCGATGGCGGCGCGCGCAACGTGCCGTTCCTCGGCGCGCTGGAGTTGTTCAAGCTCAAGGGCGTGGACGGTGGGGCACTCGGCACCCGCTATCTCTCGCTGGACCGGGCGGCACGGCGGGCATTTCTCGACGGCCCTGTGCGCAACGCGCCGATCGCTGCGATCCCGCGCGACCTGTTCCAGGATGGCAAGCCGCTGCGGATTGGCGAGCTGGAATGGTTCGCCAGCCCGAACGACCTCATCCGCGCGATGGACTGGCTGCGCCGGCATATGGACGGTCCCGCAGGCGCTGAGCTGCGCGCCGTCCTGTCGAAAAATCCGGGTATTGCCGAGGCATCGTCACACTGGCGCTATGTCGGCTATAAGGGCGGGTCGGAGCCCGGCGTGCTGACCATGACGTTCCTGCTGCAGGCACAGGATGGCAGCTGGCATGCGTTGACCGCAGGCGTCAACGACACCGCGCACGAGGTCGATACACTGAAATTTACCGGTCTGATGACCCGCGCGCTGGAACTTGCCGCGCCGCGTTAAAGGTGGGAGCCGGACGACCCGCTGCGAAATCGTTGCGGCTGCTTCCTTCCGGACCTGACCGGGTTGGCGACGGCATCGTCCGCCCGACTCCCGCGCGCCATATGGGCGAAGCGGCCGCCGGGCGCAAGGGGATCAATTACGCGGCGGCAGCTTGGAGTAAGGCACGAAATCGCCGAGCGAGATCGATCCGCTCATCATCCGCGAATTGCGGTCGAGCAGGTTGACGATATCGATCCGGCACAATTGCGTACCGATCGTGCGCGTGACCAGGATATCGTCTCGGTCGAGAATACCGCCGCCCTGCGGCCGGTTCACGAACAGCGTGCCGTTGTTCATGCGATAGACGATGGCAGTGTCCGGTACGATCTCGCTCGACCGGATATCGCGCAGGTTGATACAGTCGACCGGCTTGCCGGCGTCGCGCCGCTCGGTGATCCGCGACAGCGCCGCCTCCCCCGCTGCGTTGTCGCGTTCGCGTGCGGTGAGCGGGGCCGCGCTGGCCGCGACCAGGGCAATCGAGAGCAGACTAAACAGGCGCATGATCGTCATCCCGGCTGGAGCAATATCGACTCCGTAGCATATCCCGGATGAACCGACACTGACGCGGGCCGTTCCGCCCGCGCCGTCGCCCGACGATCAAAGGCTGGCCGCCGCCTCGATGATCGGCACGAACTTTTCGGCGGTCAGGCTGGCCCCGCCGACCAGCGCCCCATCCACATCGTCGATCGACAGGATCGACGCGGCATTGGCGCCGGTCACCGACCCGCCATAGAGGATGCGGATGCCATCGGCGGCGTCGCCGACCATCTGACGCAGCTTTGCACGGGCGATCGCATGAACCTGCGCGATCTCGTCCGCCGACGGGGTGCGCCCGGTGCCGATCGCCCAGCGCGGTTCATAGGCGAGCGTGAACCATTCGCCGCTCGCCCCCTCCGGCACCGACTTTTCGATCTGCGCCTGCACGACGCGCTCGGCGCGCCCCGCATCGCGCTCCGCTTCGGTCTCACCGCAGCACAGGATGACGTTCAACCCGTGGCGGCGCGCCGCTGCCGCCTTGGCCCAGGCGTCGTGGCTGGTTTCGTTCTGGTCCGCGCGGCGCTCGCTATGGCCGACGATGACGATGGTCGCGCCGGATTCGAGCAGCATTTCGGCGGAGACGCAGCCGGTATGCGCGCCGCGATCATTGGCATGGACATCCTGCCCGCCGATCTGCATCGTCGTGGCGATCTCCGACGCGGGGTGGACCAGCGTCGCGGGCACGCACAGCGCCACATCGACCCCCGGCGCGGCGGCGGCGGCGGCATCGATCGCGGCGATTTCGGCCAGCTGCCCGCGAAGCCCGTGCATCTTCCAATTGCCGGCTACCAGCTTGCGACGACTCATACCCACGGCTCCCCAGGTGTTTTACATGTTCTACAGCCGATAGCGCATGTGGCGGCCCACGCAACCTTGAAGCGGGCGCGACCGCCTTCTAAAGCGGCATCCTTTCATTCCTTTCGATCGGTTGCACGGATGCTCGGTTTCTTCAGGCGCATGACCAAGTCGAAGGTCGGCATCTTTGTCGGCCTGCTGTTGCTGGCGGTCATCGCCATCGGCTTTGCCATGGCCGATCTCAACGGCCTGCGCCCGTCGTCGCTGGGCGGCAACGGGGCGACCGTGGCAACGGTCGGCGACGACAAGATCACCGACACCGCGCTGACCGAGCGTATCCGGGGCGACGTGCAGCAGGCAGCGCAGCAGCAGCCGGGGCTGGACACCGCGCAATATATCGCGCGCGGCGGCTTCGAAGGATCGCTGAACCGCGCGATTTCGGACGCCGCGCTGCGCCAGTTCGCGCAGGATCACGGGTTGGTGGTGTCCGACCGCTATGTCGACGGGCAGATCGCCAGCCTGCCGGCGTTCCAGGGGCTGGACGGCAAGTTCGATCAGCGCACCTTCGAACAGGCGCTGGCGCGCGCGCGCATCACGCCACAGCAGCTGCGCGACGATATCCGCCGCGCGACCCTCACCCGCCTGATGCTCGCCCGCACCGTGGAGAGCAGCTATCTGCCGCAGCAGCTGGCGCTGCCCTACGCCTCGCTTGCGAAGGAAGCGCGCAGCGGGCAGGTCGCGATCGTGCCGACCGCCGCCTTCCCTGCGCCGGCGGCACCGACCGACCAGCAGCTGCAGGCCTATTACACCGCGAACCGCGCGCGCTATACCGTGCCCGAGCGTCGCGTGATCCGCTACGCGATCGTGACCCCGGCCAGCGTGCTGGCGCAGTCGGCGCCGACCGATGCCGAAGTCCAGGCAGCCTATCGCACCAACGCCGCCCGCTTTGCCGCGTCGCAGACCCGCACCGTGTCGCAGGTCGTAGTCGCCGACCAGGCTGCCGCGACCAAGCTGGCACAGGCGGTTCGCGGCGGTCAGGCGCTGAGCGCCGCCGCCAGCGCGATCGGCCTCGAAGCGACGAATTTCGCCGGACAGACCAAGGGGCAGCTTGCCGGCAAGACCTCGCCGGCCGTCGCCGACGCCGCGTTCGGCGCGCAGCAGGGGGCGGTCGTCGGGCCGATCCAGTCGCCCCTGGGCTTCGTCGTGCTGAAGGTCGATGCCGTCACGCAGGTACCGGGCAAGACGATCGAGCAGGCCCGGCCCGAGCTGGTCGCCGAGCTGACCAAGACCAAGGGCGCGACGGCGCTGGGCGCGATTCAGGAAAAGATCGACGGCGGCATCACCGACGGCGCGACCTTCGACGAAATCGTCAAGGATTCGAACCTGTCGGCGCAGGCGACCGCTCCGGTCACCGCGCAGGGCATCGACCCGCTGAAGCCGGCCCAGCCCGATCCCGCGCTGACCCCGATCCTGCAGGCCGGGTTCGCGGCTGAATCGGGTGACGCACCGCAGATCGTGCAGACGGCGGCCGATGGCACCTTTGCGCTGGTATCGACCGGTGAGGTGACCCGCGCTGCCCCCCGCCCGCTGGCCGACATTCGCGAGCAGGTGATCGGCCAGTACCGGCAGGATCAGGCGCTGAAGGCCGCCCGTGCCGTCGCGCAGCAGATCCTGACCAAGGTGAATGGCGGCATGCCGCTGAACACCGCCGTCGCCCAGTCGGGCACCCGCCTGCCCGCGCCGCGCCCGGTCACTGCGTCGCGCGCGCAGCTGTCGCAGCTGGGTGCGCAGGTTCCGGCCGCGCTGCAGCTGATGTTCTCGATGGCGCCCAAAAAGGCGAAGCTGACCGCCGCGCCGAACGGCGAAGGCTGGCTGATCGTCTATCTGGGCGACATCCAGCGCGGCGATGCCCGCAACGACAAGGCCGCGATCACCGGCGTCGGCCGCGAGCTGGGTCGCATGAGCGGCAACGAATATGCCGAACAGTTCGTCGAGGCGGTTCGTCGGCAGGTGGGCGTGAAGCGCAACGAGCAGACGATCAATCGCGTGCGCAACGAACTGGTCGGCGGGGCCACGCCCGCGCCGGCACAATGAACGGGATCGAGGGGCTGGACGCCGCCCGCGCCGCGCTGACGGCGGGGCGGCCGGCGTTGCTGTGGACCACGCGGGTCGCCGATACCGAAACGCCGGTCGCCGCCGCGCTGAAGTTGATCCAGCCCGGACGCGGCGACTTCCTGCTCGAATCGGTTGAGGGTGGTTCGGTGCGTGGCCGCTACAGCCTGCTGGGGCTGGCCCCCGATCTGGTGTTTCGTGGCGACGGTCATGCCGCGGCGATCAACGCCGACTGGCTGACCGATCGCGACGCCTTCGTCCCCTGCGCCGAGCCGACGCTGGCGGCGCTGCGGACGCTGGTCGGGCAGTGCCGGATGGACGTGCCGCCCGCGCTGCCGCGTGCGCTCGCCTGCCTGGTCGGCTATTTCGGCTATGAAACGGTCGGGCTGGTCGAAACACTGCCGCAGGCGGCGGAGGACGCGCTGGGCCTGCCCGACATGATGTTCGTACGGCCGACGGTGCTGCTGGTGTTCGACCGGCTGTCCGACACGCTGTTCGTCGTCGCGCCGGTCTGGCCGGGGGCGAGCGTCGAGATGGCAGCGGAGCGGATCGAGGCGACGGCGGCGGCGCTGGACGCGGCGGCCCTGCCCGCGCCCGCGCGACTGGCGGAGGTGCCCGAACTGGCGCTTGCCCCCACCCTGCCCGCCGGCCGCTATGGCGAGATGGTCGCGGCGGCGAAGGAATATATCGCGGCGGGCGATATCTTTCAGGTCGTGCTGGCGCAGCGTTTCACCACCCCGTTCCCGCTCGAACCGTTCGAGCTGTACCGGGCGCTACGGCGGATCAATCCGTCGCCGTTTCTCTATCATCTCGACCTGCCGGGCTTTGCCTTGACCGGTTCCAGCCCGGAAATCCTGGTCAGGTTGCGCGATGGCGAGGTCACGATCCGCCCGATCGCAGGCACCCGTCCGCGTGGCAGCACGGCGGCGGAGGACGAGGCGAACCGCACCAGCCTGCTCGCCGATCCCAAGGAACGCGCCGAGCATCTGATGCTGCTCGACCTCGGCCGTAACGATGTCGGGCGGGTTGCCTCGACCGGCAGCGTGCGGGTGACCGACAGCTATACCGTCGAATTCTACAGCCACGTCATGCACATCGTGTCGAATGTCGTCGGCACGCTGCGGTCGGATGCCGATGCGCTGGACGCATTGTTCGCGGGTTTTCCGGCGGGCACGGTGTCGGGTGCGCCAAAGGTGCGGGCCTGCCAGATCATCGCCGAACTGGAGCGCGAACGACGCGGCGCCTATGCCGGTGGCGTCGGATATTTCAGCCCCGACGGATCGATGGATTCGTGCATCGTGCTGCGCACGGCGGTGGTCAAGGACGGGATGATGCACGTCCAGTCGGGCGCGGGCATCGTCGCCGACAGCGATCCCGCCTATGAACAGCGCGAGTGCGAGGCGAAGGCCGGCGCGCTGCTGGCCGCTGCACGCGAAGCGGTGGCCCAGGCGGGCAAGGTTCGTTTCGGACGATAGCGCGGAATTCGGCGAGGTTTGCGGTACGTTCAGGTTACCGCAGTAGACTATTTGGCGGCGACATGCGGCCAAATATCGGAAATCGCATGATTCGTCGGTTGGAACAGCATTCCACGGACGGGCGGGAGCAGGTGTTCCTGTCCCGAGAAGCGAGGAACACCATGGTGACTATTTGCCGTGCGACGTTGCAGGATATCGACCGGATCGTGCCGTTGTTCGATGCCTATCGCCAATTCTATGGGTACGACAGCGACCTGGACGGGGCGCGGCGGTTTCTGACAGAACGGCTCGATCGCGAAGAGTCGGTGATCCTGCTGGCAGCGGACGGCGCCGGTTTTACGCAACTCTATCCGTGTTTCTCTTCCGCGCGGATGCGGATGACGCTGATCCTGAACGACCTGTTCGTCGCTCCGGACGCGCGCGGGCGGGGCGTCGGCGCGGCGTTGCTCGACGCGGCCTGTGCCCATGCGCGGTCGGTCGGGGCAGCGCGGATGACGCTATCGACGGCGGTCGACAACAGCGCGGCGCACGCGCTGTACGTCCGCGCCGGATGGGAACGCGACGCGCAGTTTCATACCTATACCATCGGCGTCGGCTGAATCCGTTGTTCGGCGGCGACGGCTCCGGCCCGGCTATCGCCGCAGCGCGATCCAGCCAAGCCAGAGCCAGCCGACGATCATCGCCAGTCCACCGAGCGGGGTGATCGGCCCCAGCAGCCCACGCGGGCCGCCCAGCGCCATGGCATAGAGCGAACCGCCGAACAGCAATCCGCCGGCGACGAACAGCCAGCCCGGCCCGCGCGCGCCAAGGTTCATCGCGACCAGCGCGGCAATGGCGTGGGCGAGCTGATATTGCCCGCCAGTCTTCAGCCATTCCGCCGCCGGGCCGGAAGCGCCATGCGCGCCGAACGCCCCAGCGGCGACCGCCATGGCACCCGAAAGCGCAGCGGCGAGGAGCAGGAGGTTCATCGCAACAACTCCCCTGTATCGGTGACCATCGCCGTCAAACGTAGCCCAGCCACCGCGAAACCCGCGCGCTCACCGATCGGCCGCCTCTTCATTCCGCGTCGCCCTGTAGCGCGTCCGACGTCGCGCCGACGCGGGCATGGGTGAAGATCATGTCGCGGCCCTGTTTCAGATCACCGGTTTCGGACTGCTGCGACAGGCGTTTCGCATCGGTCTTGCGGTACAGATCCTCGGTCCGGTCGATCTCGCCATCGTCCACGCCGACGCTGACCATCGCCGCGCGCGCCATGGTGACGGCGGAATCGAGCACTTCGCGGAACACGCCCTGTACCGGAGCACCGGCTAGCTTGACGACCGAGCGCCGGTCATAGGCGCGCACGAAAATGCCGGCATTGGGAAACGCCTGATGGATCGCCTCGATCGTGTCGGTTTCGAACGGGTCGCCATCGACGCAGAACAGCAGCAGCGCGGCATCCTGCGCCCCGGCGAGGCGCAGCAGGTCGATGCGGGTGCCGTCGCCATAATAGACCTTCATGCCGAAGCTGTCGGCGATCTCGATCATCTCGACATCGCGGTCGATGACGGTGACGCTGATCCCCTGCGCCAGCAGCATCTGGGCAACGGTCTGTCCGAAGCGACCATAGCCGGCGACGAC
This sequence comes from Sphingomonas sp. Leaf23, assembly GCF_001421585.1. Taxonomy (NCBI): domain Bacteria; kingdom Pseudomonadati; phylum Pseudomonadota; class Alphaproteobacteria; order Sphingomonadales; family Sphingomonadaceae; genus Sphingomonas; species Sphingomonas sp. Leaf23. The sequence continues at coordinate 585,699 of NZ_LMKR01000003.1, read as the reverse complement.
CGCACTGGCGCCGTCGTGGCGCGGACCTTCGGGCGTTTCGCCGCGTTTTCGGGCGGGGTCCGCGCGGAACTTGCGCGTCGCCATCATCAGGAACGGCGTGGTGGCCATCGACAGCGTGACGATCGCGCCGAACACGCTGGCCGCTTCCGGCGCAATCAGCAGCGCGTTCTGCGCCTGTGCGAACAGGACGAAGCCGAATTCACCGCCCTGGCTGAGCAGCAGGCCCAGCGCCAGCGCGCCGCGCCACGGCATCCCGAACAGCCGCCCCAGGCCGAAGATCACCAGCCCCTTGGTCGCGATCAGCGCCAGCGCCATGCCGATGACGAACACTGGCCGTTCGACGATTGCCCCCAGATCGAGCATCATGCCGACCGCGAGGAAGAACAGCCCGAGCAGGATCGAGCGGAACGGCTCGACATCGGCCTCCAGCTCGTGGCGGTACGGGCTGTCGGCCAGCATCACGCCGGCGATGAATGCACCCAGCGCCGTCGACAGGCCCAGCGCCTGCATCACCGCCGCGCTGGCGATGACGGTGAACAGCCCGGCGAACACGAACATCTCGCGCTCGCCCATATTGCCGATCAGGCGGAACAGCGGGCGCAGCAGGAAACGTCCGGCAAGGATCAGCCCGACGACCGCGCCTACGGTCCACAGCGCCAATTGCCACCCCGGCGGGCCACCGGCATCGGCGGGATTGCGCGACAGCGCGGCGACGATGGTGATGAGCGGGACGATCGACAAATCCTGAAACAACAGGATCGCAAAGGCGCGTTCGCCGAACGGCGTCTTCATGCGGCCGGCCGATTGCAGCATCGGCAGAACCTGCGCAGTCGAGGACAGCGCCAGCGGCAGGCCGAGCGCGATGGCCGCGGCCCAGCTGAAATGGGTGGCAAGCCAGACGACGCCGGTGATTGCGACGCCGCACAGCACGACCTGCAACAACCCGAGGCCGAAGATGTCGCGCTTCATCTGCCACAGGCGCGAGGGCGACAGTTCCAGACCGACGAGAAACAGCAGCAGCGTGATGCCGAGCTCGGCAATGGCCAGCTTGGATTCGGCATTGCCGACCAGCCCCAGCACCTGCGGCCCGACCACCGATCCGGCGACGAGATAGCCGAGCGTGGCACCGAGGCCCAGCTTGCGGAAAATGAGAACGAAGACCAGCGCCGCGCCCAGCAACGGCGCGAAATCATGGAGCAGCGACGCGGTGCCGTGTTCCATCAGGCGGCGGCCCGCTGACCGGCGGCCTGTGCGGCGGCTTCGGCGGCGGCTTCGAAGGCCAGGCGGATCGAGGCATGGCGCGCGCTGTGCGGGCGGGCCGGTTCGAACAGCGTCAGGCCGGGCCAGTCGGGCACATCCCCCTCCCCGGCCAGCCATGCGGACAGCGCATTGCTGGCGACGGCAAGCTCGGCAGGGGTCTTTCCGACAATTTCTCGCGCCAGCAGCGCCGACGATGCCTGCCCCAGCGCGCAGGCCCGCACCAGCATGCCGACGCCGGTGACGCGACCATCATCGCCGAGCGCGATATCGACGGTTACCCGGCTGCCGCAAACGGCCGAGCGTTTTTCGACGGAGGCTTGCGGGTCGGAAAGGCGGACGGCCTGCGCGGTTTCGGCGGCAAGGCGGAGGATTTCGGTATTGTACAGGTTTGCGCTCACCGGCCCGATGTAGGGCGGGTTCGTGACGGTGGCGAGTCGCGGGGCGCCTTTTTCTATTCGCCGAACACCGGTTCGCCCCGCCGGCGGCGATCGATGAAGTCGACGACGCTGATGCTGGTGGCGTTGAGCAGCGGATAGGTGCGCGCGTTCTTGATCCACAACGGGCGACGCGTCGGGCCGCCACCGATGAAGTCGGCGGCAAGCAGCAGCAGCAGGAAGGCGAGGCTAACGAGGATCAACCCCTTCAACGCGCCGAAACCGAAGCCCAGTGCCCGATCGACCGGCCCCAGGACCGAGGCACGGGTGCGCGCGCCCACGGCGTTGGCGACCAGCCGCCCGGCAAAATAGCCGGTGCCCGCGATCAGCGCGAACGCCAGCGTCGCCGCGCCGCCCGCCGTACCGGTCGGCCCGACCAGCGCGGCGGCGACGGTCGTGTGGAACAGTTTCAGCAGCAGCACGACCAGCGCCCATGCGCCCAGCGACAGGACTTCGGTGACGAAGCCGCGCAGAAAGCCCAGCACGGCCGCGCCGCCGACGGTACAGAGGACGGCGATGTCGAGCGAGGTCAGGCCCATGGGCGAGGCTATGCCGGGCGGCGGGGGGATTGTCGAGGTGGTGGTGTCTATCGCATCACTGATCCTCCCCGGCACGGGGAGGGGGACCAGCCGCAGGCTGGTGGAGGGGGCGTTCCGCGAACGGAACCGTGGTGGACGTGGACAGCCCCCTCCACCATCGCCTTCGGCGACGGTCCCCCTCCCCGTGCCGGGGAGGATTTAGCGGCCCAGCATGTAATCCACGAACCTCGGCAAATCCTTGAACCCCGACAGCTTGATCGCCCCACCCTCCGCCTGCGCTGCAGGTGCCAGCGCGCGGGAAAAGCCGAGCTTGCCCGCCTCCTTCAGCCTCAGCGCACCGTGCGCGACCGGCCGCACTTCCCCCGACAGCGCGATTTCGCCGAACACGATCGCGTCGGATGGGATCGGCCGCTCGGACAGTGCCGACACCAGCGCCGCCGCGACGGCGAGGTCGGCGGCGGGGTCGGTCACGCGATAGCCGCCGGCGATGTTCAAATAGACTTCGGCGGTAGCGAACGCCAATCCGCAGCGCGCCTCCAGCACCGCAAGGATCATCGCCAAGCGGCCCGAATCCCAACCGACCACCGCCCGACGCGGGGTTGCGCCGGACGCCAAGCGGACGGTCAGCGCCTGCACCTCGACCAGCACCGGCCGCGTACCTTCCAGCGCCGGGAAGACGACGGTGCCGGTGACATTCTCGTCACGGCTGGTCAGGAACAACGACGAAGGGTTTGAAACTTCGGACAATCCTTCGCTTTCCATCGCGAAGACGCCGATCTCGTCGGTCCCGCCGAAGCGGTTCTTGACCGCGCGCAGGATGCGATACTGGTGGCTGCGCTCGCCCTCGAACGCCAGCACGGTGTCGACCATATGTTCGAGCACGCGGGGGCCGGCGATCGACCCGTCCTTGGTGACATGACCGACCAGCACGACGGCGGTGCCGCGTTCCTTGGCGAAGCGGATCAGTTCTCCCGAGGAGGCGCGGACCTGGCTGACCGTGCCCGGTGCCCCTTCGATCAGGTCGCTGTGCATCGTCTGGATCGAATCGATGATTAGCAGGTCGGGCGCGGCCGATCCGCCGAACGTCGTCAGGATGTCGCGCACCGACGTTGCCGCCGCCAGTTGCACCGGTGCATTGCCAAGCCCCAGCCGACGCGCGCGCAGGCGGACCTGATCGGCCGCCTCTTCGCCCGAGACATAGGCAACGCCCTTCCCCGCCAACGCCAGCCTGGCGGCGGCCTGTAGCAGCAGGGTCGATTTGCCGATGCCGGGATCGCCACCGATCAGCGTCGCCGATCCCTCGACGAACCCGCCACCCAGCGCCCGGTCGAGCTCGGCGATTCCAGTCTGGAGACGTTCCGGCAACGCGATGTCGGTGTCGAGGCCCGAGAGCAGGATCGGCCGTCCACCGCTTTGCAGGTTATGCCGCGCGGAAAAGGGCGTGACGACCGCACCGGCATCCTCGACCAGCGTGTTCCAGTCGCCGCAGTCGGCACATTGCCCCGCCCATTTCGAGGAAACCGATCCGCATTGCTGGCAGACATAGCGCTTCTGGGGTTTGGCCATGCGCGGGCCGTAGCAGACGGGGAACGAAAGGGGAATATCCACCACGCGTCGCGTGGGTGGACACCCCCTTCACCATCCTGCGGATCGTACCCCTCCCCGTACCGGGGAGGATTTTAGTCGAGTTCGCTGCCTCTTTTCAGAACCTTGGTGCCGTCTTCCTGTTCGATCAGATAAGCGGGGTTTTCCTTCGTACCGTTTTTCACGACCTTGCTGCCCTTGATCGTGCGCTGGACGCGCTTCTCGAAGCGTTCCTCGACCTTGCCCTCGGCCGTGCCGTTGCCCCACGTCCATTTGACGGTCTGACCCTTCTTGTAGCTGTCGCTCATCGTGTCCGCTCCTGTTTGTCAGGCGGGTCAACCCGTTGCGGTGGCCAAGCGTTCCGGTGGCGTGACCGGCGTTCCGGCGCTATGGGCACGCGGATGAAGCCTTCCCAGCTCCGCGTCGCGATGTTCAGCGGAAACTACAATTATGTCCGTGACGGTGCCAACCAGGCGCTGAACCGGCTTGCGCGCCACCTGCTCGACCATGGCGTCACCCTGCGCGTCTATTCGCCGACGACCGACAAGCCGGCCTTTCCCCCGACCGGCGATCTGGTCAGCGTACCCGCCTACGGAATGCCCGGCGGGCGCGGCGAATATAAGCTGGCGCGCGGCCTGACCGCAAAGACGCGCGCCGATCTGGAAGCGTTCGCACCGAATATCGTCCATGTCTCCGCGCCGGACATTCTCGGCCACCGGGCGCTCAGCTGGGGCCGGGACAAGGGGATCGCCACGCTCGCCTCGCTCCACACCCGGTTCGAAACCTATCCGCAATATTACGGCATCGGGTTTCTGGAGCCGGTAGCAGTCGCCCTGTCGAAGCGGTTCTACAATCGCGCCGATCAGGTGATGGTACCCGGACGCGGCATGGCCGACCTGCTGCGCGAATGGGGCGTCACCTCGCCGATCGGCATCTGGTCGCGCGGGGTCGATCACCAGCGGTTCAGCCCGGCGATGCGCGACCTCGACTGGCGGCGGTCGCTGGGCATCGGCGATGACGAGGTGGCGGTCAGCTTCCTCGGGCGGCTGGTGCTGGAAAAGGGGCTGGATGTCTTTTCCGACGTCGCCACCGAATTGCAGCGGCGCGGCGTGAAGCACCGCATCCTGGTGATCGGCGAAGGTCCGGCGCGCGACTGGTTCGCCGAACGCGTGCCGCATGCCGTATTCGCTGGGTTTCAGGCGGGCGACGATCTGGGCCGCGCGGTCGCGTCGATGGACGTGTTCTTCAACCCATCGATCACCGAGACGTTTGGCAACGTCACGCTGGAGGCGATGGCCGCCGGCGTGCCGGTCGTCGCCGCGCGCGCGACCGGCGCGGTGGGCATGGTCGAAGACCGCACGACCGGCTTCCTGGTGCCACCGCGCGACGTGCCGGCCTATGCCGATGCGATCGCCCGGCTGTGCGAGGATGCCGACCTGCGCTGGCGCATGGGGCTGGCCGGGCATGAGGCGGCGAAGGGCTATCGCTGGGATACGGCGAACCAGTCGGTGCTGGACGCGTATCTGAAGATCGTTCGCGGGTAGCGGCGGCGCTGGGGCCGCGACGTTGCGGTATGGATTCTCGTCTTCGCGGGAATGACGACTTGGTGATCTGAACCCCTTCTTCGTCACCCCGGACTTGATCCGGGGTGACGGGTGGTTGGGCGTGGGAGTGACGGGAGGGCGGCGTGCCTGGCCCCTGCTCCGCCAATCGCTTAACGTCGCATCAACCCGTATCCGCTAGTGCTGCGGGTGACGTTGAGGGTTCCCGCGCCGATGATCGACAATTTCTCGCTGGGGCTGACCCATTTGCTGATGCTGTTCGCGGCGTGGCGGTTGCTGCGGCGGCCCGACCTCGACGACGAACGGGTGCGGGACGACAGCCCGCGTAAAGGACGGGATCGCTTCGGTGCGTGATCTCGTCTTCGTCGCCTTTCTGGGATTGTTGTTCGCGGCCGGGTTTCGCAAGCCGTTCGTGTTCGTGCTGACCTATGTCTATATCGACATCGTATCGCCGCAGCGGCTGACCTATCTCCTGCTCAATTCGATCCCGATCTCGCTGATCGCGTGCGGCCTCGCCGTGCTGGCGTGGGTTGCGGTGGACGACAAGCGCGATACGCGGATGGCGCCGCGCCAGCTCCTGATGCTCGCCCTGCTGCTCTATTGCTTCTGGACGACCAAGACCGCCGATTTCCCGGTCGAGGCGCAGTTCAAATGGGAATGGGTGTGGAAAGCGCTGGCCTTCGCCATCTTCCTGCCGCTGACGCTGCGCACCAAACTGCGGATCGAATCGCTGCTGCTGTTCATGGTGCTGTCCGCCGCGTCGATCATCATCGTCGGGGGGATCAAGACGCTGGGGTCGGGCGGCGGGTACGGCGAACTCAACCTGATGGTGTCGAACAATGCCGGCCTGTACGAAGGGTCGACGATCTCGACGGTCGCCATCGCGATCATCCCGCTGATCCTGTGGTTCAGCAAATTCGGCACGATATTCCCGCCCGACTGGCGGGTACGCGCCTTCTGCTATGCGCTGATCTTTTCGTGCATGTTGATCCCGGTCGGCACGTCGACGCGCACCGGGCTGCTGTGCATCGTCCTGCTCGGCGTGCTGATGCTGCGCGACGTGAAGCGGCGGCTGACCTATCTGGCGCTGGCCGGCGCGGCGGGGTTGATGGCGGTGCCGTTCCTGCCATCGGCCTTTACCCAGCGGATGGAGACGATCGGCACCTACCAGTCCGATGCTTCGGCCTCGACCCGCCTCGCGGTGTGGATGTGGACGCTCGAGTACGTGAAGCAGAACCCGTTCGGCGGGGGCTTCGTCGCCTATCTTCAGAACCGCATTCGCTATGAAAAGGTCGCGGTCGTCGGCGAGGGCGGCAACCAGACGGTCGAGCGCAGCCTCGAGGTCGATGCCGGGCGCGCCTATCACTCGGCCTATTTCGAAATGCTGGGTGAACAGGGCTATCCGGGCCTCGCGATCTGGCTGCTCATCAACCTCGGCGGGCTGTTCCGAATGGAGGTGCTGCGGCGGCGCTATGCAAAGGCGGCGGAGGATGAGGCGTGGGTCGTGCCGTTGGCGGCGGCTTTGCAGAACGGGCACATCGTCTATCTGTTCGGCGCGAATTTCGTCGCCATCGCCTTTCAACCATTCGTCTTCATGCTGATCGGCGCGCAGATCGGGCTCGACACTTATCTGGCGCGCAAGCGATCCGAACGGGCGTGGAACCCGATCCAGCGTCGCAGGAAGGAGGCGGTCACCGCATGAACGAGTTGAAGGCGCTGACCGGTGCCCGCGGGCTTGCCGCCTGGTGGGTCGTGCTGTTCCACCTGCGCGGATCAATGGCGGAAATGCATCCGGGGATCGAATCCGCCATCGCCAAGGGCTATCTGGCGGTCGATTTCTTCTTCCTGCTGTCGGGCTTCGTGATCTGGCTGTCATGGGGGCGCCGCTTTGCCGAGGGTGGATTTCCTGTCGCCGGCCGGTTCCTGTGGAAGCGGATGGCACGTATCTGGCCGCTGCACCTGTTCGTATTGGCCTGTGCGGTCGCGCTGGCAAGCGTGCTGGCGGCGACCGGGCGCAATATCGACCGCTTTCCCTTTGCCGAACTGCCGCTCCACGTCATGCTGCTGCAAAGCTGGGGGTTCGTCGATCCGCTGAAGTGGAATGATCCGGCATGGTCGATCTCTGCCGAATCCGCCGCCTATCTGCTGTTCCCGCTGCTGGCGGTTGCCATCGATTGGCGGAAATTGCCGAGCGTGGTGCTGGTCGGGTTCGTCGCGGTGCTGCTGTTCGGTATCCTGCCGCTATGCGGTCAGGATGGCCTGGGCAGCGACCTGCAACGCTTTGCGGTCGTACGCTGCGTGATCCAGTTCGCGGCCGGGACCGCGATCGGCGCACTGTGGCTGCGCTGGCAAGGGTGCGACCGCATTGCGGCGATCGCGGTGCTCCTCGCGCTCGGCTTGGCAGCGGCATGGGGGCTGAAACTGCTGTCGGAGGCGCAGTCGCTGCCGGCTGCGCTGGCATGCCTGCTGCTCGCGGTCGGGATCACGTCGAGCCGGCGCGGCAACCCGCTGGAATGGGCACCGATCTATCGGTTGGGTGAGATCAGCTATGCGACCTATCTCGGCCACTTCCTGCTGTGGTTCGTGTTCAAGCTGCTGCTGGTGCAGGATGCCAGCGACGCGCCAGCATGGGTGCTGGCACTATATGTCGTTGCAGTGATCCTCTCGTCGGAGCTGCTGTATCGCGGGGTCGAACGGCCGGCGCAGACGTGGCTTAACCGGGTTGGGGATCGGCGACGGGTGGTTGCCGCCTGACGTTCACCAAAGTCGTCACCCCGGACCTGATCCGGGGTGACGCCAGTGGAGGGGCGAGCGAGCGCCCGCCCCCATTACCTCACGCCTCGGCCAGTTCTTCCTGCAGCGCCTCGATCACCGCCTTCGAAAAGGCGGGGATGTCGTCGGGCTTGCGGCTGGTGATCAGGTTGCCGTCGATCACGACCTCTTCATCGACCACCTCGGCCCCGGCATTTTCCAGGTCGGTGCGCACCGATGGCCAGCTGGTCACGCGGCGGCCGTCGACCACATCGGCCTCCACCAGCAGCCAGGGCGCGTGGCAGATCGCGGCGACGATCTTGTCGTCGTCCATGAATTCGCTGACGATCTCGACCGCGCGTTCCTGAATGCGCAACGCATCCGGATTGGCGACGCCGCCGGGCAGCAACAGCATGTCATATTCCTCGGTATCGACCGCATCCAGCGTCAGGTCGGGCGTGATCTTCCGCGCGTCTTCCTTGTCTTGGACGACGCCCTGGATCGGGTCGGTCTTGATCGACGCCAGCGTCACGGTCGCGCCGGCATCCAGCAGCGCCTGACGCGGATCGAACAGTTCGGATTCCTCGAACCCGTCGGTGGCGAGGATCAGCACGCGGGCATTGGCGAGGTCGGCCATCGGGAAATCTCCTGTGCGGGGTGGTCCGGTCGTAACCGGTTGGCCCCACGCCGGTTCCGGAACGAAGCGACGAGCCGAACATTGATCGGGACATGCGCAGGGACAGCCCGATCGAACCAACCGACGACGACATTCCCTGCCCCGCCGGCTGCGTCTTTTCCGATTGCGACGCGCCGGGCATCACCCGCAAGAAGCTGACGCGCGGCTGGGGCTATTACGATGCCGATGGCGAGCGCATTACCGAACGTGCCGAAGTCGACCGGCTGAACGCCATCGGCCTGCCGCCAGCCTATCGCGACGCGTGGTTCTGCCCCGACCCCACCGGCCATATCCAGGCGATCGGCTGGGATGAAAAGGGTCGCAAGCAATATCGCTATCACGTCGATTTCCGCGCAGCGCAGGAAAGCGCCAAGTACGATCGATGCGCTGCGTTCGGCCACGCCCTGCCGAAACTCCGCGCGCAGGTCGAACAGGACTTGGCCAAGCGTGCGCTATCACGCGACCGCGCGGTGGCGGCGGTGGTGCGGCTGCTCGACCTCGGGCGGGTGCGCGTCGGGAACGAAGGCTATGCGCGGGTCAACAAGAGCTTCGGCGCGACGACGCTGCGCAAGCGGCATGCGAAACTCGCCGGGACGAAGTTGCGGCTCCAATACCGCGCCAAGTCGGGCAAGATGCGCGTGCTGACCATCACCGACCGCTCACTCGCCAGCTTCGTGCGCAAATGCCAGGACCTGCCGGGGCAGCATCTGTTCCGCTGGGTCGATGAAGCAGGCGAAACGCACCCGGTCACCTCGAGCGACGTCAACGCCTATATCCGCGTGGCGATGGGCGGCGATTTCACCGCCAAGCATTTCCGCACCTGGGGGGCAAGCGTGCTGGCCTTCACCACGCTGGCCGAGGCGGATGCGGACATCACCCTCAAGACGATGCTGGGTCCAGTGGTCGACGCGCTGGGCAATACGCCCGCCATCGCCCGCAAATCCTATGTCCATCCGCTGCTGATCGATCTGGTCAAGGACGGCCAGAGCGCGTTTCGCGATACGCTCCGCCTGCCGCGCACCGCCAAATATCTCAGCCGCCACGAACGCGGACTGATCGCGCTGCTGGAGGCGCAGGAGCGCCTGCCCGCCGCCGCCTGAAAGGATTTCATGAGCGTACAGAAAGCGTCGCCGGTCGCGACGGTCGAACAGGGCTTCAATACGGGCCAGGCACAGGCGCAGGCGCGACTGCTGCTACAGGACTGCGCACGCTGGATCGCCGAGAACTGGCTACAAGTGCTGATTGCCCTGGGCGCAGGCGCGCTGATCGTCGTCACCCTGCTGCTGCTGCGCCGCTGGGCGCTGAAGCTGGCGGAGGAGGATCGTGCCGGCTGGGGCAGCGTCGCCGGCCGCGCCGTCGGGCGTACCGGGCTGTTCTTCATGGTGATGCTCGCGGCCAAGCTGGTCGACGGTTATGCGAGCGCACCGCCGATGGTTACCGCAACGATCGAATTCCTCTTCACCGTCGCCGCCGTGTTCCAGGCAGCGATCTGGGCGCGCGAGGTTATATTGGGCGCGGTCGAGCGGCGGACGGCGAGCGACAGTTACCATGGCGAGGCGCTGGCATCCGCCATGGGGCTGATCCGCTTGCTGGTCACCTTCGCGCTGTTCGCCATCGCGCTTATCGTGGTGCTGGACAATCTGGGCGTGAACGTCACCGGCCTCGTCGCGGGGCTGGGGGTCGGCGGTATCGCGATCGGTCTGGCGGCGCAGGGTATCTTCGCCGACCTGTTCGCCGCGCTGTCGATCATCTTCGACAAACCGTTCCGGCGCGGCGACAATGTCAGTTACGACCAGACCAATGGCGCGATCGCCGAGATCGGCCTGAAGTCGACCCGCATCCGCTCGGTTACGGGTGAGGAGCGGATCATTTCGAACAAGAACCTGCTCGACAAGGAAATCACCAACAACACCCGCCGCGCGCATCGCCGCGCATCCTTCGTGCTCGGCGTCACCTATCAGACCGATGCCGAAACCTGCGCGCGCATCCCCGCCATGCTGCGCGAGGTGGTCGAGGCGCAGGATCGGGCCTTCGTGCGCTGCGGTCTGATCGGGTTCGGCGCATCCAGCATCGATTTCGAGCTGCTGTTCGATTCAGCGGGCGCGGACTATGCCGCCTTTTACGACGGGCGGACGGCGGTCGGCATTGCGATCCTGCGCCGTTTCGCCGCCGAAGGGATCGAGATCGCCTATCCGACGCAGGTCAACCTGACCGCGCGGGCGGACGGAACGATCGTCGACCCGGCGCCAGCGCAGCCATGATTTCGAAGATCAGGTCTGCCCCGACCCTATAGCATCAGGCCAATTTTAGATTTCCTGGTGCGTTTCAGCTTGCGACGCACCCCACCGGCACTATGATCGCCCGAAAGATCGGGAGAGGATCGCAGTGGCCGACATCACGGCACAGGAACTGGCGGCGCAGGTCGGAACGGCGTGGCGATCCGACTGGATCGTGCTGGATCAGGGCATGATCGATGCCTTTGCCGATGCGACCGGCGATCGTCAGTTCATCCATGTCGATCCCATCGCCGCCGCCGCGACGCCGTTCGGCGGCACCATCGCCCATGGTTTCCTGCTGCTGTCGCTGATGCCCCGCCTCGCGGCGCTGAGCGATCAGCCGCGGATCGCCGCCACGCGGATGCAGGTCAATTACGGCGGCAACCGCACCCGGTTCCTCACCCCCGTCCGTTCCGGCGCGCGCATCCGCGGTCGCTTTACGCTGCTGGCGATGGAGGAAAAGCGGCCGGGCCAGTGGCAGCAGACGACCGAATATGCCGTCGAGGTCGACGGCACCGACAAGCCCGCGCTGATCGCCGAATGGATCAGCCAGTTCTTCACCTGAAGCCCCGAGGATTTCCCATGCGCTCTGCCGTCATCGTATCGACCGCCCGTACGCCCATCGGCCGCGCCTATCGCGGGGCGTTCAACAACCTGCCCGCGCCGACGCTGGCCGCCCATTCGATCCGCGCCGCCGTCGAGCGCGCCGGGATTTATGGGGCGGAGGTCGACGACGTGCTGCTGGGCGCGGCGATGCAGCAGGGGCATCAGGCGAACAATATTGCGCGCAACGCATCGCTGCGTGCCGGCCTGCCGATCAGCGTGTCGGGCATGTCGATCGACCGGCAATGCGCCAGCGGGCTGATGGCGATTGCCACCGCCGCCAAGCAGATCGTCCACGATCGGATGGACATCTGCATCGCTGGCGGGGTGGAGTCGATCAGCCTCATCCAGACGCCGCAGATGCTCGTCGCGCCCGATCCCGAACTGCTGGCGATGCACGGCGACATCTACATGCCGATGCTCCAGACCGCCGAGATCGTGGCTGCGCGCTACGGCATCTCGCGCGAGCGGCAGGACGCCTATGCGCTCCAGTCGCAGCAGCGCACCGCCGCTGCGCAGGCCGCCGGGCTGTTCGATGCCGAACTCGTACCCGTCACCGCGACGATGAACGTGGTGGACAAGGCGACGAAGGAAGTATCGGCCCACGAGGTCACGCTGACCAAGGACGAGGGCAACCGCGCCGACACCACGATCGAGGGGTTGCGGGCGCTGAAGCCCGTCATGGGCGAACAGGCGGTCATCACCGCCGGCAACGCCAGCCAGCTGTCGGACGGGTCGTCGGCCTGCGTGCTGATGGAGGAGTCGCTGGCGGCAGCGCGCGGATTGCAGCCGCTGGGACGCTATATCGGCATGGCAGTTGCGGGCACCAAGCCCGACGAGATGGGCATCGGCCCGGTCTATGCGGTCCCTAAGCTGCTCGAACGCTTCGACCTGTCGGTCGACGATATCGGCCTGTGGGAACTGAACGAGGCGTTCGCGGTGCAGGTGCTGCATTGCCAGGACGTGCTCGGCATTCCGAACGACCGGCTGAACGTCAATGGCGGCGCGATTTCGATCGGCCACCCGTACGGCATGTCGGGCGCGCGAATGACCGGCCACGCGTTGATCGAAGGCAAGCGGCGCGGGGTGAAGTACGTCGTCATCACGATGTGCGTCGGCGGCGGCATGGGCGCTGCAGGGTTGTTCGAGGTGTTGTAAAGCAACACACCCGTCCTCCCGGCGCTGGCCGGGAGGTCGGTTTTCATGCCACCCCGTTTGGTTCAGACAGATTCGCGCTTGTCGAGAAGTGGTAGTCGAGAACTGGTCCCTAGAGGCAACGCCTTCGCGACTTTGGTTCTCTATAGGCTTGAAACAAGGGGATGGGCGAAGGAGCGGAAGGGCTTAGCGCTCGTCTCTTCCCCATACGCCGTGTCCGGCCGCCAACCCCTCTCCCCTCAAGGGGAGAGGGCTTTGGGGTCAGCCGATGCGCTGCATCCAGCCATGCGGATCGTTGCTGCGACCGCGCTGGATGTCGGTCAGCTGCTTCAGCAGCGCCTGCGTCCGCTCACCCGGCTGGCCATCACCGATCTGGAAGCTGAAGTCCGCCGACGACACCTTGCCGATCGGGGTAACGACAGCGGCCGTGCCGCAGGCGAACGCCTCGACCAGACGGCCGCTGGCGGCATCCGCCTGCCACTGATCGATCGAGTAACGCTCTTCGCGCACCGTGATCCCGGCGTCGCGTGCCAGCGTCAGGATCGAATCGCGGGTGATACCGGGCAGGATCGTGCCGGTCAGCGGCGGGGTCAGCATCGTACCGTCGTCGAACACGAAGAAGATGTTCATGCCGCCCAGTTCCTCGACCCAGCGGCGCTCGGTCGCATCGAGGAACACGACCTGATCGCAGCCCTGGCGGATCGCTTCCGACTGGGCGAGCAGGCTGGCGGCATAATTGCCGCCGCACTTGGCATCACCGGTTCCGCCGGGCGCGGCGCGGGTGAATTCCTTCGATACCCAGAGCGAAATGCTCTTCGCACCGCCCGGCCAGTAATTACCGACCGCCGAGGCGATGACGCAGTAGAGATATTCGGCCGACGGCTTCACGCCGAGGAACGTCTCGCTCGCGATCATGAACGGGCGGAGATACAGCGCACTGCCCTCGCCTGCCGGAATCCAGTCACGCTCGGCGAGCGTCAGTTCGCGGCACGAGGCGACGAACAAATCCTCCGGCAGTTCAGCCATGGCAAGGCGGTGGGCCGAGCGGCGGAAGCGTGCGGCATTCTGCTCCGCACGGAACAGCGCGACGCCGCCGTCGGGCAGCGTATAAGCCTTCAGCCCTTCGAAGATTTCCTGCGCATAGTGGAGGACGGCGGCGGCCGGGTCCATGACGATCGGCGCGCGCGCGGTGATCTTCGCGTCATGCCAGCCCTTGCCCTCCGACCAGCGGATCGTCGCCATATGGTCGGTAAAGACGCGGCCGAAGCCGGGATTGACGATCCGCGCGGCCCGCTCGCTCGCCGCGACCGGGGTCGCATGGGGTTCGAAGGCGAAGCTCGGCTGCGTCATGGCGTCCTCTTGGATGAATGCTTGCGGAGGGGTAGGCCGGATGGCACAAATGGTCAACATGACTGCCCCATCTTCCGCGCAACCCATGACCGCCTCTGCCCTGTTCCTGCGCGAGGCCGAGGTGCGGCGCGGGATCGAGCTGCTCTATTTCGGCTATAGCCATTTGACGCGGAGCATTGACGAGGAACTGGCGGCGCAGAACCTGGGCCGGGCGCATCACCGCGCGCTGTATTTCATCGCGCGGCGGCCGGATTTGTCGGTCAGCGAGCTGCTGCGGTTGCTGGCGATCACGAAGCAATCGCTCGGGCGGGTGCTGAACGACCTGTCGGGGCGCGGGCTGGTTGAAAGCCGGGCGGGTGACCGCGATGCACGGCAACGGCTGTTGAAGCTGACGGTTGAGGGACAGGCGCTGGAGTCGCGGCTGTACGAGATGCTCAACGCAAAATTGTCGCGCGCCTATTCGGGCGCAGGGCAGGATGCGGTCAGCGGCTTCTGGGCGGTGCTGGAGGGGTTGATCCCGGCGGGTGACAAGGCAGCCGTCGCGGCGCTGGGGCGTTAACCCCGCGCCGTCACCGCCATTTCCGCATTGCGCCGTTCGGACGCCGCCAGTGTCGCCGCCAGCAACCGCTTGAGCGCGTCGCCGTCGTCAAGCACGTTCAGCCCCTGCCGCGTCGAACCGCCCGGGCTGGCGACCCGATCGGCCAGCGTCGCGGGCGAGGCTTCCGACCCGGCGGCCATCGTCGCCGACCCCTGCACCGTGGCAATGGCGAGGCGCTGTGCCTGATCGGCGGGCAGGCCGAGCGCGGTGCCGGCAGCGGCAAGCGCGTCGATGAAGCGGAACACAAACCCCGGGCCACAGCCCGACAATGCCGTCACCGCATCGAACAGCGCGGCATCGTCGATCCACTCGACCAGCCCCAGCGGCGCCATCAGCCCGGCAGCGGTGGCGCGGGCGGCATCGTCCCGCCCATGCGAATGGAGTGCGACCACCCCCTGCCCGATCGCGACCGGCAGGCTCGGCATGGCGCGGACGATGGTGTCGGCATCGAATCGCCGCGCCAGCGCCGCCTCCTCGACCCCGGCAAGGATCGAGATCAGCAGCGGCGCGCCCGCGATGCGCGGGGCCAGATCAGGCGCGACGGAGTCGAGTTGTTGAGGTTTGATCGCCAGCACGGCGATGGCCGGCGGCCCGTCCTGCGGGAGCGTCGTTGCGTGGGTCACGCCGGCCGGCACCGCGCGCGGCGATCGGGTAACGACGGTGATCGCCGCCGGATCGACGCCATCGGCAATCCACCGCTCCAGCATCGCGCCGCCCATATTGCCGCAGCCGATCAGCCACAGCGATCCGGGCAGCGCGCTCATGCCTCGCCCTGCGTCTCGATCATCGATGCGGCGATCGCTTCCTTCGGGCTCTTGCCGCCCCACAGCACGAACTGGAACACCGGATAGAAGCGTTCGCATTCATCGATCGCGGCGTCGATCATCATCTCCGCCTGATCGATCGTCAGCACCGGCTCCTCGGGCAGCATCGCGGCGTGGCGATAGAGCAGGATGCCGCTGGACGACCACAGCTCGAAATGGCCAATCCACAGCTGTTCGTTGATCAGGCCGATCGTTTCATAGATCGCCGCGCGCCGTTCGTCGGCGACGCGAACGTCGGGCAGCGCCAGGAATTGCAGCACGCCGTCCTCGCCGCGCCAGATCGCGCGCAGTTCGAATTCGGTCCAGCTGCCCTTCACATGCGCGACGATCTCGTCACCGTCGCGCTCATGCTTCCAGCCATGCGCCGCGAAATAGCGCTCCAGCGTGTCGATCGGCACGGCGTCATCGCCGTCCTCTTCCACTTCGTCCAATATCATCCCCACGTCTTTAACCGCTCGCGTGCCCTGCGTCACGCGTCGCGGCGCGGGATGCAGGACAATGGATCAGAGCGCGCCCTCGCCGGCACCCGTGCTGTCGACCGACGGCGCGGCGCCGGTGACCGCCTTGCCCTCCAGCGCGTCGAGCCGCGCGCGCAACGCATCGGCCTCGTCGCGTGCGGCGACGGCCATGGCCTTCACCACTTCGAATTCGTCGCGGCTGACGAAATCCATGCCACCCAGGAACGTCTTGGCCCGTTCGCGCGCGGCGGCCTCACCCTCGCGCGCCATGCCGGCGATGGTGCCGGCCGCGCCGTTCACGAACTTGGCGAAATCGTCGAACAGGCGATTGTCGGACTGCATGGAAAATCCTTCCGGTTAGCCAGGCGCCCGTCGCGCCGACCGTTTCTAAAGCGTGATTTGGGTGGAATGGGCCGGCGGCACAAGGGTTTCCGCGTTCGGATTGCGCCGATCGATCTGCCAGTTGAGCGCCGACGCGATCACCAGCCACACCAGATACGGCACCAGCAGCCACGCCGCGAGCGGCCGGATGCGGCCAAAGGCAAAGGTGGTGGCAAGGGCCGTGAAGAACAGCGCGACGATCAGGTACAGCGCCAGCGTCACCTGATGCGCGCCAAAGAACAGCGGCGACCAGACGAGGTTCATTGCCAGCTGCGCGACGAACAACGCGATGGCGATCCCCCGCCCCCGCGCGCCGCGCGCATTCAGCACGACGGCTATTGCAAAGCCCAGCATCAGGTACAGGATCGTCCACACGACCGGGAACGCCCTGTTGGGCGGCCGGATCGCCGGCAGGTCGAGCAGCCGGTACCAGCCGTTCGCATCGCCCGCGACGACCAGCTGCCCCGACGTGAATCCCAGCAACAGGATTAACGGCACGCAAACCACCGCGCGCCGCAGAAATCCCGATCGCAACTGCCACTTCGACGCGATCTCGTTCATCCCGCACCCCAGTACCGGCGCGCCCGTTGCGCCGCCGTTCAGGGCGCAGTGCTTGCTGTGTGCGGTGCGTCATTGCAAGTCAAAGCGGCCGATTCGGGCGCATGGGCACCGATCAGGAACTCGATATTGCCCTCTGGCCCGGTAATCGGGCTGGGATCGACCCCTGCGACCCGCCAGCCAAGCCCAGTCAGCCAGTCGGCCACCGCATCGCATACGCGTGTATGGATCGCGGGATCGCGCACCACACCGCCCTTGCCGACCTCCTCGCGCCCCGCCTCGAACTGCGGCTTGATCAGCGCCAGCAACCGGCCGCCGGGCTTGACGAAGGTCAGCGGCACCGCCAGCACCTTGGCCAGCGCAATGAAGCTCGCGTCGCACACCACCAGATCGACCGGTTCGGGGATCTGCGCCTCGGTCAGCAGCCGGGCGCTCAATTGTTCATGGACGACGACGCGTGGGTCCTGCCTGAGCTTCCACGCCAGCTGGTTCGTGCCACTGTCGACCGCATAGACCCGCGCCGCGCCGCGCGTCAGCAGCACATCGGTAAAGCCGCCGGTCGACGATCCGACATCGATCGCCACCGCCTGCGTCACGTCCCAGCCGAAATGGTCTAGGCCATGCGCCAGCTTGATCCCGCCGCGCGACACCCACGGATGGTCGCGCCCGCGCACGTCCAGCGCGACATCGGGGGCGAATTGCTGCCCCGGCTTGTCGACCTTGCGATCACCGACGAATACCAGCCCCGCCATGATGAGCGCCTGCGCCCGCGTCCGGCTTTCGGCCAGGCCACGATCGACGAGCATCTGGTCCGCACGTTGCTTTGCCATGGCCCCGCATGGCGCGGCTTTCCGCCCGTCGCAACCCTTCATCGACTGGTCGATTGGCTATTGCCTATCGGATGAGTAGGAATACATTGACCACAGGAAGCCGCCCGGACCCGATCCCCGTCCCTAAGCGTGGCCGGCGGCTTCCACCCCGTTGAACACCATGAGCAGGAGCGTGACGATGGCACAGTTTTCGACTCCCCTGACCGGCCTGCCCACGGTGCTGACCGTGCCCGGCCTGAACGGTTCCGGCCCGTCGCACTGGCAGACGCTGTGGGAGCAATCGCGCCCCGACACCGCGCGGGTCGAACTGGGCCTGTGGTCGCGCCCGTTGCGCAATGCCTGGGTGACGAAGCTGGATCAGGCGATCCGCCAGGCGCAGGCGCCGGTGGTGTTGGCGGCGCATTCGCTCGGCTGCCTTGCCGTCGCATGGTGGGCGCAACTGTCGGGACAGCCCTATGGCTGGCCGGTCGCGGGCGCATTGCTGGTGGCACCGGCCGATGTCGACCGGGCGGGCGCACCGGTCGAGCTGCAGGGGTTCGCCCCCACGCCGCGTTTCGCCCTGCCCTTCCCCTCGCTGGTCGTCGCCTCGACCGACGATCCCTGGGTGTCGATCGAGCGCGCGCATTCGATGGCGGTCGATTGGGGCAGCCATTTCGTCGATGCCGGCGCGCAGGGGCATCTGAATGCCGCCAGCGGTATCGGCTGGTGGGAAGAGGGCCAGGAACTGCTCGACCGGGTGATCGCGGCATCTGGGGACGGCCATGGCCATGTCCGGCTGCCCAGCGATGCCCGCTCGGTGCTGGCGATCAACGCCACCGATGCCGCGCAGGGGCAGTTCCTGCGATGACGTACGGCGTCACCCCGGATCACGTCCGGGGTGACGATCAGGCCACCGATTGAAGATAGACCGCCAAGTCCCGCACATCCTTCATCGGCGGCAGCTCGACCGGATCAGCCCGTGTCGGCATCGCCAGCCCCAGCCGCGCCCACGCTGCCTCGACCATATCGGCGACCTCTTCGTCATCGATCATCAGGAACCGGGCGAAATCGTCGTCGGGATGCGGGACGACGCCCTCTCCGTAACAAGGCGCGACCAGATCGCGGGTCAGCGCGGCGATGGCCGGCGTTACGCCATTCTCCGCCACCATCGCGTCGAAATCCGCTGCGTTCCATCCCGCGCGATACGCCTTGGCCGCGCTGAACTGCCGCCACATCCGCCAGTTGAACCAGGCGAGCGCGATCACCGCCAGGGCAATGATCGCCGCCGCCTTCTGTCCGCCGGTCATGCGCGGACTTCGGTGGCTCCGCTCTCGTTCCAACGCAGCGCCTGCAACACCGTGTCGACGATCTGCGGCGCGTTCAGGCCGGCTTCGTCATACTGCTTCTGTGGGCTGTCCTGATCCTGGAAGGTATCGGGCAGGCGCATCGTGCGCAGCTTCAACCCCGCATCGATCAACCCGCTGTCGCTGGCAAAGGTCAGGACATGCGCGCCCAAGCCCCCGACCGCGCCTTCCTCGACCGTTACCGCGACTTCGTGGGTGGTCAGCAGGCGGCGGATCATCGCTTCGTCGAGCGGCTTGGCAAAGCGCAGGTCGGCGACGGTGGTCGACAGCCCCTTGGCCTCTAACGCATCGGCGGCCTTCAGCGCTTCCTCCAGCCGGGTGCCGAGCGACAGGATCGCGATCTTGCTGCCCTCACGGACCAGGCGCCCCTTGCCGATCTCCAGCTTCTGCGGGACCTCGGGCAGTGCCACGCCGATGCCGTTGCCGCGCGGATAACGTACCGCGATCGGCCCGGCGTCATATTCGGCAGCGGTATAGGTCATGTGGACCAGTTCCGCCTCGTCCGCCGGGGCCATCACCACCATGTTCGGCAGCGTCGCGAGATAGGTCACGTCGAAGCTGCCGGCATGGGTCGCACCATCCGCCCCGACCAGCCCGGCGCGGTCGATCGCGAAGCGCACCGGCAGGTTCTGGATACAGACGTCGTGGACGACCTGATCATAGGCACGCTGCAGGAAGGTCGAATAGATCGCGCAGAACGGCCGCATGCCCTGCGCCGCCAGACCGGCGGCAAAGGTCACCGAATGCTGTTCGGCGATGCCGACGTCGAAGAAGCGGTCACCATGTTCCTTGGCAAATCGGTCCAGCCCGGTGCCCGACGGCATCGCGGCAGTGATCGCGCAGATGCGGCTGTCGGTATCGGCCAGTTGGCTCAGCGTATGGCCGAACACGTTCTGATATTGCGGCGGCCCGGCCGGCGCCTTCACCTGCGTGCCGGTGATGACGTCGAACTTCTGGACGCCGTGATATTTGTCCGCCGCCGCTTCGGCCGGGGCATAGCCCTTGCCCTTCTTGGTCACGACATGGACCAGGATCGGGCCTTCCTCGGCATCGCGGACATTTTCGAGGACCGGGATCAGATGGTCGAGATTATGGCCGTCGATCGGGCCGACATAATAAAAGCCCAGTTCCTCGAACAACGTGCCGCCGGTCGCCATGCCACGGGCGAATTCGTCGGTCTTGCGCGCGGCGGTGTGCAGCGGGCGCGGCAGGCGGCGGGCGATCTTCTTGAGCGCCTCACGCAACCCCAGGAACTCGCGGCTCGACACGATGCGCGACAGATAGGCGGACAGGCCACCGACCGGCGGTGCGATCGACATGTCGTTGTCGTTGAGGATCACGACCAGCCGGTTGCCCGCCTGTTCGGCGTTGTTCATCGCTTCATAGGCCATGCCGGCGGACATCGCGCCGTCGCCGATCACGGCAATGCCCTTGCCCGGCGTGCCCGCGATCTTGTTGGCGACGGCAAAGCCCAGCGCCGCCGAGATCGAGGTCGAGCTGTGTGCCGCACCGAACGGGTCGTATTCGCTTTCCGACCGCTTGGTGAAGCCCGACAGCCCGCCGCCCTGGCGCAGCGTGCGGATGCGGTCGCGGCGGCCGGTCAGGATCTTGTGCGGATAGCATTGGTGGCCGACGTCCCACACCAGCCGGTCGGCGGGCGTGTCGAACACGTAATGGATCGCGACGGTCAGCTCGACGACGCCAAGGCCGGACCCCAGATGCCCACCGGTGGTGCCGACCGCGCTGATCGTTTCCTGCCGCAATTCGTCGGCGAGTTGCCGCAGGTCACCGGGGGCCAGCTTGCGAAGGTCGGCGGGCGTTTGAACGGTGTCGAGCAGCGGCGTGCTAAGTGGATCGGCCATCGCGCCTGACTAGCGCAGGTGGAACCCGCTGTCGATTGCCGGTGCGCACCAGTTGGGACAAACTGCGCGCATGGTTCAGGAAAGGTTCAATCCTGCACGCAGGCTGCACAAGTTCCGCGCACTTCGATAACGGGGCGCACCGGCTTGAACCCGGCCCCCGACGCTGCGGCACGGACGGTTCCGGTAATCTTGTCGTCATCGATATGCGTCGTCTGTCCGCATTTGTCGCAGACGAGAAAGATGCAGTCGTGGACGCAATCGGGATGGGTATTCGCCAGATAGGCGTTGGCGCTTTCGACCCGGCGCGCCAGGTTCGCGTTCACGAACAGGTCGAGGATGCGATAGACGCTGTTGGGTGCGACGCGCCGCCCCTGCGCCTTCGACACGGCATCGGCGATATCATAGGCGGAGGCCGGCTTTTCGAACGACGCCAACACGTCAAAGATGCTGGCACGCATCGCGGTCCATTGCTCGCCGGCGCGAATCAGCGCGGCTTCCGCCGCCTTGTTCCACGCGGCCCCGTGATGTTCGTGATGTTCGTGCGCCATGTCAGCGAGATAGGCGCGCGAACGACAGGCGGCAAGCCGCTCAGCAGCGCGCACGACGGTTCAGATGATGCCCCAGCGCCAGCAGCGCGACGCCGCTGAGCGTTGCGATCGCCTCCGGCACGCCGTGCGGCAGGGTCAGCGCCAGCGCCATGACGGCAAGGCCCATGCCACCGATCAGCGTCGGCAACCGCTGCCCATGGCGCAAAAAGCCCGCACCCAGCGCGACGATGCCGAGGAGCACGGCCAGGCCAAGGCCGATTTCGTGGATCGCCGGATGCAGCAACGTGCCGCCGACCGACGCCAGCAGCGCCATGACCGCGATGGTCGTCACGCAGTGCACCGCGCACAGGCCGGACAGGATGATCCCGAACCGGTCGAGTCGGCCTTCGTGCAACCAGGTTCGGGCGGTGGTGCTGCGCATCGAACCCCTATGCCCCGAATTACGCGAAGTTACAACATATCGTTTCATGGCTGCTCGAACGCCGCCGGGGGCGCCGGGTTCGACGTGCCCACGAAAAGTCGTGCCCTCAACGTTTGCGCGTCACCATCAGGTCGGGCTTGGCCGGCGGTTTCCAGCCGGCGGGCGGTTCGACCCGTTGCCGGCTGGTGCCCAGTCCCATCGCGCCGGGCGCCTGCCGCGTCAGCCCCGCCGTGTCCGCCGCTTGCGCGGCTTTTGGATCGGCACCGCCACGCAGCAGGGTGATCCGGTCGCGCAACCGCGATGCGGTTTCGAAATCCATCGCCGCGGCGGCGGTTTCCATCCGGGCGCGGAGCGTCTCGATCGTGTCGGTCATGCGACCCGAACGCGCGAGACGCGGCCACGGATCATTGCCAGTCGAACGACAGCGGCGCCTCGCGGAACGCAAACCGGTCGAGATGGCGCGCGACCGCCCCCTTCAGCCCGTCCAGCTGCTCTGCCGACGTCGCGTCGATCCGCACGTTCAGCGCATCTGCGGCGGCATCGAACGTTACCAGCGCGTCGCCGGGATGGCTGGCGCCGCGCGCGTCGCGGGGAAAGACCACCGTACCGTGGTCGGCGTCGAACTCGACGGTCAGGTTATGCTGCCAATGCTTGCACAGCTGCTGGAGGTACCGGCTGGCCTGCGCAGTTGGCACCGCGGCGTGGGTCGTAAAATCGGTCATAGGCGTTCAACTTTCTGCGCCGCTTCATCGAGGATGGCGGCAATGGCGTGGAGCGTGTCGGTGTCGACGTCCGGCCCGGCGAGCCGGTGATGCAGCGCGGCGCGCAGATTGGCGCGGGCGCGGTGGATCGGGCCGGCATCGGTGCGGGCGCGATGTTCGCCCAGCGCCTGCAACCGCGCGAAGAGGTCGGCGACCTGTTCGGCATCCTGCGCCAGCTGCGCACTGCCCGCCTCGGTAATGGCGAACAGCTTGCGCGCTCCCTCGCTCGCCTGTTCCTCGATCAGTCCCATGTCGGTCAGCAGCGTCAGCGTGGGATACACCACGCCGGGGCTGGGCGCATAGGCGCCCCCGGTGCGCGCCTCAACCGCGCGGATCAGGTCGTATCCGTGGCGTGGCGCCTCGGCGATCAGTGCCAACAGCACCAGCTTCAGTTCGTCACCGCCCAGCACCCGGCCACGCGGCCCGCCGCCATGCCGGCCACGACCACCCGGACCCGGCCCGCCGGTCCATGACGCATATCCCATTCCAAATCGCATTCGCATTCTCCGATATATCTTAGACGCGGAGATATATCTTGAAACGGTTCTCGCAAGAGGCGTTTGGCGGTTTTTTGCGAAGGCCTATATTCGGGCCATGTCCGACCTGTTCGCCGACTTCGCTCCGCCCGTTCCCGACGCGCCCGCCGCTGGGCCGCTGGCCGATCGCCTGCGCCCGACCACCCTGCCCGATGTCGTCGGGCAGGATCACCTGACCGGGCCGGAGGGCGCGATCGGGCGGATGGTGGCGGCGGGAAAACTGTCGTCGATGATCCTGTGGGGACCGCCCGGCACCGGAAAGACCACCATCGCCCGGCTGCTCGCCGATGCGGTCGGCCTGCGCTATGCACAGATTTCGGCGGTCTTCTCCGGTGTCGCCGACCTGAAGAAAGTGTTCGCCGAGGCGCGCGACCACGCCCGGCTGGGCCGCAATACGCTGTTGTTCGTGGACGAGATCCACCGCTTCAACCGCGCGCAGCAGGATGGTTTCCTGCCTTATGTCGAGGATGGCACGGTGACGTTGGTCGGCGCGACGACCGAGAACCCGTCGTTCGAACTGAACGCGGCGCTGCTCAGCCGGTCGCAGGTGCTGATCCTCCACCGCCTCGGTGCCGACGCGCTGAACGAGCTGCTGGCACGCGGCGAGGCGCTGGAGGAACGGCCCCTGCCCCTGACCGATGCGGCGCGCGCGGCATTGGTGGCGAGCGCCGATGGCGATGGCCGGTTTTTGCTCAATCAGGCGGAGACATTGTTCTCGATTCAACTGCCCGAACCGCTCGATCCCGCCGGGCTGTCGGCGCTGCTGCAACGGCGGGTCGCGGTCTATGACAAGGATCGCGAGGGGCATTACAACCTCATCTCCGCGCTCCACAAATCGCTGCGCGGATCGGACCCGCAGGCCGCACTCTATTACATGGCGCGGATGCTGACGGCGGGCGAGGAACCGCTCTATGTGCTGCGCCGGCTGACCCGCTTCGCCAGCGAGGATATCGGCCTCGCCGATCCGCAGGCGCTGGTGCAATGCCTTGCCGCCAAGGACGCCTACGAGTTCCTCGGCAGTCCAGAGGGGGAGCTGGCGATCGTGCAGGCCTGCCTCTACCTCGCCACCGCGCCCAAATCTAACGCGGCGTACAAGGCCCAGAAGGCGGCGTTCAAGGCGGCGCGCGAGACAGGATCGCTGATGCCACCGCCCTCGATCCTGAACGCGCCGACCCGGCTGATGAAGGACATCGGCTATGGCAAGGGCTATGCCTATGACCATGACCAGCAGGACGGGTTTTCGGGCGCGAATTACTGGCCGGAGGAGATGCCCCCGGCGCGCTTCTACGAACCGACCGGGCGCGGGTTCGAACAGCGCATCGCCGAACGCATGGCGTGGTGGGACGAACGGCGACAGACTTCGTGACCCGCCGCTTCACGCGGTTCGCGGCGATCGACTGGTCGGGACAGGCGGTGGCGCGCCCGGCGGGGCTGGCGGTGGCGGAGGCGCATGACGAAGGCCCCGCGCTCGTCACCCGCGACGGTGGGTGGTCGCGTGGGAGCATTCTCGACTGGCTGACGATGCTGGCGGATACCCAGGCGGACATGCTGATCGGGCTGGACCTGTCGCCCGCTTTGCCCTTCGTCGACGCCGGCGGCTATTTCCCCGACTGGCCCGGTTCGCCCGACGACGCCCGCGCGCTATGGGCGATGGTCGATGCCATGGCCGCCGGCGATCCGCATCTGGCGGCGACGTCGGTGGTGGACGACGCCGAACTGTCGCGCCATTTCCGCCGGCATCGCGCGCTCGGCGACCGCTTCGGACAGGGACGCGGGCGGTTGCGACTGTGCGAGGAACGGCAGCGCGCGGCAGGGTTCTCTCCGACCAGTTGCTTCAACCTGGTCGGCGCGGCGCAGGTCGGCAAATCGAGCCTGACGGGAATGCGCGTGCTGCACCGGCTGGCGGGGCGGATACCGGTCTGGCCGTTCGATCCGCTGCCGCCATCGGGTCCGGTGATCGTCGAAATCTACACCACCATCGCCGCACGGGCCGCCGGGGTCCGCGCCGGGCGCAGCAAGCTGCGCGATGCCGATCAGCTGGACGCCGCGCTGGCGGTATTGGGCAGTGCGCCGCACGCGCCCTCCCCCCGCTATGACGATCATGCGACCGATGCGCTGCTGACCGCCGCGTGGCTGCGCGGCGTTGCGCACGATCCGGCGCTGTGGTCGCCGCCGGCACTGTCGCCCCGTGTCGCGCGCACCGAAGGCTGGACCTTCGGCGTGGTTTGAGATTGTGGTTCGACACACCGCTTGGTAAGCGACCTTTGGCGTGCCCCGTTACGTTAATGGTAAACGGCTTCCTTTGTAACGAAGAGACGCGGGTTCGATTCCTGCACGGGGCACCAGCCGATCAGTTGAGGCTCGCGCGCAATCGTCTCGCGACATCCTCCAGCGTCACCCCGGCCAGCTGATCCGTCCCCTCGCCCGCGCGCAGCACCGTCGCGATGTTCAGCATGATCTGCGTCACATGATCGATCGACTGCAGGCCGGTCAGGTGCCGGCGCAGCGTCGTTTCGTCGCTGCCGAGCTCGAAGGCCAGCTCGCCGAGCAGGCGCGACGCCCGCTCCAGCTCGCCGGCCAACGCCTCGCCCAGTTCGAGCGAGGCGACGGAGATCGCCGGCGCGCTCATTTCGAGCACAGTTTCAGCACGCCGGCGGCCAGCGCATCGGCCGCCACGGGCTGCGTCACCATGCCGCGCGACAGGGTGTGGCCACCGCCGCTTTCGGCCGGCGCAAAGGCATAGCCGCCCGCGCCCAGCATCGCCTTCAGCCCGCCGCCGCCATCTTCGCTGCTGTCGAGGAACAGCACGCCGGCCGCGTTCGAACCCGCCGCCTTGGCGGCAGCGGCGAACAGCAGCGAGATCGACGGCCGCTCACCCGCCACCGGATCGCGCGCCAGCAGGCGCAGCTTGCCCGACGGCCATGCATCGACCACGACGTGATGATCGCCCTGCGGCGCGAAATAGATCGTGCCCTGTTCGATCGCCATGCCCTCCTGCGCGACGACGACCTTCGGCGCGACCTGCGAACCCAGCTTTTCGACCATGCCGTTCACCAGGCCCGGCCCCAGATGCTGGACGACGATCGTCGGCGGACAATTGGGCGGGAACTGGCCGAACAGGTTGAACAGCGACGCGGTGCTCGACGCATCGCCGCCGACCACCAGCAGGCGGCCGTTCCAGTCGATCGGCCGTGCGGCCGACGCGACCTTGGGCACCTTTACCGGGGCGTTGCGCGCCGACTTGATACGCTTGCCGAGCTTCGCGATGATCGCGTTCAGCTCGGCCGGCGCCGCCACGCGCGGCTTGGGCAGGCAGTCGATCGCCCCCAGGCGCAACGCCTCGATCGTCTCGCCCGCGCCGTCGGTCGTGCGGGTGGAGAACATGATGACCGGCATCGGCTTCGTGTCCATGATCTCGGCCAGATATTCGATGCCGCTCATCCCCGGCATCTCGACGTCTAGCGTCATGACGTGCGGCTTGAGCGACGCCACCATCGAACGCGCCTCGGCCGCGCCATCGGCCAGTCCGACGACCTCGACACCCGGAATCCGTTCCAGCGCGCCCGAAATGAGCGCCCGCATGGTCAGGGAGTCGTCGACGACGAGGACCTTGGTGCTAGCAGCCATGATGTGATTGTCCCAAAAAGATTACGCGGTACTTCAAGCGGCTTCGGCGACCGGCTGGTCGACCAGTCGGTCGAGCGCCAGCACCAGGATCATGCGATTGTCGATCGTCGCCAGCCCTTCGAGGAATCGCGACGCCTCGGCATCGCCGATGTCGGGGATGGGCTGCATTGCATCGGGGTGGATCGACACGATGTCGTTCACCGCATCGACGATGATCCCCTGCAGCTGTTCGCCGATCCGCACGACGATGATGACGTGGCGCGCCGACGGGTCGGTCACGCCCCAGTTCAGCCGATGGCGCAGGTCGAATACCGGCAGCACGACGCCGCGCAGGTTCACGACACCGCGGACATAGGGCGGCACGTTGGGCAGCGGGGTGGCCGGCGACCATGCGCGGATCTCGCGGATCGCCATGATGTCGACGCCCAGGATCTGGTCGCCCAGCTGAAAGGTGATAAGTTGGCGGGACATGGGAGTTTCCTTATCGCGCTTGGGGTCAGTGCAGGACGCGCCGGATCGCGGCGGCCAGCTTTTCGGGGTGGAACGGCTTCACGATCCAGCCGGTAGCACCGGCGTCACGCGCACGCTGCTTCTTTTCGTCGGAACTCTCGGTAGTTAGCACGAGAATCGGCAGGCTGCGACGCCCCTGCCCGCGGACTTCGGCGATCAGGCCGAACCCGTCCATGCGCGGCATGTTGATGTCGGTGATCAGCAGGTCGGGCTGAAACCCGTCCAGCTTTTCCAGCGCATGAACGCCGTCCTCGGCCTCCACGACGCTGTATCCCAGATCGGTCAGCGCGACCCGCAGCAACATTCGCATGCTGGGCGAATCGTCGACGGTCATGATCGTCTTGGCCACGGTAAGAGGCTCCCTCGGTGCAGATTCGGTCATCAGAAAAACTCCACGTCGCCGACGGCGGCGGGCGGTGGCGGTGGTGCGCGCACGACGATCGGCGGCGGTGCGGTATCGACGACCGAGCGGCATCGCGCCAACCCGACCGCCGCGCGAAACTCGACCCGGCGGGCCTGCGTGCCGCCGACATCCTCACCGACCAGCGCGATGCGTTCGTCGCGCAGGAAGGTGCGGGCGAAGGCGATGTTGGCGCCGCCGATATCGCGGAACCCTGCGCGCATCGTCGCCCCGCCAAAGATGCGCGCGCGCATCCGCGACCGCGCGGCGCCGCGCGCCAGCATCGCGTTGATCAGCACTTCCATCGCATACACGCCGTAACGCTGCATCGACGCCGGATCGGACGCGTTGCCGTCGGCCAGCAGGTAATGGTTGATCCCGCCGATCTGGGCGATCGGGTCGTAGAAGCACGCGGCGACACAGCTGCCGAGCACCGTCGTCAGCACGACGTCGCGTTCGTTGCTGACCTGGGTCTCACCCTGCGCGACGGTTACCCGCCGCAATCCGTCACGGGTCGCCAGCGCGCTCATGCGGCGCATTCCGCCAGCAGGCGCGCGGCGATCTTGCGCAGCGGCAACTGTTCGGTAACCGCGCCGATCTGCTGCGCGATCGCGGGCATGCCGTAGACGACGCTGGTCGCCTTGTCCTGGCCGAAGGTCATCGATCCGCAGCCGCGCATCGCCTTCATCCCCTCCGCCCCGTCACAGCCCATGCCGGTCAGGATCGCGGCGGTCGCATCGCGGCCCGCCAGGCGCGCGACCGAATGGAACAGCCGGTCGACCGACGGGCGATGGCCGTTCACCTTGTCGCCTTCGACCAGGCGGCAATGGCGCCGGTCGCCCGATCCGCCGATCTCCATGTGCCGTTCGCCGCCGGGTGCGAGATAGACCTTGCCCACCGCCAGCGGCGCGCCCGCGCGCGCTTCCTCGACGCTAGGCGCGCACAGCCGGTTCAGCCGCGCGGCGAAGCTGGGGGTAAAGGTCGCCGGCATATGCTGGACGATGACGGTCGGCGGGCAGTTGGCCGGAAAGCCCGACAGCAGCTCGATCAGCGCCTCGACACCGCCGGTCGACGCGCCGATCGCGATCATTGCGCCCGGACGCGGGGTATAGGTTGC
The DNA here is from genome assembly GCF_001421585.1 of Sphingomonas sp. Leaf23. NCBI lineage: Bacteria > Pseudomonadati > Pseudomonadota > Alphaproteobacteria > Sphingomonadales > Sphingomonadaceae > Sphingomonas > Sphingomonas sp. Leaf23. Next base: position 556,735 of record NZ_LMKR01000003.1, on the reverse strand, counting down.
GCGTTCCTGCACCGGCGCGGCGGCCCGCACCGGCGTGGCACGCGCGGCCGGGCGCGCGGTGGCGGCGGCGCGGACCAGTTCGGTCAGCTCCGACGTGCAGGCGGCATCGGTGCCCGCCATCAGCCGCGTCTTGTCGAAACAATCGAACGCGCCGCGTTCCAGCGCGGTCAGGCTGGCCTCGGCCCCTTGCGCGGTCAGCGTCGACAGCATGACCACCGGGGTGGGGCGCAGCCGCATCAGCCGTTCGAGGAAGTCGAGCCCGCTCATCCCCGGCATCTCGATGTCGAGCGTCACGACATCGGGGTCGAGCGCCTTGATCTGCGCGCGTGCCTCGTCGGCGCTCGCGGCGGTGCCGACGACCTCGATCCCCGGATCGGCGAGCAGCCGGCGGCGGATGATCGCCTGCATCGCCATCGAATCATCGACGATGAGGGTGCGGACGCTCATGCGGCGATCTTCTGATATGCGGTGCGGCCGATGCAGCGGAACTTGTCCTGCACCGCGCCGATCAGCCGCTCCGAATGACCGATGTAGAGCATCCCCCCAACCTCCAATCGCTCGCCGAGCCGCGCCAGCAGGCGTTCTTTTGTGGGCTCGTCGAAATAGATCATGACATTGCGACAGAAGATCGTGTCGAACCGCCCCTTGAACGGCCAGTCGCCGAGCAGGTTGAGCGGCTTGAACGCGATTCCCTCGCGAAGGACCGGATCGACGACAAGGCTGTCGCCGTCCCCCCCGGTCCACACGGAACGCAGCGATGCGGGTACGGTCCGCATCGTTTCCTTCGAATACCGGCCGGCGCGTGCGGTGTTCAGCACGCTGGGCGACACGTCGGTCGCCAGCAGGCGCAGGTCGGCCTTCAACAGTCGCTGGGCGGCGGCGCGGTCGGTGCCGAACATCGCCATCAGCCACGAATAGGGCTCCTCGCCGCTCGAACACGCCGCCGACCACAGCCGAACCCGGCCACCCTTTGCCAGCCGGTCGGCCAGCGACGGCCAGATCCGCTCCACGAAATCCTCGAAATGATGGTTTTCGCGAAAGAAGCTGGTGTGGTTCGTGGTCAGCGCGTCGATCGCCCGGCCGCGTTCCTCGGCATCGCGGCCGATATGCGCCACATAATCGGCGAAGCTGCCGAAGCCGCATGCCCGCACGCGCGGCGCGATCCGGCCATAGACCAGCTGCGCCTTGCCATCGGGCAGCAGGATGCCGACCTCGTCATACACCAGCGCCGCGATGGCGCGGTGGTCGCCGGGGTGAAATTCGAATTCACGCGCGCGGCTGTTGTCGAGGGCGGCGGCCCGGTTCATGCGGCGATCGCCGCGGTCGGACGGTTGGCGAAGCGGCCGCGCGTCGTCAGCGCATCGACATCGGCGATCAGCGCGACGCGCCCGTCGCCGAGAATCGTCGCGCCAGCCACGCCGTCGATCGCCTGGTAATTCGCCTCCAGGCTCTTCACGACCACCTGCCGCTGATCCTGGATGGTATCGACCAGCAGCGCGGCCTGGCCATGGTCGCCCTCGACCACGATCAGCACGGCGTTGGTCGGGTTCCGCTCGGCCCCCTCGATGCCCAGATAGTCGGCGATGCGCAGCACCGGCACGTACGACCCGCGCACGTCGAGCAGCGTCCCGTCCGGCCCCAGCCGGCTGAGCGTATCGTCGTCGGGGCGCAGGCTTTCGACGATATGGCCGAGCGGAATGACAAAGGTCTGCTGGCCCACGGTCACGATCATGCCGTCGAGCACCGCCAGCGTCAGCGGCAGGCTGAGCGAAAAGCTCGACCCGAAGCCTTCGCGCGACTGGATGCCGATACGGCCGCCCAGCGCCTGGATGTTCTTGCGCACCACGTCCATGCCGACGCCGCGTCCGGACACGTTGGTGATCGCCGCCGCGGTCGAGAAGCCGGGCGCGAAGATCAGGTTGTCGATCTCCTCATCGCTCAGCACTGCGTCGGGCAGGATGATGCCCTTTTCGATCGCCTTCGCCTTCACCCGTGCGCGGTTGATCCCCTGCCCGTCGTCGGACACGGTGATGACGATGCGGCCCGACTGGTGCGCGGCGGCAAGGCGGACCACGCCCTCGGCCGACTTGCCCGCCGCGACGCGGACATCGGGCATTTCCAGGCCATGGTCGACGGCGTTGCGGATCAGGTGGGTCAGCGGTTCGCCGATGCGTTCGACCACGGTCTTGTCGACCTCGGTCATCTCGCCATCTACCTCCAAGCGGACGCGCTTGCCGGTCTCGCCCTCCAGTTCGCGGACGATGCGCGGCACGCGGCTGAACACCGTCTTCATCGGCTGCGCACGGATCGCCATCGTCGATTCTTGCAACTCGCGCGTCAGATGTTCGAGGTCGCTCAGTTCCGAGATGCCGCCCATCTGGTTTTCGGCCAGCCGCTGCGCCAGCATCGCCTGCGTGATCACCAGCTCACCGACCAGGTTGACCAGCCGGTCGAGCTTGTCGAGGTCGACGCGGATCGTCTGTGCAGGCGGTGCGACGGCAGCGGCCGGGGCAGCGGCACGCGGCGCGGCCGGTTCCGCCGCGACGGGTGCCGGAGCAGGCGCAGGTGCCGGCGCGGCGACCGGGGCGGGAGCAGGTGGCGGCGGCGGCGGCGCGGCGACTTCCGGTTCGGCGACGACCGCTACCGGCGCGCTCTCCATCGAATCGAGCAGGTCGAACAGCGCGTCGACGCTATCCTCCGCCATGGCTGGTTCGGCATCGCCCCGCGTCAGCGTGATCGCACTCGGATCGCCGAATTCGAACACCGCGCGGATATCATCCTCGGCAACGCTGGCGGGCAACGCCACGTCCCACGCCAGATAGCCGCATTCGGGGTCCATCATGTCCAGCGGCGGCAGCGCGGCGCGGTCGCACAGCGTCACCTTGCCGCCCAGCATCGTCAGTTCGCGCAGCAGCAGCAGCGGTTCGGCACCATGCTCGAACGCCTTGGCCCCCGGCGTGTAGCGCAGGCGCCAGCCATTGGCGGCATCCGCGCCGTCCTCCGACTGCGCCACATCGCCCAGCATCGACATCAGGTCGTCGAAATCGTCGGAAATGGCGACCGCCGGCGCGGCGTCCGCCGCCGGTGCCGCTGCGGCCTTGGACTTCGTATCGCCCCCGGCGGCCGCGACCAGCCGTTCCAGCATCGCCGCATCGGCCGGCGGCGTATCGCCGTCGCGCGCCGCCGCCACATGGTCGGCCAGCACGTCGAACGCGCCGACCACCACGTCGAGCAGCGCGGGCGTCAGGTCCAGCGTGCCGTTGCGAATCAGGTCGAGCAGCGTCTCATACTGGTGGGTATAGGCCTGCAATCGTTCATGCCCGAACGCGCCCGCCCCGCCCTTGATCGAATGGACGCAGCGGAAGACGCCGTTGATCGTTTCCGAATCGCGGTCGCCGTCGCGCAGCAACGCGAAATTGCCTTCCATCGCGGCAAGGCCTTCCTCGCACTCCTGGAAGAAGATCTGCTGGATTGCGTCGAGGTCCATGGAATTCGCTCCGGATCAGGCTGCGATAAGGGTGTCGAGGGCCGCCAGCGTCGCCATGTCGGCGAACACCGGGCTCGCGCCGACGATGCGGAAATCCTGGCCGGACTCCTCTGCCGCGACTTCGGCGGCGGCCAGCACCTGCAGGCACGCCTGGCCGATCCGCTCCACGCCCGACGCATCGAGCAGGATCGGGGTGCCGGTGCCGATCGCATCGCGCAGCGTCTGGCGCAGCGCGGCGGCGGCGGGGGTATCGAGTACGGCAGGAAGAGCGATGGTCATGGGCGTATCCCGGAAAAGGAGGTCGCTGGCAGGGATTGGGATCAGAATTCGGTCCAGTCGTCGTCATCCACGACCATCGCGGCCGCGGTGGCGGCACTGCCGCTGGCGGCGGCCTTGCGGCGGGGTGGCGGCGACGACGGGGCCATGTCGCGGCTGACCTGCGCGACACGGGCCTGCAGCCGGTGGACGGCGCTCTGGGTGGGTGCATGGCGCGGAGCGGAAGCAACCTTGGCCGCGGCATGGGTGCCGTGGCGCAGCGTGAAGCGGTCGACCTGCCGCGCCAGCTCCTGCGCCTCTTCGGCCAATGTGCGGGCGGCGGCGGTCGCCTGTTCGACCATCGCCGCGTTCTGCTGGGTCACGCCGTCCATCTCGTTGACGGCGGTGTTGACCTGTTGCAGCCCGGTCGCCTGCTGATCGGCCGAGGTGGCGATGGTGCCGACCAGCGCGCTGATCTCACCGATCCGCCCGATGATCCGCTGCAATGCCTTGCCGGTTTCGCTGACCAGTTCGACACCGGTCGCGACCTGTTCGGACGATGCGTTGATCTTGGCCTTCACGTCCTTGGCGGCGTCGGCCGAACGCTGCGCCAGCGCGCGCACTTCGGACGCGACGACCGCGAACCCCTTGCCCGCGTCGCCGGCACGGGCGGCTTCGACCCCGGCGTTCAGCGCCAGCAGATTGGTCTGGAATGCGATGCCGTCGATGACGGTGATGATATCGCCGATCTCGCCCGATGCCCGTTCGATGCCGTGCATCGCGTCGACCGCGCGGCGGACGACATCGCCCGACTGTTCGGCCTCGTCACGGGTTTCGCTGACGACCGCATGGGCGCGGGTGGCGCCGGCGGCGGTTTCGCGCACCGTGCCGGTGATCTGGTCCATCGCGGCGGCGGTTTCCTCCAGGCTCGCGGCCTGCTGCTCGGTACGCTGCGACAGGTCGTCGGATGCCTGGCGGATATCATTGGCACCGCTGTTGATGCCGCTGGTCGCCTCGCGCACTGCCGCCAGCACTTCCGACACCGCGTCCATCGCCGCATTGAAATCGATCCGCAGCCGTTCGTAATCGGCGGGGAACGGGTCGGCGATGCGATAGCTGACGTCGCTGGCGGCAAGGCGCGACAGCCCCTCGCCCAGCCGGCCGACCACCTGCTTCTGGCCGGTCGCCGCGTCCTTTACCGATTGGCCATTCGCCTGGAACACCTGCATCGCGCGCGCCATGCGGCCGATACAGTCGCGATGGTCGGCATGCTCGATCGTGCGCGACAAATCGCCGGCGGCAATCGCCTCCATTCCCACGACCGAATCGACATAGGGGTTGCAAACGGCGCTGCGGAACACGACCGCCAGCACGATAGTGACGCACAACGCCGCCACTGCCGCACCCAGCAGGATCGGCGCCGACGCCATTCCGCCCAGCGCCGCCGCCGTGGTGGCGACCGGCACGGCCACCAACAAGGCATAGACCGTCCCCATCACGGTAAACTTCAGACGGATCGGGGCGTCTTTGCGAAACCAACGCATCATTCATGTGCTCCAAACGAACTTTGTCACATCCCCCCGGACTGCATTGCTCGCTTGGATATCGAGGTACCGATCTCCGTATAATTTCTGGTTAATGTCGAAGATGCGTGGAACTGCGTACCGTCACGACCGATCGGCGCAGTTTCGGATACTGGATATTATCGTTCCAGATCATGATGTTATCCGATTCATCGAATTGACAGCGCCGGACAAAGTGGTAGCGATACCATTACCGGACAATCCGGCGACACGATGGGCGGAACGAACCGCACCACACATCAGGGGAGTTTTCGCATGAGAGGTCATCTTCTCGGCAATCTGGCGCGCAGCGCCTCCGCCATCACTCTGGCCGCAGCTTTGGTCGCACCCGGCATCGCCGCCGCGCAGACCGGCGACACCGCCGTCAATGCCCAGCCCGGCGCCACCGAAGGCACCGCCGGCAGCACCGTGCAGCAGACCGGCCAGGACCCGGTGCAGGACGGTGAGGAAATCGTCGTCACCGGCATCCGCGCCTCGCTGAACCGCGCGATCGATATCAAGCGCAACTCGGCCGGCGTGGTCGACGCGATCAGCGCCGAGGATATCGGCAAGTTCCCCGACACCAACCTCGCCGAGTCGCTGCAGCGCATCACCGGCGTGTCGATCAACCGGGTGAACGGCGAAGGGTCGCAGGTGTCGGTGCGCGGCTTCTCGGGCGGGTTCAACCTCGTCACGCTGAACGGTCGCCAGCTCCCCGCCTCGAACGTCGACACCAGCGGCGCGGGCGATTTCGCACGCGGCACCGGGCGTTCGTTCGACTTCCAGAATCTCGCATCGGAAGGCGTATCGGCGCTGGAGGTCTACAAGACCGGCCGCGCCTCCATCCCGTCGGGCGGCATCGGCGCGGCGATCAACGTCGTTACCCGCAAGCCGCTGGACTCGCGGGAGGATGGCGTCACCGGCTCGTTCGGCGTGAAGGCGCTGCACGATGTCAGCACGATGGAGGGCGAAGGCGCCCGCGTGCTTCCCGAAGTGTCGGGTCTGCTCAGCTGGCGCAACGACGCGCGCACCTTCGGCCTGTCGGTCTTCGGCAGCTTCCAGCGCCGCGACAGCACCTCGGCCCAGAGCGCGCCGAACTATTTCACGGTGGTCCCAACCGCCGACGTGCTCAACCCCGCCGGTCCTTACGTCAACGGCCAGACCCAGATCGAGAACCGGCCCACCACGCCATTCACACTGGTCCCCAATGACAGCCGCTACCAGTTTTCCGAAAACAAGCGGGAACGCATCAACGGCCAGGCCGTGCTGCAGTTCGCCCCGACCGAACGGCTGACCTTCACCGCCGACGCGCTGTTCGCGCAGAACCGGCTGGAGGAACAGCGAAGCGAGCAGACCAACTGGTTCAACCGCCCGTTCGGCCGGATCGAGTTCAACGGCAACGACGTGATCGCCACGCCCGATTTCATCTCGGAAACGATCAACGGCGTGAAGGACCAAGGCTTCGAGCAGCAGTTCCGCGCCACCAAGACCCAGCTTCAGTCCTATGGCCTGAACGGCAAGTGGCAGATGACCGATCGTCTGACGCTGAACGTTGATGGCTATCATGCCGTGTCGAAGTCGACGCCCGATGCCCCCAACGGAACGTCGGTGACATTGATGTCGCTTGGCGCGCCGGTCATCAGCAGCCAGGCGATCGATTATAGCAGCGGCTTCCCCCGCGTGACGCAGACGATCAACGATTCGATCAACGGCAATGGCAACGGCGTCCTCGACCTCGGCGACGTCGGCACGCAGATTTCGCGCACCAACACCGCCACCCAACGCCAGCGGATCAACGGCGGTCGTGCAGATTTCGGCTGGGACCTGGGCGGCGGCAGCCGGTTCGATTTCGGCGGCACCTACACCGACTCGCAAATGACCAGCCAGCGGGTGCAGACGCAGCAGCAGCTGGGCGACTGGGGCATCACCGATCCGGGCATCGTCCAGCGGCTGGCGTCGAACGTGGTCAAGACCTTCTGCCTCGACTGCAAGTTCGACAAGTTCAGCACCGCCGATGTGAAGCGCACTGCCTTCCGCGGCAACGCCGTCGTCCTGAACGACATCTTCTCGAACTTCTACGCCGCCAACCCGATTTCGACCACCGCCAACGACAATGATACGGTCGGCGAGAAGGTCTGGGGCGTCTATGGGCAGATCACCTGGAAGGGTGAGATCGCCGGCCGCCCCGCGAACCTGCTGTTCGGCACCCGCTATGAAGAAACGAAGGTCCGCTCTGTCGCGATCCAGGCGATCCCGTCGGCGCTGAAGTGGGATGCGGATAACGACTTCTCGGCGGTCGTCGCAGCCTCCGGCTCGCCGGTCGTCCAGCGCGGCAACTATACCAACCTGCTGCCGGCGGTCGATTTTAACATCGAGGTGTTCGACAACTTCATCGCCCGCGCGTCGGCAAGCCGCACGCTTGCCCGGCCCGACTTCGGCGACCTGTTCGCGTCGACAACGGCCGGCCCGCCGACGCGTCCGGTTGCACTGGGCGGCCGTCCGACCGGCCAGTCGGGCAATGCCAGCCTGCTTCCGCTCGTGTCGGACAATTTCGACCTGTCGGTCGAATGGTATTTCAAGCCGTCGAGCTATGTGTCGGTCGGGTTCTTCGACAAACGGGTGCGCAACTTCATCGGCAAGGGCGTGTTCAACCGCAGCCTGTTCGACCTGCGCGATCCGTCGTCGGGCGCGGCGGGCACCCGTTCGGGAACCGCATTGGCGCGGCTACAGGCGCTGGGTGCCGACCTGAGCGACGTGAACCTGTTCACCTACACCGCACTTCTTCAGCAGAACGGCGGCAACACTGCCCAGGCCGATGCCACGTTCCAGGCAAATCGCGTCAATGGCGGCGCGCTGAATCAGGATTATGTGAACAGCGTCCTGCAGGCGATCGACATCTACGCTAACGGCCAAGACCCGCTGTATAACTTTGCCGTGGAACAGCCGATCAACAACCGCGAGGGCCATATCTATGGCTTCGAACTCGCAGGTCAGTACTTCTTCGGCAACACCGGCGTCGGTGTCCAGGCCTCGTACACGAAAGTCTATGGCGACGTGAACGCCGACATCGCGGCCGATCCGAACGTCAATGTGTTCGCGCTGACCGGGCTGGGCGACAGCGCCAACGGATCGATCATTTATGACAAGAACGGCCTGTCCGCCCGCGTGACCTATAACTGGCGCGACAAGTTCCTGGCCGCGACCAATCAGGGCGACAGCCGAAACCCGTTGTTCGTCGCGCCGTTCGGCACGCTGGACTTCAACATCAGCTACGACCTGAACGACCGCATGGCGCTGTCGATCGAAGGGGTGAACCTGACCAGCGAGCCGCTGGTGCAATATGGTCGCGACCGTAACGCGTTGGTGTTCGCCCAGGAACTGAAGCCGCGCTTCCTGCTGGGGGCACGCTATCGCTTCTGATGCGGTCAAGTGACGGGAAAGGGGCGCCCTTCGCGCAAGGGCGCCCCTTTTCATCGCGCGCGATTGCCCTACCCTCACGCCAGCCCAAGGAAAGGTCCGCGTGTCGATGCCCCCCGTGTCCCTCAATAACGTCGATCATCACGACCTGACCGTGCGGGTTGCGCACGGCGCCGACCATGGCGATGCGGTCAACCAGGTGCTGCTGTTCCCCAATGAATTCGAAGCGGCACAGCGCGACTATCCGATCCTGTTCCGCCGCGACGACCGGGGCAGCCTCTATGCCGTCGCGCTGCTCGGCCTTGATGCCGACGACAATCTGTTTCTCGGCGACGGCGGCGATTGGCAGGCAAGCTATGTCCCCGCCGTCCGCCAGCGCGGCCCCTTCGGCCGCGATCGGGACAGCGGCGGTGTCACCATCGACCTGACCGACGCGCGTGTCTCACGCGGCGATGATGGCAATCCGCTCTACCTGCCACACGGCGGCACCGCGCCCTATCTGGCGCATGTCGAGGGGGTGCTGGACGTGATCCACGAGGGGCAGCAGATCAATGCCCCCCTGTTCGCCGCGTGGCAGGCCGCCGACCTGCTGCGCCCGACCAATATCGAACTCGACCTGGGTGATGGGCAGAACTGTGCCATCACCGACATCCTCGTCGTCGCCGACGATGCCCTCGACGCGTTGACCGCCGATCAGCTGGCGGCGCTGCATGTCAGCGGAGCCCTGCGCGCGGCGTTCATGGCCAGCGCGTCGCTCGACAACATCCCCCGGTTGATCGACCGGCGGCAACAGCGGCACGGCGGCTGACATGCCGCGTCCGGTTCGCAGCATCGATGGCGCGGATGCGATCGACCTGCCGTCGCTGCTCGCCGCGAACGAACCGGTCGTGCTGCGCGGGTTCGCCGCCCATTGGCCGTTGGTCGCCGCGGGCCGGGAGGGTGCGCAGCGGGCCATCGCCTATCTCAAGCAATTCGACGGCGGGCGCCCGATCGTCGGCTATACCGGCGAGCCGGCGATCGGCGGGCGCTTCTTCTACCGCGACGACTGGACGGGACTGAATTTCGATGCGGCGCGGGTCGGATTGTCGGCCTATCTCGACCGGATCGCCGCGCATCTCGATGATCCGGATGCGCCGGCATTCTACATCGGATCGACCGATCTCGACACGTACCTGCCGGGCCTGCGCCGCGACAACGACCTGTCGCTGCCGCCGCCAACCCCCGGTCGAGCCGCGCCGCTGGCCAGCATCTGGATCGGCAACCGCACCATCGCCGCGACGCATTACGACCTGTCGAACAACCTTGCGGTCTGCCTCGTCGGGCAGCGCCGCTTCACGCTGTTCCCGCCCGATCAGGTCGCGAACCTCTATCCCGGCCCGCTGGAGCCGACGCCCGGCGGACAGGTGGTCAGCATGGTCGACCTGCGCGCGCCCGATCTCGATCGCTATCCCCGCTTCGCCGACGCGCTGGGACAGGCGCAGGTTGCCGACCTGACACAGGGCGACGTCCTCTTCTACCCGGCGCTGTGGTGGCATAATGTCGAGGCGCTGGACCGCTTCAACGTCATGATAAACTATTGGTGGAACGACGCCCCCGCCTTTGCCGACAGCCCGATGACGACCCTGCTCCACGCGATGCTGTCGCTGCGCGAACGGCCGGCGGCGGAGCGCGCGGCGTGGGCGGCGATGTTCGACCATTATATCTGGCGCGGTGGCGGCGATGCGCGCGCCCATCTGCCGCCTGAGGTGCAGGGCGACCTCGCCCCCCTCGACCCCGCCGCCGCCCGGCGGCTGCGCGCGAAACTGTTGCAGAGATTGAACCGATGATGCGGATCGTGATCGCCGGCGGTGGCACCGCCGGCTGGCTGGCGGCGGCGTTGCTGACGCGGCAGCTGGCGGGACTGGTCGAGGTGACATTGGTCGAATCGGAAGCGATCGGCACGGTCGGCGTGGGCGAGGCGACGATCCCGACCATCCGCAGCTTTCACGCGCTGCTTGGCCTCGACGAGCGCGACTTCATGGCGGCGACCGGGGCCAGCTTCAAACTGGGCATCGCCTTCGAACATTGGGCGCGCGCCGGCGACCGCTATCTTCACTCCTTCGGCGAAGTGGGCCGATCGACCTGGATGGGCGATTTCCAGCATTTCTGGCTGGAGGCACAGCGACAGGGTACGGCCGCCGATATCGGTGCCTATTGCCTCGAACATGAAGCGGCCGAGGCCGGTCGCTTCCTCGGTGGCCCCGACACGCCGCTCAACTATGCCTATCATTTCGACGCCGGCCGCTACGCCGCCTATCTGCGTGGGCGCAGCGAGGCGCAGGGCCTGACACGGATCGAGGGAAAGATCGCGCAGGTCGAGCGCGACGGCGACAGCGGCGACATCGCTGCGCTGGTGCTGGACGATGGGCAGCGGGTGGCGGGCGACCTGTTCCTCGACTGCACCGGCTTCCACGCGCTGCTGATCGAACAGGCGCTGGGCGTGGGGTTCGAGGATTGGGGCCATTGGCTGCCGACCGACCGCGCGCTGGCGGTGCAGACCCGCGCCACCGGCCCGGCGCTGCCCTATACCCGCGCCATCGCGCACGACGCGGGCTGGCGCTGGCAGATCCCGTTGCAGCACCGCATCGGCAACGGCCTCGTCTACAGCTCGCGCCATCTGGGCGACGATGCCGCGCGCGACCGGCTGATGGCGTCGGTCGAGGGACAGCCGCTCACCGAACCGCGCCTCATCCGCTTTCGCACCGGACGACGGCTGGCGATGTGGGAGCGCAACTGCATCGCGCTAAGTTTGTCGAGCGGGTTCGTCGAACCGCTCGAATCGACCAGCCTGCATCTGGTGATGATCGCGCTGACCCGGCTGGTGCAGCTGCTCCCCTTCGGCCATCCCGGCGCCGCGGCGCGCACCCGGTTCAACGACCAGTCGCGGCGGGAGATCGAGGCGGTGCGCGACTTCGTGCTGCTCCACTATCACCTGAACCAGCGGCCCGAGCCGTTCTGGCGCGAACGGCGCGAGATCGCCCCGCCCGACAGCCTCGCCGAGCGCATCGCGCTGTTTGCGGAAGGCGCGCACACCTATCAATCCGCCGACGACCTGTTCCGCACCGGATCATGGACGCAGGTGATGATGGGCCAGCGCCTGACGCCCGCCGCCTGGCATCCGCTGGCGCGCGCGATGCCGCCGGGGGAACTGAGTGCCGCGCTCGACGGGCTGCGCACCAACATCGCCGCGACCGTCGCCCGCCTGCCGACGCATCAGCAGTTTATCGACCAATATTGTCGCAGCGGCGATTGAACCGCCAACCTGGTCAGCCGTCGCCCCGCCGATAGGGATTGTGCATCTGCGACAGCCATCCCGTCACATGCTGCGGCACCGCCGCGACCGTGCCGCGTGGACGCCGCGCCGCCGCGACGTCGATATGTCCGTGTTCGAACACCAGTCCCGCCCGGCCGTCATGCGCCCAGCGGACCCATCCCTCAAGGTGGTGGAGCGTGCCCATCGTCACCAGCACTCGCGCGCCGGGGGACAGGTCGACCAAATTGTCGATACAGACGCCTGCTTCGGACAGGTTGCGCACCCGGCATTCGGCCACGCCATCACTCGATTCGACACGCGCGGTCAGGAACACGCTGTCCCGGCGCGGACGCGAGGGGAACGGATCGTCGGGCGAATCGCTCATGCGCGTCACGCTATCAGATCGATCATTAAGACCCGGTTAACTTGTCGGGAGCGATCGGAAATTGGTGCCCCTGGCCGGGCTCGAACCAGCACTCCTTGCGGAATCCGATTTTGAGTCGGACGCGTCTACCAATTTCACCACAGGGGCACGCAGGGCGCGTTAGCCGAAGCGACGCGCCCCCGCAACCGTCACGAAAACACGCGGTCGATATCGGCGCTGCCATAGGGGTCCTTGGGATCGGGCCCGAACCGGTTCGGCCCGCGCGTCCCCTCCGAAACATACAGCACGAACAGCCATATCCAGCCTATGATCGGCAGGAGGATGAGCAGCATCCACCATGCCGAGCGGTCGGTGTCGTGGAGCCGGCGGAACGCGACGGTAAAACTGGGCACCAGCAGCGCCAGGCTGGTCAGGGCATTCAGCGGACCGCTTCCCTCCCAACCGAACCCCAGCACATTGTCGAAGATCGTCGTCGCGGCACCGACCAGGAAGCTGAACAGTACGAACATCCAATATTCCTGGCGACGCGAACGGCCGCGCACCTCGAAATACCGTCGCAGCGGCAGGATCATCCATTCCATGTCGGCACATTCCCCTCGTTACTGTTGCGCAATGTTTCGCAAGCCAGGGCGGGCAAGGCAACCGGTCAATTGACTGGTGCCCGCCGGCGATAGCTGAGCGCCTCCGCCACCTGCGCCCGTCCGATCGTCTCGGTACCGCCCAGATCGGCGATGGTCCGGCTGACCCGCAGCACCCGGTGAAAGGCCCGCGCCGACAGCCGCATCGCTTCCGCCGCCTGTGCCAGCAGCGCGCGGGCCGGTTCATCGAGCGCGGCGGCGCGTTCCAGCACCGCGCCGTCCGCCTCGGCATTGGTCCGGATACCATCGGCGGCATAGCGTTCCCGCTGCACCTGACGCGCCGCCGCGACCCGCGCGGCGACCTCCGCCGACCCTTCGGCGGGCGGCGGCAGTACCAGATCGGCGGCGCTGACCGCTGCCATTTCGATCGACAGGTCGATCCGGTCGAGCAGCGGCCCCGACACCTTCGCCTGATAATCGGCGGCACAGCGCGGCGCGCGGGCGCAGGCCAGCGCCGGATCGCCCAGATGCCCGCAGCGGCACGGGTTCATCGCCGCGATCAGCTGCACCCGCGCCGGAAAGGTCACATGCGCATTGGCCCGCGCAACGCTGACCTCGCCCGTTTCCAGCGGTTGCCGCAGCGAATCGAGCACCGCGCGCTGAAACTCGGGCAGTTCATCAAGGAACAGCACGCCCAGATGCGCCATGCTGATCTCGCCCGGCTTTACCTTCAGGCCACCGCCGGTCAGCGCCGCCATCGACGCCGAATGATGCGGTGAACGGAACGGCCGCACGCGCGTCATCCGCCCGCCGGTCAGCGTGCCGGCGACCGACTGCACCATCGACACCTCCAGCGCCTCGGCCGGGTCGAGCGGCGGCAGGATGCCCGGCAGGCAGGACGCGAGCAGCGACTTGCCCGCCCCCGGCGGCCCGACCATCAGCAGATTGTGATTCCCCGCCGCCGCGATCTCCAACGCACGCTTGGCGGTTTCCTGCCCCTTCACCTGGCGCAGATCGGTGCCGCTCCATCCCTCCTCCGCGCCGCCGGGCTGCGGAATCGACAGGAGTTGTTCGCCCTTCAGGTGGTTGAGCAGTGACAACAGATCGGGCGCGGCGACGACCTGCGTTCCGGCCCAGGCGGCCTCCGCCCCCTGGCTCCCCGGACAGATCAGCGCGCGCCCCTCGCCACTGGCCAGCATCGCCGCCAGCAGCACGCCCGGCGACCCGGCGATCCGCCCGTCGAGGCTAAGTTCACCGACGATCAGATAGTCCGACAGCGCCTCGGCATCGACCACCCCCATCGCCGCCAGCAGGCCCAGCGCGATCGGCAGGTCGTAATGCGACCCTTCCTTGGGCAGATCGGCGGGCGACAGATTGACGGTGATCCGCTTGGGCGGCAGCGACAGGCCGATGGCGGCGATCGCGGCGCGTACCCGTTCGCGGCTCTCGCCCACCGCCTTGTCAGCAAGGCCGACGACGACGAACGCCGGCAGGCCGCTGGCCAGTTGCACCTGCACCTCGACCCGCCGCGCCTCCAGCCCCAGATACGCCGCCGTCGATACGATCGCGACCATGCCGCCTTTGCCCCCACTTGCCCCTGTGGGTCGTCCATAGCCGCTTTCCGCGTGGAGGGAACGATCCGTCGCGACCGTCTTGTCAGCGCAACACACGGCTGGCATGGACGTCGTCGATGCAAATTGCGCTGGTGACCCTCGGTGTGTTGCTGGTCCTGGTGACACCGCTGGTTGCGGTGCTGCCGGGTCCCGTCGGCATCTTCACCTTCGCCGCCGGTACTGCGTTGATCCTGCGCAATTCGCGCTGGGCACGCCACCGCTTTGCCCGGCGGCTGCGGCGGCATCCCCGCCTGCGCGCGCTGTCCGACCGGGCACTGCGCCGGGCCAGTGCCAAACGGCGGCGAATGCGCGCCGGGGTGTGACGGTCGGCGTTGACTTGGATGGGCGCCATGGCTAAGGGACCACCCACGCGGCCGCCGTCACTGGCGGCTTTTTACGTTCTGGCAGTTTTGAATACCCGGGGAATGAGTAATGAAGCGGACTTTTCAGCCGAGCAACCTGGTACGGGCCCGTCGTCACGGCTTCCGCTCGCGCATGGCGACGCCGGGCGGCCGCAATGTGATCCGCGCGCGTCGTGCCCGCGGCCGCAAGAAGCTGTCGGCCTAACCAAAATGCTTCGCCGCCGGGATTATCTGGCGGCGAATGGCGGACGCCGGGCACCGATGCCCGGCTTCGTCCTGCTGGTGCGCAACCGCAAGCCGGACGAACTGGCCGATACGCCGCCCCATGCGATGCGAATCGGCATTACCGTATCGAAAAAGGTCGGAAACGCCGTCGTCCGCAACCGGATGAAACGGCGTTTTCGCGCGCTTGCTGCAGAGCTGCTGCCCGAACAGGGCGTTGCCGGTGCCGATCACGTGCTGATCGGCCGGGCAAGTGGCATCGAACGCCCGTTCGACGACCTGAAAGCCGACCTTTCCAAGGCGTTGCGCAAGGTTCGCCGGTGACCGACATCGGCGGCCCTATCCGTTCGGGTACTGGCCGTCCGGGTATCGCCGCCCGTGCGCTGATGCTGGTCGCCCGCGCGTGGCAATTGGGTCCCTCGCTGATCCTGCCGCCGTCGTGTCGCTATCAACCCTCCTGTTCGGCCTATGCAATCACCGCCCTTGCCCGCTATGGCGCGATCAAGGGGGCGTGGCTGGCCGCCAAACGGATCGCGCGCTGTCACCCCTTGGGTGGGCACGGCCACGATCCGGTGCCCTGAGTCTGCGCAGTCAAGGATTTCGCGTGAAGAACGACCAGAAGAATTTCCTGCTGTTCGCGGTACTGGCTGCGCTGGTGCTGTTCGGCTGGCCGTATATCGCCAACCATTTCTTCCCGGCCGCGAACCCGCCCGTGACGAAGCTGGAGGACGGCAAGAGCAAGCCCGTCGCCAATCCCGCGACCGATCCTGCCGCCGACACCGCCAATGCGATTCGCGACCGGGCGCAGGTGCTGCGCGAAACCCCGCGCGTGGCGATCGAAACGCCGGCGGTGCGCGGCTCGATCAACCTGCGTGGCGGGCGGATCGACGACCTGGTGCTGCTGCGCCACAAGGAAACGATCGCGAAGGATTCGCCCCCCGTCCGGCTGCTGTCGCCGTCGGGCACGGCCGATGCCTATTTCGCGCAGTTCGGCTGGAGCGGCACGGGCATCACCCCGCCGCCCGCCGATGCGCTGTGGACCGCCAGCGGTACCAAGCTGACCCCGACCACCCCGGTTACGCTGACGACGCAGGCGGGCAGCCAGCGCTACCTGATGCAGATCGCGGTCGACGCCAACTACATGTTCACCGTGCGCCAGAGCATCGTGAACACCGGGGCGCAGCCGGTGCAGGTCGCGACCTATGGCCTGCTCAGCCGCCGCGGCGCGCCGGTCGACAAGGACACGATGACCATCCAGGTCGGCCCGATCTACGAAGCCGGTAACGGCGTGAAGTTCGACGTCGATTACAAGGATATCGACGCCACGCCGACGACCTTCGGCGCAAAGGGCGGCTGGCTCGGCTTCACCGACCATTACTGGATGACCGCGCTGATCCCCGATCAGAACGTGCAGCACGGCCTGACGCTGAAGGGCGGCGACCAGCGGCACCAGGCGGATTACCGTTCGCCGACGCTCGCCACGCTGAACCCCGGCCAGGCGATGACGCAGAGCGCGCGCTTCTTTGCCGGTGCCAAGGAGAACAAGGTCCTGAACGCGTATGAGGAACAGGGCGTGCCCTATTTCTCGCGCTCGATCGACTGGGGCTGGTTCCGCGTCGTCGAGGAACCGATCTTCGTCTATCTCGACTGGCTGTTCCGCATGGTCGGCAACTTCGGCGTCGCGATCATCCTGCTGACGCTGACCATCCGCGGCCTGATGTTCCCGATCGCCCAGCGCCAGTTCGCCTCGATGGCCGCCATGCGCGCGATCCAGCCCAAGCTGAAAGTGCTGCAGGAACGCTACAAGGACGACAAGCCGCGTCTCCAGCAGGAGATGATGGCGCTGTACAAGACGGAAAAGGTGAACCCGGTCGCCGGCTGTTTGCCGACGCTGATCCAGATTCCGATCTTCTACGCGCTGTACAAGGTGCTGTTGCTGACCATCGAAATGCGGCACCAGCCGTTCGTCGGCTGGATCAAGGATCTGTCCGCGCCCGATCCGGCGACGATCCTGAACCTGTTCGGCTATCTCGACTTCACGCCGCCGCACTTCCTGGCGATCGGCATCGTGCCGGTGCTGCTTGGCATCTCGATGTACTTCCAGTTCAAGCTGAACCCGGCGCCGATGGACGACATGCAGAAGCAGGTATTCGGCCTCATGCCGTGGGTGCTGATGTTCATCATGGCCCCATTCGCGGTCGGGCTGCAGGTGTACTGGATCACGTCGAACCTGCTGACGATCGCGCAGCAGCAGCTGCTCTATTCGCGGCATCCGGGCATGCGACAGGCCGCCGCGAAATGAACGACCTGCCGCCCCCCCCGCCCGGTGACGACCGCTTCGATCCCGACCAGATCGAAGCGGCACGCAAGATTTTCGCGGGACCGATCCAGTTCCTGAAGTCGGCGCCGTCGCTCGATTACCTGCCGTCACCAGACGTACCGGAAATCGCGTTTGCCGGTCGTTCGAACGTCGGCAAGTCGTCGCTGCTCAACGCGCTGACCGGTCGCACGTCGCTCGCCCGCACCTCGGTCACGCCGGGGCGTACGCAGGAGCTGAACTTCTTCGACATCGGCGAACCGCTGAAATTCCGGCTGGTCGACATGCCGGGCTATGGCTTTGCCAAGGCGCCCAAGGACATGGTCCGCAAGTGGCGCTATCTGGTGAACGACTATCTGCGCGGGCGGCAGGTTCTGAAGCGCACCCTCGTGCTGATCGATTCGCGCCACGGCATCAAGGATGTCGACCGCGAGGTGTTCGAGATGCTGGACAAGGCCGCGACCAGCTACCGCATCGTCCTGACCAAGACCGACAAGATCAAGGCGACCGAACTAGAAGCGGTGTACGCGGAGGTCGGTGCGGAAGTCCGCAAGCGGCCGGCCGCGCATCCGGACGTGATCTCGACGTCGAGCGAAAAGGGCATGGGCATCGCCGAACTCCGCGCGGCGGTGATCGAGTCTATCGGCTGAACACGGCCGGTGTATCCCCGCGCAGGCGGGGATCCAGGGTAATAGCGCGCGACGTTCGTGGCTCTGGGCCCCCGCCTGCGCGGGGATACACCGGCGTTTCTATCCGCCCCTCGACACGAACAACCCCGCCCCCAACGCCACCGCGCCCACCGACAGCGCGCAAGCGACAATCATCAACATCCCGTCGCGCACCAGCAACGCGATCCCGAACGCCATGATCGCCGCCATCGGCGCGGTGCTGGCGAAGGGCAGCAGCTCCAGCGGCGGCACGGTCAGGCACAGCAGGATCACCGCGACCCCTGCGACCTTCACCATCGGCCCCTTGGTCAGCGCGGGCAGGCGGCCGTGAAACCACTGGTCTATCCGCCGGGCGATCGGCCGGGTCTTGTCGGCGACCTTGACCAGCTTCGCCCCCTTCAGCCCGCGATTGGCAAGGAACCCCGGCAACCACAGGTGCTTGCGCCCCAGCACCAGCTGCGCCGCCAACAGGATCATCACCACCGCCATCGCCGTCGGCAGGCCCGGAATTCCGCCGACCGGGGATATGTCGATCAGCGGGAAGATGATGAAGAACGGGCCGTACGCCCGCTGGCCCAGCGCCTCCAGCGCGTCGCCCAGCTTCGCCTTGTCGTCGCCCGCCTGTTCGCCGAGGTCCCGCAGCCGGTCGAGCACCTCGCCCACGCTGTGCGGATCGCCGCTTTTGTCGTTATCCGCCATGCACTTGCCAACGGATCGTTCCATGGCCGGTTCCAACCGCTCGACACGGCCGTCCGCGCATGGCACGACCCGGCCCATGCTGAAGCTCATCATCGGGAACAAGGCCTATTCCTCCTGGTCGCTGCGCGGCTGGCTGGCGGCCAAGCTGTCGGGCCTGCCGTTCGAGGAGGTCGTCGTGCCGCTGTACGACGCCGATTGGGACAAGCGCCGCGAGGGCGACGAGTTTGCCCCGTCGTCGGGCAAGGTCCCGATCCTGTGGGACGGCGACGATATCGTCGTGTGGGACAGCCTGGCGATCGTCGAATATCTGAACGAGAAGTCGGGCGGCGACAAATTCTGGCCGGCCGATCCGGCGGCACGCGCCATGGCGCGGTCGATGGCAGCGGAGATGCATTCGGGCTTCGCGCCCTTACGCCGCAAGCACAGCATGAACGTCCGCCAGGTCTATGACCCGACCCAGCCTGACGCCGACGTCGCGGCCGACCTGTCGCGCATCTACGAGCTATGGGCGCAGGCCCGCGCACGCTTCGGGCATGGCGGCGACTATCTGTTCGGCGACTTCGGCGCGGTCGACATCATGTTCGCCCCCGTGGCGACGCGCATCGTCACCTATTCGCTACCCTGCCCGCGCTTTGCGATGGGCTATATCATCACCCTGTTGCAGCACCCGTGGATGCAGGACTGGATCGCCGGCGCACAGGAAGAGGAATGGGTGCTGGAACAGTACGAGCAGCCGGTGAGGTAACGATCCTCCCCGCTCCGCGGGGAGGGGGGACCGCCGCGCAGCGGTGGTGGAGGGGGGTGGCCTCGCAACGCAACCGTAGCGGATGCCGATACCCCCCTCCACCAGCCTGCGGCTGGTCCCCCTCCCCGTGCCGGGGAGGATTTTTAGCTCAGGAACCCGGCGATCGCGTCGCCCAGTTCCTTCTTCACCACCGCGCTCATATGATTGCCCGGTGTCTCGACCAGCCGCGCATCGGGCAGCAGTTCCGCCAGTGCGGCATGGCTGCCATTGTCGTCGTCATCCTCGCCCGCCAGCACCAGCACCGGCTGCGCGATCGCCGCCAGTGCCTCGCGCGACGTATCGACGAACGTGTCGAGAATGCCGAGCAGCGCCACCGGATCGCCACCGGTGGTCTTCAGGAACGCTTCGGCCATCCACTCCGGCGATCCCCGCTCGAAACTGCCGAGGTTGGTCAGGATGCGCCGGAAATGCGCCGCACGCCGCCCGGTGTCGAGCAGTCCTTCGAGGCCCATCCCGCTCAGCACCAGCCGCCCCGGATTGGCCCCCATCGTCACCATCCGCACCGCCGTCCGCGCGCCCAGCGAATAACCGCCGAGGTCGTAGTCACTTAGCCCCAGATGCGCGAGCAGCGCCATGCCGTCCCGCGCCAGCGCATCGGGCGGATAGGCCGCCGCGGCATGCGGCCGGGCGCTCGCGCCATGCGCGCGCAGGTCGGGCAGGATCACCCGCCGGCCCAGCGCCGCAATCTTCGCCGCATGACCATATTTGATCCAGTTGGTGTCGGCATCGCTGAAATAGCCGTGGATCAGCACGACCGGCCGCCCCTCGCCCATTTCATGCCAGGCAATCTCCACCCCGTCGAAGCTGGCGAAGCGATGGGTGGTGACGGGCGTCTGGGTCACGGGCCGGCGGTCCTTGGTTCGGGGCTTGGGAAAACAGGGCTATGCGCGGACCATTCCCGCCTGTCGAGCCGGCGGCGCACGCATTTGCCACTTCACCAGCGCGCGAAATCAAGTTAGTATCCAAAGCAACAAAAGAACAAGCGGGAGAGGGTGCCGGCCAGACCGGAGACCGACGCCATCACCCCCGCCCTGCCCCATAGCGGCGTGCCGCACAGCCGATCCGAAGATGTCTATGCGCTGGTCGTCGGTTGCGTGATGATCGCGCTCGGCCTTGCCATGTTGCATGCCGCTGGGCTGGTGACCGGGGGGATTGCCGGGGTCGCGCTGCTGGTGTCCTATCTGGTCCCGTTGCCGACCGGCGTGCTGTTCACGCTCATCAACATCCCCTTCTTCCTCTTTGCCCGCCGGGCGATGGGATCACGCTTCATGTGGCGCACCATCGCGGTCAATGGCGGGATCGCGCTGTTTTCCACCATGGCGCGCTACGGCTTTCGCATCGTGGAGGTGCATCCCGCCTTTGCCGCCATCGCCGGGGGCACGGTGATCGGCATGGGCATCCTGGCGCTGGCCCGGCACGATGCGGGGGTCGGCGGCACCGGCGTCGTCACCCTATGGCTGCAACGCACGCGCGGCTGGAATGCCGGCCGCACGCAGATCGCGATCGACCTCGCCATCCTCGCCGCATCGTTCGCGGTGGTCTCGCCGGGCAAGGTTGCCTGGTCGGCGGTGAGCGCCGCGGCGATCAGCGGCATCCTGATCGCGTGGCATCGTCCGGGGCGCTACACCGGCTATTGACCGATCAGGCGGCGATGGCCGCGATCTGGTCGTTCGCGCGCAGCATCGCCGCTGCGCGTTCGGTGGCGTGGCGGATATCCTCGGCCAGCGACTTCACCTCGCGCGCGACGACCGCAAAGCCGGTCCCGGCCTCGCCCGCCCGCGCCGCCTCGATCGCGGCGTTCAGCGCGACGAGCCGGGTCTGCGCGGTGATGTCGCCGATCGACGTCACGATCCCCGCCAGCTGTGCCATGACCGATCGCAACGCGTCCGCCTGCCCCTCCAGCCGCGCCTGAAACCGCTGCCCTTCGTCGAAGCGCGTCTGCACCTCGCGTTCCAGCAGCACCTGGCGGGTCAGGTCGGTCGCGATCTTGACGATGGACGATGGCCTGCCGTCGGTGTCGAGGATCGGATTATACGTCGCCTGCAACCACACGTCGCGGCCCTGCCGGTCGACGCGGCGGTACATCCCGCTGTCGAACGCCCCGCTGCCGAGCTTGCACCAGAATTGCGCATAGGTCGCGGAACCGCTGTCCTCCGCGCGACAGAACATGCGGTGATGGTGACCGCGCACCTGCACCAGCGAATATCCCATGGTTTCGAGGAACAGGTCGTTGGCCCATAGCACGGTGCCGTCGAGCGCGAAGTCGACCACCGCCTGCGATCGGCAGATCGCCTCCCACGCGCCGACATATAGCGCGCCATCCCGGATACCCTGCGTGTCCATATGCGGATATTGCGCATCGGTTGGTTAAGGCGGCCTTAGCAAATGGGCTTTGCCAACCGTGGCCACGGCACGTCACCGTACGCAGCCCTCGCCCATCCGCGTCCGCTTCGTCCGCCGGACCGGTGCCGGAGGACGAAGCCGATCGCCGATCAGTCCTTCTTCAGATGCCGGCGGCCGAGCAGTTCGGCGATCTGCACCGCATTCAGCGCGGCACCTTTCCGCAGATTGTCTGACACGCACCACAGCGCCAGGCCGTTCTCGACGGTCGAATCCTCGCGCACGCGGCTGACATAGGTCGCGAAGTCGCCGACGCATTCGATCGGCGTTGCGTATCCGCCGTCCTCGCGCTTGTCGACCAGCATGATGCCGGGGGCTTCGCGCAGGATCTTCTGCGCGTCTTCCGCCGACAGTTCGTTTTCCATCTCGATGTTGATCGCTTCGGAATGGCCGACGAACACCGGCACGCGGACACAGGTCGCGGTCACCTTGATCTTCGGATCGAGGATCTTCTTGGTTTCGACCACCATCTTCCACTCTTCCTTGGTCGACCCGTCGTCGAGGAAGCTGTCGATGTGCGGGATCACGTTGAACGCGATCTGCTTCGTGAATTTCTTGGGCTCGGCGCTGTCGCCGACGAAGATGTTGCGGCTCTGTTCGAACAGCTCGTCCATCCCCGCCTTGCCCGCGCCCGACACCGACTGGTACGTCGCGACGACGACGCGGGTGATCTTTGCCGCATCATGGATCGGCTTCAGCGCGACGACCATCTGCGCGGTCGAGCAATTCGGGTTCGCGATGATGTTCTTGACGCGATATCCGTCGATCGCTTCCGGATTCACCTCCGGCACGATCAGCGGCACGTCGGGGTCCATCCGGTACAGCGACGAATTGTCGATCACGGTGCAGCCGGCGGCGGCGAACTTGGGCGCATAGACCTTCGTCGCCTCGCTGCCGATCGCGAACAGCGCCATGTCCCAGCCGGTGGGATCGAAATGCTCGATATTCTGGATCTTGTACTGCTTGCCGGTCTCACCGAAGTCGGCCATGTCGCCGGCCGAGCGCGACGATGCCAGCACCGCCAGATCGTCGATCGGAAACTCGCGCTCCGCAAGGATGTTCAGCATTTCGCGCCCGACATTGCCGGTCGCGCCCGCGACGACTACCCGATAACCCACTTGCTTACTCCGCGTTCTTAACTTGCGCGAACGCATAGTCGCCTTGGAAGAAAAGTCCAGCAGTTCGGGGAACGCGGCGGACTGCGGCCCGGCGCTTGCCCTCCGGGCGGCACGGTGCGCATCATTCCGACTGGATCGGAGGAACGGGATGATTGCACCACCCAAGTCGTTGAATCTGAGCGACATTGATGCGGCGCCTAGCCCGACCCCGCACCGTCATGGTACCGCGATGAGCCGGCGGTCGTGGGCCGCGCCGATCGTCGCCATCGCGTTCGTCGCGGGCACCGCGATCGGAACGACGGCCGGACTGCACTGGGCGACGCCGGGCGCACTGATCGAGGTGGAAACCTCGCCCGACCGCAAGGAGCGGGTCGAACTCTACCGCCCGGATCGCTGGCAACAACTGACCGGCCACCCTTCGGCCGACTATGCCGTCGCACGACTGTCCTCGGCCGCTGACGGCACCGTGTTGGCGACCAGCCCGCCCTTCTATCTCGACGGATCGGGGGCGACACGATGGTCGCCGCAGGCGGTCGAGATCGGCACCGCCGCCCGGTACGACCGGGCAACGGGCCGATGGTCGGTGCAATAGCTTACTGCTTGTCCTTCACCTGCCGGTCGAGGAAGGTCAGGATCGTCTTCCACAGATGCTCGCTGACACCGGGTCCGCCGACGCGGTGGGTCTGGCCGGGATAGAGCATCAGCTCGAACGGCGTCGCCGACTTCTGCATCGCCGCCATCATCGCGGTCGAATGTTCCAGCACGACGTTATCGTCGGCCATGCCGTGGATCAGCAGCAGCGGGTCGCGGATCTTCGCCGCATCCGCCACCGCCGCCGATGCAGCATAGGCTTCGGGCACGGTGCGCGGATCGCCCATATACCGCTCGGTATAATGGGTGTCGTACAGTTCCCAGCGCGACACCGGCGCACCAGCCACGCCGGCGGCGAACACGCCCGGCGCCTTCTCCAGCATCTTCAGCGTCATATAGCCGCCATAGGACCAGCCATAGGTCGCGATCTTGTCCGGCGCGACGAACGGCAGCGTCTTCAGATAGTTCGCGCCGGCGATCTGATCCTCGACCTCGACCGTGCCCATCGCGCGATAGATCTGGTTCTCGAACGCCTTGCCGCGTTCGGGCGACCCGCGATTGTCGATCTCGAACCAGATCCATCCCTGATCGACCAGATACTGCCTGAGTGCCCCGCCCCAGGCCCGGCGCACGACCTGGCTGCCGGGGCCGCCATAGTGCGAGAAGAACACCGGATAGCGCTTCCCCGGCTCCAGCTTCGGGGTAATCATGTTCCAGTGCAGCACCGACCCGTCGGCGGCCTTGATCTCACCGAACTGGGTCGGGCGATGGCTGGCAACATAGGGCGCATAGGGCTGGTCGCCGGTCAGCGCATTCTCGTTGATCCACGCGATCCGCTTCGCCGACGTATCCGCCAGATAGGTCTGCGCCGGCTGGTCGGGGTTGGAGCGGGTGACGATCAGCCGCGACGCCTTCCCATCCATCGACGCGCCGTACGACCAGCCGGCCTCGGTCATCCGTGTGACGCTGCCCGGCTTGTTCAGGTCGACGCGGTATAGCTGCCGCTCCAGCGCATCGTCCTTGTTCGCCAGGAAATAGACGCGGCCCTTCGCCTCATCGACCCCCGCCAGGTCGGCGACCATCCACTTGCCGCTCGTCAGCTGCGTCCACTTGCCCGCCTGCCAGCGGTACAGATGGCCGTACCCGTCACGCTCCGACCACCAGACAAGGCTACCGTCCTTCATCAGATGATAGGCGTCGGACAAATTGACCCAGCTCCTGGGGCCGGACTCCTCGGTGAACAGCACGCTCGACCGACCGGTCGCCGGATCGACCTTCAGCATGTCGAGCTTCGTCTGCGCTCGGTCCTGCCGCTGGACCAGCAGCGCCTTGCCATCCGGCGTCCAGTCGACCCGTGCCAGATAAATGTCGGGATCGGGGCCAAGGTCGACCTTCACCTTGCCCGACCCGTCCGGCTTCATCACATACAGCTCGACGAGAACGTTGGGCGTGCCGGCCTTGGGATAACGCTGCTGGTAGATGCTCGTCCCCTCGGCGCCGATCGCCGAACGGGTGACGATGCCGACCGGCGATTCATCGAAGCGCTCGACCGCGACCAGCCGGTCGTTCGGCGACCACCAATAGCCGGTGCGGCGGCTCATCTCTTCCTGCGCGACGAACTCCGCCTCGCCGAAATGGACGTTGTCCTTGCCCTCGGTGGTGAGCGCGATTTCCTTGCCGCTCTTCAGGTCGAGCGCGACGAGGTTCTGGTCGCGCACGAAGCTGACGAAATTCCCCTTGGGGCTGACCACCGGGTTCAGCTCGCCGCTGGTGCTGTTGGTCAGGCGACGGACCTCGCCGTCGATCGACGCGAGATACAGGTCGCCGTCCAGCGGGACGAGGATCGACTTGCCATCGGGCGCCCAGTCATAGGCGAGGATACCGCGCTTGCCGGTCAGCGAACGGTCGCGCTCGCGCTGCATCTTTTCCGCTTCGGACAGCGCGGCACCGGTGCCGACCTTCTTCGAATCGACCAACATCCGCCATTCGCGGGTGGTCGTGTCCATCGCCCACAGGTCGAACCGCTCGCGTTCGTCGGCGCGGTTGCGCAGCAGCGTGACGTACTTGCCATCGGGCGACAGCTTCAGGCTCTGCGGCTGGCTGCCGTTCAGGTCGGGGCTGGCGAACACCCGCTCCAGCGTGAGATCGCCGGGCTTTACCGGTTCACTCGCCATCCCGGCCGTTCCCATCGCCAGCAACGCCGCACCCATCAACCATTTTACCATAGTGCCCCGTATCCTCATCCGGCCACTTCGCGCCGGTAGTAACCGTTGTTATCGCTTGGGGCGGGGCAGAGGACAATGGTTGAGTTCGGCAAGTTGCGAACCGGTCCAGCCCACCGATGCCGTACCCCCGCGCAGGCGGGTGTCCAGGGCCACAGGCGCAAGCCTCGGTTGACTCGACCCTGAATCCCCGCCTGCGCGGGGATACTCGAGGCGACCCTACATCGTCTCGCCCGGATCGACGCCCCACAGCCGCGCCTGCTCGACATAGCCGCCACGCCCCTTCACATCGAAGAAGCACCACGCGCCATTGCACCGCGACAGCCGCCCGACGACGCCCGGCGCGGCACGCCACACCACCGCCGCGCCCGCCTGCGGCGATGCGCGCAGCTCGATCACCTCGCGCCCGACGAACCCGGTGCGCCGGTCGCTCAGTAGCCCGACCTGCAACCACCCGCGCGTGCCGTCGGGGTCCTCGACCCGGCGCCAGTCCTGATAGATGTCGAGCACCTTGATCGGCATGTCGGCGCGGCGATAGACCCATTGCGTCGGATAATTCTTGCCCGGCCCGCTGCGCATCCGCGCCTCGCCTGCCGCGATCGATGCATAATAGGGCGTCTTGCGGCGCTGCGCCTCGGCAGCTCCTGCCGCCATTATCGTCAGCATCGTCGCCACCACGACCGACCGCCCGCCCAAGCGCATGATATTTTCCCCGAATGTCCGTCCCTTGCCTCTATCGGCAACCACGCCCCCACGGCAAGCCGTTGACGCCGCGCGACCCAACCGCCAATCCCTATGCCATGGCCCCAGCATCCCCCCCGCCCCGCACCCCCAAAGTCCAGGTGACCCGGCGGCTGCCGGCCGCGACCGAGGGGCGGATGGCGACGCTGTTCGACACGGTCTTCAGCGCCGACGACCACGCCCTGTCGCGCGATGAACTGGCCGCCGCCATGGCCGATTGCGACGTGCTGGTCCCCGCCGTCACCGACGTGATCGATGCCGACCTGATCGCCGCCGCGCCCGATCGCCTGCGCCTGATCGCCAATTACGGCGCGGGCGTGAACCATATCGACCTGAAGGCGGCACATGCCCGCCGCATCCTGGTCACCAACACGCCCGGCGTCCTGACCGAAGACACCGCCGACATGGTGATGGCGCTGATCCTCGCCGTACCGCGCCGGCTGGCCGAGGGCGAAAAGCTGGTCCGCTCGGGCGAATGGAAGGGGTGGAGCCCCAGCGGGATGCTCGGTCACCGCATCGGCGGCAAGGCGCTGGGCATCATCGGCATGGGCCGCATCGGCCAGGCGGTCGCCCGCCGCGCCCGTGCCTTCGGCCTGTCGATCCATTACCACAACCGCCACCGCCTGCCCGAAACGGTCGAGGCGGAACTGGGCGCGACCTGGCACGGCGATCTCGACGAAATGCTGGGCGTCATCGACCTGCTGACGATCCACACACCGCGCAACGCCGATAGCGAAAACCTGCTCGACGCGCGCCGCATCGACCGCCTGCGCCGCCACGTCTACCTCATCAACGCCTCGCGCGGCGGCATCGTCGACGAAGAGGCGCTGGTCGACGCGCTTGAGCGTGGACGGTTGGCGGGTGCCGGGCTGGACGTGTGGGCGCACGAACCCGCCATCGACCCCCGTTTGCTGGCGCTGCCCAATGTGGTGATGACCCCGCACATGGGATCGGCCACGCTGGAGGGCCGCGTGGCGATGGGGGAAAAGGTGATTACCAACATCCGCGTCTGGGCGGACGGACACAGGCCGCCGGATCAGGTGCTGGATGGGTTGCGGTAGGTGCTACGATGACCTCTTGGTCGATTTATCAAGAACTGAGAGGCTGGCAGTCGGTCATCGGATCGGTCCTCGGCTTCGCAGGCCTTATTGCGGGCGCTCTTTTTAATGCGCATCTAAATCGTAAACGGGACGACAGACTGCGCGACGCAGAGGCTATCACACTTGCGCTCTCGCTTTACGGTGAGATCCTGCTTTTGAGAGAGAATATTGCAGCCATTGCAAGTGGCCTCGGTAGGTGGTTCATCGAACGAGGCGTATATGGCGATGACCTTCCAGAATATTATCGAGAAATATTTCCCATCCGGGAACCGACACTTTATAACGCACTCGCGCCAAAGTTAGGACTACTGAATCCTGATATGCTTTTGCCTGTGACCAGATTTTATTCTGATTACGAAGCGGCCACTGGCCATCTTCCCAAACTCTTCAAAAGCGATGAACGAAAAATTAGTTACGGCCCTGAATGGGTTATCGGGCCTGCCGTCAGCGCGGTCGAAGGCATCGAAATCGGGCTGCGTGAAATCGAACGTCTTGGCGGGATAAAACTGGCAGCAATCGCTCCCTCGCTGGGACAGGCAAAATACGCGGTCGAACTCGCCAAAGATATGCAACCCGACTACTGACGAAGTACTTTCCTACAAAATGTTAGCCTGTCAGTGTTTGGGGTTGAGAAGGTTGTACCCCGCCCTTTGACATCGCCATTCCAAACGCCACACAAACAGCGCACGAGTGTGAACTTAGTAAACTTTGGCCGAAAAGCTCAGCCTTCCAAGCCGCTTAGCCATTCGCCGATCATCGCCTGACCCGCGCGCACCGCCGCCGGTCCCAGCGTGCGATATTCCTCGGTCAGCGTGTCCCGATGCTTCGGGCAGTCGAGATAATCCAGCCACGCCTCGAACCGCGCATCCTCGCCCATCTCGGCATGGAATTGCAGCGCCAGCAGGTTGGCACCCCGCCGGAACCCTTGCCGGTAGCGCGCGGTCGTCGCCAGCAGCTCGGCCCCTTCGGGCAAATCGAACGTGTCGCCATGCCAGTGCAGCACCGGCACGCCCGCGACATGCGCCAGCGGCGATTCGATACCCGGCGTCAGGTCGACGGCGCCGAACCCGATCTCGCAACCGGTACCCTTGTACACCGGCGACCCCAGCGCCGCCGCGACCATCTGCGCCCCCAGACAGATGCCTAGCGTCGGCCGATCCGCCTCCAGCCGCCGCGACAGCGCCGCGATCTCGCCCGGTATCCACGGGTTGTCGACAACGTCATAGACCCCCATCGGCCCGCCCATCACGATCAGCAGGTCGGGACGGGTCAGGTCGGCGGTGGCGAACGCCGGATCGGTCACGTCGATCCGGTCGATGGCATATCCCGCCGCCTCGACGGGCACGCGGTACCCGGCGCAGCCTTCATACGGGACGTGGCGGACAATCAGCGCGGACTTCATGGGCACAGTCTATCCTGCGCAAGCTGAATGGCACCTGCAATGTTTCTTTGTATTGCCGTGGCGATGCTTTGGAACCCCGGCCGCGCCAAAACCATTTGCCTGCCGTAGCGTAAACCGGAGTAACCTTATGAAAAAGCTCGCAACCATCGTCCTCGCCCTCGCCGCTGGCAGCTCGCTTGCCGCCTGCTCGACGCTGCGCGGCGCAGGCATCGGTGCGGCGGGCGGCGCCGGCATCGCGGCGGCGACCGGCGGCAATGTCGAAAAGGGCGCGGCAGTCGGCGGCGTCGGTGGCGCGGTGGTCGGCACCGTCGTCGATGACTGATGCAAAAAGGGCCGGGGCAGCGCATCCGCCACCCCGGCCTGTCACCTTCGTGCCCTGACGGCGCGGGTCGCCGATCAGTCCCCGGTCAGGATGCGATCGACCAGCTGCTTCACGCTCGGCACGAACCCGTTGGAATAGAACGGATCGCGCTTGAAGTTGTAGGCGGCGTGGCCGGCGAACATCAGGTTCTGGTCGGTCGGGCCACCATGGGCGATGTCCTGCAACGTCTTCTGAATGCAGAAGCTGCGCGGATCGGCCAGCCGCCCGGTCGAGTTCGTCTCGCTGTCGGCCCAGCTCGAAAAGCTGCACTGCGACAGGCAACCCATGCAATCCGCCTGATCCTTGCGAATGATGCCCTTTTCCTCGGGTGTCACGAATACCAGCGTGTTGTCCGGGGTCTTCAGTGCATCGGTGAAGCCCGCGCCGAACCACTCGCGCGCGCGCAGCAGGTCGCCCTGCGTCACCCAGAAATTCTTGCCCTTCACGCCCACGTCCAGCTGGAACACATGGTCGCCCGCTTCTTGCGTCGAAAACGCGATCTGCCGTTCAGACCGCGCTTCCAGGTTGCGCAGGAACGGATTGCGCACCGCCGACGAATAGAAACCGGTCGGGCTGAACCGGTGCAGCAGCACCTCGCCCTCCTCGATCTCCATCAGCTTCGCCTTCCACTCCTCGGGGATCGGGCTTTCCTGCGTCAGCAGCGGGCGGGTGCCGAACTGGAACGCGATCTTGCCCAGCTCCGGGTTGTCGATCCAGTCGTTCCAGTCGCGCAGGTACCACACGCCGCCGGCCATCACGATCGGCACATCGTCGGAAATGCCGCCCTCGCGCATCGTCGCGCGCAGGTCGCGGACGCGGGGATAGGGGTCCTGCGGCTCCAGCGGGTTTTCGGCATTGGACAGGCCGTTATGCCCACCGGCCAGCCACGGGTCTTCGTAGACGACCGCCGCCAGCCATTCCGACGCCTTCGAATAGGCGCGCTTCCACAGCGCGCGGAACGCCCGGCCCGACGACACGATCGGGAGGTAGCTGACGCCGTAGGAAGCGGTGATTTCCGACAGCTTGTACGGCATCCCCGCGCCGCAGGTGACGCCCGACACGAGTCCCCGCGTCCGCTCCAGCACGCCGTGCAGGATGCGCTGGGCACCGCCCATTTCCCACAGGACGTTGATGTTGATCGCGCCGTTGCCGCCGGCGATCTCCCATGCGCGCCGCACCTGCTGCACCGCGCCCTCGATCGCATATTCGATCAGCTCTTCGTGGCGTTCGCGGCGGGTCAGCGCCTTGTACACCTGCGGAATGATCTTGCCCTCGGCATCATAGCTGTCAGCATTGACCGCCGACACGGTGCCGATCCCGCCCGCCGCCGCCCAAGCGCCGGCCGATGCGTGGTTGGTAGCGGCAACGCCCTTGCCCCCTTCGATCAGCGGCCAGACTTCGCGGCCGTTATAGACGATGGGCGACAGACCTTTGAACAACATGACCTCCAACGGGAACTTCGCAGCGGAACCGGCGCACCGCGCCACCGCATCAGGCCGTCATTAATCCCACCCGCGCCCGAACGCGAGCAAATTGCGTGCGCACCTTTGGGTAGCACGTTACCGTGCGCGATGCGGATCGGACTTTGCCTCGCCTCCCTCACCATCATCACGGCAAGTTGCGCCGCTCCGCCGAACCGTGAGCAGGTATTGATGGAGGAGATCGAGCGGACGATCCCGTTGCCAAACGACGCCACCCCCCTGCGAAACTATGCGCGCCACTATGCCTTTCGCGGCCCGACGATGGTGGAGGCGGTCTATGTCATTCCCTCCGTCCCAACCGACTGGCGCGACGGGATGGAAGTGATGACAGTCAGCGGCTCCCGTCCTGCCACGCCGCAGGAAATTGCGGAAACGGAGGCGTTGGATGCCCTGTCACGGGAGCAATGGGGCGAAGCGGGCAAGCGATACTGGCATTCCACGCCGGACGTCTTTCCGATCATGAGCGACGGCGGGTGCGATCAGATCAGCATCCTGTATGACGTCGCGGCCAAGCGCTTTCGGATGGCCGGCTGTAACGGCGAGGTGCCGCGGTCAACGTCCTAACCCAACGCTCCAGGCCGTCGCAACGCGCGCTCGTACAGCGCTTTGTACGCCGCGATCATCTTCGCCTCGTCGAACTCCGCGCGCGCCTTTGCCAGATTCGCCTCACCCACCCGCTGCCGGGCGGCGGCGTCGACCGCCAGCGTCTGCAACCGATCGCGCAGGTGCACCTCGTGCCGGTCGATGCCCATATACGGGTGGTTCTCTTCGGCCACCATCGCCATGATGTCGCCGACCGGCGGGGCCACTACCGGCAGGCCGGTCGCCATCGCCTCCATCACCGAAATCGGCTGTTGCTCGCTCCGCGACGACAGCGCGAAGATGTCGAACAGCCCCATGTAGCGATAGGGTTCGGGCAAGAAGCCGGGCAGCACCACGCGGTCGTCGATGCCCATCGCCTCGGCCGCGTCGAGGATCGCCTGCCGCTCCGGCCCCTCGCCGACGATGACCAGCCGGACCTTCACCGCGATTCCACCGACCGCGCGGACCAGCAGCGGCAGATCCTTGACCTCGCGCAGTCCCGCAACGGTACCGATCACGACCTCGCCCGGCTTGCGCTTCAGGCCGGGGATCGCATCCGCCGCGACCGGTTCGGCATAGCGGTCGACCGGGATGCCGTTGCCGATCAGGTGCAGGCGATGCTCCGGCTGCTTCCACGGCCCGCGCGCGACATGCATCAGCCGCTGCGACGGCACCACCAGCGCCTCCGCCGCGCCCAGGGCAAAGCGGCGATAGAGGTTACGCACCGGGTTCAGCCGGGTCGCCTCGTCCTCGTTGAAGCCGTCCTCGTGGTGGACGACCGGGGGCGCGCCCTTGGCGAAGACGCGCTTCGCCATCACCCCGTCGATCGCACCCCAGTTGTAGGTCAGCACCAGGTCGAACCGGCGCATGTACTTCGCGATCGCCTCGTACCGCGCGACCGACGGCTTGCCGGTCAGCGGCGGCGGGTTCTGCGCGATTTCGTAGCGGATATAGTCGGCAATCGCCGAGCGTGCCTCGGTTCGTTCCGGCACGCCCGACACGATGGTGTGCACCGCGCGGTCGCCCCAGGCGTGCATCAGCCGGATCGCGCGCGCTTCCTTACCCCCGTACGCGAACGACGAATGGAGGTGGAGGATGCGAACCGGTGCGCTCACGCCGCCGCCACCCGCGCCAGCAGCCGGTCGATCGCCGCAACCGATGCCGGTTCGGTCAGGATCGGCGCGTGGCCGACATCGGCGACGGTGGTCAGTTCCGCACCGTCGATCCGCTCGACCATCGCGTCGGCCACCCGCGCAGGCAGGATGTCGGACAGGCCGCCGCGCAGGATCGCGACCGGCTTGCCCGCCAGCGCGTCATAGGCACGCCACATGTCGGGACCTGCCTCGTTGCCCGGCACGCGGAACGGCTCGGCGATCTTCATGTCGTAGTCGAGCATGATCCGCCCGGCCGAATTCAGCCGGTGGAGGCGCTTCGCCATATGCAGCCAGTCCTGTACCTCATAGGCGGGATAGGCATCGCCATTTCCCTCGGCCAGCGCGCGGGCAGCGTGCATCCAGGTCGGGTGGCTGACCTGTTTGCCGACATAGCCGCGAATCCGCCCCAGCCCCGCCGGGTCCAGTTCCGGTCCGACATCGTTCAGCAGGGCGGCCGCAATCCGATCGCGATCGGTCGCCGCCAGCAGCATGGTCAGGATACCGCCCAGCGACGTCCCGAACGCGACGACGCGCGGCAGTTCCAGCTGGTTCAGCAGCGCCTCGACATCCTGCAGATAGACCAGCGGGACATAGGTCATCGGATCGCGGGCATAGCCGCTCTCGCCGCGCCCGCGCATCTCCGGCACGATCAGCCGCCACTGCCCGGCCAGCCGGTCGGCGACATCCTCCCAGTCGCGCGCATTGCGGGTGAGGCCATGCAGGCACAGGATCGCCGGACGATCCGCCGGGCCGCCCCCCTGCCCGCACCCCGGCCCACCATAGTCGCGATAATGCAGTCGGAGGCCGTCGTTCGACCACCAATAGCCATCGGTGAAGCGTTGCTTGTCCAAAAGCGCCATCGCACCCCATATCGCCGCATGGCCGAAAACCCGCAACCCGCTCGCTACCGTCCCCGCACCGATATTCTTGATTTGGGAGACGCGTTCTACGATGCCGTGCCGGCGGCGGCGTTTCCTGAACACATCCTGCGCTTCCGCAACGATCGGGCGGCGGCGGAGGTAGGCATCGTCGCGGCAGCCGACCGTACCCCCGCGCAGGCGGGGGTCCAGCGCCGGGTAGGACCGGCGGCCGCGTCTGTGGCTCTGGATCCCCGCCTGCGCGGGGATACGGAACGAAGCATCTCCCTCTCCGACGCCGAATGGATCGACCATTTCGGCCGCTTCACCCCCCTCCCCGCCAGCCTCCCCGAGCCGCTGGCATTGCGCTATCACGGGCATCAGTTCCAGTCGTACAATCCCGATATCGGCGATGGGCGCGGATTTCTCTATGCGCAGGTCACCGACCATCGTGACCGTTTGCTCGACCTCGGCACCAAGGGGTCGGGCCAAACACCGTACAGCCGCTTCGGCGACGGCCGCCTGACGCTGAAGGGCGGCGTGCGCGAGGTGCTGGCGACCGAGATGCTGGAGGCGCTGAACGTGCCCACCTCGCGCAGCTTCTCGCTGATCGAAACGGGGGAGGCATTGACGCGCGGAGATGAACCCTCGCCCACCCGGTCGGCAGTGCTGGTCCGGCTGAACCACAGCCATGTCCGCATCGGTACGTTCCAGCGACTGGCCTATGAACGCGACGCGGACGCGATGCGGCGGCTGGTCGACTATGTCCTGACGCGCCTTTACGACCAAACCCCCGGCAGCGACCCTGCGATCGCCTTGTTTGACGAGGCGGTCGGGCGCATCGCGACGCTGGCCGCGCGGTTCATGGCCGCCGGGTTCGTTCACGGCGTGCTGAACACTGACAATATCAACCTGACCGGCGAGAGCTTCGACTATGGTCCGTGGCGGTTCGCGCCGACTTGGGACGCCGGGTTCACCGCAGCCTATTTCGACCATCACGGCCTCTATGCCTATGGCCGGCAGCCCGACGCGATGCACTGGAACGCCATGCAGCTTGCGGTCGCGCTGCGCACCGTCGTCGATGCCCCGCCGCTGATCGCGATCCTCGAAACCTTCCCCGAACGCTATGCGAAGGCGGCGGCCGAAGCGGTGCTGTGGCGGCTGGGCGTAACGCCCCGTACCGATGCCGACGACCGTGCCCTCGCCGATGCGGTGACGACGGCATTGGCACGCTCGCGGATGCCGATCGATGCCTTTTATCACCAGGCCTCTGGCGGCTGGCTGCCCGAGGGAGAGGAATGGGCGGCGTTCGAGGAGGTGCGCGCCCGCCTGTCCGACTATCGCCCGCGTTCCGACCGCAGCCACCCCTATTGGTCCGACGCCGCCCCCTGTTCGCTGCTGATCGACGAGGTGGAGGCGATATGGGCGGCGATCGCCGATCGCGACGATTGGTCGTTGTTCGACACAAAGGTAGCGGCAATCCGGCGGATGGGCGCGGCGCTTACCTGATATCAACCCTCTTGCCGGCAAACTGGCATCGTGCCGCATTCTGGTTCAAGGTAGCGGCAAAGCAGGAACCGGACGACCATCAGCATGCCCGAACTTGTCTCGACCGAACCCGCCACCGGCGCGACGCTGTGGCGCGGCCCGATCGGCGATGTGGATACCGAGGTCGCCGCCGCCCGCGCGGGATGGGCCGGCTGGGCATCGCGGCCGCTCGCCTATCGCATCGAAGCGATGCGCCGCTTCGCCAATGTCGTGCGCAGCCGGTCGGAAGCCTTTGCCGACATCATCGCCCGCGAAACCGGCAAGCCGCTATGGGAAGCGCGCACCGAGGTTGAAACGGTCGTCAACAAGGTCGACATTTCGGTCACCGCCTATGCCGAACGCACCAGCCAGCGCCGGCTGGAATCGCCGCTCAACGCCCGCACCGCGCTCCGGCACAAGCCGCACGGCGTGCTGGCGGTGCTCGGGCCTTATAATTTCCCGGCACACCTGCCCAACGGCCACATCATCCCCGCACTGATCGCGGGCAATGCCGTGGTGTTCAAGCCTTCGGAAAAGACCCCGGCCAGCGGCGCCTTCCTCGTCGACTGCTACCGCGCGAGCGGCGTGCCCGAGGATTG
Organism: Sphingomonas sp. Leaf23; assembly: GCF_001421585.1. NCBI lineage: Bacteria > Pseudomonadati > Pseudomonadota > Alphaproteobacteria > Sphingomonadales > Sphingomonadaceae > Sphingomonas > Sphingomonas sp. Leaf23. Next base: position 520,938 of record NZ_LMKR01000003.1, on the reverse strand, counting down.
CGTCCGCCTGCTGATCGGCGGCGCGCAGGAGGGGCGTGCCCTTGCCGCGCATCCCGATATCGACGGGTTGCTGTTCACCGGATCGGCGCGCACCGGCATCGCGCTCAACCGGCAGTTCGCCGATACCCCCGACAAGATCCTCGCGCTTGAAATGGGCGGCAACAACCCGATCGTCGTGTGGTCCACGCCCGACGTCTATTCCGCCGCCGTGCTGGTCGTGCAGTCCGCCTTCACCTCGGCTGGACAGCGCTGCACCGCCGCGCGCCGCCTGATCGTCGAGCGGCGCCTGGCCGAACCGCTGCTGGCCGAGATCAACCGGCTGTGCGAACGGCTTATCATCGGCGAACCGCATGCCGACCCGGCACCCTTTATGGGGCCGGTGATCGACAACGAAGCCGCCGACCAGCTGACCGAAAGCTTCCTGTCGCTGTCGGCGCATGGCGGACGGCCGCTGCGCTTCATGCAGCGGTTGGTGGAGGGGCGGCCGTTCCTGACGCCCGGCATCATCGACATGACCGATGCGACCGAACGCGCCGATGTCGAGCTGTTCGGGCCGCTGCTGCAGGTATTCCGCGTCGACAGTTTCGACGACGCCATCGCAGAGGCCAACAACACCCGCTACGGCCTGTCCGCCTCGCTCGTGTCGCAGGACCCGCAGCTCTACGACCGGTTCTGGGCCAATATCCGCGCCGGCATCGTCAACTGGAACCGCCCGACCAACGGCGCTTCTTCCGGTGCGCCGTTCGGCGGGATCGGCCTGTCGGGCAATCACCGCCCGTCGGCCTATTATGCCGCCGATTACTGCGCCTATCCGGTGGTGTCGGCCGAGGCGGAACAGGCGCGCGCTTCGATCGGCATCGGGCTGCGCAACGAATAGCGCCCCTGCCCTAAACAATCCCTACCCCGCGCCCAAGCAAGCGTCGGTTGCCTGAACACCGGCGCGGTCGCATCTAGCGTCGCATGGCTACGCTACTCGATCCGACCGCGCGCGGGCGCGTCATCCTTGTCGGTGCTGGTCCGGGCGATCCGGGACTGCTGACCGTGCGCGCGGTGGAGGCGCTCAAGACCGCCGATGTCGTCGTCCATGACGGGCTGATCGACCGCCGCGTGCTCGACCTCGCCCCCGCCGGTGCCCAGCGCATCTCGGTCGCCAAGCAGCGCGCGCGCCACACGCTGCCGCAGGAATCGATCAACGCGCTGATCGTCGCGCACGTCAAGACCGGCGCGATCGTCGTCCGGCTGAAGGGTGGCGATCCGTTCATTTTTGGCCGCGGTGGCGAGGAAGTCGAAGCGGTGCGCGCCGCCGGACTGCCGGTCGAGGTCATCCCGGGCGTGTCGGCCGCGCTTGGCTGTGCCGCCGGCGCGATGCTGCCGCTGACCCACCGCGACTGGTCTTCGGCGGTCAGCTTCGTCGCCGGCCAGTGCAAGGGCCTCTCCGAACAGGACTGGTCGGGCCTCGCCGGGCATGGCCGCACGCTGGTGATCTACATGGGCGTCGCGACGGCAGAGGCGATCGCCGACAAGCTGATGGCCGATGGTGTCGCCCCCGACATGCCGGTTGCCGTGCTGGAGCGCGGCACCTATGCCGACGCCCGCGCGCTGCGTACCCTGCTCGCCGACTTGGGCCCGATGGTCGCGCGGGAGGATGTCAAAAGCCCGGCGGTGATCGTCGTCGGCGAAGTGGTCCAGCTGGCCGATGCCGAGGACAAATTGGGCGCATGGGCCAAGGCGGCGGAGGTACTGGCGTGAAATTGCTGACCGGAAACGACCTCGCCAGCGGCGACGTGACCTGGTGGACCGGCAGCGACTGGTCGCGCCATGTCGAGGATGCGGCCGACGTCGGCGCGGACGGCGACCGCATCGCGCTGGTCGAGGAAGCGGCGCGGCGGGTCAACGTGCCCTATGTGATCGACGCGGTGGCGACCCCCGAAGGCCCCCGCCCGGCGCATATCAAGGACCGCATCCGGGCCCTGGGTCCAACGGTTCGCGCCGACCTGACGCTAAAGCCCGCCGACCCCGATGCAGGGGCATGGGTGATATAGATCCTCCCCGGCACGGGGAGGGGGACCATGCGCAGCATGGTGGAGGGGGCTGTCCGGCTTCACCACGGCTGCGTTGTGCGGCACTCCCCCTCCACCAGCCTTCGGCCGGTCCCCCTCCCCGCGTGGCGGGGAGGATTTAGGAAGAAGCAATGTACCAGTACGACACCTACGACCAGTCGATCGTCGATGCCCGCGTGGCCGAGTTCCGCGATCAGGTCGAACGCCGCCTGTCGGGCCATCTGACCGAGGATCAGTTCAAGCCGCTGCGGCTGATGAACGGCCTGTATCTCCAGCTGCATGCGTACATGCTGCGGGTCGCGATCCCCTACGGCACGCTCTCGTCGACGCAGATGCGCGTACTGGGCGATATCGCGCGGACCTATGACCGCGATTACGGCCATTTCACCACGCGCCAGAACCTGCAGTTCAACTGGATCAAGCTGGCCGACACGCCCGACATCCTCGAAAAGCTGGCCAAGGTCGAGATGCACGCCATCCAGACCAGCGGCAACTGCATCCGCAACATCAGCTCCGACCAGTTCGCCGGTGCCGCTGCCGACGAGCTGACCGATCCGCGTCCATGGGCCGAGCTGTTGCGCCAGTGGAGCACCTTCCACCCTGAATTCAGCTACCTGCCGCGCAAGTTTAAGATCGCCGTCATCGCCGCCGACGAGGACCGCGCCGCGATGCGCCTCCACGACATCGGCCTACGCATCGTCGAACAGAACGGCGTGGCAGGTGCGCAGGTCTATGTCGGCGGCGGCATGGGCCGCACGCCGATGATCGCGCCGCTGGTCAACGACTTCGTGCCGCTCGGTGACCTGATGAGCTATCTCGAAGCGTGCCTGCGCGTCTACAACCGCTACGGCCGGCGCGACAATATGTACAAGGCGCGGATCAAGATCCTCATCCACGAGATCGGCGTCGATAAATATCGCGCCGAGGTCGCCGAGGAATTCGCGCATATCAAGACGCTGGGCATCGATCCGCCGCAGGCAGAATTCGACCGCATCGCCGCCTTCTTCGCCGATCCCGCCTTTGCCGACACGACAAGCGATGCGCCCGTCGACCGCGGCGATGCAGGCTTTGCGGCATGGCTCGACCAGAACACCCATGCCCATAAGCGCGCCGGCTACACGATCGTCACGATCAGCCTGAAGCCCGCCGGCGGCATCCCCGGCGATGCGTCAGCCGATCAGATCGACGCGATGGCCGACCTCGCCGAAGCATATAGCTTTGCCGAACTGCGCGTGACCCATGCGCAGAACATCGTCCTGCCGCATGTCCGCTCGACCGATCTGCGCGCCGTGTACGACCGGCTGGTCGCGATCGGGCTGGCCGAGGCGAATCTCGACCTCATCACCGACATCATCGCCTGCCCCGGCCTCGATTATTGCAGCCTCGCCAATGCACGCTCGATCCCGCTCGCACAAAAGATCGCCACCCGCTTCGCCGATCCGGTGCGCCAGCGTGATCTCGGCGAATTGAAGCTCAAGATCAGCGGCTGCATCAACGCCTGCGGCCACCATCATGCCGGGCACATCGGTATCCTGGGCGTCGACCGGAAGGGCACCGAGAATTTCCAGCTGCTGCTCGGCGGATCGGGGGCGCAGGACGTCTCGCTTGGCAAGATCACCGGCCCCGGCTTTTCCGAAGACGGCGTGGTCGACGCGATCGAGCGGGTAACCGACCGCTATCTCACCGAACGGACCGAGGGCGAGCGCTTCGTCGACACCTATCGCCGGATCGGCATGGAACCGTTCAAGGAGGCCATTTATGGGTAAGCGAAACGCCGTTTTCCCGGCGAACCCCCACACGCTTTACGCCGATCATGGCTATTCGCCCGCGGTTCGTGCTGGCGACCTGCTGTTCGTATCCGGACAGGTCGGCGCCCGCGCCGATGGCACGCCCGAGCCCGATCTGGCCGATGAGATCGCCTTGGCCTTTGCCAATCTGCGTGATGTGCTAGCCGGCGCAGGCTGCACCCCGGCGGACGTGATCGACGTGCAGCTGTTCACGACCGATCCCGAAGCCGTTTTCCCGCTCCTGTTCGCCCATCACCCCGCGTACTGGGGCGAAGGCCCGCTGCCTGCGCTGACCGCCGCCGGCGTCACCTGGCTCGCCGGCTTCCGGTTCGAGATCAAGGTTATCGCGCGCATTCCCAACGAAGGAGCCGCCACATGAGCGAGCCGCTACGCCTGCGCGACGATGCCGCGCATGACGAACCCGCCGTGACGCTCGACGCTTTCCTCGGCCAATCGAACGCGACCGCGGTGCGGATCGAGGCAGGCGACGATGCCCGCCTGCTGTTGCCGCACATCGACCGGCTGGCGTTGGTCGAGGTCAGCTTTCCCAAGTTCCGCGACGGGCGCGGCTATTCCTCGGCAAGCATCCTGCGGGAAGCGGGCTATACCGGCGAACTACGCGCGGAAGGCGACGTGCTGGTCGATCAGATTCCGCTGATGCGCCGCTGCGGTTTCGACAGCTTCGCACCCGCCGCGCCGGTCGATCCGGCGGCACTGACCCGCGCGCTCGACCGCTACGATCACGTCTATCAATCGGCGGGGGACGGGCACGTTCCGGTGTGGAAACTGCGCCATGGCTGATGCCGATCCCGACCTGCGCCTGCGCGACCGGATCGATATCGCGCCACGTTTCACCGCTGCCGATGCCGAGGCGCTGAACGCACGCTTCGACGGCGTGCCGACGCAGGCGATGCTGGCGAGCGCGCTTGGTGAAGGGCTGCTCGGCCGCGTTGCGGCTGTGTCGTCGTTCGGTGCGGAATCGGCGGTGCTGCTGCACCTGATCGCCTCCGTCGATTGCTCGGTGCCGGTCCTGTTCCTCGAAACGGGCAAGCATTTCCCCGAAACGCTCGCCTATCGCGACCTGCTGGTTCGTAGGCTGGGGCTGACCGATTTTCGCAACCTGACACCCGATGCCGACCTGCTGGCGGCGCGGGACGCGACGGGCGAGCGCTGGTCCTACGACCCCGATGGCTGCTGCGATCTGCGCAAGGTCGAACCGCTGGCGCGCGGGCTGCTCGGCTTCGATGCGAGCTTCACCGGGCGCAAGGCGTTTCAGTCCGCGACGCGCACCGCGCTCCCCCGCTTCGAAATCGACACGTCGGATGCGATCGGTCGGTTGAAGGTCAATCCGCTCATCACCTGGACCCCGGCGGATATCGACGCCTACTTCGCCGAACACGATCTGCCGCGCCACCCGCTGGTCGAACGGAGGTTTCCCTCGATCGGCTGCCAGCCCTGCACCAAGCAGGTGAAGCCGGGCGAAGACCCGCGTTCGGGACGCTGGGCCGGGTTCGACAAGGTGGAATGCGGCATTCACACCCCGCTGCCCGACGGCGATGCAAACCTGAGCGGCGCCTGACGCCGACTTGCCCCCGACCGACTTCGGGGGCAAAGCGGCGCGATGCAGCAATCGGCAGTCGCCTATTTCACCAACGGCCGGATCATCATCGCGGCCGTGTCGCGCACCGCAGCGGGCGACACCATCGCCACCGATCCGAAATGGTTCGGCAAGTCCGCGAAGAAGGCCGTCATCGCACAGGCGATCACCGAGGCCCTGTCGGCATCCCGCGACAATGTGACCGATCCGACGCCCGATCAGTGGAAGCGCCAATTCATCCCGTTTCAGGACGCGGCGGCGGTCAAGAACTTCAAGACGTTCATGCGCGATGCGAAACGGGTCGATCTGGAGCGCCGCGATGGAGCGGTCACGCTGATGCCGTTCGACAATCTGGGCGCAAACAACGGCTTCGAAGCGCGGGATGGCGAAGTACGAAAGGTCGCGGCCGACGATGGCGAAAGTGTTGCGGGGGCGCTGCTGATCCTGCTCGGCCTGCGGCCCGATAGCAGCCCGTCCGTAGCGAGCGACGCCGACTGATCGCTAGACCATGACGAAATGAAACTTGCCCGTTCGTGCTCAGTAGGGGCTGAGCTTGTCGAAGACCCGTATCGAAGCATCTGCCGCCAACGATCCTTCGATACGTCCGTTCGACAAGCTCAGTGGCTAATCAGGACAAACGGGTAAGCATGAAGTCATCATGCTCTAACACTGCAGACCTCTGCGAAACCGCTCAAACCGTACCCCCGCGCAGGCGGGGGTCCAGAGCCAAGCAGAACAAGCGGTTACCGGCGGAACCCTGAACCCCCGCCTCCACGGGGGCGTGGGGCAACGGTGGAGCGCGCCCCACCGTTACCCCAAAGCCGTCACGCCCAGGCCTTCGTCCGCACCGCATGGTCGGCCGCGCGCGCGGTCAGTGCCATGAAGGTCAGCGACGGATTGACGCACGATACCGACGCCATCTGCGCGCCATCGGTGACGTAGAGGTTCGACGCATCATGCGCCTGGCTCCACTGGTTCAGCACCGATTTGCGCGGGTCCGCCCCCATGCGCGCGCCGCCCATTTCGTGGATCGCGTCGCCGGGGATATGCGCCCCTTCGTAGCTGTGGACATTCACCAGTCCGGCGGCCTTCAGCATCTTTTCGCCCTCGACCCGAGCATCGGCCATCATCTTCAGTTCGTTGTCGCGGAAGGTGACGTCGAACCGCATCAGCGGCACCCCAAAGCGGTCGACCTTGTTCGCGTGCAGCGATACGCGGTTGTCGGCATAGGGCAGGCATTCGCCGAAAGCGCCCATGTTGAACTGCCACGGGCCATATTGCCGCATCCCGTGCTTCATGTCCTTTCCGAAGCCGACCGGGCCGGCCGGATCGCGCCGCGCGCTCCCCTGATAGCCATAGCCCCGGCGGAAGCCGACGCCTTCTTCGCCGTTCAGATTGCGGAAGCGCGGGACATAGACGCCGCCCGGCCGCCGACCGAACTCGATCAGGTCGGTCATGCCCGGAATCTCGCCCGACGCGCCGACGCGGAAGATATGGTCCATGACATAGCGGCCCAGCGTCCCGCTGCTGTCGAAATGGCTGCGGCCGCCGCCCGCCATCCGCGAATTCATCAGGATCTGGGTCGACGCCATCGCCGACGCGCACAGGAACACCATGCCGGCCTGCACCACCTGCGCCTGCCCGGTCTTGGCATCGATGAAGCGGACACCGGTCACCTTCTTACGCGCGGCGTCATATTCGAGGTTCGTCACGACCGCATCGGATTGCAGCGTCAACCGCCCCGTCGCCCGCGCGGCGGGCAGCGTCACCGCCTGCGTCGAGAAATAGGCACCGAACGAACAGCCATTGCCGCACTGGTTGCGGAACTGGCACTTGCTGCGGTTCTGGTCGGGTTTGTCCTCGGTCATGTTCGACAGGCGGGTGTGGATCAGCTTGCGCCCCGGAAACTGCGTCTCCAGCTTCTGCTTCAGCCATTTCTCCGCGACGTTCATCGGCATCGGCGGCTGGAATTCGCTGTCGGGCAGGTACGGCAGATTCTCGCGCGAACCCGACACGCCGATATATTTTTCGACATAGCTGTACCAGGGCGCCACGTCGTCATAGCTAATCGGCCACGCGCCATCGATCCCCTCGCGCTGGTTCGCGGCGAAGTCGTCCGCGCTCCAGCGGAACGACCAACGGCCCCAGATCAGCGACTTGCCACCGACCGCGCCGGGGCGGATCCAGTAGAATTTCTCGCCCTCGTCGAACGCATAGGGGTTCAGCCGGTCGTCATTGTAGAACTGCCGGCTGCTGGGTGCGACATAGCCGTTCTTGGCGATGAAATAGTCGCTGTCCATCAATGGCTTGGGCATCATGTTGCGCGCCGGCACCTCATATGCCGGCTTCCCGTCATAGGGATAGCCCTCGATATGCTCGACCATGCGCCCACGGTCGAGCATCAGGACCCGCAGGCCCTTTTCGGTCAGTTCCTTCGCGGCGAACCCGCCGCTGATGCCCGATCCGATGACGATCGCGTCGAACCTGTTGGTGGCAGCCATATGTCCCCTCCCAGGGTAGTGTTCTTATTCAGTAGCGAAGGGCGCGCAGCGTCCGGTAGCTGGTCGTGATGTCGGGCAGATAGGGTGCCGGTGCCTGATCGTTCTCGACATAGAAATGGCGGACGCCCTTGCTGCCCCGGCGGCGGAACAGCGCGGCGAAGTCGGTCTTGCCGGCGCCCACCGCGCACATGCTGCCATCGGCGCGCGCATCCTTGACGTGATAGGCATAGAGCCGTGGCCCCAGCCGGTCGATCCAGCCGCCGACATCCTCGCCCGCATGGCCGACCCAGTAGAGGTCGAGTTCGACCTTCACGAGCGCGGGGTCGGTTTCCTTCAGCAGCCGTTCGTACAGGCTGACCCCGCCCGGCTTCACCGTAAATTCGAAGTCGTGGTTGTGATAGGCGAAACCCAGCCCGGCTTTCCGCAGATCACGCGCGAAGCGGTTGATATTGGGCAGCGCCTGCGTCCAGCCCGCTTCGTTGCGATATTCGTCGGTCATGTACGGCAGGATCACCGTATCGGCGCCCAGCGTCTTGGCCATCGCGACCTGCTTGTCGAACGACCCCAGCAGCGCGTCATAGCCGATATGGACCGACGGCGATTTCAGCCCGAGCCGGTCCATCGTCCGCCGCAGCATCTTGTGATCCATGGCGTCATAGCCGCCACCGCCATATTCGACCTCGCGATAACCGATCTTGGCGATCGAGGTCAGCGTCGCCACCGGGTCCTTCTGGAACAGGTCGCGCACGGTGTAGAGCTGGATACCGACCGCGCCGATCTGCGCGGCGGATGCGGTGCCGGTGGCGGCCAGCGCGGCGACGCCGCCCGCCCCGATCAGGAGGTTCCTGCGATCGATCATCATGCGCTATAGACCTTGTTGACCTTGGAATAGGGAAAGGCGCCGTCATATTCGCCGGGCACCGGCAGGTATTCGCGCTCCTGCGTCATGCCGATTTCCGACGTGTAGTAGCCGGCAAGGACCAGCTGGCGGAACGCTTCGAAGAAGGTCTTGCCGCCCGGTATCCGGTCGTTCATCGCCAGCGTCAGCAGCGCATCCTGCTGCGCCGGCGTGGCCTTGGCGGTCGATACCTTGTAATCGGCCATCGACTTCGCCTCGATGGCGTCCAGCCCGGCGATGATCGGCACCCGCTCGGTCGGGTAGGACCAGTCGGCCAGCAGCTTTTCGATATATTGCGGCACCCCGGCGGCAATCGCGCCCGGCGTGTCGGTGGTCGGCAGCACCCGTTCGCTAAGCGCCGTCATCGCCGCGCGCTGCACCGGGGTGAATACCGCCACGCTCGGCGGGCCTTCGCTGATGGCCGGGACCGGCGTCGTCACCGGCCCGCTGGCCCCCGCCGCCCGTGCGAGCGGGGCGTAGAGCGCGGTTCCGAACATCGCCGCGACGCCAGCCAGCGCCGTCCTGCGGTCGATCATTTCATCGTCTCCTTCAAATCCTGCGCAATCGCGGCTTCGGGCAAGGGGCGGACCCAGATGTTGCGGAACGACACCGGCGAATCATGGTCCTGCAACTGGATTGGCGCGGCATCGCCATGCGCCGTGTACTTCGCGACCTGCCGCCACACGGTCGTGCCCAGCATCGCCTGATGGTTCTGGACCAGCACCCCGTTCAGGAACGCGGTGACATAGGCGGGGCGGACCAGCGACCCGTCGGTGGCAAAGCGCGGCCGTTCGAACACGATGTCATAGCTCTGCCACTCGCCCGGCGCGCGCGCCGCATTCACCAGCGGCGGCTTGAAGCCATAGACCGCACCGACCGTGCCGTCGGCATAGGTCGGGTTCCGGTACCCATCGAGGATCTGGACCTCGTAGCGCTGCATGAACCACACCCCGCTATTGCCGCGATCCTGCGACGATTTGGTCGGCGGATTGGGGCTGCGGAATTCCAGGTGAAGCTGCACGTCGCCGAAGCTCTGCTTGGTGACCAGTGCATTCTCGCCACCGGCGCTGGCGCGCGACGGCACCGTCATCGCGCCGTCCTTGATCGGCCACGCCATGCGCTGCGGCGTCCATGCGTCGAGCGAGCGCCCGTCGAACAGCACCACCGCATCCGCCGGCGCCCCGCCCGGCTGCTTCGCCGGGGTCACGACCACCGGTGCCGGCCGGTCGGCATCATGGACCCGCCACTGCCCGCCGGGCAGCATCGGCGTATCCTTGAACCCCGGCTTGTCCTGCGCGATGCCGGATGTTGAGAGCGTTATCAACGTCGCGCCGAGCGCGACCATCGTGCGGAGCGTCATCCGTCCCTCCCCCTTTTATGCCTGGTCGATCCGGCGATAGGCGGCGACCAGCGCCTCTTCGCCCGCGCGACCCTTTATCGAATTGCCATGTTCCATGCCGATCACCCCGGCATAGCGTCTGCCCTGCAACCAGCGGACGATCGTCGCATAGTTGATCTCGCCCGTGCCCGGCTCGTTCCGGCCCGGATTGTCGCCGAACTGGATATAACCGATCTCGTCCCAGCAGGCGTCGAGCGTCGGGATCAAATTCCCCGACTGAATCTGTTCGTGATACAGGTCGGCCAGCACCTTCACGCCCGGACTGTTCGCACCGCGCGCGACGGCATAGCCCTGCGCCACGGTCTGCATATAGACGCCGGGATGGTTGGTGCGGGTGTTGAGCGGCTCCATCACCATCGCGATGCCATGCGGCGCGACGATCTCTCCGGCGCGGCGCATCACGTCGATCACCCGCGCGGTCTGGATATCCAGTGGCACCTTGGGGTCCATGAAGCCGGTGACCACCGTCATCCGCGTCGCCGACAGCCGCTTCGCAACGTCGATCGACGCGCGGATATCGGCCAGGAACGCCTCGCGCTCCGCACCGTCGGTCGCGCCCAGGATCGGCCGCGACTGCGCCCATTTCGGCATGGAGGCGACGAACACCCCCATCGTCATGCCACGCTGCTGCAACGCCTTCGCCATCGCCGTCTGTTCGGCGACGCTGCGTAACGCCGCCTCGTTATCCTCCCACGCGGTAAAGCCCTGATCGGCGGCAAAGGCGATCTGTTCGATCCGCCCGCCCCGGCTGGCAAAGCTGCCCTCGTGTGGGGCAAACTTCAGCGAGAAGCGCGCGGCGTTGGACGGCGGGCGCTGTGCCGCGCCGACGCCGGTGGCCAGCGTTGCCGCCGCAGCGCCCGCCATCACCGTGCGGCGCGACACACCGCTCATTTGGCCGACGTCAGATAGGCGATGATCGCCGCGCGCTTTGCCGCATCGGGCGTGGCGATCGGCATCCGCGTGCCCGGCACCTTCTTGGTCGGGCCGGCAAGATATTCATCCAGCGTCTTGGCATCCCAGCGCAGCTTCGACGCCTTCATCGCAGGCGAATAGTTGAAGCCTGCGACCGATGCCGCCGGCCGTCCGACCACGCCGTTCAGGTTCGGGCCAATGCCGTTGCGCCCGCCCTTGTTGACGGTATGGCACGCCTTGCACGCATTGAACGCGGCCGGCGCGGCGGCCGGCGTCTGCGCGGTCGTCGGCGTTGCGGTGGCAAGCAGCGCGACAGTCGCGCTGGCCCCGGCGATGGCGATTCCCATCAGAAACTTCATCGATACTCTCCCGATACATGGGTCCATTTGGCGTCGGATGCGGCGTTCGCGATCATCGCCTCGATAAAGGCCATGGTGCGCAAACCGTCGGTCAGGCCGGGCACGAACCGCGTGTCGTTACCGCGAATCTGTGCGGCAAAGCCTTGATACAGATTGGCAAATGCCTCGATATACCCTTCCGGATGACCCGAGGGTGTACGCAGCAATGCCTGGGTCGCCCCACCCAGCCCCGGCCCGCCGGCACGGACCACTTCAGTCGGCCGGTCGAGCCAGCGCAGGGTGAGCGTGTTCGGCTCCATCTGCGCCCATTCGAGCGTGCCCAATTCGCCCGATACCCTGAGCTTCAGGCCATTTTCCTCACCCGCTGCGACCTGACTGGCCTTCAGCGTGCCCCGCGCGCCACCTTCGAAACGCAGCAATGCGCTCACGTCGTCGTCGAGCCGGCGACCGGGGACATGCGCCGTCAGGTCGGCCGACAACGTATCGACCCGGATACCCGCGACATGTTCGGCAAGATGAAACGCATGGGTGCCGATATCGCCCAGGCAGCCGCCCAACCCCGCCTTGGCCGGATCGGTGCGCCATTCGGCCTGCTTGTTGCCCTCGCCATCGATCGGCAGGCTCAGCCAGCCCTGCAGATATTCGACCTGCACCACCCGGACCTTGCCCAGATCGCCGCGCGCGACGCGGGCGCGTGCCTCCTCGACCAGCGGGTAGCCGCTATAGGTGAAGGCCAGCGCGAACTTCGCCCCGCCCGCTTGCGCAGCGGCGGCGATGGCGTGCGCTTCATCGCCATTCATCGCCATCGGCTTTTCGCAAAAGACGTTGATCCCGGCTTCCAGTGCGGCAATCGCCATCGGCGCGTGCAGATGGTTGGGCGTCACGATCGCCAGCGCGTCGATCCGCTCGCCCACCGGCAACGCCTGTTCCCCAGCGATCAGCCCATGGATGTCGCCGTAGACGCGTGCTGGGTCGAGATGGAGCGCCGCACCACTGCGAGCATTACGCGTGCCATCGCTGCTGAACGCACCAGCGACCAGTTGCCAGTCGCCATCCATTGCAGCGGCGTGACGATGGATCGCGCCGATGAACGCCCCTTCGCCACCACCCGCCATGCCGAGCTTCAAGGGCCGCTCGCCACTCATTCCGGCGACAATCCCATGAGCGTGCGGATCGCCGCGCGGTCGACGCCGCTCGCCGCGAAATCGTCGAACGGATGATCGGTCAGGCGGATCATATGCGCCTCGATGAACGGCGCCCCTTCGGCCGCACCATCCGCCGAGTTCTTCAGCGCGCATTCCCATTCCAGCACCGCCCAGCCGTCATAGCCGTACTGCGCCATGCGGCTGAACACGCCGGAAAAATCGACCTGCCCGTCACCCAGCGAGCGGAACCGCCCGGCGCGATCGACCCAGTTCTGATAGCCGCCATAGACGCCCGACCGCCCGGTCGGGTTGAACTCCGCATCCTTCACATGGAAGCACGAAATCCGGTCGTGATAGCGGTCGATGAAGTCGAGATAGTCGAGCTGTTGCAGGACGTAATGCGACGGGTCGAACAACAGCCGCGCGGCATTATGCCCCTTCACCGCCTCAAGGAAGCGCTCCCACGTTGCGCCGTCATGCAGGTCTTCGCCGGCATGCACTTCGAACGCGCAATGCACGCCATTGTCCTCGAACACGTCGAGGATCGGGGTCCAGCGCCGCGCCAGTTCGGCAAATGCTTCCTCGACCAGCCCGGCGGGCCGCTGCGGCCACGGGTAGACGTATGGCCAGGCCAACGCGCCGGAGAAGGTCGCGTGCGCCTTCAGCCCCAGCTTCGCGCTGGCCTTTGCCGCCATCGTGACCTGCTCGACCGCCCAGACCTGCCGCTCGGCGGGCTTGCCGTGGACTTCGGGCGGCGCAAAACCATCGAACAGCGTGTCATAGGCGGGATGGACCGCGACCAGCTGACCCTGCAAATGGGTCGACAGCTCGGTCACTTCGATACCGTGCTGCGCCAGCTTGCCGGTCAGCTCGTCGCAATAATCCTGGCTTTCCGACGCGGTCTTCAGGTCGATCAACCGGCTGTCGCACGGAATCTGCACCCCGACATAGCCAAGGCTGGCCGCCCATTCGGCCATGTTCTCAAGACTGTCGAACGGGGCCTCGCTGCCCATGAACTGGGCGAGGAAGATGCCCGGTCCCTTCATGCCCGTCATGCCAGCGTCTCCTTGCGGTCGTCGCGGAAGGTAAGTTGGAACAGCAGCGCGATCGCGGCGGCGGCGATCGCGGGATAGACCCACATGCCATGCCAGTCGGCGATGGTCGGGTTGGCGGGCAACTGCGCATAGAGCAGCGCGCCGATCTGCGACCCGAGCAGCATGCCGACGCCATAGGTGAACAGCGTCAGCATCCCCTGCGCCTGCGCATTCACACCCTTAGGCGCGGCGATGATCCCGGTGTAGATGGCGCCGGCGACGAAGAAGAAGTCGTAGCACACGCCGTGCAGCGCGACACCCAGATAGACCGCCCAGATCCCCGACCCGCCGTCACCGATCGCGAACAAGGCATAACGCAGCGCCCACGCGGCCATGCCGACCAGCAGCAGCGGCTTCACCCCGAAGCGGCGATAGAGCCACGGCATCGAGAACATGAACACCAGCTCGGACATCTGCCCGATCGCGAGCGTGCCGCCGACATTCTCGATCCCGGCCGCGCCGACATAGGGCGAGGCATAGGCATAATACATCGCCAGCGGGACCGAGATCAGCGTCGCGCACAGGATGAAGATCAGGAACGACTTCTGCCGCATCAGCCCGAACGCCTCGACGCAGAACACCTGCGCCAGCACGCTGCCCCCCTGTGGCTTGTCGGCTTCGACGGTTGGCAGGGTGATGCTGTAGAGGCCGAGCGCGACCGACACGACCGCCGCGACGGTGAAGATCTGCGGGCTGGCCGACAGCCCGGCCCAGCCGATGATGAGACCCGACGCGATCCAGCCGATCGTGCCGAACGCCCGGACGAACGGGAAATTGTCGGTCCGCTCGCCAAAGCTCTTCAGCGCGATGGTGTTCGCGAGGCCGACGGTCGGCATGTAGAGGATCATATAGCCCAGCAGCAGCCAGACGAACGTGCCGCCACGTTCGGGCGTGATGAGCGACGGCATCAGGAACAGCAGCACGCCACCGACCAGATGCAGGATCACCATCAGCGTCTTTGGCGCGACATAGCGCGTCGCGACCATGCCGAGCAGCAGCGATCCGACGATCGAGGCGATCGGCCCCATCGAAAACGCATTGCCGATCAGATTGCCGATACCGACCGTCTGCATCACGAGGCCGAGCGTGACCTGCCACGCGCCCCAGATGAAAAACTGCATGAACATCAATGCGCTCAGCCGGACGGTCATCCCGCCATCGACCGACGCGCGACTGCGACGCCCAACACCCTCCGCAATGGCCATGCGCCATCCCCTCCGCGGTTTTATCTGCTAATTGCACGCGAGGCTAAGTAGATATGACAGCGCTGTAAAGGCCAATGTAACCGGTTTCACCGCTTTTGCGGGATTCGATGGGTCGCGGCGTATCCCGCAAGTTGATAACGTTCACTGATCCGGGCTGCGGCAATGGCGATCGATGAACGCCATATGGTCCGGCATCGCCCGCACCCCCGAATCCATCGCCGCCGCGATCCGGGTCATGCGATCGTCCAGTTCGGCATCGCTTAGCAGGTCGGCGATCGGGTGATGGCGTTTCGGCACGACATTCTGCCCATGCAGCACCGCCAGCCAGCTCGTCTCGCTGAACAATTCTTTGTCGTGGCGATAGAGCCGCGCATTCTCGCGGAAGATCGCGATGCGCTCGGCCAGCGAATCGGGGATCGCCATAGCGCGACACCGGCGCCAGAACGGACTGTCGTCGCGCGCCGTCGCCTTGTAATGCAGGACCAGGAAGTCGCGGATTTGTTCATATTCCGCCCGCGTCCGCCGGTTGTAATAATCGATGTCGGGCTGGTTGAACGACCGGTCGGGAAAATTGGTCAGCAGCCGCGCGATGCCCGACTGGATCAGGTGGATCGACGTCGATTCCAGCGGTTCGAGAAACCCCGACGCCAGCCCCAGCGCGACGACGTTGCGATCCCACGCCTTGCGCCGGATGCCCGCCGTAAAGCGCAGGAAATTGGGCCCGGCCAGCGCCTCGCCGTCCAGTCCGGCGTCGAGCATCGCCAGCGCGGTTTCATCATCGGCATAGTCCGAACAATAGACATGGCCGTTGCCGGTGCGCGATTGCAGCGGAATGCGCCAGCGCCACCCGACGCTGGTCGCGGTCGCCCTGGTATACGGCGTCGGGTCGGCCACCCGTGAACAGGGCCGCGCTACCGCCCGGTCGCACGGCAGCCATTCGCGCCAGTCGTCATACCCCGCCTGCAACGCTCCCTCGATCAGCAGCCCGCGAAAGCCCGAACAGTCGATGAACAGGTCGCCGCCGACGCTGCGCCCATCGTCCAGCACGACATGATCGACATGGCCGTTGCCACCGTTCAGCGCGACATCGACGATCCGCCCCTCAATCCGCTCGACGCCCGCCGCCTCGGCCCGTTCGCGCAGGTAGCGGGCATAGAGCGCGGCATCGAACTGGAACGCGTAGGATATGCCGCCGAGCGGCGATCCCGCCCGGCTATGGTCGGGCCGCTGGAACTTGCCCGCGCGCGCCGCGCCCACGCCGATGCTGTAGCGGTCGAGCGGCAACGCCCCGCCCATCTGCGCCTGCCGGTACCAGAAATGATGGAAGTGCAGCCCCTCCATCTCCTGCCCATAGCTGCCGAACGGGTGGATATAGCGTTCGCCGATCGCGCCCCAGTCGACGAACTCGATGCCGAGCTTGAACGTCGCGCAGGTCCGCCGGACGAACTCGTCCTGATCGATTCCCAGCAGACGGTTGAAATACTGGATGTGCGGGATCGTCGCCTCCCCCACGCCGACCGTACCGATCGCTTCGGATTCGACCACCCGGATCGCCATGCCGCTGCCCGACAGGATGCGGGAGAAGGCGGCGGCGGCCATCCATCCGGCGGTGCCGCCGCCGACAATGGTGATGCTGCGGATATTGCCGTCCTTCATGCCGCCTCCGCCGGGCAATACGGTGCGCTCACGATGCGGCCTTTCGCAGATAGTCTTCGAACTGCGTGCGATAGATGCGGGCAGGTGGCAGTGTCGCCACCCCTTGTTCGATCTCGCTCGCCATATTGGACAGGAACCGCGCGACCTGCGCCCTGTCCGCGCGGGCTGCCAGCGGATCGTGTCCCGCCGGGCGACGCCCCATCCCCAGATGCAGGATCAGCCAGTCCTCCGGATGAAATGGTTCGAGGTCGTAGGCGACCAACACGCCACGCCGTTCAAACATGGTCAGCTTGCGCGCCAGCTTCTCCGGCACCGCATCCGCCTGCGCCGCCTGCCAATAGGGCCCGTCCGGTAGGTCATCCGCGGCGAAGAACGCCTGTTGGAACAGCGCGGCATGGTCGTGATCCTCGGCAAAGCGGCGGTTGTATTCCGCCGCCTCGACCCTGTGGTCGACCGACACCGGGAACAGCGTCAGCAACCGCTCGATATCGCGCTCCAGCAGCAGCATCGGCGCCGGCGTCAGCGGTTCGACCACGCCCGCCGCCTGCCCGATCGCGACACCATTGCCGACCCAGGCCCGCGACCGCCGGCCCAGGGTCGCCTGCGGACCGTCGATCACGCCGGCTGCGCCGACGACCGTCCGCCGGGTGCGCCCTTTGAGCGGGGTGTCGCTCTCCCACCCCTGCGCCGTCGCCCGGATGGTGCGCAGCGGCGCCTGGTCGTCGGCCGGCAGATCGCGCGCGGCGATCGCGATGCCGCGACCATCGCGCGTGTCGTCTGCAACCGCCGACAACAGCCGCGCCTCCGATCCCGACACGTCGACATACAGGTCGGCGGTCACGACGCGACCATCGTCCAGCGTCACGCCGGTAATCCGACCGTCCGCCACCGCAACCGACGCAAGCGTTCCCGCCACCTGCTCGACCCGCCCGGCCACTGCGAACAATCGCGCATAGTCGGCGGGATCGAACTGATAGCCATATTCGGCACGCGACAGCGGGTGCGGCGTACCGTTGGCGGCGGCGCGCGGCGGATGGACGAAGACGCCCCGTCGCGCCGCCTGCAATCCGGCGACGAACGGATCGATCCCGCCTGCCCCGGCCAGGCCGAGATACTGGTGGAACTGCACCCCATCCATCACCGGGAATGGCAGCGCCAACGACTGCATCCACGATCGCCCCGCCCCCCAGCTGGCATAGCGGGTGCCCCATGAAAAGGCGGTCGCGCTGTCGAGGATCACCTGCCGCTCATCCACCCCAGCGGACAGATTGAAGGCATAGGCCGATGGCCCGGTGACAGTGCCATAGAACAGGTCGCTCGCCTCCTGTTCACCGGCCCGTACCCACGCGATCGCGGTCGACGGCGGCAATTGCCGCGCCAGCGCCGCCAGCGTCATCCGCGCCGCCAGCCCGTTGCCGCACACCAGCACCTGCCCGATCGGCACCCTGTCGGCCATCACGCGGCCAGCCCGGCGGCCGCCGGCGACTGCCGGATATAATCGGCATGGTCCGGCGTCGCACGCACCGCCCCGGCAACCTCCGCCCGCAGCGCCGCCGCCCGCTTTGCCAGTGCCCCGGCCTCGATCCCCGCCACGCGCGGGTCATAGGCGCCGGGCACCAGCCCCTGCCCCAGCATCACCGCGACCCAACTGGGCGGCAGGAACAGCCCGAACTGATACGGCACGATATAGCCGCGCGTCCGCCACGTATCGATCTTGTGCTGCAGACTGTCGGGCAGCGTCAGAGCGCGGAAATGCCGCCACATCGGGCTGTCGTCACGTTCGGTCGCGACATAGTGCAGCAGCAGGAAATCGCGCACCCGTTCGTAATGCAGCGCCATCCGCCGGTTATATTCGTCGATATCCGCCGCCGCGAACTCCTGATCCGGGAACAGGCCCAGCAGCTCGGTAATCCCGTCTTGGATCAGGTGGATCGACGTCGATTCCAGCGGTTCAAGGAAGCCGCCCGCCAGCCCGATCGCCACGACGTTGCGCTTCCAGAATTCACGCCGCCGCCCGGTCGTGAAGCGCAACCGGCGCGGCTCCGCCTGCATCGGCGCGTCGAGGTTATCAACCAGCTGCTGCTGTGCCTCGTCGTCGGAGATGAAGTCGCTGCAATAGACATGGCCGTTGCCGACCCGGTGCTGGAGCGGGATGCGCCACTGCCACCCCGCCGTCCGTGCCGTCGCCCGCGTATAGGGGCCGAGCGGTCCATGGCTCTCCGTCGGCACCGCCACCGCACGGTTGCACGGCAGCCACCGGCTCCAGTCGTCATAGCCCGACTGCAACGCGCCCTCGATCAACAGCCCGCGAAACCCCGAACAGTCGATGAACAGCTCGGCCCCGACCACCCGCCCATCGGCCAGCGTGACGTGACGGACGAACCCGCTCTCCCCGTCCAGCGCGACGTCGACCACCTTGCCCTCGACCCGCTCGACGCCGCGCGTCTCGGCATAGCGCCGCAGGAACGCGGCATAGAGCGAGGCGTCGAATTGATAGGCATAGCCGAAGCTCGATTCGACGCGGCCGGGTTCGCTGGCGGGATGGCGGAAGCGGTTCTGTTCGGCGGCGACGATGGGATAGGAATACTCGTCCAGCCGGCTGGTATCGCCCATCGAACGAAGCCGCAGCCATTGGTGATAGAAGGGGATCGCGTCGTCGCTCGGCCCGTAATTGCCGAACGGATGGATATAGCGGTCGCCGAGTCGGCCCCAGTCGCAAAACTCGATACCCAGCTTGTAGGTCGCCTCGGTCGCGCGCATTAGGTCGGGCTCGGCAATGCCCAGCGTGGTGTTGAACGCGCGGATATGCGGCAGCGTCGCTTCGCCGACGCCGACCGTGCCGATCTCTTCCGATTCGATCAGCCGGACGGCGACGTTCAGCCCGCCAAGCCTGTTCGCAAGCGCAGCGGCGGTCATCCACCCCGCCGTGCCCCCGCCAACGATGCACACCGATGCGATCTGGCGATCGGTCATGCCACCTCAACCCCGACAAATCGCTGCAATATCATCCGACGCTTCTTCCCCGCCCCCGTAACAATACGCAAGACTTTTTATAGTGTTTGCATGACTTCGCCGCAGCGCAGCAATCGTAACAGCTGAAATCACTGTTCTCGCTATATGAAGGCGCGGTTTCGCACCAAATTGTCAACGTCGCCCGGAAAAATGTTACCGCTATCTTGTCCGACTAAATTGGATCAGTTATGCGATGAATCGTAGCCGATCCTGTTCGGCAGGGGCCGTGTCCTTTCACGACCCGCAATCGATCAGGAACGGACACAGGGGAAACCAGGACGGCCGGAACAACGGACCGCTTCAGGGAGGGGATATTGCGATGAGAACACACGGATTCCGCGTTCGCTCGGGCTCGGCCAGGTGCCTGTTGATGGCGACGTCGGCGCTGACCCTGGCACTTACGCCGTCGATCGCCGCGGCACAGAGCGCCGCCACCGATCCGGAAGGGGAACCGGCCGTCACGTCGCAGGGGCCGCAGACGACCACCGACTCCGAAATCGTCGTCACCGGCATTCGCGCCGCGCTGGAATCGGCGAAGGAGATCAAGCGGAAATCGTCGACCTTCGTCGACTCGATCACCGCATCGGACATCGCGACCCTGCCCGACCTGTCGGTCGCCGAAGCGATCGGTCGTATCCCCGGCGTCACCATCTCGCGCTTCCCGACCGGCGGCGCCAGCCCCGACTTTCCCTCGCCCGAAGGACGCGGCAACCTGGTGCGCGGCCTCGGCTTCGTGCGTTCGGAATTCAACGGACGTGACGCGTTCTCGGCCAATGGCGGCCGCTCGCTCGACTTCTCCAGCATCCCGCCCGAACTGGTCGGCGGCGTCGACGTCTACAAGAACCAGAGCGCCGACCTGATCGAAGGGGGCATCGGCGGATCGATCAACCTGCGCACGCTGGAACCGTTCGACAGCAAGAAGGACCTGTTCGTCGTCGCGGTCGACGGCACCTATTCCGACCTGCGCAAGAAATGGTCGCCGCAGGCCAGCATAACCGCCGGCAAGCGCTGGAACACCGGGATCGGCGAGTTCGGCATCCTCGGTTCCTATTCGCGCTCGCGCCTCGATTCGCGCATCCATGGCTGGCAGCAGAACGCGCCGATGCCACGTGTGCTGAACGCGGCGGGCCAGGTACCCGAAACGACCTTCACCGGCGCGAACAAGGTCAACGAATTCACCGGCGTCGATCCGTCGCAGATCGTCGGCATCACCCCCGGTTTCCAGCTGCGCACGAACGACGTCGATCGCGAACGCATCAGCTATTACGTCGCGGCACAGTGGAAGACCGATGGCCTCCAGCTGACCGGCAAGTACATTCGCGCCGAAAACAAGATCAACAGCATCGAACGCACGTTCGAATGGTTCCCCGAACACGACACCGGCACCACCGCCGGCGTGTCGGATATCGTCATCAACAAGAACTGGGGATCGGCCGGCACTCCGATGTGCAGCGGCCCCGGCGGCTTCCCATCCAATCCGGGCGACTGCGAACGGCTGATTCCGGTGCGCGGCGGACTGATGGAATCGGGATATGTAACCAACAACGCCGATTCGTGGACCGGCGCGCGCGGTTCGCCGGTCGGCTCGCTCGGCATCGGCAAGATCGAGGAAGCGACCACCGAGGATTTCAGCCTCAACCTGAAGTGGAACGTGACCGACCGCCTGTTCATCACCCTTGATGGCCAATACACGAAGGCCGACGCCCGCCAGCGTTCGATCTGGGGCGGGATGAACACCTACCTCAACTGGAAAATCCGGCACGATCTCGACAATCCGTCGATCGAATTCCTGATCGACCCGCAGCACCGCTTCAACCCGAACCAGACGCGCTTCACCGGCGATCGCGACGCGACGGCGACCACCGCCGGCGTGTTCATCCCGACGCCGACCAG
This sequence comes from Sphingomonas sp. Leaf23, assembly GCF_001421585.1. Taxonomy (NCBI): domain Bacteria; kingdom Pseudomonadati; phylum Pseudomonadota; class Alphaproteobacteria; order Sphingomonadales; family Sphingomonadaceae; genus Sphingomonas; species Sphingomonas sp. Leaf23. Next base: position 499,420 of record NZ_LMKR01000003.1, on the reverse strand, counting down.
CACCGCCGATTTCAACGGGTCGACGTGGCAGTTCGCCGCCGACCAGTTCCAGGTCGGTACCGGCGACCTGAAGGCGTTCCGTGGCGACCTTGCCTATGACGTCTCGGGCAGCGACGGGCTGGCCAGCTGGTTCGACAGCGTGAAGTTCGGCGCGCGCTATTCGGAACGTAGCCAGGTCAATTCGGAAATGGCGCTCAACTGGGGCTCGATCGCACCGGCATGGGATGGTCGCGGCGGCTTCGCGGTGGCCGGCACCTTCCAGAACCCGTCGCAGGGGTTCGAAGCGGTCAGCTTCAACGATTTCTTCCGCGGCGGCGTGGTGAAGGGCGCGAACAATTCGTTCGTGTTCGTGAACCAGGACCTGTTGTCGAACTATGCCAGCTTCCGCAACTACCTGAACGCCGAACCGCAGACCGCCAACGGCAATTACGGCTGGGTTCCGCGCGGCACGTCCGACGGTTCGCGGTTCGGCAACCCGATCTTCCGCCCGGAAGATACGTCGAACATCACGGAGAAGACGCGCAACGCGTATGTCCGCGTCGACTTCAAGCATGAATTCGACAACGACATGTCGGTCGATGGCAATGTCGGTGTTCGCTATGTCCGCACCGATCTCGACTCGGCGGGCTTCCTCGCCTTCCGCGCGTTCGTCGCCGATATCCAGACGCCAGCGGTTACCGGCGGCGTCCGGACCCGCACCGACGACGCGGAAAGCCGCGACGATCCGCGTGACTTCCTGCCGCAGGCGACCGCCTATGCCGGGCAGAACCCGATCGCACGTACGTTGAAGCTGAAGGACGAGCATTGGCTGCCGTCGTTCAACCTGAAATGGAATCTGAACCGCGAAATGCTGTTCCGTGCTGCGTACAGCAAGGGGCTGAGCCGCCCGAACGTGCAGGATCTTCGCGCGTCGCAGGAATACGTGGTCACCACCAACCGCATCAACTTCCCGCAGATTACCGATCGCAACGACCCGCTGTTCGGTATCGATCGGGGTGCGCAGAACATCACCGTCGGCGAAATCCGGGTCAGCCGCGGCAACCCCTATCTGAAGCCCACCACCGCCGACAGCTTCGACCTGTCGTACGAATGGTACTTCAAGGGCGGCTATCTGTCGGTTGCGGGCTTCTACAAGGATTTGCGCAACATCATCACCAACGGCGATCTGCCGCTGGGAACGGTGGGCGGCATTCCTGGCCAGCAGCAGGGCTCCGTGACACTGGATGGCCAGCAGGTGCCGGTGATCTACAACGGTGCGGTGAACCAGGCGAAGGCGACCGTGAAGGGTATCGAGGTCGGCTATCAGCAGTTCTTCGACTTCCTGCCCGGCCCGCTCAAGCATCTGGGGTTCCAGGGGAACTACACCTTCATCGATGCGAAGACGACGCCACCCGCCAATGGTGTGGACAGCGACGGCGACGGCGTGCCGGATGACGTGACCACCGTGTTCCGCTGGGGCGTCGACGACCTGCTGGGTCAGTCGAAGCACATCGCCAACGCGGTCGCGATCTATCAGGACAAGATCGTCGAAGCCCGCCTCGCCTATAACTGGCGGTCGGAATATCTGACGACCTATCGCGACTATGTGACGGGCAACCCGATCTACAACTCGGCGGCCGGCTTCCTCGACGCCTCGCTGAAGTTCAACATCGCCAATCTCCAGCTACGCGGATCGATCGCCAATATCCTGGATACCAAGAGCAAGGCGCGATCCTATATCGATGCAAGCGGCCAGATGTACGACCGGTTCAGCTTCCTGAACGATCGCCGCATCGTGGTCGGCCTGCTGTTCCGCATCTAGACCCCGGAGCGGAACGACTGGGGAGGTGCCGCGTGGCGCCTCCCCAATTCTTTTGGTTAGCGGTCGCTGAAACGCTTTGAGCGCTGGCCAATCTCTTCGGTATATCCGTTCGTGCTGAGTAGGGGCTGAGCCCTTCGACTGCCTGCCTGCGGCAGTCGCTCAGGACAGGCTTCGGTGCTGCGCACCGAAGTCGAAGACCCGTATCGAAGCACTTTGCCGCAAGCGATCCTTCGATACGCCATTTCGACAAGCTCAATGGCTACTCAGGACGAACGGTGTAAGTGTCGGGGCATTCGGGTTGGTGCTTTGTGCGAACCGCCCGCCCTATTCCTCCAGCCCGCTGAACCCGCCACCGGCATAGTCGCTGAACTTGGTGATATGCGGCTCGAACTTCAGCGTGACCTTGCCCGTCGCACCGTGACGCTGCTTGGCGATGATGAGTTCGGCCAGGCCATAGACCCGCTCCATGTCCATCGCCCATTTGGCGTGGTCCTCGAACACCCGCGCATCGTCGCCGTCGCGCGGGCGCTTCGGCTCCTTCGCCGCGACGTAATAATCCTCGCGGTACACGAACCACACCATGTCGGCGTCCTGCTCGATCGAGCCGGATTCGCGAAGATCGGACAGCTGCGGGCGCTTGTCCTCGCGCTGTTCGACGGCGCGGCTCAACTGCGACAGCGCCATCACCGGCACGCCGATATCCTTGGCCAGCGTCTTCAGCCCGCGCGAAATCTCCGAGATTTCCTGCACGCGGTTGTCGCTGCCCTTGCCCGACCCCTGCAGCAGCTGGAGGTAATCGACCACGACCAGCCCCAGCTCGCCATCCAGCTTGCGCTGCAACCGGCGGACGCGGGTGTGCAGGCCGGAAATCGAGAGGCCAGCGGTATCGTCGATATAGAGCGGCAACTGCTCCAGATCGGCCGCGGCGTTGGCGAGGCGGGTGAAATCCTCCTTGCGGATCTTGCCCATGCGCAGCGCTTCGGAACTGATCGCCGCCTGTTCCGCCATGATACGCGTCGCCAGCTGGTCGGCGGACATTTCCAGCGAAAAGAACGCGACCTTCGCGCCGACCGACTTGCCCTTTTCCATGCCCGCACGCTGGTCGTCCATATACCGCTGTGCTGCGTTGAACGCGATGTTGGTGGCAAGCGAGGTCTTGCCCATGCCCGGTCGGCCGGCAAGGATGATGAGATCGCTATGGTGCATGCCGCCGATCCGGCCATTGACCGAATCGAGGCCGGTGGTGACGCCCGACAGGCCGCCGCCCGAATTCATCGCGCGTTCGGCCATGCGCACCGCCATGGTCGTCGCCTGCGCGAACGACTTGACCGCGTTGGCGGTGGTCCCCTCCGCCGCGACCTTGAACAGCGCTTCTTCCGCTGCCTCGATCTGCTTCTTGGGATCGACCTCGGTCGAGGTGTCGGTGGCGTTTTCCACCAGCGTGCGCCCGACGGTGATGAGCGCGCGGAGCTGCGCCAGGTCATAGATCTGCTGCGCGAACTGGCGCGCGCCGATCAGGCTGGCGTTGCTGCCGGTGATCTCGACCAGATATTGCGTGCCGCCCCGGCCCGCCAGCAACTCGTCGCCGTCGAACATCGGCCTGAGCGTCACGGGACTCGCAATCATGCCGGTGCGCCGCACGTCGCGAATGCGTTCGAAGATGCGGGCGTGGGCGGGATCGTAGAAATGCTCGATATCCAGCCGCTCGACCATATCGTCGGCCAGCCCGTTGTCGATGAGCATCGCGCCCAGCAGCGCGGCCTCCGCATCGACGTTATGGGGCACGCGCGGCGGTTGCGGGGGAGTACCCCCGCCGATGCTGTGAACAGTAGCCATGCCCCCCTCTCCCATTCCCCGCGTTCGGCGGCAAGCGAAAGGGGCTGGGGAAACGACCGACAACTCGCTAAGTGCGGCGGATGGCCGACCCGCGGATCATCGATGTCACCCTGGACGAGCGCACGATCCTGTGGCGCAGCGCCGATATCGAGCAGGAACGCCGCATCGCGATCTTCGACCTGCTGGAGGCGAATCACTTCGCCCCGCAGCGTGCGACGCCGGACAATTATGCCGGCCCGTATCGCATTGCGCTGTCGGTGCCCGAGGGGCGGCTGGCGATCGATATTTCGCGTGAGGACGGCACGCTGGTCGAAACGCTGGTGCTGGGCATGGCGCGGCTGCGTCGCCCGATCCGCGATTATTTCGCGATCTGCGACAGCTATTACAAAGCCATCCGCCAGGCGACCCCGCACGAGATCGAGACGATCGACATGGCCAGGCGCGGCATCCACAACGACGCGGCCGAGGCGCTGCGCGAACGGCTGGACGGCAAGGTCGAGATCGATTTCGACACCGCCCGCCGGCTGTTCACCCTGATCTGCGTGCTGCATATCAAGGGATGATGCGTAATCGGTTGATCCTGGGCGCGCTGGCTATGCTGGCGATCGCGGCCGTCGTGGCATGGCGCTGGTCGGTCGGCTGGCAGCCCGATGCCACCCGCTATCCGGTGCAAGGATTAACGGTCGCAGCCGGCGACGGCGCGATCGATTGGGGCATGCTGAAGGCACGCGGCGCGGACTTCGCGTTCGTCACCGCGTCGAACGGCACGAAGCGCGATCCGGCGTTCGAGGCGAACTGGAACGGCGCGCACGATGCCGGCCTGCGCCACGGCGCGCTGCACGTCTTTTCGCTGTGCGAGCCGACCGCCGATCAGGTGACCGCCTACCTGACCACCGTCCCGCGGGCCGCCGATGCGCTGCCCGCCGCCCTCGCGCTCGACTTCACCGATGGCTGCGACGCGCAGCCTACCCGCGCGCAGGTGTTGACCGCCATTCGCGGATTCCTCGGCCCCGCCGAATATCATGACGGCCGGCCGATGATGCTGCGCATCTCGCCCGCGTTCGAGCGCGAGTATCGCGTGAGCGAGGCGATCGTCCGTCCGCTCTGGGCGACCAGCCGTTTCTTCGAACCCGATTATCTGGCGCGGCCATGGCGGATGTGGCAGGCGAACCCCGCGCGCAACGTCGATGGCGTCGCCCATCCTGTCGCCTGGAGTGTAGCCGCCCAATGACCGAACCCGCCCAGTTGATCGAGGCGGCCCGTGCCGCCGCCGCCCACGCCCACGCACCCTATTCGCGCTTCGCGGTCGGGGCCGCGCTGCTGATGGAAGACGGGTCGATCGTCACCGGCGCGAACTTTGAAAATGCCAGCTACGGCCTGTCGCTGTGCGCGGAGACGGTGGCGATCGCCAGCGCGTCAGCCGCAGGGCGTCTGCGGCAGATCGTCGCGGTCGGCGTGATCGGCGGTGCGATGGACGCGAGCGGCAGACCGACCGGCACGATGCCGGTCAGCCCTTGCGGCCGCTGTCGCCAGGTCATCAATGAGGCGGCGCAGATGGGCGGCCGCGACCTCCCCGTCTACTGCGGTGCCGCCGAGGGGGACGCCATGCGGACCTACCGATTGTCGGAATTGCTGCCCGACGCCTTCGGGCCAGCCGATCTGGGGATCGGCTGACCCCGACGGGCTTAGCCGGCGCGTGCGCGACCGGCCGCCTGTACGAATTGCCACACGTCGGACGAGAAGCCCGGATCGGCCTGCCCATCCCAGTCGGCGCGCGCATCGTGGAGCCGCGATGCACCGGCCATCATGTCCGGCGTCGCGACGGCCGCGAACGGTGCCAGCAGCGCCTCCCATTCCCGGAGATACCCCTGGGCAACATCGGACGCCGGGTCCATCGGCAGCGCTGCCGCGATCCGCTGTCCCAGGTCCGCCCATTGCGCCTGATAGGCAGCTTGGTCGAAATCGGGCGGCAACGCGGCCATCCGTTCGCCCCATTGCGCCTGTTGTTCGGCGGTGAAGTGGCGATCGACCACCGCCCTCCATTCGTTCGTCGTCATGGCATTTCCCTTTCGAATCAGCGAGCAAAGTGTCGCGACGTCGATGCGCTCGCCGGCATCGATGCGGGACTGGATGGAGCTCAGGAGGTCGGCGGTGTCGGCCAGCGCGGCGCGCTGCGCCTCGACGGCAGCCTGCTGCGCCGCGATCATCGCACCGAGCCGAGCGTCAGGCCGGTCGAGCAGCTGCCCGATCGCCGCCAACGTGAATCCCGCCCGCTTGAGCGCGACGATCGCGTGAAGCCGTTCGAGTTCCCCGGCGCCAAAGACGCGGCGCCCGCTTGCCGTCCTGAGCGGCCGGATCAGCCCGCGCGCTTCATAAAAGCGCAACGCCCGGCTGGTCAGGCCGGTGGCGGCGGCGACGTCGGCGATGTCGAGCAGATTGGTCATGGGCGAACCCTACCGCTTGACGCAGCGTCAACTGCAAGCCCCATCTTGACGATGCCGCTTGCCCTGTACCCGCGATCCGGCAATGGAGCCGGCAGCAGCAAAGGGGTAATTGATGAGCATCCTGTCGGACCATTGGATTCGCGAGACGGCGCTGGCGACGGGAATGATCGAACCCTTCGTCGAATCGCAGCGGCGCGAAGGCTGCATCAGCTACGGCCTGTCGTCCTATGGCTATGACGCGCGGGTTTCGGACGAGTTCAAGATCTTCACCAATGTCGACTCGGCCGTGGTCGATCCGAAGGACTTTGCCCAGAACAGCTTCGTCGATCGAAAGACCGATGTGTGCATCATCCCGCCGAACAGCTTTGCACTGGCCCGCACCGTCGAATATTTCCGTGTTCCCCGCGACGTGCTGGTCATCTGCCTCGGCAAATCGACCTATGCGCGCTGCGGCATCATCGTGAACGTGACCCCGCTGGAACCGGAATGGGAAGGGCACGTCACGCTGGAGTTTTCCAACACCACGCCGCTGCCCGCCAAGATCTATGCGAACGAGGGCGCGTGCCAGTTCCTGTTCCTGAAGGGCGACCAACCCTGCGGCACCAGCTATGCCGACCGCGCAGGCAAATATATGGGCCAGCGCGGCGTGACCCTGCCGCGGCTCTGACGATGATCGGTCGAGACTGGACCGGGCGGAGCTTCGTCGTCCGGTCGACGGCGTTGCTGCCGATCCTCGCGCTGCTCGCACCGAAGCTGCCGCTGCCCTGGGCCTTCGGGATCGGCATTACCCTGATCGGCTGGTTCGCGTTCGTCTGCGCGCGGGTGGCGATCAACGATCATCGCCGCGCGTCGGAAACCCCGCCGTTCCGGCCGTTCCGCCGCTCGCGATAGGGCAAGCGCGGCGGGGCGATCGTTGCCGGCACCTCCCACGGGTGCTTCCCACCGCCCCGCACCGTCGTCACCCGCCCGGTCGCCAGCGTTACCGCCACGCCACCGGTGCGCGCCAGCATCGCGCGGTCGAGCTTCAGCCAGCGTGGGGTGCATTTGTCGGGCAACCGCCGTTCGCTGACCACGATATCGGCACGGGCACAGGCCGCGACCAGTTCGGCCCATGGCACTGCATAGCCGCTGCGGGTGGCGAGGATCGTCCACACTCGCCCGCCCGCCCGTCGCCGCGCGATGCACAGGTCCGGGCTGCACCGCGCGCCGGGCTGTTCGGATAGCGGCGGGAGTTCGCCGATCACCCCGCCGCCCTCGCCCAGTGTCGACCGCACATAGTCCCCCGCCCGGTCGCGCAGGATCGCCATGCCGCCATCGTCTGTCGCCAGCGCCAGATGCCGCCCATCGCCGGTCACCAGCAGGTCGGGCGCGGGCGTCGCCAACGCCCAGACCGCTCCCGCGATCAACGGCACCACGCCCCAGCGCCGCCATGGCGTCCGCCACAGCGCGATCCACAACCCGCCCGCGACCATCAGCCCAAACGCCCCGTCGGGCATCGCCGGCAGCGCCGCGACCGATCCGGGGGCCGATGCGACGCGGTGCGCGATCCACAGCAGCAGCGCCAGCGAGCGCTCGACCGCCCACCACGCCGCCCCCCCGAGCCCAACCGGATCGAGCAGCAGCGCCAGCGCCTCCAGCGGCATGGTGACGAAGGTCGTGAGCGGGATCGCGACGATATTGGCCAGCGCGCCGTACAGCCCGGCGGTGTGGAAATGATACAGCCCGATCGGCATCAACGCCGCCTCGACCGCAACGCCGGTCAGCAGCAGCGACCCCAGTTCACGCAGCAACCGCCAGCCGATCGGCTCCTCCCGCTTCAGGAACCAGCCGCGCACGCCCGGATGCTCGTGCAGGGCGACGATCGCGGTGACGGCGGCAAAGCTCAGCTGGAAACTCGGCCCGGCCAGCGATTCCGGCAGGACCAGCAGCACCAGCAACGCGCCCGTCGCGATCATCCTGAGCGTGATCGCCTCGCGCCCCAGCGACAGCGCCGCCAGCACCAGCAGCGCGGCGATGCACGACCGCACCGTCGGCACGTCCGCACCCGACAACCACGTATAGAACAGCGCGGCACAGGCGCCCGCCCCCGCCGCCACGACCGGCAACCGCACCCGGAGCGCCAGCGGCGGGAATAGCGCGAGAAGCTTCAGCACCAGCGTCATCGTTGCGACGACGACCGCGGTCACATGCAGCCCGCTGATCGACAACAGGTGCGCCAGGCCCGACCGCCGCATCGCCTCGGCATCCGCTTCGGTGATCGCCCCCCGGTCGCCGGTGACGAACGCGGCGGCGATTCCGCCGGTGCTGCCCTCCACCCGCGACAGGATATGATCGGTCAGCCGGTCGCGCAGTGCCGCATTGCCCGGATCGCCCGCCGCGACGACCCGCACCGGCGCAAAGCCGCGCCCGGTCGCGCCCAGCCCCTGAAACCACGCCGCCCGCGCAAAGTCATAGGCACCCGGCACGGCAGCGGTCGGCGGCGGCATCAACCGCGCCCTGAGCGCGATCCGCGCGCCCGGCACGACGCCTGCGGGCATATCCTTTTCGGACAGGTTGACGCGAATGCGCGGCGGCAGCCCGGCCGTGATATCGGGCCTGAGCGTCAGCCGCACCGCCTCGCGCGCCGGCAGCGGCTCGACCCGTTCGACCACCCCCGCGAACGCCACCACCACCGGCCGGGCGAGCACCGGCGCGGCGACCCGCTCGGCCCGCCACCACACCATTGCACAGCCCAGCATTGCCAGTATTCCGGCCATCGTCACCGCCCGCGCGGTACGCGTACCCCATGGCAGCATGGCCCCGGCAAACGCGATCGACAGCGCGAGCAACAGGAACGCGGCCCACGCCCCCTGCCCCGGCAACAGGAACCATGCCGCGATTCCCACCCCCAGCGCGACCGGCATCCACAGCGGCAATTGCCCCCGTTCGGCCTCCGCCAGCGCCTCCATGCAGCCAAGGAACCGATGCGGGGGGCGCACGGTTTGAAGCGTGCCGGGCAGCATGCTAGGGGCGGTCGCGGCTGAATGGGCCATCATGTTTCACCCGATGTCTGGGGGTATCCGCGCTTGGGCGCAACCAATTCCGCGACGCCTGTCGTCACCCGTTTCGCGCCGTCCCCGACGGGCTTTCTGCATATCGGCGGCGCGCGCACCGCGCTGTTCAACTGGCTCTATGCCCGTCGCCATGGCGGTCGCTTCCTGCTGCGTATCGAAGATACCGATCGCGCGCGTTCGACCCAGCCGGCGATCGATGCGATCCTCGACGGGATGCGCTGGCTTGGCCTCGACTGGGACGGCGATGCCGTGTTCCAGTTCGCCCGTGCCGACCGCCATGCCGCCGTGGCGCACCAGCTGCTCGACGCCGGCCATGCCTATCGCTGCTATGCGAGCCCTGAGGAACTGACGGCACTGCGCGAGGAACAGCGCGCCGCCGGCAAGCCGATCCGCTATGACGGCCGCTGGCGCGACCGCGCGCCCGAGGATGCGCCGGAAGGCGCGCCGTTCGTCGTCCGGCTGAAAGCACCCAAGGAAGGCTCGGTCACGATTTCGGACCAGGTGCAGGGTGACGTGACCGTCGCCAATGCCGAGCTGGACGATTTCGTGCTGCTGCGTTCGGACGGCACGCCGACCTATATGCTGGCGGTCGTCGTCGACGACCACGACATGGGCGTGACCCACGTCATCCGCGGTGACGATCACCTCAACAACGCCTTCCGCCAGCTCGCGCTGATCCGCGCGATGGACGCGGTCGAGGGCGGCTGGCCCGATCCGGTCTATGCCCATGTGCCCCTCATCCACGGTGCCGATGGTGCCAAGCTGTCCAAGCGCCACGGCGCGCTGGGCGTCGAAGCCTATCGCGACGAACTGGGTGTCCTGCCCGAAGCGCTGAACAACTATCTGCTGCGTCTGGGCTGGGGCCACGGTGATGAAGAGATCATCAGCCGCGAGCGCGCGACCGAGGTGTTCGACCTGTCGGGCGTCGGGCGTTCGCCGTCGCGGTTCGATACGAAGAAGCTGCTGAACCTCAACGGCCATTACATCCGCGAGGCCGACGATGCGCGCCTGACCGATCTGGTCGCGCAGCGTTTGCCCGAGGGGATCGACCGCAATCTGCTGCAGCGCGCCATGCCGGTGCTGAAGGTCCGCGCCGCCGACATCAACGAACTGGCGGCCAATGCGGCGTTCTTCTTCCGCTCCCGCCCCCTCGCGATGGACGATGGCGCGACCGCACTGCTGACGCCGGACGCCCGCGCGATCCTCACGCAGTTGCACGCCAAGCTTGACGCACTCGCAGCATGGGATACGGAGACGATCGAAGCTGCGGTACGCGAAGTGGCGGAGGCGGCGGGGTTGAAGCTGGGTGCCGCCGCGCAACCGCTTCGCGCCGCGCTGACGGGTTCGCGCACCTCACCGGGGATTTTCGACGTGCTGGCCCTCTTGGGCCGCGACGAAAGCCTGGGCCGCATCGAAGACCAGATGGCCACATCGGCCGCATAACGTAACAGGAGACGCCGAATGGCCGAAGACGCTAAGCTGCAGGTTGCGGGCAAGGACGTCCAATTTCCGGTACGGTCGGGCACCATCGGTCCCGACGTGATCGACATCCGCAAACTGTATGCGCAGACCGGCACCTTCACCTACGATCCGGGCTTCACCTCGACGGCCAGCTGCGACTCGGCGCTGACCTATATCGACGGTGACGAAGGCGTGCTGCTGCACCGCGGCTATCCGATCGGGCAGCTGGCCGAAGAGTCGAGCTTCATGGAAGTCGCCTATCTGCTGCTGAACGGCGAACTGCCCTCGGGCGACGAGCTGACCAAGTTCACCGGCACGATCACGCGCCACACCATGCTGCACGAACAGCTGGCCGGCTTCTATCGCGGCTTCCGTCGCGACGCGCACCCGATGGCGGTGATGTGCGGCGTCGTCGGCGCACTGTCGGCCTTCTATCACGATTCGACCGACATCACCGATCCGCACCAGCGGATGATCGCGTCGCATCGCCTGATCGCAAAGATGCCGACGATCGCCGCGATGGCGTACAAGTACAGCGTGGGGCAGCCGTTCATCTATCCGAAGAACGACCTAAGCTACACCGGCAACTTCCTGCGCATGACCTTCGGCGTTCCCGCCGAAGAATATGAGGTGAACCCGGTCGTCGAAAAGGCGCTGGACCGCATCTTCATCCTGCACGCCGACCACGAACAGAATGCATCGACCTCGACCGTGCGTCTCGCCGGTTCGTCGGGCGCCAATCCGTTCGCCTGCATCGCGGCGGGCATCGCCTGCCTGTGGGGTCCGGCGCATGGCGGCGCGAACGAAGCCGCGCTCAACATGCTGCGCGAAATCGGCACGCCCGACCGCATTCCGGAATATATCGCCCGTGCCAAGAACAAGGACGATCCGTTCCGCCTAATGGGCTTCGGTCACCGCGTTTACAAAAACTACGATCCGCGCGCGACTGTGATGCAGAAGACCGTGCGCGAAGTGTTCGATTCGCTGGGCGTCAACGATCCGGTGTTCGAAACCGCGCTGCAGCTGGAGGAAATCGCGCTCAACGACGATTACTTCCGCGAGAAGAAGCTGTTCCCGAACGTCGATTTCTACTCGGGCGTCATCCTGTCGGCGATCGGGTTCCCGACCACGATGTTCACCGCGCTGTTCGCCCTTGCCCGCACCGTCGGCTGGGTCGCGCAGTGGAACGAGATGATCTCGGACCCCGAGCAGAAGATCGGCCGTCCGCGTCAGCTCTATACCGGCCCGACGCAGCGCGACTACGTGCCCGTGGGTCAGCGCTGAGATGCGCATCGTCCGGCGCACGCTGATGATCGTTGGCGCGATCCTCGCGTTCGTCGGACTGTTCTGGCTGGGTCAGGGGATGGGTGTCATCCGCTGGCCCGCCAGTTCGTTCATGATCGACCAGTATCTGTGGGTCGTAACCGGATCGGTGGTCGGCGCGCTCGGCCTGTTGCTGGTCCTGATCGCGCGCCGCCTGCCGCGCCGTTGATCGGCCGTTCCCGAGTCGCGGGCTGAATCGAGTTCGACCGAAATCGATTGCGCCCCGGAAATTTTGCCGCGCGTCTGATTAATTTCGACGTGTCCCCGCCGGCCCGACTGGCGTGACATGCGACCTGCCGCGCAGCCGATTTGCGCAAGGCATGGTTAATGCTGGCAATTTTGCCGGCGCGCATTTTGCGCCATCCCCGGCGCCCGTTCGTGCCCCAAACACCGCACTTAAATCGATATTAAGCGCTGTGTGCGACGTAGACCCTGTTCCTTGGGGTCGAAATCGTATGACGTCTACCTTCTCCCTTCCCGATGCGCTGTGCATGACCACGGTCGCCGCCGTGGCCGACGACCTGCGCGCATTGCCGCTGGACGGCGATGTCGTGCTCGACGTCTCGGCCCTCGCCGCACCTGATCTGAGCGTCGTGCAGCTCATCCACAGCCTTCGCCTCGAAGCCGGCGCGCAGGGCGGCGACGTCCGCCTGTCCGCCCCGGCCGGCGAGGCGCTGACCGCCCTCCTTCACCGCGCCGGCTTCAGCGACGCGATGACCCCCGACGACAATGCCTTCTGGTTCCACGGAGTCCCGCTACAATGACCGCTTCCATTCTCGCCGTCGATGATTCCGCCAGCCTGCGCATGGCGATCCGTATCGCGCTGACCGGTGCCGGCTATACCGTGACCGAGGCCGGCGACGGGGTAGAGGGTCTGGCAAAGGCCACGTCGACGAAGTTCGACATGATCGTCACCGACCTGAACATGCCGAACATGGACGGCCTCGCCATGATCCGCGAACTGCGAAAGCAGCCCGCGCAGGCCGGCGTGCCGATCATCTTCCTGACGACCGAGTCCGACCCGGAAATGAAGAACCAGGCCAAGGCCGCCGGTGCGACCGGCTGGCTGGTCAAGCCGTTCGTGCCGGACCAGTTGGTGAAGGTCGCGCGCAAGGTGCTGGGCCGATGAGCGGCGACGATCCGATCGCCGCCTTTCGCGTGGAGGCGGGCGAGGTCCTCGATGCCGTCGAACAGGGGCTGCTCGACCTCGGCCATGACCTTGGCAATGTCGATCTGGTCAACGCCGTCTTTCGCGGGCTGCACACGCTGAAGGGTTCGGGCGCGATGTTCGGCTTCGACGCGCTCGCCGGCTTCACCCACCACTGCGAAACCGCGTTCGACCGGGTGCGCAAGGGGCAGGTCCCGGCGACCGCCGCCCTCGTCTCGGTCATCCTGTCGGCGCAGGACCATATGCGCGCGCTGGTCGATGGCGATGCGCCGAAGGCGGAGGGCGACGCGATCCTCGCCCGGCTGCAGGCCGCGATCGACGAAGCGTCGGGCACCGCCCCCGCCGCGCCCACCGCACCGGTTGCCGCAAAGCGCACTGGTTGGCAGGTGTCGTTCAAGCTGCCGGTCGACGCGATGGCCAACGGCACCAACCCGCTGATGCTGCTCGACGAGCTGCGCGAGCTGGGCGAGGCAACCATCGTCGCGCGCACCGACGCCATTCCGCCGCTGTCGCAGCTGGTACCGACCGAATGCCATGTCGGCTGGGACGTGACCCTGATCGGCGACATCAAGCGCGACGATATCGAGGACGTGTTCATCTTCGTGATGGACGACATGGAGCTGACCATCGAACCGCTCGCGGTCGATGCGGAAGACGTACCCGCCGTCGCAGCGCCGATCGCCGTCGTGGAAGAACCCGTAATGGCAGTGCCCACCGCCGCACCGACCACCGACAGCCCCGCCGCCCGGTCGACCGCCAAGGCGGAAGAGAGCGTCCGCGTGCCCGCCGGCCGGCTCGATGCGCTGATGGACCGGGTCGGCGAACTGGTGATCGCGCAAAGCCGCCTGTCGCAGCTGGCCCATCGTGGGCAGGATCTGGTGCTGCGTTCGGTCTCCGAAGAGATCGAACGGCTGGCAGGCGAACTGCGTGAGACCATGATGGTGTTGCGCATGGTCCCGGTCGGATCGCTCTTCTCGCGCTTCCGCCGCCTGATCCACGACCTGTCGCGCGACACCGGCAAGACGATCGAGTTCGAAACCGAAGGCGAAGCGACCGAGGTCGACAAGACCGTGATCGAACGCCTGTTTGATCCGATGGTCCACCTGATCCGCAACAGCTGCGACCACGGGCTGGAGACGCCCGAAGACCGCGCCACCGTTGGCAAGCCCGCCGCCGGCACCGTCCGTCTGGCCGCACATCAGGCCGGGGGTGAGGTCGTCATCACCATCCGCGACGACGGCCGGGGCATCAACCGCGCCCGCGTGCGCGCCAAGGCAGAGGCAAATGGCCTGATCCAGCCCGACCAGGCGCTGAGCGACCACGACCTGCTGCAGATGATCTTCGCGCCCGGCTTCTCGACTGCGGCGACCGTCACCAACCTGTCGGGCCGGGGGGTCGGCATGGACGTGGTGAAGCGCACGATCGAAGGGTTGCGCGGGTCGATCGATGTCCAGTCGACCGAGGGTGAGGGATCGTTGATCGCGCTGCGCATTCCGCTGACGCTGGCGATCATCGACGGCCTGCTCGTGCGGGTCGGCACGGGCCGCTACGTCATTCCGCTGACCGCGGTCGAGGAATGCATCGAGCTGTCGCTGGAGGATGACCTGCGCCATCGCGGCCGCAGCCTCATCACGCTGCGCGAAAAGCTGGTGCCGTTCCTGCGCCTGCGCGAAATGTTCGCCACCGACACCCGGCCCGATCCGTTCCAGAAGATCGTGGTCGTCGCCACGCCGCAGGGGCGCGTCGGGCTGGTCGTCGATCAGATCATCGGTAACCACCAGACCGTCATCAAGCCGATGTCGGCGCTGCATCAAGGTGCCGCGACCTTTGCCGGCGCGACGATCCTCGGCGACGGCGAGGTCGCGCTGATCCTCGACATCGCCCAGCTGATCGCGCTCGGCCAACCGCATGAGGAGACGCTGCGTGCAGCCGGATAACGTGCAACCGGCCACCGTGCCGTGGAATCAGGATCGCCAGCTGGAGGTCCTTGTCTTCGACCTTGGCGGGCAGAGCTTTGCGCTGGAAGCGGTGCTGGTCCGCGAAATCCTCGACATGATGCCCGAAACGCGGGTGCCGGGCGCACCGCCGCTGGTCGGCCATGTCGTGAATTTCCGGGGGCGGATCATCCCGCTCGCCAATCTGCATCTCGCCTTTGGCATGGACCTGCCCACGACGACGCCCGACAGCCGGATCGTCGTGATCGAGATCGAGCTGAACGGCGAGGCGATGATGGTCGGCCTGCGCACCGACAAGGTGCACGAAGTCGCCACGTTCGATGCGGCCACCAGCGAGGGGGCGCCCGTAGTCGGGCTGCGCTGGCGCCGGGACTATGTGCGGACGCTGGTCCGGCATGGCGACGATATCGTGGTGCTGCCCGATCTGGACGCCATTTTCCAGACGATTGCCCGCCGCGACCTGGCGGCGGCAGCCATCAACTAACCATCCCGGGGGGGGGATCAGCCAAATGCGTGCAACGATAAAAATGAAACTTGCCGTCACGTTCGGGGTCGTGCTGGCGCTGCTGGCGGGCATCGTCGCGCTCAGCATGACGAAGATGTCGGCCATGAACACGAACATCGTCGAGGTTATCGACGGGCCAGCCGCCCGACAGGTGCGCAATCTCACCATCAAGGTGAAATTGAACGAGATGGTCCGCCTTGAGAAGAACATGGCGCTGACGAACGACCTCGAATTGACCAAGCAACTCGACCAGGAATCGCAGGCTAAGGCGGCAGAAATCGATCCGCTGATCCTGACCGCTACGCAAAGCTCCACGCCGCAGTCGAAAGCGGACTGGGCCAGCTTAACTGCCGTCTGGAACGACTATAAGAATATCAACCAGCAGATTCGGACATTTGCCCTCGCGAACAACAACGCGGATGCCGCCGCGCTCTCGCTCAGCAAGTCGCGCGAGATGATGAAGAAGATGTCGCAGTCCATCGACACGCTTGTCGATCGCAGCAACGTGCGGATGGCGGAATCGAAGGAAGCGACCGCAGCGGAATACACCGATGCCCGCAACCTGCTCATGACCGTTGCCATTGCCGCCCTGTTTATCGCCATCGGCGGTGCGCTGTGGATCAGCATGATCGTGTCGAAGGGGTTGAAGCGGGTCGGCATCGCGCTGGACGCGGTGGCGGTCGGTGATCTCGATCAGGAAGTGACCGTCACCAGCAACGACGAGATCAAGGATCTGGTCGACACGGTGAACCGCATGACGGTCGCGCTGCGCAAGTCGGCGGCACTGGCGGACCAGATCGCACAGGGCGACCTGACAGTCGACCACACGCCTGCCTCGGACAAGGACAAGCTGGGCCACGCGCTGGTATCGATGGTCGAGCGGCTGCGTAGCGTCGTCGGCGATGCATCGGTCGCGGCGGATAACGTCGCCGCCGGCAGCCAGGAACTGTCCGCATCGTCCGAACAGGTGAGCCAGGGCGCAACCGAGCAGGCCGCCGCTGCCGAGGAAGCCTCCGCGTCGATGGAACAGATGGCCGCCAACATCAAACAGAACGCCGACAATGCCGCCCAGACCGAAAAGATCGCCCGCCAGTCGTCGAAGGATGCCGAAGCCAGCGGTGTCGCGGTGGACAAGGCGGTCGTCGCGATGCGCACCATCGCCCAGAAGATCGGCATCGTGCAGGAAATCGCGCGGCAGACCGACCTGCTGGCGCTGAACGCCGCGGTCGAGGCGGCCCGTGCCGGCGAACATGGTCGCGGCTTCGCGGTCGTCGCTTCGGAAGTGCGCAAGCTCGCCGAGCGCAGCCAGACCGCCGCTGCCGAAATCAGCGCGGTGTCGGGCGACACGGTGCAGGCCGCGGCACAGGCCGGCGAGATGCTGACCAAGCTGGTCCCCGACATCCGTCGTACCGCCGAACTGGTGTCGGAAATCAGCGCCGCCTGCCGTGAACAGGATATCGGCGCGAGCCAGATCAATCAGGCGTTGCAGCAGCTCGACACCGTGACGCAGCAGAATGCGTCCGCGTCGGAACAGATCACCTCGACCTCCGAGGAACTGGCCGGACAGGCGAACGAGCTGCAGCAGAGCATCGCCTTCTTCCGCGTGGAACAGACCCATCACGCCCGCAAGCCGGCCGCGACGCGCAAGCCGACGGCCCGCACCAAGGCACCGGCCGCCGCGCCACGTCCAAAGGTGAACACGATCGCCGACCAGCAGAACCGCGTACGCGGCTTCGCCCTCGACCTGTCGCAGGGCGGGCCGGACAGCGACGACGCCGCATTTGGAGCAGCAGCAGCATGACCGATACTACACCGATGCAGGTCGTTACCTTCGGCCTGGGCGACGAAGTGTTCGCCGTGCCGGTGACCATGGTTCGCGAAATCCTCGACTATCGCCCTGCCTTTCGCGTGCCGAACGGCCCGGCGTGGATGCTCGGCATCACCGACGTCCGGGGACAGGGCGTACCGATGATCGACCTCCGGATGCGGCTTGGCCTGACGCCGGTCGAACCGACGCTGGCCACCCGCGTGCTGATCGTCGACGTGATGCTGGCCGACCGCATGCTCTCGCTGGGGCTGGTGGTCGACCGGGTGATCGCGGTCGCCAGTTTCGAACGCGACCGGCTGGAATCCGCGCCCGATATCGGGCTGCGCTGGCGATCCAATTATATCGCCGGCGTGGTGCGCGAACCGGACGGCTTCGTCGTGGTGATCGACGCTGCGGAGGTCTTCTCCAACGACGACTCCGCGATCGAAACCATCGCCGCCGCCGCCTGACCCCCCTTCGACGCGTCGCACCCGGCGGCGGGATGCGACGCGGCCATCGATCCGCCGCTGGCCAAAACAAGAAAAGAGGATGTCCGTCATGTCGATGCTGTCGCAGTTCAAACGCACCTCCCGGCCCGTCGCGGCGATCGCCGAAATCCACGCGCTTACCCGGTCGATCGCCGCAGGCGACCTGTCGCAGCGACTGCGCGAGGATGTGGCGACCGACGAGGCGCGCGACCTGCTGGCGGCGGTCAACGCCCTGCTCGACACCGCGCTGGCGCCGGTCGGCCAGCTCGACGCGGCGATGGCGCATGTCGTGGCCGAACATGATCGTGGCGAGATCGACGTCCTGCTGGCACCCGACAGCCTTCCCGGCGATGTCGGGCGGATCGCGGGTCAGGTGAACCGGCTGGTCGGATCGCATATCGATACGAAGAAGGCGGCGATGGGGTGCATCCGCGAACTGGCCAATGGCCATTTCGACGCACCCTTCGCGCAACTTCCCGGCAAGAAGGCGTTCCTGAACGACACGATCGAAACGCTGCGCGGCAATCTGCGCACGCTGATCGCCGAGATGAACCACATGTCGGACGAACATGATCGCGGCGACATCGACGTTGTGGTCGCCGTCGACAAATTTCCCGGCGATTTCCGGACCATGGCCGCCGGTATCAACACGATGGTCGCCGGCCATATCGCGGTGAAGAAAAAGGCGATGGCCTGCCTCAAGGCGTTCTGCGAAGGCGATTTCGACGCAACGCTCGAACCCTTCCCCGGCAAAAAGGCGTTCATCAACGACACCATCGAAACGCTGCGCGCCAATTTCCGGCAGATTTCGGGCGAGATCCAGCGCCTGATCGGTGCGGCGACCGACGGCCGGCTGACCGAACGCGGCGACGCGGCCCGGTTCGCCGGCGACTATGCGGCGATGGTCGCGGGGATCAACGGGATGCTCGACGCGATCCTCCTGCCGATCGCCGAGGGCAACCGCGTGCTCGATCGCGTCAGCACCGGCGACCTGACCAGCCGGGTCGAGATCGCCTGCGACGGCGATCACCAGCGGATGAAGGACGCGATCAACCGCCTCGTCGACAATCTGTCGAAATTCGCGAACGAGGTCGCATCCGCCTCCGACCAGGTCGCTGCCGGCAGCCAGCAGCTCTCGTCGTCGTCCGATCAGGTGAGCGAAGGGGCGAGCGAACAGGCCGCCGCCGCCGAAGAAGCCTCCGCATCGATGGAGGAGATGGCCGCCAACATCAAACAGAACGCCGACAATGCCGCGCAGACCGAAAAGATCGCGCGCCAGTCGTCGAAGGATGCCGAAGCCAGCGGCCTCGCGGTCGACCGCGCCGTCTCCGCGATGCGCACCATCGCCGACAAGATCGGCATCGTGCAGGAAATCGCCCGCCAGACCGACCTGCTGGCGCTGAACGCCGCGGTCGAGGCAGCACGCGCCGGCGAACATGGTCGCGGCTTCGCGGTTGTGGCTTCGGAAGTGCGCAAGCTTGCCGAGCGCAGCCAGAGTGCGGCCGCCGAAATCAGCGCGGTATCGGGCGAGACGGTCGAGGCGGCGGCACAGGCCGGCGNGCCAGCGGCCTCGCGGTCGACCGCGCCGTCTCCGCGATGCGCACCATCGCCGACAAGATCGGCATCGTGCAGGAAATCGCCCGCCAGACCGACCTGCTGGCACTGAACGCCGCGGTCGAGGCGGCACGCGCCGGCGAACATGGGCGCGGCTTCGCGGTCGTCGCCTCCGAAGTGCGCAAGCTCGCCGAACGCAGCCAGAGCGCGGCGGCCGAGATCAACGCCGTCTCGTCCGACACGGTAAAGGCCGCCGGCCAAGCGGGCGAGATGTTGACCAAGCTGGTGCCCGACATTCGCCGCACCGCCGAACTGGTGTCGGAAATCAGCGCGGCATGCCGCGAACAGGATATCGGCGCGAGCCAGATCAACCAGGCGCTGCAACAGCTCGATTCCGTGACCCAGCAGAACGCGTCGGCATCCGAAGAGATTTCGTCGACCGCCGACGAACTGGCGGGCCAGGCGGAGGAGCTGCAAGCCAGCATCGCCTTCTTCCGGCTGGCCAACGCTCCGGCGGCGGCCGCCCCCGCTACGCCCCGTGCACCGGCCAAGGTCAAGGCGAAGAAGCCCAAGGCACCGGCCAAGGCCCGCACCGGCAGCATCGCCGACCAGCAATCCCGCGTCCGCGGCTTCGCACTCGACCTGTCGCAAGGCGGCTTCGACGACGAGGACGCAGATTTCGGCCGGGCGGCCTGATCGCCGCCCTGCCCCCTACCCGACCCGACGACAGGATCGTCGTCACCGCGTCGACCGATTGGAATTCGCCTGATGTCCGCACTACTCGCCCCGTCCCCCGATCAGGACCGGCTCAGCCCGCACAAGTTCGCGCGGCTGTCGGCGCTGATCTTCGACCAGACCGGGATCAAGATGCCCGCGACCAAGGCGACGATGTTGCAGGGCCGGTTGCAGCGGCGGCTGCGCGAGGTCGGCATCGCCTCGCTGGATGCCTATTGCGACCATCTGTTCGACGGCAGCGCCGATCCGGACGAAATGGTCCACCTCATCAATGCGGTGACGACCAACAAGACCGATTTCTTCCGTGAACCGGGCCATTTCGATTTCATGACGCAGACGGCGCTGCCGACGCTGGCGGATGCCGGCCGGCGTCGCATCCGGGCATGGAGCGCTGCCTGCTCGACCGGGGCCGAACCCTATACGATGGCGATGGTGCTCGATCAGTTCGCGCAGAAGAGCGGGATCGATTACGGCATTCTCGCGACCGACATCGACACCGCCGTGCTCGAAACGGCCCGGCGTGGCATCTATCCGGCGGAACTGGTCGAACCGGTGCCGGCAATGCTCCGCCAGCGCTATGTCGCCACCTCGCGCGACCGGGATTCGAACCAGGTGCGCATCGTGCCTGCGCTGCGCTCGGCGATCGGCTTTGCCCGGCTGAACCTGATGGATGCCCGCTATCTGGTCGGCGAACCGATGGACATCATCTTCTGCCGCAACGTGCTGATCTATTTCGACAAGGAAACGCAGGAGCGCGTCGTCCGCCGGCTGTGCGACAACCTGCGTCCCGGCGGCTTCCTGTTCCTCGGCCATTCGGAATCGATCGCCGGCATGGACCTGCCGGTGAAAACCGCGTCCTACACCGTCTTCACGAAGGACTGACATGGCCAAGATCCGCGTCCTCATCATCGACGACAGCGCCAGCGTCCGCCAGGCGATGACGGCGATCCTGAGCGAAGACCCCGCGATCGAAGTGATCGCCGCCGCCGCCGATCCCTTTGCCGCTGCGCGCTGCATCCAGGAGGAGGTGCCCGACGTCATCACGCTGGACGTCGAAATGCCGCGAATGGACGGCGTGACCTTCCTGCGCAAGCTGATGAGCCAGAAGCCGATCCCGGTGGTGATGTGTTCGTCGCTGGTCGAGGAAGGGTCGGAAACGCTGCTCCAGGCGCTGGAGGCGGGCGCGGTCGACGTCATCCTGAAGCCGCGCATGGGGGTCGCCGATCACCTGAACGACGCCAAGATGCGTATCCGCGAAACGGTGAAGGGCGCAGCGCGCGCGCGGCTGCGCAGCCGCCCCGCCGCCAGCCGGCTGAGCGCGCCCGCCGCCAAGCTGACCGCCGATGCGGTGCTGCCGCCGCCCACGGGCCGCGCGATGAGCCGCACGACCGAAATGGTCGTCTGCATCGGCGCATCGACCGGCGGGACCGAAGCCCTGCGCGAGGTGCTGGAGGCGCTGCCCGCCAATTCGCCGGGCATCGTCATCGTGCAGCATATGCCCGAAAGCTTCACCCGCGCCTTTGCCAAGCGGCTGAACGGGCTGTGCCAGGTCGATGTGAAGGAGGCCGAGGACGGCGATACCGTCATGCGCGGCCATGTCCTGATCGCGCCGGGCGGCCTGCGCCACATGATGTTGGAACGACAGGGTGCGCGCTATGTCGTGGCGGTCAAAGAAGGGCCGTTGGTTTCGCGCCATCGCCCCTCGGTCGACGTGCTGTTCCGCTCCGCCGCGCGCAACGCCGGGTCGAACGCGGTCGGCATCATCATGACCGGCATGGGCGACGACGGCGCGCGCGGCCTGCTGGAAATGAAGCAGACCGGCGCGCGCACCTTCGCGCAGGACGAGGCGACGTCGGTCGTGTTCGGCATGCCCAAGGAAGCGATCGCCCGCGGCGCGGCCGACCGGGTGATCCCGCTTGGCGCCATTGCCCGCGAATTGTTGCAGGCGACCGCCCGATGACGCTCGCGCCGCGCCCTGCCTACCCACCCGTTCAGGACTGACGCCATGCAGTATATCCGCATCGATACCGACCATGCGCAGGCGATCGACCTGTCCGACCTGAAACGCTCGCTGGCACTGGTCGCCGCCGGCATGGACGCGCGCTTCGTCCGCGCCGGGACTACGCTCGCCACCGCGATCGAGACGATCGACCGCATCATAACCTCGATCGACGGGGTGACCGGTGCGCTCGACGAAAGCGTCGCCGGCATCGCCGTGTCGAGCCTGAAGTCGGTTTCCGGACAGCTCGACGCGCTGCCGGTGGTGCAGGCGGGTCGCGAGGCCGACATGGCCCGGATCAGTGCCGCGTCGCGCGTGCTGCGCGACCATGTGATGGACATGCGACAGGCGCTGCGCGTGCTCCATATCTATGGCATGAACATCAAGATCGCGGCCTCGGGCGAAGCGGCTTTCGTGGGCTTCGTCAATGACATGGGGCAACGTCTTGCCACCGGTGAAGAGCATCTCGAAGGATTCCTCGCCAAGCTGAAGGAACTGTCGGGCAGCGTCGGCAGCGTGCAGCAGGCAGGTCGCCTGCTCGCCGCCGAAACGCGCAAGATCCTGCCCGCCGTGCCGGTGCGGCTGACCCGCGATGCCGATGCGCTCCACACCCATCTGGGCGATGTGGCGTCGATGGCGCGGCAGGTGGCGGAGATCGCGCGCACGGTACAGGGGCGCGTCGCCACCATGCTCGGCGCGTTGCAGGTCGGCGACAGCACCCGGCAGCGGCTGGAACATGTCGTCTCCGCGCTGCAACTGCTCGACGGGGCCGCGCATGCCCTGCCCAAAGCGACCCATGTCGAGGTCGCGGCGGTGGTCCACCGGCTGCTCGCCGCGCTGCTCGAAACCAGCGCCGCCGATTTCGACCGTGACGCTGCGATCCTGGTCTCCACGTTGAAGGCGCTCCAGCCCGACACGGCCGCACTGCTCGATTTGATCGAGGACGATGCCGGCCGTAACGGCCGTCCGTTCCTGATCCAGATCGAGGAAGCCGTCGGCGAAATCGCGGTCATCACCGTGCAGTTGCAGGAAGCGGACCAGCGGTCGGCGGCGATGCTGGGCCTCATCACCGAAACCGTCACCGAACTGACCGGGCGGCTCGAACAGCTGCAGCGCGTCCAGTTCAACGTGCAGGACATCGCGACCAACACCCGCCTGCTGTGCCGTCGCCACGGCGACTTGGGCAAGGCGGTGTCGGTCGTCGCGGGCGAAGTCGACATCTATGCCCATTCGCTGGGCAATGCGATGCGCGGCATCGGCCAGCCGATCCGCGAGCTGTCGGACGTCAACACGCTCCTCGCCGACAAGCGCGGCGCCGAGGGGGAAGGCGACATGGGCGGCAAGCTGTCGCAGGCGCTGGTCGTCATCCGCGAAGGGTGCCAGCGCACCGACATGGCCGTACGCGAAGGGGGCGACGATGCCCGGCAGCTGATCGAACTGCTGGCGATCGCAGGCGACGAGATCGGGGCCGAGTTGGAACTGGGCGCCACCATGCGGCAGGCGGCGATCGTCCTGTCGGCCACGCCGCCGGTCGATGCCCTGTCGGACGACGCCACCGCCGCGCTGGGCGAGCTGCTGCCGCGCATCTTCGCACTCTACACGATGGCGCAGGAACGCGACGTCCACACCGCCAATGTGCCCGCCGCCTTCGCGGTCGCCAGCGCGGTGGTCGAGGAGGATGACGACGACGACGGCCTGTTCTGACGGGTCGGCCGGGCGGCGCGGCTTTGCGCCCCCGGCCAAAGCGGTTAGGGTGGCGGGTGACCACCACCCCGCTCCCCAGCCGCTCGCAACGCCTGAAGGCCGCGACCGCCACGATCCATGACACGCTCGACCGCCGGATCATGGCGCTCGACCCCTTCTCCTCGACCGAACGCTATCTCCGCTTCCTGCGCGCCCAGCAGGCGTTCCATGCTGCGCTCGCACCGCTCTATGCCGCGCCACAGCTCTGGACGCTGATCCCCGACCTTGCCGAACGCGACCGGTCGGCAGCAATCGCGGCGGACCTTGCCGATCTCGGCGCGTCGGCACCGGTGGTGGCGGACGGCGATTCGGTTGAGCCTGTCGACATGTCGACCGCGCTCGGATGGCTGTATGTCGCCGAAGGATCGTCGCTCGGCGCGGCGTTCCTGCTGAAGGCCGCGCAACAGATCGGCCTGTCGACCGACCACGGCGCCCGCCACCTCGCCGGCCATCCCGAAGGCCGCGCGGCGCATTGGCGGCGCTTCACCGCACGGATCGACGCGGCGGACATGACGCCGGAGCAGGAAGACCGCATGATCGCCGCCGCCCGAGACGCCTTCGCCCGCTTCCGCGCACTGGCGGACGCCGCCTTTGCGTGACCAAGACGGTTCCGACCATGCGGACCAACCGCTAGGCTAAGCGTATGCTTTCCCTCGACGACCCGTATTGGAACGATTTGCAGCACGCGTACGGCGATGCCGGCGACGTGCCGGCGCTCCTGCGAACCTTGGCGTCCTCGCCCGGGCCAAAGGCGACGTACCAGGACGAGCCGTGGTTCAGCCTCTGGTCGAACCTGTGTCATCAGGGCGATGTCTACACCGCATCCTACGCGGCCGTTCCGCACGTGGTGCAGATCGCAAGCCAGGTGGCCGGGCCGGTGGATTGTGGATTTTTCCAGCTGCCCGCGGCAATCGAAGTCGCCCGCCGGACGGGGCGCGGACCCGACATTCCGGCAGCGCTGGTCAAAGCCTATCGGCTGTCCATCGAACGCCTGATGGAGATTGTCAGCCTCCAGCGTCACCACGCCTGGAATCAGCCGATGCTGCTATCCGCCGCCGCAGCGCAGGCGGTTGCCAAGGGCCATATCGATGTAGCGGAAGCGCTGCTGAACCTCGACACGGACTGGATTTCCCGGATCAATCGCGGCGAATTCGACTGAGCGTTCTGGGGTGGGTCGGACCCGTCCTTCCGGCCCACCCGCTCACGCTACCGCGTCGAACCGCCCCGGCAGCAACAGCACGAACCGCGCACCCTGCCCCGGTGCGCTGTCGACCAGGATGTCGCCGTGCATCGCCCGCGCCAGTCGCCGGGCGATGTAGAGGCCCAGGCCGCTGCCGCCCGCCTCGGTCGGGTCGACGCGGCCGAACTTCGCGAAGATGCGCTCCTGATCGGCGGCGGCGATCCCCTTGCCCTGATCGCCGACGATCACGCAGGCATCGTCGCCGTCGCGCTCCAGCCGGACCCACACCGTGCCGCCCGGCGGCGAATAGCGCACCGCATTGCCGATCAGGTTGACCAGGATCTGCAGCACCCGGCGGAATTCGCCATGCGCCGGCATCGCCTCGTCGAACGAGGGGCGGTCGATCCGCACATCGCCCTGCGCCGCGCGCACCGCCAGCAGGCCCGCCGCTCGCCGGGCGACGTCGGCGAGGTCCAGGTCCTCGATCGCCACCGCGAAATCGGCGCGCTCGATCGCCGACAAATCCTCCAGATCGTCGACCAGCCCCAGCAAATGCCGCCCGGCGCTGGCGATATCGGCGGCATAGGCGACATAATCGTCGCGCAGCGGCCCGTCGGTCTGCGCCGACATGCTGTCGGCATTGGCGATGATCCGACCCAGCGGATCGCGCAGCGCGCGGCCGATGCGGCGGCTGAACCCGTCGGGCAGGTCGGACGCGACCTCGGCCGGGTGCGCCTCCAGTTGCGGCGGCAGGTCACGCGCCGCGCCGTCGAAGCCGGCAAATTGCCCGGTCGCATCGACGCGCGGCACCGCCGACAGCCGGACGCGGTGCGCCGTGTCGCGGATCGCCGCTTCCTGCCCGTCGAACCAGCCTTGTGCCGCCAGAGCGCTCAGGATCGGAAAGCCGCCATCGCCATCGTCGTTCAGCGCGAACAGCCGCGTGATCGGCTGCCCCAGCACCCGCTGCGGATCGAAGCCCAACCGCGCGGCGGCATGGTCCGACACATGGGTCAGGTGCAGCGCGGCGTCGGTGGTCCACAGCCAGTCGGCATCGGAACGCAGGAAATCCACCTCACGCCGCCCGGCCGGTTCGGCCTCCCACGGCGCGCCTGCCTGCCAACCGCCGACTTCCAGCCGGATGCCCAGTTCGTCGGGTTCGGCGCGCACGGTCAGCGCAATGTCATCCTCGCCATCGGCGGCGACGATCGGACGGGTCAGCGCGATGCCCAGCCGCTGGACCAGCCGCACCAGCGCCGCGATCTGCGGCACGGCGATCGGCTGTCCGGGGCCGCCCCCCGCCCGCCGGTTCAGGTCGGCGAGACGCGGCTCGGCATCGAGCAGCAGCCCGTCCGCCGACAATCGCCCGATCGCGGGCGGCGCGCCGGGGCGATGGTCGTTCACGCCGCCGACCCCAGTGCCAGCATCGCCGCATGATAGTCGGCATCCAGCGCCATCGGGGCCAGTGCGACCCGCGCAGCCTCGGGCGTCACGTCCATGATGACGTCGATCCGGTCGGCAAAGCCCTCGATATCGCGCGCCGGTTCTGCTTCGGCCAGCGCGAAGCCGATCCGCGCGATCGTGGCGCGATCCACCGCCAGCGCGCGCAGCACGACCCACAGCCGTGCGCCATCGGGATCGATCACCAGGTCACGGACCCGCTCGAACGCCAGCCCGCTGGCCCGCGCGACCAGCGCGGTGAACAGCACCAGCCGCCCGTCGCCGATCGCCTCCGCCAGCAGCGGCGCGACCTCGTCGCCCTGCGGCTCGATCGCCTGTGCCAGCCGCATCGCTGCAACCTCCAGCGGGACCAGATCGCCCTGCGGTTCGATCGCCCGGCGTACCGATTCGGCCAGCGCCGCGTCGAGCAGCGCGATATCGCTGCCTGCGCCCGCCATGTCGCGCAGCGCCGCCGCGACCCACCATGCCAGCCGCGCCAGCAGCGGCCGGGCCAGCTCGACCGCCGCCGGAATCCCCTCGACCACGCTGCCCCGCCGCGACTGCGCGGCCAGCATCGCGACGGCGGCGGCCGCGACCAGCCGGTCGCTCGACTGCGCCAGCCGGGCGACCATCGTCGGCCCGTCGCCCCGGTCGGCGATCGTCACCGGCAGCCCTTGCGCGATCGCGTTCAGCCGGACCCGCGCGAACAGCTCGCCGAACAGCACCGGATCGCGGAACAGCCCGGCCCGAACCACGCGGTCGAACGGCGATCCCGCCGCGCGCAGCCCCTGCGCCAGCGTCGCCTGCCCGCGCGAGGTCAACAGCCGGATCGCATGGTCGCGCACCAGCGCGTCGACGCCGGTGATCGTCGTGCGCATCACCGTATCGAGCTGCGCGGCGGTGCGGTCGTCGATCCGCGCCTCGTCGGGCAGATGGAAATGGTCGGCCGCCGCGCGCAGCCGCCGGTGCCCCGCCCGCTCGGCCGCGGCGACATGGTCCAGCAGCAGGAGGGCGGCAGCGCTGGCTTCGCGGGGATCGATCGGCTCGATGGACATGGTTCCGGCTTTAACCTTACCCGGTTAAGGCTAAGCTAAGCCTCGCGCCGCAAAGTTTCGATGGCGTGCGCAAGTGTGACACCCGCGTGGAGCGCGACCAACGCCAGCCCGATCGTCGATGTTCCGGCCAGCGCAAAGGGTGCGAGCAGTACCAACGCCGTCGCCGGCGTCGCGGCCCATGGCGGCCGGACGGCGGGCGATCGCCGGGCCAGGATCGTCGCGACCACCCCGACCAGCGCCAGCACCCCGGCCGTGCCCGTCTGCACGATCAGCGACTGGACCAGCCCGATGCCCAGCACGCCCGCGACGCCGAACACATCGACCCCGCGCTCCTGCATCGCGGCATGGCCATCCTCGCCGCGTAGCCAGCCGAGCAGCGACCCGGCCGACAGCACGACCATCGCCAGGAACAGCAGCACCGTCGCCGCGCCTGCGCTCCAGAACGGAATCGCGGCCAGCCCGGCAACGCCCAGCACGCCACCGGCGGCACCGATCGCGACATCGGGCACCTTGCGCCGCACCAGCAACGGCAGCAGCAGCCGCGACACCGGCGTGAAGACGTAACGGTCGATCCAGCCGGTACGCTGCTCGGCCAGCGAGGCCAGCACGTCCTTGCTGCGCACCTCCAGCGTCCCCGCATCGCGCTCCACGCCATGCCCCGACCGCACCGCCTTCGCCGGCAGCAGGACATGCGCCGCGCGCGCCTGCGTCGCGACGCGCAGCAGCGTCGACTGGAAATCATATTCACGCGGCAGGCGGGCGGCATCGTCCAGCCGGTCGATCGACAGCGTGGCGACCCCGGCCCAGCAATGCTCGGCATCGACCCGCTCGACCGACGTCGCGTCCCCCGTCGGCGTCACCAGCAGCGTATCGGTCGGCTCCAGCGCCATCCCCTCCACCACCGCATCGGTCGTGACCAGGCCGTCAGCCAGCGCGACGATGGTGGCGAGCGGATGAACCTTCGCCTTCGCTTCCTCCGCCGATCGCACGATGTCGACCGTCGCCCCGCGCCGCCCGATCCGGTTGACCGCCGCCGCCAGCGCCGGCGTCACCCGCCCGACCGCGACCAGCAATTGCCCGACACCGGCCGCGACGAGCAGCCGCGCCTGATATTCGATCAGGGTCATGCCGCCAAAGGGCAGGGTCGCCGCCAGCACGCCGGGCTGGTGCTCGGCTTCTTCGGTCGCGAAAATCAGGCCGGTCAGCATGCCCCGCCGTTAAGCGCTGACGAGCCGAAGCGCCAGCCCCGTGCGCGGCGCCGGATACAGTACACCACCGGTCAGCGGCTGCGCGACGCCGGTCGTGCCGGGAAAGGTGATCGGCAGCCCTTTCAGCGACCGCACCGCCAGATAGGCGAACCCCTCGGCCTCCAGCGCATCGCCGTCCCAGCCGATCGCGTCGCTCGGCTCGGCGGTCAGGCCGCAGCGCTCGCCGATCATCCGCAGCATCACCGGATTGCGCCGCCCGCCGCCCCCGACGAACAACCGCTTCGGCCGTGCGGGCAACCGGTCGATCGCCTCGGCGACGCACGCGGCGGTAAAGGCGGTCAGCGTCGCCGCCCCATCCGCCGCCGACAGCCCGCGCGCCGGCTGGATGGTAAAGTCGTGCCGGTCGAGCGATTTGGGATGCGGCAGTTCAAAGAACGGATGGTCGAGCATCGCGGTCAGCACCGCCGCATCCACCCGCCCGCTTGCCGCCAGCGCGCCGCCTTCGTCGTACCGCGCGCCGCTCTCCGCCTCGACCCAGCTGTCGACCAGCCCGTTGGCCGGGCCGGTATCGAACGCGATCAGCGCGCCATCCTCACCGACATAGGTGATGTTGCCGACCCCGCCGAGATTCAGCACCGCCACCGGCTTGTCCATCCCCGCGGCCCGCGCGGCGTGATAGACCGGCAGCAGCGGCGCGCCCTGCCCGCCCGCCTGCACGTCCGCCACGCGCAGCCCGGCGACGACATCGATGCCCGTCGCCGCCGCCAGCGCCGCGCCATCGCCCAGCTGCCACGTCCAGCCCTTGTCCGGGCGATGCGCCACCGTCTGCCCATGATAGCCGATGACGTCGACCGCCCGCGCCTCCACGCCCGCCTGTTCCAGCAGCGCGGCGACGGCGGCTTCATGGGTGCGGGTCAACAGTTCCTCGGCCCGCTCGATCAGCGGATGTTCGCCCGGATCTTCGAACAGCAGCGCCAGTTCGGTCGCCGACGCCAGCGTGGCGCGTTCGTCATCACTATACGGCGTGCCGACGAACGCGATCGGCCGCACCTCGCCCTCGCCATCGGTCTCGATCAAGGCCGCGTCGATCCCGTCGAGCGAGGTTCCAGACATCAGGCCGATCGCAAGCAAGGGGGCATCTCCGCACCAGTGAACGCCCTCAATATCGCCTGAACCGTGCCGAAGTCGAGATGCGTGGACTTGGGTGCGCCCGCGACGCTAAGGGAACGCGCATGGCATACACCTCCGACCTGCTCGTCACCCTGTCCGACCGGGGCTATATCCACCAGCTGACCGACGCCGCCGGCCTCGACGCGCTGGCGAACAAGCAGGTCGTGCCCGGCTATATCGGCTTCGACCCGACCGCGCCGTCGCTGCATGTCGGTAGCCTGGTGCAGATCATGCTGCTGCGGCGGATGCAGCAGACCGGGCACAAGCCGATCGTGCTGATGGGCGGCGGCACCGGCAAGATCGGCGATCCGAGCTTCAAGGACGAAGCGCGCAAGCTGCTGGCCGAGGACGGCATTTCGGCCAACGTCGCCTCGATCAAGCGCATCTTCGAACGCTTCCTGACGTTCGGCGACGGCGCGTCGGACGCGGTGATGGTCGACAATGCCGACTGGCTCGATGCCCTCGAATATATCCCGTTTCTGCGCGAGGTCGGGCAGCATTTCAGCGTCAACCGGATGCTGTCGTTCGATTCGGTGAAGCTGCGCCTCGACCGTGAACAGTCGCTGTCGTTCCTCGAATTCAACTACATGATCCTGCAGGCCTACGACTTCCGCGAACTGTCGAGCCGGCATGGCTGTCGCCTCCAGATGGGCGGCAGCGACCAGTGGGGCAATATCGTCAACGGCATCGAACTGTCGCGCCGGATGGACGGGACCGAGGTGTATGGCGTCACCACCCCGCTCATCACCACGGCGGACGGCGGCAAGATGGGCAAGACCATGTCGGGCGCGGTGTGGCTGCACGAGGACCAGCTGCCGCATTTCGATTACTGGCAATTCTGGCGCAACACCGACGACCGCGACGTCGGCCGCTTCCTCCGCCTGTTTACCGACCTGCCCCTGGACGAGATCGCCCGGCTGGAAGCGTTGCAGGGGGCCGAGATCAACGAGGCGAAGAAGATCCTCGCCAACGAAGCCACCGCCATGTGCCGCGGTGCCGACGCCGCGACACAAGCCGCCGAAACCGCGCGCCGCACGTTCGAGGAAGGTTCGGCCGGCGACACCCTCCCGACCTTTGCGGTCACCGGGGGCATCACCGTGGTCGACGCGCTGGTCGCGCTGGGCCTAGCCGCGTCGAAGGGCGAGGCGCGCCGGCTCATCAAGGGCGGCGGCGCGCGGGTCGACGGCGAGAAGGTCGTCGATGAAGCACAGCTGATCGCGGTCGACGCACCGGTGCGGGTGTCGTCGGGCAAGAAGCATCACGGTCTGCTGACCCCGGCGGAGTAGGGCTACCCTTCCCACCACCCCGTTCGGTTCGAGCAGCTTCGAGCTTGTCGAGAAGCGTCCGTCGAGAACCCGCCGTTTGTGGCACCCCCTTCTCGACTACGGTTCTCGACAGGCTCGAACCTACGCTCGAAGCAAACGGGGGGTATGGGTGGAGGGATAGATCACCCCCGCCGCACCAACACCGCCCCGACCAGCACCAGCGCCACCCCGGCCAACCGCATCCCGCTGATCGGCGCCTTCGGCAAGCCGATCAGCCCGAACCGGTCGATCACCAGCGCCGCGACCAGCTGCGTCGCGATCATGATCGTCAGCATCGACGCCAGCCCCAGCCGAGGCGCGGCAAAGGCGGCGGCCGAGACGAAGAACGCGCCATAGGCCCCGCCCAGAAACATCCACGGCCGCGCCTCACGCAAATTGGCCAGCGGCGTCCGGTCGGCGATCAGCCAGACGCCGACCAGGATCATCGTCCCCACCGCAAACGACACCAGCGCCGCCAGCAACACCGACCCGATGCTCCGCCCCAGCGCGGCATTGGTCGGCGGCTGCACGGCAAGGCCGATACCACCCAGCAGGGCGACGATGAGCGGAGCAAGGGCGTTCATGGGCAAGGCGCTATCGGTCGCGACGGTCGCAAGCAACCTTCGTCATTCCGGCGAAAGCCGGAATCCATGGATGGGGTGAGGTCACGGACGATCGAGAACACCCGACACAATGGATTCCGGCCTCCGCCGGAATGACGGATAGGGTAGGCAGAAAGCTACCGTACCCCCGCGAAGGCGGGGGTCAGGGCAACGAAGCGCGCCGCCCGTGGCTCTGGATCCCCGCCTGCGCGGGGATACGGCCAGCGAACTTACCCCGACCGCAGCCGCCCAACCCCCGCATCCCGCTCGAACAAATACAACGCCACCCGCGCCGCCTGCCCCCGCGGCCCCTCCAGCCCCCCGTCCCGATCCACCAGCAACCGCGCATCGGCATTCGCCACCGGCAGCAGCTCGCCCAGCATCTCCGGCGTTGCCAACCGAAACACCGCCTCCCCCGACTGCCGCGTGCCCAGCAACTCGCCCCCGCCACGCAGCCGCAGATCCTCCTCGGCGATCCGGAAACCGTCGTTGCTCTCGCGCATCAACGCCAGCCGCGCCCGCGACGTCTCCGACAGGCTGTTCCCGCGCAACAACAAACACACCGACTTGCCGCCCCCGCGACCGACCCGCCCGCGCAACTGGTGCAGCTGGGCCAACCCGAACCGATCCGCCGCCTCGATCACGATCAGCGTCGCATTGGGCACGTCGACCCCGACCTCGATCACCGTCGTCGCGACCAGCACGCCCGCGCGCGCCGCGGAAAACTCGGCCATCACCGCGTCCTTTTCCAGCGGCTTCATCCGCCCATGGACCAGCGCCACCTTGTCCCCGAACCGCTGCCGCAGCGCCTCGGCCCGCGCCTCGGCGGCGGCGAGGTCGGACTTCTCGCTCTCCTCGACCAGCGGGCACACCCAATAGGCCTGCTTCCCCGCCGACAGATGCCGGGCGAGGCCATCGACCACCGCGTCCAGCTTGTCCTCGGACATCACCACCGTCTCGATCGGCTCTCGACCGGGAGGCATCTCGTCCAGCCGGCTGACGTCCATCTCGCCATATTGCGCCAGCGTCAGCGTGCGCGGGATCGGCGTCGCGGTCATCACCAGCAGGTGCGGCGGGCGGACCGCCTTCGCCTGCAACATCATCCGCTGCGCCACGCCGAAGCGATGCTGTTCGTCGACCACCACCAGCCCCAGGTCGCGATAGGTCACGCCCTCCTGAAAGATCGCGTGCGTGCCGATCAATATGTCGATCGACCCGTCGGCCAATCCCATCAGCACGCTCTCGCGCACCTTCCCCTTGTCACGGCCCGTCAGCGCGGCGACGGTCACCCCGGTCCCCGCCAGCTGCCGCTGCAACGTCGCATAATGCTGCCGTGCCAGGATTTCGGTCGGGGCCAGCAGCGCCCCCTGCGCCCCGCCCTCGACCGCGATCAGCAGCGCCATCAGCGCGACCAGCGTCTTGCCCGATCCAACATCGCCCTGCAGCAGCCGCAACATCGGCTGGGTCTGCGCCATGTCGCCCTCGATCTCGCCGATCGTCCGCGACTGCGCCCCCGTTGGCGTGTACGGCAGGTCCAGTTTGCTGCGCAGCCGCCCGTCCCCGGTCAGCGCCCGCCCTTTGCGCGCCCGCGCTTCCCCCCGCACCAACAACAGCGCCAACTGGTTGGCGAACACCTCATCATACGCCAACCGCTCCCGCGCCTTGGCATCGGCCGGATCGGCATGGATACGCGCCAGCGCCGCCTTCCACGCGGGCCAGTCATGCTTGTCGAGCAGGCTCGGCTCGATCCATTCGGGCAGCTCCGGCGCACGCTCGATCGCCTGTGCGGTCAATTGCCCGACCCGGCGTGAGGTCAGTCCCTCCGACAACGGATAGATCGCCTCCCGTTCGGGCAGGCTGTCGGCCTCTTCGGGGGGCAGTACATGGTCCGGGTGGACCATCTGCAATTCCTGCCCGTACAGCTCCAGCTTGCCCGACACGATCCGCGTTTCACCGAGCGGGAACAGCTTCTTCACCCAGCCCGACGACCCGCCGAAATAGGTCAAGCTGACGATATTGCCGTGCGCATCCGCCGCCCGCACCCGCGTCGGCCCCCGCCCGGCGCTCACCCGGTAATCGGTCGCGACCAGGGGGATTGCGATCACGCGGCCCGAATCCTGCTCCATCAGCTCGGTGCGCTTCAGCCGGTCGACCCAGCCGGTCGGCAGATGGAACGCGACATCGACGACGCGCGACAGCTTCAACCGCTCCAGCGGCTTGGCAAGCGCGGGGCCGACCCCCTTCAACGAGGTGACTTCGGCAAACAGCGGGTTGAGGAGATCGGGACGCATGACTATCTCGCCCTAATCCCAACCGGCGTCCGCTTCCAGCGTCCGCCGGCCAATCGGCATTGGAACATCATGGACCGCGAAACCCGGCTGAAGCGCCTGAAATTCCGTAGCTGGCATCGCGGCACCCGCGAAGCCGACCTGATGATCGGCGGCTATTTCGACGCGCATTCGGCGACGTGGAGCGATGCCGACATGGACTGGTTCGAGGAATTTCTCGAAGAACAGGATGTCGACATCATGGCATGGGCGATGGGCGTCCAGCCACCGCCCGCACAGTTCGACCACCCGGTCCTCCACGCGATGCGCGCGATGGATTTCGTGCCGGTTTCGCGGTGAACTGAAGGGGGAAGCGGAACCCGATCTCCCTCTCCCCTTCAGGGGAGAGGGCCGGGGAGAGGGGAATGCCACAACACCCGCCCCGCACTCCCCCTCTCCCAACCCTCTCCCCTGAAGGGGAGAGGGCTTAAGGTAAAAAATGCCCGACCTTTCCAAGATCCTCTCCGCCCCCCGCTCGCTTACCCTCGCAGGGGTTCCGGCCGGCTTCCTGCCCGTGCTGCTCGCCGACCTTGCACGCGGGGCAAAGGGCGACCTGATCTACATCGCCCCCGACGAGGCAGCGATGCGCGCGATCGCGGCGACCGCGCCGTTCTTCGCGCCCGACCTGTCGGTGCTCCAGTTCCCGGCATGGGACTGCCTCCCCTACGACCGCGCCAGCCCGACGCTGCGCTCTATGGCCGAACGCCTTGCCGCGCTCCACATGCTCCAGACGGCGGCAAAAGGCCCGCGCCTGATCGTCACCACCGTCAACGCCGCGACCCAGCGCACGCTGACCCCGTTCCGCATCCGCCAGCTCGTCGCGCGCCTTGCACCGGGTGAGCGCATCTCGCTCCCCCGCCTCTCTGCGCTGTTGCAGGCCAACGGCTACAACCGGGTCGATACCGTCCACGACGCCGGCGAGTTCGCGGTGCGCGGCGGCCTGGTCGACCTGTGGCCGTCGGGCTCCGAGTCGGGCTTGCGCCTCGACTTCTTCGGCGACGAGATCGAAACCGTCCGCACCTTCAGCCCGGAGGATCAGCGCACCACCGGCCGCGTCGACGGCTTTACCCTGCTCCCCGCCTCCGAAGCGCTGCTCGACGAGGAATCGATCAAGCGCTTCCGCACCCGCTACCGCGAGAAATTCGGCGCGACCGCCACCGGCGACCCGATCTATCAGGCGATCAGCGACGGCCGCCGCCTGTCGGGCATGGAACACTGGCTACCGTTCTTCGAAGAGCGCCTCGAAACCTTCTTCGACCACCTCTCCCCCGAAGCAATCATCGTCCGCGACGCCGGCGTTCCCGCCGCTGCCGAAGCACGCTTCGAATCGATCGCCGACTATCACACCAACCGCGTCCGCGCGCAGACCAACGATCCGGGCAGCTACCGCCCGCTCCTCCCCGCCGCGCTCTATCTGTCGGCGGACGAATGGGCCGACCGCCTGTCGGACACCGCCGCGCATCAGGTCACGCCGTTCCACGCGCCCGACAGCGCGACCTCGATCGATTTCGAGGTCGACGGCCCGCGCGACTTCACCCCCGAACGCACGCAACAAGCGAACATCTACGAAGCCGTCGTCGACCACATCGCGTCGTTGCGCAAACAGGGCCGCAAACCGATCCTCGCCAGCTATTCGGAGGGTGCGCGCGAACGGCTGATGGGCCTCCTCGCCGACCACGACCTGACCGGCGTGTCGACCGTCGAGACATGGCAGCAGGCGCTGGGCGGCGCGAAGTCGACCGTCTCCTTCGTCGTCCTCCCCCTCGACCACGGCTTCACCGCCGCCGACGTCGCCGTGTTGACCGAACAGGACATGCTCGGCGACCGCCTCGTCCGCCGGGCCAAACGCCGCAAGAATACCGACGCCTTCCTGCAGGAACTCGCCACCCTCTCCCCCGGCGATCTCGTCGTCCATGCCGACCACGGCATCGGCCGCTATGTCGGGCTGACCCAGGTGCCGGTGGCCAAGGCCCCGCACGATTGCGTCCAGCTGGAATATGCCGGCGGCGACAAGCTCTACGTGCCGGTCGAAAACCTCGAAGTCCTCAGCCGCTACGGCGCGGGCGAGGAAGGTGCGACACTCGACCGCCTCGGCGGCGAGGCATGGCAGCGCCGCAAGGCGCGGATGAAGGATCGCATCCGCGAAATCGCGGGCGACCTGATCGCCACCGCCGCCAAGCGCGCGATGCGTCCCGCCGACATTGCCGAGCCCGACAGCGGCGGCTATCCCGCCTTCGTCGATCGTTTCCCGTATCAGGAAACCGACGATCAGGAACGCGCCATCGCCGACGTCCTCGACGATCTGGTCGCTGGCCGCCCCATGGACCGCCTCGTCGTCGGCGACGTGGGCTTCGGCAAGACCGAGGTGGCGCTACGCGCCGCGTTCGTCGCCGCCATGGCGGGCATGCAGGTCGCGATCGTGTGTCCCACGACCCTCCTCGCCCGCCAGCACTACAACAACTTCAAGGCCCGCTTCGAAGGCTTCCCGATCGAAATCGGCCGCCTCAGCCGCCTCGTCACCGCGACCGAGGCGAAGAAGGTCCGCGATGGCCTGACCGACGGCACGATCGACGTGGTGGTCGGCACCCATGCCGTCCTCTCCAAACAGGTCGACTTCAAGCGCTTGGGGCTGGTCATCGTCGATGAGGAACAGCGCTTCGGCGTGACGCACAAGGAGCGGCTGAAGGCGATGAAGGCCGACGTCCACGTCCTGACGCTCACTGCCACCCCGATCCCGCGCACGTTGCAGATGGCGATGTCGGGTCTGCGCGAACTGTCGGTGATCCAGACCCCGCCGGTCGATCGCCTCGCCGTGCGCACCTACATCATGCCATGGGACCCGGTGGTGTTGCGCGAGGCGCTGCTGCGCGAACATTATCGTGGCGGACAGGCCTATTTCGTCACCCCGCGCATCGCCGACCTGCCCGATATCGAAAAATTCCTGACCGAGGAAGTTCCCGAAATCCGCTACGTCGTCGCCCATGGCCAGATGGCCCCGACCGAGGTCGAGGAACGCATGTCGGCATTCTACGACAAGCGCTACGACCTGCTCGTATCGACCACCATAGTCGAATCCGGCCTCGACATTCCGTCGGCCAACACCCTCATCATCAACCGCGCCGACAAGTTCGGCCTCGCCCAGCTCTATCAGCTGCGCGGCCGCGTCGGCCGGTCGAAGACCCGCGCCTACGCGTACATGACCACGCCCCCCGAACGGCTGGTCAGCGAAGCGGCGGAAAAGCGGCTGAAGGTGCTCTCCGACCTCGAATCGCTGGGTGCTGGTTTCCAGCTCGCCAGCCACGACCTCGACCAGCGCGGCGCCGGCAACATGCTCGGCGACGAACAATCGGGCCATATCAAGGAAGTGGGCTTCGAACTCTACCAGTCGATGCTGGAGGAGGCGATCCTCGACGCCAAGGCAGGCGGCATTCGCGACGACAAGCCCAAGGACTTCTCCCCCACGATCACCGTGGACGCGCCGATCCTGATTCCGGAGGACTATGTTCCCGACCTCGACCTGCGCATGGGCCTGTACCGCCGCCTGAACGATGTCGAGGACCGCGCCGGCATCGACGCGTTCGCCACCGAACTGATCGACCGGTTCGGCAAGCTGCCGGTCGCAACCGCCAACCTGCTGCAACTGATCGAAGCCAAGTTGAACGCCAAGAAGGCGTGCATCGCCAAGATCGACGTCGGTGCGAAGGGCGCGATCGTCAGCTTCCACGAGGACAAATTCCCCAGCGTCGAAGGGCTGCTCGCCTATGTCGACAAGCTCAACGGCACCGCAAAGCTGCGCCCCGACATGCGCCTCGTCATCAGCCGCAACTTCGGCGATCCACAGGCGCGCCTGAACGCCGCACTCCAGATTTCGCGCGGGCTGGCGAAGGCGGCGGGGTAGCAGCGGCTACGGCAGCCCCGCCGGTTGCGAGGTCACCGATTGCAGCCTGCCCGCTCTACCGCTCTGCGTGGCGGACGATGGCCTCGCACACGCGATGCGTCGCCAGGATGGCGGCGGCATCGACCCTGCGCCGCTCCTGCGCCGCACGCAGGAAATCATCGCACATCGCCTCGAACCCACGTTGCCGCCCGACCGGCACCCAGTCGCCCCGACGCTGTACGATCGTGTTCCCGCACGTCTCGATCCGATCGGCGATGTTGAGCACGGCATGGCGCGCACCGCCGCCGATCACGTCCACACGTTCCTCGTCCAGCCCGCTGTTACGGTGCATCAACCCGACCGCGCTGAACCCGTCGCCAGCTATCGTCAGGGTGATGGCATGGAGCATCCCGCCCACGACGTGGGTCTCGATCGCGTGACGGCGAACCGGGGCGGGTGCAAGGAAATGCAGGCTATCGACGACGTGGATGAAATCGTCGAACACGACCCGCCGCGGCAGATCGGGTTGGGCGCTGCGATGTTTTTCCATGACGATCAGGCTGGCGTCGCTCCTGCGCAGGGTAACATAATCCGGCGCGAACCGCCGGTTGAAGCCCAGGGCCAGCGGCGTGCCACGCTCCTCCGCCAACGCGACCAGTGCCTCGACATCGCGCAGATTG
Organism: Sphingomonas sp. Leaf23; assembly: GCF_001421585.1. NCBI lineage: Bacteria > Pseudomonadati > Pseudomonadota > Alphaproteobacteria > Sphingomonadales > Sphingomonadaceae > Sphingomonas > Sphingomonas sp. Leaf23. The sequence goes on along the minus strand of NZ_LMKR01000003.1, from coordinate 460,708 downwards.
TCGGCGAGCGGCTTGTCGACGAAGGTAGGAACGTCGTGCGCCAGCAGCAGCCGGACGAGGTCGGCATGGGCGGACGTCGCGGCGTGGACGAACGCCGCATCGAACGATGCGACCGACAGCGCATCGGCCGTGCTGCCATGGAGATGGGCGATGCGGAACGCACCGCCAACTTCGGCCAGAACCGACCAGTCCCGCGTCGCCAGATGGATTTCGAGATCGGGCCGCCGCGACAGCACGGGAAGATACGCCTTGCGAGCAATGTCGCCCAATCCGATCACGAGTACGCGCATTTTACTGTTCCGATCAGGCTGGCTTACCGTTGCTCAACCGGTATCCCGGCGATCGGGCCTTTCGCAACACCGTTTCAGGCCACATCTACCAGGGCATCGGCGCGACCGTGTGCTTCGGTTGCTGCTTTCCTACAACCGCCACCCCTGCCAGAGTTCGGGTCGCAGCCTGCCACCGCTCCTCGACACCGCCGCTCCCCACGTCGCGCAAATAGCGCACGAGTGTGAACTTAGTGAACTTTGACCGCCACCCGGCCAGAAAACCCTAATAATTCAACTGCAACTGGGTCCGGATCACATCGCCCTCGGCCCGCCCCAACCGCCGCTCATCCGCCTCGGCGCGCTCCATCCGGGCATAGGCGAGGGTCAGCTCCAGTGCCGGGACCGGCTGGAACTCGATGCCCAATTCGATCTCGTCGGTCTCCAGCCGGGGCGAATTGACCGCCGCCTTCCACCCGCCGCGATAGGTCTGCCACCGGGCATAAGGCATGAACGGGCCGACCGGCGACGCCTTCACCCGCGCCATCGTTTGCACATAGCCGCCATGCAGTGGCTTGGTCGTGATCGCGCGCAGCGTCCGATCATATTCCGGCCCGCGACCCCAGTTCCACTCCGCCTGGAACCCGATCGGCGCGGGATACAGGATCGCGTGCAGCCCGACCCGTTCGTCGGCAAAGGCCACGTCGCTGACCCCGCCGGTGCGCACCTCGGGCTGGACGCGGTTGGTGAAGCCACTTGCGCCGACCTCCAGCACCCGCCCGCCGCCGATTTCGAACGGCCATGTCGCCAGCGCGACCGCCATCACCGCGTCGTTCGTCTCCTCGCGGTTCACGCCCTGCCCGTTATAGATGCCGACCCCGAACGCGCCGTAATTTCCGAACAGCTTCTGGCCATCGTCGGTCAACCGCTTCCAGATCGCCTCCACCGACGCCGGGGTATAATAAGCGACGACACCGATATCGCGTTCGCTCGGCACCCCGCTGTTGATCGCATCGCTGCGGTCGAGCGTCAGCCGGTTCGACGACGACTGCATATTCTCCCACCCGAACGGCACCTTCGACTGGCCGAAGCGCAGCCGGAACCGCTTATCCGCGTCGAGAAACGCATCGAAATAGGCGTCGCGCAATTGCAGGAACCCCTCGCGCCGCTCGCCGACCGATTGGTTCGATACCGCCGTCGCGAAATCGGGCTGGAGATAGAACGACACGCGGTCGCCCAGATCGCCCTGCAGCACCAGCCGGATGCGGCGAAAGGTGAAGCCGGTATCGTCGCCGATGCCGCTGTCATGCACCGACCGCAGCCGCGCGACGCCATCGGGCGCGGTGCGATCGCCCGACACGATCTCGCTCAGCCGCAGCTGGGTATAGCCGCGCAGCCGGATGCGATCATACCATTTCTCGCGCTTGGCCGGCGGCGCGGCGGTCGCGACCTGCGTTTGAGCGGTCGCGGGCGGTGGTGTTACGGCAACCTGCGGCGGCGGCGTGGTCGGGGCGGGCGCGCGAACCGCCGCCTGCGCCGCCTTCATCTCGGCGATGACCGCCTTCAGCTCGTCGATCTGCCGCTGCAGTTCCTGCACCGTCTGCGCCGAAGCGGGCGGTGGGACCATGAAGGATGCGGCGACGGCCGCGGGCAGGAAGGGCTTCATGGACCCGCGCCATGCCGCTGCGGCACGACGCGGGTCAAGCAGTGATTATGACGCTTCGATGACGCCTTACATGTGCAGCGTGCGACCGTACGCCCCGAGCACCGATTCGTGCATCGATTCGGAGATCGTCGGGTGCGCGAACACCGTCTCGGTCAGTTCCTTCTCGGTCGTCTCGAGCTGACGGGCGATGACATAGCCCTGGATCATCTCGGTCACTTCCGCACCCACCATGTGCGCGCCCAGCAGCTCGCCGGTCTTGGCATCGAACACCGTCTTCACGAAGCCTTCGGCCTCGCCCAGCGCGATCGCCTTGCCGTTGCCGATGAACGGGAACTTGCCGACCTTGACGCTGTAGCCCGCCTCCTTGGCCTTCGCCTCGGTATAGCCGACGCTGGCGACCTGCGGCCGGGCATAGGTGCAGCCCGGAATATTGTTCTTGTCCATCGCGTGCGGATGGACGTCCTTGTTGCCCAGCGCCTTGGCAATGGCTTCGGCCGCGATCACGCCTTCATGGCTCGCCTTGTGCGCCAGCCACGGTGCGCCGGTCACGTCGCCGATCGCCCAGATGCCCTCGACATTGGTCTTGCCATAGCCATCGGTCTTGATGTGGCCGCGCTCGGCTTCGATCTTCAGCGCTTCCATGCCGATATTCTCGGTATTGGGCACGATGCCGATCGCGACGATCGCGTGGCTGAACTCGACCTGCTCGACCTTGCCGTCCGGCCCCTTGATCGCCGCCTTCACGCCGCCTGCGGTCGCTTCCAGCTTTTCCAGACCCGACTTGGTCTTGATCGTCATGCCCTGCTTGGTCAGCGCCTTGTGCATGAACTCGCTGACTTCGGCGTCCTCGACCGGCATGATCCGGTCGAGCATCTCGACGATGGTCACGTCCGCGCCCATGTCGTTGTAGAAGCTGGCGAACTCGACGCCGATCGCGCCCGATCCGATGACCAGCAGCTTCGTCGGCATTTCAGGCGGCACCATCGCGTGACGGTACGTCCAGATCTTGGCACCGTCGGCCTTGGCGAACGGCAGGTCGCGGGCGCGGGCGCCGGTCGCGATGATGATGTGCTTGGCTTCAAGCTCGGTAGTCTTGTCGCCCTGCTTGACGCTGAGCTTGCCCTTGGCCGTGATCGTGCCGACACCCTCGTGCACCGTCACCTTATTCTTCTTCATCAGGCCCTTGACGCCCGCATTCAGCTGGCCCGCGACCTTGCGGCTGCGATCGACCACCTTCGCCAGATCGAACGACGGCTTCTCATTCGACAGGCCGTATTGCGCGGCGTGCATCATATAGTGATAGATTTCGGCCGAGCGCAGCAGCGCCTTGGTCGGGATACAGCCCCAGTTGAGGCAGATGCCGCCCAGCCGCTCGCGCTCGACGATCGCGACCTTCAGGCCAAGCTGGCTCGCGCGGATCGCCGCGACATAGCCGCCGGGGCCGGAACCGAGCACGATGAGGTCGTAAGATTCAGCCATCACTTTGCCTTTTCGCTCGCTGCTGCCCGGTCGAGCAGCCGAAATAATTATCGCACGATTGCCGTGCGTTAGCCCTCGATCGCCCGCGGCTTGCGATGCTCGTCGATCGCGACGAACACGAACTGCGCCTCGGTCACCCGGCACGTCGCCTCGCCGAAGCGGTCGCGGCGCCAGGTTTCGACCTTGATCGTCATCGACGTCCGGCCGACCTTGATGAGATCGGCATAGACCGACAATTCGTCACCGACCGCGACGGGCGCGTGGAACTGCATGGCATCGACGGCGATCGTGACCGCCCGCCCCCTGGCATGGCGCGCCGCGACCAGGCCGGCGGCCATGTCCATCTGCGACATGATCCAGCCGCCGAAGATATCGCCATAGGGATTGGTGTCGGCCGGCATCGCGGTCACGCGCAGTGCAGGCTGGTCGCTCGGTGGCGTCGTGGCATTCTCAACGATCATGCGACACGCCCCTCGCGCGTTCCTCGGCCATGGCGCGCTGCACCTGCCGTATGCCCAGCACCAGCACGACGACCATCGCCGCGCCTGTCACCGTCCAGATGTCGCGCCGGCCCAGCGGATACGACCATGCCGACAGCGACCCGACCGCCCATGCCGCCGCGATCCCCGCGACGACATGCACGATCTCGGTCAGCAGCCGGGCGCGCATTTACGCGATCAGGCCGAGGGGCGACTCCACCAGCGCCTTGAACAGCTTCAGCATCTCGGCACCGTCCGCCCCGTCGATCGCGCGGTGGTCGAAGCTGCCGGTCGCCGTCATCACGGTCGCCACGCCCAGCGCGTCGTCGACGATGTACGGGCGCTTCTCACCGGCACCGACCGCCAGGATCATGCCCTGCGGCGGGTTGATGACCGCTTCGAACTGCTTGATGCCGAACATGCCCATGTTGCTGAGCGACGCCGTACCGCCCTGATATTCCTCGGGCTTCAGCTTGTTCTCCTTGGCGCGGCCGGCCAGGTCCTTCATCTCGCTGCTGATCTTCGCCACGCCCTTGTTGGCGGCGTCGCGGATGATCGGGGTGATGAGGCCGGTCGGCGTCGACACCGCCACCGACACGTCGGCGCGCGAATACTGCACCATTTCGCTGCCGAGGAAGGTGACATTGCACTTCGGGCTGTTGTCGAGGGCAACGCCCAGCGCCTTGATCAGCAGGTCGTTGACCGACAGCTTCACGCCACGCGCGTCGAGCGACTTGTTCAGGTCGCCGCGCAGCTTCAGCAACGCATCCAGACGGATATCGACCGTCAGATAGATGTGCGGCACCTGCTGCTTCGATTCGGTCAGGCGACGGGCGATCGTCTTGCGGATGTTCGACAGCTTTTCGACCGTGTGCGGGATCGAATCATCGAACCACACGGCGGCGGGCTTGGGCGCTTCGGCGGCCGGGGCCGATGCAGCGGCCTGCGGTGCAGGTGCCGCGGCTTCCGACTTCGGCGCGCTCGCCTGACCCGGCTTGGCGCTCTCGACGTCGGCCTTGACGATGCGGCCGTTCGGGCCGCTGCCGGTGACACCCGACAGGTCGAGGCCCTTGTCGGCCGCGATGCGGCGGGCCAGCGGGCTGGCCTTCACGCGGCTACCATCGCTCGACGCGGCGGGCGCGGCAGGCGCCGGCTTCGCTTCAGGGGCAGGCGCAGCGGCTTCGGCCTTCGGAGCCTCTTCCTTGGACGCATCGGCCTTGGCCGGCGCGCTGCCGATCGACGATGCGTCCTCGCCCTCTTCGAGCAGGATCGCGATGACTGCACCGACCTTCACATTGTCGGTACCCTCGGCGATCAGCACCTTGCCGATCGTGCCTTCGTCGACGGCTTCGAATTCCATCGTCGCCTTGTCGGTTTCGATTTCCGCCATGATGTCGCCGGACTTGACGGTATCACCTTCCTTCACCAGCCATTTGGCCAGCGTCCCCTCTTCCATGGTGGGGGACAGGGCGGGCATCTTGATCTCGATCGGCATGGGGCAGAGTGGTCCTCTCAGGCTCGTCGCGCCTCTTCGCTGTCGGACGGCTCCCGGTCAAGCCCCGGCACGATCTTGCGTCATCGGCATCAACCGGCGCATGAACCGTAGCGTCAGGGGAAGATGCGATGCGGACATATCTGGTGGTCGTCGACGAAAGTCCGGAAAGCGCGGTCGCGCTGCGCTTCGCTGCGCGTCGTGCGGTGAAGACCAATGGCGGCGTGGAGGTGCTGGCACTGGTCGAACCGCAGGAATTCGCGCCGTGGGGCGGCGTGCAGGCGACGATCGAGGAAGAGGCGAAGGAGCGCGCCGAGGCATTGGTACAGGCAGCGGCGGGTACCCTGATCGCCGAATCGGGGCTGCAACCGCATCTGACGGTAAAGATCGGCGAAGGCCCGCGAATCGTACGCGACATGATCGCTGCCAATCCCGAGATTGCCGCACTGGTGCTGGGCGCTGCCGCCACCGGATCGCCGGGGCCGCTGGTCACCCATTTCGCCGGGACCGATGCCGGCGCTCTGCCCGTGCCGCTGATGATCATTCCCGGCAGCCTCGACCGGGCAGGCATCGATCGCTTGAGCTAACGCGCAGTCAGCTGTCGTTCAGCAGGCGGCACATAATCGATAATTGCGGAGTACCGTGCGGGGGAGAGCAGCGATTCGCGCTCGATCCCCCGCGGGCTGCTGCTGTTCGCCGAGTATCCGGCACATCCTCTCTTATAATTCAGCGCAGCGCTGGTGGAGGTCCGTTAGCGCGAGCCGGGCACAAAAAAAAGGGCCGGCGAACCGACCCTTGAAAAGTTTTAGGAGAGGATGCCTGAAAGGCACAGTCGTTGTGCACCGCAACCGGATGGTTAGCAATTGCAAAAAACGAAACCAAACATTCAATTTATGCATCAACCCTACTCATCGGGTAGGTTTTAGGTGGCGATGGGTATCGCAGGAAACCGGTTGAGCGGACCCGCATAACGCGGCATCCTCCCGGAAATGCGCATGATTTTGCTCCTGCCCGCCCTGATCCTCGCCACCGCCGCCGGTGCGCGTGACACCCCCCGCCCCGACCGGCTGCGTGCCGATGTGGCCACGCTGGTCGGGTTCGGCACGCGCCACACCGCGTCAGATCCCGATCATCCGACCCGCGGGATCGGCGCGGCGCGGCGCTGGTTCGCGAACGAACTGACCCGAATCGGGGCGAACTGCGGCAATTGCATCACCGTGGCCAATATCGCGCGCGGCTTCACCGGCCCCCGTGCGCCGACCGGGGTCAACGTCGTCGATGTGCTCGGCTTCCAGCAGGGCCGCGATCCGAAGCGGGTCGTGATCGTGATGGGCCATATCGACAGCCGGGTCAGCGACGTGATGGACGCGAAGAGCGACGCGCCCGGCGCCAATGACGATGCGTCGGGCGTCGCGCTGGTGCTGGAAACCGCGCGGCTGTTGTTGAAGGAAAAATTCGACGCGACCATCGTCTATGCCGCGCTGTCCGGTGAGGAGCAGGGGCTGTGGGGCGCGCAATTGCTGGCCGATACCGCGAAGGAGCGGGGCTGGACCGTCACCGCCGTGCTCAACAACGATATCGTCGGCAACACCATCGGACAGGACGGGCGCAAGGTCGCCGACCGGGTTCGCGTCTTTTCCGAAGGGATTCGCGCCTCCGAATCGATCGAGCAGCATATCGCCCGCCGCGCCGCCGGGGGCGAGGATGACGGCCCGTCGCGCGCGCTGGCCAAGACGGTCGATGCCGTCGCGACCGGCCTTCCCGGCGGGCTCGACGTGTTCCTCGATCGCCGCCCCGACCGCTTCGGACGCGGCGGCGACCACGAACCATTCCTGAAGCTCGGCTATCCCGCGATCCGCTTTTCGGTCGGGGTCGAGAATTACGACGCGCAGCACCAGGACCTGCGCAGCGAGGGCAAGCGCGTCTATGGCGATACGATCGACCGGATGGACTTCGCCTATCTGGCCAGGGTGACCGCGATCAACGCGGCGACCATCGCCCGGCTGGCCGCCGCGCCCGGCGCGCCGACCAGCGCCTCGATCGAGGGGGCACTGTCGACCGACACCACCGTCCGCTGGCAACCGGTGGCGAATGCGGCGGGCTATCGCATCCGCTGGCGGCGCAACGATGCACAGGACTGGACGAACAGCCGTGATGTGACCGGCACCGAAGCGGTGCTGAAGGGCGTGATCGTCGACGACCATTTCGTCGCCGTCTCCGCCCTGTCGGCATCGGGCGCGGAGAGCGTACCGACCTTTGCCGGCCGCGCCCCGCGCTGATCGTCACCGCCGCAGCAGTTTCGACCGATGCGCGCGCCGCGGCGCAGCGCGGCGCGTTTCATAGGTGACGACCTCCTCGGTCGTGGTCGTCGTCACCGGCGCGTTCTGGATCGTGACCGTGGTGACGGTGCGCGGCGGGTAGTAATAGCCATCGGCAATATAGCCGCCCGGCCCTTCGGTCGTGGTCGTCGTGGTATAGCTGCGCGCGACCGGCGCCGCGCCGACGTGCCGCTCGATATAGCCGCCACGCGGGCTGGGGCGGATCGGCTGGACCTCCTCGCGCATCGGGCCGAACACGACACCGGGCGCATCGTCATAATAGCCATCGTCAGGCGCGACCGGCACGTCCCCGCCCGGCAGCGGATAGTCGGCACCATAGCCCCGCTGCACAGGCGGCGGTGGTGGCGGCGGCGGCGGTGCGCGGCGATCTTCGGCACGGTCGATCGCGGTCCCGGCCAGCGCGCCGACCCCCGCCCCGATCAGCGTCCCGCCCAGCCGGTTGCCGCGTCCGGCGATCACGTTGCCGGCAACGCCGCCCGCGACGCCGCCGATCACCGCGCCGCCAACCCCATCGTCGCGCCGCGCGACCGGCGGCGGAGGGGGCGGCAGCGGAGCGTCGTTCTCGGCAAGATACCGGTCATAGGCCCGGTCATCGCGGACATAGCGGCCCGTGTCGCGCGCATCCCAATCGATGCCGCGCCGATAATCGACCACCCGCCCGTCGCGATCGGCCAGCACCGCATCGTCATAATAACGATACCAGCCGTAACCCGCCTGCGGTCGGCTGAGCCCATAGGCCGGCCAATCCTGAACAAAGAAGCTGGGCGCGACCCAATAGCGCGGCATCACCCAACCGCGCGCCGGCGTGCGATAGGCCGCCCAGCCACCCGGCGCATAATAGCCGCCATACCAGCGCCCGCGCACCTTCCCGCCCCAGCGTGGGCCGGGCAGGTTCACGCGTGGCTGTCCGGCCGCAATTCCCGGCCGCCCCGGCCGCGCCTCGGGCGATTGTCCGACGCGCGGCTGCGCCTCGGCGGCACCGGTCGAGGCAAGGATCGCCGCAATGGCGGCAAGGGTCGGCGTTCGCATCGTCGGGCAGGCTCCCTGGTACGCGGCTCACCCCGCGCTATGGTTGCCCAAACCTTACCACGCACCCCGGTTCCCGGCCAATCCGGCGATTGCCGGCCCGACCGTCCCGCGGCGGGGCAGATCAGCCGATCCTTGGGCCCAGCAACGCCACCAGCGCCTCGCATCCCGCCTGGTCCTCGGCATCGAACCGGCCGGGCAGCGGGCTGTCGAGGTCGAGCACCCCGATCAACCGGTCGCCGACGACGATCGGCACCACCAGCTCGCTGCGGCTGTCGGCGTCGCAGGCGATGTGGCCGGGAAAGGCGTGGACATCGGCGACCAGCTGCGTCGTGCGCGTCTCCGCCGCCGTCCCGCACACGCCGCGCCCCATGGCGATGCGGATGCACGCCGCCTTCCCCTGAAACGGCCCCAGCACCAGTTCGTCCTGCGCCAGCCGATAGAAACCGGCCCAGTTCAGGTCGGGCAGATACTGCATCAGCAGCGCCGACGCGTTCGCCATATTGGCAATGGAGTCATTCTCCCCGGCGGTCAGCGCATCGAGCGCGGACAGCAGGTCGCGGTACAGGTCGCCCTTGGCGCCGGCGGAAATATCGAACTGGTACATCGGGCGTTATGTAGCGCCGGCTCGGCGTCACACAATCCTCCCCGGCACGGGGAGGATCTAGTCCATCCGAACCTTCCCCCGCCCGGCCTTCACCTGCGACCTACCCTTCTTCGCATCCACCCGCCGAACCTGTGACGCCTTGGTCGGCTTGGTCGCGCGGCGCTTCTTGGGCACGATTGTCGCCTCGCGGATCAGCTCGAACAGCCGCTCGCGCACCTCGCGCCGGTTCATCTCCTGCGAGCGCGAGGCATCGGCGCGCAGCGTCAGCACGCCCTCCTTGGTCAGCCGCGATCCGGCCAGCGCCGCCAGCCGATGCTTCACCGCCTCGGGCAGCCCCGGCGATGCCACCACGTCGAAGCGCAGCAACACCGCGCTGTCGGTTGTGTTCACATGCTGCCCGCCCGGCCCCGACGCACGGGTAAAGCTCTCGACCAGCTCGCCGCTGTCGATCGAGATCGACCGGGTAATCGGGATGCGCGGCAAATCAGGCCTCGTCGAACCCCGCCGCGACGAAGCTCCTCGGCCACGGTGCGGTCACGTCGATCGCCGGCTTGTTGTCGCGCGGCACCATCAGCCCGACGGCGTGGAGCAACATGCCGTGCCGCCCGCCCCGGCCATAGACCGGATCGCCCGCGACCGGGCAGCCCAGCCCCTCGGCCATGTGCACGCGAATCTGGTGGGTGCGGCCCGTTTCGGGAAACAGTGCGATCAGCGCCTGATCGCCCACGGTGCGCAGCACGCGCCAGTTGGTCCGCGCCGGCTTGCCCTTCGCATCGCCGACCATCCGCCACCCGGCCTCGGCGGTGCTGACCTTGGCCAGCGGCAGGTCGATCTCACCCGATTCGCCCGCCGGAATCCCGTCGAGGATCGCGAGGTAGCGCTTCGTCACCCGCCCCTGTTCGAATGCCTGCTGGAACCGGGCATGCGCCTTGGGATTGCGCGCGAGCAGCAGGCACCCGCTGGTGTCGCGGTCCAGCCGGTGGACCGGCGTCGGTTCGCGTTGAAAGGTGAAGCGCAGTTCGTCCGCACGCCCGACGATGCTCGGCGATCCGTCGCGCGGCGGATCGACCGGCAGGCCGGCAGGTTTGTCGAGGACGATCGCCTCTCCGTCGATGAACAGTACCAGGTCGTCAAGCATTGCGCTCCCTTGCCATCGTTGGCGACGCCATGCCAGTGCGCTTGGGGTGTCGTGCCGACCCAGCCGGAGACTTTCGTGCGCCGAACCACCCTCGCCCGCCTGTTGCCGCCGCTGAGCCTGCTTACCGCCTGCGCCCCAACCACCGCGCCCGCGCCGCCGGTCGCGGTGCCGACCCCGGCGCCTGCCCCGACGCCGGTCGCACCACCGCGCATCATCGCTTTGCCGCCCGCCGGCCCGGCCGGCCCGGTCGAACTGTGCGGGCGCGGAACGGTACAGCGCACCGGCGACGGCCGGCTGTTCAACCATTTCCCCTATCCCGACATGCCCGCGACCGCGCTGGTCGACGCCCCCGCGGCACTCGGGCAATCGTGCAAGATCCACCCGGCGATGGCCGCCGACCTCAACCGCCTGCTCGCCGCCGCCGATGGCGATCCGGCGATCGCGGGTACGCTGCGCGCCGTGTCGTGCCACCGCTCCGAAGCCTTGCAGCGGCAGACGTTTTGCGGCGGCATCGGCATGAACGGATCGGGCAGCTTCGCGGAACGCGCCTGGGCATCCGCGCCACCGGGGCATAGCGAGCATTCGACCGGCTATGTCATCGACTTCGGCACCAGCACGTCGCCCGCTTGCAACGCCGAAGCCTGCTTCGCCGCCACCCCCGCCGGACGCTGGCTCCGCGCCAATGCCGCGCGCTTCGGCTTCGAAATGTCGTTCCCGGCGGGCAACCGGCAGCAGGTGAAGTGGGAACCGTGGCACTGGCGCTGGGTCGGCACGGCGGCGACCGAAGCAGGCGCGGCGCCGGCGCGGTCGATCTTCCTGCAGGCGCGGACGCGGTTCCCGGCGGAGCCAGGGGTCGATTAGGTGGACCAGCCGACCGGCCGGCGCGATCTCAGCGAAACTCGTGCGTCACCTCGATACGGCCGACGATGGCGGCGTTGAACGCGTCCATCTCTTCCGCCGGTATCCAATATTCGCGATGCGCCTTCCCGCCGGCATCCTGCACCGGATACCGGGCAAGGTACGCGCGCAGAACCTCAAACCGGGTAACGTACCCCGAGCCACTTTCCCGAACATTCCAATCCCGCGCGATCTTCACCGCATATTCCTCGGTCACCACAGGATAGAAGATGGGCTGTTCCGGCAACCGCGGCGGAAACGCCGACATGCCGCTATCCGCGATCAGGCGGAGTTCGGCCGGGCCGACCGGTCGCCACAAGGTCATGGTGTCCTCTGTCATCCAGCGAGCCTAGACACGACCCAGCGCGTTTTCCACCTCTCTCCATGCGGCCTTGGTCAGCACCGGACCGCAGACCGGGCAACACATGATTGCCTACCGCGCCGGCGCAGTAACCCCCGCATCCGTCTGCACCACCGGCCGCATCGTCCCGTCCGCATTATACCGCAGCCGCTCGACCGTCACCGCCCGCCGCCCGATCGCGCCGTTCAGGTCGCCGATCGCCAGTGTCGCATTGTGCAGGAACAGGTACCAGTCGCCCTTATATTCGACGATCCCCGGATGGATGGTGAAGCTGTACTTGCCCGATCCGGTCAGCTCCCCGCGATAGGTCCATGGCCCCTTGATCGACGGTGCCGTCGCGTACGACACGCGTTCGTCGCGATGCTTCGACCGGTCGAGCGAGGCATAGGTCAGGTAATAGGTGCCGTTCCGCGCATGCAGCCACGGCCCCTCCTCGAAATGCGGCGGGGTGATTTCGGTGATCGGCCCGTCGATCTCGATCATGTTGGGCTTCAGCTTCGCGATATAGCATTGCCGGTTGCCCCACGCGATCCACGTCGTGCCGTCCTTGTCGGTGAAGACGGTAGGGTCGATGTCTTCCCAGCTGTGCGTGCCCTTGGGCGTCATCTGGTTGGTGATGAGCGCCGATCCCTTCGCATCGACGAACGGCCCAGTCGGCTTGTCCGACACCGCCACCGCGATCGCCTTGCCCGGATGGGTGTCGTCATGCTCGACGGCGGCATAGAACCAGTATTTGCCGTTCTTATAGATCGCCTGGCTGGCCCAGGCATCGGCCTTCGCCCATTTGAAATCGGCAACCTTCATGATCGGACCATGGTCGGTCCAATGGCGCATGTCGGTGGTCGAATAGACCAGCCATTCGCGCATTTTGAACATTTCGTCGCGCTGCGCCTGGTCGTGCCCGACATACAAATACAGCCGGTCGCCGACGACCAGCGGCGCGGGGTCGGCGGTGAACTTGTCGCGGATGATCGGGTTGCTGCCCGGCACCGGCCGTTCCTGCGCGCCCGCAACGCCCGCCACCAGCAACGCAGCCCACAACGCTATCCCGCGCATATCCCTCTCCATCATCGTTCTTTGCAACGATGATAGCCGATAGCGCTAACAATCCAACCGGTTGTCGCCGGTAAAAATGCGGGGCGACCCATCAGGCCGCCCCGCGTGTCGCCTTATCCGAACACCTTGGCCGCCAGCTCGGCGATACGCTTGCCCTGATAGCGCGCGCCGCCCAGTTCGACTTCGGTCGGCTGACGGCTGCCATCGCCTGCGGCAATGGTCGACGCGCCATAGGGGGTGCTGCCGTTCACCTCGTCCAGCCCCAGATGGCCCTCATAACCATAATCGAGGCCAACGATGGTCAGGCCATGATGCATCAGGTTGGTGATGATCGAGAACAGCGTGGTTTCCTGCCCGCCATGCTGCGATGCGGTCGAGGTGAAGGCCCCGCCGATCTTCCCGACCAGACCGCCCTTGGCCCAGATGCCGCCGGTCGTGTCCCAGAATGCCGCCATCTGGCTCGACATCCGACCATACCGGGTGCCGGTGCCGACGATGATCGCGTCATACTTCGTCAGCTCATTGGGATCGGTCAGCTCGGCATGATGGTCCGCAACCTGGAAACCCGCCGACTTGGCGACCTCGTCGGGTGCGGTTTCGCGCACGCGGCGGACGTCCACCTCGGCACCGGCGGCGCGGGCGCCCTCGGCCACCGCATCGGCCATCTTCGCGATATGGCCATAGGACGAATAATACAGGACCAGAACCTTCGACATGTGCAGCTACTCCCTTGCGGATTATTCGGAATCGACCAGGACGATTTCGGCGTCCTCGGTCGCGGTGATGGTGACGGTCTGCCCACCCGACAGCGCGGCCCCGTCGCGCGCCTGAAAGGCCACGCCGTCGATGGTGATCGCGCCGGTCGCAGCGACCAGATAGGCGTGACGCCCTTCGCCCACGCTATGTTCCACGCTTTCCCCGGCCTTCAGCGTCGCACCCAGCACCCGCGCCTCCGCCCGGATGCGCAGCGCGTCGCCGTCATCGTCATACCCGCTGGCCAGCGTGACGAACCGGCCCGATCGTTCGCCCTTCGGGAACGGCTTGGCACCCCAGGCCGGTGCGCCGCCCTTCTGGCGCGGCTCGATCCAGATCTGGAAGATGCGGGTCGTCTCCGGCTCGAGGTTGTATTCGGCATGGCGCACCCCGGTGCCGGCGCTCATCACCTGCACGTCGCCCGCCGTCGTGCGGCCCTTGTTGCCCAGCGAATCCTGGTGGGTGATCGCGCCCGAGCGGACATAGGTGATGATCTCCATGTCCTTGTGCGGGTGCGGCGGAAAGCCGCTGTTCGCGGCGATCTCGTCGTCGTTCCACACCCGGATCGCGCCCCAGCCCATGCGGGCAGGATCGTAATAATTGGCGAAGCTGAAATGATGGCGGGCGTTCAGCCAGCCATGATCGGCATGGCCCAGGCTGGTGAAGTCACGTTTGTCGATCATCGTCGATCTCCTTGCTTGACCCCCAAGATAAGCACGCCGATCATGTCGTAAATGGAAACGTCGGAAACCGATCGTTTCGCGGATGGAGGGGTAATGCGTCTTCCCGATTTCGAAGCCTGGGCAATGTTCGCCTGCGTCGTCGAACACCGATCGTTCAGCGCCGCGGCCCAGTCGATCGGCGTGTCGAAGGCCACGGTGTCAAAGGCGGTGGCCCGGCTGGAGACGTCGCTTGGCACCACCCTTTTCCACCGCACCTCGCGCCGCCTGACGCTGACCGACGCCGGGCAGTCGCTGGCCGAGCGCGCCGGGCGCATCCTGGCCGAAGCACAGGCGGCGGAGGAACAGGCGCGTGACGCCGCCGCCGCGCCGACCGGCCTCGTCCGCATGGCGGCACCGATGTCGTTCGGTCTCGCCCATGTCGCGCCGGCCATCGCCGACTTCCTCGAACAGCATCCAGGCGTGGAGATCGACCTCACCCTGTCCGATGCGAAGGTCGATATCGTGGCCGAGGGGATCGACGTCGCGCTGCGCATCGCCGACCTGCCCGACAGCTCACTGCGCGCCCGCCGCCTCGCCCCCGTCGCGATCCGCATCGTCGCCGCGCCGACCTATTGGGACCGGCGCGGGCGGCCGACGCATCCCGCGGACCTCGGCGACCACGCCTGCTTCGGCTATACCAACCTGCCCAGCGCCATCTGGCATTTCCGGCGCGGCGAAGAGGAGGTCGCGGTGCGCCCGACCGGGCCACTGGCCACCAACAATGGCGAAGCGCTGCTGCCCGCGCTGTGCGCCGGATTGGGCGTCGCGCGGCTGCCCGGCTTTCTGGTCGATGCCGATATCGCCGCCGGGCGGCTGGAGCCCGTCCTGCCCGACTGGAACAGCGGCAGCGTCGCGCTGCACCTCCTCACCCCGCCGGGCACGCTGCGTCCGGCGCGGGTCGAGGCGCTGATCGACTTCTTCGCCGAACGCTTCCGCCGCAGCTGCAACCAGCGTTAATTTTGCTAAATCTTTTCTTCGGCCTGCCGTTTACCACAACAGAACCCTTCGTTCCGCTTAACCAACGGAATTTACGAAGTGTTTTCGATTAGGCAAAAATTAACCTTTTGCCTTCATAGGTGTTTACGGTAATGTTTTTGCTGCGCGCGGCTCAGGGACGACAGCGCGCCGCGAAACGGGGGATGTAGGCCGATGCGCGTGCTGTTGATCGAGGACGAGCCGACGACCGCCAAGGCGATCGAGCTGATGCTCACGACCGAGGGGTTCAACATCTACACGACCGATCTGGGCGAAGAAGGCCTCGATCTGGGCAAGCTGTATGATTACGACATCATATTGCTCGATCTGAACCTGCCCGACATGCACGGGTACGACGTTCTGAAGAAGCTGCGTGTCGCACGGGTGCAGACCCCGGTGCTGATCCTGTCGGGCATCAACGAAATGGATTCGAAGGTCCGGTCGTTCGGCTTCGGTGCCGACGACTACGTGACCAAGCCGTTCCACCGTGAGGAACTGATCGCGCGTATCCACGCCGTCGTCCGCCGGTCGAAGGGGCATTCGCAGTCGGTCATCCGCACCGGCAAGCTCTCGGTGAACCTCGATGCCAAGACGGTCGACGTCGACGGCGCGCGCGTCCACCTGACGGGCAAGGAATATGCGATGCTGGAGCTGCTCTCGCTCCGCAAGGGCACGACCCTGACCAAGGAAATGTTCCTCAACCATCTCTACGGCGGGATGGACGAACCCGAACTGAAGATCATCGACGTCTTCATCTGCAAGCTGCGCAAGAAGCTCAGCATGGCCTGCGAAGGCGACAATTACATCGAGACGGTCTGGGGCCGCGGCTATGTGCTGCGCGAACCCGATGAAATGGTCGAGGCCGCGGTCGCGTAACGCGGTCCGCCTCCCGACCCATCCATTCCCATCCCGTTCGGTTCGAGCAGCTTCGAGCTTGTCGAGAAGCGCCCGTCGAGAACGGGGCAGACACCCCCACCAAACGAGTTTTCGTATCCCCGCGCAGGCGGGGATCCAGGGTAACGAGGCGATACGCTCGCGGCTCTGGATCCCCGCCTGTGCGGGGATACGGCCGTTTACGCCGTGATCGCGCCGCCCATGTTCAGCCGCTTGCCGTTGGTGATGATCACCCGGTCGCCAAGCTTCGCTGCCCCGAACAGCTTCTTCGCGAACGCGGTTGGCACCCCGATACAGCCATGCGTCGCGCCGCCTTCCTGCACGTCGCTGCCATGGATCGAGATACCGTCATTGGTCAGCCGGAGCATGTACGGCATCGGCGCACCATACAGGTTGCTGACATGATCGGCGTCCTTCTCGGTAATCTTCATCGCGCCCAGCGGCGTGGGTTTCCAGTCGGCACCATATAGCACCACCGCCGCGCCGATCTCATAGCCGTCGCGAAACACCGACAGCACCTGCGCATCGAGGTCGATGGTGACGATCAGCTTCCCGCTGGCCGGCGCACCCTCCTCGTCCCATACCCAGCGGCCATGGGTGAACGGCCCCTCGATGTTCAGCACGCGCCGGACGACCATCGCCTCCGGCGCAGGCGTCGACACGGCGGCCGGAATCGCGACGGGTACGGGCAAAGGCACGGGCGCAGGTTTTGCCGCCGCGACCTTCACCATCGGCTTCGCGGCAACCGGCGCTGGCCGCTCGGCGCTGAGCAGCATCGCCGCCCCGCCCGCCGTGGCCCCGACCACACCGGCCAGCACTGCCACACCCAACCCGGCTCGCAACGAAACGCCCATCACTCCTCCTGTCGCTCGCCAATGTAGGGCAAGCGAAGCCGCGACACACCCCGGCAATCCGGGACGTGCCAGGATGGCACATTAATCCTCTCCAGAATGGGGAGGAAATTATCGTCCGCTATCGACCTTCGGCACGTCCTTCAGCGGCCACGCCTTGTACCCGCCGACCCACGTCTCGATCACCCGCATCGCGCGCAGGTCGGCCGGCGTCGCCGCCACCGGATCGCGATCGACCACGATGAAGTCCGCCTTCTGCCCCGGCAGCAGCGACCCGAATTTCTGCTCGGCAAAGCCGGCGAACGCTGCGTCCTGCGTAAACGCCTTCCACGCCTGTTCGCGCGTCACCTTTTCCTCGGGCCGCCAGCCACCCGGCGGCTGCCCGTTCGCATCCTCGCGGGTGAAGGCCGCTGCCCAACCGACGAACGGGTTCGGATTCTCGACCGGATAGTCCGACCCGAACGCCAGCCGCCCGCCATTGCGCAGGACGGTCGCCCATGCATAGGCCCCGGCCAGCCGCGCCGGCCCCAGCCGCGCCTCCGCCATCGTCCGGTCGCCGGTCGCATGGACCGGCTGCATCGACGCGATGATGCCGTTCCTGCCCAGTCGCGGCAGGTCGGCGGGGTCGAGCACCTGCGCATGTTCGATCCGCCAGCGCCGGTCGTCCTTGTAGGATGACGCCAGCTCATCGATCGCGTCCAGCACCTGCCGGTTCGCGCGGTCGCCGATCGCATGGATCGCGAACTGGAACCCGTCCATCGTGCCCCGGCTCAACAGGTTCAGCAGCGTCGTATCGTTGATGAACGACAGCCCGCTCTGCTTCGGCGCATCGCTATACGGCGCCTTCAACCACGCTCCGCGCGACCCCAGCGCGCCATCGGCATACAGCTTGATCCCGCCCATGCGCAGCCGGTCTCCGTACAGCCACGGCGTCGGCCCGGCCCCGGCAATGGTCAGCGCGGGTTCGAGGCCCGCGGCATAGCTCATGATCCGCACGCGCAGCTGGCCGATATCGCCCATCCGGCGGAACACCATCCAGTCGTCGACCGACGTGCCCATGTCCGCCGTCGCGGTGATGCCGGTCGACAGCAACAGCTCCTGCGCCTTCAGGAACGCGGCGTTACGTTCGCGCGGGGACGGCTTGGGCTTGGCCGCGTCGAACAGGTTGGCGGCATTGTCGACGAACACGCCCGATGGCTGGCCGTTCGGCAGCAATTCGATCCGCCCGCCTGCCGGGGCGACGGTCTTCGCGGTAATCCCCGCCGCCTTCATCGCCGCGCTGTTTGCCCATACCGCATGGCCGTCGGCACGCTCCAGCAGCACCGGCTTGTCACCCGCCGCCGCGTCAAGTTCGGCAGCGGTCGGGAAGCGGCCCAGCCCCCACGCTTCCTGGTTCCAGCCGCCGCCCAATATCCACTGGCGATTGCCGTTGCTGCGCGCATAGGACTGGATCGCGCCTTGCGCATCGCTCAGCGACCGGGTGTTCGACAGGTCGAGTTCGAGCGCGCGATACCCCAGCGACATGACGTGCCCATGCGCGTCGATCATGCCCGGCATCACGATCTTGCCGCCCATGTCGCTGCGCCAGTCGAGCTTCTTCGGCGCCTTCTCACCCTTGGGCACCAGCCGCACGACCTTGCCGTCCTTGTCGACCAGGATGCCGCCGAAGCGCACCACCTGCCCCCGCGAATCCAGCGCCACGCCGTTGACGTTGTCGATCAGGCCATCGGCCTGCGCGGTCCCGGCCAGCAGCAGCGCGGCAAGGGTGAGTGCCGCGCGCCTCACTTCGCGATCCTCCGCACCAGCGCGCTGGTATCCTGCCGCCCGCCACCCATGGCCTGCACCTGCGCATAGAATTGATCGACCAGCGCCGTCACCGGCAACGTCGCACCGTTGCGCCGCGATTCATCGAGCGCAAGGCCCAGGTCCTTGCGCATCCAGTCGATCGCAAAGCCGAAATCGAACTCTTCCTTCGCCATGGTCGGCCAGCGATTGACCATCTGCCAGCTCTGCGCCGCGCCGCCCGACACAGCCTCCAACACCTTGTCGAGATCGAGGTCGGACGCCTGCGCGAACCGCAACGCTTCGGACAGCCCGCCCAGCACGCCCGCGATACAGATCTGGTTGACCATCTTGGTCGTCTGCCCCGCCCCAGCGTCACCGACATGCACGATCCGCTGGGCGTAGGCGGTCATCAATGGCTCGGCAGCGGCAAAGGCTTCGGCCGAACCGCCGCACATGATCGACAGCTTGCCGTTCTCCGCGCCAGCCTGTCCGCCCGACACCGGCGCGTCGAGCACCAGCAGCCCCTTGGCCGCCCCCGCCTCGGCCAGTTCGCGCGCGATCGCCGCCGATACGGTGGTGTGGTCGGCAAACAGCGCGCCGGGCTTCATCGCCCCGAACACGCCATCCTCGCCCAGCGTCACCTGCCGCAGATCGTCGTCATTGCCGACACAGGCGAACACCGCGTCCGCCCCGTCCGCCGCAGCCGCCGGCGTGTCGGCAACCTGGCCGCCATGCTTCGCCGCCCAGCCATCGGCCTTGGCACGGGTGCGGTTGTAGACGGTGACCTGATGGCCGGCGGAGATCAGGTGTCCGGCCATGGGAGCGCCCATGACGCCGGTACCGATGAATGCGAGTTTTGCCATGGGGCGGGGGTGTAGGAGGTAAGCGCGGGGCCGTACAGCCACCGGGCGTTCCAAAGACAAAATCCACCCGTTTTCCGCTCGGTTCGAGCAGCTTCGAGCCTGTCGAGAAGCGTCTGTCGAAAACCCGGTCGGTCGGGCTACCCCCTCCCCGCCTTTTCCTTCGCGCCCAAATCGGCTACCCGCCCGCGATGGCTACCAACCCGATCGCTCCGCCCGCCCTGCCCCTCACCGTCGACGATGTTCGTGGCGCGGCGATGCGTATCGGCGGCTCGATCGTCCGCACGCCGACCCTTATCAGCCGCACCCTGTCCGACCTGACCGGCGCGACCGTCTATCTGAAATTCGAAAATCTCCAGTTCACCGCCGCTTACAAGGAACGCGGCGCGCTCAACACCCTGCTGCAGCTCGACGAAGCCACCCGTGCGAAGGGCGTGATCGCCGCGTCGGCCGGCAACCATGCGCAGGGCCTCGCCTATCACGGCAACCGGCTGGGCGTGCCGGTCACCATCGTCATGCCGCGCCCGACTCCGACCGTGAAGGTCATGCAGACGCAGAGCCACGGTGCGACCGTGGTGCTGAAGGGTGAGACGTTCGACGCCGCCTATGCCCATGCCCGCAAGCTGGAGGCCGAACAGGGGCTGACCTTCGTCCACCCCTTCGACGATCCGCGCATCATGGCCGGGCAAGGCACCGTCGCGCTCGAAATGCTGGCGGACGTGCCGGAGCTCGACACGCTGGTCGTGCCGATCGGCGGCGGCGGCCTCATCAGCGGCATCGCGACCGTTGCCAAGGCAGCGGATCGCCCGATCGAAGTTATCGGCGTCCAGGCCGAGCTGTTCCCGTCGATGTACAACCGCCTGCACGGCACCGACATGGACTGCGCCGGCGACACGCTGGCGGAGGGTATCGCGGTCAAGCAGCCCGGCGGCCTGACCGCGCAGGTCGTCGCCGCGCTGGTCGACGACATCGTGCTGGTCAGCGAACGCCAGCTGGAGGAAGCCGTCAGCCTGCTGGTCCAGATCGAAAAGACCGTAGTCGAGGGCGCCGGCGCCGCCGGCCTCGCCGCGCTGCTCGGCCATGGCCAGCGGTTCAAGGGCAAGACCGTCGGCATCGTCCTGTGCGGCGGCAATATCGACACCCGCCTGCTCGCCAACGTGCTGCTGCGCGATCTCGCCCGCTCGGGTCGCCTCGCCCGCCTGCGCATCCGGTTGCAGGACCGCCCCGGCGCGCTGTTCCACGTTGCCAAGATCTTCCACGAACACACCGTCAACATCATCGAGGTCTATCACCAGCGCGTCTTCACGACGCTGCCGGCCAAGGGCCTCATCACCGACATCGAATGCGAAACCCGCGACCGCGAGCATCTCGACCGGCTGGTCGAGGGCCTGCGCGCCGGGGGGTATGAAGTGAGCACGGTCGAACTGGCATGACCGACGCCATCACCGGCACCTGCCTGTGCGGGGCCTGCCGCTACCGCACCGACGCGCCGGTGATGAACGTGCGCACCTGCCACTGCCATCGCTGCCAGCGCGCGACCGGCAGCGCCTTTTACGCGCGGGTGATGGTGCCGCTCGCCTCGGTCACGATCGACGGGCCGGTGCGCTGGCATGACGGCGGCACCGGCGTCCGGCGGGGCTTCTGTCCCACCTGCGGGTCGACCATGTTTTCGGAACGGGCGGCGGCCGGCACGATCGGCCTGGCCATCGGCACGCTCGACCATCCCGAACGCTTCGCGCCCACCGACCATATCTGGATATCGGCGAAGCAGCCGTGGCTGGTGCTGGCCGATGGCTTGCCGCAATTCGCCGAAGGGCCGCCGGCCACCTGATCGCTTGCGGAAAATTCGCGGTTAACGCGCTTTTCGCCACGTCTTGTCATCGCCATATCCACCGCGTCATTCTATCGGGGGACTGCCCGATCCGAAGGAGCAATGGGTGACCGCGCCGTTTCGATTCCCCCGGTTCTTCGTCACCTCGCCCGCGCCCTGCCCCTATCTGCCGGGGCGGCAGGAGCGGAAGGTATTCACCGAACTGAGCGGCGACAATGCGGACGAACTGAACGAGGCGCTGGGCCGGATCGGCTTTCGCCGCAGCCAGTCGGTCGCCTATCGCCCCAGCTGCGTCGGGTGCAGCGCCTGCGTATCGGTGCGCGTCGTCGCCGGTGATTTTTCGATGAACGCGACACAGCGCAAGCTGATGCGCCGCCACGCCGATCTCGACATCCGCGCCTGCAAGCCATGGGCGACCGACGAACAGTTCCGCCTGCTGCGCCGCTACCTGACGGCGCGCCACCCCGGCGGCGGCATGACCGCAATGGACGAATCGGACTTTGCCGACATGGTTGAACATTCGCCGGTCACGTCCTGGGTCATCGAATATCGCGAGCCTGCCGTCGACGGCGTACCCGGCCGGCTGGTCGGCGCGTGCATCACCGACGAACAGGCCGACGGGCTGTCGATGGTCTACAGCTTCTTCGAAACCGACGACGACGCCCGGCCGGGCCTGGGCAACTTCATCATCCTCGACCATATCCGCCGCGCGCGGGCCAGCGGCCTGCCGCATGTCTATCTCGGCTATTGGGTGCAGGGATCGCCGCGCATGGCCTACAAGACGCGCTATCGCCCGCTGGAGGTGCTGGGACCGACCGGCTGGGCATTGCTCGACGATCCGGCCCCCACCGCGCGCGTCCCGGCATGAGCGCCGCGCTCCTCGCCCTAGCACTGGCGGTCCAGCCGGCCGCCGGGCTGGAGCAGCGCCGCGCGACCATCGTCCAGTTCGAAATCAAGCTGGCGACCGGCCTGTCGCCCGCGCAGGAGGCCGCCGCGACCGCGGTCTTTGCCGCCGACACCCGCACTATCCGCCGCTGCGCCGATGCCGGCACGATCGGTGCGCGGTACAAGGCGGAACGGCGCTTTTCGGGATCGATCACCGAACGCCGCAACACCGCGTTCGCCGCGATCCCGATCGACCTGCGCCGCGAGCTGGACAAGGTGCCGACCGGACACGCCACACGAGTCTTCGGATCGCCCGGCGTCCGCCGCGTGCTGATCGCCTGCACCGTGCCGAAGGTACCGGTAGCGCGGCAAGGCACGGTGTAGCGCACCTGCGCAGAGACGATACTGCGGGCGGTCACGACAGAAATCCGCCCAACCCGCATCGTCATTCCCGCGAAGGCGGGAATCCATTACCGCCAACGTCTGCGTCAGACCCGATCCGTCAGCGCATATGGACTCCCGCCTTCGCGGGAGTGATGGTTCCTAGAAACCAGGCACCAACACGAACAGGCACCCGACCCACATGGGCCGGATGCCTGTTCGAAACCCAATATCGGACAGGCCGTCGGCCCGTCCGATGCCGAATCAGCCCTGGCGGGCCTTGAAGCGGCGGTTGGTCTTGTTGATGACGTAGATGCGCCCACGACGACGGATCACGCGGTTGTCCCGGTGACGATCCTTGAGCGACTTCAGCGAATTGACGATCTTCATGGGAACGGCTCTCAAACGGCAAAGAGGCCGCTCGCACGGCCGGAAAAGAGGCGTCCAGCTATCGCCACGTGGCCCTTTCGTCAAGACGCAACCGCTGCAACGCATCGAAACACTTGCGCAATGAACCCATAGCATCATCTGGCGCGTTATGTGCTCTGGATGAACCGTGGCTGTTTCGGGGTAGATGACATGAAGAAGGCGTTGGGTTTCGGACTGGCGGCAGCTGCCGCATTGCTGGCAAGCGGCTGCACCACCGGCGGATCGCGGGTCAGCCCGGTCGACGTCACCCGTTTCCACCTGAACCAGCCGATCGCGAAGGGCAGCTTCTCGATCGAACCGGTCCAGACCAACATGACCGCGACTCCTGAATTCCAGACCTATGGCAATGCCGTGGCGCGTGAGCTCGAAAAGCTCGGCTTTGCCCGTGCCGGCACGCAGCCGTCCGATCTGATCGTCGGTGTCGCCTTCACCCGCGGGACCAAGGGTTTTGTCGAAAAGCGCGCACCGGTGTCGATCGGCATCGGCGCGGGCGGCGGTGGCGGCGGCTGGCGGGGCGGCGGCGTGGGCCTGGGTGGCGGACTCGGCTTCGGCCTGGGCGGTGGCCAGCGCGAGGTGATCGGCACCGAACTGGCGGTCCAGATTCGCCGTCGCGCCGACAGCACCACCGTCTGGGAAGGGCGCGCGGTCACCGATTCGCTGGAAAGCACACCCGGCGCGCAGCCGGTATTTCAGGCCGATCGGCTGGCCAATGCGCTGTTCCGCAACTTCCCAGGCGAGTCGGGAATCACTACGACGGTGAAATGAGCATCACCATCAACGCCGCGTTCGACAGCGGCAACATCCGCGTCGTCGCCGTACAGGGCGATGTGATCGACCTCGATATCGTCGCCGATCACCAGTCCGACTTCTATCAGTGGTTCCACTTCCGCGTCGCCGGGGCGCGGGGGCGGACCCTGACCTTCCGCATCGTCAATGCGGGCGGCTCGGCCTATGCGTTCGGCTGGCCGGGCTACCGTACCCGGATGAGCACCGACCGGCAGACGTGGCGGCAGGTCGATACCGATTATGCCGATGGCCTGCTTACCTTCACCACGGCGATCGACACCGACCTCGCATGGTTCGCCTATTTCGCGCCCTATAGCATGGAGCGCCACGACGACCTGATCGCGCGCATCGCCGCGCAGCCAGGCGTCGCCCACCGCGAACTGGGCCAGACGCTGGATGGCCGCGCGATCGATTATCTGACGCTCGGCGAAGGCCCGCTGCAGGTGTGGGCCTATGCCCGCCAGCATCCCGGCGAATCGATGTGCGAATGGTTCATGGAAGGGCTGCTGGAGCGGCTGACCGACCCGAACGACGCGATCGCTGCCGATCTGCGCACCCGCATGACCTTCCACTGCGTGCCCAACATGAACCCCGACGGGTCGTTCCGCGGCCATCTGCGCACCAATGCCGCCGGCGTGAACCTCAACCGCGAATGGCACGCGCCTACGCCCGAACGCAGCCCGGAAGTGCTGTGCGTCCGCAACCGCATGGACGAAACCGGCATCGACATCGCGATCGATGTGCATGGCGACGAAGCGATCCCCGCCAACTTCATCGCCGGCTATGAAGGCATCCCCAACTGGACCGACGACCACGGCGCCCGCTTCACCGCGTTCGGCGCGGCATGGGCGGCAGCGACCCCGGAGTTCCAGACGAAGCTCGGCTATCCGGTCTCCGCGCCGGGTCAGGCGAACCTGTCGATGTCGACCAACCAGCTCGCCAATCGCTTCGGCGCACTCAGCATGACGCTGGAAATGCCGTTCAAGGATCACGACGAAAATCCCGATCCGGAATTCGGCTGGTCCCCCGAACGCTCGAAGGCGCTGGCGCATAGCTGGCTGGAAGTGCTGGCGAACTTTACGGCATAGACTCCTCTTCTTTGTACCCCCGCGCAGGCGGGGGTAC
Source organism: Sphingomonas sp. Leaf23 (assembly GCF_001421585.1). NCBI lineage: Bacteria > Pseudomonadati > Pseudomonadota > Alphaproteobacteria > Sphingomonadales > Sphingomonadaceae > Sphingomonas > Sphingomonas sp. Leaf23. Next base: position 435,625 of record NZ_LMKR01000003.1, on the reverse strand, counting down.
GGAGCCACACGAAACATGGCTCGCCAATGCAACCCTGCCCTCCGCCTGCGCAGGAATACTGCCTGTCTCTTGCGGCTACTCGAAATGCACTTGCGAAGAGCACCGCCACCCGGTTCCTCTCGCGCACACTTTGGGCTAGGTGCACCGCAACAACAGCAATGGAGGCCCCATGCCCACGCTCGTCCTGATCCGCCATGGCCAATCGGCCTGGAACCTCGAAAACCGCTTCACCGGGTGGTGGGACGTGAACCTGACCGAGCAGGGCGAGGCGGAGGCCAAGGCGGCGGGCGAGCTGCTGGCCGCCAAGGGGCATGATTTCGATCAGTGCTTCACCAGCTTCCAGACGCGCGCGATCAAGACGCTGAATATCGCACTGGAATCGATGGGCCGCCTGTGGCTGCCGGTCGAAAAGGACTGGCGCCTGAACGAGCGGCATTATGGCGGCCTGACCGGTCTGAACAAGGCGGAGACGGCGGCCCGCCACGGCGACGAACAGGTCAAGATCTGGCGCCGCAGCTTCGACGTGCCGCCACCCCTCCCCGAAGCTGACAGCCCGTGGGACCTCTCGACCGACCGCCGCTATGCCGGGATCGACATTCCCCAGACCGAGAGTCTGAAGGACACGATCGACCGCGTGCTCCCCTATTGGGAAAGCCGCATCGCGCCCGAACTGAAGGCCGGCAAGCGCGTCCTGATCTCGGCCCACGGTAACTCGCTGCGCGCGCTGGTCAAGCATCTGTCGAACATTCCCGATGCCGACATCACCGGCCTCGAAATCCCGACCGGCCAGCCGATTGTCTATGAACTGACCGATGATCTGACGCCGACCGACCGGTATTATCTGAACGAGCGGTAAGGGGGCGTCGCCCTTCTTTCCTGGAAATCCGTTCGGTTCGAGCACCTTCGAGCTTGTCGAGAAGCGTCCGTCGAGAACTTAGTCGTTTGGGGCACCCCCTTCTCGACTACGGTTCTCGACAAGCTCGAACCTCCGCTCGAAGCGAACGGGAAATAACGGACTGGAGTGCAGCGTGTGGCGAGAGGGGCAGGAAAGAGCAAAACCCCTTTCCTACACACCCCACCCCCGCCAAACTCCCCACCGGCCCCGCACCACGGCCAGCGCTCTTTGACACCACCGCCACACACGCCACCCAAAAAGCGCCACGAGTGTGAACTTCGTGAACTTTGACCGCCAAAGCGCCAACCGCGCAAACCCGCCACAAGCGTGAACTTTGTGCACTTTGGCCCCTGAATATGCCCGTACGGCATCCTTACGCTTGCCCTGTTCCCACCCCTTGCCTAAGCAGCGGCTCCCCCAAAAGCGTTACGGGCAGATAATGAACGACGGGACCGTGGTCGGCATCATCATGGGCAGCACCTCCGACTGGGACACCATGGCGCACGCCGCCGACGTCCTGACCAGGCTCGGCATTCCCCATGAAACCAAGGTGGTATCCGCCCACCGCACCCCGCAGCGGCTGGTCGAATACGCCACCAGCGCAGTGGCGCGCGGGCTGAAGGTCGTGATCGCCGGTGCCGGCGGCGCGGCACACCTGCCCGGCATGGTCGCCTCGATGACCCGCCTGCCCGTGCTGGGCGTGCCCGTCGAATCGAAGGCGCTGAAGGGCATGGATAGCCTGCTGTCGATCGTGCAGATGCCCGGCGGCGTCCCCGTCGGCACGCTGGCCATCGGCAAGGCAGGCGCGATCAACGCTGGCCTGCTCGCCGCCTCGATCCTCGCGACGCACGACGATGCGTTGGCGCAGCGGCTCGACGCATGGCGCGCGGCGCAGACCGACAGCGTGGCGATCGACCCGCAATGACCCCGCTGCCTCCCGGTTCGACCATCGGCATCATCGGGTCGGGACAGCTCGGCCGGATGATCGGCGTGGCCGCGGCGCAGCTCGGCTATCGCATCCATGTCTACGCCCCCGACAGTGGCCCGGCGAACGACATCGCCTTCGCCCACAGCCGCGGCGCCTATGACGATATCGCCGCGCTGCAGGCGTTCGCCGCACAGGTCGATGTCGTCACCTACGAGTTCGAGAACATCGCCGCCGCCCCGATCGAGGCGCTGGGTGACAAGGTGCGCCCCTCCGCCCGCTCGCTGGCGGTCGCGCAGGACCGGGTGCGCGAAAAGAGCTTCGTCGAGCAGCTGGGCGGCCGCCCCGCCCGCTGGGCCGAGGTCACCGACCGCGCCGCGCTCGACGCGGCGATCGCGACGGTCGGCTGCCCGGCGGTGCTGAAGACCACCCGCTTCGGCTATGACGGCAAGGGGCAGGCCCGTCTGCTCTCGCCCGCCGACGCAGATGCCGCCTGGGAAGCCATCGGCGGCGGGCCGGCGATCCTCGAAGCGTTCGTCGACTTCGAGGACGAGTTCTCAATCGTCCTCGCCCGCGGCATCGACGGCGCGATCGTCACCTATCCAGCCCCGAAGAACGTCCACAAGGCCGGCATCCTCGACACCTCCACCGTCCCCGCCCCCGCGATCGAACCCTGGCGCGCCGAGGCGGAGGCGCTGGCCGCAAAGGTCGCCGGGGTGCTCGATCATGTCGGCGTCCTGACCCTCGAATTCTTCTGCGGGGCTGACGGCGCGGTCTTCAACGAAATGGCCCCGCGCGTCCATAATTCCGGCCACTGGACGATCGAAGGCAGCGAAACCTCGCAGTTCGAAAACCATGTTCGCGCCGTGCTCGGCCTGCCGCTCGGCAGCGTCGCGATGACGGCCGCACGGGTCGAGATGACGAACCTGATCGGCGATGACGTCGATCACTGGCCCACCCTGCTGGCGGAAGCCGGTGCCCATCTCCACCTCTATGGCAAGCACGAAGCCCGCCCCGGCCGCAAGATGGGCCATGTAACGCGGGTAGAACGGTAAGTCCTCCCCGGCACGGGGAGGGGGACCGCCGCAAAGCGGTGGTGGAGGGGGTTCTCCACACAGGGCAACGCCTGCCGCCACCCCCCTCCACCAGCCTATGGCTGGTCCCCCTCCCCGTTCCGGGGAGGACCCTTCAACCATCCACCCCCAGCTGCCACAGCACGAATGCCATCTCCTCGGCGGCTTCCTTCAGGCTCTCCCACCGCCCCGACTTGCCGCCATGGCCCGCACCCATATTGGTCTTGAGCAGCAGCACATTGTCGTCGGTCTTGGTCGCGCGCAGCCGCGCCGCCCACTTGGCCGGCTCCCAATAGGTCACGCGCGGATCGTTCAACCCGCCCGAAATGAACACCGGCGGATAGGCTTGCGCGGTGACGTTATCATAGGGCGAGTAGGACGCGATCAGCTCAAACGCCGCCTTGTCCTCGATCGGGTTGCCCCATTCGGGCCATTCGCCCGGCGTCAGCGGCAGGCTGTCGTCCAGCATCGTGTTCAGCACATCGACGAACGGCACGCTGGCGACCACCGCCCCCCACAGTTCGGGGTCGGAGTTCATCACCGCACCCATCAGTTCGCCGCCCGCCGATCCACCGGCGATGGCGATCTTGCCCTTGTCGGTGAAGCCCAGCTCGATCAGCCCCTTCGCCACATCGACGAAATCGTTGAAGGTATTGGTCCGCTTGTCGAGCTTCCCGTCCAGATACCATTGCTGGCCCAGGTCGTCGCCGCCCCGGATATGGGCGATGGCGAACGCCATGCCGCGGTCGAGGAACGACATGCGGCTGGTCGAGAAGCCCGGCGGGATCGCATAGCCGTATGCGCCATAGCTGTAGAGATAGAGCTTGCCCGTCCCGTCGCGCGGGAAGTCCTTGGGGTACACCACCGAACACGGGATGGCAGTGCCGTCGCGCGCGGTGATCTCCAGCCGCTCGGTCGCATATTTGGCGGGATCATAGCCCGACGGGATCGTCTGCACCTTGCGCACGGCCAGGCCGCCGCTGGCGACGTCATAGTCATAGACGGTGCCCGGCGTGACCATCGACTCGTATCCGAGCCGCAGCGTGTCGACATCATATTCGGGATTGTCGCCAAGCCCGACGACGAAGCTCGCCTCCGGAAACTCGATCGGCCGCGCGGGGCCGCCAGCGTAGTCATGCAGCCGAATCTGGTCGAGGCCGTTCAACCGCCCTTCGACCACGAACAGCTTCGCAAAGGTCGTGACGCCGGTCATGTAGAAATGCGGGTCGGCGGCGATCAGTTCCTGCCAGTCGCCCGGCGCCTCCAGCGATGCGGTGGCCAGGCGAAAGTTCGGATGGGTGTCGTTGGTATGGATGAAAAGCGTGCCGTCATGCTCCTCCACGTCATACTCCACGCCTTCCTCGCGCGCCTTCACCAGCAGCGGTTCGGCGGTGGGGTCGTCCGCCGGGATCAGCCGCACCTCGCTGGTAACGTGATCGCCCGCCGAAATGACCAGGAACCGCCGCGACTGGGTTTCGCCGACCGACACCCGCCAGCCCTCGTCCGCCTCGTGATACAGTTCGATATCCTGCTCGATCGGCGTACCGATGCGGTGGAGCCGGGCATTGTCCGTCCGCCACTGTTCGTTGGCGAGGCCGTAGAGGAACCCGCTCGAATCAGCGGTCCACACCAGTTCGGACAACGTGCCTGGAATGACGTCCGCCAGCAGCTCGCCGGTGTTCAGGTCCTTGACCCGCGCCTCGAACCGCTCGCCGCCGTCATCGTCGATCGCATAGGCGAGCAACCGGCCGTCCGGGCTGATCGACAGCGCGCCCAGCCGGAAATATTCCTTGCCCGCGGCCAGCGCCGGTTCGTCGAGGATCAGTTCGTCCGCCCCCCCCGCGACGGGCTTGCGCCACCAGCGGCGATATTCCCCGCCGGTCTCGAAATCGGACCAGTACCACCAGTCGCCATCGCGCTGTGGCACGGTGGCGTCGTCTTCCTTGATCCGGGCGCGCATCTCGGTGAACAGCGTGTCGATCAAGGGTGCATGCGGTGCCATCACCGCATCGAAATAATCGTTCTCGGCCTTCAAATAATCGAGGACGTCGGCATCCTCGACCTTCGGATAGTTCGGGTCGCGCAGCCATGCCCACGGGTCGGACACGGTGATGCCGTGACGGTCATAGCTATGGGCGCGCTGTTCGGCGATCGGCGGGATGGGCTTGGTCATAGCCGCCCATGTGGGACGAAGCCCCATGGAAGTCGAGCGACCTTGTGGCTTTTGCCCGGCCGTTTCGGCTGATACGAGCAGCGCATGACCAGCCACACCGATTGCCTGTCCGCCCTTCGCGCCCATCTCGCCACGCTCGACCTGACCGGGTTCGTCGTGCCGCTGACCGATGAATATATGAGCGAATATGTCGGCGACTATGCGCAGCGGCTCGCCTGGCTGACCGGGTTCAAGGGGTCGGCGGGCAGCGCCGTCGTCCTGCGCGACAGCGCCGCGATGTTCACCGACGGGCGCTACACGCTGCAGGTACGCGAACAGGTCGCTGCCGCCGACTGGCAGTTCGTGCAGGTACCCGCGACCACGATGACCGACTGGCTGCGGACCAACGCCCATCCCGGCGACAGGATCGGCTTCGACCCATGGCTGGCGACGGTAGGGTGGGTCGCGGCGACCGAAGCGGCGCTGGCGGATGTCGGGGCGGTGCTGGTCCCGGTCGACGCCAACCCGATCGACGCGCTGTGGAACGACCGTCCCGCCCCCTCGCCCGCGCCGATGACGGTGCAGGACGACACGCTGACCGGCCGCACTTCCGCCGACAAGCGGGCGGCGATCGGTGAATGGCTGAGCGAACGCCGTGCCGATGCGGTCGTGCTGACCGCACTCGATTCGATCGCATGGACCTTCAACGTGCGCGGCAGCGACGTGGCGCATACCCCGGTGGCGCTGAGCTACGCGATCGTTCATGCCGACGGCACCGCCGAGTTGTTCGCCGAACCGGGCAAGGTGGGTGAGGACGTCGCCCGCCATCTGAGTAATGCCGTCACCGTCCGCCCGATGGCCGACTTCGCCGCCACGCTCGGCCAGTTCGCCGGCGAGCGGATCGCCGCCGATCCCGACCGCGCCGTCGCCGCGATCCACGATGCGTTGCGTCGGGGCGGCGCGACGATCATCACCGAACGCGATCCGACCGTGCTGGCCAAGGCGATCAAGAACCCGGTCGAGATCGCCGGTCATCGCAGCGCGCAGGCCCGCGACGGCGCGGCGATGGTCCGCTTTCTGAAATGGTTCGAGGAAACCGCCCCGTCGGGCACGCTGACCGAACTCTCGGCGTCCGACCGGCTGGAGGCGATTCGTGGCGAAACTGGCCTCCTGCGCGATCTGTCGTTCGACACGATCAGCGCGACCGGCGCCCATGCCGCCAGCCCCCATTACAAGGCGACCGTGGAGAGCAATGCGCCCATCCTGCCCGGCCAGCTCTACCTGATCGATTCGGGTGGCCAATATGCCGACGGCACGACCGACATCACCCGCGTCATGCCCGTGGGCGAGGTGTCGGAGGAAATGCGCGACCGCTTCACCCGCGTGCTGAAGGGCCATATCGCGATCGACACCGCCATCTTCCCCGACGGGACGCTGGGCGGCCATATCGACGGCTTCGCACGGCGGCCGCTGTGGGAGGCCGGGCTCGACTATGCCCATGGCACCGGCCACGGCATCGGTGCCTTCCTCTCGGTACATGAAGGACCGCAGCGGATCGGCGCGCCCAACTATCCCGGCGGCGGCCCGCTGGAGCCGTTGCGCGCCGGCATGATGCTGTCCAACGAGCCGGGCTATTACAAGGCGGGTGACTACGGCATCCGTATCGAAAACCTGCTGCTGGTCGTCGCGCGCGATATTCCCGGCGGCGACCTGCCGATGCTAGGGTTCGAGACGCTGACCTTCGTGCCGATCGAACGCTCGCTGATCGTGCCCGCGTTGCTCAGCGATGCCGAGCGGGCGTGGGTCGATGCCTATCACGCACGGGTGGAGGCATTGCTGACCCCGCTGCTCGACCGCGAAACCGCTGCCTGGCTGGCAGCGAAATGCGCGCCGCTTAGCTGATCCGAAAACCGGTCGCGCCATGGTGACCGGCATTCGTATGCAGCAATGCAATCGATTGTTGCATTTTTGATAGCGAGGGGCGAGAAGCATGCCGTCGGCGATAGACCGGCATGCAAGGAGCAGGACCCACCATGGCGCCCCCGATGAAACCGCATTTGTCGCTGCCCCGCATCCTCGAAATGAATCTGGGGTTCCTCGGCCTGCAGTTCAGTTTCGGGCTGCAACAGGGCAACATGGCGCCGATCTACAGCTATCTGGGTGCGAACGAAGCGCAGCTGCCGCTGTTGCAGCTTGCCGGACCGTTGACCGGACTGCTGGTCCAGCCCTTGATCGGCGCGCTCAGCGACCGCACCGACAGCCGCTGGGGCCGGCGCACCCCCTACTTCGTGATGGGCGCGGTGCTGTGTTGCCTCGGCCTGTTCTTCATGCCGCTGTCCAGTTCGATCCTGATGGCGGTGTCGCTGCTGTGGATTCTGGACGCCGGCAACAACATCACGATGGAGCCATATCGCGCCTATGTCAGCGACCGGCTGAACGAGGATCAGCACCAGATCGGCTTCCTGACGCAGAGCGCGTTCACCGGGCTGGCGCAGATGCTGGCGTTCCTCACCCCCTCGATCCTGGTGTGGGCGGGGATGAACCAGGACTGGGTCGACACCCACAACATCCCCTATACCGCGCGCATCGCGTTCATGGTCGGTGCGGTGCTGTCGATCTCGACGATCCTGTGGTCGATCCTGCGCGTGCCCGAACTGCCGCTGACCCCGACCGAAAAGGCGGTGATCGCCGCCAAGCCCAAGTCGTTCGGCGCGACGCTGGCCGAAATCGGCAGCGCGATCCGCGACATGCCGCCGGCGATGCGCAAGCTGGCGCTGATGAGCCTGTTCCAGTGGTACGCAATGATGGCCTATTGGAACTACGTCATCTACACGATCGGGCGCACGGTGTACGACACCGCCGATCCCACCTCCTCCGGCTTCCATTCGGCGGTGCTGACCAATGGTGAGATGGCCGCCTTTTACAACGGTGTCGCCTTCCTCGCCGCCTTTGCCATGGTGCCGATCGCCCGGCGCATCGGTGCCGCCCCGCTGCACGCAATCAGCCTGATCGCGGCGGGCATCGGCATGGTCTGCCTGCCGCATGTCACGTCGAAGGCGCTGCTGTTCCTGCCCGCTGTCGGTATCGGCCTCGGCTGGGCCAGCATCATGGGCAATCCGTACATCATCCTCGCCGGATCGATCCCGCCGGAGCGAACCGGCGTCTATATGGGCATTTTCAACATGATGATCGTCATCCCGATGCTGATCTTCTCGGCAACCATGTGGCTGTTCTACCAGCCGCTGCTGGGCGGCGATCCGCGCAACGTGCTGACCCTGTGCGGCGTGCTGATGTTCTGCGCGGCGGCGGCGGTGTGGAGCGTGCGCGAACGTAACGCCGATGGCGCACCGGTCGGAGCGGTGCGTTGAACCCCTTGCCCCGCGCCCTGACCCACTGGTCCGCCGAACAGGTCGCGCGGATCGCCGCCGATGGTCCCGATCGCCTGCCCGTGCTGACACCGGCCGATATCGTCCCGATCGATCCCGACCACGACTTCTGGGACATGTGGCAGATCGCCCGTGCCGATGGATCGACGGTGGTCGTCGACGGGCGCAGCTACTGGTTCTTCCTCGGCACGCCGCGCTTCGACGATCCCGAGGCCCGCCACGATGCCGCGCGCATCTACCTGACCAGCCATGGCGACGATGGCTGGCGGCTGCACGGCACGACCTTTCCCAACGACTTCACCCCCGGTAGCCGCGAATGGTCGGGGTCGGCGGTGCTGGCCGAGGACGGCCGGAAGCTGACGATGTATTTCACCGCCGCTGGCCGGCGGAACGGGCCGCACAGCTTCGAACAACGGCTGTTCGAGACGGTCGGACGCTTCACGGTAGCGGGCAACGATGCGCGTACCGAAGGCTGGTCCACGCCGGTCGAGAGCATCGCGGCGGACGGCGACTGCTACCGCATCGCCGACGAGGTCGTGGCACCGCCCACCGGGATCAAGGGCTTTCGCGACCCCGGTTTCTTCCACGATCCGGCAACCGGCCGCGATCATTTGCTGTTCGTTGGATCGGCGGCATGGACCGATGCGCAACTGGACGGGCTGATCGGCATCGCCAGCCGCGATCATCCCGCCGCCCCGTGGCAACTCGCCACCCCGCTGGTCGACGCCATCGGCGTGAACAGCGAGCTGGAGCGGCCGCACATCATCCTGCGCGACGGGCGATATTACTTGTTCTGGTCGACGCAGGGCAAACGCTTCGCCCCCGGTCTCCCCGCCCCGACCGGGCTGTATGCGATGGTCGCGGACGGCATGGACGGCCCGTGGCGGCCGGTCAACGGCAGCGGCCTCGTCGCCGGCAACCCCGCCGCCGAACCCACCCAGGCCTATTGCTGGTGGGTCACCGGCGAGGGACAGGTCGCGGCGTTCGTTGACTATGCCGGCCTGAACGGGACGGACGCCAGCGCCGATGTGGCGCTGCGCCGCGCCCGGTTCGGCGGGACCGCCACCCCGTTCTTCCAGCTCGACTTCGCCGGCGACCGGGTGACGATCCGCGCTGCTACAGGTTGAGCAGCGCGGGGTCGCCGCCCTTCGCCATGATGTTGATCGACGTCGATCGTTCGGCGGCATAGCGCAGCAGCGCGTCGGGGCCGCCCGCTTTGGGACCGGTGCCCGACAGCCCTTCACCACCGAACGGCTGCACGCCCACGACCGCGCCGATGATCGACCGGTTGACGTACACGTTGCCCGCCGGGACCAGCGCCGCGACCTCCTCGGCAAAGCGGTCGATCCGGCTGTGGATGCCGAGCGTCAGGCCATAGCCGCGCGCCGCCAGCTTGCCCGCGACGTCCGCCAGATTGGCGGGATCGTAGCGATAGATGTGCAGCACCGGCCCGAACACCTCGCGCTCGAGGAAGTCGGGGCTGGGCACTTCGGCGATGACCGGCGCGAAATACGTGCCGCGGGCATCGTGCCCGCGCGTGTCGCCGCGGAACAGGATCCTCGCCTCGCGCTCCAGTCGCTCGACATGGGCGTTCAGCGCGTCGCGGGCATCGCGGTCGATCACCGGGCCGATATCGGTCGCCGGATCGGACGGGTCCCCGATCACCATGCAGCCCGCCGCCCCGACCAGCGTCTCGATCGTCGCATCCGCCGTATCCCTGGGCAGATACAGCAGCCGCAGCGCCGAACAACGCTGCCCCGCCGATCCGAAGGCGGAGAGCAGCACATCGTCGACCACCTGTTCGCGCAGCGCGCTGGTATCGACGAACAGGCCGTTCAACCCGCCGGTTTCGGCGATGAACGGCAGGATCGGGCCATTGCGGTTGGCGAGGCTGCGGTTGATCGCCCAGGCGGTGTCGGTGCCGCCGGTGAAGGCGACGCCGGCAATCGCCGGATGCACGACCAGCGCCGCTCCGACCTCCGCCCCGTCACCGGGCAGCAGCGCCAGCAGGTCGGGGTCAAGCCCGGCGGCGTGGAACAGGCGCACGGCTTCGGCGGCGACCAGCGGGGTCTGTTCGGCGGGCTTGGCGAGGACGGCGTTACCGGCGGCGAGTGCTGCGGCGACCTGTCCGGTGAAGATCGCCAGCGGGAAATTCCATGGGGAGATGCAGACGAACACGCCGCGTCCGTGCAGTTCGATCTGGTTCACCTCGCCGACCGGCCCCGGCAGCACGGTCGGCCCGGCGAAGCGGGTTTCGGCAAGCACGGCGTAGTAGCGGCAGAAGTCGACCGCTTCGCGCACCTCGGCCACGGCATCGTTCAGCGTCTTGCCGGCCTCGGCGGACAGGATCGCGATGAACCGGTCCATCTGGGCATCGAGCGCGTCGGCCATGGCGCGCAGGAGTTTCCCGCGGGAAACCCCGCCGGCCGCATTCCAGCGCGGCTGGGCGGCGCGGGCAAGGGCGGCGGCGCGGTCGATTTCGGCGGGGGTGGCGGTGGTGACCGAGCCGATGGTGCGGCTGTGGTCGACCGGGCTGACCACCGGCGTGGCACCCGCACCGGGCAGCGTCTGGCCGCCGACGATCGGGCCGGCGTGGAGGGTGGCGAAGGTTGCGCGAACCGCACTTGTGGTGGCGCGAACCGAGGCGATCGAATAGTCGCGGCCCAGCGGGTTGGCGCGACCGGGATAGATGTCGGATGGTGACGGCAGGCGCGGATGTTGGCGCGGGGTTGCCGCCACCGCCGCCACCGGGTCCGCCACCAGCGTCGTCGCCGGCACGTCCTCGTCCAGCAGCGCATTCACGAAGCTGCTGTTCGCACCGTTTTCGAGCAGGCGGCGCACCAGATACGGCAGCAGCTCCTCATGCCCGCCAACCGGCGCATAGGCCCGCAAGATCAGCGAGTTATCGCCGATAGTTGCCGCCGCCTGTCGGTACAGCCCCTCGCCCATGCCGTGCAGCCGCTGGTGTTCGATCGCAACCCCGGCGCGGTCGGCCATGTGGCGCACCGCCATCAGGCTGTGCGCGTTGTGGGTCGCGAACTGGGGATACAGCGCCGGTGCGGCGGCGATCAACTTGTGCGCGCAGACCAGATAGCTGAGGTCGGTCGCCGCCTTCGACGTGAACACCGGATAGCCGGGATGCCCCGCAATCTGGGCGCGCTTTACCTCGCTGTCCCAATAGGCGCCCTTGACCAGCCGGACCATGATCCGCCGTCCGGTGTCGCGCGACAGCCGCTCCAGGCGATCGATCACGCCGCGCGCCCGCTTGCCGTATGCCTGCACCACGACGCCGAGGCCGGTCCAGTCGCCAAGGTCGCTCTCGCGCGCCAGCCGGTCGACCAACTTCAGCGACAGGGCCAGCCGATCCGCCTCCTCCGCATCGATCGCGAGGTTCAAATTATGCCGCGCGCCGATCAGCGCAAGACGCTTCATGCGCGGATACAGGTCGGCGAACACGTCGTCCTCGCGCACCGCTTCGTATCGGGGGCAGAGCGCCGACAGCTTGACCGACACGCCGTGCCCCTGTTCGGGGGTGCTGCCCGGTGCACGGGCGCTGCCGACCGCCTCGATCGCGGCGGCGTAGATGCGTTCGTAGCGTTCGGCGTCCTCCGGGGTGCGGGCACCCTCGCCCAGCATGTCGAACGAGCAGAGATAGCCTTCCTTCGCCGCACGCTTCAGCGCGGCCTCGATGGTCGATCCCAGCACGAACTGGTCGCCCATGATGCCCACCGCAGCGGCCAGCGCGCGGCGGATGACCGGTTCGCCGAGCCGGCCGGCGAGGCGCCGGATCGTCTCGCCGATGCCCGCCGGACCTTCCTCGCCGACCAGCTTGCCGGTCAGGGTCAGGCCGATCGTGGAGGCGTTGACGAACAGGCTGGACGACTGGCCCAGATGCGCCGCCCAGTCGGCGGTCCCGACCTTTTCGGCGATCAGCCGATCGCGGGTCGCGGCATCGGGAGTGCGCAGCAGCGCTTCGGCAAGGCACATCAGCGCCAGCCCCTCCTGCGTGCCCAGCGAGAATTGCTGGAGGAACCCCTCGACCACGCCGGGCTTCGCGGCGGCGGCACGGGTGCGCTCGACCAGCTTCGCGGCATTCGCGACGATCGCTGCCCGGTCGGATTGGGTCAGCGGCACCTGCGCCAGCAATTGCGGCAGCAGCACGGCTTCGTCGATGAACTTGTCGGCGTCCAGTGCGTCCCAATCGATCGCGGGCATTCGTCTCTCCATATGCGGTTCGTCGGTATATCGCGGGTAGAGGCGAAGGTGCTTCGTATCTTGGGCGGATTGGGCGATGGTATTTGCGGGATATTGCCCATATTACGCCCAATCTTCGGATCATGCGGAAGAAGAAGCGGGGCCCCGGATCAAGTCCGGGGTGACGTAGGGCGTGGGGCGGGGCGTACCGCGACCAAGGGAGGACGGGATGGACCAGACCGATCGCAAATTGCTGCGTGTGCTGCAAGCCGATGGCCGCATCACCAACCAGGCGCTGGCGACGCAGTGCGGCATTTCGCCCGCGGCCTGTTTCGAACGGGTACGCCGGCTGCGCGAGAGCGGGGTGATCCGGGGCTATGCCGCGCTGCTCGACCCGGCCAAGCTCGACCGGTCGCTGCTGGTGTTCATCGAAGTGCTGCTGGATCGCACGACTGATGACGTCTTCACCGCCTTCGCCAACCATGTCCGCGACCTGCCGGAAGTGTTGGAATGTCATATGGTTGCGGGCGGTTTTGACTATCTCTTAAAGGTACGCATGGCGGATATGGACGCCTATCGCGCGTTCCTCGGCCGCACGCTGACGACGGTGCCGGGCGTGCGCGAAACGCGGACCTATGCCGTGCTGGAGGAGGTCAAGGCGACGACCGCGCTGCCGCTATGACCCCGTGCCATCCCGCTCGATCACCAGATACACCATCGTCTGGGTCAGCAGCATATAGGCGATTTCGCCGAAGGTGACCGGGCCGGCGATGCTGCCGGTCTGCCGCCCCTCCAGGCCGGCATAGAGATAGTTCAGGATGCAGTTGCAGCTGAACGCGATCTCGCCGCTTGGATCGCCGAGATGTTCGGCGAATTCCTGCGGATAGTCCCCGATCGGGCGGGCGAAGCGATATTCGATCCCCTCATGCACGGGGGCGTAGAAGCTGACCTTCCCCGAGGCATCGTTGATCGCGGCGGTCGCGACGTTGATCATCGCGCCGTTATAATCGGCGACCAGCGGCAGGCGGGTGTCGATGCCGTTCGCGGCGATGTGATCGACCAGCCGCGTCGGAGCGCCGTCGACCCGCACCCGTTCGACGGTGAAGCCGGTGTCCTCGACGAAGGTCAGCACCGGGCCGTCCATGTCGGGCGTGAACAGATTGACGATATCGACCCGCGCAAAGGCATCCTCGGGCAGTGCCACGTGCAGCACGACGGCGGCATCGTCGGCGCTGCGCCCGGTGCGGCCGTCGAACACCTTCGGACGCGCGGCCAGATTGGCATCGCCCGCGACGCCCGTCACCCAGCCGACCACCGGCCGGCGGAACATGTCGCGCCATTCCAGCCCGTGCAGCGCGAAATCGCGGTGCACGTCGCTCTGCCCCGGCATCAGGACGATGGTGTAGCCGTTATCAGGGCCCAGCGCCGCCATGTCGGGCAGCGCGGCGCGGTTGAGCATCCCGACCCATGCGACCGATGCGATCGCGGGCATCCGCTGGACAAAGATGCGGTCGCGGTCGCACGCGCCCCCGGCCTCGGCCGTCATGAAATAGGGGCTGGTGCCCCCGATCCAGTCGCCGCGCGGCAGGGCGGCGAGCAACGGCTCTTCGGCAGCCAGGATGAGCGTGTCGCCCGCCTCCAGCATCGCGGCGACTTCCGCCACGCTGTACAGCGACCGGTCGGCCTGGCGCGGGTTCGGGCCGGTCATCGTGCTGTTCCCTGAAAGATGGTCGCAAAATCTTCGCGGGCGAAGCGGAGATTGTCGTGGAAGAAGGTGCGCAGTTCGGCGACCAGCGCGGGCCGATCGGCGTCGGGCCGGGCATAGGCATGCGTCAGGCGGATCATCAGGATCCGCAGCGCGAGACATTTGTACGTCGGCCGGATCGCCCCCGACAGCAGGCCGTCCCAACGCGGGTCGTCGGTCGGCGGAATTTCGATAGTTGCCGTCATGCCCAATGGTCCTCTCGCCGCGCAAGCTATGCCGCGGAACGGTTAAAAACCGGTGTTCGCGTGACGCCCCGTTGCGACCGGTGGCGTTTGCGGATCGCTTCGCCGCCACGACGCGTTTCGACCATTGCGTACGGACAGGGGCGTGATAGCCTCTCCCCTGCCCTCGCGCTGAACGGGAGACGACACGATGGTTGCCGTTGCCAATACCCGCTATTCGGTCCTTGCCCTGTCCGACGGGACCCCACCGCCTGCCTTGCAGGATGCGATCGAGCGCCTGCGCGCGACGTTGCTGCCGCTGGGGCGCGAGACGCCGGCCGACTGCAATATGCTGGGCGCGCGAATCGACCGTTTCGTGGGCGATGCCGATCGGCAGGTGATCCTGCTGGCGCATGGTGCCGGCTGCCGCGCGGCGGCGTGGTGGGCGCGGCTGTCGCCGAGCCATTATGTGCAGCGGGTGGCGGGCGCGATCCTGGTCGATCCCGAACTGGACGCGGGCAGCACCCGCTTTGCCTCTCCCGCTACCCTGTTGCCGTTCCGGTCGATGACGCTGGACCGCACCGGCCGGATCGAGGCACTGGCCCGCGAATGGGGCAGCGAGGTCATGCCGGACGACAGCGCGACCCGTGGTGGCGGGCTGCTCCGCCTGATCGACCGGTTGAGCGGTGCGGTGGTCGCGCATGACGTGCGGACGGCGGAGAAGCTGGCGGGAATGCGCTGACGCCCGCGCCCCCTACCCCCGGCGGCGCGGCATCAGCGCGTTGCGCATCGCGAAGCTGGAGTTGATCCGCGTGACGCCGGGCAGGCGCGACAGGATGTCGGTGTGCAGCGCCTCATACGCCGCCGCCGATTCGACCGCGACGCGCAGCCAGTAATCGGACTGGCCGGTCATCAGCCAGCATTCCTGAATTTCGGCATGGCGGCGTACCGCGGCTTCGAAGCGGGAGAGATATTCCTCGGTCTGCCGCTCCAGCGTCACCTGTACGATGACGGTTGCGCCGTGATCGGCCGGGTCGGCGCGGGTGACGACGGTATAGCCGCGAATGACGCCGCCATCCTCCAGCAACCGGACGCGCCGCAGACAGGCCGATGGCGACAGCCCGACCTCCGCCGCCAGTGCGTTGTTCGGTTTGCGCGCGTCGAGCCGCAACAGGTTGAGCAGCTTGCGGTCGATGGCGTCGAGATTCATCTTCGTTGCGTCCATGCCGCATTTCGTTGCGTCGGAAGGCTAATATGGCAGGACGTTCGACACAATCGCAAAACCTGCGACGGATTCGGCGCTACGCTGTTCGATGGAGAGACAAGGACCGATGGCATTGCTGACGATCGACCTGAACGCACTGGCCGCCAATTACCGGACGATCGCGGCGCGCGTCGCCCCGGCACGGGCGGCGGGCGTGGTGAAGGCCGATGGCTATGGGCTGGGCGCGGTCCCGGTCGCCGATGCGCTGTATCGCGCGGGCTGCCGTGATTTCTTCGTCGCGCTGACCGGCGAAGCCCATGCGCTGCGCCCGACGCTGCCCGCCGATGCGCGGTTGTTCGTGCTGAACGGGATCGCGCCGGGCGAGGAAGCGGCGCTGGTCGATGCCGATGCGATCCCGGTGCTGAACTGCCCGGCGGACATTGCCCGCTGGGGCGCGGCGGCGCGGATCAACGGGCGGCGATTGCCCGCGGCGTTGCAGGTCGACAGCGGCATGTCGCGCCTTGGCCTGGCACCGGCGGAGGTGGCGGCGATTGCCGCCGATCCGCGGCTGCTGGCCGATATCGACGTCGTGCTGGTTATGAGCCATCTGGCGTGCGGCGATGAACCCGGTTCGGCCGCGAACGAGGCGCAGCGCGCGCGGTTCGACGAACTGGCGTCGATGCTGCCACACGCGCCGCGTTCGCTGGCCAATTCCGGGGGCAGTTTCCTGGACGGCGGCTTCCATGGCGACCTGGTGCGGCCGGGCATCGCGCTGTACGGCGGTGCGCCGCAGGAGGACCGGCCCAATCCGATGCGGCCGGTCGTCGCGCTCGATGCGCGGATCGTGCAGTGGCGCGACGTGCCGGCGGGGACCGGCGTCGGCTATGGCCTGACCTCGGTCGCCGACCACGACCGGCGGATCGCGACGCTATCCTATGGCTATGCCGATGGCTGGCCACGGATGCTCAGCAATCGCGGCGCGGCCTATGTCGCCGGGGTGCGCGCGCCGATCGCCGGGCGGGTGTCGATGGACAGCATCTGCATCGACGTGACCGGTGTGCCGCTAGACCTGCTGGTCGCCACGCCCCATGCCGAGCTGATCGGTCCGCACCAGACGATCGATCGGGTCGCGGCGGATGCCGGCACCATCGCCTATGAAATCCTGACCAGCCTGCGCCACCGCCATGCCCGGCGGATCGTGGCCTTGCGCGAACAAGAGGACGCAACATGCGGATCGTGATCCTGGGCGCGGGGGTGATCGGTGTCACCTCCGCATGGTATCTGGCTCAGGCGGGGCATGAGGTCGTGGTAATCGACCGGCAGGCCGGGCCGGCCCTCGAAACCAGCTTTGCCAATGCGGGCGAGATTTCGCCGGGCTATGCCTCCCCCTGGGCGGCGCCGGGCATCCCGGCCAAGGCGGTGAAGTGGCTGTTCATGCAGCACGCCCCGCTGATCCTGCGCCCGCAGCTGGACATGGCGATGCTGCGCTGGCTGGTCGCGATGCTCGGCAACTGCAATGCGCGCGACTATGCGGTGAACAAGGGGCGGATGGTGCGCCTGGCCGAATATAGCCGCGACCAGCTGATCGAGCTGCGCGCCGCCACCGGCATCACCTATGACGAACGGACGCAGGGTACGCTGCAGCTGTTCCGCGAGGAAAAGCAGCTGGCCGGCATCGACAAGGATATCGCCGTCCTGAAGGCCGATGGCGTCGCCTACGAAGTGCTCGACCGCGCCGGATGCATCGCTGCCGAACCGGGGCTGGCGGGCAGCAACCTGCCGCTTGCCGGCGGCCTGCGCCTGCCCGGCGACGAGACGGGCGACTGTTTCAAATTCACCAACCGGCTGGCGGAGATGGCGGCGGCCGCGGGGGTCGAGTTTCGCATGGGTACGACCGTCCGCCGCCTGGTGCGGCAGGGGAACCGGATCACCGCCGTCGAAACCGATCACGGGACCGTCACCGGCGATGCCTATCTGGTCGCGATGGGCAGCTTTTCACCCAGGGTGGTCCAGCCGCTGGGCCTCAAGCTGCCGGTCTATCCGGTCAAGGGCTATTCGATCACCGTACCGATCGTCGACGAAGCGCGCGCGCCGGTGTCGACGCTGCTCGACGAAAGCTACAAGGTCGCGATCACGCGGCTGGGCGATCGTATCCGCGTGGGCGGCATGGCCGAGATTTCAGGCTTCAACAACGACCTGCCCGAAGCACGGCGGGCGACGCTGGAATATTCACTGGGCAGCCTGTTCCCCGGTGCCGGCGACACGTCGCGGGCGAGCTATTGGAGCGGCCTGCGCCCGATGACGCCCGACAGCACGCCGGTCGTGGGCGCGACGAAGTTCGGCAACCTGTTCCTGAACACCGGCCACGGTACGCTGGGGTGGACCATGGCCTGCGGGTCGGCGGCGGTGATTGCCGACCTGATGTCGGGCAAGCGGGCGGCGATCGAGACGGCGGATTTGTCGATCGCGCGCTACTGATCCAGCAGCGCCGTAAGCGCCGGGACGGTCAGCGGTTCGGCGCACAGAAAGCCCTGGTACAGCTCGCACCCCTCGGTCGCCAGCGCGTCGCGTTGTTCGACCGTTTCTACCCCTTCGGCGATGATCGTCAGGTCGAGCGAGCGGGCCATGTCGATCACGCCGCGCACCACCACCCGGTCGCGGTGCGATCCGACGATATCCTGCGTCAGCCGCCGGTCGAGCTTCAGATAGTCGAGCGGCAGCGCCTTCAGATAGGCGAGGCTGGAATAGCCGGTACCGAAATCGTCGATCGCGACGCGGCATCCGGCGGCGCGCAACGTCGCGAGCAGCCCGGCCGCCTCGCCCAGTTCGGCGATCAGCCCGCTTTCGGTGATCTCAACGGTCAACCGGTCGCGCGGAAACCCGCTCGCGTCGGCGGCGGCCAACAGCGTTTCGGCGAAATCGGGCTGCGCCACATCCTCGGCCGTCACGTTGATCGACAACCGCAGCCGCGACAGCGGCGCGTCCCAGCGCGCGGCGATACGCATCGCCAGATGTTGGACATGCGCCGACAGGCTGCCGGCCAGACGCGCCTGTGCGGCGGCGGCGAACAGCAGTTCCGCACCCAGCTCGCCACGGTCGGGATGGTCCCACCGCGCCAGCGCCTCGACCCCAACGATGCGTCCGGCCAGCAGGTCGACCTGCGGCTGGAACCGGATGGTAACCTCCCCCCGGTCGATCGCGCGGTGGACCTCGCTCGCCAGCCGTTCGGCGCTGTCCTCGGCCGGCGGCTCGTGCGGATCGTCCGATCGGACACCGGGCAGCTCCCGCTGTATCCGGCGGATCAGCTGCTCCCCCGTTTCGTGCCCTTGCGCGACGCCGCACGCCTGCCGCAACGCCAGCGACACCATCGTGCTGCCCGCGACGAACGGCCGCGCCAGCGCCTGCTTCAGCGCCTCCTCCAGCCCGTCGTCATTGCCATGCGGCAACAGCACGGCAAATTCGGTCCCGCCCAGCCGCGCCAGCGCCGCGCGGGCGACGCCGGCGTCGCGCACCGCCTGTTCGATCCGCCGTTCGACCGCGCGCAACAGGGCATCGCCGACCACCCGCCCCTGTTGCCGGTTCACCGGATCGATCCCGGCCACCGCCAGCACACGGATGCCGGGACGCTCGCCACCCTCGATCCGGCGATCGAGCCAGCGCTCCGCCCCGGCATGGTCGCGTACCGAGCCCAGCGCCTCGCGCACCACCGCGCCGATATCGCCGACGCGCGCCAGCGGCTCGATCAGCGCATGGAGCCGCCCGCTATGCCGATCGCGCGCGACATGCTGCACCACCCGCCCAAGGCCCGGCAGGTCATGGGCAAAGGCGGTGGCGGGCAGGTTATCGGTCAGCCGCCGGAGGCCCGCCAGCGCGATGCGACGCCCGTCCGGCCCCAGTGCCCGCAGCAGCGCGCGCGGATCGCTGGTTTCGGCAAAGCCGGTCGCCTCCGCCAGCGCGGGCGTCAGTTGCAGCGTGCCGCGCTCCGCATCGTGCCGCCAGCCGAGCGGCGCGCCCGCCCCGGCCGCCGGATCGTGCCAGCCGCCGCCCATCCGCACGACATGGCGTTCGGCCGATCGCACCGCCTGCAACAGCACTTCGCCGCCGATCGGGCTGACCAGGATATGGGTCGCGCCGGCATCGTGCAGCGCGCCCAGCCGGTCCACATCGCCGCGCGACACCAGCACCAGCAACGCATCGCCATGGCCGGCGATGCGCGACAATTCGGCGGTGGCGGCGATCCCCTCGTCGATCGCGCCGCGTGCATCGACGATCGCGATGGCGGTCCCGCTGGCGGCGACGCGCTGGCGCAGGCCATCGGCGCGGCGGGCGGCGACGACGCGCCAGCCGGCCCGCGACAGGATGGCGGCGAGTTCGTCCCGCTGCCGGAACGACAGTACGAACAGCGCGCGCTGCTGCGCCGCCTCATGCCCCAACCATGCGGTCAATTCCCACCCATCGGCGCGGACTGTATGAAACCCTGCGCGCGGCGGCAATGGACCGTCCGTATGGTTCGGTCTTACAACAGGACCGGCTGATCGCCCCGCCCCCCGCTCGGGACAGGGCAGGTTCGGCACGAAAAGCGCGCAGCCCCGGTCATTGCCATTCCGGGGTCGGCACCCTAGCTTTGCCGGTAATGTCCTGCGCCCCTTCCCTTATCGACGCGCATGGCCGTACCATCCGCTATCTGCGCATATCGGTCACCGATCGGTGCGACCTGCGCTGCCGCTATTGCATGGCGGAGGCGATGACCTTCCTGCCGCGCGCCAAGCTGCTGAGCCTGGAGGAGATCGCGCTGATCGCCGAGCGCTTCGTGGCGCGCGGGATCGACAAAATCCGCCTGTCGGGCGGCGAGCCGCTGGTGCGGCGCGGCGTGACCGAACTGACCCAGCGGCTGGGCCGGATGGTCGGGAACGGCCTGTCCGAACTGACCATGACGACCAACGCCACGCGGCTGCGGGAACATGCGCCAGCGCTGGCGGCTGCCGGCATCCGGCGGATTAATGTCAGCCTCGACAGCCTCGAGCCCGACGTCTTCCGCTATGTCACGCGGCATGGCGACGTCGCGCAGGTGCTGGACGGCATTGCCGCCGCGCGCGAGGCGGGCCTTGCGGTCAAGATCAACATGGTGGTCCTGAAGGGGCTGAACGAGGAGCATGTCGGCGACATGCTCGACTGGTGCGGGCGCGAGGGGCATGACCTGTCGCTGATCGAAACCATGCCGCTGGGCGCGATCGACGAGGATCGCACCGACCGCTTCGTGCCGCTGACCCGCGTGTTCGACACCCTGTCCGATCGCTTCACCCTGACGCGCGACAACCACCAGACCGGCGGGCCGGCGCGCTACTGGCGGGTGGGCGAACATGGCAACCGGCTGGGCCTTATCTCGCCCCTCACCGCTAATTTCTGTGCCGGGTGCAACCGGGTGCGGCTGACGACCGAGGGGAAACTCTACCTCTGTCTCGGCCATGACGATCATGTCGACCTGAAGGATGCATTGCGCGAGGGCGGGATCGCGGCGGTCGATGCCGCGCTGGACGCCGCCCTGCCGCGCAAGCCCGCTGCGCATGATTTCCGTATCGAAACCGGGGCGGCGCCCGCCGTCGCCCGCCATATGAGTGTGACCGGCGGATGACCACGCGCCTTGCATTGCTGGCCTCCCCCACCGCACAGGCGCGCGCGGCGGAGGAAACGCTGCGCGCCCGCTACGACTGGGTGGGGGTCGAGGATGCCGACCTGATCGTCGCGCTGGGCGGCGACGGGTTCCTGTTGCAGGTGCTGCACATGCTGCTGGAACGGCGGCGGACGGTGCCGGTGTTCGGCATGAACCTGGGCACGGTCGGGTTCCTGATGAACGAATGGCGCATGGACGAGCTGGATCGGCGGCTGGGCCGGGCCAAGCCGTTCCGCGTGTCACCGCTCACCATGACCGCGACGACGATGGATGGCGAACAGCGTGTACTGCCCGCGATCAACGAAGTCTCGCTGCTGCGCGAAACCCGCCAGACCGCGAAGCTGGAGGTATCGCTCAACGACCGGGTGGTGATGCCCGAACTGGTCTGCGACGGCATCCTGGCCGCGACCCCCGCCGGATCGACCGCCTATAACCTGTCGGCCAACGGCCCGATCCTGCCGATGGGGTCGGGGATGCTGGCGCTGACCCCGATCAGCCCGTTCCGCCCGCGGCGCTGGCGCGGGGCCATCCTGCCCGACAAGGCGCGCATTACGCTGCGCGTACTGGAGCCGGAGAAGCGTCCCGTCTCGGCCGTCGCCGACCAGCGCGAAGTGCGCGACGTGGCGCAGGTGGACATCGCGGCGGATCGGGTGCGTGACCTGACGCTGTTGTTCGACCCCGAACATGCGCTCGACGACCGGATCACGATGGAGCAGTTTGCGGGCTGAGGCGAGAAAGTGAAAATAACCGCTTGCAAAGCCCGAATCCGCTGGTAGAGACGCGGCCTCGCAGTTGTTCCCTGATAGCTCAGCGGTAGAGCTCTCGACTGTTAATCGAGCGGCCGTAGGTTCGAATCCTACTCAGGGAGCCATTTTTTGCGAGTAAGGCGTTGATAACGCTCGGTTTTCTATAAGACACCGTAAATCATCCCCACAATTGAACACCTTTCCGACTTGCGACGTACCCGCCCGATCGCACCGGGCGGGCTGGGGCATCAGTCCTTGTCGTTGATGATTCGGTCCAGTTGGTCGCCGCAGTCCATTAGCATCTGTTCGATACCGGCAACCGCGTCGCTGTTCTGTCCGTCGAGGTGCGGGGCGATGACACCCGCGATGGCCCATGCATGGGTCAAGCGGCGCTGTAGGGCCTCTAGGGCCGCTTTCGTGTCTGGGGTCACAGGTCGTTCGCCCGCATTGGCAGCGGCGCGCGGTTGCGGTTCAGCCGGTATTGCGGCCTTCCCCAAAGGCGCGTCACCGAACAGCGGGTCGCACGGATGCGGTCGCGGTGCATGATGCGGGCCGGGTGATTGCGCGCGCCGCAATCCTCGGTGTCATCGGATGCTGTCACGTCGATCAAGCAATCTGGCTGTCGCTCACCGCACTCCCACGTCGACGCCTCCCGGTCGCTGTCCTCGTCGTAGGGGTCGCCAACGCGCGTGGGATCATCGTCGCCCGCCATGCAGGCGTCGTCGTCGCCGTCCTCGTCGTCCTCGTTCTGGAGGCTGTCGGCGCGCAGGGGCGGTGTCTTGCGGCCCTGCCATTCGAACCACGACACGTCCTGATCGTCGCCGTTGCTGGCTTCGTGATCGCCGTTGTCCTCCAAGTCGGGATCGCCCGCGAGGTCGTCTAGCAGCGCAATCATCGTGTCGATGTGATGGCCGATTTCGGCATAGGCGACCTTGCGCCCGACGATCGCGGGGAGGTCCGCCAGCGGGATCGGCCGGCCATGGTCCATGATGCGCAGGTCAAGCATGGCCACACACCCCCGCTTCCTTGGCCCGAAGCTCGATGGCGGCATCCAACATCGCCTTGGCCATCAATTCGAGGTGTTCGGGGGTGATCTGGTGATCGCTACAGGTGCGCGCGAGCGGCGACAGGGGTTGTAGCCGCAACATCAGCATTTGCTGTTGCATGGTTCTTCTCACTGGTTCGGCTTTCTACGGCCGTTTCGGGTGTCGGACCCGAAGCCGGGGGGTAGAAACCTGCCAGTGAGACAGGCCGGCAGCTTTTACACTTTCGTGCTGGACATGGCATACCGCCCCCGGCCATAAGGTGGCCAAGGCCGTGCCACGCCGCCAAGCGTGCACTGTTCTGGAACCCGCCAAGGTTCCAATTCGGCACCCGCCCTCGCCAAAGGGTAGCTGCCTATCACTGGTCCGGGTTTCTACGCCCACGGATTAGATGCACTCGATATTTACGCTGCGCAAGCCCTTCCCTCGCCAAAGGGGAGGCTTCCGCGCGTCTATGCTGTTGGCGACGGCTGAATTTTCAGCCGATGAAACTCTGCTACACCGCTACGCTACACCCCGATCTACCGTAGCGCCCCGATCGCCCCAAGCTGCCCGCCCCGGAACATCGATCGGGGCGGTAGGTATGCGAGTTTCCCCCATGGATGGGGAATAAACACCAACGGTGGACCTGCCCCCAGATTTGGGGGCGTCTCCCCGCTTTTGGGGACACCCTCAATTTGAGGAAGTCGGGTGAGGCCGGGAGCGAATGGGGATGCTCCCGGCCTCTAGCACGACAGGGGTTCCCGACCCTGCCGGCTATCTCGTTATGTTGCCACTGATCCATTTTGGTCCATCTCGGTCAGTAGCGATTGCAGGTCGCGCTTCACCTGATCGTATGTCGCCGCCCCGCCCTGTCGGATCATGGCGACGATTTGCGTCTGATCGATCGCACCGGACACCTGATAGGTGTTGTGAATGTCGCCCATGCGGATGGGTGCCTGCCCCCCACCCCCAGCCACATGCACGCCCAGCTTGCCGGTCGAAGTCCGCGACAAAGGCATGACAGCTTCGGGGCCGTTTTCGCCCATCTCGCCGAACTTGGAGCCTTTGGCGAAGCGGAATAGCGTCGGGCTAGTGACGATCTGGTTCGTGAATGCCCCGCCCTGCGCGAACCGCTGTGCCGTGCCGAATGCGCCGCCCTTGGCGAACCCCATACCGCCCCCGCCGCCGCCTAGCGCCGACATGAGGAAGCCGGTGAACCCGCTACCGCCGCCTCCGAAGGCCGATACAATCGCGTTCAGGATCAATTGCTGGATAGCTGCCTCGATCATCTTCTGGATAAGCCGGTCCAACGCCTTTTCAACCGCATTGCCGAACGACTTAAAGATGTTCTCCCCCTGCCGGACTCCCTCGAACCAGTCCGTCAGGAACCCCCGCGCCGTATCCCGCAGTCCCTGCATTGCCTCGCGCTGCTGATCGATCGCGTACCGCTGTTTCGCATAAGCCTCGCCCGCGCGATCGATCGCCGCAAGCTCTTCAGCCGACAAGGTGATACCGGCTTGTTGCTGCCGGATCTTCTCAGCCATGGCGTAATTGTAGGCGATCAACGCCTGCCCGCTGAGGCCCAGCCCTTTGGCTTCCAAGTCCATTGCATAGGCGGCATCGGCGGATTCCTTCGCCAACTGCGCGCTACGGGTGGCGCGATCTAGGTTGTTCTGATCGCGGACAACAGGCTTGGTTGCATCAACCACCGACTTGTACTGATCGGGGGAAAGCTCCTGCCCCTTGGGCAGGGCGTCGCGCGCACGGGCCAGCGCCTCAGTTTCGATCCGCGCTTGCGTCAGTGCGTCGCCGTACAGCCCTACCAACGCAAGCTGGTCGTTGATGGCGTCGTTCTGCTTGGCGAGGCCGTCGACCACGCCCTGCACCGCCATGGCGCTGTCCGTGGCGACCTTCAGGTTTGCATATGCCTTGGCGAGGCTGTCGACCTTTGACCGAACGGCGTCGGTGACCGGGATTTTGGCTCTTTCGATTTCGGCCAGTAGCTTCGTGCGTTGCTCCAGCTCGGCGGTAGCGCGCGCCGAAAGCCCCACGGCTGCGGCGCGTGCCGTCTCGCTCGCAATGTCAGCCTGCGCTCCTGCGTAAATATCCGACAGCTTCTCGGCGTTCGACTTGCCGCCCTTCGGACCAGCCTTTGCGGCCGGCGCGTCATAGAAGCCCTTTGCCATTTCAGCCTGTCGGGCAGCAGCGTTCTTGCGAGCCTGCTTGACGATACGGTCAAGCATCTTCTGGCCTTCGTCATAGGACGCGCCATAGGTTCGCTTGATAATATCGGGATCGTTCCCGGTCAGCACGTTCAGCACCGCACCCGGCTTGCTAAGCTCGCCCAGATAGGCCTTCGTGCCGGCAAGGCCCGCATAGATCCCGGCAAGCGTCGCCCGCGTGCCAGTCGCCAGATAGTCGAGGAACTTGTCCCAAGTCTTTGCCATGGTTTTGGTGTTGATGCCCATGGCCTCGGCGGCACTTTGGAGCGCAACCTGAAACACCGCCTTAGTCGTGTCGCCGAACGTGACGCTAACAGCGTTGAGCTTCTTAACCTCTTCCTTGGTGTAGCCCATCTCTGTCGTGTATTTGCGCAGGCCCGACGTGTCGTTTGCTTGCTTCGTCAGGGCCGCGAACCCGGCGGCGACGATCCCGACCCCAGCCGCGACTGCCGCGATGATCGGCAGCAAAGGAGCGAGGGCGGCCCAGATTGCGACCCCCGCCGCCCGAAACACGGTCCCGATCGACTGCCCCGTCATCGCGGCCTTGTTCTGCAGGATGTCGAATAGCTGCGGTCCCTGCTGGATCGCGATTAAGAACGGACTCATGCCCGACATGGCGGTGACGCCAATATCGGCGAGCTGGCGAGAAGCGTTCAGGCTGTCTTGCGCCGTGAACTTGATTGCCGTGCTGGCGGCTTTCGCGTTGTCCGCCACCTTCCCCAGGCTAGAACGGTAGGCAAGGACGTGGGCGTCGGCTTGGCCCATAACGGCGGGCACGGTCGCCATTGCCGCTCGGTAAGCCTTAACGTGTGCGTTGGCGTCCTGCTGCGCACTGGCGAGGCCAGCGAGATGCTGCGTGTAGGCTTTGACGTGGGCATCCGCCGCCGCCATGGCCCGCGCGCTATTGTCGTTCGCCGCCGCCATGCCCGACGCTGCCTTGGCATTGGTCGACATTGCCGCCGACAGCTTTTCAACCGCACCGACGATCGCGCCCAGCTTGGCGTTCATGGACTGGACCGTCGCCACCAGCTTGGCGATCGACCCGGAGTTGTTGCCCGACGACTTGCCGGCCTTGTTCGCCGCCTCGGAGAAGCGGTTGAGGTCGTTCGCGGCCTTTACGACCTGATCGCTGTCGACCTTCAGACTAAGCGCGGCAAGGTCCGTCATGTCGCCCTCCTAGATGCCTGCGGGCGCGTCAGGGACGCCCAGCCCAAGCGTGTGAGCTGCGTTGACCGCCGCCCGGTAATTGGCGTCGAGGCGCTGCCGTAGGCCGTACTGGCGCGGGACGGCTGCTTCGTCCTCCATGGCCTGCTTGTGCCGCGCCACCGCTTCGTTCAGCGACTCGATTTCGGCGATCTGGTCCGCGACGGTGCGGCGGTATTCATCCAGCGTCCGGCGCGCTTCGTTCTTCCGGCGCGCCTCCGCATCTTCAGCCGCCGCCTTCTCCTGCACGTCGAGCTTGCGCAGGTATCCGCGCAGGTGGCACGCCTCGGCCATCAACTGTGCGTCGCTCTCAACCATCATGCCCAGCGGGCTGAGGTTGTTGATGCCCATGTAGTACCAGACTGATCCGGAGCGGCGGAACGTCGCAGCAAAGACCTGCTCGCGTTCATCATCGGTAGGGGCGCGCAATGCGCCCTCTCCCCGGTTGAGATACAGGCCGATGGCCTGCAATCGCGCCTCAGCGCCGGCACGTCCGCGCTGGCCGTCATAGCCCTGATTAGGCCCGACGACCGGCCAGTCGGGGCAAGCCAACGGATCGCGGTAGTACTCGCGCGGGTCGAGAATCTGCGTGCGATCGATCTTCGTCGTTGGTGCCGGCGTCCGCGCCGGTCCCACGGGAATGTCTGCTCCAAGTCCGTACATGGTCATGCTCCTATCCAAGGGACGGCACGGACATGCTGATAGATGCCCGTGTTGTTGTTGTAGGTTTCGTCGGCGTACATGATGACGCGATCACCGCTGCCGGCCGGAGTGAACCGCCCATAGGCGTCCGTCGTCAGCCCCCCGCCCTTCACGACGTTGGCGCCAGCGCGGACCAGCACGTTCAGCGCCCTGCCCTCGCTCAGCGCCACCGCCTCAATCGCGTTGAAGGCCCAATCCGTCATCGTGTCGCCGCCGCCCAGCGTGTCGACGTCCGCGATGTAAACCGGGCCGGTTGGGTTGATGCCCGCCAGTGCGAAGGTTTCCGTGCGGAACTCCATCGGCGCAGCGGTCGCGGGGATCCACTTCGTCTGTCCGGGCAACAGGTCAGGGCCGAACACCAGCGCCGTACCCGGCCGAACGCCAGCCACGCGCGGACGATCGCCATTCGCCTGCACGGTAGGGACGTAACAGCACCGCCGCACATGATTGACGCGCGGCCCGTCGAGGAACTGGTCGGCAACGATGCGACGATACCGCGCCATGGTCAGTCGCCCTTGGGAGCGATGAAAGCGGGCAACGCCAGCGGGGGGCGGGTGCGCGGGACACCGGAGTTGGCGACAGTGCGCGCAGGCGGCGGGGTCACGTCGTCGCCCTTGGGGGCAAGGAACGATTGATTGCCGGCCGGCTTGCCGTTCGTGATTTCGGCAACCGCCTGATTCAGCACCGCGCCCAGCTTCCCCGGCGACGACAGCGTTTCCACGTCCTCGATAAGGTGCGCGACCGCCAGCGACAGCGTGGCGAACTCTTCGCGGCTGATCGGCTGGCCCTGATTGGTGACAGGCTGTGCCGGCGCGCGCTTGGCACGACGGGCGAGGAACTCTTGCAATGGGTTCATGGTAGGTAACTCCGTTGGGTTTCAAGCGTCTTCGGGCCAGTCTCGGGAAAGATGAATGCCCACGGTTGCCAAGGCGGCAGGGCAGCGTTGGAGATGACGCCCGCAACAGCGTTGGCGATGTCGTCATGTCCGCCTGGCGCATGATCGATACTGTCACGACCCCCGCGCGCGGTGCGGCGCTCAAGTCCAACGATCTGATTAATCAGCTTTGGGTCGTCCAAAAGCGATACGCGGCCGCTATTCAGGACAGGCAGCATGTCGCGGTAAAGGTCCGACCTGTTCTTGTCCGACACAATGTAGGCGATTTCGTGCTTGCGGAACTGCTCGCGCGGCCACTCGCCTGCATAGCGGTCGCCGGTGACTTCGCGGATACCGTACAACTTCAACAGCCCGCAGAACTCAGCCACGACTCCTTCGGGAGAGAAAGGCGGCTTAACTTCGCGCGTGGCGTCGATGACGGTAAGGAACTCGTCCTTGTCGCCCTCATGATGGGCAATCGCCAGCGTCATGCTGTCCTGCGAACCGCCCGAAGGATCGACGAAGGCGGTATACTGCACGCCGGGTCGGGGTGCGCGTTCGCGGGTGCCGACTTCTGCGCAGGCCTCCACGACCTCCAGCGAAACGAACGCCTCCACGTCCTTGCGGAACTCGCCGCCATACTCGGCCGATGCCGATGCCGGGTCGTTCTCGTAAGCCTCGGTCAGGAACTCGCCATCGCGTTTGATGGTCGGGTTCATCACCCACGTTGGAGCTTGCACGACCAGCGTCTTACCGGGCTTGCCATGGTGCCTCTTGTGCTTGTTCCACAGCAGGCCGCGACGGGCGTAGGGGCTGCTAATGCCGATAAGCATCGCCCCCGGCACGGTCGCCATTGCCGGCTTTACCGCGTTGTACACGTCCTGATCGGGGTTGGCGCTGTTCTCCGACGACCAGAACGCCACTTCATCGAACACCGCTGCGACGACGGTAGGGCCACGGGTGCCGCCCACGTCGTTCGTCGTAATCTCGATCGTGATGCCGTTGGTTAGCTCGATCCCCTCAGCCGTCTGCTTGGCGACCATCTGTGCCAGCAAGGGCTTGCGGAAATACGCCTTGATGTACCCAAGGCACACCTTCGCCTGCTTCCGGTCCTTGGCGATAAGCTGGACCATCACCGTTTCGCCGGGAACGATGCAGTCGAGCCACCCCATCTGCTCAGCGCCGAACGTGGCAAGGTAGGTCGCGAGGGCCGATGCCTTCACGTCCTTGCCCGATCGCCGGCCACAGATGAACCAGCCCTCCGTTGCCGCCTCGGTCGGTGCCTCGGTGCGCCCGGTCAACTCGGTGAAGGTGGCAAGCTCGGCAGCGTCCAACGGCTCCCCGAACAGCGCCTTGTCGATGACGCGCCACGTCGCCCAGCTATCAGGTTCGAACCAGTCGCCGAATAGGTTCGGGTCGCGGCAAGCCTCGGAGAACGTAATCATGCCACCGCCCTCCGCGCTGCCGCCTGCGCCCCGTACTCGGCAATAGACGGCGTGACGTTGCGCATCGCCCGCTTGAGGCCCAGCGACTCCAGCAGGCGGCGCAGGCTGTTGGCGGCGGTCGTGTATGCCGCCACGTCGATAGGCTTGCCGTTCGCCGCCCCTTCGTCCTGTTGCTCGCACCAGATTGCCAGCGAGGCCGCACGGCGCGCGATCTGCTCCTGTGCCTCCGATGGGTCGCCGCCCATGTCCGCCCGTAGCGTCTCGACAATCTCCCGGTAGCGGCGTGCGACAGCCGAACGCCCGTCAACCCCGGCCAGCATGACGCTACCGTTGCCAACACGGGTGCGAACCTCTGGCCTTAGCGGTGCTGGACGGGTGCCGGGACTTGGCATTCTTGGCTCCGGGTGTGGGGATAAACCACAGGTTAGGGTTAGAACGTATCGGGAATAATGGCGGAATTGCAAGCATTTTCGCATCTGCACTGGCTCCTATATCAGGAACCGAACTGGCCGGTTGTCAGCGGCAAGAAAAGGCGGGCGGCGAGGTGTTCGCGCGTGGGCGGCCTACAAACCACCTCCTGTTACCCGTGTTACCGATGTTACCGGTTATCCTCATCGATCCACACCCGCGCGCGCATGTGAATGTCTGATCTGGAAAATGCGTAACATCGGTAACAACGGTAACACCGTTGCGCAGGCGCTCAGTCGCGGTCGGCCGGATCGTGATAGTTGCGCTGCGCCACCTGAACCACGGCGATGCCGAAATAGGTCTTGCCAAGGCTACCAAGCGCCCGCGAGTTTTTGACGGTCAGGTTGCGTTTCTTCATCGCTGCGCCGAATGACTTCGCCGTTCCCGGAACCTCCCCGTTCGCCTTTGCGAAGGTTTCCCAGTCAGCATACAGCTTGGCGGCATATTCCATTTTTCCGGCCTCAATGACGCACCGTTCGTCAATCCACTGGCCGAACACGTCCTGCTCCGCGAAATACTCGTCGGTGGCCTCTACGATAGCCGCCGGACGGGTCAGGCCCGTCGCCAGATACTTCCGTGCGCCTGCAATCATCCATGCGAGGATTTGAGGCCATTCGGCCTTCAGCTTGTCCTCCAGGTCGCGATCGGGGTTAGTGGGCTTCAGCACGAACGGGGCGATGTTGAACCGACGCCGCATGGCGTCATCCACGTTCTTCAGCGCGGGAGCGTGGTTGCCGGCGATCGTCAGTTTGAACTGCGGCCGGAACGTGAAGTTGTCCTGCCGCATGAAACGGGCCGTGATGGGGTCGCCACCGGTCAGGGCCTTGATCCGAGCCTCTGCCCACGCCCTGCCCTCTTCCGTCTCGCTGGCCGTCACCAGACGGGCACCTCGAAGCATCGCAAGCTCGGTCGAGTGCCGATCGTTCTTGCTGTCGGCGAATGTCTCCATCGCCGCCGTGACGGCGTAATCGCCCATGATCCCCGTAACGGTGTTTAGGAACACCGACTTTCCGTTGCCGCCGGGGCCATAGATGAACAACAAGGCGTGTGCCGTGGTCAGCCCGGTAAGGCTATATCCGCACCACAGTTGGAGGAACGCAATCATGTCCGCGTCGCCGCCAAGGGAGTCATGCAGGAACCGCAACCACAGGGTAGGCTCGCCATGGTCCGGCGCGGCCCCGGTCAATTTGGTGATCCGTAGATCCTTGTCCGAATCGCTGAGGATGCCGGTGCGAAGATCGATTGTCCCGCCAGGCGTACCCAACAGGTACGGGTCGGCATCCCATACTGCGCTGGTAACTGCGTGCGTCCGGTCAGCTCGCGCCAGCTTCTCGACACCGCTTGCGGTCGCGGCGCGTCCCAATGCCCGCACCCCCCCGCCCAGCTCGCGAGCCAAGAGGCGCGCATAGTCGAACGCGAGATCGGTTTCATCCATCAACCAGCGCGCACCGTCCCAACGGAACCAGCGGCCGGCGTTGTGATCGAACAGCAGCGATCCGCCATGCTGCGCCGTAAAGGCAAGCGCGATCGTGTCCTCGGACACGTCCGGATCATCATTCGCCGCCATCCGTCGCGCCTTGGCGACCGGCGCGGGAGCGGAACGGGGCGAGCGTTGACCATCAGCCAATCCTCTCGCGACCTTCGCCGATATTGCCTCAGCCGTCCAAGGGTTGCCGGGGTCAAATGACGCCATGCACAGGCCAGCGGCAATAAGGCCAGAACTGGCGGTCCTGAACGACAATTCGCCGCCGCCTACCAAAGCGCCGATCTTTAGAGCGGCGCTGTTTAGAGTGCCCTCCTGAGCGCCGCTCGATGCCATAGCTATCAGGTCGCACTCCTGTTGGAGCGCAGCGAGGCCATACGCGGAATCAGTATCCTGCAATGCGGTGCGCAGCGCGGACTTTTGCGGGGCTGGCACCGTCGCGGCTGGCGCGGCCGGCGTTACCTCGGCGTCTGGCTTGCGATTGCGTACCAGCTCGACCAATTCATCGGGAGGCTCGCTCGCGTCCTGGTCGCACGTCCAAATATAAGGCTTCCCCGAAGGATGCCACGACGGGGGAATGATAGCGTATCCGCCCTCCCCGCGCGTTTCCGCGCCGGGCAGGCTTGGGAAGGGCCAGCCTTTCACCGTGCGCTGCGCATTAATGACTGGGTTGCTCGCATCCCAACGAAAGTAGAGGTGATACCCCTTCCCCGTGGTTGCACGTCGCGTCGACGGCAAGGGTATATCGCAAGCCGCTTCGAACGCTGCCGGGTCGTCAATATCGAGAACCCAAGCCCCGATTTTCTCGCCGGTCGGAACGCCGATCATGGCTTTGGGCCAACGTGCCCACCATGCCGCGATGACGCGAGGATCGGTAGACGCGTCCTTGAACCCGTGTTCGGTCAAAGGTCGCTTTGTCTGGGGGTTGCAGGGAAAGACGGGCCAGCCGCGTGCAGCCTGTTCTAGGGCAGCGGCCTGCAACGCATTCGTTGCTTCGGAGGCGATCACTGCAACACCTCCAACAGGTCATTGTCGCGGAACCAGTGCTGCAACAGGATCGGCGCAGGGAATTGCGCTAAGCGCGGCCGAATGCTAGGAACGCCGCTGTCTCCGCCAAGATGACATGCGACGCTCTCAGCCTTCGGGCTGGGGGCGTTTTCAATATGGGGCACGGCTTATGCTCCACCCGCAAGGGCACGCACGTCGTCGGCCGGGATCAGGGTAGCGCTCCCCACCTTAGTCGCTCGCAGCTTACCACTACCAATCAGGCGATAGATCGTGCGCCGGCTGATGCCGAGCACGTGCGCCGCGTCGTTAACGCGGTAGGAAATCAGAGGTGAGGTTCTTGCATGGGACTGCATGGGACGCTCCGTATCGTGGTGCGCCACATTACATGCGTTACATTGCGCAGCCGCGCAACATAATAATACATTGGGGAGCTTTTCTTTCGTCATCCTGCCCTTGCGAGGTTGATTATGTTGTCGGTGTGACCGCTCAGCGAGGGTGCGACGTACCGCCCCCAGGCATCCAGAAGCGGCCGGCGCTGCTCACGTAGATCGTCGCGCTGGTAGGCTCGGGTGGTCGCCGTTCCGACCCGGTGCGCCAGCGCCATTTCGGCCGCGTCCGCTGAAACCGTTGGCATTTTACGGACCGCCCACACCCGGAAAGTCGAGCGGAAGCCGTGAACAGTTTCAGTCCGTCCGGCAGCTTTCAGCACCTTGCTCAGCGTCATGTCGCTAAGCTGACTGCCAGCCTTGCGGCCGGGGAACACAAGGCCCGTGTCGCCGAATAGCTCTTTCGCCTGTTTGAGGATCGACAGCGCCGCATCGTTCAAGGTGACGGTATGCGCTTGCCTCGCCTTCATAAGGTCGGCGGGTCGGTTCCATTCGCGCGCCTCAATATCGAAGTGTTCCCAGCGCGCCGATCGCGTCTCGCCCGATCGGGCAGCGGTCAGGATGGTGAATAGTAGCGCCAAGCGGCCAGCGGTCGCCTCCTTCGCCAACTCACCAGACACAAAGGCCGGGACCTCTTCGAACGGGACGGACGCGAAGTTTTTACCCTGCGGCCTGTTCGCGAGGCCGCTACGGATTTCGGCGGCGGTCGGCGCGGGCGTAGAGCGCCATTCCTGCGCAGCGGCGAAGTTGAGAACTTGCAGCGTCCAATGCCGTAGCTTCTGTGCGAGCGCGGGCTTGGTGGTCCACGTCGGGGCCAGCGCGGCGATCACATCGGATATGCCTATCTCGTTGACGGGCTTGTCGCCGAGTTTTGGCACGATGTGCAGGTCAAGTGACGCCTTGAACGCCGCGCGGGTCTTATCGCTGAGGCCCTCGGTCTTCGAAGCGTGGGCCTTCTTGACGGCCTCAGCGAACGTCGGAATGACAGGCGCCGGCGTGCGATCTGCTTTCCGCGTCTGCCGGATATTCCCGCCCTCTTTGGCAACGCGACGGTAGCGCAATGCCTCTTCGCGAGCCTTCGCGAGCGTCACCAAGGGGTAAGACCCAAGGCCAATATCCTCGCGCTTCCCCATGTGCTGCACACGCAGAATCCACGAGCGCCGGCCAGTCGGTTTGACGCGAAGGTACAGTCCATCGCCGTCACCATGGGTTCCGGGCTTGGCGTTCACGACCTGCTTGTCCTTGAGCTTACCCATAACGCACGTCCTCAGTTGGAGTACACAGTTTGTCCCCACACTATGAACTGGCAATGACAGGCGCGTCAAGTCACGCCGTGGCACGGTTGGAGAACCGTAACTGGCTGAATAGCAACGAGTCGCATGGTTCGTATGGCGTCCGCTGGCACAGTCAGGCATACGCCTTCCCGGTCCTACTCAGGGAGCCAGCGACACCCCGGCACGACCGGGCGTACAAGGCGGGGCTGATGCTCCGCCTTTGGTCGTTTTGGACTATGCCATTGGTGCATCTTGGTAAGCCGGCGTTCAGCAACGGCTAATCTGATGTACGGCACGGTCCATCGGCTCAAGTCCACGGACCCGAACCCCCGGCGGATCGTTTCATTCGTAATGGAACGACGCCATGGGTCGGTAGCCATGGCGGCATTGGAGAAACTGATGTTGCTGAACCCTACCCCGCGTGCCCGCCTGCGGGCGATCGGCACCACCCTTGTCGGGGCGCTGGCGCTGGCCGCCTGCGCGACGCCGACCCCGTATCAGCCCGCTTCGGGCTCGGGATTCTATCGCAACGGCTATAGCGACCAGCAGATCGAGCCGAACCGCTATCAGGTCAGCTTTTCGGGCAACAGCCTGACGTCGCGTGAAACGGTCGAGCGTTATCTGCTTTATCGCGCGGCGCAGCTGACGCTGGAGCGTGGCTATGACTATTTCATCATGGCCGATCGCGACACCAACCTGCGCAGCCGCACCTACTCGACGCCGGGCGTCGGTGGTGGCTTCGGGGGATGGGGCGGCGGCTTCGGCTTTGGCGGCTGGGGTCCGGCATGGCGCTATCGCAGCCCGGCATTCGGCTGGCGCGCCTGGGACCCGTTCTGGGGCGATCCGTTCTTCGACCGCTCGGTCGATATTCGCACCGTCGACAAATATGAGGCGATGGCGGAAATCGTGCTGGGCCGCGGTCCCAAGCCCGGCAACAACGTTCGGGCGTTCGATGCCCGTGCGGTGCTGCAGAGCCTCGGGCCGAGCGTGATGGAGCCGGAACCGCGCCGGTAAGCGGCGTTTGAGCCTGAATCGCGGAAAGGCCGCCGTTCCCATGGGGGAGCGGCGGCCTTTTTGCTGGGCGGGCCTGTCCGTCGAGGTTGGACGTATTGCATTGGCGGAGTGCGTTGGGGACGCTCGCATATTGGCAGCGACACCAGCCAATCTCGTCACCCCGGACTTGATCCGGGGTCCCGCTTCTTCACCAGCCGTGGAAGAAAAAGAAGCGGGACCCCGGGTCAAGCCCGGGGTGACGGGGGGAGAGCGGTTGGTCACCAACTGGCGATTGGGCCTTCGCCTCACCAATAAGCGTACCCCTGCGCAGGCGGGGATCCAGAGCCGCAAGCGTCATCGCCCGTAACCCTGGATCCCCGCCTGCGCGGGGATACGGTAACCTGGAAACGCAGCCCAGCGGCGGCTTACGCCACCAGCGCCCCATGGCAGTGCTTGTACTTGCGCCCCGACCCGCACGGGCACGGCGCGTTGCGGCTGACGCGGCCTTCCCAGCTTGCCGGATCGTCGCCCAGTTCCTCGTCGGGCTGCGGGGCGGCCATCTGCAGCATCGGCACGCGGGTCGTTACCAGCCCAGGCGTGCCCTCCCCGCCCCAGCTGTCGTCCTCGCCGGTCAGCGGGTCGATATGCATCGTCAGGAAATCGGGCAGTTCCGGCAGCTCGGGCGGCGCCTGGAAATTGAAGTTCGCGTGCGCCATCGTGCGGGTCACGTCCTCGCGGATGCTGCCCAGCATCCGTTCGAACAGCGCGAACGCCTCCTGCTTATATTCGTTGATCGGCGTCTTCTGCGCATAGGCGCGCAGGTGGATGACGGCGCGCAGCGCGTCGAGCATCGCCAGATGCTCCTTCCAGTGATGGTCGAGCGTCTGGAGCAGGATCGACTTCTCGATCTGGGTCCAGCTGTCGGCATCCAGTTCGGCCGACTTGGCATCGACCAGCGCGTCGGCTTCGGTGCGGATGCGCTCTTCCAGCGTCTCCGCGTCGAGGCCGTCTTCGTTCGCGACCCATTCGGCGACCGGCGCATCGACGCCCAGCAGCTCCTGCGCCTGTTCGCGAAGCCCCTCGACATTCCACTGTTCGGGATAGCTGTCGGGCGGCACCGCGTCGCCGACCACGGTGTTGACCACCGCGTGGCGCATGTCGACCACGACGTCGCCGACCGCTTCGGCATCCATGATGTCGGCGCGCTGTTCGTAGATGACCTTGCGCTGGTCGTTCATCACGTCGTCATATTCGACAACCTGCTTGCGCACGTCATAGTTGCGCGCTTCGACCTTGCGCTGCGCGGTTTCGATCGCGCGGGACAGCCACTTGCTGCCGATCGCCTCGCCATCCTCGATATTGTTGCGCATCATCTTGGCAAACAGCGTGTCCGGCCCGAAGATGCGTAGCAGATCGTCGTCGAGGCACAGGTAGAAGCGCGACAGACCCGGATCGCCCTGACGCCCCGACCGGCCGCGCAGCTGGTTGTCGATGCGGCGGCTTTCATGGCGTTCGGTGCCGAGCACGAACAGGCCGCCGGCATCGAGCACCTTCTGCTTTTCCTCGACGATCTCCGCCCGGATGCGCGCGGCGGCGGCATCATATTCGCTCGTCCCCTCGACCAGGTCGGGATGTTCGTCGAGCATGCGGAATTCGAGGTTGCCGCCCAGCTGAATGTCGGTGCCGCGACCGGCCATGTTGGTCGCGATCGTCACTGCGCCCAGCCGCCCGGCCTGCGCCACGATATGCGCTTCGGATTCGTGGTAGCGGGCGTTCAGGACCTTGTGGTCGACGCCCTCCTGCGTGAGAAACTCCGACAGCAGTTCCGACTTTTCGATCGAGACGGTGCCGACCAGCACCGGCTGCCCTTGCGACGCATGTTCGCGGATCTTCTTGGCAATGGCGCGGAACTTGTCGTCCAGCGTCTTGTAGAATTCGTCTTCCTCGTCGACGCGGCGCACCGGCACGTTGGTCGGGATCGAGACGACGTTCATCTTGTAGATGTCGAAGAATTCGGGCGCTTCGGTCGCAGCGGTGCCCGTCATGCCCGACAGCTTCGGGTACATGCGGAAATAATTCTGGAAGGTGATCGAGGCGAGCGTCTGGTTCTCCGGCTCGATCGTCACGCCTTCCTTCGCCTCGGTCGCCTGGTGCAGGCCGTCCGACCAGCGGCGGCCGTCCATCATGCGGCCGGTGAATTCGTCGATGATGACGACCTTGCCGTCCTTCACGATGTAGTCGGTATCGCGCTTGAACATCATGTTCGCCCGCAACGCCTGATTCACATGGTGGACGACCTGCGTATTTTCGAAGTCGTAGAGGTTTGCGCCGAACAGCAGCCCGGCATCCTCCAGCATCCGTTCGACCTTTTCGGTGCCGTCCTCGGTCAGCACGATCGCCTTCTGCTTTTCGTCCTTTTCGTAATCGTCCGCGCTCAGGCGCTTCACGATCTCGTCGACCGAGCGGTACAGGTCGGACTTGTCGTCGGTGGGACCCGAGATGATGAGCGGGGTGCGCGCCTCGTCGATCAGGATCGAATCGACTTCGTCGACGATCGCGAAGTTGAACGGCCGCTGCGTCATCGACGCGCGGTCGAACTTCATATTGTCGCGCAGGTAATCGAAGCCGAATTCGTTGTTGGTGCCGTAGGTGATGTCGGCGCCATACGCTTCGCGGCGCTGGTGATCGGCGATGTTCGGCACGATCACGCCGGTAGTGAGACCCAGGAAGCCGTACACCTGCCCCATCTGTGCCGCGTCGCGCCGCGCCAGATAGTCGTTGACGGTGACGACGTGGACGCCATCGCCCGGCAGCGCGTTCAGATAGCAGGCGAGCGTCGCGACCAGCGTCTTGCCCTCACCGGTGCGCATCTCGGCGATTTCGCCCCGGTGCAGCACGATGCCGCCGACCATCTGCACATCGAAATGGCGCATGCCCAGCACGCGACGCGCGGCTTCGCGGACGGTCGCGAAGGCTTCTGGCAGCAGCGAATCGAGCTTGGCGCCGTTCGCCAGCTGCTCGCGGAACTTCGGCGTCTGTGCCGCGAGCTCCGCATCGGACATGGCGGTCAGCGTGGGTTCGAAGCCGTTGATCTTGTCGACGATCGACCCGAGCGATTTGACGTAACGGTCGTTGGACGACCCGAACAGCGATTTGGCGAGGCCACCGAACATGGGCGAATTTCCTTTGGGGTCAGGCGTGCGCGCCGCGCCGAATGCCGGCGGCTGCGCAGAATGGGGACGGTCGAAAGAGCGCTGGTGCGCGCTATTCGTGGGTGCGCAGCGTTCGCGCGCGCACCGCGAACCGGGGCGCGGGCGTCAGGAACAGCGGCTGCGGATCGCGCGCGTACGGCTGCACCGGCCGCGCGGTCGCGACCGATCCGCCCTCGACCACCGCAACCGCGATCTGCGCGGCCACGACCTGTGCCTGCGCCACCTGCCGCGCATTCGCGACTCCCACGCCGGGGAGCAGGCCGGTCAGGCCCGTCAGCAGCGCAGAGAGGAACAGCAGCAAACGCAAGCGTTACGTCCAGACGGTTTGGTTTCGCGACGGGTCGCCCGGCGCATAGTGGCGAGACATAGGGATGCGGCGGGCCGGCGTCCAGCCGATGATCGTTACTTGGTGGGTTGAAAGGACCAGCGGGTTTCGGACGTTACCCGGCGCGCGCCACCATTGGGCAGTGCCGTGTAGGATTGCTGCGCTTCACAAGGAATAATTCCTTTCCCCGATTCCCTCTGCGCGCAGTCGGAGATGCTGCCATCAGATTGTACGATGAAGGTACGATCCACGGTCCAAAAGGGCGGCAAATCAGTGGTAGGTGCGTCCGCGGGCAACGGCATTCCGTCTATTTGCATGGTGGCTGTCATGGTCAGCACGCCGCTACGGAACCGGTCTCCCAGCACGCGCCCGAGGAAGTATTCGTTCCCGATCTTCAGGCATCCTTCCATCTGGTATCCCAGATCGCCAACCTTCCGCGTGGTGCAATCCACGATATGCCCGTCTTTATCGAACGTGACCCGTTCGATCTGGGCGTAGGGAGTTAGCGCCATCCGCATCGTCCCGGCTTCGGTCGGCGACTGCCATTTCACGCCATGTTCCCACAGACCTGCAATCGCCTTGCCTGCCTGATCGGTAGCTGGTCGAAAATTGCCGCGCGCAAGCATCACCCGGCACGTCGTTTGGTCCAGCGAGGCGCTCCCACTGGACTCCACAATGCGGCAACCCGTGGGCCGACCGTGCGGATCGACCGACAGAGCGAATTTCACAGGCCCCTTTTCGCCTTTTCCCAGCGCGTCGGCAGGATAGTCGTCGTTCGTTACCCAACTGGCCGGGTCGATCGGCACCGGCCCCGCCTGCGCCAGCGCCCCGCTGCCACAACAAAGCGTTGCAACCGCCGCGCC
Source organism: Sphingomonas sp. Leaf23 (assembly GCF_001421585.1). NCBI lineage: Bacteria > Pseudomonadati > Pseudomonadota > Alphaproteobacteria > Sphingomonadales > Sphingomonadaceae > Sphingomonas > Sphingomonas sp. Leaf23. The sequence goes on along the minus strand of NZ_LMKR01000003.1, from coordinate 395,970 downwards.
CATGCGTAGGAACCGTCGCATACCCATCCCCCTGCCCCGTATCCGGTGCAGGCTAGACCGGACATAGCGCCCATGTCGACTGCCGTATCCCCGCTCGCCACGCCGTTCCCCGCGCTGCCGCCGATCGGGGGCGTTACGCTGCGCGTCGCGCGGGCGCGGTACAAGAATTGGGATCGCTGCGACCTGACCTTCGTCACGCTGGCCGAAGGGACGGCGGTCGCCGGCGTGCTGACGAACAGCAAATGTCCCTCGCCCGAGGTCGAATGGTGCCGCCGCGCGCTGGTGCTGGGCCGGGCGCGGGCGCTGGTGGTCAACGCAGGCAACTCCAACGCCTTTACCGGCGACCGGGGCCGCGCCGCCGTCGAGGCGATCGCCGCGCGCACCGCACAGGCGATGGAGTGCCAGCCGTCTGACGTCTTCGTTGCCTCGACCGGCGTGATCGGCGTGCCGCTGCCGATCGACAAGGCCGAAGCGGGCCTCGACGCCGCCTTCGTCGCGACCCCATGTGGCTGGGAAGCGGTCGCCGAGACGATCGGCACGACCGACACCTTTACCAAGGGCGCGTTCACGACGGCAAAGATCGGCGACCGCACGGTCAAGCTGTCGGGCGTCATCAAGGGGTCGGGCATGATCGCGCCCGATATGGCGACGATGCTCGGTTTCGTCTTTACCGACGCGGCGGTCGATCCGGCGTTCCTGCAAGGCGCATTGGAAGCGGCCAACCGGCGGACCTTTTCGTGCATCACGGTCGATGGCGACACCTCGACCAGCGACACGGTGCTGGCCTTTGCGACCGGCGCGGCGGGCAACGATCCGATCGCGTCGTTCGACGATGACGGCGCGGATGCGTTCGCGGCGGCGCTGCACGACCTGTGTCGCCAGCTCGCGCATCTGGTCGTGCGCGATGGCGAGGGTGCGACGAAGTTCATCGCGGTGACCGTCGAAGGCGCGGAGAGCAACGGCAGCGCCCACCGCATCGCGATGAGCATCGCCAATTCGCCCTTGGTCAAAACCGCCATCGCCGGGGAGGATGCGAACTGGGGCCGCGTGGTGATGGCCGTCGGCAAGGCGGGCGAGCCGGCCGAGCGCGACAAACTGTCGATCCGCTTCGGCACGACGCAGGTGGCCGAGGGCGGGCTGGCGGTCGCCGGGTACGACGAAGCGCCGGTCGCTGCGCATCTGCGGGGCCAGGAGGTCGAGATTGGCGTGAACCTGCATCTGGGCGAAGGCCACGCCACCGTGTGGACCTGCGACCTGACGCATGGGTATATTTCGATCAACGCCGATTATCGGAGCTGAGGGTTCGGCCCTCGTTGGGCTGGAGATTGCGCCAAACAGGTCGGCGCTCCCACGCACCACCGTCACCCCGGACTCGATCCGGTGTCCCGCTTCTTCTCACTGCTCGGTAGAGGAAGAAGAAGCGGGACCCCGGGTCAAGCCCGGGGTGACGATGGGTTGGTTTCTTTCCGTCAGCGGCGGCGATGGTCCGCCGCCAGCAACATCAGCCCAGCTCACCCTCGAGCCATGCCTTCAGCTGGCTCTTGGGACGTGCGCCCAGCAGGTCGGCGACCGGCTGGCCGTTCTTGAACAGCTTCAGCAGCGGGATCGACTGCACGCCCATCGATCCGGCGGTGTCGGGGTTGGCCATGATGTCGACCTTGGCGATCGTCACCTTGTCGCCCAGTTCGTCGGCGATTTCTTCCAGCGCCGGGGCGATCATCTTGCACGGTCCGCACCAGTCCGCCCAGAAATCGACCAGCACCGGCTTGTCGGATTGCAGGACGTCGGCGGAAAAGCTGGCGTCGGTAACGGTCTTGGTCGGCATGATAATCTCCTTGTCTCGCCAATATCTATGATCGGGGGGTCGCCACCTCAAGCTTCGCGGGGCAAGCTTTGTTCCCCCGCCCCCAAGCCCGGCTTGTACCCATCGAGCACGTCGGCGGGCAGCACGAACAGCCGCGGCCCGGCGGTGTAGAGCAACGCCGCTTCGACCGCGTGATCGGGAAAGATCACGCGGAGCGCCGCGGCATAGGCCGCCATCTGCCGCAGGTGATAGACCGGGATGTCGGCCACGTCGTCGGGTACACGTCGCCCGGTCTTGAAATCGACCACGCGCACCGTGCGGTCGCCGATGCACAGCCGGTCGACGGTGCCGGCCACCACCTGCGTACCCACCACGGCGGCGATCGGCGCCTCGGCCAGCGCGTCGGGGCCGAACAGGTCGGCAAAGTCCGGATCGTCGAGCACCGCCATCGCATCGCGCGTCACCCGGCGGCGCAGGCCGGAATCCTCCACGCCCGCCGCGCTGGCCAGCCAACGTTCGGCGGCATCGGCGCGCTCGGCCCGCGGCAGGTCGGGCAGGCGTTCGAACAGCTGGTGGAGCAGCCGGCCCCGCTCCGCCGCCGCGCGCATCGTTGCGGTCGGCGGCGGGTCCGACACCTCGTCATCGCCCACGGCGGACGGCGCAAGCGGGCGCGGCGGGCGTGCCTCCGCCGGGGCCAGGGCGCGCAGCCATGCGGGCGCGGGTGCGCCGACGACCGGTGCCGTGCCGGCCCGCGCCTTCGCCGCGACCGGCGGCTGCGGGGTCAGGCCGGTGAAGACGCGCTCACCCTCGCCCTCTTCCACGCCCAGCGCATCGAACGCGGCGGCGGCGGCGCTGTACCAGCTGAGCGGCGGCGGCACGCCCTTATATTTGGCGGACGGCGCGCCGGCGATGACCAGCCGTTCCTCGGCACGGGTCGCGGCGACATAGAAGAGCCGCCAATGCTCCTCCAGCTCGCGCTGGTCGATCGCGGCGAAGGCATCGTCGACCGGCGTCCCCCGCTCAGCCCCGCGCGGGCGGAACAGCGGAAAGGCCGCGCCGTCATGGCCCTCGGGTGCCCAATGGACGATATTGCGGCGGCTGTTGGTCGGATCGATCGCGGCATCGGCCAGCAGGACCAGCGGGGCCTGCAACCCCTTCGACCCGTGCGCGGTCATCACCCGCACCGCGCCGCCCGCTCCGCCCGCGTCGCGCTTGATCTCCACCTCGCCCCGGTCGAACCATTCGACGAAGCGTTGCAGCGACGGCGTGGCGACGCTTTCGAACGACAAGGCGGCATTGAGCAATTCGTCGATCGGGTCTCGCGCCTCCTCGCCCAGTCGTGCGATAAGCTTGGTGCGTCCGTCCAGCTCGCCCGACAGCAATTCCTCGAGGAAGCGATAGGGCGTCGCGAAATCGGCGCGGCGTAGGATGCGCGACAGCGGTTCGACCGCATCGCTGTTCGTCTGGCGCAGGTGCCGCCAGAGGCTCCCGCCCTTGCGCAGCGCCCCGGCCAGCAACTGTTCCTGCGTCCAGCCGATCAGCGGCGAGACGAGCAGGCTGGCAAGGCTCAGGTCATCGTCGGGCTGGAGCGCGAAGCGGATCGCGGCGAGCAGGTCCTTCACCGCCAGCGGCGCATCGAGTCGCAACCGGTCGACGCCCGCCACCGGCACCCCCTCCGCATAAAGCCGCGCGACGATCAGCGAGGCGAGGTCGCCGCGCCGCTTCACCAGCACCATGATGTCGCCCGGCTGGAGCATCCGCCCCTTGGACTCCAGCGGTAGCGTGCCGATCCAGCCGGCGATCTCGCGCGCGATCTTCGCGGCGATCACCCGCGTCACGTCATCGACCCAGCCTTCCTCGGCATCGTCGGGGGTGTCGACCACCGTCGGCGCCCACAGGGTCACGGTGCCGGGGCCGGGCACTTCGCTGTCATGCGTATCGGGCGCGTCGATGCCCATCGCCGGTTCGGGCAAGGCGGCGATGGCGGCGTCAACGAATTCCAGCACCGGCCGCGTCGTGCGGAAACTATGGGTCAGCGACAGCGTGTCGAGTTCGCGCGCATCGCCGCGATATTCGCTGGGCAACGCGGCGCGCCGTTCGAAATCGACATGCGCCGCGCGGAAATAGATCGGGTCGGTGCCCTGGAAGCCGAAGATCGCCTGCTTGTAATCGCCGACGACGAACAGCGTCCGCATCCCCGCCGCGCGCACCGCGTCGCCGCTGAAGAATTCCTCCACCAGCGACCGGACGATCGCCCATTGCTGCGGATTGGTGTCCTGTGCCTCGTCGATCAGGACATGTTCGGTGCTCTGGTCCAGCTTGAACCGCACCCAGTCGCCGATGCCGGGTTGCGCGAGCAGGTTCAGCGTCTCGCGGATCAGGTCGTCGAAATCGACCGCGCCGGCGCGGCGCTTGGCGCGGACATAGGCATCGGCATAGGCGCGCCCGGCCGCCAGCGCGTCGGCCAGCGCATCGGCATAGCCCATTTGCGCGGCCAGTTCGACCAGCTCGCCTGCGCGGCCGCCGACCGCGTCAGCCAGTTCGTCATAGTCCGGTTCGGCGGCGATCAGCTTGGCCGATGCCTTGCGCAGCGTATCCTCGGCGGTGAAGAAGATCTTGCGCACTTCGCGGACACGCGCGGCGCGTTCGGCCGGGTCACGCGCCAGCCAGTCGATGATAGCCGCATGGGTCTTCTTGCCGGTGGCCGTGCCCCAGGCGAGGTTGGCGGCGGCCAGCCGTTCGAGCGCGTCGCAGTCGAATTCCTCGTCGCTGCATGCCTCTGCCAGCATCTCATCGACCGGGCCGGACGGCAAGTCGAGCGCACGGCGCAGGAACGGCTGGAGGCCGCTCGGCAGCTCGGCCATCGCCTGCGGGCGCTTGGCACATTCGCGCAGGAAATTCTCGGCGGCGCCCTCACCCATACGCAGCGACATGGCGGCGATCGCGTCGCCGATCCGGGTCGATCCGGTGCGCTGCTCCTCGACCAGCAATTCGGCCAGCGCCTCGCGCGCCATACCCGCTTCCTCGCGCGCCTCCAGCGGGCGGAAGCCGGGGACCAGCCCCGCCTCGACCGGGAAACCGGCGAGCAGGCTCTGGCAGAAGCCGTGGATCGTCTGGATGCGCACGCCGCCGCCCGGCGCGTCGAGGACGCGGGCGAACAGCGTGCGGGCGCGCGCCAGTAGCGCCGCGTCGTTCACATCCTCGCCCAGCGCGAACAGGTCGGCCTTCAGGTCCGCAGGGGCGAGGCGGACCCAGCGCGCGAGGCGGCTGGCGACCCGCTCGGCCATTTCCGCCGCCCCGGCCTTGGTAAAGGTCAGGCACAGGATGGCGGCGGGATCGACCCCGCGCAGCAACAGGCGGAACACCCGCGCCGACAGGACGTGGGTCTTGCCGGTGCCCGCCGACGCCGACAGCCAGACATGGCGGTGCGGGTCACTGGCCGCCGCCTGGTCGTTCTTCAACCGCTGGAGCGCGCGGACCTCACTCACGGCCATACCATTCGTCGCGGCGCATCAGCTGGTCGTAATCGGCATAGGCGGCATATTCGGGCACCAGTTTCGCGACGAACGCCTCGTCGCCGGTCAGGAAGCGGGCGACCGCCTCTTCGAAATGCCGCTTGGCGAGCGCCACGAATTCGGCGGTGGCGATCCGCCCGCCGGTGCCCGCGGCGTTGACCGGGGTGGTCATCTTGCCGAAACTGTCCTTGTCCTTGATGAGCGACCAATATTCGAACGCCGCCGCCGTGCCGCGCACGCCCGTAAAGCAACCGCGCTCGGCCATCAGTCCCAGCAGCCCGAGCTGCAGGCTGTAGCCGGCGGCCACCGCCTTGCCGCTGGGCGCCTTGCCGGTCTTGTAGTCGATGATCGCCAGCGTGCCGTCGGCGGCGCGGTCGATCCGGTCGGCCTTGCCCGACAGCTCGACCCCGGCGATTTCCAGCACGCCGTCGCATTCGACGCCCACGACGTCGCGCCCCTCAGCCAGCTTTTCGTGGGTCAGCGCCGCAACCCAGTCGATCGCTTCGCGCAAGCGCGGCACCCACAGCGCGCGCAGCAGCGGATGGGTGCGCGGGTCGTCGGACAGCGCCTGCAACCGCCGCCGCAGCTTGGCCGGGTCTAGGCCATCCTCGCGCGCCCAGCGCTCCAGCACGCCATGCACCGCCGTCCCCCGCCACGCGGCGGTCGCATCGGCATCGACCGCATCCAGCGGCGACAAGCGCAGCATCCGCCGCGCGTAAAAGGCGTAGGGGTCGGCCTTCATGCGGTCGACCTCGGTCACCGAGATGCGGCGCGGGCGCAGCGCCACCGGCGGGCGCGGGGCCGGACGCGACGCGGCGGCATAGGTGGCGGGCCGGTCGATCGCCCGCGCCCAGTCGCGCAAATGCCCGGCGCGTTCCAGATTGTCGTCGAGCGCCTGCAACCGCAGCCAGAGCCGCGACGCGATGGTCGGCGCAGTCGCATCACGCGCGGCGCGGGTCAGCACGACATCGGGCGCGCCCATCGCCCCGGCAAAGTCATGCGCGGCAAGGCCGATGCGCCGCTCCAGCCCCGGCAGCCCCAGATCGGCGCGGATACGCGGCGCGAGCCACGGATCGGGCGATGGCAGTGCGGGCCAAACCCCTTCGTTCAGGCCGCCGAGGATCATCAGGTCGGCGGTCTGCAGCCGCGCCTCCAGCAGGCCGAGGATGGCGAGGCGGGGATGCGCGCCCTGCGGCGGGCGCACCGCCACCTCGTCCAGCAACGTGCGCAGCAGCGCAGGCAGGACACGCGGGTCGACCAGCGGCGGGCCGATCGCCGCCTGTTCCTCCAGCGCGGCGATCAGTTCGGCGGCGGCGCGGCCTTCGGGCCGACTCCACGCCGCATCGCCCGCCAGTGTCGTCGCGGTTTCGCGCAGCACGGTCAGCAACCGGACCAGCGGCTGTGGCCCGGCGGCGAAGACCTCGGCAAGTGGGGTCAGCAGCGGGCAGGCAACCTCCCAGAAGCTTGCCGCCGCCGCGCGGATCGCGGCGTCGCGCGGCTCGCCCTCGCGCAGATGGCGGTCGATCCCGGCCAGTCCCGGTGCGGGGCGCGGGCCGCGCAGCGCGCGGTCGAGGCGACGGACACCATCGAGCCATAGTACCCGCTGTTCCGCCTCGCCGCTCTGGACCAGCGGATGCTTCAGCAGCGACAGCAGCGCGACCGGCGCGAACGCCTGCGCCGCTGCCTCGACCAGCGCCAGCAGCAGCGTGCCCGGTGCCAGCAGCGACAGCGGCTGCCCGGCGGAATCGTCGACCCCGACGCCCCAGCGCGCCATATGCGCCGCGACCCGCCGCGCGAGCATCCGGTCGGGCGTCACCAGCGCGGCGGTGCGGCCGGGCGTCTCCAGCGCCTCACGCAGCGCGACGGCGATCGCCTGCGCCTCCTCGGCCGGGGTCGCCAGCTCGACCATCCGTACGCCCGACAGGCGCCGGTCGGCGGCGGGGACGTCGATCCAGTGATGGGTGCGCTCGGCCGGGCTGAGCGCGGTGGCGATGGCGCGGCTGCGGGTCGGCGTCGCGTCATGCTCGCTCGCCGCCTGCCACCGCACGAACTCGTGGCGGTTGACGCCCATCCGGTCGAGCAGCAGCTTAAGGTGATATTGCGGATGCGTCTCGATCGACCGCCTGCGCCGCCCGGTGACCGGATCGGGCGCATGGGGGCCAAGCGATTCCCATGCCTCGTCCTCCATCGCGAGGTCGAGGCCGGGCAGCACCACCATGCCGCGCGGAAGCCCGGCGACGCAGCGCTGGATGCGGGCGATGGCCGGGGCGTTGGTCGCGATGCCCGCCGCGCAGACGAACCCCTTGGGCGGATCGACCGCCCAGCGCGCGCCCAGCCGCCCGAGCAACCGGGTGCGTCGGTCGGCGAGGTCGATCCGCCCCAATGCGGCCAGCTCGCCCGGCCAGCGATCCAGCACGATGCGGAACAGCTCGAGCGAGCGTTCCCAATGCGCCGACAGCGTCTCGTCGAGGTCGAGGGTGCGCAAGCGCGCCGGATCGACCTCCTCGACCAGCAACTGGTCGAGCGTAGCCGCCAGATCGCCCGCCAGCCGCACCGCCTCCGCCGCATCGACCGGGCGGCCGGCGCGCTGGCGCTCCTCGGTCACCAGCCGCGCGAGGATCATCCGCCGGGCAAGCGGGTCGATCGCGGGCGGGATCGGTGCCTGATCGGCCGGGTCGGCGAAACTGCCGATGCCTTCATCCAGTTCGGGATCGCCGATCGCGACCAAGCGCGGCAGCAGCAGCCCGCCGCCGCTGGCGCGCACGAACGCTTCTTGCACCGTCCGCTTGGCGCGGTTGGTGGGAACAAGCACCATGCCCTGCGCCAGCGCCAGCCGGTCACCGCCGAACCGGCGGATCAGCCCGACCGCCAGCGCATCGGCGAACGCCCGGTGGATCGGGATGGTGTAGAGGCTGAGGCGGGTGCCCTCAGCCATCGGCAAGGACGGCTTCGGTCATGCCCACTGCCGACGGGGTGCCGACATCGAACCACAGCCCCTGATGCGCGACACCATAGGCGCGCCCCGCCTCAATCGCGCGGTTCCAGAACAGGTTCGTCGAGAACGCACCCTCGGGCCAGTCGGCGATGATGCGCGGCGACAGAATCTGCACGCCGGTGAACACGAACGGTGCCAGCCGGCCGGGCTTGCGCCGGCCGGTAATGCGACCCGCCGCATCGATATGGAAATCGCCCTGGCCGCGGTGGCCATGCGCCAGCGCCTGCGGCACCAGCAGCAACAGCGCGTCCATCTTCGCATCGTCCCACAGGCTGCTGAGCAGCTTGATCGAATCGACCGGGCCATCGACCCACAGATTGTCCGAATTGACGCAGACGAACGGCTGGTCGCCGATCAACTCGCGCGCCTGCACCAGCCCGCCGCCGGTCTCCAGCAGCTTCGCGCGTTCGTCGGACACGGCGATGTCGATGCCCTTCACCCGGTGCTTGAGATGCGCTTCCATCGCGTCCGCCAGGTAGTGGACGTTGACGACGGCGCGCTTGACCCCTGCCCCGCGCAGCCGGTCGAACACATGATCGATCAGCGGCTTGCCCGCCACCTCAACCAAGGGCTTGGGCCGCATCGCGGTCAGCGGGCGCATCCGCTTGCCCAAGCCCGCCGCCATCACCATCGCGGTTTCGGGCACCGTCGCTTGCGGATGCGGGCGGATCGAACGGAGCGTGGTCATGCGAGTTCCTGCGGATCGCCGCGCTTGGGCGACGGGATGTTGAGATCGAACCAGCGCGCGACCCCGGCGAGCGCCGGATGGGTCAGGTCACGCTCCAGATAGCGCCAGACGCGCGGGCACAGCGCGCCATAGCGCGGCTTGCCGTCGCGCCGCCACAGGCGGGTGAAAATGCCGAGGATCTTCGCGTTCCGCTGCGCCCCGAACAGGTGATAGGCGGCGTCGAACCCGTCCCCCACCCCGGTCGATTCGCGGTAGCGGGCGAGCATCGACGCCTCCACCACCGCCGGCACGTCGCGCCGCGCGTCCTGTAGCAGCGATACGAGGTCGTAGGCGGGGTGCCCGGCCAGCGCGTCCTGGAAATCCAGCAGGCCGAGCCGCGCATCGTCGAGCAGCATCAGGTTTTCGGCATGATAGTCGCGCAGCACGGTGACGACCGGCATTTCCGGCAACGCATCGAACGCGGCATTCCACGCGGCTTCATAGCCGGCGGTATCGACCGACAGCCCCAGCGCATCGCAATACCATTCGATCAGCAGGTTCGCTTCGCGCAGGATGAACGCACGATCGTACGGCGGCACGGGCGCGGGTTCATGGCGCTGCAGGCGCAGCAGCTGGTCGACGGCGGCGGCGTACAGCCGGCCTTCGCTTTCGGGCGCGGCGTCGACCGTCTCGCGCATCCGCATGTCGCCGAAATCCTCCAGCAGCATGAAGCCGGCGGCGGCATCGTCGGCGAGGATCGCGGGCGCAGAAAAGCCCCGTTCGCCCAGCCACGCCGCCATATGCGCGAACTTGCGAGTATCCTCGGGCGGCGGCGCGTCCATCAGCACGGCGCTGCGCCCCGCCTCGATCACGCGGTAATAGCGGCGGAACGACGCATCGACCGCCAGCGGCAAGATCTGCGCATCGCCCCAACCGGCGTCGGCAAGAAAAGGGACAGCCGCATCGCGCGGGTTCAGGTCAGCGGCCATCGCCCTTCCCAAGCGTCCGGCACGCGCGCTGTCAAGCGCCGCCCGCCGCCGTCGTCGAACGCGAGGGTCAGCCACAGCGCATCCGGCCAATAGTCCTCGCCCAGCCGTTCGGGCCATTCGACCAGCAACAGCGCGTCCTCCGCCTCGTCCAGCCCCAGCTCGCGCGCCTCTTGCCGATCCTCGATCCGGTAGAGATCGACGTGCAATACGCTGAGGCACACCTCGGGCGGGTCATAGGGCTGGACGATGGCGAAGCTCGGCGAGGGTGCCTCCCCCGCCAGCCCCAGCGCGGCCAGCAGCCCCCGCGCGATACTGGTCTTGCCGGCACCCAGCGGGCCCGACAGCGCGATGACATCGCCCGGCCGCACCACCGCCGCCAGCCTAGCACCCAGCGCGTGCGCCGCCGCTTCGTCCGGCAGGTGCATCACGGCTCGCGCGGCAGGTCGATGGTGACCAGTGTCCCGACACCCTTCTCCGACACCAGCTCGATCGTCCCACCATGCGCCTCAACCGCCTGTCGCGCGAGCGGCAGGTCGAGGCTCAGCGCGCGTTCGCCGACCCGCGTCGCCCCGGCCTGTGCAAAGCGGTCGAACGCGCGCGCCACCGCATCCTTCGACATGCCCGGCCCGTCGTCCGATACCACGATCCGCGCCCGCTGCGCATCGCCATCGACGTGCAGCAGCACGCGCCCGCCCTGCCGCAAGCCGCCGATCGCATGGTCGAGCAGATGGCCCACCGCCTGGCGCAGCCGCCGCGCATCGCCCAGCATCACGCCGGCGGTCGGCGCGATTTCGACCGCCAGCTCGACGCCCCGCGCCGCCGCCGCCGCACGCGCGGTCGCGGCGGCTTCGGACGCGATCATCTTCAGCGGCACCGTGGCGCGCGAAACCGGCGTGGTCTCGTTCGCGGTCAGGTCGAGCGTGTCGTCGATCAACCCGCCCAGCCGCTCGACCGATTCGAGGATCGCATCGGTATAGCGCGCGCCGTCCGCCGTCAGCTTGCCGGCATAACCTGCCTGCAACATCTCGGCGAACCCCTTGATCGAGGTCAGCGGCGTGCGAAGCTCATAGCTCATCGACGCGACGAACGCGGTCTTCACCCGGTCGGCCGCCTCCAGCGCCTCGTTGCGGTCGCGCAGCGCCTGTTCCATCCGCCGGCTGTCGGAAATGTCGAGCATGGTCAGCAGCGCATTGCCATCGGGCAACGGCACCGCGCCGAATTCATAATGCCGCCCGTCGGCCATGGCGAAGCGGCCGGATCGCTGCATCCGCTGCTGCGTGGCGAAGCGGACCAGCTCGGGGATCAGCGCCGCCTTGCCCGGGCTCGCCAGGCTGTCGGCCACCCGTTCGGCCAGCGCATCGACGCGCGGATGCCCGTCGAGAAACGCATCGTCCAGCCCCCACACCTGCCGGAACTTCGCGTTCCAAATCTGCAACCGGCCATCGGCGGCGAACACGCCCAGCGCCTCGAACAGATTGTCGAACGTCGCCGTCCGCACGCGCAACAACGTGTCGCGCGCGCTGGCCAGCTGCACCTGTTCGGTACGATCCTCGAAGATCAGCAGCAGCCCGCCTTCGGGCAACGGCTGCGCCACGACGCGCAGATGGGTGCCGCCGGGCAGATGCCACTGCTCCTCGATCGCTCCCTCGGCTGCGCGGAACCAGTCGCGCCGCTCCGCCTTCCACCCCGGAAAGTCACGGACTTCGGGCAGACGCTTGGCCTCGCGCATCCGGTCGAGCACCCGGTCGAATTCCGGCCGGTCGGCCAGCCATTCGGGCTTCATCGCAAAGGTGCGGCCGAACGGCTGGTTGTAGAACACCAGCGTGCGGTCGGGCGCGAACTGCGCCACGCCCGCCGACAGCCGGTCGAGCATCGCGCGCTGCGCCTCGCGGCTGCGCTTCAACCGGCCGCGCGCCTCCTCGATCTCATGCACGTCGATCGCGAAGCCGCCGGTGCCGCCGTCGCGCAGCGGCATGTCGTGGACCCGCAGCATCCGCCGTTCGCCGCCGATCGTCGCCGGCATCGCCGCCGCCTGCGGCTGTCCGGTGTCGCGCGCGATCGCCGCGCTGGCGAGCGGCCCGCCCATGCCGACACCCTCGACCAGCTCGACCTGCCGCGCGATTACTTCCGCAGCGTCACCCGCATCGACCGCGCGGACATAGGCGGTGTTGACCATGGCCAGGCGCAGCGTGTCATCGCGATACCACATCGGCATCGGCGCCGCTTCGATCAGGCTGGACAGCGCGTCGAACGCGGCGCGATATTCCTCCGCCTCCGCGCCCAGCGTCGCGATCTCATTGTGAAATTCGGTCGCATCGAAGAACCAGACCAGCACCCCGCCCGGCGTGTTAAGCGCCGCCGGTGCCCGGTCGCCGATCGCAAACAGCGACCGCGCCGAACCGGTCGCGCGGACGACGGTGCGGAACGGCTTGCCCCCGCGCAACGCGGCGGTGATCGCATCGACCAGCCGGTCGGCGCTGCCCGGCTCCAGCCCGCTATCGGCATTGCCCAGATCGGCGACCGACGCCGGCAGGTCGCTGCGCCCCAATCGGTCGGCCAGCGGCCGGTCGAGCAGCAGCCGCCCATCGGCGCGCACCACCATCGCCAGCGCGGGCGATGCGGACAGCGTGGCGCTGAGCGAATCGAACATCGCCCCCGCCGCCGCCGCCTGTCGCCGCGCGGACAGGCCGGCCTGCAGCATCCACGCGCTCGCGCCGACCAGCAACGCCAGCACGACGCCGCTCAGCACGGCCGTCATCAGGGTCAGGGTAATCAAGCAAGCGCCTCGCGGGCAGACGATGGAACGGCAAAAATGGGCACGCCCCTGCCTAGTCGTTACGGCGGGCATAAAAAAGGGGCAGCGCCATACGGCACCGCCCCTTTGTCGCATACCGGCGGCGGATCGCCGCCGCCGGTCACGACGGTCGTTACATCTTCACCCGCGCACCTGCGAAGAGATACCGGCCAAGATACGACACGGGATAGGTGATCGTACCGATTTCAGGCTTCTGCCCGAAGACGTTGTTGACCCCGCCGAAAAACTGGAACCGGTCGGTCGCGTCGACACTCACGAACACGTCGTGCTGCCACAGCGCCTTCAGATACTTGTATTCGGGTGCCACGACATCGGGGTTGCTCTGATTGGTCAGGTTCGAATAGCGCAGCGTCTTATCAAACCACGACAGGCCATAGTTGATCGTCACGTTTTCGATCGACCAGGTAATGTCGCTGTTGATGGTATATTTCGGCGCACTCGATTCACCGCGGCTGTCGGTCACGTCCGCACCCGGCGTGCCGATGAATTCCAGCTTGTCGAGATAATTGCCGATGACGCGGACGTTGAACTTGCCGATCGAGCCAGCGTCGAAATTGTAATTGACGTTCAGGTCAAGACCGGCCGTGCTGAACCGGGCGACATTCTGCGGCGTAACGGTGAAGCCGACGATATTGCCCGGATTGGCCGTGGCGGAGGCGACATTGGTCCGCGTGATCGAACGGCAGAACACGTTGTCGAGCGTCGCCTGGTCAACGCACAGGCGCGCGATCTCGCCCGGCGTCACGGTGTTGATCGCACCGCGCAGGTTGATGTCGTACCAGTCGGCCCGCACCGACAGCCCCGGAATGAATCGTGGCTGCAACACGGCGCCCGCCGTCCAGGTCGTGGCTTCTTCCGCGTCCAGGTTGGGATTGCCGCCCGAGAAACCCGAGATATTCGCCGTCCGGGCATCCTCGTACGTGGCGGGATTGGCCACGCCGAGGCCGGTCAGCAACGTCCGGCAATTCGCGGCGCGCGACGCGGTACCGTTCTGGATTTCGCCAACGCTGCACGGATCGGTGATGAACTGGAACGTCTGCGACAGGCCGCTGAACAGTTCGCCGATGTTGGGTGCGCGCACCGCCTTCGAATAGGTGCCGTTGAACGTCAGGTCACGCACCGGCGCATAGGTCCCGTTGACCTTCCATGTGGTCGTGCGACCGATGGTGGAATAGTCGGACAGGCGGACGGCCGCCCCGAAGCTGAGCCGATGGGCGAACCGCGCGTCGCGGAACACCGGCACGTCGAGTTCGGCGAACCCTTCCTTCACGTCATACTTGCCCTCTTCACGGCCGAGCGAGTTGGTGAAGGTCAGCCCCTGTGCCGCGAGCGGATCGGGAATGAACCGGCTCTCTTCCTTGCGGTATTCGCCGCCCAGCACGAAATTGACCGCACCGCCCGGTAGCTTGAAGAACTGCCCGAAATCGCCCGAGACCGATCCCGACACGACATGCTGGCGCAGGCGCGAGCGATCCGTCGTGGTCGCCCGCACGAAATCGAGCGCGGCCTGGCTCGGCGCGCCATCGCCGAACAGGTTGAGCGGCACGCACTCGCCGGGGCGGAAGGTCGTCGGGTTGACGACGCTGCGGCTCGCATAAGGCTGGTCCGGGCGCCAGTTGGGGTCGAGGTTCACGCGGCAGGTGATCTGCCCGTTGGCCGGATTGCGTACCGCGTCCAGCGCCGCATAGAAGCGATCGTTGTAGGTGTTGTTGACGTAGCGGTTCGCCACATTCGACTGGCCGAAAGTGTACGACACCTCATAGCTGGCGTGATCGTTGATCTCACCCTTGGCACCTACGACCCCGCGATAGGTTTCGCGGGTGATCGTCTCGCCGCGCTGACCGATATCGAAATTGTCGCGCGTCACCAGCACGCCGCCATTGCCGAGATTCGGCAGGCCCGCCGGCAGGAACGGATTGTCGTCCTTGACCAGCAGGTAATAGTCGAACGACGGCTGACCCAGCGTAAACGCCTTGTTGTGGGCGTATTTGGCATCGGCGAACAGCGTCAGAGCCGGCGACACCTCGAAATGCGCGATGGCGTTCACGACATGCCGGTCGATCTGCGGCAGCAGGTCGTTCTGATAATCGGCGACGCGGGTGCCGCTGCCGCCCTGCGAAAAGCCGGGGCGCAGCACGGTGCCGAGCTGGAACGGGACCAGCTGACCCGCGCCGTTCACGATGTAATCGGGCTGTCCGTCGAAATCGACATCGATGCCGCCTTCACGCGCGGTATCGTTGTAGCGCACGTCGCGCGTCGGTACGTTGTCGGGGATGCCGTTATTGGCACCACCAGTATAGCCCGGCTTGAATTCGGGATCGTTCGGGTTGCGGTAGAAACCGACCAGATTCGACCCACGCAGCGCGCGACGATCGCGCGACTCCAGCCGGCTTTCCGACCCATATTCATAGGCGACGGCGACATTGCCGCGACCCTCGGCAAAATTCTTGCCGACCGTAACCGCCAGCAACCGCTTGCCCGCATCGCCATATTCGGTGATCCCGGCCTGCCCACGCGCGGTGATCCCGTCGAAATTGCGCTTCAGCACGAAATTGACGACGCCGGTGACCGCATCCGCGCCATAGATGGCCGAAACGCCGCCGGTCAGGATATCGACCCGTTCCACCAGGTCGTTCGGGATCGAATTGATGTCGATCGCCTGGCTGCCCGGCACCGATGCCACGTGCCGGCGGCCGTCGACCAAGACGAGCGTCCGCTCGGTGCCCAGATTGCGAAGGTTCAGCAGGTTGAGACCGGTCCCACCAATGCCGGCGCGGCTGCCCGAATTGTCGGCCGAGGTGGACGAGCCCTGCAATGCCGGAAAGCCGGTCAGAAAGTCGGTCAGGTTGGTCGTACCCGACTGCTGGATCGTAGCTGCACCCAGCGCAATGATCGGGCTGGGCGATTCGAAATCGGTGCGACGAATGCGGGTGCCGGTGACGACGATTTCCTCGCCGTTGCTTGCATCCGCAGGCGTCTGTGCAGCGGGGTCCGCCGGGATCGGCACATTGTCGGTGGTGCCGGGCGCTGCGGTCTGCGCGACGGCGGAGGCCGACGCCATCAGCGCGGCGATGACAACGGCACTGCGGGCGACACCGGCGCGCAGACGCGACGTTGACTGGTTCATGAAACGGACCCCTTTTTACAAGTTACGCGTATTCTTTATCGATACGCTCTCTTACAGGATTGCAACGCGTCGAAACCGGTTCCGCCGCCTCGATGCGACGTTTCCGTGACACCCGTTGCAAACGCGCAACAAAAAGGGCGGGCACCTATCGGATGCCCGCCCCTTCGGCGCCAGTCTCGCAGTAGCGATCAGTAGCGGTAGTGATCCGGCTTGAACGGCCCTTCGACCGGCACGCCGATGTACGATGCCTGCTTCTCGGTCAGCTTGCTGAGCTTCACGCCCAGCTTTTCGAGGTGCAGCGCCGCGACCTTTTCGTCGAGGTGCTTCGGGAGCACGTACACTTCGTTCTTGTAGTTCTCGCCCTTGGTCCACAGCTCGATCTGGGCCAGCACCTGGTTGGTGAACGACGACGACATGACGAACGACGGGTGGCCGGTGGCGCAGCCCAGGTTCACCAGGCGGCCCTTGGCCAGCACGATGATCTGCTTGCCGTCGGGGAACTTCACCAGGTCGGTGCCCGGCTTCACTTCGTCCCACTCATAGTTCGACAGGGCGGCGATCTGGATCTCGCTGTCGAAGTGGCCGATGTTGCAGACGATGCTCATCGGCTTCATCGCCGCCATGTGCTCGGCGGTGATGACGTCGGCATTGCCGGTCGCGGTGCAGAAGATGTCGGCGCGGGTTACCGCTTCGTCCATCGTCACGACCTCGAACCCTTCCATCGCCGCCTGCAGCGCGCAGATCGGATCGACTTCGGTCACCATGACGCGCGCGCCGCCGTTGCGCAGCGACTGTGCCGAACCCTTGCCGACGTCACCGAAGCCGGCGACGCAGGCGACCTTGCCGGCCAGCATTACGTCGGTCGCGCGACGGATCGCGTCGACCAGCGATTCCTTGCAGCCGTACAGGTTGTCGAACTTCGACTTGGTGACCGAATCGTTCACGTTGATCGCCGGGAAGGGCAGTTCGCCCTTCTTCGCGATCTCGTACAGGCGGTGGACGCCGGTCGTCGTTTCTTCCGACACGCCCTTCAGGTTCTTGACCGTCTCGGTCAGGTAGCCCGGACGCTTGGCGATGAACGCCTTCAGCGCGCGCTGGAACTCGACCTCTTCCTCGTTCTCCGGCTCGCCCAGCGTCGCGCCGGCTTCCAGCTTCGCGCCCCACAGCGCGAACATGGTGGCATCTCCGCCATCGTCGAGGATGATGTTGGCGGTTTCATCGCCCCAGTTGAAGATGTCGCCGACATAGTCCCAGTAATCGGCCAGGCTCTCGCCCTTGATCGCGAACACCGGAATGCCGGCAGCCGCGATGGCGGCGGCGGCATGGTCCTGCGTCGAGAAGATGTTGCAGGTCGCCCAGCGGACGTCGGCGCCGAGCGCGGTCAGCGTCTCGATCAGCACGGCGGTCTGGATCGTCATGTGCAGCGAACCAGTGATGCGCGCACCCTTCAGCGGCTGCGACGCGCCGAACTCGCTGCGCAGCGCCATCAGGCCCGGCATTTCGGTTTCGGCGATCTCGATTTCCTTGCGACCGAAATCGGCGAGGCCGATGTCCTTGATGACGTAATCGGTCTGCTTGTTCGCAATGGCGGTGGCCATGGGGTGCTCCTGCGTGGGGCCATGGGCGCACCCATGGCGGATGGCACGCCTCTACCCAGCCGGCCGTCGAAACGCAAATCCTATATAAAGATATCTTTATATGCTGGTGTCAGGCGGTGCCGGCCCCCAGTGCCAGCAGCCGCGGATCGATGCCCGCGCCCTCAAACCCGCCCCGCCACCGCGCACCCGTCGGCACGTCGAACAGCAAGGCGGCATCGCCCGCGACATTCATCCAGCCATGGCGCGACAATTCGCTTTCCAGCTGCCCCGGCTCCCACCCGGCATAGCCCAGCGCGATCAGATAGCGTTCCGGCCCGGTCCCTGCCGCGATGGCGCGCAGCACGTCGATCGATCCCGACAACGCCCATTTGCCCGCGACGTCGATCGTGTCCTGCCCGCCCCAGCTGTCGTCGTGCAGCACGAAGCCGCGCCGCGTCTCGACCGGGCCGCCCAGATGGATCGGCGCGTCGGGCGCTTCGCCCGGTTCAATGTCGAGCTGCTTCAGCAACGCATGCAGCCCGAGGCCGTCGATCGTGTCGCCGATGCCGACCCCCATCGCCCCGTCCTCGTCATGGGTGCACATCGCGATCACCGCATGGTCGAAACGGCGGTCGCCGATGCCGGGCATGGCGAGCAATATCTGTCCGGCAAGGAATCGTGTCTGTTCCATCATGGTAACGACGCTAACCGGCGCTGCGGCCAAGCGCCATGGTTGAAAAGGTCCGCGTGCGCTCCCACGCTGCATGGTGGCGCGCATGACGTGCCAAGCCTGAAGCGGAGACATTCATGACGATCAAGGTCGGCGACCGCCTGCCCCACGCCACGCTCGCCAAGGTCACGCCCGACGGGCCGGACCAGGTTTCGACCGAGGATTTCTTCGCCGGCCGCCGCGTCGCGCTGTTTTCGGTCCCCGGCGCGTTTACGCCCACCTGCTCGGCACGCCACCTGCCCGGCTTCGTCGATCAGGCAGCCGCGTTCCGCGAAAAGGGCGTCGACGAAATCGCCTGCACCGCCGTCAACGACGCGTTCGTCCTGTCGGCCTGGGCCAAATCGGCCGATGCGGGGGACAAGGTGACGATGCTGGCCGATGGCAACGCCGATTTCGCGAAGGCGGTCGGGCTGACCATGGACGGCTCAGCTTATGGCATGGGCACCCGATCGCAGCGTTATGCGATGCTGGTCAATGACGGCGTGGTCGAGGCACTGCACGTCGAGGCACCGGGTGAGTTCAGGGTCAGCTCGGCGGAAAACCTGCTCGCGTCGCTCTGAAACCATCCGTCGTTTCCCGCCGGCCGTAACGGAACCGGCGGCGACGGTTCGAGTTAGTTCGGTAGTTACGCAGCCATATCGATCAGGAAAGGGAACGTCATGACCTCCACGACGACCACCGACACCGCCAAGGACATCGCCAACGACGTCGCAAACGACGTTGCCGAAACGTCGGGCACGCTCGCTGAAAAGGCATCGGCGACCTATGCCACGGCCAAGGAAAGCGTGAGCGATGCCGCCGCAAAGTCGCGCGACGTCGTGGCCGATGCCGCCGCCAAGTCGCGCGACGCGGTGACCAGCGCCGCCAAGTCGACCGCCGAAACCGTGAAGGCGCATCCCGGCGCGACCGCCGCGGTCGTGGTCGGTGCCGCCGCCGCGATCGCGGGTGCCGCGTTCGGCGCGTCGAAGCTGATCGAAAAGAAGCGTGAGGCCGACGCGCTGCCGAAGGTCCCGCCTTCGGCCACCTGAACTTCACGTCAGCTTCTCCGTTCATCCTGAGTAGCCATTGAGCTTGTCGAAAGGGCGTATCGAAGGACCGTCGCCGCATGGTGCTTCGATACGGACCTTCGACAGGCTCAGTTCCTACTCAGCACGAACGGGCGGTTCGCTATCGCCCCCCTCTTGACCTGTCGCGGCGGAACGCCTTAGCCACGGTCGATGACGCAGGCTTCCCAAATCGTCGCCGAACTCGATCGGCTCTACACCGCCTCGGTCGCGCGCCTTCGCGCCGCCTTGGACCTCTATCTCACCGATGGCACGCCGCCGCCCTCCTCCGCGCGGGTCGACGGATCGTTTGCCTATCCCGAAATCCGGCTGACCTATCGCGGCAGCAGCGACCGGCCGACGCCGTCGCGCGCCTATGGCCGGCTGACCACGCCCGGCGACTATCGCATCAGCGTGACGAAGCCGGCGATGTTCGCGGCGTACCTAACCGAACAGCTCGACCTGCTGATCGAAAACCACGACGTGACCGTCGAGGCGGTGGCCGGGCGGCAGGAAATCCCATTCCCCTACGTCCTCGATGCCGGCCACGCGCTCAGCCTCGACGCCGTATCGGCGACAGAACTCGCCCGTCATTTCCCGGCGACCGAACTGGCGCATATCGGCGACGAGATCGCCGACGGCCTGTGGGTCAGCCAGGACGAGCACCGCCCGCTGGCGCTGTTCGATGGGCTGCGCACCGACTTCTCGCTCGCGCGGCTGCGGCATTACACCGGCACCCCGCCGGAGCATATCCAGCAGTATGTGCTGTTCACCAACTATCACCGCTATGTCGATGAGTTCGTTCGCTGGGCCGGGGACCAGCTGAAGCCCGCCGCCAATGGCACGCCCAGCCGCTACACCGCGCTGTCGGGCGCGGGCGGCGTGCTGGCGACCGCCGGCGACGATGCCGAGCGGATGGTCAGCGACAGCGCGTGGCGGCGGCACCAGATGCCGGCCTATCACCTGGTTGCGCCCGACGGCACCGGCATCACGCTGGTCAATATCGGCGTCGGCCCGTCGAATGCGAAGACGATCTGCGATCATCTAGCGGTCATGCGGCCCGAGGCGTGGCTGATGATCGGCCATTGCGGCGGCCTGCGCCCCAGCCAGCGGATCGGCGACTATGTGCTGGCGCACGCCTATCTGCGCGACGACCATGTGCTCGACGACGTGCTGCCGCCCGAAATCCCGGTCCCGGCAATCGCCGAGGTGCAGGTCGCGATGGCCCGCGCGGCGGAGATCGTGTCGGGCCAGTCGGGCGACGAGCTGAAGAACCGCCTGCGCACCGGCACCATCGTCACCACTGACGACCGCAACTGGGAACTCCGCTTCAGCCGTTCGGCGCTGCGCTTCTCGCTGTCGCGCGCAGTCGGCATCGACATGGAATCGGCGACCATCGCGGCGCAGGGATATCGGTTCCGCGTCCCCTATGGCACGCTGCTCTGCGTGTCGGACAAGCCGCTCCACGGCGAACTGAAGCTGCCCGGACAGGCCAACCGCTTCTACGAACGCGCGATCAACGAACATATGCGCATCGGCATCGAGGCGTGCGAACAGCTGCGCCAGGAAGGCGCCCGCCTGCACAGCCGCAAGCTGCGCGCGTTCAACGAACCGCCGTTCCGGTAAGGCGTCCCGACGCCCTGGATTCAGTCGGGACGTCAGCGGACGTCCACTGCACCGTGTCCCCGCGAAGGCGGGGATCCAGGGCCGGATGCGCAAACCGATATTTTGCTTGGCTCTGGACCCCCGCCTGCGTGGGGGTACTGACGCGGCAAGGCGGCAGGTTATGGCTTTTCGCAGAAGCCTCGATCACGTCTTGGGGCGACGAACAGGCCGGATGATTTCCTGCCCTAAACCCGAAACCGATCGGTCGGGATCGTTGCCTCCCCCGCCGCCGCGCTCTTGTGGAACAGCGCCTTATCCTCCGGCCGGAACGCCCAGCGCCACAGGATCGCGAAATAGGTGGCGAGGATGATCGGGATACCGAACAGCATCTCGGCCCATTCGAACCGCTTGGGCAGTTCCATGATCGCCACGCCGATGATCGTCGCCGCCAGCACCGCCCACAGGAACGCCGGGCGGAAATCGCGCACGTTATGCCCCAGCAGCTTCGACAACAGCCCGGATTTCAGGATCGATCCCAAGGCGACCGACAGGCATAGCGCCATCGCCGGCCCGGTCGCCGCGTAATTCTGCGGCAGGCCAATCGAGCGCATCACGAACACCAGCGCGAAGCTCAGCACGACCTGGAAACTCAGCAGCCCGATCGACAGCATCAGGTTGCGGTGCCGCGCGATATAGACCAGCGCCGCCTCCGACACCGCGCCCTTCGCCGCCAGCACTTCGGCGACCAACAGGAACGACAGCGCCGCCGCGCCGCTGACGAATTCGCGCCCGACCACGCCCATCACGCCGGTCGCCGGGATGCTGCCCGCCAGCGCCAGCGCGGCCTGCGCGGTGATGATCCAGAACCCGACCTGCCGCACCTGCCGCGCGACCGCGGCCTTGTCGTCCGCCGCCAGGCTCTGGGTGATGACCGGGCCGAGGACAGGATCGAAACTGGTCTTCAACTTCTGCGGCAGCGACGCAACCTGCTGCGCCATATAATAGATACCGACGATCGCCGGCCCGAATAGCAGCCCCAGGATGAAGCGGTCGACGTTGCGCGTGCCCCATTCGATCGCGTCGGCCCCGGCCAGCGGCATGTTGCGTTTCACCAGCGCCAGCATCGGGCGCAGGTGTGGCGACCAGCCATAGGGCAGGCCATAGCTGCGGATGAACGGCACGATCGACGCCACCAGTGCCGCCGCCATCGCCAGCACATAGCTCATGATGAGGCCGTCACGCGTCGAATAATAGCTGAACGCCCAGGCAGCGATCGAGATCGTCCATGGCTCCACCACCGCCCGCGCCGTCACCGCCGCCTTGACGTTCAACCGGTAGGCCAGCGCCGCCAGGCTGACGTCCGACCATGCGATGGCGAACACGATCAGCGGCAGGAGCCGCTCGAACCCGATCACCTCGCTGTTGGGGTACATGATCTGCGGGAACACGAACAGCACCGCGCTGGCCGCGACCGACAGGATGAACGCGACCGCCAGTGCGTCCCACACGACATGCGCGTGCGGCCGGTCGGTCGACGACAATGCCTGCGCCAGCCCCCGCTTCAACCCCAGCGTCGCGACCAACGCCGCCAGTTCGACGACCAGCACCGCCAGCGCGAACCGCCCGACGATTTCGGGACCATAGATGCGACCCGCGATGAACAGGAACGGCAGCCGCGCGACGAGCCGCAAGACGAATCCGAACACGTTCGTCCGCCCGCCCTTGGCCAGGGCGGCGATATCGTCGGTCGGCGGGGTCGGCGCGTCGGTCATGCGACGCGCGAAGGATCGATCATCGCGGCCTCTTACGCGACGCCGCGCGCTCCCCATAGCCCCCGTTTACGCTTTGGCGGCGGGGTGCGGCTTGGGGGCAACGGTCGCGGCCGGGAACGATCCGCCGCGCCGCGTCTTCGATCCCCGATGACCGATGGAGACGATCGATGAAGCCGTTCGCAACGATCCTGGGATTGGGCCTGCTGGCTGCCTGTTCGGAGCAGTCCGCTCCCGGTAACACCGCCACCGATACTGCGCATGCCGGCATGTCGCACGATGCGATGGCGACCCCGAACGCCGGCGACTCCGATGCGACCCGCGGGTTCAAACAATCGATGGCCGACATGATGACGAACGCCCCGCCCTATACCGGTGACGCCGATGCCGACTTCATGCAGCAGATGCGCGTCCACCATGTCGCGGCGGTCGCGATGGCCCGTACCGAACTCGCCCACGGCAAGGATGCGCAAGCCCGCGCGCTAGCGCAGGCGGTGATCGGTGCGCAACAGAAGGAGATTGCTCAGATTGATGCGTGGCTGCGGCGACGGACCTCCGCAGGACAATAAAAGGCCACTGGCAGCGGCGCACGATCCGCGACAATATAGCAAATGGACCGCCGCCACTTACTAGCGCTCGCGCCGCTACTGCCCTTCCTCGCCTTGGCACCAGCGGAGGCTTGCAGCTATGGCCTACTCTCCACGGCGACATCCGCACGGCGGCGGAAGATCGTCACGACTTTATTCCAACACTGGTGGGCGCGCGACCGGGCGGCCTTCTTGAAAGGCTTCACGGACATCGTGCGATCGGACGGCACGACGATGCCATCGAAGGAAGCAAAGGCGCTGTTCCCATCCCGAGCCGTCCCAACGGCCACTGCCTCGCTCTTCGACCGCTTCTTCACCGATGACAGCAAGGTTCAGCGCGTCATGTGGACGCTTGATACGCCCGCCGGCATGATTGTCGCCTGTAACGAGTACGACAAGGTGGATGACCCCAACGACCCCTGCTCGCCAGAACCGGTCCTACACCTGTTCATGGTCGAGATGTCCAACCTTACGCTAGCAGCGATGATACACATGGCCACGGCGGCAACGCCACAGTCCGACGTCTTTCACATGTCGGTTGGGGACTGACGACGCCGAGAGCTCTGCACGCTTAGTGCGCCGCGCCCCAGCTCTTACCCGTCCCGATCTCCACGCCCAGCGGCACCGTCAGCTGCACCACCGGCTCGGCCGCCGTTTCCATCACCCGGCGGATCACCGGCGTCGCCGCCTCGACCAGCCCCTCGGGCAATTCGAACACCAGTTCGTCGTGCACCTGCAACAGCATCCGCACCTCGCCCAGGCCCGCCTCGGCCAGCGCCGGCCCCATCCGCGCCATCGCGCGCTTGATGATGTCGGCGCTGGTCCCCTGGATCGGCGCGTTGATCGCGGCGCGCTCGGCGCCCTGCCGCTCGTGCTGCACCTTCGACTGGATGCGCGGGAAATGCGTCTTGCGCCCGAACAGCGTCGTGGTGAAGCCGGTCGTCCTGACGCTCTGCGTCGTCTCGGCAATATAGCGGTTGATGCCGGGGAAACGGTCGAAATAGCGATCGATCATCGCCTGCGCCTCGTCCGCGCTCACGTCCAGCCGACCGGCCAGCCCCCAGCGGCTGATGCCGTAGAGGATCGCGAAGTTGATCGTCTTGGCCCGGCCGCGCGTGTCGCGGTTGACCTCGCCGAACAGTTCCTGCGCGGTGATGCTGTGAATGTCGTCGCCGCGCTCGAACGCCTCGCGCAACTGCGGCACGTCGGCGATATGGGCGGCCAGCCGCAGCTCGATCTGCGAATAATCGGCCGCGAGGATCACATTGCCCGGTTCGGCGACGAACGCATCGCGGATTTGCCGGCCGACTTCGGTTCGGATCGGGATGTTCTGCAAATTCGGATCGGTCGACGACAACCGTCCGGTCTGCGCACCGGTAAGGCTGTAGCTGGTATGCACCCGCCCGGTCGCCGGGTTGATCTGCGCCTGCAACGCGTCGGTATAGGTGCTCTTCAGCTTCGACAGCTGACGCCAGTCCAGCACCTTCGCCGCGATCACCGCGCCGGGTGAATCCTTGTCAGCCGCAATCCGCTCCAGTTCATTGACGTCGGTCGAATAGACGCCCGACTTGCCCTTGCGCCCGCCCTTGATCCCCATCGTCACGAACAGCACGTCGCCCAGCTGTTTGGGGCTACCGATGGTGAACTTCGTGCCGGCCAGCTCGTGGATTTCGGTTTCCAGCGCGGCGATGCGCGTGGAGAAATCCTCCGACAGCTTCGCCAGCACGCCGGCATCGACCTTGATCCCGGCCTGCTCCATGTCGGCGATGACGCGGACCAGCGGGCGGTCGACCATCTCGTACACCTTGGTCGCCTGTTCGTACGGCAGGCGCGGCTTGAAGCGCCGCCATAGCCGCAGCGTCACATCGGCGTCCTCGGCGGCGTAGCGGGTGGCGGTCTTCAGGTCGATTTCGCCGAAGCCGACCTGCTTCTTCCCCGTCCCCACGACATCCTTGTACGCGATGCAGCTATGTTGGAGGTGGGTCGCCGCCAGCTCGTCCATGCCATGCCCGTGCAAGCCCGCGTCGAGCGCAAAGCTCATGACGATCGTGTCGTCATAGGGCGCGACGGCCAGCCCGGCCCGCGCCAGCACGATCATGTCGTATTTCAGGTTATGGCCGATCTTCAGGACGCTTTCGTCCTCGAACAACGGCTTCAGCGTCGCCAGCACGGCGTCGCGCGGCAGCTGTTCGGGCTTTTCGGCGAACATATCGGTGCCGCCATGGCCGATGGGAATGTAGCAGGCCCGGTTCGGCGCCAGCGCCATGCTGACCCCGACCAGTTCGGCACGCGTCGCGTCCAGCCCGGTCGTCTCGGTATCGATCGCGACCCAGCCCTGCGCCCGCGCTTCGGCGACCCAGCGGTCGAGCGCTTCCTGTGTCACCACCGTCTCATACGCATCGTGGTCACACGCCGGCTCGTCATCCTGCGCAACCGGCGCGGCGGGCGTCTCGACCGGCGTGTCCGCTACGGTGCCGAGCTTGTTGAGCAACGTGCGAAAGCCGTGATGCTCGAGGAACGCGCGCAGCGGCGCCTCCGGAATCCCCTGCAATTCCAACGCGTCGAGCGGTTCGGGCAGGGCGCCATCGCATTTCAGCGTTACCAGCACCTTCGACAGCCGCGCATTGTCGGCATGTTCGATCAGATTGTCGCGCAGCTTGCCCTTCTTCATCTCCGGCGCGGCAGCCAGCACCGCCTCCAGATTGCCATGCTCGTTGATGAGCTTGGCGGCGGTCTTCGGCCCGACGCCCGGCACGCCGGGCACGTTATCGACGCTGTCGCCCATCAGCGCGAGCACGTCGCCCAGCTTGTCCGGCGTCACGCCGAACTTCTCGACCACATGTTCCGGCCCCAGCGTCCGGTTGTTCATCGTGTCGAGCATGTCGACCGACGGATCGGTCATCAGCTGCATCAGGTCCTTGTCGGCGCTGACGATCGTCACCGCCCACCCCTGCGCCAGCGCCGCCTGCGTATAGCAAGCGATGATGTCGTCGGCCTCCAGCCCCAGCTCCTCGATGCACGGCAGGCTGAACGCCCGCGTCGCGTCGCGGATCATCGGGAACTGCGGCACCAGGTCCTCGGGCGGCGGCGGCCGGTGCGCCTTGTACTGGTCGTACAGGTCGTTGCGGAACGTCTTGGACGATTTGTCGAGGATCACCGCCATGTGCGTCGGCCCATCCGCCTTGTGCAGCGCATCGGCCAGCTTCCACAGCATCGACGTATAGCCATAGACCGCGCCCACCGGCTCGCCATGGATGTTGGTCAGCGGCGGCAGCCGGTGATAGGCGCGAAAGATATAGCCGGAGCCGTCGACGAGATAGAGATGGGGCATGGGGGCCAGATAGCAGCGCGGGCGAGCGGGCGCGAGGGGGGACCCGCTTGACTTCGCATGGGCGTACGGGCCAGATTTCAGCCACGGGCCAGCGCGGACGCCCGTTCAGGCGGGCCAACCGCCCAAGCTCCGCTCCATCGGCCGCCTGTCGCGGCCCCTAGGAGCGTACCCCATGGAAACCACCCCGCCCCGTCCCCCCGCCCTGTCGCTCCTTGCGCTGTTCGGCAAGTTCCTGCGCTTCGGCTGCCTCGCCTTTGGCGGGCCGGTGGCTCAGATCGCGATGCTGCGGCAGGCGCTGGTCCAGGAGGAACGCTGGATCGACAAGGCGCGGTTCAACCGGCTGCTGGCGGTGTTGCAGATCCTGCCGGGGCCGGAGGCGCACGAACTATGCGTCCATTTCGGCGTCCTGGCGCGCGGGCGGATCGGGGGCCTGCTCGCTGGCCTCGGCTTCATGCTGCCCGGCTTCTGCCTGATGCTGCTGGTCGGCTGGCTCTATGTCGGCGTCGTGCAGGGGAACGGCGCGCCGGGCGGGCTGCTGCTCGGCATCCAGGTCGCGATCCTCGCCGTGATCCTGCGCGCGGTAGTGCGGATCGGGCAGCATGTCGTCGAGGACCGGTTGCTGGTCGCCGTCGCGCTGGCGGCGGTCGCCGCGACGCTGGTCGCCGTGCCCTTCTGGATACCGCTGCTGGTCGGCGGCGGAGTCTATGCGGCGAAGGACCGTCCGGCCGTGGCCATCGCGATCGGCCTGTCCGGCATCGCCGCCGCCATCGCCGCGCTGACGATCACCGCGTCCGCCACGGTCGCATCGGCGGCGGCACCGCTGACCGTCCTCGCGCTGTTCATCGCCGGGCTGAAGGGCGGACTGCTGACCTTTGGCGGCGCCTATACCGCCATCCCCTATGTCCGCGCCGATACGGTCGGGCGTGGCTGGATCGGCGACGCCGCGTTCCTCGACGGCGTGGCCTTTGCCAATGTCATCCCCGCGCCGCTCGTCATCTTCGCCACCTTCGTCGGCTATGTCGCGGGTGGCCTTAGCGGCGCGCTGGCGATCACGCTCGGCATGTTCCTGCCCGCCTTTGCCTTCTCGCTGCTGTTCTTCGAACGGCTGGAGGGGATCGTCGATGCGCCATCGCTCCGCCATGCGCTGACCGGCGTGGCGGCGGCGGTCGTCGGGATCATCGCCGCGACCTTCGTGCAGCTGGCGCTGGCGACCGGCGGCCGGGTCGACAGGCCGGGGGTGGCGATCGCGCTGTTCGCCGTCGCGCTGGCGATGCCGTGGCGGTTGAAGGGTGGCTGGGTGACGCCGGCCGTCGTCGCGGTCGGGGCGGTCGTCGGGTGGGCGCTGCTGTGACGCCCGCTTGACGGCGACGGCGGCGCGAAGAACACTGCGAGCGGGGGAGACAATCGATGCGTAACTGGATTCTGCCGCTCGCCGCGCTGCTCGCCGCGACGCCGGCCACCGCAAAGGAACTGAAGGTCGGCCAGCCCGCGCCGCCGATCGAGCTGACATTGGCCGACGGGACCAAAACCACCATCGCCGAACATCGTGGCGAGGTCATCGTCGTCAATTTCTGGGCGACATGGTGCGTACCCTGCCGCGCCGAACTGCCGCTGCTCGACGCCTATTACCGCCAGATCAGCAAGCACGGCGCCCGCGTGTTCGCGGTCACCACCGAAGGATCGGTGCCGATCTACAAGATGAAGGCCCTGTTCGCCGCGCTGGCGATCACCCCGGCCAAGGGGATCAAGGGCATTTCGCGCGAAGTGCCGGCGGTGCCGACCAACTACATCATCGATCGACAGGGCGTCGTCCGTTACGCGAAGGCCGGGGCGATGGACCTCGACGATCTGAATCGCGAGCTGATCCCGTTGCTGCGGGAACCGGCACCGACGAGTTGAGGAGGTAGCCGCCGGGCTGGCCCGGCCTTGATCCGCGGTTCCGCTTCTTCGCGACTGCCCGGCATAAAAGACCCTTTCGAACAGAAACGGCCCCGGAATCGCTTCCGGGGCCGCTTCTGTTTCTGGTGGCCCGACGTGGCGAAGCCACGTCGTCGGTCCTTGCTTATAGCAAGGCCGGCCGGGCGAGCCTTTAGGCTCGGCCGAGCTTACGCTGCGGCCTTGGCCCGGCTCGCCTTCTTCCGCTCATGCGGGTCCAGATGGCGCTTGCGCAGACGGATGTTCTTCGGCGTCACCTCGACCATCTCGTCGTCGTCGATATAGGCAATCGCCTGTTCCAGCGTCATCTTCTTCGGCGGGGTCAGGCGGATCGCGTCGTCCTTGCCGCCCGATGCGCGGAAGTTCGTCAGCTGCTTCGCCTTCATCGGATTGACCTCGAGGTCATCCGTCTTGGCGTTCTCGCCGATGATCATGCCTTCGTACAGCGCTTCGCCGTGGCCGACGAACAGGATGCCGCGCTCTTCGAGCGGACCCAGTGCATAGCCCTGCGCTTCGCCAGCGCCGTTCGAGATCAGCACGCCGTTCTTGCGGCCTTCGATCTGGCCCTTGTGCGGGCCATACTTCTCGAACAGCCGGTTCATGATGCCGGTACCGCGCGTGTCCGACAGGAACTCGCCGTGATAGCCGATCATGCCACGCGACGGTGCCGAGAAGGTGATGCGCGTCTTGCCGCCACCCGACGGGCGCATGTCGGTCATCTCGGCCTTGCGCAGGTTCATCTTCTCGACGACCGTGCCCGAATATTCCTCGTCCACGTCGATGATGACGGTTTCGTACGGCTCGGTCTTCTTGCCGTCCTCGTCCTCGCCGAACAGCACGCGCGGGCGGCTGATGCCCAGCTCGAACCCTTCGCGGCGCATCGTTTCGATCAGCACGCCCAGCTGCAATTCGCCGCGACCCGCGACTTCGTAGCTGTCGCGATCGGCCGCTTCGGTCACCTTCACGGCGACGTTCGATTCGGCTTCGCGGAACAGGCGGTCGCGGATCATGCGCGACGTGACCTTGGTGCCTTCACGGCCCGCCATCGGCGAATCGTTGACGGCGAAGCGCATCGACAGCGTCGGCGGATCGATCGGCTGCGCGTGCAGCGGCTCGGTGACCTGCGGGTCGCAGATCGTGTTCGACACGGTCGCGACGGTCAGGCCGGCCAGCGAGATGATGTCGCCTGCCTTGGCTTCGTCGACCGGCACGCGGTCGAGGCCGCGGAACGACATGATCTTCGACGCGCGGCCGGTTTCGACGATGTTGCCGTCGTTATCCAGCGCGTGGATCGGCTGGTTCAGCTTCACCGTGCCCGAATTGACGCGGCCGGTCAGGATGCGGCCGAGGAAGTTGTCGCGGTCCAGCAGCGTGACGAGGAAGGTGAACGGAACGTCTTCCACTTCCACCTTGGGTGCCGGAACGTGCGAAACGATCGTCTCGAACATCGGGATCAGCGTGCCTTCGCGCGCGTCCATGTCGGTCGAGGCATAGCCGTTGCGGCCCGATGCATAGAGCACCGGGAAATCGAGCTGCTCGTCGTTGGCGTCCAGCGACACGAACAGGTCGAACACTTCGTCCAGCACTTCCTGGATGCGCGCGTCGCTGCGGTCGACCTTGTTGACCACGACGATCGGCTTCAGGCCCAGCGCCAGCGCCTTGCCGGTCACGAACTTCGTCTGCGGCATCGCGCCTTCCGACGAATCGACCAGCAGGACGACGCCGTCGACCATCGACAGGATGCGCTCGACCTCGCCACCGAAATCGGCGTGGCCGGGGGTGTCGACGATGTTGATGCGGATCGATTCATCGCTGCCCGGCGGGGTCCAGTCGACCGAGGTCGGCTTGGCGAGAATGGTGATCCCGCGCTCCTTTTCGAGGTCGTTCGAATCCATCGCGCGCTCTTCGACGCGCTGGTTGTCGCGGAACGTGCCGGACTGACGGAACAACTGATCGACGAGCGTGGTTTTGCCGTGATCGACGTGGGCGATGATCGCCACGTTGCGAAGGCTCATGGTATTTCCTGGATCATGCGGGAGTGCAATTGGCCGCGCGCTTAGCGTATTTCCTTCGAAACCGGAAGTCCCCCGTTCGCTGCGCTGCGGCGAGCTGCACGGCCTGTCGGTGCCGCCACCATTGCAACCGGGCCGTGTATTATCTACCTACCACAGTTGTATCGAGTGGCCTCCGCATGGCATCAAGCGGGCCCAAGTGGAGGATATATGGCGACGCAGACTGAAGAACCCGCTCTGGTGCTGACCCCGCCCGATCCGGTACCGACCGTCGCGCCGGCCAAGGCCGCCGGGCTGGTGCCCGTCGACGATACCAAGCGCACCGAACTGCAGCGCCGCGTCGACGACTTCATCGACCAATTGGTGGCGCAGGACGCGAACTCGCCCGAATTCGGCAAGCGGGTCGATGCGATCAGCAACTTGGGCGCGCGCGAAATCCGCGAGGCCGCCGGCCAGTCGAACCGCTTCCTCGATCGGCCGGTCAAGGCGATGGACCAGGAATCGGGCGTCGGTGCCGACCTGGCCCAGTTGCGCCGCACGATCGAGGACCTCGATCCGGGCCGCCAGGGCAACCTGCTCGAACCGAAGAAGCTGTTCGGCATGATCCCGTTCGGCAACAAGGTCCGCGACTATTTCGATGGGTACAAGTCCGCGCAAAGCCACATCGCCTCGATCCTGAAGCGGCTCCAGTCCGGCAAGGACGAGCTGCTGATGGACAATGCCGCCATCGACACCGAACGTGCGAACCTGTGGACCGCGATGGGTCGCCTCGAACAGATGATCTATCTGTCGAAGGAGATGGACCAGAAGCTGGAGGATCGCGCCAACGAACTCGACCACAGCGACCCGGCCAAGGCGAAGGCGATCCGCGAAACCGCGCTCTTCTATGTCCGCCAGCGCAGCCAGGACCTGCTGACGCAGATGGCGGTGACGGTGCAGGGCTATCTGGCGCTCGATCTGGTCAAGAAGAACAATGTCGAGCTGGTGAAGGGCGTCGACCGCGCCAGCACCACGACGGTCGGCGCACTGCGCACGGCGGTGACGGTCGCACAGGCGCTGACCAACCAGAAGCTGGTGCTGGAACAGATCACCGCGCTCAACACCACCACCGCCAACATCATCGATTCGACCGGCAAGCTGCTGCGTTCGCAAACCGCGACGATCCATGAACAGGCCGCCGCCTCGACCATCCCGGTCGAGGTGCTCCAGCGCGCGTTCCAGAATGTCTATGACACGATGGACGCGATCGACACCTTCAAGCTGAAGGCGCTGGATTCGATGAAGACCACCATCGGCACCCTGTCGAACGAAGTCGAGAAGTCGCGCGGCTATATCGCCCGGGCCGAGGGCGCGTCGCAAAATGCGCAGGGCGGCGAAACCTTCAAGCTGGAGGCGATGTAACGCGATGTCGCGCAGCGACGAGGTCCTCGAACGCGCCAACCTGACGCTGGAGCGCGCCCGCGAACGCCATGGGCAGGTCGCCCCCCGCGCCCGGCGTCGGCGCGAGGCGGAGGTGCTGCGGCGTCTCGGCCGCATCGCCGCCGCCGATGGCGCAATCCTGCTGGCGGCGTTGGTGTTCGGCTGGTTCGTGCCATTGGGGCTGGGCGGCGCGATGCTGGTCTTGGCGCTGCTGATCGCCGCCACCGCGCTGTTCGCGCTGATGCCGGTGACGCGCGAGGTTGCGGTCGAAACGCTGGTGCAGGCCCCGATCAAGTCGCTCCCCGCCCAGACCGAACGCTGGCTCGCAACCCAGCGCCCCGCCCTGCCTGCGCCCGCGATCACGCTGGCCGACGCGATCGGGATCAAGCTCGACACCCTCTCCGCCCAGCTCGCCACCCTCCCCGACGACGAACCAGCGGCGGCGGAAGTCCGCAAGCTGGTCGGCGAACAGCTTCCCGAACTGGTGCGCGGCTACCAACGCGTCCCCGAACCGCTCCGCCGCGTCGAACGTAACGGCCGCACCCCCGACCAGCAGCTGGTCGACGGGCTGAAGATCATCGACACCGAAATCGCGGCGATGACCCAGCAACTGGCGCAGGGCGACCTCGACAGCCTGGCCACACGCGAACGGTTCCTGCAGATCAAGTATCAGGGCGAGGAATAGGGGCCGTCGACCTTGCCGGTCAGGGCACGCCGGGGAAGGCGATCGGTTCGGTGGAGATATAGCTGATCCGCGCCCCTTCGGCGGTCGGGAGCCGCCGAAACACCCGGGCCTTTGAATCAAAGGCGATCGACAGCTCGCCCGGCCGACGCCAGACGACGCTGATCGCCATGTTCGGAAACTCCATCGCCCGCGCGAGGCCGTGATCGTCATCGGCGACGAACACCTCGACCGCCGCGTCGGGCGACCTGCTCGCCCGGCCGACCCGCACCACCGTCGCCTTTCCGGTCGTCGCCCCGCAATCGCGTTCCTCGACCACGGCATAGCGGTCGCTGCCCGGATCATACGCCTTGTGGATCAGTCCCGACGAGCAGTCATTTGCCAAACTGCAGCCGGCCACGCCCAGCGCGCATGACAGGGAAAGGGCGATGCGAAGCATTCGACGATCTTGGCGCGTGACAGGACATCCGGGCAAGACGCCGGATCGCCTCCCTCCCGAACCGCCGTTCTTCATTCCTGCCCCGGAAGGCTTCCGCGAAAATCACTCCTCGTACCCCGGCGAAGGCCGGGGCCCAGTTGGGGGACATCGGTAAAGTACGGAAAAGCCTCCCCAACTGGACCCCGGCCTTCGCCGGGGTACGGGAGTTTTCGGGTAATCGGGCGACCTTCCCGGAGGTTCGGCCTGCGCGGGAAGGTTGCCCTCCAACGAAAGCGTTTTCCTACAAAGCAGCCGACGACTACCCTCCGCACGGCTCTTTCTCACCGTCGATCCACCGCATCCCGCCAGCTGCGAATGCTGCGCAAGAGCACGCGCTGCACAAAAGCGCCACTAGTGTGAACTTCGTGAACTTTGACCCGAAATCCGCGCTAATAGCGGTCGCGCTCGACATCCCAATAATGCCGCTGGACCATCACCGACGGCACCGGCCGCCCCCGTCCATCCAACGAGGGCCGGAAGCGGAAGGCGCGCTCCACCTGCCGGCAGGTTGCGGCATCGATCGCGCGGTTGCCGCTGGAGCGCATGATCTGGCACTCGCTCGCCCGCCCGTTGGTCTCGACGATGTAGCGCACCTCAACCGATCCTTCGAAGCCGTTCTCCTCCAGCTCCGGCGGCAACCGCGCACCCTGCAACGACCCGCCGATTTGCTCGGGCGGCGTGTCACCCCCGCCGCTGCCGTCGCCATCGCCCTCGCCACCGCTGCCCAGCCCATCGCCGACCCCGCCCGCACCCGTTCCCGGCCCCACCGTATCGGTCGCGCCCGACGACGCATCGTTCCCCGGCCCCTCGACCGGCGCGGTGACGACCGGCGGCGGCACCGGCAACGGCACGACCGGCGGCGTCGCGACGATCTCGGTCGCCTTGGACCGGATGTTGGGCGGGGCGGCGCGCCCCTCGGGCCGCCCCTGCCGCACGACCTGCGGCACCGGCGGCGGGGGTGGCGGATCGGGCGGCGGCGGCAATATGTCGAACGTCGCTAGCGCGCTCTGCGCCGTCCGCGCCACATCCACCCCCAGCCCGACGATCAACGCCCAACCCAGCAGCACATGCAACGCGACGGTCACCACCATCGCGCCGATACGGCTCCGGTCGGGCAGGGTCGTTATCATCGCCATCACCTGCCACAACGCCGATGAATGGCGGCTGATCCGAAGGTTCAGACCATTCCGCGAGGATCGGCGACATATCCCGCCACGAAACCGGAAAAGCTGCCGGCGACAACGAAGTCGTCATTCTCGCCCAGGATTACCGCGACCTTCCCCCAATCGGGGCCAGGTTCGCAGCAGATCGCCCACGCATAGGACCAAATCAGATGGTCGGCGAAAAACAGCCAGCGGCGGCCGCCATTCGTGATGACCGAACCGACCGGATATTCATACTCGTCCGGCAGGTTGCGGATCCGGTGCGGATGCCACCATGTCCCGTTACCCCAGTCCATCTCTTCTTCCCGCGCCGGGCAGGCATGACGGAGATAAGCGCGAAAATCCGCCGGCAGTACGATGTCATATCGGCGGGCCAGCGCGTCGACAACATCGTCGGAAGCGCCCACTGAGGGTATGTCGCTTCCCGTCCGTTCCCACCACGCCACCAGCGTCCGCCATGCCCAGTCGGGATCATCGATCGCTTCCGGCGGCGCGATCACGGGCGGACAATGAGGCGTGCCCAGCGTCCTTACCCAGTCGGACGGCGTTCGCGCCCGCTGTCCGAACAGCCGGGCCAGCCACCCCATTCTACCGCTTCCCCAGCGCCACGATCGCCCGCTCGCGCAGCCGTTCGACCGCCGCGCCGTGGATGCCCGGCGCGGCCGCCATCACCCCGAAGAACTGCGGCCTCGGCTGGTTAAACCGCAGCTTGCGCCCGATCGCGTCGGTGACGGTCGCCCCCGCCTCACGCGCGATCAGGATGCTGGCCGCCACATCCCATTCATTGCCCCAGCGCAGCGTGGCGAGGAAATCCGCCTCCCCGCTCGCCACCATCGCCATGCGCAGCGCGATCGAATTGGGCTTTGCCACCATCAACAGATCGCGATCCGCCTTGGGCAGCGCGTCCACCGGCGTGCGGCTGCCGGCGAAGTCGACGCGCGGGCTGACCGCCAGCCGCTCGCCGTTCATCCGCGCGCCCTGCCCCGCCGCCGCGGTCCAGCGTTGCCGTCGCACCGGCGCGTCGAGCACGCCCAGCACCGGCTGGCAATCCTCGATCAGCGCGACCGACACCGCCCAGCCGTCGCGCCCGCGAATATAGTCACGCGTGCCGTCGATCGGGTCGACGATCCACACCTGCCGCCGCGCCAGCCGGATCGCGTCGTCGGCCGTCTCCTCCGACAGCCAGCCGGCCTCGGGCAACAGCGCGCTCAGCCGTTCGCGCAGCAGCCGGTCGACGCTCAGGTCGATCTCGCACACCGGATTGCCCGGCGCCTTTTCCCATGTCTGGAAATCGCCCCGCCAGCTCGCCAGCGCCAGCGCGGCCGCCTCGCCGGCGATCGCCGTTACCTGGTCGAGCAGGCCCGCGTCAGCCACCCGCCACCGTCATGCCATCGACCCTGATGGTCGGCACATTGACCCCCTGCCGATGCTCCAGATCGCCCGCCGCGCGCATCGACAGCAGCATCGGGCGCAGATTGCCGGCGATGGTGATGCCCGACACCGGCCGCGTGATCTCGCCGCGTTCGATCAGGAAGCCCGACGCCCCCCGGCTGTAATCGCCGGTGACGCCGTTCACCCCCTGCCCGATCAATTCGGTCAGCAGCACGCCGCGCTCGATATCCTCGATCAGCGCGGCAACGCTGCCCGCGCCACCAGCCAGATGGACGTTGCCGGTCGTCACCCCCGGCGGACCGCTCAGGCCCCGTGAGGCATGGCCGGTCGGCTCCAGCCCCAGCTGCCGTGCCGATGCGCTGTCGAGCAGCCACGTCTGCAACACGCCGCGTTCGACCAGCGCCATCGGCGACACTGCCAGCCCCTCGCCATCGAACGGCCGCGCGCGAAGCCCATGCGGGCGATGCGGATCGTCGATGATCGACAGCCCCTCGGGCAGGATCGCATGGCCCAGATGCTCGCGCAGGAAACTGGTGCCGCGCGCGATCGACGGGCCGGATATCGCGCCGAGCACATGGCCGATCAGGCTGCCGCCGACCCGCGGATCGAATACCACCGGCATCGCGCCGCCGTCGATCTTCACCGGGTTCAGCCGCGCCACGGCGCGTTCACCCGCGCGCCGCCCGACGACCTCGGGCGCCTCCAGCATCGTGCGGTGCCGCGCCGAATGATGGGCATGGTCGCGCTGCATCCCCGCGCCCTCGCCCGCCAGCACGCTAGCCGAAATGCCATGGCTGGTCACGGCATAGCCCTGCGCAAAGCCATGGCTGGTCGCCAGCGCGACGACCGCGCGGCTGTAGCCGGCCGATCCACCTTCCGAATTGCTGACCCCCGCGACGCTCCGCGCCGCATCCTCGACCGCCAGCGCCGCCTCGCGCAGCAGTTGCGGCGCGACCTCGCCCCCGTCGTCCAGGTCGAGCAGCGGCGGCGCGCCGTGCAGCAACCGTTCGGCAGGTGCGAGGCCTGCCCAGCGATCCTCGGGCGCCGCGCGCGCCATCGCCACCACCCGTTCGGCAAGCGCGGCAAGGCCCGCGTCGGACAGGTCGGAGGTGGAGACGCTCGCCGATCGATGCCCGACGAACACCCGCAGGCCCAGTTCGGCCCCTTCCGACCGGCCGACATCCTCCAGCTGCCCCAGCCGCACCGACACCGACAGCGCGGTATCGGCGACCAGGATCGCATCGGCGGCATCGGCACCATGGCCAAGGGCGCGGGCGATGGCGGATTGGGCGCGGTCGGTGGCGGTCTGGGGATCGAGCATGGGGGCGAGATGGGAAGCCGGGGCGCTCACGGCAACGCTCATGCCGCCTGTCCCACGGTCAGCAGCCCCAGGAACAGCAGCAGCCCGGCATCGCGGTTCGACCGGAACCGCCGCAGCGTGTTCGCACCATCGTCTGGCTTGAGGGTCGCCACCTGCCACAGCAGGTGCAGCGCGGCGGGCAGCAGGGCGACCAGCGCCAGCGGCGTCGGGAATACCCGCCACACCGCGCCCGCCCAGCAGGCGACGGCGATGACGTACAGCACCGCCACCCCCGGCCGCACCCGCGCGCCCATCGCCCGCGCCGACGATCGCACGCCG
This sequence comes from Sphingomonas sp. Leaf23, assembly GCF_001421585.1. Taxonomy (NCBI): domain Bacteria; kingdom Pseudomonadati; phylum Pseudomonadota; class Alphaproteobacteria; order Sphingomonadales; family Sphingomonadaceae; genus Sphingomonas; species Sphingomonas sp. Leaf23. The sequence goes on along the minus strand of NZ_LMKR01000003.1, from coordinate 358,696 downwards.
ACCATCGCGTCATCCTCGATATCCTGGCACGCATAGATGGTGTCGTAGCCGATCACCCACGCGATCGACCCGGCGTACAGTAACAGCAGCGGCGTCCAGTCGCCCACCGCCATCTGTGCCCAGGCGACCGGCGCGGCCCACGAAAACACCATGCCCAGCCACGCCTGCGGCCACCACGTAATCCGCTTCATGAACGGGTATGCCGCGACCAGCACGAGGCTGCCCAGCGCGACGATAGCGGCGGTGAAGTTCAGCTGCAGCAGGACGACGAAGCCGATCAGGCTGAGGACCACCAGCCAGACCCATGCCGCCTTCAGGGATACCGCCCCGCTAGCCAACGGACGGTTCGCGGTACGCGCCACCTGCCGGTCGAGGTCGCGGTCGACGATGTCGTTATAGACGCAGCCCGCGCCGCGCATCGCGATGCTGCCGAGCAGGAACCATAGCAGCATGTCCCATCGCTCGGCCGCCCGGCCCGACAGCGCGATCGCCCACGCGCCGGGCCAATAGAGCAGCCACCACCCGATCGGCCGGTCGAACCGCGCGAGCAATGCGAACGGCCGGGCGGCGGCGGGCAGGATCGCAATCAGCCCGCGATATTCGGTATCGGCGACGTGCGAAGAGGCTGGGGACGACATGCCGCCCCTGCTGCCACGGACGGGGCGGCTTGCACAGGGCGTTCGTCAGCCCCCGGCGATCGTTCAGCGCTTCGCGGCGGCCTGTGCCTTCGCCTGCTTTGAGTAATGATGGTGCATCGCGATGCAGCCGGCGACCGCGCCCATCTTGCCATGGCCCTTGCCGACCATGTGCCCGGCGACACCACCGGCGATCGCGCCGCGAATGCATCCCTTGGCAAAGGCCGGCTGCGCCGCGACCATCGCAAGGGGTACGGCGAACAGAGCAACGAACCGCATGTCCAGTCTCCATCTAAAGCTGTCTAGGCGGTATCTACGGACGACGCCCGGCACAGGTTGCGTTAAACTTTCGTCATGTCGCCGGGGCCGCTACGGGGGGTGCCATGGACCTCGACCAACTGCTCCGCCATTATTTCGGCACGACCGATCCCGACCAGATGACCGCCGCCGAACAGGATGCGGCGCGCGAGCGGATGGGCATCGATTTCGGCGTGGAGCGCGATCCGTCGCGCCGCTTCGCGCTGTGGACGCTGATGGACGCATTCGGTTTCGCCCCGCCGCCGGCGGAGGCGTTCGAGAAGGACCCGGCATTGCGCGCCGCGGCCGACCGCTATCTCGACGCCGCCTATCGGGTCGAGCGCGACGGGACCGCCGACTGATGCCGTGGGTGCTGCTGACCATCGCCGGGCTGCTGGAGATCGTCTGGGCCTATTACATGAAGCTGTCCGACGGCTTCTCGAAACCCTGGCCGACGGTCGCGACCTTCGTCGCGATGTTCGCCAGTTTCGGGCTGTTGTCGCTGGCGATGAAGCAGCTGCCGCTCGGCACCAGCTATATGGTGTGGACCGGCATCGGCGCGCTGGGTGCGTTCGTGGTCGGCATCGCGCTGCTGGGCGAGAGCGTCACGCCGCTCAGGCTGGTCGCGGCGGCGATGCTGCTCGGCGGGCTGGTGCTGATGAAGCTGGCGTCCTAACCCCACGCCATGCCCGCTACCCCCGCCTGGCCGCCCGATTCGTCGCCCCGCCTGTTCGTCGACCAGCCACTCGCCGAACACGCACGCATTCGCCTCGACGGGGCGCAGGCGCATTATCTGCTGTCGGTCATGCGGGTGAAGGACGGCGACGTCGTACGCCTGTTCGACGATGCGACCGGCGAATGGCTGGCGCATGCGACCGAGGTCCGCAAGCGCGACCTGACCCTCGCCGTCGCCAACCATCTGCGCCCGCGCGAGACGGTGCCCGACCTCTGGCTGTGCATCGCGCCGACCAAGAAGGGCCGGATCGACTGGGTGATCGAGAAGGCATGCGAGCTGGGCGTCGACCGGATCGTGCCGGTGCTGACCCGGCGGACGGTGGTCGACCGTCTCAACCTCGACCGGTTGCGCAGCCATGCGGTTGAAGCCGCCGAGCAATGCGGGCGCACCGCCCTGCCGACGCTGGTCGAACCGGTGAAGCTGCCCGCGCTGCTGCGCGACTGGCCCGCCGAGCGCGCGCTGTTTTTTGCCGACGAAACCGGCGGCGTGCCCGCACTGGACGCGATGCGCGCCCGGCCGGGGCCGGCAGCGATCCTGATCGGGCCGGAAGGCGGCTTCGATCCGGAGGAGCGCGAACAGGTCTGCGCCCATCCCCAGGCGGTGGGCATGGCGCTCGGCCCGCGCATCCTGCGCGCGGAAACGGCGGCAGCGGCGGCGACCGCGTTGTGGATGGCGGCGGCCGGCGACTGGTAGCGCGACTATGCCGCATGCAATCACAGCCCTCTAGCGCGCGCCCGTCGGCCCGCGTATGGGCGCGATCATGAGCACGAAGACCGTTTCGGACAGCAACGCAGCGGTCATCGAGGACCGCTCGCAACTGATCGCCTATTTCGCCGGGGGCGAGAAGCCGGCGGAGCGCTGGCGCATCGGCACCGAGCACGAGAAATTCGTCTATCGCACGAGCGATCACGCCGCGCCGTCCTATGACGAACCGGGCGGTATTCGCGACCTGCTCGCCGGCCTCGAACGCTTCGGCTGGCGCCCGGTCGAGGAGGGCGGCAAGGTCATCGCGCTGACCGGCAAGGACGGATCGGTCAGCCTCGAACCCGCCGGACAGTTCGAACTGTCGGGCGCGCCGCTCGAAAACCTGCACCAGACCTGTGCCGAAACCGGTCGCCATCTGGATCAGGTGAAGGCAGTCGGCGACGAACTCGGCCTCGGTTTCTTGGGCCTCGGCATGTGGCCCGACAAGCGCCGCGACGAGCTGCCGATCATGCCCAAGGGTCGCTACGGGATCATGCTCAACCATATGCCGCGCGTCGGCACCATGGGCCTCGACATGATGCTGCGCACCTGCACCATCCAGGTGAACCTCGATTATTCGAGCGAGGCCGACATGGTGCAGAAATTCCGCGTCGGGCTGGCACTGCAACCGCTTGCGACCGCGCTGTTCGCCAATTCGCCATTTACCGAAGGGCTGCCCAACGGTCAGCTCTCGTACCGCTCGCACATTTGGTCGGACACCGATCCGGCGCGCACTGGCATGCTGCCGTTCGTGTTCGAGGACGGGTTCGGTTACGACCGCTATGCCGACTATGCGCTCGATGTGCCGATGTACTTCGTCTATCGTGACGGCCGCTATATCGACGCCGCCGGCCTGTCGTTCCGCGACTTCCTGAAGGGCGATCTGTCGGTTCTGCCGGGCGAAAAGCCGACGATCGACGACTGGGCCGACCATCTCTCCACCGCCTTCCCCGAAGTGCGGCTCAAGACCTTCCTCGAAATGCGCGGGGCCGATGGTGGCCCATGGGGCCGCATCTGCGCGCTGCCGGCGCTGTGGGTCGGGCTGCTCTACGACCAAGGCGCGTTGGATGCCGCGTGGGACCTGGTAAAGGGCTGGTCGATCGAGGACCGCCAGCGCCTGCGCGACAGCGTGCCCGCGCTCGGTCTCGACGCGCCGCTGCCCGGTGGCGGCACCTTGCGCGATGTCGCGGGCGACGTGCTGGACATCGCCGGCCGGGGGCTCAGCGCCCGCCGCCGGTTGAGCGTTTCGGGCGAGGACGAAAGCGGCTTTATCGAACCGCTGCGCGAGGTGGTGCGGTCGGGCAAGGTGCCCGCGCAGGTCATGCTCGACAAGTTTGCCGGCGAATGGGGCAGCGACCTGTCGAAAGTGTACGACGAATATAGTTTCTAAACAGATCCTCCCCGCTTCGCGGGGAGGGGAACCATGCGCAGCATGGTGGAGGGGGGTCTCCACACAACGCAACGTCAGCGCTCGCCGAAAGCCCCCTCACCATCCGCTACGCGGACGGTCCCCCTCCCCGTTCCGGGGAGGATCGGAAGAGGCTGGTCACCAACCCCCGCCGCACCATCCAGTCGCTATACGCCCGGTACACCGGGTCCTGCCCCAGATGCCATTCCTCGGTCCGGGCGCGCCAGTAATAGACCCCGCTGACACACGCCAGAATCGCGGTACTCCGCGCCGCCGAGGTCCAGCTATCGGCCGTCGTCAGCACCGGAATGGTCGAAATCCACCAGAACAGGTTCTTCGACAGATACGCCGGATGCCGGCTGAACGCATACGGCCCATGCGTCAGGATGCCCCGGTGCGTCAGGTTCGAAAACCGCAACCCGAACGCCATCGTCGCCCACGCATAGATCGCGGTCAGCGCGACCAGCACCGCGCCGACGATCCACAGCAGCGCTGGATAGTCGGCAAGCCAATAGGTCCAGTCCGCCGTCCCCGGATGATAATCCAGCGGCCCGCCGTTCGCCATCAGGATGAACGGCGGATAGCAGATCAGCGCCGCCGACCACCCCGCCGCATAGGGCGTGGCGCTGCGGATATGGCTGTCGAGCGGCCGCATCGCGAGGATATAGCCAGCCGTCGCGAACGCCACGTCGATCACGAACATGAAGGTGATGAGCCAGTTGGCCAGCGGCACCGGCCCGGTCAGCACGGCGGAGCGCTGCGTGCGGATGAACTCGCCGAACCCCGGCGGCACGATGGCGAGCATGAAGGCGAGGAAGAACGCCTTCACCGCCCACCCGCGCAGATGATTCCAGATCGCTTGCGCGTCGATCGGCTCGTCCAGATGCATCGCCCACGCGCCCAGCGCCCAGCAGCCATCCTTCGGCTCGACCAGCCGCCGGTCGATCCAGAACATGTACGGGATCGACAGCACGAACAATGGCACCGCCGCCAGCCCAAACACCCACATCGAAAAGGCGAACCCGCCCTCCCAGTAAAACCGCCCGGTGGCATAGATTGCGGCGATCAGGCCCCAAGTGATCCATAGCCCGGCGAGCTTCGTCAGGCTGATCTCGACCGTCTCACGCCACGGCCGCACGTTTGCCCAGTCGATCCCGGTCGACGGATTGCGATGCACCTTGTCGACCAGCAGCGACCACAGCACCATCGGCAGCGCGCACGCCGCGACGTTCACCAGCGCCGCATAGGGCCCGTCCATCCCGTAATGCCACGCCACCGCGACCCATGCGAGCAGCCCGGCCAGCCCCGCCAGCCCCACGCCCGACGATACCGCCGATGGCGGGCGCTGGTCGGGTTCGGCTTGCGCGCTGATCGAGTTGGGCTGATACATGGGCAATCCGCTACACCCGCGATGGTAAGCATCCGGTGAAGCATATCCTTTTCAAAAGGAAGTATCTGCCCTTGCGTATCGTTCTTGCCGCGTTGCTGCTGACCACCACCGCCCTTCCCGCCGCCGCACAGCAGATCAACCCGCCGGGCAACACCCTGCCCCAGCCGCTGCCGATCGTGGATACCGTCCCCGCCGCGCGCGACGTCGACTATCCCGGCACGATCAAGCTGGACGTCGATGCGACCGACACCGTGCAGGGCATCTTCCGCGTGAAGGAAAGCATTCCGGTCGCCCGCAGCGGCCATATGGTCCTGCTGATGCCGAAATGGCTGCCGGGCAAGCACGGGCCGCGCGGCGAGATTGAGAAGCTGGCCGGGCTGGTCGTGCGTGCAAACGGCCGCGAGCTGCCCTGGACCCGCGACACGCTCGACATGTTCGCCTTCCATATCGACGTGCCGGCCGGCGCGAAGAACCTCGACGTGCAGTTTCAGTTCCTGACCGCAACGCAGGGCGAACAGGGCCGCATCGTCGTCACGCCCGAAATGCTGAACCTGCAGTTCGAATCGGTCAGCCTGTATCCGGCCGGCTATTACACCCGACGTATCCCGATCGAGGCGAGCGTGAAGTACCCGACCGGCTGGACCGCCGCATCGGGCCTGCCGTCGAAGGTGCAGGGCGGCGTCTACCGCTATGAACGCACCAGCTACGAGACGCTGGTCGATTCGCCGGTGTTCGCCGGCAAGTATTTCAAGCGTTTCCCGCTGACCGATCGCGTCGGGCTGAACGTCGTTGCCGACAAGCCGTCCGAACTGGCCGCCACCCCCGAACAGATCGCGGCGCACACCCGCCTGGTCGAACAGGCGGTGAAGCTGTTCGGCGCGCAGCATTACGACAAGTATGAATTCCTGCTGTCGATCACCGACAAGATGGGGTCGATCGGCCTCGAACATCATCGCAGCTCGGAAAACGGCGTCGATCCGGGCTATTTCACCGACTGGAATGCCGGCCCCGGCGAACGCAACCTGCTGCCGCACGAATTCACGCATAGCTGGGACGGCAAGTATCGCCGTGGGGCGGACCTGTTCACCCCCGATTTCCGCATGCCGATGCGCAATTCGATGCTGTGGGTTTACGAAGGGCAGACGCAGTTCTGGGGCTACGTCCTGCAGGCGCGCTCGGGCCTAGTGTCGAAGCAGGATACGCTCGACGCCTATGCCGACATCGCCGCCGCGCTGGACGCGCGCGAGGGTCGCCAGTGGCGTCCGCTGATCGACACCACCAACGATCCGGTCATCACCGCGCGTCGTCCCAAGGGCTGGGTCAGCTGGCAGCGGTCGGAGGATTATTACAACGAAGGCTTGCTGGTGTGGATGGAGGTCGACTCGATGCTGCGCAAGCAGTCGGGCGGCACCAAGTCGATGGACGACTTTGCCCGCGCCTTCTTCGGCGTGCGCGACGGCGACTGGGGCGTCCTGCCCTATACGTTGGCCGATGTGGTCAAGACGCTGAACACGATCCAGCCCTATGACTGGGCCGGCTTCCTCGACAAGCGGCTGAACGCCCGCACCGACCGCGCACCGATCGACGGTTTTGCCGCCAATGGCTATCGCATCGTCTACACCGACACCCCGACGTCGTATCTGAAGGGCCGCGAAAAGAGCGGTGGCGGCGTGTCGCTGCCTTATTCGCTCGGCCTGACCGCGAACAAGGAAGGCAAGGTCGGCAGCGTGACGTGGGGCAGCCCGGCGTTCAAGGCAGGCTTCGAAACCGGCACCACCATCGTCGCGGTCAACGGCACCGCCTACACCCCCGACCGGCTGCGCGATGCGGTCGGCGCGGCCAAGGGGGCGAAGGACCCGATCCGCCTGACCGTCCGCATGGACGATGCGGTGCGCGAGATCGCGATCCCCTATAATGAAGGGCATCGTTATCCGCGTCTGGAGAAGGTCGGCGATGGCGAAAACGGTCTCGACCGTCTGCTCACCTCCAAATAAAGATCGCCCCGACCGGTCCCACATCGGGACCGGTTGGACGTGTCCGTGACGATTCCAAGGAAAAGCGGCTTCTCCGTTCGTGAATAACGGGTAAAGGGCGCGTCTACCGCGCTGCAGCGCGAGATGAGGGAGTAGTATTAATGCGCATCGACATGGTGCCGGTCGGCGACGATCCGCCCAACAGCCTGAACGTCATCATCGAAGTGCCCACCGGCGGCGAACCGGTGAAGTATGAATTCGACAAGGCGTCGGGAGCCCTCTTCGTCGATCGCATCCTGCACACCCCGATGCGCTATCCGGCGAATTACGGGTTCGTGCCGCACACGCTGTCGCCCGATGGCGATCCGCTCGACGCGCTGGTCGTGTCGCGCTCGCCCTTCATCCCCGGCTGCGTCGTCCGCGCGCGTCCGATCGCGGTGCTGAACCTCGAGGACGAGGCCGGCGGCGATGAAAAGCTGGTGTGCGTGCCGGTCGATTCGACCTTCCCGTACTACAGCAACGTCGGCGAACGCGCCGATCTGCCGGAGATCGTGTTCGAGCAGATCGAGCATTTCTTCACCCACTATAAGGACCTCGAAAAGAAGAAGTGGGTCCGGATCGGTACGTGGGGCGGAGCCGAAGAGGCCAAGCAGATCACGCTCGAGGCGATCGAGCGGTACAACGCTGCCAAGGCCCAGGGCGAGGAACCGCACGACGCCGACGTGGCGAACCGCTGATCCGACGTCTAGGGGGATAGTCATGGCGCAGGCGACGACCGGTAACGGTCCTGCCGCAACCGGGCTATCCCCCGACGCGCTGCGCGTTCGCGCCGCGCAACTGGGGTTGTTCGAAACCCCGGTCCTGCACGCGCAAGTGCAGGACGCAGCCGCGATCGACGGCGACCTGCGCCGTGCGATCCTGTCGCGCGCCGCCGGCCACGGCGATGGCGTGAACCGTTCGAATGTCGGCGGCTGGCATAGCGACACCGACATGCTCCGCTGGGGCGGCCCCGCCGCTGCCCGACTGGCCGACCTCGCCATCCGCATGGCCCGGCGCGCGTCGCATTTCGACGGGCGCGATCCCGCCACCGTCGAATGGACCGTGCGGATGTGGGCCAACCTGTCCCCGCCCGGCGCGCTGAACATGAGCCACGCCCATCCCGGCGTATTGTGGGCGGCGGTCTATTATCTCGACATGGGCACCGATCCGGGCGACGGCGATCCCGGCGGCGAGCTGTATCTCGAAGACCCGCGCTTTCCGGTCACGATGATGCGCCTGCCCGGTTTCCGGATGCTCGGCACCGATGGCCAGCCACAGTCCAACGAACGCCGCCTGCCGACCCGCGCCGGCGACCTCGTGCTGTTTCCCGCCTGGCTGCGCCACGGCGTGCGTCCCCACAAGGGGAGCCGCGAGCGCATTTCGATCGCGATGAACATCGATGTAAAGGTATAGCGGTTCGAGCAGCCGCCGCCCTATTTCGCCCGTTTGCGCTTCACCGGCGCGCGCCGCCCGGCCTCGAGCGCCAGCGCGCCCCATTCGCGCATAGCATCGCCATCATCCAGTACGTCGTCGGGTGCCCGGCGATAGTTCATCGTCGCGGTCGTCCCGTCCTTGCGTGCATAGGTGAAACGCTCGCACCCGGCGGCGTCCCAGGTCGCATCGGCCACCGCGTCCGATTTGAACCACAGCGCATCGTCCAGCACGATCGCAAAGACCGTCCCGCCCAGATACAGCGTCGCCCCGCCCATCATCCGGCGAAACCTGACCTGGCCGATCGGGGCCATCGCCTCCTCTACCCAGTCGATCAGCGCGGTATCGACACTCATGCCCCCGCCTCGCTCTGCACCGCCGGCACCCGCCGCCGGACGGCGACGATGCAGCCGGCCACGATCAGCAGCGCGCCGACCACGGTATAGAGCGACACCGTCTCCTCGAACACGATCCAGCCGGCGATGGCCGCCCACACGAACGCGCTATATTCGACGGGCGCCAGCACCTGCGCCTCGGCCCGTGCATAGGCCCAGGCCAGCGCCATGACCGATGCGATGTTGAGCAGCGCCGCCCCGATCAGCGCACTGAATTGCGACGGTGCCGGCAGCGCGCCCAGCCACGGTGCGGCGGGCAGCAGCATCACGCCGATGACGAGGCTCGAGAACAGCGCGACCTCCAGCGGGTCGGCGGCCTGCGCCTGTTGCCGCAGCAGGATCAGGCTGGCGGCATAGAGGATCGATGCCGCGACGCAGGCGAGACTGCCCAGCACGGCTTGCGTCGACGCATCCGCCTGCACCTCGCCGCCCGCGATCACCAGGACGCCCATTGACGCGACCAGCGACCCGACGATCGCCGCGCGGCGGATCGTCTCGCCCAGAAAGAACGCTGCCAGGTACAGCGCGATCAGCGGCGCGAGGAACGTCAGCGCCACCCCCTGCGCCATCGGCACCCGCGCCAGCCCCCAGAAGAACAGCACGACCGACGACCCTGCCGCCACGCCGCGCCCGATGTGCAGCTTCAGCACCGCCCATGCCGGCCAACGCCGCCCCTGCGCAACGAATACGACGCCGCACAGCACCGCCCCGGCCACCGACCGCCACAGCACCGCATTATACGCGCCGCTGTCGATCGACAGCTGCTTCATCAGCGCGTCCATGACCGTGTAGACCATGATCCCAGCCCCGGCGACGAGGAAGGCGCGCAGCGAAGACGGGGCGGCGGACATGAGGACCTTTCGAGGTTGGGAGCGGGGTGGTTGCTGTCGCCCGGGTCGAGGCAGGATGCAACCCGATCCTCCCCGCTGCGCGGGGAGGGGGACCATCCGCAGGATGGTGGAGGGGCGGCGCAGCGTACGCAGCCGTTCCGTATGCCGCCATCCCCCTCCACCACGCCCTCGCGGGCGCGGTCCCCCTCCCCACCCTGTGGGGAGGAGCTTTGCCTCGCACTCTTGGCAGGATACATCCCCCCCATGCCCCTGCACCTCGGCCAGCGCCTCGCCCCTGCCCGCTTCGTCGCCTTTGCCGCCGTGGCGCTTGCCGCCGGATGCTGGTCGGTGCCGGCGCTCGGCTGGCGGATCGGCATCCCGCTGGCGTTCGATATCGGCGCGGTCGTGTTCCTGCTGTCGTGCCTGTCGCTGATGGGTGCCTCGGCCGAGCGGATGCGGCAGGCGGCGATCCGCAACGACGCCAATCGCGGGCTGCTGCTGGTGCTGTGCGCGGCGATCGCCATCGTCCTGTTGACCGCGATCGCGATCGAACTGGGCCAGCGCGGTGCGCCTAGTGCGGGCACCGTCGTGCTGGTCGTCGCGACGCTGCTGCTCGCCTGGACCTTCGCGAACACCATCTATGCGCTGCATTATGCGCATCTGTTCTACACCGCCGACGATGCCGGCAGGGACAGCGGCGGGATCGACATGCCCGGCACCGACGAGCCGGACTATTGGGATTTCGTCTATTTCGCCTTCACGCTCGGCATGACGTTCCAGACGTCCGACGTATCGATCACCTCGCGCACCATGCGTCGCACGGTGACCGGGCATTGCCTGATCGCGTTCGTGTTCAACCTGGGCGTCGTGGCGTTCAGCGTGAACGTGCTGGGGGGATCGTGACCGCCGCAACGCCGGTATCCCCGCGCAGGCGGGGATCCAGAGCCACAGGCGCTACCGCTTGATACCCTGGATCGCCGCCTGCGCGGGGATACGGGACGTTACTCCGCCGCCTGCGGCACCACCGCGCTCGCCGCGTCGATCTCCGCCGCCTTCGCCTCGACCAGCTTCACGATATGCTCGATCATGTCGGCGTCCTGCACATGGTGGTCGGTGACACCCGACAGATAGACCATGTGCTTGCCATTGCCGCCGCCGGTAATGCCGATATCGGTCTCGCGCGCCTCGCCGGGGCCGTTGACGACACAGCCGAGCACCGACAGCGACATCGGCGTGCGGATATGCTGCAACCGCTCCTCCAGCGCCTGCACGGTGCGGATCACGTCGAAGCCCTGCCGCGCGCACGACGGGCACGACACCACGCGCACGCCGCGATTGCGGATGCCCAGCGCCTTCAGGATTTCGAACCCGACGCGCACTTCCTCTTCCGGCTCGGCCGACAGCGAGACGCGGATCGTGTCGCCGATCCCGAACCACAGCAGCGACCCGATGCCGATCGACGACTTGACCGTCCCGCCGACGAAGCCGCCCGCCTCGGTAATGCCAAGGTGCAGCGGGCAGTCGACCATTTCCGCCAGCTGCTGATACGCCGCGACCGCCAGGAACAGGTCGGACGCCTTCACCGCGACCTTGAACTCGTGGAAGTCGTGGTCCTGCAGCAGCTTGATATGGTCCATCGCCGATTCGACCAGCGCTTCGGGGCACGGCTCGCCATATTTTTCGAGCAGATGCTTTTCGAGGGAGCCGCCGTTCACGCCGATGCGGATCGCGCAGCCATTGGCCTTGGCCGCGCGCACGACCTCCGCCACACGCTCGTTCGATCCGATATTGCCCGGATTGATCCGCAGGCAGGCCGCGCCCGCATCGGCTGCCTCAAGGGCACGCTTATAGTGGAAATGGATGTCGGCGACGATCGGTACGCGCGCGGCGCGGGTGATCTGGCGCAGCGCGGCGGTGCTTTCGACATCGGGGCACGACACACGGATGATGTCGGCGCCCGCCTCTTCGCAGCGGCGGATCTGGTTGATCGTCGCGACCGCATCCGACGTGTCGGTGTTGGTCATCGTCTGCACCGTGACCGGTGCGTCGCCGCCTACGGCCACGTTGCCGACCATGATCTTGCGGCTCTGGCGGCGGTGGATATCGCGCCACGGGCGGATCGACATGATGGGTCTCGCTAACAATTGGGTTACTTAACACCCGGTATAGCCCCGCATTGCGTCACGCGAAAGTCGAACGGGAAAGTACAGGTGGCAGAAGGGGTTGGGGCAGCATCGTCGCGGCATTACGGGCTGGACTGGCTCCGGATCGGTGCGTTCGCGGTGCTGATCCTGTACCATATCGCGATGGCGTTCAGCCCGTGGCACTGGGTCGTGACCACCGGGCATGCCTATCGCGCGCTGATCGCGCCGATGGCGGCGGTGACTCCGTGGCGGCTGGGGCTGCTGTTCGCGGTATCGGGCTATGCCAGTGCGACGCTGGTGGCGCGCACGGCGACGCCGGGCGCGTTCGCCGCCGAACGGTCGCGCCGGCTGCTGATCCCGCTGACCTTCGGCATGCTGGCGATCGTACCGCTGGAGATGTGGGTGCGCGTGCTGGAGGGCGGCTACCCCCATGGCTATATGCGCTTCTGGATGGTCGATGGCTGGCGCCTCGGCAGCTTTTACGGGGTGGAGTTTCCCAGCTGGGAGCATCTCTGGTTCCTCGTCTATCTGTGGACCTATTCGATGCTGCTGGCCGCGTTCGTCGCGACGGCGGGGGCCGCGCGGCGGTTGGACCGGATCGCGGGCTGGCTGTCGCAGGGGTCCCGGCTGCTCTGGGCACCGATCGCGCTGATGACCGGCATCCGCCTCGCCGCGCTGTTCGTGGTGCCGGAGGGTCAGGGGCTGCTGCACGATGTTGCCGGCCATTCGCAATATCTGCCGCTGTTCGCGCTGGGCTTCCTGATCGCGCGGCGGCCGCTGCTGTGGCGATCGCTGCACCGCCACGCCGCCCCGGCCCTGCTGCTGGCGCTGGTCGCGGGCGGGATCGTCGTGTCGGTCGAGCTGCACTATCCCGGCGACGTCGTGCCGCCGCACCTCGCCATGGCGGCCAACCGGGCGGCGCGATCGGTCATGGGATGGGCGATGGTGGTGACGCTGTTCCAGCTGGCCGACCGCCACCTCAACCGCGACCATCGCTGGAGGGGAGCATTGGGTCGCGCCGTATTCCCGGCCTATATCGTGCACCACCCGGTGATCGTGCTGGTAACGTGGTTCACCCTGCCGCTGGCGCTCGGGCCGTGGAGCGAAGCCGCGCTGCTGCTCGTGGCAACGCTCAGCGCCTGCGTCCTCGCCTACGTCCTGGCCCGTGCGGTGCCGGGCATCGGCACCCTGCTCGGCGTGCCGGCCCCAGCCCCAAAGGGTGGCAGGAGCCACGCGATCTGCTAGGTCCGGCCGCCCGCCCAAGCAGGACAACGACATGCCGACCGATTCCCCCCGCCCCTGGACGCTGCTGGTACATGGCGGCGCCGGTATCCTGACCCGCGAGACGGTCAGCGCCGAAACCGACGCCGCTGCGCGTGCCGGGCTGGACGCCGCGCTGGCCGCGGGGGAAGCGGTGCTCACCGCCGGGGGCGAAGCGATCGACGCGGTCGAGGCGGCGGTGCGCGTGCTGGAGGACGACCCGACCTTCAATTCCGGGCGCGGCGCGGTGTTCACCTTCGACGGCACCATCGAACTGGACGCGGCGATCATGGACGGTCGCGACCGTTCGGCCGGCGCGGTGGCCGGCGTCACCCGCAGCCGCCATCCGGTCACGCTCGCCCGTGCGGTGAAGGACCACAGCCCCCACGTCTTGCTGGCGGGCAAGGGTGCCGACACCTTCGCCGCCGAACAAGGGGTGGAGGCCGCCGATGCCGACTGGTTCATGACGCCCGAACGCCGCGCACAGCTCGATGCGATGAAGGCGAACCCCGATGGCTGGTTCGACGTCGACATGAAATATGGCACGGTCGGCGCGGTCGCGGTGGATGCAGCCGGCCATGTCGCCGCCGCGACCTCGACCGGCGGGGTCACCGGCAAGCGCTGGGGCCGGATCGGCGATTCGCCGCTGATCGGGGCGGGCACCTATGCCGACGATCGCGCCTGCGCCATGTCGGCGACCGGATCGGGCGAATTCTTCATCCGGGTGGGCGTCGGGCATGAGATCGCCGCGCGCATCCGCTTTACCGGCGAATCGATTCAGACCGCCGCCGACACGGTGCTGGCGGAAACGCAGGCGATGGGCGGCACCGGCGGCGTCATCGTCGTCGGCCCCGACGGCGATGCGACGTGGAGCCTGACGACGCCCGGCATGTTCCGCGGCCGCGTGTCGGAGGGCGAACAACGCCGGGTCGCAATCTATGGCGATGAAGGATGAGTGGCCTTACCGGCCTGCACCATGTCGCGATCATCGCCTCGGACTATGACCGGTCGAAGGCATTCTATGTTGAGGCGCTGGGCTTCGCGATCGTCCGCGAGGTGTGGCGTGCCGAGCGCCGGTCATGGAAATGCGACCTGACGATCCCCGGCGCGCAGATCGAGCTGTTCACCTTTCCCGAAGCGCCGCCCCGCCCCTCGCGCCCCGAAGCGCTGGGCCTGCGCCACCTCGCCTTCACCGTCGTCGATATCGATGCGGAAGTTGCGCGACTGGCGCACCACGGCATCGTGTGTGAGCCGATCCGGATCGATGAGCATACCGGACAGCGCTTCACCTTCTTCGCCGATCCCGATGGCCTGCCGCTGGAACTGTACGAAACACGTCGCGCGTAATGCTGGGCGCTTGCGGCGGCGGGTAAAGCGGGTATCCCGAACTCCATGATTCGTCGCCTGCTCCTCGCGCTCGCCTGCCTGTTCGCTGCCTCCCCGGCCTATGCCTATTGGGAGTTCGGCCATGAAAGCGTGGCGACGATCGCGCGGCTGAACGTGCGCCCCGAAACGCGGCGTGCGATCGAACGCATCCTGCAACATCAGGCGCTGCTCGAAACGCCGACCTGCCCCGCGCGCACCATCGAGCAGGCAAGCGTGTGGGCCGATTGCGTCAAGCCGCTCGGCGAACGCTTCAGCTATGCCTATGCGTGGCATTACCAGAATGTCGACGTGTGCAAGCCGTTCGACCTGAAATCGGCCTGCAAGGACGGCAATTGCGTATCGGCGCAGGTCGAACGCGACGTGAAGCTGCTGAAGGACCCGAAGGTCCCGATGCGCGAAAAGGTGATGGCGCTTGCCTTTCTCGTCCATTTCGTCGGCGACCTGCACATGCCGCTCCATGCCGGCGATCGCGGCGACCTGGGCGGGAACCGGGTGAAGGCCGATTACGGCGTTTATGGTCCCGAACGCTTCAACCTGCATTCGATCTGGGACGGGCCGCTGGCCGAACGCGCGATCACCACGCCGCCCTCCATCCTGCGCACCTACACCGCCGCCGAACGGGCGCCGGTGCAGGCGGGCAGCGTCGAGGACTGGAGCCGCGACAGCTGGGAGGTCAGCCGCGACTATGCCTATGCCCCGGCATATGGCGGCGACGCCTGCGCGCCGAAGGGCAAGGAGCGTGTCCATCTCGACGACGCCACCATCGCCCGGCTGGTGCCGATCGCGCAGGATCAGGTGAAGAAGGGCGGCCTGCGCCTCGCCCGGCTGCTCGACGAAGCACTCGGCTGAGCGGCTGTCCGCGCGGCCATTGCGCCGCGCGCGATCCCGTGTCAGCTTGGCCCCCGACCCGACCGCGACCACGCGGCGGACGAGGATTGGGGGCAGGATGCGACTTTACGCGACGATCGGGGCGGCCTTGTTGCTGACCGGCTGCGGCTTCGGCCCGGCGACCGGCGGGCCGGAACTGCTGGTAACCGGACCCAGCGAGGCGGTCGCCGCCTTTGTCCGGCAACAGGGTGCGCAGGTCCCCAGCCGCGCAACGACCTTTCCAGAGACCATCAGCGACGGCAAATCGCGTGCGCGCGTGCTGATGCCGGTCGGCACTGGTACCGCGACGATGCAGGCGGTGGCCCGCCAGGCGAGCGGCGCCGGGCTGACGACGGCGATCGTCGCCGCGCACTGATCCATGGCCCGCCCCGGCGACCGCGACGAACCGAAGCCGGGGTTAACCATTTATTCGGCCATCGGGTGCGAAGCCGGTGCCATGATCCGGATCGGTCGCATGCTGTGGATTGCGCTGCTGTTGGCGATCGGATCGGTGTGGGCGCCGCCGGCCCATGCGCAGGCCGGCACGATGGGCAATGTCGGCCGCGCGATCGCGACCTGCATCAGCCGGGTTCGGCTGGGCGATACCCCGGCGGGCATGTTCGCGCGTCCCGACCGGTTCGACTGCACCAAGCCCCAATCGACGCTGGGGCCGGGCGATTTCTGGGTCCTGTCCGACCCGTTGCCGTCCCCGGACGACGCCGACGCCGCGATTCGCGTGCGGCAGGTCAGTCTTTGGCAACGCCAGATGACGCTCTATGCCCAGGCCGCCGACGGCCGGATCGTCGGACAGTTCGCCGACGAATTCGGCATCGGCCGGCGGCTGCGGCTGGGCGCGGTGATCGAACATCGCTTCGTGCCCGCCGGCGCCCCCTTCACCCGCCTGCTGTGGCGGATCGACGGGGCGAGCAACATGCGCGGGCTCGTGCTCGGCCCGCGGCTGGCGACCGATGCGCAGAGCGTCCGCTCCGACGTGCTGCTCGCCGCGCTCTATTCGGCCTTTGCCGGGCTGGCGCTGGGCCTGCTCGTCTATAATTTCGCGCTGTGGCGGGTGCTGCGCCATGATTTCCAGCTCGCCTATTGCGCGCTGCTGGGCTGCCTGCTGCTCTATGCGCTCAGTTCGTCGGGCGCGATGGCGTGGCTGCTGCCGGAAATGTCGAACAACCGCCGCATCCTGTTCAGCTACATCATGCTCTGCTGCGGCATGGCCACCGCCCTCGCCTTCTGCGCGTGCTTCTTCGAAGCGCATGTGCTGGACGGCTGGCCGCTGCGAGCGATCCGCGTGGTGATCCTGGCGTTCTGTGGCATCGCCCTCGCCTTCATGGCGTTCGGCCCCCAGGCGATGGCGATGCTGGACCGGCTGTTCTCGGTGACGATGCTGCTGTCGCCGATCGCGGTGCTGGCGGCGCTGGTGCGGGCATGGCGGCGGCGCAGCGCCTATCTGTCGCTGTTCGCGCTCAGCTGGGCCGCGCCGCTGGGGATGCTGGTCGCCCGCTCGCTCTACAATCTCGGCCTGTTGCCGTGGAGCTTCTGGGTCGATAATTCGACGATCCTCGCGATGACGATCGAAACGCTGCTGGCCAGCGTCGCCATCGCCTATCGCATGCGCATGCTGAGCCGCGAACGCGACGAGGCGATCCGGCAGGAAGCGATCAGCCGCGAACTGGCCGATACCGATCCGCTGACCGGCCTGCTCAACCGGCGCGCCTTCCTTGCCCGTGCGATGTCGTCCGAAGGCACGCGCACGCTGATGCTGTTCGACATCGACCATTTCAAGCAGGTCAACGACACGATCGGCCATGATGGCGGCGACGAGGTGCTGCGCCTGTTCGCGCGCACCCTGCGCTACCACGCGCTGCCCGGCGTCCTGGTCGCGCGCATGGGGGGCGAGGAATTCGCGCTGCTGGGCGAGGATGCGATGCTGCCCGATGTCGACGTGATGCTGGCCAGCATCCGCGCGGTGCGGCTGCCCTTCGACCTGCGCATCACCAGCAGCATCGGCATCTGCCACGGCCCGCTGACCGATGAGAACGACTGGAAACGCCTCTATCGCATGGCCGACAAGGCGCTGTTCCAGGCCAAGGCCGCCGGGCGCGATCGCGTCGGTCGTGCCGCACCGCTGCCGATTGCCGCCTGACAGCGATTACCCGCGGCGCAACCCGGCTTGCATGCGCCGCAACCGTTGCTTACACCCATGTAAATGAGCAGCGCCGCCCCCGTTCCCGACCGCTACGCCCACCCCGTCGCGTGGGAGACGCCGTTACCGCCGATGTCGATGGTGACGCTGTTCGAGGAATCGGCCGCCCGTCGCGGCGACGCCCCGCTGATCGATTTCCTCGGCCGCCACTACAGCTATGCCGAAACGAAGAACGGCGCGGATCGTGTCGCCTGCGGCCTTGCGGCGATGGGCTATGGTCCGGGCGACCGCATCGGCCTGTTCCTGCCCAACGTGCCGCATTATGTCGCGGCCTATTACGGCATCCTCAAACTCGGCGCGACGGTGGTGAACTTCTCCCCGCTCTACACGCCCCAAGAACTTGCGGCGCAGGTCGAGGATTCGGGCACGAAGCTGCTCTTCACCCTGTCGGCCTCCGCCCTGCTGCCGACCGCGCTGAAGGTACTGGAGAACAGCTCGCTCGAACGGCTGATCGTAGGATCGGTCGCGGGTGCGCTGCCGCCGGCCAAGTCGCTCTTCTACCGCTGGTTCCGTGCAAAGGAGGTGACGCCGCGCCCCGCCGATCCCCGCGTCACCGCCTTTTCCGCGCTGATCGCCAATGACGGCGGCTGCGGCACGCCGACGATCGACCCGGAACGCGACCTCGCGCTGATCCAGTATACCGGCGGCACGACCGGCAGTCCCAAGGGGGCGATGCTCAGCCATGCCAACCTGTCGGCCAATGCGCGGCAGGTCGCGTGGCTCGACCCCGATGGCCCGACGCCGGGCGAACGCATCATCGGCGCGCTGCCGATGTTCCACGTTTTTGCCAACACCTGCGTCCTCAACCGCACGGTCGTGACCGGTGGCGAGATCGTGATGCTGCCGCGCTTCGATGCCGGACAGGTGCTGGCCGCGATCACCCGCACCCGCGCCACTGCCATGCCCGGCGTGCCGACCATGTACCGCGCGCTGCTCGACCATCCCCGCCTGCCCCAGACCGACTTCTCCTCGCTGCGCTTCTGCATTTCAGGCGGCGCGCCGATGCCGCCCGAACTGAAGGAACGCTTCGAGGTGGCGACGAAGGCGACCCTGGTCGAGGGATACGGCCTGTCCGAAAGCTCGGGCGTGGTATCGTGTAACCCCTATGCCGGCCCGCAACAGGCCGGCAGCATCGGCCAGCCGATCGCGCAGACCCGCGTCCGGCTGGTCGACAAGGAAGACCCGACCCGACCCGCGCCCGAGGGGGAGCCGGGCGAGATCGTCGTGGCGGGGCCGCAGATCATGTGTGGGTACTGGCACCGGCCCGACACCGACGACACGACCTTCTGCCTCGACGCCGACGGCACCAAATGGCTGCGCACCGGCGATGTCGGCACCATCGACGCCGATGGCTTCATCCGCATCGTCGACCGGTTGAAGGACATGATCGCGGTCGGCGGGTTCAAGGTGTTCCCGAGCGAGATCGAACGCATCCTCTACCACCACCCCGCCATCCGCGAGGCATTGGTCGTCGGCCTGCCCAACGAGTATCGCGGCGAAAGCCCCCACGCCTATGTGACCCTCGCCGAGGATTCGGAGATCACGGGTGAGGCGCTGAAGGCGTGGCTCAACCCGCAACTCGGCAAGCATGAACGCGTCGACGAAGTGGTCGTCCGCCTGACCCTGCCGAAAACGATGATCGGCAAGCTCAGCCGCAAGGACCTGATCGCCGAGGTCATGGGGGAGCGCGCCTGATCGGTCACCCTTCCGACCGCGCCCCAAATCCGGTAAGGGCGCGGCCATGACCACCCCGAAAACCTTCCACGTCAAATCGTTCGGCTGCCAGATGAACGTCTATGACGGCGAACGCATGGCCGAGCTGATGGCGGCGCAGGGCATGACCGCGACCCACGACGCGAATGCCGCCGATCTGGTCGTGCTGAACACCTGCCACATCCGCGAAAAGGCGACCGAAAAAGTCTATTCGGACATCGGCCGCCTGCGCAAACACGGTGCCGATCCGATGATCGCCATCGCCGGCTGCGTCGCGCAGGCCGAAGGGGCGGAGATCGTCCGCCGCGCCAAGGTCGACGTGGTGGTCGGCCCGCAGGCGTATCACAACCTGCCGAAGCTGGTCGCTGACGCAGCGGCGGGCAAGCCCGCGCTCGACACCGACATGCCGCCCGAATCGAAGTTCGGCCACCTGCCCGCCCGTCGCCGCAGCGGCCCGACCGCGTTCCTGACGGTGCAGGAGGGCTGCGACAAGTTCTGCACCTATTGCGTCGTTCCCTATACCCGCGGTGCCGAAATCAGCCGCTCGTTCGCGCGGATCGTGGACGAGGCAAAGGCACTGGTCGATGGCGGCGCGCGCGAGATCACGCTGCTGGGACAGAACGTCAATGCCTGGACCGATGCCGATGGTCGCGGCCTCGACGCGCTGATCCGCGAACTCGACCGCCTCCCCGCCCTCGAACGCATCCGCTACACCACCAGCCACCCCAACGATATGACCCAGGGGCTGATCGACGCGCATGGCGATGTCGAGAAACTGATGCCGTTCCTGCACCTGCCGGTGCAGGCGGGCAGCGACCGCGTGCTGAAGGCGATGAACCGCAGCCACACCGCCGACAGCTATCTGCGCCTGCTCGACCGGGTGCGCGCCGTCCGCCCCGACATCGCGCTGTCGGGCGACTTCATCGTCGGTTTCCCCGGTGAAACCGAAGCGGAGTTTCAGGAGACGCTGCGCCTGGTCGATGCGGTCGGCTATGCGCAGGCATACAGCTTCAAATACAGCCCCCGCCCCGGCACCCCCGCCGCCGACATGGCCGGCGAAGTGCCGCTGGAGGTGATGGACGACCGGCTGCAACGGTTGCAGGCGTCGCTGCTGCGCGATCAGAAGGCGTTCAACGACGCGACCATCGGCCGCACCTGCCAGGTCCTGGTCGAACGCGCCGGGCGCCATGCCGGACAGATGCTGGGCAAGTCGCCGTGGCTGCAATCGGTCCATTTCGACACCGACGCCCGGATCGGCGACATGGTGGAGGTGGAGATCGTCGCCGCCGGCCCGGTATCGCTGTCGGGGGTCGAACGGGTGCGGGCGGCGGCGTGACCGACGCGCACGCGCTGGCGGCGCGCGACGGCATTCCCGACGACATCGCCTATCTGCGCAGCGCCTATCCCAAGGGTGACTGGGCGAAGCACGTCAATTTCGGCGAGCTGTGCAATTTCTGGCTGCACGTCCACCAGTCGCTGCGGGCCGAGGGCGCGGCGGTGGAGAGCATCATCGCCGACTTTCGCGAAGACCGGCTCGACGCCCGTACCTTTCCGCAGCGCTTCGTGCCTGCGCTGAACCAGTTCCTCGGCCATCTCGACGGGCATCACCGGATCGAGGATGCGGTCTATTTCCCGAAGTTCCGCGCGCTCGACCCGCGCATGCAGCGCGGCTTCGACCTGCTGGAATCGGATCACCACGCCATCCACGCCGCGCTGGAAACCACGGTCGGCAGCGCGCGCGGCCTGCTCGCCAGCCTGAACCAGCCGCAGCGTGACGCGCGCGCCGCCGACGAACACGCCGCCCACGCTGCGACGCTGACCGCCCTGCTGCTACGCCACCTCGCCGATGAAGAGGATCTGGTGATCCCCGCGATGCTCGAACATGGCGAACGTCGCGTCGGATGAACGGTTGAACAAATAAATCAGCAATTTGATATATTGTATCGGCAACCAAATTGCCGGGATCGCATTGCACGCCGCGGAATGCTCTCATTCACGGAAAAACCCATCATGACGACCCCAGCCAAGGGCTATGCCGCACAGGCGGCCGATGCCAAGCTCGCCCCCTTCTCCTTCGAACGTCGCGATCCGCAGGCGAACGACGTCGCGATCGACATCCGCTATTGCGGCGTGTGCCACAGCGACCTCCACACCGCGCGCGGCGAATGGCCGGGCACGCTCTACCCCTGCGTACCGGGGCATGAGATCGTCGGCACGGTAACTGCGGTCGGCAGCGACGTGACGAAGTTCCAGGTCGGCGATACCGTCGGCGTCGGCTGCATGGTCGACAGCTGCGGCGAATGCGCGTCGTGCCATGAGGGCGAAGAGCAATATTGCACCGGCGGCGGGTTCGTCGGCACCTATAACGGTCCCGACCCGGTGCTGGGCGGCCACACCTTTGGCGGCTATTCGGACCATATCGTCGTCGACCAGGACTTCGTGCTGAAGGTCAGCCATGACGAGGGCGACCTCGCCGCCGTTGCCCCGCTGCTGTGCGCCGGGATCACCACCTATTCGCCGCTCAAGCACTGGGGCGTCGGGCCGGGCCAGAAGGTCGGCATCGTCGGCCTGGGCGGTCTCGGCCATATGGGCGTGAAGATCGCCGCCGCGATGGGGGCCGAGGTCTATGTCTTCTCGACCTCGCCGAACAAGCGCGACGACGCGATCCGGCTGGGTGCCAAGGATCTGATCGTGTCGAAGGACGCCGACGCCATGGGCGCGCATGCCGGCAGCTTCGACTTCATCCTGAACACCGTCGCCGCTGCCCACAACCTTGACCAGTTCCTCGGCCTGCTCAAGCGCGATGGCACGATGACGCTGGTCGGCGTGCCCGAAACGCCGCACCCCTCGCCCTCGGTCGGCACCCTCGTATTCGGTCGCCGTTCGCTGGCCGGCTCGCTGATCGGCGGCATCGCCGAGACGCAGGAAATGCTCGATTTCTGCAACAAGCACGGCCTGACCGCCGATATCGAGATGATCGACATGGCCGATATCGAGGCCGGCTATGACCGGATGCAGAAGAGCGACGTGAAGTACCGCTTCGTCATCGACATGGCGACGCTCGGCTGATGGCGCCTGGGGGATGCGGGAGCGACCTGCATCCCCCACACATTTATCGCTGTCCCGCCGCCTTCGGCTCTGCCACACTCCCCGGCGATGCAATTGCGCCGCCCCTGGCTCCCCCTGCCGCCTTCGTGCGTTGAAGGGTGGATGCGCGACCTCCATCCCGCCACCATATGCTTCCCCGGCCGGGCGCACCTCGCGTTCCGGCCGCTTCGCGAAAGGATCGCATGAGCCGCAAGCCCGTCCCCGCCCAAGCCGGTCAGCGCGCCCGCGCCGAAATCAGCTTCGACAAACCGCAACTCCTCTCCCGCCTGTTCGGCGAGTTCGATGCCAACCTGCTGGCGCTGGAGGAACGGTTGGGCGTCTATATCACCGCGCGCGGTGACCGGGTCGGGATCGAGGGGTCGGCGGAGGCCGTCGCCCATGCCCGCGAGGTGCTGAACGAACTCCACCGCCGCATCCTGCGCGGTGAAGAGGTCGATCCCGGCCTGATCGATGCGGTGATCGCCATGTCGGCGCAGCCCGCGCTCGACGGCATCTTCCGTGCGGAAAGCGGTCAGGGCGCGCCGTCGATCATGATCCGGACCCGCAAGAAGACGATCATGCCGCGCACCGCCGCGCAGGCCAGCTACATGCACCAGCTGCTGTCCAACGACATCATCTTTGCTCTGGGGCCGGCGGGCACCGGCAAGACCTATATCGCGGTCGCACAGGCCGTGGCGCAGCTCATCACCGGCAGCGTCCAGCGGCTGATCCTGTCGCGCCCGGCGGTGGAGGCGGGCGAGAAGCTCGGCTTCCTGCCCGGCGACATGAAGGAAAAGGTCGATCCGTATCTGCGCCCGCTCTACGACGCGCTGAATGACTGCCTGCCCGCCGAGCAGGTCGAACGCCGCATTTTGTCGGGCGAAATCGAAATCGCGCCGATCGCCTTCATGCGCGGCCGGACGCTCGCCGACGCCTTCGTCATCCTCGACGAAGCGCAGAATACAACGCCCGCGCAGATGAAGATGTTCCTCACCCGCTTCGGCCAGAACAGCCGCATGGTGGTGTGCGGCGATCCGAACCAGACCGATTTGCCCGGCGGCGTCCAGGCATCGGGCCTCGCGGATGCCACCCGCCGGCTGGAAGGGATCGAGGGCATGGCCTTTGCCGGCTTTGGCGCGGGCGACGTGGTGCGCCACCCGATCGTCGGTCGCATCGTCGAGGCCTATGAGGGCAAGGATGCTTGAGTTCGAGTATATCCCGCTTTAGGTTGCGGGATATACCGTGTGAGAGGTCGTCATGGCGTCGCTGTATATCAAGGATGAACGGACCAGCGCGCTGGTCGATCAGCTTGCACGCCTGCGTGGGACCAGCAAGACCGAAGCCGTGCGTAGCGCGGTCGAGGCCGAACTGGCGCGCAGCCGTCGTGCCGCGACCCCGCGCGAACGGCTGGAGGATTTCTACCGCCGCCATCCCCTGCCCGAATCGAGCGGCCTTGCCGCCGACAAGGCGTTCTTCGACGAACTGTCCGGCGACCTGTGACCGCGTTCGTCGATGCATCGGTGCTGGTGTCGATCCTGGCGCGCGAATCCGATTATCTCGAACAGAATGATCGCATGTCGGCCTATGATCGCTTGTTGTGGTCGCCGATTGCCCGCTGGGAAACGATCGGCGGCGTGGCGCGAGCGACGACCTATGGCGACGCCCTGTCCGCCGAGATTACCGATGCCTTTGCCCATGAAAACGGGTTCGAGATGGTAGCGATCGGCGAAGCGGAGGCCCGCCTCGCCACCGAAGCGCACCATCGCTACGGCAAGGGCCGCCACGACGCGAAACT
This sequence comes from Sphingomonas sp. Leaf23, assembly GCF_001421585.1. NCBI lineage: Bacteria > Pseudomonadati > Pseudomonadota > Alphaproteobacteria > Sphingomonadales > Sphingomonadaceae > Sphingomonas > Sphingomonas sp. Leaf23. The sequence goes on along the minus strand of NZ_LMKR01000003.1, from coordinate 334,351 downwards.
CAACATGGGCGATTGCTTTGCCTATGCCTGCGCCCGTACCAACAATGCCGCATTGCTCTACAAGGGCGACGATTTCGCAAGGACCGACCTCAGATGATCGACATCGCCGTACAGGCAGAGGCCGACTGGCCGCAGGATCAGGATTGGGAGGCGCTGGCCACCCGCGCCGCCACCGCCGCGATCGGTCGCACCCCACAGGCCGCGTGGCTGACCGATCCGGCGCTGATCGAGGTCGCGATCCGGCTGACGTCGGACGAAGAGGTCCACACGCTCAACCGGCAATATCGGCACAAGGACAAGCCGACCAACGTCCTGTCCTTTCCGATGATCCAGCCCGACCTGCTCGACACCGTCACGCAGAACAGCGACGACGGCGAGGTGCTGCTCGGCGATATCGTGCTGGCCCACGGCGTCTGTGCCGCCGAAGCGGCGGAGCGCGGTATTTCCGTTGCCGATCATGCCACGCACCTGATTGTCCACGGCTGCCTGCATTTGCTAGGCCATGACCATCAAAATGATGCCGAGGCGGAAGCCATGGAGGCGATCGAGCGTTCCACGCTCGCCGAACTCGGCCTGCACGACCCCTATCCCGTTACAGAGGACTGACACGACCATCATGGCCGACGTTTCGACCAGCACCACGCCCGGCGACAGTAGCAGCTCCGAAGGGGGCATATGGCGGGGCCTGCGCTCGCTGATCTTCGGCACCGACGCCAGCGAGACGCTGCGCGAACGGATCGAGGAAGTGATCGCGGCGCATGAGGACGAAAACGATGCGCCGGTCGCAGGCGACCTTTCGCCGATCGAGCGGAAGATGCTCCGCAACATCCTGCATTTCGGCGAGCGTGATGCCGGCGACATGGGCGTGCCGCGCGCCGATATCGTCGCGCTGGAGGAAAACACCCCCTTTGCCGATGTCGTGAAGCTGTTCGCCGAAGCCGGGCACAGCCGCCTGCCGGTGTACCGCGAGAAGCTGGATACCATCGTCGGCATGGTCCATGTGAAGGACGTGTTCGCGATTTTGGCGAAGGGTGAGGAACATCCCCCGACCGCGATCAGCCTGCTGCGCCAGCCGCTCTATGTGCCGCAATCGATGGGCACGCTCGACCTGCTCGCGCAGATGCAGGCCAGCCGGACCCACCTTGCCATCGTGCTCGACGAATATTCGGGCACCGACGGCCTCATTACGATCGAGGATCTGGTCGAGGAGATCGTTGGCGAGATCGAGGACGAGCATGACGAGGCGCCGACCGACCTGTTCGTGCCGCTAGACGGCGGCGCGTGGGAAGCCGATGCGCGCGCCGAGCTGGAAGACGCCGCTGAACTGATCGATCCACGCCTCGGCGAAGTAGAGGAGGATGTCGAGACGCTGGGCGGCCTTGCCTTCGTGCTGGCCGGCGAAGTGCCCAAGCAGGGCGCGTGCCTCGACCACCCGTCGGGCTGGCGGATCGAGATCGTTGCCGCCGACACCCGCCGCGTCCTGCGCCTGCGCCTCCACCCGCCGCTGCCGGTCATCGAGGAATAGGCGGGCGCGCTCAATGATGGCGCGAGGCACGGTGACGTTGCCCCTCGGTCCGCCAGACCGCGACGGCGTGTGATCGCTGCAATCGATCACACGGGGCGGAAATCCGCGTTTCTCGCTTGCCATCATCTGGACGTATTATTGCGTTACAGGGTGATGATACGCGAAGCGACTGGTTGCGGATGAAACCAGTGCTGAAGGCGGGGTCATCCCAATAAATACGAATCGGGTGCAGTCGCGAGACGCGGCGCCGGCGTTGGCCGCGCCCTCTCTGACGGCATCCGACAGGCCGCCGGTGCTACTCCCTTGGCATCGGCGGCCTTCTCCCTATTACAGTCGATACCGGTAGCGCCGGCTGGCTGATGGACAGCCAAACGCCGCATCGGCCTCGGCCTGCTGTCCTAAAGGGCAGGCGAGTGTCGCATCGTCCATTCCTTGCCGGTCGCGAAACAGTGCGGGCTCTAAACCCGCAAGGGCACGAACCCGCCGCGCGCGACAATCGGACGCCGCCCCCTTCCCCCGGTCCCCCTGCCGCCCTATTCAGCTTCCATGCGCAAACATGCCATCCGTTTCGGAATCGTCCTGCTGGTCCTGATCGCGGGACTCGTCTTTTACCTCACCCGGCCCGACCGGGCGGAACTGAGCGAAAATGCCGTCGCCGGCCGTACGCCGCAACTGTCGCAGGTGCGCAAGCAGACGATCCCGACCGTGCGCATCGCCGAACCGACCGGATGGAAGGACGGTCAGACCCCGACCGCCCCGGCCGGCCTGCAGGTGCAGGCGTTCGCCAAGGGCCTCGACCATCCGCGCTGGCTCTACCGGCTTGCCAATGGCGACGTGCTGGTCGCCGAAACCAACAGCCCCCCGCGCGAAGGCGGCGGCATCACCGGCTGGTTCATGCGGCTGTTCATGGACCAGGCGGGTGCCGGCACCCCCTCGGCCAATCGCATTACCTTGTTGCGCGATGCCAATGGCGACGGCGTGGCGGAGGGGCGCTCGACGCTGCTCAGCGGGCTGAACTCGCCGTTCGGCATGGTGGTGGTCGGCGACTGGCTGTACGTCGCCAACACCGACGCGCTGGTCCGCTATCCCTTCCGCGTCGGCCAGACCCGGATCACGGCAGGCGCTGAAAAGATCGTCGACCTGCCCGGCGGCGGCAATCACTGGGCGCGCAACGTCATCGCCGATCCCGATGGCAAGTCGCTGTACGTCAGCGTCGGATCGGCCTCCAACATCGCCGAAAACGGGCTGGAGATCGAAAAGAACCGCGCCGCCATCTGGCAGGTCGATCCGGTAAAGAAGACGTTCCGCATCTATGCCGCGGGCGTGCGCAACGCCAACGGCATGGCGTTCGAGCCGCGCAGCAAGGACTTGTGGGCGGTCGTCAACGAACGCGACATGCTCGGCTCCGACATGCCGCCCGATTACATGACCAAGGTCGAATTCGGCGGCAACTATGGCTGGCCGTGGCATTATTGGGGCGGGTATATCGACGATCGCGTCCAGCCGCAGCGCCCGGACCTGCGCCAGTATGTCGCCCGCCCAGACTATGCGCTGGGCGCGCATGTCGCCCCGCTCGGCCTCGCCTTCACCAGCGATATGCGGCTGGGCCAGCGGTTCGGCAACGGCGCGGTCGTCGGGCTGCATGGATCGTGGAACCGGGTGCCGCCGTCGGGCTACAAGGTGATCTATGTCCCGTTCGCCGCCGATGGCAGCTTCCCGGCCAAGGATGCGAAGCCGGTCGACCTGCTCACCGGGTTCCTGTCGGCCGATGGCAAGCAGGCGTTCGGCCGTCCGGTGGGGGTCATCGCCGACCGCACCGGCGCGATGCTGGTGGCGGATGACGTCGGCAACGTGATCTGGCGGGTCAGCCAGCCGCTGTCGGCGCGATAAGTCCCTGCTCGTCATTCCGGCGACAGCCGGAATGACGAAAGGTACGAGCGGCCTACTTCAACAATGCCGGCCCGTCGCGGCCCAGCTTCTCCTTGATCTTGTTGGCGAACATCGCCAGCATCGGCGGCAGGTCGAGCACCGCATGGACATGGGCGTCGTGCATCTCGCAGCGCGCCTTGACCACCTGCCCCATGCCGCTGACCGTGAAGTGCAGCGTGTCGCCGTCCCAGCGTTTGTCGTGCATCACGCCGCCGGGGATCATGTTCGCCAGCTTGTCGATCCCGCCATCGATCCGCTGCCGCACGCCTGCACGGCCCAGCTGGTGGGGGATATCGACTTCGACCGGTTGGTTCATGCAAAACTCCTCTTCGCATCGCATCTAGTGTGCGACGCTCTTCGAAAACAGGTTCATCACCAGGACACCGGCGATGATGAGGCTCATGCCCAGCACCGCCGCCCCGTCCAGCCGCTGCCCCTGCCACCCCCATGCGATCCCGGCGACCAGCACGATTCCAACCCCGGACCAGATCGCATAGGCGATCCCGGTCGGCATCGTGCGCAACGCCAGTGACAGGCAGTAGAAGGCGACCGCATAGCCAGCGAGGGTCACCAGCGAGGGGCCGAGCTTCGTAAAGCCGGCGGTCGCGCGCATCGTGGAGGTGGCGATCACTTCAGCAACAATCGCTATGGCAAGCCAGGTGTAGGCGGTCATCGGGTTGGCGATAGCACGGAAGCGCGAAGGTCGCCCGTGGTTCTCGACAAGCTCGAACTTAACGAGGGTAGGTTCGAGCCTCTCCCCACCACCCCGTTCGGTTCGAGCAGCTTCGAGCTTGTCGAGAAGCATCTGTCGAGAACGCGCCGCCCAACCGCACCCCGCTCTCGACAAGCTCGAACCAAACGGATTGGTTGAAGGCGCATCGCACGCCCCCTTGCACCCGCCCCCTGCACCTAGGATATGCAGCGCCGTGCCCGCTCTTCTCGCCCTGCTCGCCGGCCTGACCTCGGCCCTTGGTTTCGCGCCGCTCGGTTGGTGGCCGGTCACGCTCGCCGCGCTGGCACTGTGGCTGTGGGTCGTCCACCGCGCACCGACGCTGAAGGGGGCGCTGTGGCGGTCGTGGCTGTTCGGCGTCGCGCATTTCACGGTCGGCAATAACTGGATCCAGCACGCGTTCGATTTCCAGGACCGGATGCCGCCCGCACTCGGCTATGTCGCGGTGGTCGGGCTGGCGCTGTATCTGGCGATCTATCCGATGCTGGCGGGCGGCATCGCGTGGAAGCTGGGGCGGCGCAGCAAACGCCCCGACCTCGCTTATGTCGCGGTCGCCGCCGCCGCGTGGATCGCGACCGAATATGCGCGCGCCGTGGTCTTCACCGGCTATGCGTGGAACCCGATCGGCGTGGTCTGGGTGCCCACCCCGCTGCGTAGCGTAGCCACCGTTACGGGCACCTACGCGCTGTCGGGGCTGACCGTATTGCTCAGCGCCGCGCTGTTGCTGCCCCGCCCGAAAGTCCGCGCGGGTGTGATCGTCGCCCTCGCGCTGCTGATGCTGGTCCCCGGTCCGGCGTCGAAGCCGGTTACGGTTGCCGCCACCGCCCCCCGCGTCCGCGTCGTCCAGCCGAATTTCCCGCAAGAGGCGGTGCGCAGCCCCGGCTATGACGAACGCCTGCTCGACAAGCAGATCGAGCTGTCTGGCACCCCCGGCCGCGCCCCGCGCCTCGTGGTCTGGCCCGAAGGCACGGTCAATTTCTACCTCGAGGACGGCTATCCGTTCGACTGGTATCGCCAGTCGCCGCTGCTGCTGCGCGCAAAGATCGCCAGCGTCCTTGGCCCCCGCGACGTCGCGCTGGTCGGCGGTACCGCGCTGAACTTCGCGCGCGATGGCCAGCTGGTCGGCGCGGGCAACTCGGTGTTTGCGCTCACCCCCGACACCCGTATCGCCGGGCGGTATGACAAGGCGCATCTGGTGCCCGGCGGCGAATATCTCCCGATGCGCTCGCTGCTCCAGCCGCTCGGCCTCTCGCGGCTCGTGATGGGTGATATCGACTTTGCCCCCGGCCCCGGCCCGGCGACGCTGAGCCTGCCCGGCTTCGGACAGGTCGGCATGCAGATTTGTTACGAGATCATCTTTTCCGGCCAGGTCGTCGACCGTGCCCACCGCCCGGCGTTCCTCTTCAATCCCTCGAACGACGCATGGTTCGGCACCTGGGGTCCGCCGCAGCATCTGGCGCAGGCCCGCCTCCGCGCGACCGAGGAGGGCCTGCCGATCCTGCGCGCGACGCCGACCGGCATCTCGGCGGTGATCGACGCGTCGGGCGCGCTGGTCGCGACCATCCCGGCGGGCCGCGCCGATGCGATCGAAGTGCCGCTGCCCGCCCCCCATGCCCCGACGCTGTTCGCACGGGTCGGCAACTGGATGGCGCTGCTGGCGATAGTTTTGCTGTCCGCCCTCGCGATTGCCATCCGCCGCCGCGCGCGCTAGAGCCGCGACATAAGGAAAGCTTTATATGCGGCATGGCAACGGCCGCACGCTTTCCCTCTAGCCTAGAGGAAGTCCATGCGTTCCAATTATCTCTTCACCTCGGAATCGGTTTCCGAGGGCCACCCCGACAAGGTCGCGGACCAGATTTCCGACTCGATCGTCGACCTGTTCCTGTCGAAGGACCCCGAAGCGCGCATCGCCTGCGAAACGCTGACCACGACCCAGCTCGTCGTCCTCGCCGGTGAAATCCGCTGCAAGGGCGTGTTCGAAAACGGCGCATGGGCGGACGGTGCCCAGGACGAGATCGAACGCACCGTGCGCGAAACGGTGAAGGCGATCGGCTATGAACAGTCGGGCTTCCATTGGGAAACCTTCCGCTTCGAAAACAACCTGCATGCGCAGTCGGCGCATATCGCGCAGGGCGTCGACGCGTCGGGCAACAAGGATGAAGGCGCCGGCGACCAGGGCATCATGTTCGGCTTCGCCTGCGACGAAACGCCGGACCTGATGCCGGCGACGCTGGACTACAGCCACAAGATTCTCGCGAAGATGGCCGCAGATCGCCACGCCGGCACCGCGCCGTTCCTCGAACCCGATGCCAAGAGCCAGGTCACGCTGCGCTTCGAAAACGGCAAGCCGGTCGCCGCGACCGCGATCGTCGTCTCGACCCAGCATGCGCCGGGCTATGACAATGGCGAAAAGGAAGCCGAGCTGCACAATTATGTGAAGTCGGTCGTCGCCGACGTCCTCCCGGCCGAGCTGCTGTCGGACGCCACCGAATATCACATCAACCCGACCGGCAGCTTCGAAATCGGCGGCCCGGACGGGGACGCAGGGCTCACCGGTCGCAAGATCATCGTCGACACGTACGGCGGTGCCGCCCCGCACGGCGGCGGCGCGTTCAGCGGCAAGGACCCGACGAAGGTCGATCGCTCGGCGGCGTACATCACCCGGTATCTGGCGAAGAACATCGTTGCCGCCGGCCTTGCCAAGCGCTGCACGATCCAGCTCGCCTATGCGATCGGCGTGTCGAAGCCGCTGTCGCTGTACGTGAACACCCACGGCACCGGTACGGTCGGCGACGACGCGATCGAAACCGCGATTGCCGGCATCGCGAAGCTCGGCGGCCTGACCCCGCGCGGCATCCGCACGCACCTTTCGCTCAACAAGCCGATCTATCGCGCCACCGCCGCCTATGGCCATTTCGGCCGCAAGCCCGAGGGCGACCTGTTCCCGTGGGAAAAGACCGATCTGGTCGACGACCTGAAGGCCGCGCTCGCCGCCTGATCCCGCTGGACAGCATTTGCGAAAAAAGGGAGGTTCGCCGGCGACGGCGGGCCTCCTTTTTTTGTGGCCGCCGCGCAAGGGGGATACGATGCGAACCGTGACGGCACTGCTGGCAATGGCCCTGGCCGCGCCCGCCATGGCGCAGATCGCGCCGGTCGAGACTATCTCGGCAGAGGATCGCGCGGCGCTGGACCGCACCACCGAACGCGGCCGGTTGCTCGCCGCCTATGACCGGGTGGCATGGCTCGGCACCGATGATGTGCAGAAGCGCCTGCCCGATTGGCGGCAGAAGCTGGGCGGCTGGATCGTCGAAGGGGCGGCCGCATCGCCGACGCTGATCTTCCACGACCGGTCGCAACCACCGCGTGCGCTCTACACCGCACGGCTGATCGGTGGAAAGCTCGCCGATGCGACGCTCGTCACCGGCGACGCGGGGATACTCTCCCCGGCCCAACTCCACCTGATCGCGGCGCGCGACAGCGCGGCCAAGGCGATCGGAGCCGCCAGGCTGCTGCCTTGCGGCCCCGCCTTCAACAGCGTCGTCGTCCCACCCACCGCGCCCGATAGCGTGACCTCGGTCTATTTCCTGTCGGCGCAGACCAAGGCGGACGACCTGCCGATCGGCGGTCATTACCGGGTGGACGTCGCCGCCGACGGGCGCGCCGGTGCGCCCTACGCCTTTTCGAAGGGTTGCATGACCGTGCCCCCGCCCCCCAAGGGGCAGCGCGGCGTGGGCGCCGTGGTATCGACCCTCACCGCCCCGCTCCCCAACGAAGCGCACAGTTTCGTCGTGGAGGCGTATCAGCGGCGGCTCTACGTGGTCGTCCCGCGGGGCGGCGACCGAATGTTCGTGCTGAGACCCGGTATGCCGACCAGCCTCGTACCGACGACCACCGCCAGGCCGGAAAAGGCACCGAAGCCCGCGGCATAGGAAAAACCGCCCGCCGACCGTCACCCCGGATCAGGTCCGGGGCGGCAACGCCGGACACGACGCCCGCCCCCCCCCTCGACATTCCCCCGAAACTACGAAAGGTTCGCGCGCGACGGACGGCTGCCGAACGGCCGCCAAGGGGGGATCATATGCGGAAATGGATGGCTGTGCTGGCCGCGGGAATGATGATTGCGGCCCCGGTCGCCGCGCAGCAGGTCGGGGCACCGGTCGGCGCGAAGGCGGGCAAGCCCTATCGCTTCAAGCATAGCGGCATCACCGCCCCCGCCGAACTGGACGGGATGAAGCGCGTCGACGTCCGCCAGCTGGGCGACGACGAACTCGACGTGTTCGCCGTCTATCAGGACGGTCCCGACGCGATCAACGTCTATGTCTATCGCACCTTGAGCGGCAGCGTGCCGGTGTGGTTCGACCGCGCTCGCGCCTCGATCGAACAACGCAAGGAGATGTTCGGCAATGTCGCGCCGGTGGTCCCGACCGCCTTCACCCCGCCAGGCCAGTCGAGCGCCAGCGGGCTGATGGCGGGATGGACGCTGACCAAGGCGCCCTATCGCGGCACCGCGCTCGCCATCCTGCCGGTCGGCGAATGGCTGGTGAAGGTGCGCTATAGTTCGACGAAGCTCGACGGCGCGACCGTCGCGGCGCGTATCCCGGCGGTGCTGGGCGCGCTCGAATGGCCGAAAGCCATCCCCGCCGCCCCCGCCGCCGCGCCGGTCACGGACTGTACTACCCCGCTTGCCTTCGCAGCAAACGCCGCGCCGGTGACCGATGCGAATGCGCTGCAAACCGCCGCGCTCACCGGCGGGCTGGTCGCCGCCGCCGAGGGCGAGAAAAGGACCGGCGCTGCCGCCACGCCGGCAACCTGGTGCCGCGACCCGGCCCCTGCGCAGGTCGGTGCCGCCTATCGCCGCGACGGCGCGACCGACGGCTATCTGCTGGCGATCAGTGACAGCGGGCGCGGCTTTGCGGTCGAACCCGATGTGATCGCCCGCGAAGTGGGGGAATCGGAGGGCAGGAAGGTCGCCCAATGGTCGGTCGCGCTCTACGAACCCGGATCGATCGCCATCTATGCACCGATGACCGCCCTGCCCGCGCCCGACACGCTGATCGCCGCACTGAACCGCCCGATCCTCGCCCGCACGACGACCTGGGGCAAGAAGCGTAACGTCACGATCAATCCCGAATTCTTCAAATAGGGCAACCGGCCCGGCGGGTCGCTTTCCTACACCCCGCCGCCCTGTCATGCTCGCCGATGCTCTTTGACATCGCGAAACGACGCCGTAGCGGGCCGAGCGAACGGTTAGCGCGCAAAACGTGGCAAGTGTGAACTTTGTGAACTTTGGCCGGCAGGTTTCGGTCAAGACACTGTTAACTAACGATATTCTTTCCAGCCCCGATTGGCCGGCAACGCCGCACGGATCGAGCCGTTTGCCAGGCTCGTCACCCCGGGCCTGACCCGGGGTCCCGCTTCTTCTCAGCGCCGCAAGAAAGCGGGACCCCGGCTTAAGGCCGGGGTGACGATGGGCGCTCCGCCGCCGGCAGCACCCGCGCAACGATCGCCTCTGCCGCCCAGCCGATCACCGCCCCCACCGCGACGTCGATCGGGAAGTGGGTGCCGCGCGGCACCTGGATCGCGGCGATGCCGGCCGCCGCCGCCTGTACCGGCACCGCCACGCCCGGATATTCGCGCGCCACCGCCCGTGCGACCGCGACGGCACCGGCGGTATGGCCGGACGGAAAGGAGTTTTGCGGCCCCTCGTCCCGGTCGCCCGGCGTCGGGCGATGCGCCTCGCGACTGGCGAACAGCTTGGGCCGTGCCCGGTCGACATTGTGCTTGATCGCTGCCTTGACCAGCGTGGCGAGGCCATGCGCCGCCAGCATCCGGATGCCCGTCCGCGTCAGCCGGGCATCCTGCGCGATCAGCCCGGCGGCGATGGTGGTCAGGTTGATCGCGACCATCGGCGGCTGGTCGGCCACCTCGCTCAGCGCGCCGGCCACCTGTACCACCGGATGATGGCGCAGCTCGGCGGCCACGCCGTGCCCGACATCGATATCGGCATCGACCAGCTGCTTCGCCTTGTGCTTTGCCGCGCGCTTCGCCTGCTTCTTCTTTCCCATCGCCCTCCAACCCGTGGGGATCGAGGAAGCTCCCCGCCGACACGGCCCACTGACACGACTTGTCGACATGGCGGCTTGGCGGGTAGGAGCGCGGCGATGAACGATCCCACCACCATCCGCCGCCTCTATGGCCGTCGTCAGGGCCACAAGCTGCGCCTGGGACAGGCTGCCCTGGTCGAGGACCTGTTGCCGCGCGTCTCGGTCCCCGATACCGGCCCGCTCACGTCGCAGGTCCTGTTCGGCGACGACCGCCCGGTCGAGGTGGAGATCGGCTTCGGCGCGGGCGAGCATCTGGCGGGACAGGCCGGCGCCCGCCCGCACCACGGCTTCATCGGCTGCGAACCGTTCCTGAACGGCGTGGTCGGCGCGCTGAACCACATCCGCGACGACAACCTATCCAATGTCCGCCTGCACATGGGCGACGCGCTGGAGGTGATCGAGCGCTTCCCCGATGGTGCGCTGGAGCGGGTCTATCTGCTCCACCCCGATCCGTGGCCCAAGGCGCGCCATGCCAAGCGGCGGATGATGAACCACGGCCCGATGGACCTGATAGCGGCCAAGCTGCGGCCGGGCGGCGAGTTCCGCCTCGGCACCGACGACCCGACCTATTGCCGCTGGGCGATGATGATCATGGACCAGCGCCGCGACTTCGTGTGGCAGGCGCAGACCGCCGCCGACTTCCTCACCCGCCCCGCTGACTGGCCCGAAACCCGCTATGAGCGCAAAGCCCGGCGGCAGGGGCATGAGGTCTGGTATTTCCGCTACGTGCGGGTCTGAGCATCACACCGCGACCGGGCTGGCGACCCGGCCGCCTTCGCCGAAGATGCGCAGGTACCGGGCGACATCCTCCGGCCGGCCGGTTGCCTTGGCCGGATTGTCGGACAGCTTGACCGCCGGGCGGCCATTAGCGCTGATGACCTTGCACACCAGCGAGATCGGCTCCAGCCCCTCGCCCCCCAGCGGGTCGCAGCCGCGGAAGTCGTTGGTCAGGTTGGTGCCCCAGCCAAAGCTCATCCGCACCCGCCCATGGAAATGGCGATAGGTCGCCATGATGCTGTCGACGTCCATCCCGTCGGAAAAGATCAGCAGCTTGGTGCGTGGGTCGACGCCCTGTTCCTGCCACCAGCGCAGGATCTGCTCGCCCCCCTCGATCGGCGGCATGCTGTCGGGGCGGAAGCCGGTCCAGTCGGCCAGCCAGTGCGGCGCATTGCGCAGGAAGGCGGTGGTGCCGAACGCATCGGGCAGCGCGATCAGCAGGTTGCCGCCATAATGCCGCCGCCACTCCTCCAGCACACGATACGGCGCGGCGGCTATGCCGGCATCGTCCTCGGCCAGCGCCGCCTCGACCATCGGCAGTTCGTGCGCGTTGGTGCCGATCGCCTCGACGCCCGCCTGCATCGCCAGCAGCACGTTGGAGGTACCGACGAACCGGTCGCCCAGCCCCTCCTGCAGCGCCTCGACGCACCAGCGCTGCCACAGGAATCCGTGCCGCCGGCGGGTGCCGAAGTCGGACAGGACCAGATCGGGCAGGTCGCGCAATCGCTCCACCTTGTCCCACAGCCGCGCCTTGGCCCGCGCATAGGTCACGTCCAGCGCGAAGCGGCCATGCTCGCGCAGGGCCGCCCGCGCGCGCAGTTCGTTGACGATGGTGAGCGCCGGGATTTCCCACAGCGACGTCTCTGCCCATAGCCCGTCGAAATGCAGCTCATACTGCCCGTCGCGAACCGACAGCTCATAAGGGGGCAGCCGAAACTGGCTGAGCCAGTCGATGAAGCCCGGCGCGAACATGCGCTGCACCCCGTAGAAGCTGTTACCCGCCAGCCATATGAGCTCCTGCTTGGAAAAGCCGACGGTGCGGGCATGGTCCAGCTGGGCGCGCAGCTCGCCCTCGTCGATCACCTCGGCCAGCCGCACCGACTTGCTGCGGTTGATGACGGCGAAGGTCGCATGGACGTCGGGGTGCACCTCCCGGATCATCTGCACCATCAGCAGCTTGTAGAAATCGGTGTCGAGCAGGCTGCGCACCACCGGGTCGAGCCGCCAGCCATGGTTCCACACGCGGGTCGCAATATCGGTCATCACCATCGGTCAGCCTTTCCAAAGCCGGACGGGACGTGCAGCGAAGCACAACACCCGCCCCGGCGCGTACTCCCCCGTACCGCGCAATCCGCACGGTTCCAGAAGGTTCGAGGGAAACCGCCTTTCATCCGCTTTACATATATGCAATAAGAATATATGTAAAGCGGATCGAGGAGAACCATCATGCGTGACCTGATCGTCGTCGTGGATACCCAGGCCGATTTCATGCTGCCGGACGGCGCGCTGCCGGTGCCCGGCGCGGACGCGATCGTCGGCCCGCTGGCCGACTGGCTGGCGCGGCGCACCGCGGCCGACACGGCGGCGATGGTGTTCACCTTCGACACCCATTTCGCCGACACCTATCCCACCAGCGCCGAGGCGGCGTTGTTCCCGATCCATTGCGTCAAGGGAACGCCGGGCTGGCGCAACCTGCTCGATCCGCTGTCGATCGCGCCCGGCATCCCCTGCCGGACGCTGGAGAAGGGAGTCTTCGACATGTGGGCCGAGGACGGGCTGCTGGCCGTCGACCCGCGCGGTGCGCAGCCGCCGATGGCGCGCGACGCCTTCTTCCTCGATCTGCAGCGGCAGGGGATCGACCGGGCGATCGTGGTCGGCGTTGCCGCCGATTATTGCGTGCGCTGGGCGATCGACGGACTGGTCGCGCGCGGATTTTCGGTGGTCGTGCCCGCCGATCTGACGCGTGGAATCGATCGTCCGATCGAACAGGTCCTTCGCGAGGATTTTGCAGACCGTCCCGTTTCGACCTGATCCCCCGCGCCCGCTCTGGTTGGGCGAATTCGTTGTTGGTGTGTCGCGCGAATTATTGTGATAGACGCCTTGTGATAAGGGCCGACGCCCCAACAAGGGATTGTTAATGCCGCACATTCTCGTCGCCGACGATCATCCGATGTGCGCGACCGCACTGGGGATGGCGGCACGGGCGGTCGATCCCGGCATTACCAAGGACTGTGCGACGACCCTGGCCGAAGCGGAGGATCTGGTCCGCAGCACTGCCTATGACCTGATCCTGCTCGACCTGATGCTGCCCGACGTACAGGGATTTGCTGGGCTGGCGATGCTGCGGGCGATCCGCCCGTCCGCGACCGTTGCCATCGTTTCCGGGCGGGAGGAGCCGGCGGTGATCGCGCAGGCGCATGCGCTCGGCGCGAAGGGGTTTATCCCCAAATCCTCGACGATCGATCAGATGATCGCGGCGATCCGGGCGCTGCTCGACGGGCACGACTGGCTGCCGGCCGATATCGCCGCTGCCAGCCAGGCGGATCGTCGGGTCGACCTGGCCGAACGCATGGGCACCTTGTCGATCGCGCAGCTCCGCGTGCTGCGCGCCATCGTGAACGGCCATCAGAACAAGCAGATCGCCTATGACCTGCAACTCGCCGAACCGACCGTGAAGTCGCATCTGTCGGCGATCTTCCGCAAGCTGGGCGTGAGCAACCGGACGCAGGCGGTGCTGGCACTACAGGCGTTCGACGCGGAGAACTGACCGCGATCAGGCCGCCGGCTGCATCGCACCCTGCGCGGCGGCGATCACTTCCTGCGCGCACTGGTCCAGCCGGTCGATCATCGCCGGGTCGGCCGTCGCGTCATCCGCCAGCCCCTCGATCTCCGTCAGCGCCGCGATCAGATGTGCGGCCCCCATGCTTGCCGCCGCGCCGTGAAAGGCATGGGCCTCGCGCCGGGCCAGGTTGTTGCGGCCATGGGCCAGCAGCGTCCGCAGCCGCGCGGGCACCCGCCGCGCATCCTCGATCAACAGGGCAAGCAGGGTATTGCGCTGCTCGGCGCCCAGCGCATCGGTCAACGCACGGATGCGCAGCGGGTCGATGACGCCGGGAGCCTGCGATGAAGCCGGTGGATGGCGCGGCGCGGTCGCGTTCCGGTCGAGCAACAGGCTCAGTTGCGCCATGTCGATCGGCTTGGTCAGCACCCCGTTCATCCCCGCCCGGGTGATGTCGGCACGGCGTTCGTTCGACAGGTCGGCGGTAATCGCGTGGATCGGAACCGCGGCCCCCGCCCCGCTCCACGCCCGGATGGCGCGCGTCGCGGCCAGTCCGTCCATCACCGGCATCTGGACGTCCATCAGCACCAGATCGACGGGATTGCCCGCCGTCGCCGTGACATATTCGACCGCCCGCGCCCCGTTTTCGACCGCCACGACCTGATGCCCCAGCCGGCGGACGATTTCCGCCAGCAGATAGCGGTTGGTGTCGTTATCCTCCGCCACCAGCACCGTCATCGGCGGGCTGCGGTCGGGTTCCCGCGTCGCACGCGGTATCGCCAGCGCGTCCTCGCCGGCGTCGGCGACGGTCGCAGCGGACGGGAGCGGGATGTCGAACCAGAAACGCGATCCGGCACCCGGACGGCTGACGACCTGAATCCTGCCGCCCATCGATTCGACCAGCATCCGGCTGATGCTGAGGCCAAGCCCGGTGCCGCCATAGCTGCGCGTGGTCGACGCATCCGCCTGGACAAAGGGTTCGAAGATCGCCTCCAGCCGGTCGTCGCGGATGCCCACGCCGGTGTCGGTGACCTGGAACCGCCACAGGTCGCCATCCTCGCGCGCGGCGCTGATGCGGACCGACCCGGTGCGGGTGAACTTCACGGCATTGCCGACCAGATTGGTCAGCACCCGCTGCAGCCGCGCCGGATCGCCGATGACCTGACCGGCCGGTGCATCGAACATGATCGACAGCGCATGCTTGCGCGCCTCCGCCGCGAACAGTCCGGCCGCCGTCTGCAACAACGCCCGCGGTTCGAAGGCGATCGCCTCCGGACTGGCATGCCCGCCCTCCAGCTTGGAGAAGGTCAGCACGTCGTCTACGATATCGGACAGGGTACGCCCGGCGGCCTCCAGCGAATCGAGATGCCGCATCCGCTCGACGCGATCGGGCGTGTCGCGCAACAGCTGCACCGCCGCGAGGATCGACGTCAGCGGGGTGCGGATTTCATGGCTGATCGTTGCGGTGAAGGTTGCCTTGGCCGCCAGCGCGCGTTCCGCCTCTTCGCGTGCGGCGCGCAGATCGGTCATCGCCGCGACATGTTCGGTCACGTCCTGGAACACGCCGAACAGGCCGACGATGCCCGCCCCCGGCGCGGTTTCCGCCTGTCCACGCGACCGGACCCAGCGCATCTCCCCATCCGCGCGCACGACGCGGGCGTCGAATGCAAACGACCCGCCATTGGCGATCGCCACGCCGATCCGATCGCGCACCATATCCCGGTCGTCGGGATGATAGAACCGGATGGCGGTGGCGATGCCGGGTTCGCAGTTTCCTTCGACACCGTGGATGCGAAAGACCTCGGGTGACCAGAACAGCCGCCAGTCGGCGAGGTTCAGCCGCCAATGGCCCATGCCGGCGGCACTTTCCGCCATCGCCAGCAATCGCTGCTGCTCCTCCAGTTCGTCAAAGGACGTGACGGCGCCGCGTTCGGCCGCGTGGCGATCGGCGATGTCGCGGATCGATCCGATCACCTCCGCCGAAGCGGGATCGTTCCCCACCAGCCGGAACGCCCCTTCAAGCCACAGATAATGGCCCTCGCGGTGACGCATCCGGTACCGCACCACCAGGCTCTCGCCGGTCGGGGTCAATGCCGCGAGGCAACGCTGCACCCGGTCGCGATCGTCGGGATGGATCAGCTGGAACGGGCTCTGCCCCACCAACTGCTCCGGGGGATAGCCGAGCAGCCGTTCCGATCCCGACGACGCATACCGGCGCAGCCCGTCCGCACCGAGCCGGACGATCAGGTCGGTCGAATGATCGGCCAGCAGCCGCAGGTGCCGTTCATTGTCGCGGATTTCGCGCAATCCCAGCCACTGTTCGTACACCAGCGCCGCAACGGGAAAGGCCGTCAGCGTGAAGGCGCCGATAAACAGCTGAAGGTAGAGGACGCGATCCGCCGGCGTCATCATCAGGTCGGCGATGGGGCCGATGCCCCGCACCGTGCAGATCGTCGCGACGATGCTGACGGTAATCGTCGATGCCGCCGCCCCGGCGAAGCGGTACAGCAAAGCGGCGAACACCCCGCAGGGCAGCAGCAGGAACAGCACGGGATAGCTGCTCATCGTGAACACGATGCCGGTCAGCGCAGCGGTCAGCGCGACGACGACGATGATGGAGGGGGAGAGGACCTCCAGTTCCTCCGACACTGCCCGCCGCGTCGCCTTCAACGCGGGCAGCAGTACGATCAATCCCATGGCGTTGGCCGCAAACCACTGGGTCGCGACGAGCGAGGTGACCGCGCCGAACATCAGCAGGCGGAACTGCATGAACATCGCGGTTAGCAACCCCGCCCCGGCAAGCGCAATCACGACGATCGTCACATAACCGCGCAGCATCCGTGGATCGGGCCGGACCAGCCGGATCATCGAGGCGACGAAGGCAATGCTGATGAGGTCGATCAGCCCATAGCCGACCATCAACCGCCAATCGTCATAGCGCCATTCGTTCGCCAGCACGAGCGCGATGCCGGTGATGACCAATAGCGGCGCCCATTGCGACCGGGGACGCCGGATCAGCGTCGCGGTGGCGATCGGATTGGCCAGCCACAACAGCTCCGCACCGTCGAGCCACTGGCTGGCGCACAGCATGAGCGCGGCAAGGCCGTAGGTCAGCAGGCCATAGGCGGTGGCGAGCAGCGCGGTGCGCGGCATCGACAGCGGCCGGGCGGGCGACGCTGCCCAGGCCGGTTGTGGGGATGCCACCCCATCCGAAATTCCCGATTCGCCGATCACGCGCCATGGTATCAAGGATCGCGCCAACCGACGATCCGTCACGTCGCAGCGGCCGGATCGCCCTCCGGCACCACGGCGTGGCCGCTACGCGCCCAGCGCCCGGCGAACATCCGCCCGATCCATGCCGGCAGGCCCGGCGGCAGGAACAGCCAGTCGCGGATCGCGGGTCCTCGATCGGCGCCGATCGCCCGCTTGTACCCGCTGTCGCCCGCGCCCCAATCGACGCGGGCGATGCCGTCGTCCAGCGCCCGGACGAGGTTGCGGTAATAGAGGAGCCGGCCGGGCGAATGCTTCGCGAAGCGCGCGTCATAGCTGTTGGCGATCGCATATTTCAGCGCGCCGGCGTTCAGATCGAACGAGAATGCCGCCGGTTGTCCATCAACCCGCAATAGCGCCGCCCACATCATGTCCGCGATCACCGGGTCCTGCGCAGCCGCGCGCCAGAAGCGGCCATGGCCGCCGGCAGTAAACTTGGCGTCGCTGCCATCGGTTCGCGTCGCGATCCAGCTGGCGTCCTCGATCGTCGCCAGCGCATCGAAAGCCGCCGGCGTCCAGTCGCGCCCGGACACGAACGACCAGTCGGGCACGCCCGTGTCGGCCAGATGCTTTTCGTGGAACCGGTTCTTGCGCAGCGTCGAATTGCGCGGCCACGCCCCCTCGGCCTGCTGCGCCCGCATGTCGAGCAGATAGCTGTCGGCGACGAAGCGCGGCAACGCCCGCCAGCCCCCCGCGGCGGCCGCCGCCTGCACCCCCTCGAGCAGCGGATCGCCGTCATAGATCGGCCCCAGCCGGAACCCGCGCGTCGTCCGCCGTGCACCGTTCAGCAGCGCGGCGAAATCGGCGGCGGCGGCATCCGCCGCGACCGGCCCGCTGCGAAAGGGCCAGTAGCATCCCGGCACCTGGCCGAGCCGCAACCATGCCGGCCCGAGGCCGATCAGCGGCAGCGCGATCACCGGTCGCTCGCCCCGTTCGACCAGCAGCGTCCGCGCGCTCCCGCCATAGCTTTCGACCGCCGCCGCATACCAGTGCCGGCGCAGGAAGCGGTGCGTCTCCGGCGCCTGTGCGGCAACCATGTCGATCGAATCGGCAAGTCCGTCGACGACACGGGCGACAGGCTGGGTGGCAGCGGGCGGAGACAGCATGAAAGTGCTTTGCCACGAACCTGTTACGATCTGGTAGCGCCGTCATCGCGCAGAACATCGGCCCGATTGCGCAGCCTTGCCCCTGCCCGGTGGGCAAGGCATATCGATCCGGTGGAATTCGAACCTGTCCTGTCGACCGTCGCAAAGACGATCCAGACCGCCATCGCGCCGGTCTTCCTGCTGGCCGGGATCGGGGCGATCCTGAACGTGATGGTGGGCCGGCTGGCCCGGATCGTCGACCGGGCGCGCGACCTGGAAAAGCTCCATCCCAGCTCGACCGGCCCGGAACATGCCCGGCACGTCTTCGAACTGCGGCTGCTCGACCGGCGCATCCGCATCATCAACAATGCGGTGTTCCTGGTGGTGCTGTCGGCGGTCGCCAATTGCAGCGTCGTCGCGATGCTGTTCATCGCCGAATTGCTCGACCTGGGGCTGGGCAAGGCGGTGGCGATCAGCTTCGTCCTGTCGATGCTGCTGCTGATCGGCGGGCTGGTGTGGTTCCTGTTCGAAGTGCGGTTGTCGGTCCATGCGATCCGGGTGCGCGCCGAACTGCTGGAGCGTGAACGCGCATGACGCCACGGCGCGAACGGACATTGTTGCAAGGGGTGGTCGCGCTGGTGTGCATTGTCCCGTTCGGCGCGTCGATCGTCGGCATCCTGCACGGCGCGGCATGGCTGCAAGGCGATCCGGCCACCAACATGGACAGCCATTTCCGCTATCTGTCGGGACTGTTCCTGGGGATGGGCATCGCCTTTGCCAGCTGCATTCCCGACATCGAGCGCAAGGGCGGCCGCTTCCGCCTGTTGGGGATGATGGTCGTGATCGGCGGACTGGCGCGGCTTCTGTCGCTGGTGACGGTCGGCATGCCGTCGACCGGGCATCTGGTCGGGCTGGGTATCGAGCTGGGCGTCGTGCCGCTGGTGCTGGCATGGCAGACGCGCGTCGCCCGCCGCTGCCGCACCTGACCGACACCCCGAACGCCCGTCAGCGCGCGACCGGCTCCAGCGCGCTGGCCGCTACCCAGCCTTCGGATCGCGCCTGCCGGTCGGAGGGATAGATCACCCGGACATTCGCGCCCGACCGCGCGGCGATGCCGACCACATCACCCTTGACCACATAGGCCTTGCCGGCAGGGGCATCCGGTCGCGCGCGCAGCGCCACCTTGGCCAGCCGCACCCGCGCGAGGTCGCTCCATCCGCCGGCGCCAGTGCGCGACAGCTCCAGCCCCTTGGGATCGTCGAGGAACGGGCCCGCCACCTGCGCACAGCCCGACAGGTTGCCGCTGCCCGGCAGGGTCAGCCGCACGCCGTCGCCGGTGGGATCGATCCGCCCGACCGGCGGGCGCGCCGCGCCATAGGGGGTGGCCAGCGCGCGGATCGTCGCGCCGCGCGCATCCACCCGCCCGGTCACGACGAAATCGCAGCGCCGATCCCGCTCCCCTTCCATCAGGAAATGCCCGACGACCCGCCCATCGGGTGCCACCGCCAGCGACAGCCCTTCATACAGGCCGGAACGCAGGGTCGTCGCGGCGGGTGGCCGGGCCTCGGCACAACCGGCGATCAGCAACAGCCCAACGGCAGCCACAGATAGAGTCTTCAAACCTTGCCTCCCAAAGCCTTGTATTCGCGGGCGAACTGCTTGTCATAGGTGCCATAGTCGTCGCCATTATAGGCGCGCGCCATGCCGACGAAATCCTTGCGGCGCAGCGCCGACACCATGCCCGGCGTCTTGATGCAATAGCCGACGAACGCGTCCAGTTGCCCGCGCTCGCCCGCCTTCATCGCCTCGACAAAGGCGAAGACGTCCTTGTATCCGCATTTCCAGTAATTTGCGCCCAGCACCTGGCACATGCCCCATGACGTCGATTGCAGCGCGGCATCGGCGTCGAGCGCCATCGCCTCGCGCAGCGTCCGCCACGCGGTGGCGTGGTCTTTGTTGTTCTTTTGCCACTGCCACCCGGCCTTCGTCTTGTAGGGGTAGGAGAGCAGCGGGTGCGTTTCGTCATATTTCTTCTTGGTCAGCTTGCGGAACCAGTGCCCTTCGAACGCAATCTTGGGCAGGCCGTCGGCGCCGAAGCCGGATCGTCCGCCCGATTCGACGGTGGCGAGCGCCCGGACCAGCAGCGGGTCGATATCGCGGCCCAGCCGCGCCGCCGCGTCGATATAGTCGCGATCGGTCAGCTTGCGCGCCGCACCACCGCTGCCCCCCGCAGGCGCGGGGTTGGCCGGCGCCGCGCCCTTGCCGGCGGTGCGCCCGGCGGGCGACGGCGCGCTGACCCTACGTTCGCGGCTGCGATCGGCGAACAGCGTGCTCCACGCGCCGGCCATCGCGCGTTGCAGATCGGCGAGCTGCCCCTGCGCCCAGCTCGTCCAAGACGGGTCGGCATCGGCCGGCGGGGTGACGCGACGCGCGCGCATCCGCTCGCCCGCGCGCGCCAGCAGCATCTGCAGTGTGCGCCCTTCGGGATCGACCCGCCCGTCGGGATGGGGATAGCGCAGTATCTCCCGCTGGAACCGGTTGATGCGGTTGACCAGCGCCGGGTCGGATCGCCCGTTTTCGGGCAGGGTGGCGCGGGCGTCGATGACGTTGAACAAATGCTGGACGGTACGCACGTCGGCCGGACGATTCGCTGCGCGACGTCCCGTTCCCACCGGTGCGCTCAGCAAGCCGCGAGCAGCCATATCGTTTCTCCGTTGTACGGCGAACATGGATTGCCGGCATGATCACCCCGACCGGCACCACGACGCAACCCCGCCGGGCCGAAAAAATAGTGGAACTGCCCATTTAGCCACTTGCTTTTCCCGAAGGCGGCAGAGGTCCGCGCGTCGCGGCAGGGCCGCCACCGCGGACCCGATCCGTTCCCCGCCGCGCGCAAAATTTAGCCGCTTGCGCCGGGGCCGATTTCCTACAATTAGTGGTGCCGATGGCGGCGCACCCGCTAGACATAGTATAACGCCGACCGAAACCGGTGACGCGCCCTTTGCGTCGCCGGGTCTCGTTCGGGCCGGCGACACGCCGATTTTTGTACGCAGGGGCATCCATTCCCCGCCGAACACAGGAAACGGGACGATGACCTTTCAGGATAGTCAGGACGCCCAGATGAACGAACTGCAATTCGCCGATCCGGCCCCCGCCGCCCCGGCCCCCGAGCGCAACAGCCGCACGGTCGACGCGCTGCTCCACGCGGTCGAGGTCGATCATTCGCGCGACGCGCTGCTGACCGATTTCGGCAAGGATACGCTGAAGGACCGCTATCTCCTGCCCGGCGAATCGTACCAGGACCTGTTCGTGCGCGTGGCGTCGGCCTATGCCGACGATGCCGATCATGCCCAGCGGCTGTACGACTATATCTCGAAGCTGTGGTTCATGCCGGCGACGCCGGTCCTGTCGAACGGCGGCACAGGGCGCGGCCTGCCGATCAGCTGCTATCTGAACTCGGTCCCCGACAGCCTGGAAGGCATCGTCGAGACGTGGAACGAGAATGTGTGGCTGGCGTCGCGCGGCGGCGGCATCGGCACCTATTGGGGCAGCGTGCGCGGCATCGGCGAGCCGGTCGGCCTGAACGGCAAGACCAGCGGCATCATCCCGTTCGTTCGCGTGATGGATTCGCTGACGCTGGCCATTTCGCAGGGGTCGCTGCGTCGTGGGTCGGCCGCCTGCTATCTCGACGTCAGCCACCCGGAGATCGAGGAGTTCCTCGAAATCCGCAAGCCCAGCGGCGACTTCAACCGCAAGGCGCTGAACCTGCACCACGGCGTGCTGATCCCCGACGCCTTCATGGAAGCGGTGCGCGACGGCACCGAATGGGAGCTGAAGAGCCCCAAGGACGGATCGGTTCGCACGACGGTCGACGCGCGTTCGCTGTTCCAGAAGCTGGTCGAGACCCGCCTCGCAACCGGTGAGCCCTACATCGTGTTCAGCGACCATGTGAACAACACGATGCCCAAGCATCACCGCGACCTGGGCCTGAAGGTGTCGACGTCGAACCTGTGCAGCGAGATCACGCTGCCGACCGGCCGCGATCACCTGGGCAACGACCGTACCGCCGTGTGCTGCCTGTCGTCGCTCAACCTCGAAACCTGGGACGAATGGAACGGTGACAAGCGCTTTATCGAGGACGTGATGCGTTTCCTCGATAACGTGCTCACCGACTATATCGAGCGCGCGCCCGACGAGATGGCGCGTGCCCGCTATTCGGCGGAGCGCGAGCGGTCGGTCGGCCTGGGCGTCATGGGCTTCCACTCGTTCCTGCAGGCGCGCGGCCTTCCGTTCGAGGGCGCGATGGCGAAGGCGTGGAACCTGAAGATCTTCCGCCATGTCGCCGCGCAGGTGAACGAGGCGTCGATGCACCTCGCCAACGAGCGTGGCCCCTGCCCCGACGCCGCCGACATGGGCGTGATGGAGCGGTTCAGCTGCAAGATGGCGATCGCGCCCACCGCGTCGATCAGCATCATCTGCGGCGGCACCAGCGCGTGCATCGAACCGATCCCGGCGAACATCTACACCCACAAGACGCTCAGCGGCTCGTGGTCGGTCAAGAACCCGTATCTCGAAAAGCTGCTGATCGCGAAGTCGAAGAACAGCGACGCGGTGTGGAATTCGATCCTCGAGCGCGGCGGTTCGGTCCAGCACCTCGACTTCCTGTCGGTCGAGGAAAAGGACACGTTCAAGACGTCGTTCGAGATCGACCAGCGCTGGCTGCTCGAACTGGCGGGCGACCGTGCGCCGTTCATCGACCAGGCGCAGTCGCTGAACCTGTTCATCCCGGCCGATGTCGAGAAGTGGGACCTGCTGATGCTCCACTATCGCGCGTGGGAGCTGGGCATCAAATCGCTCTATTACCTGCGGTCGAAGTCGGTGCAGCGCGCTGGGTTCGCAGGCGGCGTCGAGGCGGACAATACGTCGGAGCTGGCCAAGTTCGATCTGGGCGAGACGACCGATTATGACGAGTGTCTGGCCTGTCAGTAAGCGGGTCGCGCTACCTTGCCCAAGCAAGGCAGAGACAGACCACGGCGAGCGTCTGACGACGTGTTCGCGGGACGCTGATCCCTCTCCCGTTGGGAGAGGGAGGGAGCCGCTTCAGCGGCGGAAGGGTGAGGGCGATGCGCATGTATCAGCAGCAACCGTCCGGAACGGTCGACCGCGCCCGCGACCTGCGTCGTAATGCAACCGATGCCGAGAAGAAGCTCTGGGCAGGTCTGCGCCGCGCCTTCCCTGAACTGCGATTCCGGCGGCAGGTGCCGGTCGGACCTTATTTCGTGGATTTCCTGAGCGTGCGAGCTGGTTTGGTCATCGAAGTGGACGGCGGGCAGCATGATGCCGATGCGGCCTATGACGCGCGTCGGACGGTGGTGCTGAACCAGCAGGGGTTCCGTGTGGAACGCTTCTGGAACGACGACGTGCTGACCAATCTCGACGGGGTGTTGCAGCGGGTGGCTGCGCTGGTCGCTGACGTGCGTGAGGGCGAGTCGGCATGATGCCGCTCGCCCTCACCCTTCCGCCGCTACGCGGCTCCCTCCCTCTCCCGTCGGGAGAGGGAAAGGCGTCAGATGGCCGAGCCGTCTTCTTCGGTTTCGAACGTCACCGCCACATCGGCGTTGGCGCTCAGGCGGACGGTGTTGCCCTCGACCTCGGCGACGAGGCCGCCGTCGATATAATGGTGATGCCCGGTATGTGCGCCCTGCGCCCCTTCGACATCGGCACCGCTGTCCTTCTTGGTCAGCTTGATGCGGTCGCCTTCGACGCGATCGACGGTGCCGACATGGACGCCATCGGCACCGATGACGTCGGCATGTTCGTTGATGTTGCTGAGATCGGCCATGTTTCTTCTCCGTTGGGGGCGGCGGTGAAACGCACGTCCGCGCACTTGGTCGCATGACCGCGAACGTCCTCATCATGTTGTCGGTCGCGCTGGTATCTGGCGCGGTCGGGCTGTGGCTGCTGCTGCGTCTGCGCTCACGCGCGACGGCGCAGAGCCGCTACGCCCATGGCATGGTCGGGGTCATGGCAATGGCGCTCGGGATCATCCTGACCATCTTTGGCATTGCGCAATGGTCGTGGGGCAGCACGCCATGAACCGATCCGACCGTATCCCCGCAAAGGCGGGGGTCCAGAGCCACAAGCGACGACGTTCGCAACCCTAGGCTCCCGCCTGCGCGGGAGCACCACAGATTTTCAGAACAACCCAGTTTCCCCGGAGTAACCCATGTCGCTCACCGAAGCCCGCAAGCAGTACAAGCCGTTCGAATACCCCTGGGCATTCGATTTCTGGAAGCGTCAGCAGCAGATCCACTGGATGCCCGAAGAGGTGCCGTTGGGCGAGGATTGCCGCGATTGGGCGCAGAAACTGACGCCGCACGAGCGCAATTTGCTGACGCAAATTTTCCGCTTCTTCACCCAGGCGGACGTCGAGGTGCAGGACTGCTACCACGAGAAATATGGCCGCATCTTCAAGCCGACCGAGGTCAAGATGATGCTCGCCGCCTTCTCCAACATGGAGACGGTGCATATCGCGGCGTACAGCCATCTGCTCGACACGATCGGCATGCCCGAGAGTGAGTATGGCGCCTTCCTCGAATATAGCGAGATGAAGGACAAGCACGACTATCTGCAGAATTTCGGCGTCGATACCGACGAGGATATTGCCAAGACGCTGGCGATGTTCGGCGGCTTCACCGAAGGATTGCAGCTGTTCGCGTCGTTCGCGATGCTGATGAACTTCCCGCGCTTCAACAAGATGAAGGGCATGGGGCAGATCGTGTCGTGGTCGGTGCGTGACGAGAGCCTGCACTGCGAAGGCATCATCAAGCTGTTCCACGCCTTCTGCAAGGAACGCGACTGCATGACGCGCAGTGTCCGCGACGACATTGCCGACATGTGCCAGACGACGGTGCGGCTGGAGGACAACTTCATCGATCTCGCGTTCGAAATGGGCCCGGTCCACGGGATGACCGCGAAGGAAATCAAGAAGTATATCCGCTACATCGCCGACTGGCGGCTGGGGCAGCTGGGCATGAAGCCGATCTACCTGATCGACGAACATCCCCTGCCGTGGCTGGCGCCGCTGCTGAACGGCGTCGAGCACGCCAACTTCTTCGAACAGCGCGCGACCGAATATTCGAAGGCGGCGACGCGCGGCAATTGGAACGAGGTCTGGGACGGCTTCGACAAGCGCCAGAAGGCCAAGGTCACTGCACCGGCGAATGAGGAAGTTGCCGGCATGGGGGATATGTTTGGCGGGGTTGCTGCTGAATGACGGAACAAATCGACTCCGCGCATCCATTAGACGGATGCGCGGATGACGAACTTTACAAAATAATGATGTCGGAGCGCACCGAGCTTATCAAAGCTCGGCGTGATGCCGAAGATACGCTGATAAAAACGATCATACAGCTATCCTCCAGTTTAATTACGCTAACAGCAGGCTTTGTGAGCTTAACTAGCGTAAGGATCGTACCGCATGCGATATGGCCGCTATCCATCACACTAATAGGTCTACTACTCGCGGTAGTATCCGGCCTACTTGAAAATATATTCTCGTCACGGGCCTACAGCGCGCAACAGAAAAATCTGGAAGAATATTTTTCTAAGAGAATAAAAGTGTTTGAGGAACCGAAAGAGAACAGATACATACGAATAACCCAAAGAGTATCATTTGGTATGTTTTCTCTGTCGCTGATAGCAATTGGCGTTTTCGGCGTATTGCAGGCAGGAGGTTCGAATGGCTGATAAAAAAGACACTCCCAATCGTCCAATTAATTCCCCACCGCCTCGCCCGCAGCATGGTAACTTTGGTGACAAAGCGGCAAGTCGCCCAACTCGATCCGCAGCGCCCTCAATGCCACCCCCTCCGCCAAAAAAATAGCTACCTACCGCCCCCGCCGCACCGGCGCGCGGAAGTCGGCGGGTTTGTCAGCCACCCAGCGCACGAACCTGGCCACCGCCGGCACCGCCCGCAGCGCGTCGAGATCGGCGAGCGGGCCGGCGAGTTCGGCGTTGGTGGCGCTGGCGTGGATGGTGCGGTGGCAGATGGGGTGGAGCGGCACCGTCTCGCGCCCGCCTTCGCTCCTGGGCACGCGGTGGTGCCATTCGACCTGCGCGCCGATCGGGCGGTTGCACAGCGCGCAGGCGAGCGGCGCTTCGGCGCGGGCCGCCAGCGCCTCCGCCGCCATCAATCCTGCCTTGCGCTTTACCCGTCCGGCCATGGACGAAGAGATCGGGCGCACCGCCGCAATTGGCAAGTGCTTCGACTGGGCGCTCCGAAGATGAACGCCAGATGAAGGAACCGCTACTGTGCGACACGGGTTACAGCCCGGCAAGTTCAGGAAAAGGGAGAACCCCCATGAACCGCACGACTTTGTTGATCGCCGCCGCCGCAAGCGCGGTGATCGCGACGCCAGCGCTGGCGAAGGACCGCCGGACGGTACCGGTGTATTCGGACTATAATCCCTATTATCTGGATTATAAGACCGACATCTCCGAAGCGAAGCGCGAGCTGCGCAAGGATCTGGCCCGTGCCGACGATGCCGCCAGTCGCGAGGACGCGTGGGCCGAATATCATCGGGAAGTGGCCGATGCCCGCCATGATTTCCGCAAGGAAATGGCCGAACGCGGCATGATCGTCCGCAACGGGCGGGTGACGGTCGAAGAGTAACCGCGGCACAGCGGTCCTACGGGAGAAGGCCGTCGGGTTCGCGCCCGGCGGCCTTTTCAATATATCCTGTCGAACTGCCAACCGGTCAGACGGAGCATCCCCATGCCGGTGGATCGGATCGGTCCTTGTTCCGGATAGAAGCGATCGACCATCTTGTAGCGCTGGCCAACGGCGCGTTCGACGATCCATTGCGATCCGTCCATCCCGTTGGTGCATTCATCGGTACCGGAGGCCATGCCGAGCGGGTTGTTGGCGACCAGCCGCCGTCGCAAATCCGCCGTCTCCTCCGCCGTCAACTGTCGATCGAGACGCCGCTTTATCGTGCCGGGCGCGTACCCGCCCTGCCCGGTCAATTCGGTGGCGATCAAACGACCCCGCGCAGCCTGCATATTTTCGATCCGCACGATGACAGGCGCGTGGTTTGTTCGCAGCCACAGGAATCGCAGCGTGTCGCCCCGACCGGCTCTAGCTTGCTGGAATAGCGAGGGTTCCTGCGCGGCACGCAGATGCTTGGAATACCATTCGCGGCGATCATCGGAAAACCGTGCGAACGTCCGTTGGAAGTTCGGGCAATAGGTTTCCAGCCGTTCGTAGAAAGGCGGGAAATAGACCGGCGTCGACGTTGCCTGCGCCAACGCGAGTAACCCCGTCCACACCATCATCTTATCCTCGTGGCGAAGCGACAGCCTTCCACGGAACCGCCACGCATGCAACCGACGAACAAAAGGCCCCGGACGAACCCGTCCGGAGCCTTTCGCGATACGCAATTACCGGGGCGGGTCCCGATACGCCGGACCCGCCCGAAACTGGCACGAGGCTTAGAAGTGGGTCGTCAGACCCAGCATCGGACGGAAGCTGTGGGCCGAACCGAAGGTCGACACTTCACCGCGCAGGCGGACGCCCGAGTTGCCGGTGATGCCGCCCAGACCAATGTCCTTCGGGCCGACTTCGAAACCGGCGCCATAGGTCATTTCGTTATAGTCGCGGCTGTCGTTGCCGAAGCGCGCGAAATTGACCCAGCGATAGCCGACCTTGCCGTAGATCAGGCCCGAGTCACCGGCGCGGACGCCGAAACGACCAGCTGCGCCGTAATCCCAATCGATGTCGCCCGACACGCCCTTCGAGACGCTGCCTTCGGCACCGACGAACACCGGGCCCAACGGCACGTTGAAACCGACGATGCCTTCGACCAGGGCGCCGTTCAGCTTGTCGTTACGCGCGACGAGCGGGATGCCGGCCTTGGTACGCTCGGAGTCGAACTGCTCCCAGCCGCCCATCACTGCGACATACGGCTCGAAACCGATGCCGCTGGTGCCATCGGGCGCGGTCACGGCGGGGGCGGGTTCGGTCGTCGGAGCGTCCTGCACCACGGTGGCGTCCTGCGCGAAGGCGGGAGCGGCCGTGAAGGCGACGGCGGCAGCGGCGATGGTGAAAAGCTTACGCATACAAAACCTCATCAGCGTTTACGGTCCCGACGTCGAATGGTGCGCCGGTTTATCCGTGGCTCCTCTGAACCCGAAAACCGGCAAAGTGTTGCATCGCATTGCAACATGCGCGTCATCAAATCGGATACTGTTGCTTCCGGGCAACGGTATCTGTCACCGAGATGAACGAACCGTGGCCGGGGTGCCCGGACTATGGTTACAATGTGGCAACAGCGGCACGGCGGCGGGGCACGGTGCCTGCAACGATCGCCGTGCCGATGGGTTGGGAACGGTATACCCAGACGCGAATCGGAGGGCGAACAGCCTATGCGACCCCGGATCATCATCGTCGGTGCCGGTTTCGGCGGCATCGCGGCGGCGCAGGCACTGCGGCGGACGGATGCCGAAATCACCCTGATCGACCGCACCAACCATCACCTGTTCCAGCCCTTGCTGTATCAGGTCGCGGGTGCCGCGCTGTCCCCCGCCGACATCGCAACGGCCAATCGCGCGCTGCTGCGCCGCAATACAAATACCCGGATATTGATGGCCGAAGTCGCCGGGGTCGACGCCGATCGGCGCGCGGTGTGCCTTGCCGATGGGCGGCATCTGCCGTTCGATCACCTGATCCTGGCGATCGGTGCGGCCTATAGCTTCTTTGGCAATGATGCGTGGCGCGAGCATGCCTATGTGCTGAAATCGATCGACGATGCCCTGGCGATCCGCGCCGCGCTGCTGAGTGCGTTCGAGCGGGCCGAGCAGTGCGACGACCCGGCGGAACGGCAGCGGCTGCTGACCTTTGCGGTGGTTGGCGGCGGGCCGACCGGGGTCGAGCTGGCCGGTACCATCGCCGAACTGGCGCGCACGACGCTGGCGCGCGACTTTGCCGCGATCGATCCGCGCCGGGCACGGGTGGTGCTGTGCGAGATGGGCGACCGCATCCTGACCGCGTTCGACCCGCCCTTGTCGCAGGCGGCGCGCGCAATGCTGGAATCGCTGGGCGTCGAGGTCCGGACGGGGGAGAAGGTGCGCGAGATCGACGCGCGCGGACTGACCGTCGGCGAGCAGCGGATTGATGCGGCGGCGGTGCTGTGGGCGGCGGGAACCGAGGCGCGGCCGGTGGCGACATGGCTGGCGGCGGACGCGGCGCGCAATGGCGCGGTGAAGGTCGCGCCCGATTGTTCGGTGCCGGGCCATCCGGACATTTTTGCGATCGGCGACTTGGCGAGCTTCGATGGCGGCGACGGCCCCCTGCCCGGCCTGGCCCCGGTCGCCAAGCAGCAGGGACGCTTCGTCGGCCAATTGCTGGCCGCACGGATCGCGGGGAAGCCAGCGCCCGACCGGTTCCGCTATCGCGACTATGGCACGATGGCGGTCATCGGGCGGTCGCGTGCGGTGGCGGAACTGGGCGGATGGAAGCTGAAGGGCTTCGTCGCATGGCTCGCCTGGTCGCTGGTACACCTGATGCTGCTGGTCGATTTCCGCAGCCGCGTGTCGGTGTACGTCCATTGGGCGTGGTCGTGGTTTACCTATGGCCGGGGCGCGCGGTTGCTGACCGGCTATGCCCCCGAGCCGGGCGACAAGCCGCGTACGGCGGGGCTGCCAGAGATCGAGGCGGAGGTTCGGGCGGCGGAATAGGGTTCGGGGTGCATGTCCCCCGATCCTGATGCAGGGCGATTCCGCCTTGGCCGACGTCGAAAGAAGAAGCGGGACCCCGGATCAAGTCCGGGGTGACGAATTGGGCAACGTCCCGCCCAGACACAGAATAGCCCGCCCGCATGCCTGCGGACGGGCCGTTCCGTTCACGTCATCGTGGGTCAGCCGACGCGGTTGCCCGCCATCGGGAAGCTGCCGAACGCACCCGCGCCGACCGTGCCGGAGATGGTGTCGCCATCGACCGTCGCTTCGCAATCAAGCGTCATCGGCATCGGCACGACGATCGCCACCTTCCAGCTCAGCTTGTCGCCATCGACCTTGCCGTCGGTGATCTCGGTCGATCCCATCGCCCCGGAATAGGTCCCGGTGAAGCTGCTGCCGTCGCTCTTGACGTTCAACGTCGCCTGCTGGTCGCCCATCGGCGACTTGGTGATCGTGTTCCAGCTGCCATCGACATTGGCCATGTTCGCTCTCCTTACTTCGCCGGGGTGGGGGCGGTTGCCGGCGTTGCCGATACCACCTCCACCGGCAGGCCCAGCCCGTCAAGCTGCGGACGGACGACCTTCGCATCGCCGACCACCACATAGACGAAGCGGTTGGGGTCGATTGTCGCGCGTGCCGCAGCGTCAAGCTGGGCCGTGGTCAGCGCGCGATATTTTTGCGGCAGGGTCGCCTGATAATCATCCGGACGGCCGAGGAAGTCGTTGTTCCGCATCGCCGCCAGCACCGCGCCCGACGTTTCATAGGTCCCGGCCAGCTGCCGCGTCTCGCCATCGATCGTGCGACGGAATTCGACCGGCGTGACGCCGTTCTTGCCGAGGAAGCCGTTGATCTGTTCGCGCAGCGACGCAATCGACGCACCGGTCTTGTCCGCCTGCACCGGCGCGGAGATGACGTACGGCACCGCATTTTCCATCAGGCGATATCCGCCGCCCGCGCCGTACGACCAGTGCTTGGCCTCGCGCAGGTCCATGTTGATCCGGCTGAGGAAGCCCGAGCCGAGCACGGTGTTGGCGGTGGTCGCTGCCAGCGTGTCCGACTTTGCCTGCACCGGCGTCATCTGCCCCGCGACGATCAGCGACTGCGGCGAATTGGGCCGGTCGACCAGGACGATCTTCGGCGCCGTCGTCGCGCGCTGTGCCGGGAAGCGCTTGGTGCCGGCCGCACCGGTCGCCTGCCAGTTGCCGAGCGAGGCGTTGAGCGCTGCCTGCACCTCGGCCAGCGGACGGTCGGATACGACGAACACCTTCGCCTTGTCCGGGCGCAGCCACGCGCCGCGCCATGCGACCAGATCGTCGCGCTTCATCGCCATGACCGCCGCGGGATCACCCACGCCCGCCGCCAGCTTCGCATACGGGCTGTCCGTGCCATATAGCAGCGGCGGCAGCGTCATGTCGGCAAGGCCCTGCGGATTGGTCCGCTGCTGGCCGATCTGCGCCAGCACCTGCCCGCGCACCCGCTCCAGTTCGTTCGCGTCGAACGCCGGGTTGCGCAGCACGTCGGCGAACAGCCCGGTCGCGCTGGTCAGATTGGCGCTGGGCACTTCGAACCCGATCGTCGTCTGATCGGGCGAATTGCCGCCCGACATGCTCATGCCGAGCTTTTCCTTGGCCTCCGCCATCGCGATCGAGTTGCGGGTGGTGGTGCCTTCGTCGATCAGCGCCAGCGTCATGCCGGCGGTGCCGAGCTTCCCCGCCACATCGGCGGCGGTACCGGCGTCGAACACCATCGACACCTGCGTCACCGGGACGGCGGTACGCTGCGCATAGACCAGCTCCATGCCGTTCGACAGGCGGCTGTGCGTGACCTTCGGGAATTGCAGCGCGGCGCCGCTGTCGGCGACGCCCGGCATGGCGCCGCGCGTACCCTTGAACGGTACCTCGGCGGCAGGAGCGGCGGGTGCGGCCGCAACCGCCTTCGCTTCCTCATAGCCCTCGCGCTGTCCGTTCTCGACGATCAGCGTATAGGCCGGGCGCGACATCCACTTCTGCGCGGCGGCGCGCGCGCGATCCGGCGTCATCGTCGCCAGCGCGTTCAGCTCCTTTTTGTAGAAGCCCGGATCGTTCGAATACAGCTGCCCCGACGCCAGCGTCACCGCCTTGCCGCCGAACCCGCCGACCGATTCCAGCCCGCCGATGGTGCCCGATACCTGCGTCGTCGCGACGCGCGCCACTTCGTCGGCGGTGGGGCCGGTGCGCAGATAATCGGCGATCATCTGGTCCAGCTTCGCCTCGACGACCTCGGTCTTGACGCCCGGACGGACGATCGCGCGGACGATCAGCATGCCCGCCTGCGACAGCGACTGCACGCCGGCCGACACCTGCACCGCCAGCTTGTCCTTCTTGACCAGTTCATTGTCGAGCCGCGACGAGGCGAGGCCGCCGAACGCGCTCATCGCGACGTCCAGCGCCGGCGAATCGGGATCGTTCAGGCCCGGCACCGGCCAGACCTTCATGATCATCGTTGCGGCGACATTGTCCTTCATCACCTCGCGCACCGGGGCGCCCAGCGTCGGCACGGTGATCTTCGGCAGGACCGATTCCGGTCCCTTGGCGATCTTGCCGAAATATTTCTCGACCAGCGGGCGCGCTTCCTTCGCGTCGATATCGCCGGCGAGCACCAGCACGGCGTTGTTCGGCCCATAATGGCCGCGGAACCAGTTCTTCACGTCCTCGAGGCTGGCGGCGTCGAGGTCGGCCATCGAACCGATCACCGAATGGCGATACGGGTGCCCCTGCGGAAAGATGCCCTCGGTCATCTTGTAGCGGACGAGGCCATAGGGCTGGTTGTCGCCCTGCCGCTTTTCGTTCTGCACGACGCCGCGCTGTTCATCCAGCACGCCCTGCGTCACCGCGCCGAGCAGATAGCCCATGCGGTCGGATTCGAGGAACAGCGCGCGGTCGAGCGCGGGCTTGGGCACGGTTTCGAAATAATTGGTGCGGTCGTAGCTGGTGGTGCCGTTCAGGTCGGTCGCCCCGATCGAGCGCAGCGGATCGAAGAAATCGCCCGGCGCATTTTCCGACCCGTTGAACATCAGATGCTCGAACAGATGCGCAAACCCGGTCTTCCCCTCCGGCTCATGCTTCGACCCCACGTCATACCATACCGACACGGCGACGATCGGCGCCTTGCGGTCGGTATGGGTGATGACGGTCAGGCCATTGGGCAGCGTGAACTTTTCGTAGGGAATGTCGACCGGTGCGACCAGCGCGGACAGCGGCGCGGCCTTTACCGGCGGCGCGGCGGGCGCGGGCGCCTGCGCATGGGCGGCGGTTCCGGCAAGCGCAGTGGAAACGAGCAATACGGCAGCGACGGTACGAAACATGGAACCCCACCCATTATCGATAAACGGAATGCAGGTGTATGGCGTGCGCGGGACACGCGCAAGCCGGTTCCATTGCCCAAATCGCGCCGACGCCTTGCGGTTGTGTAACATATGATGTCGCCGGAGCGATCCGGTCGATTGGCTGTTTTCCTGAAGCTTCCAGTGATTATGTTGCATCGCGCCATGACTATGATGTTCGACACTTTTCGCTCGATCCTCCCGCACTCTGACCGGTTCGACCGCCTGCTGGCGATCGGCTGGGAGGATATCGGCGGGGTCGTCCTTGCCATGAGTGCCGTCGCGTTCATGACGGCGGTGGGTGCCATCCGTGCGCGCTGATCCCCCGGCGTCCTATATTGCTGCGCGGCAACATTTCCTGGAACGGGTTTACTCCAAGGAACAAGGGTTTTGCGTATGATCCGTTCGACTGCGGTCCTGCTGGCCGGGGCGCTGCTCGCCGCCTGCGGCACCTCGACGCCTCCCGCACCGGAGGCGACGGCGAACGAAACCGTCGACCTGCGCCATCTGGTCGAAACCGAGGTCGCCGGGAACGGCATCGAACGCTATCCGCTGGAGGGCGTGGAAATCCCCACCCCGTCCGACGGTCAGTCGCGCTATGAGGTCCTGCGCCAGCGGCGGACCGCGGCCGGCACGATCATCGCGATCCTGCGCCAGCAGCGCGGCGACCGCTTCGTCTATGCCCGCACCGAACTAGATTGCGAGCGCAAGCTGTTCCACGTCGTCGGGGTCGCCGATACGCGGGCGAAGGTGGAAACCAACGTCGCGCATGACGGGCCGCTGCGGTCGACCGACGGGATGCCGCTGCGCCAGGAACTGTCGCGCTTCATCTGCGCGCGGGCGTCGGCCTGAGGCTATTCGCCCGCCGGCGGGACGGCCGGCGTGGCGACCTCCGCCTCGAAATCGGGATCGACCTCGGCGACCGGCAGCGTGCCGCGTCGCCGCTGGAAGCTGGTCAGCAAGAAGAACAGCAGGTTGGACCCCTGCGTCAGTGCACCGCCGGCCAGCAGCAACCCGGCCATCGCGGCGCGGGGGCCATCGACGATATGGCTCATCTCCAGCGCGGCCGACAGGAACAGCAGGTCGCGATTGGGCACGATCGGCAGGCGGCTGATGACCATCTGCACCGTCAGGAACGTGACCCACACGCCCAGCGGCTCGGCGGGCAGCACCACCGCCCATTGCGTCGCCTGCAACAGCACGACGATCAGGATGCGCGCGACATGGATGCCAAGCACCGCACCGGCGATCCGCCAGCTGACCGACAATATCTGCTTGCGCAGCCGCAGCAGCAGCGGCGTCAGGAACGCGGCGACCAGCAATCCGGCAAGCAGCATCCCGCCCGCCGAATGCAGCCAGTCGGCAATCCATTTCGCCCGGCCCGTCCCCATGAAGATGACCAGCAGGACCGAGGTGATCGCCGCCGACGCCAGCGCGGAAAGGATCGCATTGTCCTTGATCGCCAGCAGCAGCGTCTTCGAGGCGATGCCGAGCCGCTGGCGCGCCCAGACGAACAGATAGACCTCACCCGAATAGCCAACGAACGCCGAATTGAAGACGCGCTTGCGGACGAACACCGGCAGGCTGCCGGGCAAGGGGCGGCCGAGCAGCAGGCGGAAGATCCACACCTCCGACACCGGCAGCGCCATGAACATCACGACGAACAGGATATAGAACCATGGCGTGCGCGGGAGGGCAGCGGCGACGTTGGCCCAGCCGATCGCACGGACCTTCAGCACCAGCCACAGCAGGACGCCGACGAAGAACAGTGCGCGAAACACCGTGCCCGCCCGTGCGGCGGCCGGCGTCTGCGACCATTCGTGCAGCCGTTTGGCGCGGTCGGAGAGGGTCACGCGAACACCCCGGCGCTACGCGAATCGACGACGAACGCGTCGAACGCGGCGCGGGTAGCGGGGTCGAGGCGGAAGCGCGAATGGCCCCACACCCCACCCGGCAGAAAGCGGCGCACGGCATATTCGATCGCGGCGAGCGGCGTGTTGCGCACCCGCCGTTCGAAATGGGTCCGCTCCCACGTATTGGCCCCGTGGAACGCGCGGACGAACAGCCCCGGCGCATCGAGCACGCCGATCCGCTCCAGCGGCCAGTGGCCGAGGAAATCGGTATCCTCGCCCCGCCGCTTTTCCGGATAGCGCGCGGACGGATCGGCGCGGTGGACGATGCTGCCCGGCACGCCCGGCTCCAGCGTGCCGACATAGGGGTGGTCGAACCAGTCGGGCGCATCGAGATGCATCAGCGTGCCGCGCAGGACACAGGCGTCCTTGCCGCCGTCGAGCACCGCGACCTGCCGCGCCAGCCGGTCAGGATGATACCAGTCGTCGTCGTCCCACTGCGCGACGATGGCCCCGCGCGCCAGGTCGAGCGTGCGGTTGCGCAGACGCCCCAGCGTCGTCTCCAGCGTTTTCGCCACCC
The DNA here is from genome assembly GCF_001421585.1 of Sphingomonas sp. Leaf23. Lineage (NCBI taxonomy): Bacteria > Pseudomonadati > Pseudomonadota > Alphaproteobacteria > Sphingomonadales > Sphingomonadaceae > Sphingomonas > Sphingomonas sp. Leaf23. The sequence continues at coordinate 298,625 of NZ_LMKR01000003.1, read as the reverse complement.
GGTCGTAGATCAGCCGGTCAGCAGGAATATCGGCGAAGAGCGGGGTATAATCCTGATCGCCGTCATCGACGACCACCAGTTCGCGGTTCGCCCAGCGTTGCCGCAGAAAACAGTCGACCGCCCGCCGCGCCAGCCCGGCACGGTTCGCGGTCACCATCACGCAGCTTACCCGCGCGCCGTCATCGGACCAGTTCATCGCCAGCGCCTTAGACCCGGTTTGGAAAGGCGTCGAGACGCCTTTCGTCGTGCGGCGCCGGGCCGGTGCCGCACCACAATCGCTAGTGGCGTAACGCTCCGGTCGCTGGTAGCCGGATCGGTGATGCGGATCGTCTTTGTCCTGACCTATCCCACCCATCACGGGGTCGCCGATGTGCGCGAGTGGTTGCGCTGGGACAATCGCGACCGGCGGATGCCCGGCATCTTGACCGAGCAGGGCGTCGAGGTCGAGCTGTGGGGGCTGGCGCGCGAGCCGCTCGACACGATGTCCGACCTGCCCGGCATCGCGCCCTACCCCATCCGCCTGTTCGCGCCGTCCAATCCGCAGGCCAAGACCCGCGAACAGAAAAGCGACGCTATGGTCGCCGCCGCGCGGATCGATCCGGCAACGTTGTTCGTGCTGATCGGCAGCAATGGCGGCGCGGGGTTCGACCTGTTCGACCGGGTGCTTCGGCCGGACCAGCGGCGCTTCGCGGTTATCATCGGTGGCGACTGGTGGAGCCGGATCGTGCCGCACGCCGCCTTCGTATTCCCTGAATCGGCGGTGCAGGAGGCGAAGCTGACCCGGCCGGGCTGGCGCTTCTGGCGGCGAGCCATTCCAGAGGCGCGGATGCAGCGGCTGCCCAAGACGATCGATACCGACCGCTTCGCGCCGCAGCCGGCGGACAAGCGGTTCGACGTGATCGCGACCAGCCGGCTGACCCGGTACAAGAAGTTCGACGAGATCGCGGCGTTGGGCGAAACCCACCGGGTCGCGGTGATCGGCGACGGGCCGCAGGGCGACGACCTGCGCCGCCGCTTTCGCAAGGTCGCGTGGCTGGGGCATGTGCCGAATGCGCAGGTGCCGTCGGTGCTGGCGCAGTCGCGGCTGTTCTTCCATGCCGGGCGGCGCGATTATTTCCCGCGTGCGATCCCCGAAGCGATGGCGTGCGGCCTGCCGGTCATCGCGTTCGACGACCGGATCGGGCCGGACGTGATCCCGCCGGACTGCGGGCTGCTGGTCAAGGACAACGACTATCGCGACAAGGTGGCCGCGCTGCTGGCCGATCCGGCGGCGGTCGCGGCGATGGGCGCGGCGGCGCGCGCCCATGCGGTCGCGACCCATGGCGCGCGGTCGTCGGAAGCCGCCTGTCGCCGGTTGATGGAGCTGGCCGCGTGACCCGCTGGACGTTCGTCATCGCCTATTACAACGAGGTCGATTTCCTGCCCGCGACGCTGGCGGCGCTGGCCGAACAGAGCGTGCCGTTCCGGCTGGTGCTGGTCGATAACGGATCGACCGATGGGTCGGATGCGATCGCGCAGCGCTTCGCCGCGCCGGGGGTCGAGGTCGTGAACCTGTCCGAAGCCCGGCCGGGCAAGATCCATGCGCTGGAAACGGCGATGGGGCAGCTGACCACCGAGTTCTGCGCGTTCGGCGATGCCGACACCTGGTATCCGCCACATTATCTGGCCGAGGCGGAGCGCGCGTTCGATGCCGATCCCCGGACGGTGGCGGTGATGGCGCTGGGCGTCGATGCGTCGGGGCAGAAGCTGCGCCGCGCGCTCTATTCGGGCTTCGTGACGAAATTGCTGTCGAAACAGACGCATACCGGCGGATATGGACAGGCGTTTCGAACATCCGCGCTGGTCGAGGCAGGCGGCTTTTCGGAACAGCTGTGGCCCTATGTGCTGCTCGACCATGAGATCATGCAGCGTGTCGCGAAGCTCGGCCGCGTTGTCTATACCTATGATTTCTGGGCCAAACCCTCGCCGCGCCGGTCGGACCGGCGGCGGGTGCGGTGGACGCTGGGCGAGCGCATTCTGTACCACGCGACGCCGTTCGCGGCGAAGGACTGGTTCTTCTACCGCTTCCTTGGGCCGCGGCTGAAGGCGCGGGGGATTACCCATTTGAATTTGCGGGATAAACCGTGGGAAGCGAAGCCGTAGGTCGGTTCAAAGTTCACGAAGTTCACACTCGTGCGCTGCGCGGATCGCCGGATGCAGCGGCCGCAATATTCCGGCGATGCGAAAAAGCCGGATCGAGCATGGCATGGTCTGCCCGCTGTAGGAAAGCACGAGCATCATTGACCATTCGCGCGCAGCATGAAAACGTGCCGGTATGCCCAGTCTTCTGACGATCCGGCGTGGCGTGGCCCTGGTTGCTTATGCCGCTGCGTTGATGACATTGGGGGCGGCGTTGCTCGCCCGATATCTGAGCAATGTCCTGCCGCACGACACCGATATGTTGGCCGCAATACGGTCCAATCTGCATATGGCGTTTATTGGATCGATGCTCCTCGGGTCGATGCTGATGCCAAATTCGAAGGATCATCGCGACACGCCGGGTCCATCGCCTCGCGTTTCGGGCAGTATCGTGATCGTTGCCACCGGAACTGCCGCAGGACTGCTGGTCGCACGTGACCATCCGTGGCTTGCAGTCCTGCTTCTGGTCGCGACGGCCGTGGTCGGTGCCGCAGTGTGGCGCTTTGCTACGAAGTACGAAAATGCGATTGGCGAGGCACGGTTTACGGGCAGCGCGTCGGCAGATTAGACCTACCGCCCCGATACAGTTCGAGCCTGATCAAACGAGTTGGCCGTATCCCGCTCCACCCGGAACACCCCCTCGCCCACCATTTCCATCCGCGCGCCGACCGCCGTCGCCGCGCTTGCCAGTTCGCCGGGTGCGCGGGGGTCGTCCGCCGTAATCTCCACCATCGACGCCCCGTCGCGCAGCGCCCGCGCCAGCCGGATGGCGGGCCAGGGGCAGCGCATGCCGCGGGCGTCGATGCGGGTCACTTCGAATGGTCGAACGGGTTCTTCGGTGCGCGCAGGTTGAGGCGAACCGGGACCGCGCCGAAGCCGAATTCCTTGCGGATGCCGTTGATGAGATAGCGCTTGTAGCTTTCGGGCAGGTCATCGACGCGCGTGCCGAACAGCACGAAGCTGGGCGGGCGGATGTTGTTCTGCGTGATGTAGCGCATCTTGATCCGCTTGCCGCCGGGCGCGGGCGGCGGGTTCGCCTCCAGCGCGCGGTCGAACCAGCGGTTGAGCTGTCCGGTCGAGACGCGGCGGCCCCATGCTTCGCGGGTTTCGAACGCGGCCTGCATCAGCACGTCCAGCCCCTTGCCGGTTGCCGCCGACACGGTCAGCAGCGGCACGCCGCGTGCCTGCGCCAGCCCTTCGTCCAGTGCGCCCTTCACCCCGTTGAACAGCGACGATGCGTGTTCGGCGATGTCCCATTTGTTGAGCGCGATCACCAGCGCGCGGCCTTCCTGCAGTACGCGGTCGGCGATCTTGATGTCCTGCAGCTCCAGCCCGCGGGTGCCGTCGAGGAGGAGCACGACGACCTCGGCAAAGTCGATCGCGTGGAGCGCGTCGGCGACGGAGAGCTTTTCGAGCTTTTCCTGCACCCGCGCCTTTTTCCGCATGCCGGCGGTGTCGATCAGGCGGACGGGGCGGACACGACCATCGGGGGCGGTCCAGTTCCAGTCGACCGCGATCGAATCGCGAGTGATGCCGGCTTCGGGACCAGTGATGAGACGGTCTTCGCCGAGGAAGCGGTTGATGAGCGTCGATTTGCCCGCATTGGGGCGGCCGACGATGGCGAGCTTCAGGACGGCGGTGTCGGGGTCGAACTCGCCCTCGTCCTCCGGCTCCGGCTCGTCCTCACGCTCGACGAACGGGCGCAGCGCGTCGAACAGGTCGGCGACGCCCTCGCCATGTTCGGCCGACATCTGCACCGGATCGCCAAAGCCCAGCGCCAGCGATTCGAGGACACCGTTTTCGCCCGCGCGCCCTTCGGCCTTGTTCGCGACCAGGATCACGGTGCCGTCGGCGGAGCGCAGCCAGCGGGCGATTTCCTCGTCCAGCGGCGTGATGCCGGCGCGGGCGTCGATCATGAACAGCGCGACATCGGCCATTTCGACCGCCGCCTGCGTCTGCATCCGCATCCGCCCCGGCAGGGTTGCGGCGTCCTCATCCTCGAACCCCGCGGTGTCGACGATGGTGAAGTCGAGGCCGAGCAGGTTCGCCTGCCCCTCCCGCCGGTCGCGGGTCACACCCGGCTGATCGTCGACCAGCGCCAGCCGCTTGCCCACCAGGCGGTTGAACAGCGTCGACTTGCCGACATTGGGACGGCCGATAATGGCGACGACGGGAAGGGGCATGGGGATTCCTGGGGTGCGGGTTTGCCGCCGAGTGTAGGGGAATGGGGTCGGAGGGTCGAGGGTGTGCGCTCAGCCCGCCGCCATCGTCATTCCGGCGCAGGCCGGAATCCATTGTATCGGGTGCTGGCGATCAAATCGCGACGTCACCCCATCCATGGATTCCGGCCTGCGCCGGAATGACGAACGGGGTGACGAGAGCGCGTTACTTCCAGGCGGTCAGCTGCCCGGCGTCGTCCAGCAGGTACAGCATCCCGTTGGCGACGACCGGCGACAGATTGTAGCCCGCCTTCGACCGGGTGTCCTGCGTCGTGGTGATGCTGCCATCGGCGGTCGAGGCCGAGACCAGCTGCCCTTCGGTATTGGCGAGGATCAGGCGGTTGCCGGCCAGGATCGGGCCGACCCAGCTGATCGGGTTCTTGCGCTTCTTGACGTTGCGGAAGCCGGGCAGCTGCTGGACCCAGCGCAGCTTGCCGCTGCCGCGCGAGATGCACAGCAGGCGGGCGTCGTCGGTCACGACGAAGATCCATTCGCCGGCGACCCATGGCGTCGAGATGCCGGCGAGATTCTGTTCCCACAACCGCTGGCCCGACACGAGTTCGAGTGCGACCATGCGACCGCCCTGCCCGACCGCATAGACGCGGCCATTGTCGATCACCGGTTCGGCATCGATATCGGCCAGCGCCGACACCGAGGTCGAGGCCGAGGTGCGCGACAGGCTGTCGCCCCACACCGAACGGCCGTTTTCGTAGCGATAGGCGTTCAGTTCGCCCGACGAGAAGCCGGCGACGACCGTCCCCTGTGCCGAGGCAGGCGCGGCGACGCCGAACACGCCCTGCGATTCGATGCTGCCCGACTGGGTCCACACGACCTTGCCGTCGCTCTGGTCGAGCGCGAACAGCTGGTTGTCCTGGCTGACGACATAGACCTGGCCGTTGGCGAGCGAGGGGGCGCCGCGCAGGGGGCCACCGGGCTTGGCGCGCCACACTTCCTTGCCATCGGCCGCGTCGAACGCGACGACATCGCCCAGACCATCGGTGGCGAAGGCGCGATTACCCTCGACCGACACGCCGCCGCCGAAGCGGGCGCGGGTGTTGCCGTCGCCCTTTACGGTCTGCGCGGTCCACACGGTGGCACCGGTCGCGGCGTTCATCGCGGTGACCATGCCGTTCACGTCGATGACGTACAGCCGACCGCCGACCACGACCGGCGCGGCGGCGAGGCGGGTGCGGGTGTTGCCACCCTCGATCCGCGTGCTCCACGCCTGGGTCAACGTGTCGCCGAGTGCCACATGGCTCATCGATTTCGACGCGTTGCCGCCCGGCTGCGACCAGTCGGCGTTGGTCTCGGCGATCGGCAGCACGACCTGAAGGTTCGCCAGCGCCGGATCGACCTCCGCCAGATTTTCGGAGGCAAGGATCGGCACGCGCTGTCCGACGACGGGCGTGCGCGGCCCGCCCTTGCCCTTCAGGGCGCTGCAACCGCCCAGCAGCGCCAACGCCGCGACCGCTGCCGAGAGTTTCAGATGCGTCTTCATGGGAAGGGGTTCCGGTATCGAAAGGAAGTTATTGCGCGGCGACGGTCGGCGCGGCGGGGGCGGCATCGACGCCGAGCGAGCCGGCCATCTGCACGGCGCGGGCACGGATGCTGTCGGGCACGCCGTCGCTCTGCGCGATCAGGCCGAAGGTCTGTCCGGCCTGTTGCAGCTTGTTCTGGCGCAAATAGGCGACGGCGACCATCTCGCCCGCGCTGCCCAGCCACGGGCTGCCCTTGTCGGCGAGGCCGCGCAGCCGGTCGATGACCTGCTGGGGCTGCAGCGAGTCGTACTCGACCGCGGTCTGGCGGACGAGGGCCATGTCGCGGAACGGCTGGGCCAGGGTTTCGTCGGCGGCGACCTTGGCAAAGGCGGCGGCGGCACCCTTGGTATCGTTCTTCGACAGCAGCATGTCGGCCTGCGTCAGCAGCGCGGTGGCGCGGACCGCGTCCTTGTCCGAGCTGGTCAGCTTGCCGACGATATCGTTCGCCTGCGCGACGCGGCCCTGCTGGATATCGTCGAGCGCGATGGCGAGCTGTTCACCCTGTTCGCCGGCCAGCGTGTTCTGGTGATGGTTCCACCACGTCCAGCCGCCGAACGCGGCGAGCACGACCAGGACCGCGACGATGATCCACAGGCCGTAGCGCTTGCCGATGTTCGACATCTGCTCGCGGCGCAGCTCTTCATCGACTTCGCGGATGAAGGCTTCGTTGTTTTGCGGGGTCAACGCCAAGGGAACAGCTCCGGGGGATAGATCAAGCGCGCTCCTTTAGCCGACACCCATGCGAAACGAAAGCGAATGGTCGCGGGGGTCGGTGCCGGGGTGGGACCATGGGTTGGCGAAGCTGTGCGGGGGGTGAACGGACTGCCCGACCACTCCGTCACCCCGGAGTTGATCCGGGGTCCCGCTTTCTTTCGACCGTGGCAGAAGAAGCGGGACCCCGGGTCAAGCCCGGGGTGACGTTTGGCGTTCAGGCCATACTACTCCTTCGGCGCGTAGAGTTGCGCCGGGCCGGGGAAGGTCCGGTCGCGGACCTGTTCGGCATAGGTCGCGACCGAGCCGGCGATCTGTCCGGCCAGGTCGCCATAGGTCTTCACGAAGCGCGGCGTGCGTTCGAACAGGCCGAGCATATCCTCCGCGACCAGCACCTGCCCGTCGCACTGCGCCGAAGCGCCAATGCCGATCGTGGGACACGCGATGCGGCGGGTGATCTCCACCGCGATCGGTTCCACCACGCCCTCGATCACGACCGCGAAGGCGCCGGCGTCGGCCACCGCCACCGCATCGGCGACGATCTTTTCCGCCTCCGCCGCGCTCCGCCCGCGTGCGCCATAGCCGCCCAGTTGGTTCACCGCCTGCGGCGTCAGGCCGACATGGCCCATCACCGGGATGCCCCGCTGCGACAGGAAGGCGACGGTTTCGGCCATCGCCGTGCCGCCCTCCAGCTTCACCGCCGCCGCGCCGGTCGCCTTCAGCAGCATCGCCGCGCTTTCGAACGCCTGTTGCGGACTTGCCTCATAGCTGCCGAAGGGCAGGTCGATGACGACCAGCGCATGATACGACCCGCGCACCACCGCCGCGCCATGGGCCGCCATCATGTCGAGCGTGACCGGCACCGTGGAAGGCAGACCGTAGATCACCTGCCCCAGGCTGTCGCCGACCAGCAGCATGTCGCATTGCGCATCCATCAGCTGCGCCATGCGCACGGTATAGGCGGTGAGCATCACCAGCGGGGTCTTGCCCTTGGCGGCGCGGATCGCGGGGATGGTCAGCCGCTTCATCGGCGCCGGGGTGGGCGTCGCGCGGCTGGTGGCGGTGTCGATGGTGAAGGTCGTGGACATGGCCGCCGCTCTAGCCGAGCGGGATCAGCGAAGCCACCCGCGCACGATGCCGTGGCGCGCCACTCCTAGCTGCCACAGCGCGATCGCGAAGATCACCAGCGGAAACGGGACAGTCGCCGCCGCGCCCTTCCGCGCGATCAGGTCGGTCGCGGTGAAGACCCAGCCGAACTGGATCGCGACCGCCAGCAGCGACGCCGCGAACAGCCCCGCCGCCCAGCGCCGCCCGAGCAGCAGCGCGACGCTCCCCAGCAGCCCGCCCCAGGTGGCGATGCCGTAGATCCAGTCGAACCAGCCTGGCAGCGATGTGTAGAAACGGCGGTCCTGCTCGCTCATCGCCGCCAGCGCGGCCGGGCCCATCGTCACCTGGCTATAGAAGGCGAAGACGCCGATAGCGCCCCACAGCAGGAACAGGATGGCGACGATGCGGAACCAGGGCGGCGGGGTTCGGACGAACGTCGGTGCCATGTCACTCCCCACCCCTGATTCGATACGACATCGTAATGATGCTCTGTTCGGAGTGGTTAACGCACTTATTCCGCGATGGCGAATCGCCCGGCATAGGCATCGGGCTTGAACCCGGTTTCGATCCAGCCCGGCCCGACCAGCACCGGGCGGCGGATCATCGATGGCTGCGCCAGCATCAGGTCGATCGCCTTGGCCGCGTCCAGATCGGCCTTGTCGGCGTCGGGCAGCTTGCGGAACGTCGTCCCGCTGCGGTTGAGGAGCGTTTCCCAGCCGAGCGCGTCGACCCAGCCGGTCAGCGTCGCGCGGTCGATCCCGGCCTTTTTGTAGTCGTGGAAGCTATGGGCGATGCCGTGCGCGTCGAGCCACGCGCGGGCTTTCTTCATCGTGTCGCAGTTGGGGATGCCGTAGATCGTGGTGGTCATCATTGTCCTCGGTGCATGCAGACTGGGTAATAGCGACTGGAGAGCGTAAAAGCAGCACTTCGACTTCCGCCCAATAGCGGACACGCCGAAAACATGTCAGATTACCCGCATGGAGGGCATCTCGCAGCAGATCGCATTAGACTGGATCGCCTACGCGCGGCTTGACCCAAGCAAGGCGCCGGAGGATGTCTTCGAGCGTGGCTGGGTCATATGTGATGCCTCCTATCATCAGCCAGTACTGGCTTGGGAAGCCATCAAGGCTGTTGTAAGTCGCTTTTCCGAAAGCGAACTATTTACCGAACATGACACGGAAGCAAAGCGCATCCTTGCCAACACGGCCGCAGGACCTCTTGAGAGCCTTCTTGCCGAACACGCTACCCACTTCATCAAGAGCTTAGAGGTTGAAGCACGGCAGGACCGCCGCATATTTTGGACTGTTGGATGTGTTTGGCGGAACAGCATGTCAGAAGATGTTTGGACACGAGTGCAGCGAGCGGCCGGTAATATTTCCCGATAGCGTTACGGAAATTATCCGCCAAAACCTGATGTTGGCGAGGCTTCGGAGGCCACGCGCGCGTAATATATTTGCAGCTGGTGATGCCGGCGACCATCCTTAGCCCGCGTTGCGGCCGGCGCGCGGCGATAGAGGTCCGTGGCAAGTTGCGTTCGGCGACAAGCGCCGAACGCTCCCCCCCTTCACGCCGCCGCGCGATAGGGGAGCGGTTTGCGCGCTTCGGCCGATAGGTGGAAGCGGTCGACGTGATCGGCGAGTGCGGCGGCCTGGTCGGCGAGGCCGCGGGCGGCGGCGGTGCTTTGTTCGACCATCGCCGCGTTCTGCTGCGTGACCGAATCCATCTCGCTGACCGCGATGTTCACCTGATGCAGCCCCGACGACTGTTCGTCGGCGCCCTTGGCGATGGTCGCGACCAGATCGGCCAGCTCGGCGATGCGGCCGACGATCCGCTCCAGCGCGCCGCCGGTTTCGCCGACGAGGTTCACGCCGATCTCGACCTGGCTGCCGCTGGCCATGATGCGGCTCTTCACGTCGCTGGCGGCGTTGGCCGAACGCTGGGCCAGCGCGCGGACTTCGGAGGCGACGACCGCGAAGCCCTTGCCCGCGTCCCCGGCGCGCGCCGCTTCGACGCCGGCGTTGAGTGCCAGCAGGTTCGTCTGGAACGCGATGCCGTCGATGACCGAGATGATTTCGGAAATCTCGTCCGACGCGCGCTTGATCCCGCCCATCGCGTCGACCGCCTGGCGGACGATCCGCACGCCCTCCTCCGCATCGCCGCGCGTCGCCGCCATCGTCGTGTTGGCCTGCGCCGCGCCGGTCGCGGTGCGGCGGACGGTCGCGGTGATCTGATCAAGCGCCGCCGCCGTCTCCTCCAGGCTGGCGGCCTGTTGTTCGGTGCGACGCGACAGGTCGTCCGATGCGCTGCTGATGTCCGAAGCGCCGCTGCGGATGCCGCCGGTCGAATGGACCACCGCGCGCATCGCATCGTTCAGCGCGCCCATCGCCGAGTCGAAATCGGTGCCGAGCTTGCGGAACGATCCGGTCATCGTGTCGCCCAGCCGGGTGTCGAGATGCCCGCGGGCCAGCGCCGACAGCCCGTTGCCGATGGTTTCGACCACGCGCTGCTGCTCCGCCTCACGCTCCGCCGCGACGATCGCGGTGTCGCGGAAGGTTTCGAGCGCGGCGGCCATCTCGCCGACCTCGTCGTGCCGTGCCCGCCCCGGAATGGCCGAGGCGGTGTCCCCCGCCGCCAGCGCGCGCATCCGGCTCGCCACCGCCTCAACCGGTAGCGAGATCGAGCGGCCGATGCGGTGCGCACAGAAGGCGACCAGCAGCATCACCGCCAGCGCCAGCGCGCTGAGATACAGCGCCGCATCGAAGATCGCGCCGTTGACCCGATCGATATAGACGCCCGATCCGATCACCCAGCCCCATGGCGCATAGCCGGTGACGTAGGATAGCTTGGGCAGCGGTTCCTTCTGGCCCGGCTTCGACCAGTAATAGGTCAGGAACCCGGCCCCTTTGGTCTTCACGATCTGCGCCATTTCGACGAAATGGGCCTTGCCGTTGGTATCGCGGTTGTTGGTCAGGTCGGTTCCGACCAGTTCGGGCTTGATCGGGTGCATCAGCATCGTGGGATGCGTGTCGTTGATCCAGAAATATTCGGTGCCATCATAGCGCATCGCCTTCACCGCGCTGAGCGCGGCCTGCTGCGCCTGCGCACGGGTCATGCGGCCCGCGGCCTCTTCGTCGTGGAAATGCGCCACGACCGAGCGGGCGGCTTCGACCGCCTGACGGGTGCTGCGTTCAATGTCGCGGTGCATGACCGACGACAGGTGGAACAGGCTGATGCACAGCAGCGCGACCAGTCCGAGGGCGGCAACCGCCCCGATCAGATTGATGCGACCACGAACCTTCAATTGCATGCCTGCCATCCCCACCATTTCCCGTCGGGTCTGTCGCAAAATACTGAACATCACGTTTAAGAATCGGGCGATGCGCGGATCATCGTGCGACGGTCGATGCCCGTCGCATGTCGCCGCCCAGCCCCATTGACGCTTCGCGCAATCCACGATAGCCAATGCGAATGAGTATCAATAGCGAGGCTCTATGTACGATCTGATCGACCGGCCGGTAACGGTCCTGTCCCCCGGCGACCGTTTCCTGATCGATGCGATCCGGCTGTGGGTTGCGGCGCGCAGTGCCTGCCAATGTCCCGCCGCGCTGCTGGCGGCGCGCTTTGCCCAGTCGGGCGCGCTCGATGCGCTGGGCGACTTCGACGCGTGGATGACACAGCTGTCGACCCATGCGCGGGTGCCGATCCAGATCAATTGTAAATGCGGGCTTGTGACCGACGATGAATCGGTTCTCTTGACCTTGGCGCGTGATCTCGTAACGGGACGCGATGCGAAGGCGCGGACCACGCTTTCGCTGCTGGTCGCCGAAGAGGCGATCGCCCCCACTTTTTGCGCGCTGGCCCGGACGGCGGCAATGCTCGGACAGGTCGGGCTGCCGCCGGGGACCAACGTCAGGACGTAAGGATTATCGATGACCGACCGCACCGCCGTCGTCCACGGCCTCGAACCCACCAACGCGCTGAGCGTCGAGCGCGTGCGTTCGGTGCGCCACTGGAACGAGCATCTCTTCAGCTTCACCATCACCCGTCCGCCGAGCTTCCGCTTCCGCTCGGGCGAGTTCGTGATGATCGGCCTGCCCGGCGACAACGGCAAGCCGCTGCTGCGCGCCTATTCGATCGCCAGCCCGGCCTATGCCGAGGAGCTGGAGTTCCTGTCGATCAAGGTGGCCGATGGCCCGCTGACCTCGAAGCTGCAGCAGATCGTGCCCGGTGACGAAATCTTCCTCGGCAAGAAGCCGACCGGCACGCTGGTCACCGACGCGCTGAAGCCCGGTGAGCGGCTGTTCATGCTGTCGACCGGTACCGGCCTTGCGCCGTTCCTGTCGCTGATCCGCGATCCGGACGTGTACGAGATGTATTCGTCGATCGTGGTCGTGCATTCGGTGCGCCGCGTATCCGACCTCGCGTTCCGCACCACGCTGGAATCGCATTTGTCGGGCGATCCGCTGGTCGAGGATCAGGCGGCGGCGCAGTTCACCTATGTGCCGACCGTGACGCGCGAGGAATTCCACACCACCGGCCGCATCGACGCGCTGGTCGACAACGGCACGCTGTTTTCGGCGCGGATCGGCGGGGCGCAGGCGTTCGACCCGGCGACCGACCGCATCATGCTGTGCGGGTCGACCGAGATGATCCGCGACTTTTCGGAATATCTCGAAGGGATCGGGTTCGAGGAAGGGTCGAACGCGAAGCCCGGCGATTATGTGATCGAGCGGGCGTTCGTGGGGTAATCTACCCACGTTCCAACCCGCTCGGTTCGAGCAGCTTCGAACCGAGCGGAGGGTACCTAAAGGGGGCGGCACCACCGCCCCCTTTTCGCGTCAGTAGCTGACCCGCACCGTGCCCAGCACCGTGCGCGGGGCGTTGTAATAGCCCTGGTCAAAGTTCAGCGCGCTCAGCGCCTTCGCATTGGCGACGTTGCGGACATTGGCGCTGAGCGACACGCGCGGGGTCAGGTCATAGCGCGCCATCAGGTCGAGCGTCGCATAGCCGCCTTGCGTGATCCGCACCTGCTGTCCGGTGGTCGACGACACGACGCCCAGCGGTTCGAGGTACATGCGGCTCTGATATTGGCCCGACATACCGAGCTTCAGTGCAGGCAGCGCGACCGGCGCCCAGACGATGTTCAACCGGCCGGTGTTGCGCGGCACGAAGGTGCGCACCGCCTGATCCTGTTCGCCGCGGATACGCATCGCGGTGAAGCCACCGGTCGCCTGCACACCCGGCGCCAGCTGCCCGCTGACCTCCAGCTCGATCCCGCGCGAAGTGGCATCGACGCCGCGATAAAGGGTCTGGCGAATGTCCGGATCGAAGCCGGCCGCCTCCGCCGTATTCTTCTGCCGCGCCTGGAACAGTGCGACGCTGGCGTTCAGCCGGCCGCCGAGCCATTCGCCCTTCAGGCCCGCCTCCAGATTGTCGCCTTCGATCGGGTCGATCAGGCGCAGCGTGCCGCCCACCCGTTCCAGCTGGTCCTGCGGATTGAAGATCGTCGCGAAGCTTGCATAGGCGCTGATGTTGCCGGTCAGTTCGTAGGTCGCGCCGACGAACGGCAGGAAGCGCGCACGGTCGTAATTGGTCGGCGCGCCGTAGGACACGCCTTCGCTGAACGCGCGGGTGGCGTTGGCGCCGATCATCACCTTCAGCGGGTCGGCGGGGTTCAGGCGCAGCAGGCCGTACACCGTCTCGCGCCGGCTATGCGTGTCGAGGCTGCGGCTGAAGGCGGGGAAGTTCGGTTCGGGGAACGTGCCGTCGAACGCGGTCGCCAGCGGCAGCGACACGCCGATCAGCGCGTTGTCATAAGCCGAATCCTGGGTGTAGCGCTGCGCCGAACGGTTCGCGCCGAACATCACGTCATGGCTGCGGCCGAACAGCGACACGGTGCCGGTAATATTCGCATCGATCGTCAGGTTGCGCGCGAACGACCGGAACGCGCCGGGATAGCTGGCGATGCCGAGGCCGGTGGCGCGGTCGGGCGCGCCGTTCGGGCCGAAGACATAGAATAGCCGGTCATCCTCGTCGATCGCGCGGCGCTGCACCGACAGCTTGGCCGTCCAGTCGCCGAACCGGTGCGTCACGTCGCCGAACATCTGGCGGTCGGTCACATCGAAGCTGGACCAGTCGGGCGCGGTGTTGGTCGAGCGGGCAAGGTCGATGCGGGTGCCGTCGGAATAGTAAAGCGGGATCGCACCCCACATCGCCGCGCGGCTCTTGTGGTTCTGATAGCCATAGCCGGCGCTGACCACCGTATCGGGGCCAAGGTCCGCCTCGACGATGCCATAGCCGGTCCAGCGGGTCAGGCCGTAGCGGTCGAGATAGCTGTCGCCGTCGAGATAGGAGCCGACCGCGCGGGCGCGGATGCCGCCACCCTTGGTCAGCGGGACGCTGACATCGCCGTCGAGGCGCAGATTGTCGTACGAGCCATATTGAACGCTGGCGGAGGCGGCGAGGTCGCGCGTCGGGCGCTTGCGGATGAAGTTGATGACCGCCGACGGGTTGCCGGTCGACGAGAGCAGCCCCGGCGCACCGCGCACCACCTCGATCCGGTCGTACATCGCGGTATCGACCGATCCGTTCTGGATCTGGAACGGAAACGGCAGGCCGACGCCATCGATCTGGAACGTCTGAATGTCGAAACCGCGGGCGGAATAATAGAAGCGGTCGGTTTCCTGCGCCTGCACGTTGACGCCCGGCACCGTCGCCAGCAGCGCGTTGATGTCGTTGAGCTGGAAATCCTCGATCTGTGCGCGGGTCACGACGCTGACCGATTGCGGCGTCTCGCGCAGCGACAGCGGCAGGCGGGTCGCGGTGCTCTGCGCCTTCACCGCATAATCGTCGCTGCCTTCGGTACGCTGGCCGGTGACCACGATCTCCTCGCCACGCTGTTGCGGATCATCCGCAGCGATCGGGGCCGGGGTCAGCGCGGTGGCGGCAAGGAGGACGGCGATGGAGGACATGCGAAACGATCCCTGTGATGTTTCGCGTCCGCTACGGCTTCGCTATCGCTTTTGCAAGTGACTATCATTAGTCTATCGGTTGCATCTACGTCGCAATATCGATGAAACGGCCAAAGACCGTTACCCCCTGCTCCTCCAATCCGATGCGGCGGTAGAATGCCATGGCGGCATGGTTATCGGCGCGGACCATCAGCTGCAGCTTCGGCACCGATCGTGCGCGCAGCCACTGTTCCGCCGAATCGAACAGCGCGGTGCCGATCCCCTGCCCCTGCGCATCGGGTCGCACAGCGAGGTAGTAGAGCCAACCGCGATGCCCGTCATAGCCGACCATGACGCTGCCGATCGGCACGCCATCCCGTCGCGCGACGAGGATGGTCGAGGTCGCGCCGTCCACCGCGCGGGCGAAATCGGCGGCCGGGTCGTTCCACGGCCGGGTCAATCGAACCGCATGCCACAGGGCGATGATCGCCGCCGCATCGGCAGGCGTCGCGGTGTCGATCACCGGGCGATGCAGGTGCTGCCCGCCCACAGCGCGCTGACAGTGTCCTTGGCATCGTACAGTCCCGACAGGCCGCTGCTGCCGAATTCACGGCCGAGGCTGGTTTCCTCGACCGGGGCCACGATCACCGCGTCGACATCGGCGCGCTTCGATCCGATCCCGACGCCGCCCATCGTGGTCAGCCCGCGGCCGCGCGCCGACCAGCCGACGAAGCGCCCCTCCTGGAAATAGACGGCGATGCGCGGATAGGTGGCGACGTCGAGCGGCCCTTCGCCGCAATCGGCGTTGCGCGAGCGTTGCGGCAATGCCTGGGTCGCGGCCTCGACCACGCGCAGCACGACCTCCGCCGGGGTGCCGAAGGGCAGCGACCGGCTGCTCGCGCCGGCCACCGTCTGCAACCCGTCGGGCGCAAGGTTGAGCGCGACCGCGTTGCGCGCGGCGGCCTCCGCCCCCGCCGGCGCATCGCAGCGCACGAGTCGGGTCAGCCCGTCGACACCGATCAGTTCGAGGCTACCGCCGCTGCCGAGCGCGAGGCGATAACGCCGCTGTTCGGTAATTCCGCTGCGATCGCCGATCACGTCGACATCGACCGCGCCGGCATCGGCGGCGGTGATCGCGCGGGTCGGCAGGTCGGTGTCGCCCATCCGCACCGCATTCGCGGCGATGACGACGCGGCTCGCTGCCGCCGGGTTGGCAGTGCAGGCGGCACCGCTGACGTCCCAGCTGCCGACGAAGCGGGTCGGGATCGTCACCAGCGCTTCAGGGGTCGGCGTCGGCGACGGCAGGACCGGCACGTCCTCGCTCAGATTGGCCGGCGCGGGTGCCTCATCCGCCTGCCCGCATCCGGCCAGCATCGCCAGCAGCCCGATCGTCCAACGCCGCATTCGCTTTCTCCGCTTTTGTCCCCTCGCAGGACTGCCGCAATCGGCCGCGCACGGAAAGGGGCAACGCGCCGGTCAGTGCGGCGTGGTCGCCGCGTCGCGCAAGGGCGTGTTGTCGTTGGCGGCGGACGGCGGCTGCGTCGCGAAATACGCCTTGGCCGGCAGTTCGACGACCGTCACCCGCCCGGCATTGGCCTGCTCGATCGATTGGATGAAGGAGCGCGGCTTCTTCATCAGCTTCTTGTCCTCGACCACGGTCAGGCCCGACCGCCGCGCCGCCTCCGCCACGAAATGCACGCAGTTGCGGCGGTTGAGATTATAGTGCGAATCGCCCTTTTCGCCCCATTCGTCGATCAGCGAACGCACCGACGCATATTGCGCATCGCTCAGCACGACCGAGAAATGGGCGTTGCTCTTGGCGATATAGGATGGCTTCGGCCGATCGATCATGCCACCGACCGACCCCATCAGCAGGGCGGGCGTAATCGCCTTTGCGGTGAAGCCGTAGCTTTCGTTCACCGCCGGACCACCGGCATCGGGCGTACCCGCAAAGGTGAAGAAGGCATGCGGAAAATTCTGCCCAAATTCCTGCGACCAGAAGGTGATCGTCACCGCCGCCTGTGCCGGCACGATCGCGGCGAGCAAGAGCGACAGCAAGGCAGCGATGCGCAGGATCGGGCGGAACAGCCGGTTGGTCGTCATAGCTGCCTTCTTACCAAGCGCGGCGCGCCGGGAAACCCCGACGCGCCGCCCGAACCGTACCATGTGCTGGCGATCAGTCGCGGTCGTTGTGTCCGGCCAGCTTCGCTTCCTGCTCGGCGTCATAGCCCGACGATGGTGCCGGGCCGTCGCTGCCCGGCTGGAGCGCGCTGGGCGTGTCGGAGGCGTCCATCGATTCGTCGAGGCCCTGGTCGAGCTTCGCATCGCTGTCCGATTCGTCGCGATCCGTGCCGCCGGTACCGGCATCGCCACGCGCCGGGTTTGCCTCGCTCTCCCGCCCATCCGGCGCGACCGAGAGCGACGCCATGGCCTTGTCGTCGATACCGTTGGTTTCGTTGGTCATATCCCTCACTCCTTCCCCGCCCCAACAAGCGAGGACGCCGGGCGTTCCGCCCATGCGAAAAGGCCCGGCAGTTGCCTGCCGGGCCTTCCATAACGACGTCGCGAAGCGTGGGATCAGTCGCGGTTGCCCATGAACGACAGCAGGAACTGGAACATGTTCACGAAGTCGAGATAGAGCGACAGGGCGCCGAGGATCACGGCCTTGCCCGCGAAATCGGTGCCGGCGACCTGGAAATACATCGCCTTGATCCGCTGCGTATCATAGGCCGTCAGACCGGCGAACAGCAGCACGCCGACCGCGCTGATGACCAGGCTGAACACGCCCGACTGAAAGAACAGGTTCAGCAGCGACGCGACGATCAGGCCGACCAGCCCCATGATGAGGAAGGTGCCGAACCCGGTCAGGTCACGCTTGGTCGTGTACCCATACAGGCTGAGCGCCAGAAACGCGGTCGCGGTCGAGAAGAAGGTCAGCGCGATCGACGGGCCGGTGTAGCGCAGGAAGATCGTCGACATCGACAGACCCATCACCGCCGCAAACGCCCAGAACAGCCCCTGCGCCGCGCCGGTCGACAGGCGGTTGATGCCGAAGCTCATGACCATCACGAAGATCAGCGGCGAGAACATGATAAGGTACTTCAGCGCGCCGGGCTGGTAGAAGACCTGTGCGGCTGGCGACGTGTCGCCACCCCACGAGAACAACAGCGCGACGATGCCGGTCAACAGCACGCCCGAAGCCATGTAGTTGTACACCGAGAGCATGTAGGACCGCAGCCCCGCGTCGCGCGCCATGTCGGCGGTGCGGTTGCGGGTGATCGGTGCGGCCGTCGTCCGGGGATCGGACCAGTTCGCCATTGTAAACTCCTCTTCCCGGCACACATGCCGGATGATGGAAATATCGTCCGGGCAACGGGCGATTTCAAGACAAACGCGGGTAGCAACACTTTGTTACGCCGCCGGGAGGATTCACGCGTGCACCGCCTGTTCGTAGCCCTTCGCCCGCCGGCCGCCCTGCGCCGAATCCTGCTGGACATCATGGACGGCGTGGAGGGCGCGCGGTGGCAGGACGAGGCGCAACTGCACCTCACCCTGCGCTATATCGGAGAGGTCGAGCGCCCCGTCGCCGAGGATATCGCCGTTGCGTTGCAGGCGATCCATGCCCCTGCCCCCACGCTGGCACTGTCGGGTGTCGGGCGGTTCGATACCGGCGCGCGCGGCCTGGCACTGTGGGCCGGGATCGCGCCGCACGATGCAATCGCCGCGCTGCATCGCAAGGTCGACCATGCGCTGGTCCGCGCCGGGCTGCCACCGGAGGGCCGCGCCTTCCTGCCGCATGTCACGCTCGCCCGGCTGAACCGCGCGTCGGGGCCAGTCGACGGCTTCTTTGCCGCGTATGCCGGCCTGACGTCACCGGCGATGCGGTTCGACCACCTGATCCTGTATGAAAGCCATCTGGGGCAGGACGGCGCATGGTATGAACCGATTGTCCGGGTGCCGCTAGGCTGACCTGTCCCCAAACCTGAACGAGAGCCTTTCGTTTCGTTCATGAAACCGTCAGCGCGAGGATGCGTTAAGGGGCCACATCAGGATTACGGACGAAAGGAAAAACCCCATGCGCAATTTGATGATGGCACTCGCCGCCGCCTCGCTGCTGGCCCCGGTCGGCCCGACCTTCTCGAAGCACGGCATTTCGGTCGGCAAGACCGACGCCGAAGCACAGCGCCGCCACCGGTATCGTGAATGGCGCGGTCGTGACGGCCGTCGCTACTGCCGCAAGGAAAACGGCACCACCGGTCTGGTGGTAGGCGGCGTTGCCGGCGCGCTGGTCGGTCGCACAATCGATTCGCGTGGCGACCGCACGCTCGGCACGCTGCTGGGTGCCGGTGCAGGCGCGCTGGCCGGTCGTGAGATCGAGAAGAGCGGCAGCCGTGGCCGTTGCCGTTGAACCTTAACCGGTCTGACGAATTCTGAGGGGCGGGTCCGACGACGGGCCCGCCCCTTTTTCATTCGCAAAGGTTTCGCCATGATCCGCAGTGCATCCGCCCGGTATGAAGGTCTCGGCAAGGACGGCAAAGGCCACGTATCGACTCAGTCGGGCGTGCTGTCCGACCAGCAATATGGCTTCAACACCCGGTTCGAGGACGGCAAGGGCACCAATCCCGAAGAGCTGATCGCCGCCGCCCATGCCAGCTGCTTCACCATGGCGTTGAGCTTTGCGCTGGCTGGCGCCGGCTTTAGCGACGGCACGCTGGAGACCACCGCCAAGGTGACGCTGGACAAGGATGGCGACGGGTTCAAGGTCACGAAGTCGGCGCTGACGCTCAACGCCAACGTCCCCGGCATCGACCAGGCGAAGTTCGAGGAAATCGCGGCCGGTGCCAAGGCCGGTTGCCCGATTTCGAAGCTGCTGAATGCGGACATCACGCTGGAGCACACGCTGACGGCGTAATGCTTCGGTCTGGGGCGGCAGGCTTGCCCGCCCCTCCCCGTCACCCCGGACTTGATCCGGGGTGACGCATATCTGATCGTACCGCTTCTCTATCGGGCGTCGGCTCGGCGTTTTCGCGAAGCCTTCACCCTTTTCGCGCTACACCGGCCGACAATGCTGCGTGTCCTGACCCTCGCCACCCTGTTCCCCGATGCCGTGCGGCCCAATTTCGGGGTGTTCGTCGAACGCCAGACGCTGGGGCTGGCCGCACTGGAAGAGGTCGAAGTGCGGGTGGTCGCACCGATCGGGTTGCCCCCCTTTCCGCTGTCGCTGCACCCCGCCTATCGCGCCCTGTCGGCCCTGCCGCAGCGCGAGGTGTGGAAGGGCTTGCGCGTCGAGCGTCCGCGCTTCCTGAACCTTCCTGCGACGCAGGGACGATTCCATGTCGCGGCGCTGGTGCGGCGGTTGCTGCCGATGCTGACCCGGCTGCGCGAGAGTTTTGCGTTCGACGTGATCGATGCGGAATTCTTCTTTCCCGATGGCCCGGCGGCGGTCGCGTTGGGCAGGCATTTCGGCGTGCCGGTGTCGATCAAGGCGCGCGGGGCCGACATTCACCATTGGGGCCACGCCCCCGCCACCGCCGCGCAGGTTCGTGGCGCAGGCCAGGCCGCCGACGGGCTGCTGGCGGTGTCGCAGTCGATGGCCGACGATATCGCCGCCGCCGGGATCGACCGCCCGGTTCGCGTGCATCGCACCGGCATCGACCGCACCCGATTCGGCACGATCGATCGCGCGACCGCCCGGCAGCGGCTGGGGGTCACCGGGCCGCTGGTCGTGTCGCTGGGGGCGTTGATCCCGCGCAAGGGCCACCGGATCGTGCTGGATGCGGTGGCGGCGTTGCCCGGTGTCGCGCTGTGGATCGTCGGCGGCGGGCCGGATCAAGCGGCTCTGGCGGCGCGGATCGCGGAACTCGGCATTGGCGACCGGGTGAAGCTGACCGGGCCGATGCCGCATCGCGACCTGCCCGATCTGCTGGCGGCGGCCGACGTCATGGCGCTGGCATCGTCATCGGAAGGGCTGGCCAATGCCTGGGTCGAGGCGCTGGCGAGCGGGACGCCGATCGTGATCCCCGATGCCGGGGCCGCGCGCGAAGTGGTGGCAGTGCCGGCGGCGGGCCGGATCGTGGCACGCGAATCAAGCGCCTTCGCGCAGGGGATCGCGGCGGTCCTGTCGCAGCCGGTCGACGGACAAGCGACGCGGGCGGTGGTCGATGCGTTCAGTTGGGAGCGCAATGCGGCGGAGTTGCGCGAGCATCTGGCAGGGTTGGTCGCAGGGCGGTCGCTCGCCGCTCCCGTCACGCCGAACTTGCCCTGAGGATCGCTCTCGACCGATCCGGAGAACGATAGCGGCATGGGGCTTACCCCCCGTCAGAGCGGGTAGAACGCCGCCGCGATCTGTCGCCCTTCGTCGCGCAGCACGCCCCAGGCGCGGGCCGCCGCGCGGCTGTCCATCGCCTCGATCCCCAGCCCCAGCGCGTCGAGCTGACGGACCAGCGCGCGCGGCGGCTGGCGCAGCGTCGCGCCGGTGCCGAGCAACAGGAATTCGGGTTGCATCGCCAGCACCGACGCCAGCACATCGGCATCGAGCGCGTCGAACGCCGGCGGCTCCCACAAATCCGCGCGCTGCGGGGTCATCAGCAGCGCGGGATAGATGCCGTCATCGACGCGGAACCCGGCCGTCGTCAGGCCGGAGACGACCGGGCCGTCGCCCTTGCGGACCCGGTCGATCTTCACCGCGACGCCTTGCCCGGCGCCGGGTCCTTGACCGTGCCCTCACCCACCGGCGCACCGGGCTTCAGCCCGAGCGTGATGAGCAGCGACGACGAGACGTAGATCGACGAATAGGTGCCGACGATCACGCCCAGGATCATCGCGGCGGTGAAGCCACGCAGCACATGGCCGCCGAACACGATCAGCGCGGTGAGCGCGAGCAGGATGGTCAGCGAGGTCATCACCGTACGCGGCAGCGTTTCGTTGACCGACAGATCGATCAGCTCGCGCATCTCCATCTTGCGGAACTTGCGCATGTTTTCGCGGATACGGTCGTCGATCACCATCTTGTCGTTGATCGAATAGCCGATGATGGTCAGCACGGCGGCGACGATGGTCAGGTCGAACGGCATCTGCGTCAGCGCGAAGAAGCCGAGCGTCATCAGCACGTCGTGGATGATCGCGACGGCGGTCGAAATGCCGAACTGCCACTCGTAGCGGAACCACGAAAACACCGCGATGCCGACGATCGCCAGCAACACCGCCAGCACGCCGTTAGTCACCAGTTCGTCGGACACCTTGCCCGACACGGTGGAATAGTTGCTGAAGGTCGCACCGGGAAATTCGGTCGACAGCGCCGACTTCACCCGTTCGACCAGCCGGTCGGTCGCACCCGAATCACCTTCGGGCACCGGCAGGCGGATCGACACGAGGGTCGGATCGCCGAACTGCTGGATCGCGGGTTCGCCCACCCCCAGCCGTTCGATCGTGGCGCGCACCTTGTCGATCGCGGGCGGCGAGGCAAATTTTTCCTCGATCGCGACGCCGCCCATGAAGTCGACGCCGAAATTGAGGCCCCGCACGAACACCAGCCCGACCGCCAGGATGCTGAGGATCAGCGTTACGGTGAACGCGAGCTTGCGCACCGCGACGAAGCGGATGTTGGTATTGTCGGGAACCAGCTTGATGAGACGCATGACGCCGGGGCCTTAAATGGTGATGTCGGTCGGACGATGGCGGCGCATCCATCCGGCAACCAGCATCCGCGTGAAGGTAACGGCGGTGAACACCGAGCTGGCGATGCCGAGCAGCAGCACGACCGCGAAGCCGCGGATCGGGCCGGAGCCGAGGATCAGCATGATGAGCCCCGCAATGGCGTGGGTCACGTTCGCTTCGAAGATCGTGCGGCTCGCTTCCTTGTAGCCCAGCTCCAGCGATTGCAGCACGCTGCGCCCCCGCCTGCGCTCTTCGCGGATGCGTTCGTTGATGAGCACGTTGGCGTCGACCGCGGTGCCGATGGTCAGCACGAAGCCGGCGATACCGGGCAGCGTCAGCGTGGCCTTCAGGAACGCCATGACCGCCAGGATCATCAGGATGTTCAGCACGACCGCGATGGTCGAATAGATACCGAACCGGCCATAGGTCATGACCATGAAGGCGATGACGGCGATGGTCGCGATGATCGCGGCGGTGACACCCGCCTTGATCGAATCGGCCCCCAGTTCGGGGCTGACGGTGCTTTCCTGCACGACGGTCAGGTCGACCGGCAGCTTGCCCGAACGCAGCGCGATCGAGAGCTGGTTGGCCGAATCGACGGTGAAGCCGCCGCTGATCGTGGCGCTGCCACCCAGGATCGGTTCGTTGATGTTCGGCGCGGAGATGACCGAATTGTCGACGATGATCGCAAACGGCTTGCCGGTGTTTTCCTGCGTCACCTTCGCGAAGCGGCGACCGCCCTCGGCATTGAAGTTGATCGTGACGTTGGGCTGGCTGTTCTGGTCATAGGTCTGGCGCGCATCGGCGAGCTGGTCGCCCGAGATGATCGTGGTGCGCTTGACCGCGATGCCGCCGCCCTGCGCCGGATAGGGCAGGATCTGGCTGCCGGCCGGGGCCTGCCCGCGCGCAACGGCGGCGGGATCGGCGGTCAGGTCGACGAGCTTGAATTCCAGCCGCGCGGTCTTGCCGAGCAGTTCCTTCAGCGCCTTCGGATCGGACAGGCCTGGTACCTGCACGACGATGCGGTTGCTGCCCTGCTGGATGATGGTCGGTTCGCGCGTGCCCAGTTCGTCGATGCGGCGACGCACGACCTCGGTCGCGTCCTTCATCGCATTTTCGACTGCGAGCTTCAGGCCGGCCTGCGTCGGGGTCAGGACGAAGCGCGTGGTATCGCGCACCTCGATGTCCCATTCGCGCTGGCCGGTCATCCCCGCCCCGCCGCCGGTGAGGCTCAGCAGCTTTTCGCGCGCGGCGTCGACCTGTGCGGCATCGCGGACCATGAAGCTGATCTGCCCGCCGCGGGTCGAGATATCGCCGACCGCAACGCGCGGATTGCGGCGCATCTCGGTCGCGATCATCTCGCGCATCGCTTCGACCCGCGTCGCCGCGACGTCCTGCGTCTGCGCTTCGAGCAGGATGTAGCTGCCGCCGGCAAGGTCGAGGCCGAGGTTGATCGTCTGCGACGCATACCAGTTCGGCAGCTTCGCACGCATCGCCTCGGGCAACAGGCTCGGCACCGCGAACAGCGACAACAGGATCACGGATGCCCAGATGGCGATCCGTTTCCAGCGGGGAAAGTCGAGCATCAGTCGTTCGCGGGCTTGGCGCCGGCGGGCGGCGTGACTTCGGCGATGGTCGCCTTCACCACGCGGACGCGGGTGTTGGCGGCGATCTCCACCTCGACGAACGTGTCCTCGACCTTGATGACCCGGCCGATGATGCCGCCGGCGGTGACGACCTGATCGCCACGCTTCACGGCGGCGATCGACGCCTGCAGCGTCTTCATCCGCTTCGACTGCGGACGGATCAGCAGGAAGTAGAAGGCGACGAAGATCAGCAGCAGCGGCGCGATGCCGATGAGCGTGCCGAGGAAACCACCCGAAGCCGCAGGGGCGGCAGCGGTCTGGGCGAAAGCGGAAGGTACGAGCATTGCTGGCCTGAATGTCCGAAAAAGCGGACGCCGCGAACACGGCATCCTGTCAACTGCGGGCAGCTATCATCTGCGCAGGTCCCACGCAACATTTGCCCTTGTCGACGCTTCGGGCTTGCATGCCGACGAAACCGGGCCTAAAGGCACGCCCTCTCTGATCGGGGCGTAGCGCAGCCTGGTAGCGCATCACACTGGGGGTGTGGGGGTCGCAGGTTCGAATCCTGTCGCCCCGACCAGAGACATCAGCCACTAGCGCTGATGAGAGCCGGGCCGCAGATGGCTGGCAATCACTCTTTCGGGTCGGAACCACCCGATTCGCCTCCCATGCGAACATACTGCGCCGCATAGCAGCTGCCGCGGTTAGCGCCTCCTGCTGAGGCACCCTCCTGCCGATGCAACGACAGCCTTCGCACCCATCGATTGCGTCCAGCGACGAAGCCGCGTCAGGCCCGCCTGCGAGCGCGAGCACGGAGGACGAAAGGCACGTAGGGCGACCCCGCCGCTGCGACGGATATATTTCCCGCCGTTCCAACCGCGTCCTTAACACCCCGGTAACGCCCCCCGCCATACAGCGGCCTCGCTCCGTCCTGCACGGCGCACGGGGGATGGGCGATGCATGTCGCCGTGTAATTTTGGGGGAAAATTCTAGGTGGTTGTGATTCATTCGGCTCGTGGCGCGCTGCGCCTCGGCATCTCGACGGCGGCGTTGCTGGCCGCGACCGCGTTTCCGGCGCTGGCCCAGGATGCAGTACCAGCACCGGCGGCAGCCACTGCCGAACCGGTGGTCGAGGATACGACGGCGGCACCCGTCGCGCAGGTGCCGGCAGCACCGGCCCCCGATGCCGGTCTGCCCGCCACCATCATCGTCACCGGCACGCTGTTCCGCGATTCGAACGCCAGCTCGATCTCGCCGGTAACCGTGCTCAGCGCCGAAACGCTCGAACGCGCGAACATCACCACCGCGCAGGACGCGATCCGCTCGGTCTCGGCCGACAGCGCCGGGTCGATCTCGACCGGTTTCCGCAACGGCTTTTCGGCCGGTGGTGCCGCGGTGTCGCTGCGCGGCCTGGGCGTATCGTCGACCGTCGTGCTGATCGACGGGCTGCGCTCGGCGAACTTCCCGCTGAACGACGATGGCCATAACGCCTATGTCGACCTGAACTCGATCCCGTTCAGCATCGTCGACCGGATCGAAGTGCTGAAGGACGGCGCCTCGTCGACCTATGGCGCGGACGCGATCGGCGGCGTCGTGAATCTGATCAGCAAGAAGAATTTCCAGGGCGTCGAAGGATCGGTGCAGGGCGGCACCACCGAAAAGGCCGATGGCTCGCGCTACCGCGCCACGCTGACCGCGGGCTATGGCGACTACAAGGAACAGGGGTTCAATTTCTACCTGAACGGTGAATATACCTACGACGCCTACATCACCAACAATTCGCGCGGTTACCCGTTCAACACGCTGGACCTGCGGCCGAGCGGCCTGAGCGACCGCAACCTGAACGACGAATCGCTGACCGCGCAGAACCCGCAGGCCGTCGTCGTCCGCGTCAGCCAGAGCGACCTGAACAACCCGCTGTCGGGCAAGATCGGTTCGCCGCTGACGACCCAGTATCAGCTGCTCAATCCCGGTTCGTGCCCGTTCGGCACCTACACGGTGAATACGACGACCGCACGCGGGACGGCATGCGCGCACAACATCCCCGGTGAATATTCGATCATCCAGCCGCAGCAGCAGCGCTATTCGACCACCGGTCGCCTGAGCATCCGGCTGAGCGACAACCTCGAGATGTTCGCCAGCGGCAGCTATTCGCATTCCGAAGTCGACATCAAGGGCGCCCCGACCGGCATCCGCCAGACCCAGCCCTTTGGCGGGTCGGCGGCGCTGGCATCCAGCAGCCCCGGCATCGTGCTGCCGGTCTATATCTGTGCGGCCGGCACCAACTGCGCGACGGCGGCGGATCGGCGACTGAACCCGAACAACCCCTATGCCGCGGCCTTTGCCGCCAATCCGGGCCAGGGTGCGGCGCGCATCTATTACTCATTCGGCGACATTCCGGCGAACAGCCACCGCTATGTCGACGTATTTCGCACCACGGCGGGCATTTCGGGCGACCTGGGCAGCGGGTTCAAGTTCCGCCTGAACGGCGTCTATGCCCGCGACAACTTCGCCGTCACGCAGCGTGGCTTCCTGAATATTCAGGGGCTGCTGGGCGCGATCAACACCGGTGCCTACAATTTCGTCAATCCGGAGCAGAACAGTGCGGCGGTGCGCGCGCAGATCTCGCCCGATCGGACCACCCCGTCCTATTCGACGGTCGCGACGATCGGCGGGTCGGTGCTGAAGGCGCTGCTGCCGCTCGGCGGCGGTGACCTGAACGTCGGGGCCGGGTTCCAGGTCCGTCGCGAAACGCTGATGAACCGCAACCAGAACCGCGACCTCAGCTATTACGGGCTGAACACGTCGTCGGCGCGCGGCGCGCAGACGGTGACCGCCGGCTTCTTCGAAATCGACGCACCGTTCGTGCGCGAATTCGACCTGAACGTCTCCGGCCGCTACGATAATTATTCGCAGGGCTACAGCCGCTTCTCGCCGAAGGTCGGCATGAAGTTCATGCCGATCGACCAGTTCTCGCTGCGTGCCACCTATTCGAAGGGGTTCCGCGCACCGACCTTTGCCGAAAACAATCCGGCCAGCAGCTATTCGGGCTTCTCGTCGTTCACGCCGCCAAACAGCTTCGTCGCGGCGCATCCGGGTAACGCCGCCTATACCAACACCTATAACATCGGCAGCGGTGCGACCGGCAATGCCGACATCCTGCCCGAAGTCTCGCGCAGCTTCTCGGCCGGTGCGGTCTTCAAGCCGGTGCGCTGGTTCAACCTGACCGTCGATTATTACAACATCAAGAAGTCGAACCTGATCGTCACCGGCCCGCGCCGCGCCGATGCGATCGCCGCCTATTACGGGCAGGCCAATTCGGCCGCCGGATGCGCCGCGCTTGCCGCGGTCGGCGAAGGCTATCGCTGCAACGTCATCGACGCGCCCGATCCCGACAATCCCAACGCCCTGCCCCGTCTGCTCGTGTTCGACGTGCCCTATGTCAACGCGAACTATCAGGTCAGCTCGGGCGTCGACATGCAGGCGAACCTGAACGTCCCCGTGAACGACCAGCTGCGCCTCATCAGCCGGCTCGACGTTACGCAGGTCATCAATCTCGACCTGGTGACCCCGGATGGCGTCGTGCAGAAATATGCCGGTACGCTTGGGCCGTACCAGCTGTCGTCGGGTGGCGGCACGCCGCGCACGCGCGGCAACTGGCAGAACTCGATCGAAGTCGGCAACCTTGCCGTGACCGCGACGACCTATTATGTCGGCCGGATCAAGCAGGTCGCGGCGGACAACATCACGCCGGTCAACGGGGTGATCGACCTGTCGTGCAGCAAGGCGCTGACCGCGCAATGCTACATCCGGCCGTTCATCTATGCCGACCTGAACGCCGCAGTGGATGTGAACGACCAGTTCCGCTTCTTCGTGAACGTCCAGAACGTGACCAACGCCCGCGCCCCGCTGGCGTCGGGTGCCTATACCAGCAATCCGAACTATCTCAGCAGCTGGCATTATGCCGGGCTGGTCGGCCGCAGCTTCAGCGCGGGCGCCAAGTTCAGCTTCTGATCCTGCCTGCACGAACGCTGCGCATCGGGGACACCCTCCCCGATGCGCAGCGCCATGGCAGCGCCATGTCAGCGGCCGATTGCGTCCCAGCGGAGGGTGACGGCGGCACCGGGCGGCAGCAGGTGGTGCGCCGTACGGGAGCCGCTGCGCGCGCTGAACGCTTTCGGGGTGGCCGCCCGGTTATAGGCCAGCAGGACGACGCTGCCGTCGGGATTGCGGAACGCGACGTTGGGAAGGTCGGCCGGTTCGCCGCTGTCGATCCGCACGGCACCCGGATCGACGAAGCGGCTGAGATGGCCGAGCGCATAATATTCCAGCTCGCGCTGCACGGTGCGGCGGGCCGGGTCGATGGTGACGACGCCGCGACAATCGCGACAGCCGCCCTTGTTCGGGCCGCCCTTCGGATCGAGCGCCAGGTTCCAGAGCAGCACGCCCCGCGCCCAGTTCCGGGTCGATCCGATCATCAGGTTCTGTACCGCGTCGCCGAACCCGGTCTTCCATCCCGGTCGCCAGTTCCCGCCCGAACATTCGGTGAAGAAGGTGTCGGTCTGCGGAAAGGCGGCGTGCACGCGCGACTGGGCCGACACCTCGC
The DNA here is from genome assembly GCF_001421585.1 of Sphingomonas sp. Leaf23. Lineage (NCBI taxonomy): Bacteria > Pseudomonadati > Pseudomonadota > Alphaproteobacteria > Sphingomonadales > Sphingomonadaceae > Sphingomonas > Sphingomonas sp. Leaf23. The sequence continues at coordinate 270,074 of NZ_LMKR01000003.1, read as the reverse complement.
CGCCATAGCAGTGCCAGGCAACACCGGCGACATAGCGGCGGGCAACGGGATCGCGCAGCACGGTTTCGGGCTGCTGCGGCTGATCCCAATTATGGTCCCATTCGAGCACGCGGGTCGCAAGCCTCGCCTGCACCAGCGCCGGCCCCAGGTCGCGCCCAACGAAGCGGGCCCGATCGACCGCCGCCCATTTCATGCCCGGATAGTCGCGGGGCGAGAAATCGGGTTCGTTCTGAATGGTGACATAGGCCATCTTCACGCCCGCTGCGGCATAGGCCTGCAGATAGCGGACGAAATACCGGGCATAGACGGGATAAGCATCGTCGCGCAGCGTGCCGCCAATCATCGAATCGCCGGTCTTCATCCAGCCCGGCGGGCTCCACGGGCTGGCCATCACGACCAGCCGCGGGTTGATCGCCAGCGCCGCCTTCACGGTCGGCAGCACGGTCGTGCGGTTGGGCGCGATCGAGAAGCGGGCCAGCGCCGGGTCGCGCTGTCCGGCGGGCATGTCGTCGAAACTGTAGTGCGTCGGCGAAAAGTCCGATGCCCCCATGGTCAACCGGGTGAACCCCAGGCGGAGGGCGTCGGGGCCGCTGCCGAACAGGTCGCGCAGCAGCGCCTGTCGCTGTGGTACGGGCAGTTGCTGGATCAGGATCGCCGAGGCGTCCGTGATCGACGCGCCGAAGCCGACCATCGTCTGGTAGCGGCGCATGGGATCGATGACGATCGTCGCCCCCTCTCCCGCCTGCCCGGCGGACAGCGCGACCGGCTCCAAGCGCTGGCTGCCATCGGCATTGGTCTGCCACGCGCGGATGCCGGCGGGCGGCGCGGGTGCTGCGCCGATGGCCAGCAACGCGGCGATGGCGAAGAGCGGGCGGCGGATCATGGCTTCACGCTCCGTTCGGTCAGGGTCGCGGTGCCCGACAATGCGGCATCGCCGGCGAAATGCCCGACCGTGACCGGATAGCGCCCGGCGGCGACATGCCAGCGCCGCCCGGTCACGTCGTAATCGGCGATCAGGCGCGGATCGACCGCGACGCTGACGCGGCGACGCTCCCCCGGTGCCAGCGCCACCCGTTCGAAGCCGATCAGCCGGGTGGTCGGCCCCGCACGGCGGCCGGCAGTGGCGTAGATTTGCGGCACGTCGGCCCCGGCGACGCGGCCGGTGTTGGTGACGGTGAAGCTGATGCGCAGCTCCGCCCCGCCCTCGACCTGCAACCCGTCATAGCGGAAGCTGGTGTAGGACAGGCCATGACCGAACGGGAAGAGCGGCCGCTTGCCCTGCTTCAGATAGCCGCGATAGCCGACCGCCGCGCCCTCTTCATACGGGACGACCGGTGACAGTTCGCGATCAACCATGCCGTACGTGCCGCCGGATGTGCGTGCGGAATCGGCGGCCTTCATCTCGGCCAGGCCGGCGATCACCGGGCGCGGCGCCTGTTCGATGCTGGCGGGGAAGGTCATCGGCAGCTTGCCCGACGGATTGACCGCACCGAACAGCAGGTTGGCGATCGCCTGCCCCCCACGCTGTCCCGGATACCATGCCTGCAACACCGCCGGCACCTTGTTCAGCCACGGCATCAGCACCGGCCCGCCGGTTTCCAGCACGACGGCGGTGTTGCGATTGGCACCCGCGACCGCATCGATCAGCGTGTCCTGAAGGCCCGGCAGCGCGAGGCTTTCGACGTCTTGCGCCTCGGTTCGCCACTGCCATGCGAAGACGATGGCGAGGTCGGCCTTGCGCGCGGCGGCGGCCGCGGCAGCGGGGTCGAGGCCGTCGAGATAGGTAACGGTCGCACCGGGCGCCATCGCCCGGATCGCGGCGAGCGGCGAGGAGGCGTGCCACGTAATTCGCGCAAAGGACGATGCCGCTCCTTCGGTCAGCGGGATTTCGACCGGCGCGCCGCCGACCGATCGCACCTGCGACGATCCGCCACCCGATAGCACGCCAACATCGGCGTGTGCCCCGATCACCACGATGCGTCTGGCGGTGCGGGCCAGCGGCAGGACGCCGCGATCGTTCTTCAGCAGTACCGCGCCCTTTTCCGCCGCCTCCTGCGCGACGCGGGCGTTTGCGGCGTAATCGATCGTCTGCGCGGTGGTCGACACCGGATGGTCGATCAGCCCGGTCGACACCACGCCCCACAATATGCGGCGGTTCATGTCGGCAAGGCGCGCGGGCGAAACCGTACCGGCGGCGACCGCATCGGCCAGCGGCTTGCCGAAATACATCGCCTTGTCGAGTTCGCGGCCCGATTGCTGGTCGAGCCCGGCATTGGCGGCCTTGACGGTCGAATGCACCGCGCCCCAGTCGCTCATCACCCAGCCGCGATAGCCCCAGTCACGCTTCAGCACCTGGTTCAGCAGGAAGTCGTTCTCGCACGCCCAGTCGCCGTCGAGCTTGTTGTACGAACACATCACCGACCCCGGCCGCCCGCGCTCGAGCGCGATCTGGAAGGCGAGCAGGTCGCTTTCGCGCAGATCGGCCTCGCCAATGCGGGCGTCCATCGTGGTGCGCAGCGTCTCCTGCGGGTTCAGCGCCAGGTGCTTGACCGTCGAGACGATATGGTTCGACTGGACGCCGCGGATCGATTCCCCGGCCATGATCCCGGCGAGCAGCGGGTCCTCCCCCAGATATTCGAAGGTGCGCCCGCCCCACGGATCGCGGGTTAAATTGACGCCGCCGGCCAGCAGCACGTTGAACGTCTTGGCCCGCGCCTCCGCGCCGATCATCGCGCCGGACCGAAAGGCGAGGTCGGGGTCGAAGCTGGCAGCGAGCGCGAGGCTGGCGGGCAGCGCGGTCGCGACGTCGCCTTTACGCTGTTCGATCTGGTTCGCGACGCCGAGCGAGGCATCGCTTTCCCTGAGTGTCGGGATATTCAGGCGCGGCACGCCCGGCACATAGCCGGCCGACGGGATCATGTCGGCCGGGCGATCCTTGCTCATCGGCGGGAAGTAACCGAACACGTAGCGCAGCTGCTCGTCGCGCGTCATCCGACGAACCAGCGTATCGGCGCGGCCCTCGGCGGCGTCGGCGGGCACTGCCGTCTGCGTCTGCGTCTGCCGGGCATCCGCAGCGGTTGCGAGCAGCAGCAGGGGCAGCGTGGTCGCGACGCCCCACTGCGTCGCACGGTGGATCGACGTCATAACCTCTCCTATCGGCGCAATTGGAAGCGCTTCCAATCGCACTCATCGACGCGCCGCCGGGAAAAGTCAAACGCTGGCGGGTGCCGCGACCGATCCGCGCTCCACGATGGAAAAGGGCAGCCGTTCGGCCCCTGCCGCGACCGGCGCGGCGCCCGACAGCGCCTCGGCGATGATCTGCACCGCCCGCGCGCTCATCTCCTGGATCGGCTGGTGCACCGTGGTCAGTGGGGGCCATACCAGTGCCGACACCGGGGTATCGTCGAAACTGGCGATCGACAGGTCGCCGGGCACGTCGATGCCGGCGCGGTGCGCGGCGAACAGCGCGCCGACGGCGGTATCGTCGTTGGCGCAGATGATCGCCGTCGGCCGATCGGCAAGCGCGACCATCTTCGGCAACAGGTCGACGCCCGATTTGAACGTGAAATTGCCCCGTTCGGCCCGCATGGCAGACGGTGCCAGTCCCGCTTCGTCCAGCGCGCGCAATGCCCCGCGATAGCGTTGCTCCGCCGACAGATGCTCGGCCCGCCCCTGGATGAAGCCGAAGCGCCGATGCCCGAGCGCAATCAGGTGGCGGGCCATCGCGAAGCCGGCCGCTTCGTCGTCCATGCCGATCCCCGGCATGCCGCCATCCTCGGCGGTGGCGGGCGAAATGCGTACCACGAACGCGCCGATGCGGCGCAGCCCCGCGATCAAGGTCATCCGGTCGGAAAAGGGCGGGGTCAGGATGACGCCCGAACAGCGGCTGTCCTCGACGAGTTCGATCAGGCGCGCCTCGACGTCGTCGCGGGTCTGTTGCAGGCTATGGGTCACCAGTTCCATGCCCGTCTGCATGCAGACGCGCAGCGCGCCGATCTCCAGCGCCGACTGGTAATAGGAATTCGGCTCGCTCTCGGTATCCGATGCCAGGATCAGCAGCACCGACCGGTTGCCGCCCCCCGCCAGATAGCGCGCCTGCAGATTGACCTGGTAGCCAAGTGTCGCCACCGCCTCCAGCACGCGGGTACGCGACCGCGCGCTGACATTGGGGCCGTCGTTCAGCACCCGCGACACGGTGGCGCGGGCGACCCCCGACAGGCGGGCGACGTCATCGATCGTTGGCTTGCGTGCCGTCACTTCCCGCCCCGCTCCCCGGATTATCGCGCCCCAGCCGTGTGGCAGCGCCGCGCACGACGCGCAAGCGACGCGCCGATCCGGTCGGGCGGGGTCATGGGGTGCCGGTCAGCGATGGCGCGGCGCAATGATGCGCAACGAAGGCGTCGTGCGCCGGCATCCGCGCGACGCATTTGGCGATGACCCCGCGCACATCGGCCAGATAGCGCTCGATCTCCGCCGCCGGGGTCACGTCGACCAGCGGGTCGGGCGCGGCGGGCACGATCCCCTGCCCCATCAGGACCTGAATCCAGCTCTCCTCGGCGAACAGTTCGTTGTCCTCGCGAAAGATGCGGCCGTTGGCGGCGAACAGCGCCATCTTGCGTGCCAGCGTTTCGGGCACGTCCATGGTGCGGACGTGGCGCCAGAACGGCGTGTCGTCACGGGTCGTCGCCTTGTAATGCAGGATGATGAAGTCGCGGATGCGCTCCATCTCGAAATCGGTCTGGCGGTTATATTCGGCGATGGTCGCGGGGTCGAAACCGGCATCGGGCATCAACCGGACCAGCCGCAGGATCGCCGACTGGATCAGGTGCAACCCTGTCGATTCCAGCGGTTCGAGGAACCCCGCCGACAGGCCGATCGCGACGCAGTTGCGCACCCAGCCCTTGCGCCGTTTGCCCGGCACGAACGACAGCCGCCGGGGGGTGCCGACCGCCGGCTCCTCCAGATGGTCGAGCAGCAGCGCCTCTGCAGTGGCATCGTCCATGTGGCGGCTGGCATAGACATGGCCGTTGCCGGTGCGATGTTGCAGCGGGATACGCCATTGCCATCCGGCGGGCCGCGCGGTCGAGCAGGTATAGGGCGGGAAATCCGCCGATCGTTCCGACGCGACCGCCACCGCCCGGTCGCATGGCAGCCAGTGGCTCCACGATTCATATCCCGTGGATAGCGCCTGTTCGATCAGCAGCCCGCGAAAGCCCGAGCAGTCGATGAACAAATCGGCCTGGATCACCGCGCCATCGGCCAGCGTGACCGAGGAGAGGAAGCCGGTATCGGGATGCTGCCCGACCGCGACGATCTCCCCCTCGCGCCGTTCGACGCCGCGCGCGCGGGCGTAATCGGCGAGGTAGGCAGCATAGAGGCCGGCGTCGAAGTGAAAGGCATAGGCGATCTGCCCGATCGGACTGTCGGGCATGTCGGCGCGCGGGCGCAGGAAGCGGTTGGCGGTCGCTGCGACGGTGTTGATCGAATAATCGTCGAGCGGCCCGCCTGCCCCGGCACGATGCAGCTTCGTCCAATATTGGTGGCAGCGCAGCCATTCGAGATCGCGGCCGATGACGCCGAAGCCGTGGACATAGCTGCTGCCGATCCGCGACCAGTCGTCGAAGCGGATGCCCAGCTTGAAGCTGCCCTGTGTCCGGCGGAGGAAATCGTCCTCGTCCAGCCCCAGCAGGTCATTGAATTTCTTGATCGCGGGGATCGTCGCCTCGCCCACCCCCACCGTGCCGATCGCGTCGGATTCGATCAGGGTGATGGCATAGCGACCCTTGAACAGCCGCGCGAACATTGCGGCGGTCATCCACCCGGCCGATCCGCCACCGGCGATCAGGATGCGTTTGAGCGGGGTCATGCGGTGGTTCTATCGTTCCTCGATCGCGATGGCATCGGCCATGCCCCGTCGCCCCGAAAAAAGTCGCGGCGGGCATTGCCCGCCGCGAGGCTGGGGGGAAGTCAGAAGCGGTAGTTGAACCCCAGAAGGAACTGCCGCCCATAGGTTTCGTAGGTTTCGAGCAGCGACCCGCCGTCCGACGTCTTGGTCCCGCCGCCGTCGAGGCCGAGGCGGGTGCGGTAGGGCGAGTTGGTCAGGTTGTTCACCTGGAACAACACGCCCAATCCTTCCAGTGCGCCGCCCTGGACCGTATAGCCGACCTGCGCATCGACCTGCTTGTCGGCCAGGATCTCGGTAAAGCCGCGCGTGGCGAACAGCTGCACGACCTCGCCCTTGAACCCCGACCGATAACGCTGGCTGATCCGCGCCTGGAACCCGTCGCGCTCGTAATAGCCGGTGAGGTTGTAGACCGTGCCCGACAGCCCCGGAATGCGCACCGCCTGCGTCGGATCGGGGTTGCTGGTCGGGTTGAGGTTGGATTCGGTCAGCGACAGGCTGCCCTGCACCCCCAGCCCGTCGAGGACGGACGTCAGCGTGCCGAAGTTGAACGCGCCGCTGAATTCCAGCCCCTTGACCGATCCGCCCTTGCCATTGGCCGGCAGCGTGATCTGCCCGATGTTGCTGATGACGACGCCCGCCGGGATGGCGTTGGCGGTCGTCGGCAACGGAATCCCGCTGAAATCGAACGTGCCCGACTGCTGGTAGATATAGGTCTTGATGTCCTTGTAGAAGCCGGCAACCGACAGATACGTCGTCGGGTTGATGTACCATTCATAGGCCAGGTCGAGCGCGTCGGCGCGCCATGGTTTCAGCTTCGCATTGCCGCCCGATGCCGACCATGGATTTACCGTGGTGCCGGGCGCGCAGGGCTGGCCCGAACATACCAGCGAGTTGAACCCCGGCGCGACGTTCGCACGCATGTCGTCCATCCGCGGCCGCGCCATCGTCTTGGACGCCGCGAAACGGAGGCGATGCCCGCCGCCCAGATCGTAGATCAGGTTCAGGCTGGGCAACACGTCGGTATAGCTCGCCCCGTCGCGGATGCGCTGCGGCACGATCGGCTGTCCGGGTTCGAGGCCGTTGATGACCACGCCGGTCGAGGACTGGTCCTGGTTGACGACCTGTACCCCGACATTGCCCTTCAGCCGGCCCCAGTCGATATTCGCCTTGACGTGCCAGGTGATGACGTCCTCGAGGATCGACCAGTTCTTGTCGTAGAAATTGGCGTCGCGGATCGGGGTGATGTCGTAATAGCGCGCGAGCAGGTCGGTCGGGTTGAAGGCCAATACCTGCCCGAACCCGGCAAAGCCCAGGTCGGTCGGCTTTTGCAGCAACCCGGCATCGACCAGCACCTGCTGCCGCCCGTTCTTCAGGAACAGGTCGTTGTCATCGACCGCCTTCGACTTGCTGCGATGGGTCCAGTTAACGCCGATGTCGAAGCCGCTGAAGAACCCCTCGACCTCGTGGCTCAACCGCAGGTCGAGGGCGTAGACCTTCTCGTCGACCCTCGGGAAGCGGATCGCGCCGTCATGGCCCCACCCGCCCCATGGCGCGCGGTCGCCCAGCGTCACCCGGTTCGCATCGGCATAGTTTAGCCCCGGATCATAGCTGGCAAAGCCGTCCTCGGGCGTGGTGAAGCCGATATTGTCGGGCGTGCGGCCGACGTTCGGCGTGGCCGGGGTGACCCCGCCGGTGCCGCGGCCATAGCCGGCATAGGTTTCGAGGATCTGTTCGTTCCGCTTGTTCTGCGAATAGGACAGGTCGGCGACGAACTGCGTCCGGTCGTCGAGGCGGAATTCGTTGTTCAGCCCGGCGGAGAACAGCTGGTCGTTGCGGCGGTTATTGTCGTTGCGGATGATCGGCACCGCGCCGACCTGCGTCCCGCCGGTCGCGATTTTCGTACCGCCCAGATCCGCGGTCGTGACGCCGGTATAGGTCAGCCCGTCGGCGAACGGGTTGGAAAACCACTGCGCGCCGCGCGTCACCTCGTTCTGGCGGAATTTGGAATAATAGACGTCGAGCGTCGAATGCACGCTGTCGCTCGGCTGCCATTCGAGGATGCCGATGAACGCATCGCGCACGTTGCTGCGCGAGGTGACGAACACCTCCTGCCCGTTGACCAGCAGCGCGCCGTCGGCGCTGTCGGGGCGGACGATGTTGATCGGCGCACCGTTCGCGTCGGTCTGATCGCCGAACGCTTCGTAGCCATAGGCCTTGTAATGGCGGTTGCCCGACGGGGAATCGATCCGGGCATAGCCCAGCGCCACGCCGATCGTGCCGTTCGCGAACTGGTCGATATAGCTGGCGCTGACGCGGTAGCCGACATTGCGCACATCGTCGTTGAGCTTGCGCCCTTCGGTCTTCTCGCCCCGGATATTGACCGCGAACGCCTGCTTGCCGAACATGAGCGGCCGGACCGTGCGCAGGTCGGCCGTGCCCGACAGGCCCATGCCCGCAATCTGCGCATCGGGCGTCTTGTAGACGACGACGCTGGAGAGCAGTTCGGAAGGATATTGGTCGAATTCGACCGCGCGATTGTCGCCCGAACTCGCCTGCTGACGCCCGTTGAGCAACGTGGTCGTGAAGTCGGGCGCAAGGCCGCGGATCGAGATGACCTGCGCCCGGCCGGCGACCCGCTGGGCGGCAAGGCCCGGCAGACGGGCGATCGATTCGGCGATCGATACGTCGGGCAGCTTGCCGATATCCTCGGCCGACACCGCCTCGACGATCGAGGTGTTGTTGCGCTTCAGGCTGATCGCGTCGGCCACGCCGCGACGGATGCCGGTGACCACGATGGCATCGTCGACGGGGGCGGCGGGATCGTCTGCCGACGGCTCCACCGGCCCGGCCGTGCCCGGCACCGGGGCAGCCGCTTCCTGCGCCATCGCGCCGGGCACCAGCGCGGTCGAACCCAGCAGCAGCGAGATCAGCGTCGTCGCGCGGCGCATGCGTAGGCAATCCATGACAATCCTCCCCCATCAACCCGGTCTGTGGCCGGTTAACCGCCGCCATAGGATCACCGAGACAGTGATTGGAAGCGCTTCCAATTGTGTAACACAAAGTTTCCGCCGTGCAATCGCCAATTATGCGGGGGCGCGGGGCATCGGATAGCGTCGCGCAAAGGCGAGGATGGGCAGATAGCAGGCAGCGGGCAGCAGCAGCGCGTCGACCAGCCCGATCCGATCGGCCAGCGCGCCGGTCAGCATTGGGACGATCGCCCCGCCGATCACGGCGATGCACAGGGTCATCGCCCCCGGCGCGGTCTGTTCCGGCCGAACCGGCAGCGCGAGGACATAGATGGTCGGGTACATGATCGAATTGACGACCCCGACCGCCAGCAACGCCCCCGCCGCCACGACACCGCTGGTCATGACCGAGGCGACGACCAGCAACGTGGCCAGCGCCGCGGCGATACCCAGCACCCGTGCCGGCGCAACCGTCCGCATGACGGCGGCACCGGCGAAACGCCCCGCCATCGCCCCGGCCCAATATAGCGCGACCAGCCCGGCGGCCGCTTCGGCAGGCCATGCCAGCGCATGGCGCGTCATCAGGAAATCCGTCAGCAGCGCCCCGATCGTCACCTCCGCGCCGACATACAGAAAGATCGCCCCCGCCCCCGCCAACAGCCGCCGATCGCCGAGCGTCGCGATCCATGCCGACCGCGTGATGTGCAGGCTGCCGGCGGGCAGTCCGGAAAGCAGGTCCCGGCGGCGAAAGAAGGCAGCGGCCAGCAGGGCCAGCACGATCGCCGCCAGGGCGAACGGCAGGACCGGGCCGGTCGGATCGGTCGCGACCTTCGCCGACAGGATCGTCGTCGCGCCCAGCGCCGGCCCGGCGACCGTCCCGACCGAATTAAAACCTTGCAGAACATTCAGGCGAATGGCCGCACGCCGCGGATCGCCGACGATCGTCGCGGCGGTATTGCTCGCAATCTGGAGGAAGGTCGCGCCGGTCGACACTGCGAGCAATGCAACGAGAAGGATCGGATATTGCTGCATCGTCAGCCCGGCGGCCAGCCCGACGCAACCCAGCGCCATGATCGACAGGCCGATGGCATGCGCGCGCATGAACCCGCTCGCGGCAACGATCGCGGCCACCGGTACCGCGAACAGCAGATAACTTGAGAAAGACGCCAGCTGCACGCTGGTCGCCATCAGGTAATCGAGCCCCAGCGTCAGCCGGAGGCGCGGCACCAGCAGGCTGATCGACGACGCGACGAACCCGCCGATGAAGAACACGCCGAGCGACAGGCGAAACAGGCGCGTCGCAACCCGATCGATGGATGCGGACGGCGTGGCCTGATCGTGTTTCACGGAAATCCTTTGAAATAACGATCGGCGGTGTACCGGTCGCGATATTCGCTTCAGGACATGACCTTCCTTCCCGCAAATCGCAAATCCCGGCGGGCACCGGAATCTTTGCAGACGAACCGTGCCGATCATGGCCAAATGCCGTATCGGCCCGGATCGCGTGGCAGAGAGAATCGGGGGAACGTCCATGACGGTCAATCAGGCAACCGGCGGTCACGATACCGCACCTCCCGCGGACCCGGTGTTCACCGAACACCACCTCGTCCACCGCACCGGGTGGCTGCGCGCCGCCGTCCTTGGCGCGAACGACGGCATCATCTCGGTCTCCAGCCTGCTGGTCGGCGTCGCGTCGGCGAGCGGCGCGACGCATGGCAGCGTGCTGCTGGCCGGAACGGCGGCGCTGGTCGGCGGGGCGCTGTCGATGGCGGCCGGCGAATATGTGTCGGTCAGCTCGCAATCGGACACCGAACGCGCCGACCTGGCGCGCGAGCGGAACGAACTGGCCCGCGCACCCGAACAGGAAACGGCGGAACTGGCGGCGATCTACATATCGCGCGGCGTGACGCCGGAGGTGGCCCGGCAGGTCGCGGAACAGATGATGGCGCATGACGCGCTCGGCGCCCATGCCCGCGACGAACTCGGCCTCAGCGACGATCTGGCGGCACGCCCGGTGCAGGCGGCGCTGTCCTCGGCGGCGGCGTTCACGGTCGGCGCCGTCGTGCCCGTGCTGATCGCGGCGATCGTCCCGCGCGATATCGTCAGTGTCGCGGTGTGGTGGCGGCGTTCGTGCTGCTCGCCGTGCTGGGCGTGCTGGGCGCAAAGGCAGGCGGCGCGCGCGTGCTGCCGGCCGTTGTCCGCGTCACCTTCTGGGGTGCGATCGCGATGGGCGTGACCGGCGCGATCGGCCATGTGTTCGGAACGGCGATATGATGGCTGGCCGCTTGGCGGTGCCGTGGCTTCGGTTGCTTACGGCGAAGCGGTCGCTGTTTTCGCCAGGGTAACCGACAGGACGAACCCGCCCGCGCCCAGCGTCGTTATCGGTTCCAGCCGCGGGGGCGGCCCGTCGGGCGCGATGGCGGTGGCGAGCGCGAGCAGCGCCGCCGCATCGTACAGCCGGTGCGTTGCGGCCCGGTCCATGCCCCAGCGGGTCATCGTCGCCGCATCGGTGACATAGGCGACGAAGCGGCCGCCGGGGCGCAGCACCCGGCGCAGCTCGCCGATAATCTCTTTGGGCCGATGCCAGAAATACAGCGTGTTGACCGCCAGCACCGCATCGACGCTGCCGCCGATGATCGGCAGGGCGGCGAAATCGCCCTGATGCGCGAACACCTGCCCGGCGTCGATGTCGGGGCGGAAGCGACGCCGGATCGTCGCGACCATCAGCGGCGCATGATCGATCGCGGTCACCCGCGCGCCCACGCGCAACAACTGTGCGGTCCCCGCCCCGGTGCCTGCGCCAAGGTCGAGGACATGTTCGCCCACACGCGGCGCCAAGGCGGCGATGCTGTGGCGAAGCGGCTTGCGGTTGGCGATATCCATCAGCCCGCCGACCAGCCGCCCGGTCAGGCCGCTGGGCGCGGCCAGTTGCCGCGCCAGCCCGGTCGGATCAGCCACCGTGATCGATCTTGGCCAGCAGGTCGCGAATTTCGGCGCGACGGCCCGCGTCCCATACCGGGCGGCTCCGGTCGACCGGCGCGTTCAGCGCGCGGTGCAGGAAATCCTTTGCCCTGGCCTTTTCCCCCGTCGAATTGAGGAAGTCGCCATAGAAGAAGTTGTTGTCCATCCCCTTGGGGTCCTGCACCAGCGCCTGCTGGAAAAACGTCCGGGCGCGCTTGGTATTGCCGAAACCGATGGGGAAGCCGGGCACGCGGTAATAGAGCACGCCAAGACTCATCGCCGCGCCGCCATCGGCGACGTTCGGATCGATCGCATAGGCCTTGCCCAATATATCGCGCGCGCGGGTCGCGAGGCCCAGTTGCTTGAACACGCTGGCGCGTGCCGCCTCCTCGCTGACCACGATCCCTTCCCACAATAACGGTTCGGCATGGCCGGGATAGCGCGCGACGACCTGCGCGGCGCGGGTCTCCAGCGCGGCGAGCTGGCGATACTGGTCGTCACGGTTGGGCACTTCGTAGCGGATATGCGCCCATTGGTCGTTGATCCGCTTCACGGCGGCATCCATCACCGGATCGGTGCTGGCAAGGGCGGGAACCGCGACGACGAAGGCGGCGACGGCGGCGAGCAGAGGACGGATCATCGGGAAACTCCTTCGGTAACGGGGGACAGCAGGGCGCGGGCGGCGGCGATCTGGCCGCGCAATCCATGGTCGATCAGGCGCGGGGCAAGCGCGTTCAGGTGCGAGAAGCCCCGCTCCATCCCGCCGATCGAAACATCGCCCGCGCCGCGTTCAATCGCGGCAACGATGCGGTCGGCGATGGCTTCGGGGCGGTCGGCGCGCATCCGCGTGGCGTCCATGAACGCGCGGATTTGCGGCGTGTTGAGCGGGGTGTTGACCGCGCGCGGCGCGACATGGGTGACGGTGATGCCGCTACCCGCGACCTCGCGCCGCAGCGCCTGGCTGAACGCCTTCAGCCCCGCCTTCGCACTCGAATAGGCGGTGAAGAACGGATAGGGCACCGCCCCCATCATCGACCCGATATTGACGATGCCGCCTGCGCCCCGCGCCCGCATCTGCGGCACCAGCGCGGCGGAGAGGATGGCGGGCGCGACGAGGTTGACCGCGAAGCCGGTGGCGATCCGGCTCACGCCCTGCTCGTCGATCGCCCCGAAATATTGCAGCCCGGCGGCGTTGACGAGGATGTCGATCCGTCGCCCGGCCAGCGCCGCTGCAAAGCTATCCAGCGCGGCCATGTCCGACAGGTCGACCGTCGCACTCTCATCGCACGCGGGCGATACGGCGCGGTCGATGCCCAGCACCTGCGCGCCCTTCGCGCGGAACCGGTCGGCGAGCAGTCCGCCCAGCCCCCCGGCCGCCCCGGTCAGCGCGACCCGTGCACCCTCAAGCCGCTGCACGTGTGTCCTCCAGCTCGATCCCGGCGAACACCCCCCCGAACAGGCCGAACATGTCGCGCGCCATCGCGATGATCGCCGCCTGATCGGCCGGGTCGTCGATGCGGTTCATCAGCTTTTCGAAAAAGACCATGTGATCCTGGTCGAGCGCGCCGTGCGACGTCAGATAGCGGAACGCATTGTCCGGCAGGCCCAGCGTCGACTGCACGGCACTCGCACCGTGCGTCGCCAGCGCGATGCTGGTCCCCTCCAGCACCAACACCATGCCGAAGAACGCCGCCGGATTACCCTCGCGGATGGTGCGATAGGCATGCTCGACCATGGCGCGGGTGGCCGGAGCCGGTTCGCTCGCCGCCGCCGCCGCGCGGTCGCCACCGGCGGCGGCGATATCGTCGAGGATCCAGTGTTCGTGGCCGGTTTCCTCCTCGATATACTCGTCCAGCGCCTCGACCAGCATCGGCCGGTCGATCAGGCGCGCACGCGCTTCCTGCATCAGCAGCACGGTGTGGCTGACGTGATGATAGGCCTGCGTCAGATAGGCGATGTAATCGGCGCGGCTGATCCGGCCGGTCAGGCCCGCCTGCAATTGCGGCGTCATCGCAAACCGTGCCTGCGCCTCGCGGGTTTCGGCGACCAGGCGGTGGAAGAAGGGCTGGGTCATCAAAGGCTCCTTATCGGGATAGGCGGCATGGATCGCGGCGCGGCGCAGCCGGCCATTGCCGGTCAGCAGGCCGCTGGCCGGGGTGAAGGGCGGCACGACGCGGAAGGCGCCGATCCGGGCATAGGCGGGCAGCGTGCCGTTGGCGGCGGCAACGGCGGCGGCGACATCCGCATCGGGGCTGGCCGGTACGATCAGCGCATCGAGTTCGGCACGCCCCTCCCCCCGGACCAGCACCTGCCGGATCGCGGGCTGCATCAGCAACACGCCCTCGACCCATTCCGGCGCGATGTTGCGGCCATGGCTGGTGACGATCAGCGCGGACTTGCGCCCTTCGATCCACAGCCGCCCGGCATCGTCGATCCGGCCGATATCCCCGGTCGCCAGCGGCCCGGCCGTCCGCGGTGCGCCGACCGTGCCGAGGAACAGCGGCCCGTCGATCAGGACCTCGCCATCGTCGGCGAGGCGGATAGTGTTCGACCCGATGCTGCGCCCGACGCTGCCGGGTGCCGTGCCGTCGTCCAGCGAGACGACCGATCCGCATTCGGTCAGGCCGTATCCCTGCCGCACCGGCAGGCCGATGGCGGTCGCGGCGGCGAGCAGTGCATCGGGCACCCGCGCACCGCCGACCGCGACCAGTGTCAGCGCGGGCAGCCGTTCCCCGGTTGCGAACAGTGTCTTGACCAGCAGGCCGAGCAGTTCGGGCACGAGGATCAGCGAGGTTATCCCCCGCCCGACGATGGCGCGCACCAGCGCAGCCCCGTCCGGGCGGAACGGATCGCCCATGCCGATCGCCGCCTGTGGCTGCGCGACATAGGTCCCCCCGGCAAGGATCGTCGCATAGAAGCCGGCGACATTCTCCAGCAGGATACCGGGCGGCAGGACCGGCAGGTGGCGGCCGGCGTGATGCGTGCCGAGATGCTCGACCACTGCCCCCGCGACGCCGCACAGATGCTCGCGCGACAGGCAGACGCCCTTGGGCGCGCCGGTCGAACCGGAGGTGAAGGTGATCCGCGCCGTCCCCTCGGGCAACGCGACCGCCGGGCCGGTCAGGGCGCGGGTCGCGACCAACAGTTCGCTACCCCGCAGCGTCACCGGCCCGCTCAACAACGCCTGCGCGCCCGCGCTCTCCAGCGCATGGTCCTCCTGCGCGGTCGTGAAGAACGGCGGCAGCGGCAGCGAAACGCAACCCGCCTCGATCAGCGCCAGGTCGAGCAGGCAGGCGTCGGCACCATGGTCGACCCGCGTTGCGACCGGACGCCCGCCGGGAAAGCGCGAGGCGAGCGTCGCGGCCAGTACCGGGATCAACTGCGCCAGATCGGCCCAGCTGTAGCGGGTGTCACCATCGATCGCGATCGCATCGGGCATCGCGGCGGCATGGGCGTCGATCGCCCGCAGCAGCGGCGTCATGCGCCCGTCTCCCCGAACAGCACCCGGCGACAGGCGGCGATCTCCCCGGCGCAGACCATCGGGTCGGCATCGTAATAGCGCCCCCAGCTATCCGCCGCCGCGCCGAGCGCTGCGGCATGGGCCGGTGCGATCGTCACGATCGGCAGCGACAGCCGCGCGAACATCGCCCGCAGCGTCGCGGTCAGCACCGCGACCGCGACGTCCAGCTGCCCGTCGAGCGCC
Source organism: Sphingomonas sp. Leaf23 (assembly GCF_001421585.1). Classification (NCBI taxonomy): domain Bacteria; kingdom Pseudomonadati; phylum Pseudomonadota; class Alphaproteobacteria; order Sphingomonadales; family Sphingomonadaceae; genus Sphingomonas; species Sphingomonas sp. Leaf23. The sequence continues at coordinate 254,539 of NZ_LMKR01000003.1, read as the reverse complement.
GCCGCCGCTTCGCGCCACAGCCCGATCGTCGCCGCCGCCCGCGAAGAGGCATGATCGCCCAGCTCCACCACCCGGCACCGCGGCACCGGCCGCCCGAACGCGCGGGTCAGCAGGGTCTCGACCGGTTCGGCCAGATAGCGTTCGAGGAACAGCGGCCCATCCGCCGCCGACCGCATCCCGATCGCGGCAAGTGGCACGTCGGGTGCCCCCATGGTCAGGTAGCGGGGATAATCGGCCGACGGGGCCGCGCCATGGCATTCGAAATATCGGCGCTCGATCAACGAGCGTAACGCGCTTTGGTACATTCCGGTCCTCCCGAATGCACCCAAGACGCCAGGCGGGCGGCGCTACCCTACCTGCCCCCCGTCAAAAATTTCGCCTGAGCGACAGCGAGAGGGTTCGCGGCCGGAGCGGCGTGCGCTGATCGCTGGCGGCGGCGGTGAAAGGATTGCCGAAGGCGAAGCTGTCGGCGCGACTGTCGGTCAGATTGTCGAGGTCCCACCGCCATGCCCAGTTCCCCCGCCGTGCGCCGAACGCAGCGCCCAGCAGCAGATTGCCCTCGGTCTCGCGGACGACCAGCGGATCGGGGTTCAGCCGCGCATCGCCGACGAAGCGCGCGCGCAGCACGCCCGACCAGTGCCATCCCGCCCGCTCCCGCGTCACCGTCAGCTCGGCATGGCCGGCAAGGTCGGGGACGACCGGCAGGCGGCGGTCGACCGGGTCGATGCCACCGGTCCCGGCGACGATCCGCGCATGCTGCGCCAGTACCCCGGCGGTCAGTACGATACCGCGCCACGGCGTCCACCCGATGCTGACATCCGCCCCGATATTGCGCGCCTCGCCGATGTTGCGGGTCGACACCAGCCCGTCCGCCGCCAGCATGTCCGCCTGCACGTCCGACCAGCGTGAGGCGAACAGCACCCCGTCCAGCGTCCAGCCGCCGTGCCCGCGCCAGCGCAGGCCCAGATCGGCCTCGCGCAGCGTATCGGCGCGGTACGGTGCCACCGCGACCTGCCCGTCGGGCGCCTGCACACCGCCGGGACGCAGCGCGGAGGCATAGCGGGCATAGACCAGCGTCGTCGGCGTCGGCTTCCACGACAGCGACGCGCTGGGGCTGGCGCGCATGATCCGGTCGGCATAGCTCCCCTCGCCCGCCTGCCGGTCGTCGTCGCGCCGCCGGTCGTCGATCGCCGAGCGAAAGACCCGCAGGCCGAGCGTGCCCGACAGCGTGGCCGACACATGGCCGGTCACCTCGCCAAAGAGCGCCTGTTCGTCGACCTGCCGTTCGAACCGCAGGATCGGTATCGTCGCGGCGGCCGGATCGCCGGGGATCAGCGTTCCCGTGGCCCGGGTCCCGGCATCGAGCAGCGAGACCCCGACCACCCAGTCCAGCCCCGCCGCCGTCCCCGCCAACCGCGCCTCGGTCGACCGGACGCCATAGCGCCGCGCATCGCCATATTGGACCGGCCCCATAGCACCCAGCACCGCCGCCTTGGCCGATGCGTCATAGGTCGCCTGCAATTGCTGCCACGTGGCGCCGGCCGTCAGCGTGAGCGTCGCCGCGCCGACCGGGCCGGTCGCGGTCGCGCCGATCGCCGCGAAATCGGTATCCTGCGGTTCGGACAGGCGCGCTGCGCGGCGTAGCGTCTCGCCACCCTCGACATATTGGCTGTCGCGCACGAACGCATATTGCAGCGTGCCGTCGACCTCCAGCGACCATCCGGCTGCCGTGCCGCGCACCGCCAGCCGCCCGCCGGTGGTGCGCCCGTGATTGACCCCGCGCCGGCCACCTTGGTCGATCCAGCCCGCCTGCCCGATATCATAGGCGACCGCACGCACCGCCAGCCGGTCGGCGACCAGCGGCACGTTCGCCACCGCCTGCACCGCACCCGCCGCGCGTAGCCCGGTGGTCAGGCTGCCCTGCACATCGACCCAGCCGGCGGCGGCAGTCGCATCGGGCGCGGCGGGCACCATGCGGTACACCCCGCCCAGCGCACCGGTGCCGTAGAGAGGCCCCTGCGGTCCCTTCAGCACCTCGACCTGTTGCATGTCGACCAGCCGCAGGTCGGGATCGGGCGCGTCATAGGTCGCGCGCACATCGCCCAGATACACCGACACGCTCGACTGGGCGAAACCGTCGAACGGCCCGTCGGCGACACCGCGCACGAACAGCCGATCGCGCCCCGCGCCCAGATTGGTCGTGAACAGCCCGTTGACCGTCGTCGCCAGCGCGCCGGTATCGGGTGCCGACCCCAGCAGCCCCAGCCGTTCGCGCCCGGCAATCTCGACCGACACCGGCGCGTCGGCCAGCCGCTGCGGCACCTTGACGGCGGTCACGACGATTTCGGCCGTCCCGTCATCGGCCGGTATGGGCGGCAAAGGCGGCGCGACCCGCGCGGGCCGGCGCGGGGGCGACGGGGGCGTGGCATCGCGTTCGATCCGCCAGATCGCCGGGCCGACCCGCCGGGCCCGCCACCCGCTATGCGCCAGCAGCCGTGCCAGCGCGCGCGCGACCGGCATCCGCCCGCGGATGGCGGGGGCGACGCCCGGCACCGGCCTGGTCGCCGATCCGATCGACACCCCCGCCTGCCGCGCGAGCAGGGTCAGCGATGTGGCGATCGGCCCGGCGGGCAGGTCGATAGCGACTGCCGGAGCCTGTGCCTCAGCGGGCAGGCTCCAGCCGCACGCCAGCGGGATCGCGCACGACACGCAGGTCGAGGATCGCCGCCACCTGTTCCACCAGCTTCGATCCGTCACCGACCGTCAACGCCCCCGAAAAACGCCGGTCGGCTATGGAAGGCGCGACGCGGATACCCGCACCCGCATATCGGGACAGATCGACCGCGACCAGCGCCAGTGGCGTGTCGCTGTAGCTGAGCGTGCCGCCGCGCCAGCCACCGACGTCGGCCGGGTCGGCGCGCCCCTGTGCCACGCGTCCGTCGATCAGCGACAGGCGCTGCCCGGCGACGACGGTGCGGGGGGTGGCGAGCGCACCGGCCGCAACCGCCACCTGCCCCTCGGCCACCGCCACCTGCGCCACGCCGCGCCCGTCGGTCGACACGTCGAACCGCGTGCCGATATCGCGAATCTCGACCGGGCCGGCAGCGATGGCCAATGCCCGGTCCTCGCGGTGCGCCACGTCGAAATAGGCCGCGCCCTGCAGCGCCAGCTGCTGCGTGCCCCCGCGCGCGGTCAGGCGGCTGTGCGGCGCGATCGTCACGCGAACCCCCTCGCCCACATCCACCGCCTGCGCGGTCGCGCCGGTCTGCCACATGCGGTCGTCGGGCGTGCGGTTCGGCAGGCCGATCGTCAGCGCAAGCGCGGCCGCCGCCACCGCCAGGGTGCCACCGATCACCGGCCAGCGCCGCCGGGCGGGTGCGGGTGGCGCGACGTCGACGTCCGCCGCCATGTCGTTCGCGGGCAGCAGCGCGCGGATCGCCGGGGCCTGTGCCGCGATATCGTCGTCGAGCAGCGCCAGCCGGTCGAACGCCGCGCCGTGGCGCGGGTCCGCCTCCAGCCACGCGGTGAAGCCGTCCCAGTCCATGTCGTCGGCATCCTGCGCGGCGAACCAGCGCGCCGCCGCCGCGTCGATCGTCTCGCTCATGCCGTTCCCATCCTTGCACGCGCAGGCCACCGCGATCCCCGTCGCACGGGCCTGTCATATCGGGAAAGACGCCGCGCTGCGCCCATCACCCTACCTCCCGCTCGTCGAGCAGCCGGCGCAGATGCTGCATCGCCGTCGCCATGTGCTTTTCGACCCCCTTGCGGCTGATGCCCAGCCGCTCGGCGGTCTCGGCATGGCTCAATCCCTCCAGCTTGTGCAGCCGGAACGCGCGCTGCGCCCCGAACGGCAGGCGGGCGATGGCCCCGGCCAGCCGCCGTGCCTCCTCCTGCCGGATCGCGATGTCCAGCGCGGTCGTCGGCTCGACCGGTTCGGGCGCGTCGGCGCGCTGGCCCAGCGTCTCGTCGGCCCATGCCCGTTCGCGACCTTCGCGCCGGCGGCGTTCGCGCAGCTGGTCGAGCACCAGATTGTGGGCGATGCGGAACAGATAGGCGCGACCGTCGACCACCGGCCCGCTCGCCACCGTATCGATCCGCAGCCACAATTCCTGCATCAGGTCGCTGGCCATATCGGCACTGCCGGTGCGGGCGTGCAGGAACCGGCGCAGCGATGCGGCGTGCAGCTGGTACAGCGCGCGCAATCCGCCGCCCGGTTCGTCCGCCATGTCACTCATTCGATGGCCACGATACCGGCTTTCCCCGGCGCGCGACAGCCCGATCGACAGCTCGGCGGATCGGCCCTGTCCGAAGCGCGTGGGGGCCGGATCGACCCCAAGCGCTTCGGACGGATGCCGGATGGGCGGTTCAATATGCGGCCGAGAACGTCAGGAACCACTGGCGCGGCGGGATGGGATAGGCGGAAAAGCTGTTGGTCGCCGATCCGACCGACAGCGTGGACTTGCCCCGCGCATCGGTCAGGTTGGTGACGTTCAGCGCCAGTTCCGCCTTGCGCAGCGGCAGGATGGCGTCCGGCACGCGCGCGGCGACCCGCAGCGAGGTGAGGAAATAGGACGGCACGCGCGCATCGTTGCTGAACGTCGCATAGCGCGCGCCGACATAATCGCCGATCACCTGCGTATCGATCGGGCCCAGCGTCAGGTTCGCGACCGTCTTGTTCATCCACTTCGGAATGCCGGGCAACTGCTTGCCGCAGGTCGGCACGACGCCATTGGTCACCAGGAAGCCGCCGATGCAGGTGTCGGTCGCGGCGCCGATCCCGCTGGCGGTCGAGGTATAGTCGCTCTGGTACTTCGACAGGTTGTACGAGGTGGCGTTATAGAGCGAGAAAAGCTGCCCGGCGCGCAGGGTGAAGGCGGCGTCGATGCCGTCGGTCTTCACATTGCCGACATTGACCAGGATCGACGTCCCGCCGGTGATCGCACCACCCGCGATCCCGCCCGGATTGGTCGAGATGGCGAGCAATCGATCGCGGAAATCGACATGATAGTAATTGACCTGCGCGCTGAGCGACAGCCCGCCGCCCAGATTGCGGTTGGAACGCAGGCCCGCTTCATAGGTCCAGCTGCTTTCGGGGCGCCCGTTCTGGGCAAAGGCGTTGAACGCGGTCTGGCTGCCGGTGAACCACGGGCCGCCGCCGCCCGCCAGATAGGCCTGATACTGACGCAGGTTCTTCTGCGCATTGGCATAGAGTTCCTCGCTGCCGTTGAGGTCGAACTTCGCACCGACCGCCGGCAGGAACCAGCGCAGCGTGTTGATCCGCCCTTCCGGCAGCGTGCTGGTCAGGCCCGACAGCGATCCGACGCGCGGCTGCACCGGATAGCGCCCCGACGCCCATTGCGCGCTCGTCTTGAACCCGGCCTGCACCAGCAGCCGGTCGAACACCTGCCAGCTGTCCTGCAGGTGGAGCTGCAGCTGCTCGATCTTCGCCTCGCCCTGATATTGGGTGAACAGCGGCTGCGCGACCTCCAGCGGGCGGATATAGGGGGTGCTGTTGCCCGGATTGTTCGCATCGACCGCATACCAGCGGCGCCACTGGGTCGTGCTGTTATGTTCGAACCAGCCGCCCAGTTCGATCTTGTGCGCGCCCAGATCGACGTCGAGCGCGGAGATGACGCCCCAGCGATCGATGCGATATTCGGTGGTGCGGGTGATGAGGCCCGACCCGCCGGTCGCCGCGACCAGGGCGGCACCAGCGGCGGCGGCCTGCTGCGCGGTCAGCGCAGTGCAGCTCGACGGGCGCACACCGTTGTTGTTGGCGGAAAAGCGGCAGTTGGACGGCAGCGTGGCATAGGTGGGGTCGAGATAGGCCTGCGCGGTCGTGATCGACTGGCCAAGCGGCCCGGCCACCACGCCGGCGCCGTCATTATGATGGTAATAGGCGGTGTGCGACAGCGTGGCATTGGGCGCCAGCCGCGCCTCGTAACGGCCATAGGCGAGGTAGTCGGTGCGCTGCGCGTCCGAATAATAGTTGCGGTAATTGCCGCCCTGCGCCGCAGGCGAATTGCCGAGCGTGCCGAGATACCCGGTGCGATAGCCGTTGAAATCGGGGTAGAAGAACGGCTTGGTATAGGGAGTGTAGAGCTGCGTCGACGTGGCGGTGCCGCCGGCCGACGGCTTGAAGAACACCGTCGCGTCCTCGTTCGGCTGGGTCATGTCGTTATAGTCGAAATACAGTGTCAGCTTCCCGATCCGGTCGTCATGCACGAACTTGGCATTCGCCTGCCACCCGCCCTGGATACCGTTGAAATCCCACGCCCGCGCACGCTGCCGCACACCCGAGACATAGGCGCTGTTCGTGCCGCCGAAGGTGCCGGTGTCGAGCCGGACAAAGGTGCGCGACGTGTCGTAGCTGCCGACCGTCTGCGCCGCCGCAATTCCTGGCGTGGCCAACGGATTGGCCGAATAGGTCTCGACCGTGCCGCCTAGATTGCTGTTCGACGGCGTGGCGAGATCGCCGGCGCCGGTCGCGACGACGACGCGGCCGACATTCTCCGAAATCACCGCGCGCTGCGGCGACAGGCCGTTGTAGTTGCCATAGCTCTGATCGCCCAGCGGTATGCCGTCCATCGTGTAGCCGAGCTGGTTGGCGGCAAAGCCATGGATGAAGAGCTGCGCGTTCTGTTCGTTGTTCCCCCACGGATCGGCGGTGATGTAGAGGACGCCGGGCAACGTCTGGATCGCCTTGAGCGGGCTGACACCGGGCAGGATCTTCTGCATCTCGACGCCCGGCAGCTCGACCGCGGTGCGCGTCCGCCCGCCGGTGACGACGATCGTCGACGGCTCGGCACCCTCGGCTTCGCGCGCGCTGGTGGATGCGTCGGCCTGCTGCGCCGACGCCGTGGCGGGCATGGCGGCCGCGAGCGTGAGGGCGAGCAGCGACACGGACGGATGGATCATCTTCATTCTTCCCGGAAACGGCGACGGCGGTGGTGCTGCGCGTCCGGTACGCATCATTGCGGTTATATTGGTGACGGTTGCGTCACGAATTGGTGACGACGGCGTGTCAGATCGATGACGATGATCGGCTGGCGGCCCTAAGGACCCCGTCGGGGCGCGGCGGTTTACCGTCCCATCCCGTTTGCTGCCGGCGACCGGTCACGCCCGTTCCGATCCTGATCTTCGTCCACGCGCTCGGGATGAGTGCAGCGACATGGCACCCGGTGCGCGCGCGGTTGGGTGGCATACCGTCGATCGCGATCGACCTGCCCGGCTTCGGCACTGCCGTCGACACGGGATCGGGCGACGTCGCAGGGATAGTCGATGCGGTGCGGCCGATCGTCGCGCAGGCCGGATCGTGCGTGCTGGTCGGCCACGGCATGGGCGGCAAGATCGCCACGATCGTCGCCCGCCGAAACCACCGGGACGATGGTGGCCGGCGTCGTACTGGTCGCGGCATCGCCCCCGTCGCCCGAACCGATCTAGGCGGTGCGGCGGGCGCGGATGATCGACTGGTTTGCCGACGGGACCATCACCGCGGAGGATGCGGCGGCATTCATCGACGCCAATTGCCCCGGCCGCTAAGCGATCAAGCGGCAGAGGCGGTGCGGCACAGCCGTCCGGCGGCGTGGACCGGCTGGCTGGAACGTGGCAGCCGCGAGGATGGGGACCGCCGGGTCCGATCGCGGCCGATACCCGCGCTGATTGTTGCCGGTGCGGAGGACTGCGATCTGGGAGAAGCAGCGCAGCGGCGGGTGAACCTGCCGCAGTATCCGTCCGGGCGGGTGGAGGTGGTGGCGGATGCCGCGCACCTTATCCCGCTGGAGCAGCCCGACCGTCTGGCAACGTTGATCGCCGACCATCTGCGGCGGATCGCTCAGGCATAGGCATAGGCCCCACCGGCGGCGAGCGCGGCGCGATAGGCCGGGCGGGCGTGGATGCGGTCGAGCCAGGCGATGACGTGCGGACGCGAGGCGTCGAGACCGGCACGGTTGCGCGCCGCCTCCAACGGAAAGCTCATCATGATGTCGGCGGCGGTCATCGCATCGCCGGCGAACCAGTCATGGGCAGCCAGATGTTGTTCGACATAATCAAGATGGACGTCGATCATCGGCTGCACCTTCTTCTGCGCGGCTTTCCCCAGCAGCGGCACGCGGCCGAGCACCAGCTTGACCAGTAGCGGCGGCATCAGCGAGCCTTCGGCATAGTGCAGGAAATGGCGGTAGTGCAGCGCGTTGCGGCGATGGGCGGGCATGCCCAGTCGGCCGTCGGCCTTTTCCACCAGATATTCGACGATGGCGCCGGTTTCGGCGACGACCAGCGCCCCGCCCGCTGCCCCGGCATCGCTGTCCTCGATCACCGGCGATTTGCCCAGGGGGTGGATACGGCGCAGTTCGGGCGGGGCCAGCATCGTCGCCTTGTTCCGCTCATAGCGCTTCACCGCATAGGGCAGGCCCAGTTCCTCCAGCAGCCAGAGCACCCGCTGCGAACGGGAATTTTCAAGGTGATGGACGACTATCATGGAACCCCCGGTTGCGCGCGGTGCGAATGGCAAAGTTCACAAAGTTCACACTCGCCAAACGATCCGTCGCCTGCACGACAAAGGCGACCGACCGTGACGACAAGCGGACGGCGACCCATCGGATCGCCGCCCTGCCCGTTACATATCGTCGTCGCCATCCTCGGCATCGGGGCCCGTCATCATTTCCTCGGCGACCTTTTCGGTGCGCTGGCGGATCGCCGCCTCCAGCTTGTCGCGGAGTTCAGGATGTTCAGTCAGGAAGTTCTTGGCATTTTCACGCCCCTGCCCGATCCGCACGCTGTCATAGCTGAACCACGCGCCCGACTTCTCGACCAGGCCGGCCTTCACGCCCAGGTCGAGGATCTCGCCGATCTTCGAAATGCCCTGCCCGTACATGATGTCGAATTCGACCTGCTTGAACGGCGGGGCGACCTTGTTCTTCACCACTTTCACGCGGGTCGTGTTGCCGATGATCTCGTCGCGGTCCTTGATCTGCCCGGTGCGGCGGATGTCGAGCCGGACCGAGGCGTAGAATTTCAGCGCGTTGCCGCCGGTCGTCGTCTCCGGGTTACCGTACATCACGCCGATCTTCATGCGCAGCTGGTTGATGAAGATCACCATGCAGCGCGAACGGCTGATCGAACCGGTCAGCTTGCGCAAGCTCTGCGACATCAGTCGTGCCTGCAGGCCGACATGGCTGTCGCCCATCTCGCCCTCGATTTCGGCACGCGGCACCAGCGCGGCAACCGAATCGACCACCAGCACGTCGATCGCGTTCGAGCGGACCAGCGTGTCGACGATTTCCAGCGCCTGTTCGCCGGTATCGGGCTGCGACACGATCAGTTCGTCGATGTTGACGCCCAGCTTCTTGGCATAGACCGGATCGAGCGCATGTTCGGCATCGACGAACGCGACGGTGCCGCCGCCCTTCTGCGCCTCGGCCAGCACGTGCAGTGCCAGCGTGGTCTTGCCCGAGCTTTCCGGCCCGTACACTTCGATCACGCGGCCGCGCGGCAGGCCGCCGACGCCGAGCGCGATGTCCAGGCCGAGCGAGCCAGTCGAGATCGCCTCGACCTGCATCGCTTCCTTCTGGCCCAGCTTCATCGCCGAACCCTTGCCGAATGCCCGGTCGATCTGCGCCAGCGCGGCGTCGAGCGCCTTTTGCCGTTCGCCTGCCGCCTTGTCGTTCGCTGCCGCCATCTTGCTATCGACCGCCTTCAGATTTGCCGCCATATCCAGCCTTTCGCGTAGAGCAACCGCGCCGAGGGTTCAACGCGCCTTGTTGGATTTGCATGTATTCGTTTTGTTCCCGTTCCGCAAGAGCGGCTGTTGACGCGGTGGCTTGGTGACGCAACGATCGGGCGACGGGGATAAAGGGGCAACCGACATGGCAGCATGGATCTGGGTTGGCGTAGCGGCCGGGATGGCAACCGCAGCGGTGGTGGGATCGGAACCGGTGCGGCAGCGACCAGCAGTAGCCTCGCGCGCGAACGCATCGCTTTGCGAACCCCGGGAAACCGTGATAGCCCATTGCGCGATCGGGACGCGGCAGGTGTCGATCTGCGCGCGGGGGTCGACCGCCACATATCGCTATGGCCGACCCGGGCGGGTCGAACTGACCGCATCCGACCTGCATTGGGCCAGTACCGGCTATTCGGGCGGCGGCGAGTTGCAGGTCACGGCGCGCAATGCCGGCCATAGCTACACGCTGTTCGACCGGATCGTGCGAACCGGATTCGGCGCGGACGGGCTGAACTATCCCAGGGAAGACTCCGGGCTGGTCGTTCGCCGTGGCGCCAAGGTCCTGTCCAACCGGCGTTGCACGTCGATACAGCCGATCGCGGCGGAGGTACGCGACCTGCTGCCGGAGGGCGAGTTCGTGGAGCATTGAGTTGGCCCCACTATTCCGCTCGAAAGCGGATGTGACGGGTCCGGCCAGGCATGGGAAGGTCGAGACGGACAATATCGCCCGCGCGGATGCGTTCCTTGCCTGTAAAATTGGCAAAGCCGATCGCAAGGGAGCGCTCGCCCTTTGCCGGCACGGTCAGGGTCGGTGCAGTAGCGGCACTACCCGCATCGTAGAGCACCGGTGGGACATCATTGTCGCTACGCCCGTCAGACCGGTTCACCCCCGCCATGTCGGAGACCGACCACAAGGCAGCCTCTTCCCCGCCCCGGCGCAGACGAAGCGGCGCAAGTTCGACCCGAACCGGTTGGATGCCGCCATTGGTATATCGCAACTGCAGCGCCTGTGACGCCTCCGCCGCCCATTGCCCCTGGATGACCGCGACGACCCGCCCTTCCCGGACGGACATGCCGTCACCGGATATCCTGCCGCCATCGATCGGTACCAGGGTACCGGCATCGCCCATGCGGCAAGCGCCAAGAACGAGCGCCAGCGCGGCGATCCGGGCGAGTGTCATTGCGCGTCCCGAGCTTGCGAAACGGAGGGACGAGGGCACGCCGACGTTCGGCATCTGCCGTCAGCTGCTGGTGGTGCCGACAGCCTCCGCCACGCGCCGCTTCTGTGCCGCGCTCATCGCCTCGGTTTCGGTCAGGTCGACAACGTGGGTGGTGGCCCGGCCGGCCCGCTGTGCAATCCGCGAACCGGTCACGAAGTCAAAGGCCGACCGGATCGTGAAACGGTCAATCCGATAGATGCCGGGATGCCCAGCCGGAACCTCCAGCGGAATATATCGTCGTCCGCGGACCTGTTGCAGCACGGCGCGTTCCCACTGCCCCAGTCCGGACGTAGTCAATATTTCGGCATCCGCGGTTCGCCCGTCCGGTCGAATCCAGTATCCGACATCGGCCAGTCGGATATCGCCAGTCGCGACCCCGTTCGACATCATGCCGGCGGGGGCCTGGACGTCCTCCACCGGTTGCGACGACAATAGCGTCGGACGGGCGACCGCCGACTGGCGGAGCCGTGCGGCCAGCGCATCGATCGCACCGGCATCGCCCTTGTGCAGGGCGATGCGCGCCAGGAATATCGCGTGCAGGTCGTTCATCGCGCGATTCGCCGGGCCGGCAATGGCCATGGCCTCGTCCATCAGCCGCATCGCCCGCTTCTGGTTGCCCAATCCCATTTCCAGCCATGCCAGGCGGAACGTGGCCCCTGCCGCGAGATCTGTCTTTCCGCTGTCGAGCGCGAGGCGCTGCACCTTGGTGAGGACACCGGTTGCCGACGAGACATTGCCGTTTTCCAGCAGGTCGCGGGCCAAGGTCATTTCCTCCAGCAAGGTCGCCGGATTGGACGGACCCAGATATTTGCGAAGGATCTGGACGTTGCCGCGCGACGCATACATCCACTCGCGCGGATACCCATCATGCTCGGCCACGGTGGCAAGCGTCGCATATAGGCTGGAAACCGGTCCGGGCAGGTCCGCGGCATGGCGGCGGTTCCGCGCGATCGACCGGAGCAACACATGCCGGGCCTGCGCATAGCGCCCGGCCGAGAATTGCTCGACCGACGCCTGAAGCGATGCCTCGACATCCTCGGCGGGCGGGCATTTGCGAGCCAAGCAGGCGGCCAAGGCGTCCGTCGCATGGTGGCCGACGACCACGATCTCCTCGGCCAAGGCGGCGGGCGGCGGGGCGGTCGTCTGTGCGACCGCAAGCAGGATCGTGGACAGCATTGATCATGCTCGCCCGGACGGCCTGCCCTGTCAATCAATCCCGTGCCGGATCGGCCGGGAGGTCAACCGAGATCGTTCAGCGCCTTTTCCACGGCATCCATCGTGAACGGCTTCGACAACACCGGCCGGTCGCGATGGGCGGGTTCGATGGTGTCGCCCGATCCGCCGGTCGCCAGCACGAACGGGATGCCCGCCGCTGCCAGCCGATCCGCGACCGGCCAGCTCTTTTCCCCACCGCGCAAATGCACGTCGAGGATCGCGCCGTCGATGCCGCCCTTGTCGATCGCCGACACGGCGGCGGCCACGCTGTCGGCGGTGCCGGCGACGGTGCGGCCGAGCATGTCGAGGAAATCCTCGAGCATCATGGCGATCAGGGGTTCGTCCTCAACCAGGAGGATACGCGCAGGCGAGGTCATAACGGCCGCCCTTTAGCGGTCAAAGCAGGAACACTGCAACCGAATTCGCGGGCTGTTCAGGACTTTGCCAGCGCATCGCGCGCGGCGGTGGCTAATTGTTGGACCGAAAACGGCTTTGGCAGGAACGATACTTGATCCAGATCAATCGAACGGCGCAACTGTTCCTCGGCATAGCCCGACATGAACAGGATCGGTAGCGTCGGATAGACTTTGCGGACATGGCCGACCATCGTCGGACCATCCATCGTCGGCATCACCACGTCGGAAATCAGCAGGTCGATATGCGGCCGGTCGGCGAGCAGCTCCAGCGCCGCCTCGCCATGTTCGGCAGTCATCACGGTATAGCCCTGCCGCGTCAGCGCGCGTTCGGCGATGGCGCGGACCATGTCCTCGTCCTCGACCAGCAGGATCGTGCCGGTGCCCCAGGCTGGTTCGGCCGGTTCGGCCTTCAGTTTGGGATTGGTGCCCAGCCGCGGCGGTTCGGCGGCGGCGGCGTGGACCGGCAGGTGGATGGTGAAGGTCGACCCCTGCCCGGCACGCGATTCGGCAAAGATATAGCCGCCCGACTGCTTGATGATGCCATAGACGGTGGAAAGGCCGAGGCCGGTGCCCTTGCCGACTTCCTTGGTCGTGAAGAACGGCTCGAAGATCTTGGGCAGCACGTCGGCGGGGATGCCGGTGCCGGTGTCGGACACCTTCAGCGTCACATAATCGCCGACCGGCAGCACGTCGTCGTCCATCGCACGGACTTCCTGCGCGCTGGTCGCCAGCGTCTCGATGGTCAGCACGTTGCGGTTGCCGCCCTGCGAGAGCATCGCGTCGCGGGCATTGACCGCAAGGTTGACGACGACCTGTTCGAGCTGCCCCGGATCGGCGCGCACCGACCCCAGCCCGCGACCATGATTGACGACCAGCTGGACGGTTTCGCCGAGCAGACGCTTCAACAGGTTCGACACCTCCGAAATCACGTCGGGCAGCTGCAGCACCTGCGGGCGCAGCGTCTGCTGGCGGGAGAAGGCGAGCAGCTGGCGGGTGAGGCTCGCGGCACGGTTCGAATTGGCGCGAATCTGCTGGATGTCGTCATAATCGCTGTCGCCGGGCGCATGGCGCATCAGCATCAGGTCGCAATGCCCGATGATCGCGGTCAGGATGTTGTTGAAATCATGCGCGACGCCGCCCGCCAGCTGGCCGACCGCCTGCATCTTGGTCGCCTGCGCCACCTGGCGCTTCAGCTTGCCCTCCTCGCCCGTGTCCCGCAGCGACAGGACCACGGCAGCCTCGCCCAACCCGCGGGCACCGGCGATCGACAGCGCGACCGGTTCGTCGGTGCGATCGTTCAGCCGCACGGCCATGTCGGCGCTATGCTGCGCGCCCCCGGCAAAGCGGCGGACGGCATCGGCCAGCGCAGCCTTGTCCTCGCGCACCACCAGATCGCCGGGATAGAGCGGCGGCGCGACCGGATTGACGCCGGTCGCGCGGATGAAGGCGTCGTTCATGTGCAGGAAGCGCCCGTCGCGATCGACCAGCGCCATGCCGACCGGCAGCAGCGAGACGAGCGCACGGACCTGCGCCGCCGATCCGGGCGCGGCGATCGGCATCAGGCCGACCGGCGCTTCCTCTTCGTCCAGCATCGCCACCAGCATCGGCCCGGCGGGATCGTCGACGAACGGCACCTGCACGATGCGCAACGGGTCGCCGCCCAGCCCTTCGCGTTCGAAGCGGACCCGCCCGCGATTGTCGGTGACGAGGAAGCGGGCAAAGTCGCGCCCCTCGATCGTGGCATCCTCGTTCCCGACGGCGCGGGCGCGGAACACGCGGTTGGCGGCGCGGATGCGGCCATCGGCGCTGAGCAGCGCGACCATGACGCCGGCCGTACCTAGCCGCTCGCCGGCGTCACCCGCGATCATCGCGCGCATCGTCACCGCCTCGGCAATCACCTGCCCCCCTTCGAAGCGCCAGACGAGCATCGATTCGCCGGCACGGGCGAGCGTCGCCACGATGGACGCGTCGCCCTGTCGCACGGTCACCTTCGCATCGCCGTCGCGCCATGCGGCCCGCGCCGCGCTGGCCAGCGCACTGGCATCGACGCCATCGCCCAGCACGCCCGGCGGGGTCGGATAGCCGCCGAACAGCGCGGCATAGCGGTCATTGGCGCACACCAGCCGCCCGGCGCGGTCGGTGACGGCCAGCGCATGGGGGCTGACCGATGCCAGCGTCTGCGCCAGCGACCAGTCGACCACGGGTTCCGCCGCCACGCTGTCGCTGGTCCAGCGGCGCAGGCCGAGCGCGATGCCGGCAAGGATAATCGCCGCGGCGACGAAGCCGATCGCGACGGGCACGCTGCCGATCGTCCACAGGATCAGCGCCGCCGCCAATCCCCCTGCGACCAGCGCGATGGCGAGCGGCAGGACCGGTGAAGCGACGGACGGAGATTTCGACAGCATGACAAGGCTGTTGGGGTGGTTCGGGGGGTGGCGTCAAGCGGGGCGTCGGGTGATCCGTCGCGCACGCGGGGCGTGTGGGGTTTTGCGGGCGGCGCACGTCCGCTGTTCGATCAACGACGTGCCCCCGCGCAGGCGGGGACGAGTCGACGATGCTATTGGCGTCATGCTCTTTTAACTCCGTGCCCCCGCGCAGGCGGGGGCCCAGGGTCAAGCGGGCTGACGTTGGCGCTCTTGGCCCTGGGGCCCCGCCTGCGCGGGGGCACGGGTTTGGTTTAGGGCAGTTCGCTTCCCACACACCGTACCCCGGCCGACGCCGAAACACGATGTGAAGGGAAAAACCGAAACCCCCTTACCAGATGCGCACGCGCTTTTCGGGCGGCAGGAACAGATATTCGCCCATCGCCGGCTTGTAGCCCGAATACCACGGGTCGAGGTTGCGCACGACCCAGGCGCGCTGTTCGGACGGGCTGTGCGGGTCGGTCAGCAGCCGCTGGCGCAGATTCGCCTCGCGGTAGCTGCGCCGCCACACCTGCGCCCAGCCGAGGTAGAAGCGCTGTTCGGGGCCGAAGCCGTCGATCACTTTCTGATCGTTCGGAAAGGCATGGGTGTAGGCGTCCCATGCGGCGGTCAGGCCGGCCAGATCGGCGATGTTCTCGCCGAGCGTCAGTTCGCCCTTCACATGCAGGCCGGGCAGCGGCTCGTACGCGTCATATTGCTTGACGAGGGCGGCGGTGCGTTCCTCGAAGCGCTTCACGTCCTCGGCGGTCCACCAGTCGGTGAGGCTGCCGTTGACGTCGTACTTGCGGCCCTGATCGTCGAAATGGTGGCTGATCTCGTGCCCGATCACCGCGCCGATCGCGCCGTAATTGACCGCCGGATCGGCGTTCGGGTCGAAGAAGGGCGGCTGCAGGATCGCGGCGGGGAACACGATCTCGTTCATCACCGGGTTCGCGTACGCGTTCACGGTCATGGGGGTCATGAACCATTCCCACTTCTGGATCGGCTTGCCCAGATGCTGCACGTTGTAGCGCTGCTGCCACTGGTTCGCGCGGACCATGTTGCCGTACGCATCGCCCGGCGTGATGGTCAGGTCGCTCATGTCGCGCCACTGATCCGGATAGCCGATCTTGGGCGTGAACGCGGCGAGCTTGGCGCGTGCCTTCGCCTTGGTTTCGGGCGCCATCCAGTCGAGATTGTCGATCCGGCGGCCCATCGCTTGCGTTACGTTGCGGACCAGTTCGTCCGCCGCCGCCTTGGTCGCGGGCGGGAAATATTTGGCGACGTAAGCCTTGCTGACGTCATCGGCGACCGCGTCCGAGGTGAAGTCGACCGCGCGCTTCCAGCGTTCCTCCTGCTGCGGCGTGCCCGACAGGACGGTGCCGTAGAAGGCGAAATTCTCGGCATCGAACGCCTTGGGCAGCACGCTGGAGAAATTGTCGAGCGAGCGGACTAGCATCTGGTCCTTCAGCACGCCGAGCGGCGCGGCGCCGATCACCTTGGCCATGCCGGTGAACGCGGTCGGCTGCGCGACGATCACGTCGGTGGTGTTGGCGCCCAAACCCCGGAAATAGGTCGCGAAGTCGAAACCCGGCGCACGGCGCTGCAGCTCGGCGACGGCCATCTTGTTATAGGTCTTGTTCGCATCGCGGCTTTCGATCCGCGTCCAGTGCGCCTTGGCGATCTGGGTTTCGAACGCGACGATCGCGGCGGCGCGGGCGGCGGCATTGGGTTCGCCGGCCAGCGTCAGCATCTTGGCAAGATGCGCCTCATACGCCTTGCGCTGTTCGACCAGCTTCGCGTCGGTCGACAGATAATAGTCGCGGTCGGGCATGCCCAGGCCACCTTGCGACGTCTGCAGTGCATAGACGGTCGGCTGCTTGTCATCCGGGCCGACATAGGCTCCGAACGGCCCGCCGACGCCCGACTGCGCCGCCTTGGCCGCCAGCGCGGCATAGCCGGCCTTCGACGACAGGCCCTTGATCTCAGTCAGCCACGGCTGGATCGGGGCCAGACCCTTCGACTCGATTGCCGCCTGGTCGAGATAGGTCGCATAAGCCACGCCGATCTTCGAATTGGGATCGCCCTTCGCCGCGTCGAGCAGTTCGCGGGTGCGCGTCTTCGACAGGTCGTCCAGCGCGGTGAACATGCCGTAGTTCGACTTGTCGGCCGGGATCGGCGTGATCTTTTCCCAGTTGCCGTTGGCATATTTGTAGAAATTGTCGCCCGGCTTCACGCTGCGGTCCATGCCCGCGACATCGAAGCCGAAATCGCCGATCTCGGGCTTGGGCGCTGCTGCTTCGGCTGCAGGCGCCGGCGTGGTGGCGGCGGTTTCGACCGGGCCGGTCGGCGCGGTGGTGCAGGCCGACAGGGCCGACGCCGCAAGCAGGGTGGTGAGGACGAAACTACGCCGCATCGAATAAGCCTCTTCGTATCGGGTGATACCGCAATGCTGCACCCCGGCTTATCGATCGTCAATATCTGGTTTGCCGCACATGCTCTCCCGTTCGGTTCGAGCAGCTTCGAGCCTGTCGAGAAGCGTGCGTCGAGAACGGGGCGCTTGGGGAAACCCCTTCTCGACAGGCTCGAACTTGCGCTCGAAGCAAACGGCGGGGAGATGGTCAGAAGAAAGACCGTTCGTGCCGAGTAGGGGCTGAGCGCAGTCGAAGACCCGTATCGAAGCACCTGTGGTGGTCCTTCGATACGCCGCTTCGACAGGCTCAGCGGCTACTCAGGACGAACGGAATCCGTGGAACCTGCGTTAAATTTGCCATGCCCGCGCCGCTTCCACTTGGTGCCGATCCACCACCGCCAGCCGAGCGCCGCAATGGCATAGCCCAGCACCGCGCCGATCACCGAACACACCACCATGCCGAGCGCCGTCGCCGGCCCGACCTCCGCGACCAGCCATTCGAGCCAGCCCGGCGGGGCGGCGACCGCGTCGCCGATCGGATCGCCCGGCACCACGCGGTCGATGTGGAGCAGCCATGCCCCGACCTTGTAGTACAGGATGAACAGCAGCGGCGTCGTGATCGGGTTGGTGAAGAAGGTGGTGAGCGCCGCCGCCGGGACGTTCGCGCGCAGCGGCAGCGCGAGGACGGCGGACGCTGGAATCTGGCCGAGCGGGATCAGGATGCCGGTGAACATGCCCAGCGCCACGCCACGCGGGACCGAGCGGCGGGTGAAGCGCCACAATTCGGGGGCGAGAACGCGGTGCGCGACGGGGCGGAGGAAACGGTTCGCCTCCATCGATTCGCGCGTCGGCAGATTGGCGCGAATCCAGCGCAGTGCGCGCGCACCCAGCCGCCGGTCGTCGTCGCCTCGCGGGTCAGCCACGGTCGCGGAGCAACCTTCCCTGTTCACGCTTCCAGTCCCGTTCCTTGATATGCTCGCGCTTGTCGTGGGTCTTGCGCCCCTTGGCCAATGCCAGTTCGACCTTCGCCCGCCCCTTGCCGTTGAAATACACGGAGAGCGCGATCAGCGTCATGCCGTCGCGCGCCACCGCGCCGTGCATCTTGTTTATCTCACGTTCGTGAAGCAGCAGTTTACGCGGGCGACGCGGTTCGTGGTTGAACCGGTTGCCGTGGCTGAATTCGGGGACGTTCGAATTGATCAGCCACACCTGCCCGTCGCGGACGTCGGCATAGCTTTCGGCGATCGACCCTTCGCCGAAGCGCAGCGCCTTCACCTCGGTTCCGGTCAGCGCGATGCCGGCCTCGTACACCGTGTCGATTTCGTAATCGAACCGCGCACGGCGGTTTTCGGCGACGGTTTTCTTCTTGTCGAACAATTGGGGGCGCGGACGGCTCATGCGCGGGACATAGGGTGTCGGACGGCCAAGGGGAAGCGTCGCAAACGATCCTCCCCATAACATGGGGAGGGGGACCGCGCCCGCAGGGCGTGGTGGAGGGGGTTCACGGCGCAATGCAACGGTTGCGTGCGCGGACACCCCCCTCCACCATCCTGCGGATGGTCCCCCTCCCCGCGCAGCGGGGAGGATCTTCAGGCGTCGAGCGCCTCGCGCACCTTCCTCGCCAGTTCGTCCACGCCGAACGGTTTCGGCAACAACCGCGTGCCGGGATCGAGCACGCCGTTATGCACCACCGCATTCCGCGTATAACCGGTCGTATAGAGCACCCGAAGGCCCGGCCGCATCGCCAGCGCCCGGTCGGCCAGCTCGCGCCCGGTCATGCCGGGCATCACGACGTCGGTGAACAACAGCGTCACCCGCACCCCCTGTTCGAGCAGCGCCAGCGCCTCCGGCCCGTTCGACGCGTGGAGGACGGCGTACCCCAGGTCGCGCAGCACCTCGACCGAGAAGCTGCGGACGCGCGATTCGTCCTCGACGACCAGCACCGTCTCACCCGGATCGCCACGCCGCACCGGCAGCATCGTCGCCCGCGGCGTAGGCGTCGGCTGCTCACCGTAAAAGCGCGGCAGGTACAGGCGGACGGTCGTGCCGACGCCGGGTTCGGAATAGATGCGGACATGGCCGCGCGACTGGCGCACGAAGCCGAACACCTGGCTCAGCCCCAGCCCGGTGCCGCGCCCGACCGGCTTGGTGGTGAAGAACGGTTCGAACGCCTTGGCCAGCACCTCGGGCGCCATGCCGGTGCCGGTGTCGGTAACGGCGATCATCACATATTGCCCGGCGGCCATGTCGGCCTCCCGCGCATAATCGTCGCCGACATGGGCGTTGGCGGTCTCGATGGTCAGCTTGCCGCCACCCTCCATCGCGTCGCGGGCGTTGACCGCGAGGTTGACGATGGCGTTTTCCAGCTGCCCCCGATCAGCCTCGGCGCGCCACAGCCCGGCGCTCAGCACCGTTTCGACTGCGATCGGTTCGCCCAAGGTCCGGGTCAGCAGCTCGGTCAGGTCGGCGATCAGGCGATTGCCCTCGACCGGTTCGGGCGACAGCGGCGACTGGCGCGAAAAGGCGAGCAGCCGCTGCGTCAGCGCGGCGGCACGGGTCGCGCCGTCCTTCGCCGCCTCGACATAACGGCCGACATCACCGCGCCCGGCGGCGACGCGACGCTCGATCATGTCGAGCCCGCCGATAACCACCGCCAACATATTGTTGAAATCATGCGCGATGCCGCCGGTCAGCTGGCCCACCGCCTCCATCTTCTGCAACTGGCGCACCTGCGTTTCGGCAGCGGCGCGGGCGCTGGCGGCGTTGTGCAGTTCGGTGGCGACGCGTTCGAGCTGCGCATCCTGCCGCCCGACCTTCGCCTCCAGCCGGAGCAGCGCGTCAGCGCGCTGGACGGTGACCCAGCTGATCTCCGCCACTTCCTGCAGCAACGCGATCTCGCCCGGCAGCCAGTGGCGCGAACTGCAATGGCCGACGATCAGCAACCCCTCCAGCCGCCCGTCATGGCGCAGCGGCACGCACAGGCCGGACAGGGCGGAATAGGAGGACGCGTCGCTCTCGGCAAAGGCCGGATCGATCGCGAAATCGTCGGACACGACCGTGCGCCCGGCACGCAGCAGCGCCGTATTGTCCCGCCCGAAGCGGTCCAGCGAATGTTCGCCGATCAGCGGCGGAAGCACCCCGTCGTTCCATCCGCCCATGTAGCGCACGCGATTGGCGGCGATCCGGGCGAACGCCACGCGCGACACCCGCAGCCATTCGCCAAGCGACCGGGCAGTGAAGCGCATGATCGCATCCGGGTCGGTCGCGGCGCGTTGCCGCGCGCTCAGCGACAGCACGAACTCCCGCTCGGCCTTGGCCGACAGCGCCGCCAGCTCGGCCCGCTTGCGATCGTCGATGTCGTAGCTGACGCCGGGAAAGCGCAGCGGACGGCCAGCGTCGTCAAAGGTGCACCGGCCCTGCGCCGATACCCAGCGGAAGCCGCCGTCATGGCCGACGACCCGGTATTCGGCAACCAGTGTACCGTCGCCGGCCGGGTCCATCGCGCGTTCGACCGCACGCTGGGCCTCGATCAGGTCGTCGGGATGGATACCCTCGAAGAAGCGACCGATCGGTGCCCCCTCCTCCGCCGTCTGCGGATCGACGCCGTACAGCAGCGCGAAGCGGGTATCGGCGCGCACGATATCGGCCTGCACGTCCCAGTCCCACGCGCCGATATTGCGGCCCGCCGACAGCGCCAGTTGCAGCCGTTCGTCCGCCGCCGCCCGCTCCCGCTCCGCGACGACCCGCGCGGTCGTCTCGCCGGTCACGCACAGCAGCCCGGCGATCTTTCCGGCATCGTCAAAGGCGGGGGAGTAGGTGAAGCTCCACCAGCTGTCCTCCGGTTCGCCGGTGCGCGCCAGGTCGAGCTTCATGTCGGTCGCGACGACATTGCCGCCGGCCATGGTCTTGTCGACCAGCGGCACCAGTTCGTCCCAGATGTTCGACCACACGATGTCAAACCGCTCGCCCAGCGACCCCGGCAGCCGCACGCCCAGCAGCGGGCGATAGGCGTCGTTGTAGAAGCAGTGCAGCTCCGGTCCCCACGCCAGGAACATCGGCGTGGGGCAGGACAGCATCATCGCCAGCAGCGACCGCAGCGATACCGGCCAGCCTTCGATCGGCCCCAGCGGATGCGCCGCCCAGTCATGTGCGGCAATCTCCGCCCCCGTAACGGTCTGGATCGAGAGATGTCCGTTTGGCATATGCATCACGTGTTACGCGGGTGCCGCCGCCGCGGCAATGGGACGGTCCCGGATCAGCGCACCAGCCCGGCATGGGCAAGCGCGGCATCGACCGCCGCGCGCGATGCGTCGGACGCGGGGGTCATCGGCAGGCGCAGGTCGGTCGGGAAGCCCGGACGGACGCGGCCCAGCGCATATTTGACCGGTCCCGGCGACGCATCGCTGAACAGCGCGGCGTGGAGCGGGTACAGCCGGTCCTGGATCGTGAGCGCCCGCGCGAAGTCGCCGGCGGTGCAGGCGTCCTGGAATTCCGCGCACAGCGCCGGCGCGACATTGGCGGTGACCGAGATCGCGCCGACCCCGCCCATCGCGTTGAACGCCAGCGCCATGTCGTCATTGCCCGACAACTGGGCAAAGCGGGTGCCGCACCGCAGGCGATGTTCGGCGACGCGCGCCATCTGTCCGGTCGCGTCCTTGATCCCGACGACGACTTGCGGAAACGCCTTCACGATGCGCTCGACCGTTTCGACGTTGATGTCGGTGATAGTGCGGCCAGGCACGTTGTAGAGCATGATCGGCAGGCCGCCCTGCGACGCGAGCACCTCGAAATGGCGGAACACGCCCTCCTGGTTGGGGCGGTTGTAATAGGGCGGCACCAGCAGCGCGGCGGCGGCGCCCGCAGCCTTTGCCGCATGGATGTGGTGCAGCGCGACGGCGGTGTCGTTCGATCCACAGCCGGCGATCACCGGCACCCGGCCCTTCGCCTGATCGACGCAGACGCGTACGACATGATCATGCTCCTCGATCGTCATCGTCGCGGCTTCGCCGGTGGTGCCGCAGGGGACGAGCGCGCTCGACCCGCTCTCGATCTGCCAGTCGACCAGGGCGCGGAACGATGCTTCGTCGAACCGACCGTCGGCAAACGGGGTGACGAGCGCGGGAATCGAGCCGGAAAACATGGAAAACGCGCTCCACAGACAGGGATTTGAGCCGAAAAGGTGGCGACAGATAGGGCGGCCTTCCATATCATGTCCAGTATGCTGACCACCGTGTTCAAGAGCGCGTTCCTGCTCACCGGCGTCGCGAGCGCCGCCATGGCCGCCGGGATGTTCCACCCCGCCGCGCCGGCCCAGACCGCTGCCCCGCCCGCTCCGGTCGTCCAGGCGGTAACCCCGCCCCGCCCCTTCGTCCTTGACGGACCAAGGCCGGCGGTGGCCGCACCCGCCTACGACCCGATCCAGCCGGTGCTGGCCGACTGGAAACGGTTGCAGCAATCAGACAATTACCCCTTCACCGACTACGCCCGGTTCCTGCTGGCGCATCCGGGTTTCCCAGGGGAAACCAGCCGGCGCGCGGCAGCGGAGACGGTGCTGGCCGATGGCGCGCAGGACCCGGCGACAACCTTGCGATTCTT
The DNA here is from genome assembly GCF_001421585.1 of Sphingomonas sp. Leaf23. Taxonomy (NCBI): domain Bacteria; kingdom Pseudomonadati; phylum Pseudomonadota; class Alphaproteobacteria; order Sphingomonadales; family Sphingomonadaceae; genus Sphingomonas; species Sphingomonas sp. Leaf23. Next base: position 231,557 of record NZ_LMKR01000003.1, on the reverse strand, counting down.
CGACCGGTTCCCGCCGATGACCGCCGCCGGACGGCTGCGCATGGCGGAGGCACTGGCCGCGTCCGGGCGGATGGCCGAGGCGCAGGAGGCGGCACGCGCTGCGTGGCGCCGGGGTGCGCTGCGCACCAATGACGAAGCGAAGCTGCTCGGCCGGTTCGCCTCCGCGCTGACGCCACAGGATCACGACGCGCGGATGGACCGGCTGTTGTGGCAGGGCGCGACCAGCGCCGCCGGCCGGCAGGCCGGCTATGTCTCGGCAGCGATGCGTCCGACCTTCGACGCGCGCATCGCGTTTCGCACCAGCGCGGCCGATGCCAGCGTGCGCGGCGAGCAGCCGGGCGTCGATCGTGCCGATCCGGGCTATATCGCCGACCGCGCCAGCTGGTTGCGCGCGACCGGGCAGTCGGTGGCGGCGCGATCCTACCTCGCCCAACCGCGCCGGTTGTCGCGGACGCCGGGTGATGTCGAGGAATGGCTGGAGGTGCTGCTGACCAATGCGAAGGGCGCGCAGGCGGACAGTCAGTTCGACCTCGCCTATCGTATCGCATCGCAGATCGACGACGCCTTCCCCGCCGGAACGGTCATCGCCGATGCCAGCTATGGCGAGCGCGACGACTATACCAGCCTCGCCTGGCTGGCGGGTACCTTGGCGCTGCAAAAGCTGAACCGGCCGTCTGACGCGACGGGCATGTTCGCCCGCTATGCCAGCGGATCGCGCACACCGACGGTCAGGACCAAGGGCTATTACTGGGCCGGTCGCGCGGCAGAGGTGGCGGGCGACCGGCCGACCGCCGATCGCTGGTATGCGCAGGCCGCCGATCTGGGCGACCTCTATTACGGGCAGCTCGCCAGCGAACGCATCGGCCGGCCGCTGCGCGCACCGAGCAACACCGCCGATCCGGCCGCGATCCCGCCGACGGTGCGCGCGGCGTACATGAACAGCGACGTGGTGAAGGCGACGCGCTATCTGGGTCGCACCGGGCAATATGCCGATCAGGGACTGTTCGTCCGCAAGATCGCCGAGGATGCGCGCAGCGACACCGACCATGCGCTGGCGGTCGAGCTGGCGCAGGCGATCGATCGCCCCGACCTGAGCGTAATGGTCGGGCGCAGCGCGCTGGTGAACGGGCATAGCGACTATACGCTGGCGGGCTATCCCTCGGTCCCGGTCAGCGGCGCGCAGCGCGACCAGTTCACGCTGATCCACGCCATCGCGCGGCAGGAAAGCCAGTTCGACCGCACCGCCGTCAGCCGCACCGGCGCGCGCGGGCTGATGCAGCTGATGCCCGGCACGGCGAAGGAAACCGCGACCAAGCTGGGGCTGTCGTACAGCCCTACGTCGCTCAACGACCCGTCGTACAACATGGCGCTGGGGTCGAGCTTCATCCAGCGGATGCTCGACTATTACGGCGGCAGCTATCCGCTGGCGGTGGCAGCGTATAATGCGGGGCCCGGCAATGTGAACAAATGGCTGCGCGCCAATGGCGACCCGCGTACGCCCGGCGTCGACGTGGTCGATTGGGTCGAGAAGATCCCGTACAGCGAGACGCGTGGCTATGTGCAGCGCGTGCTGGAAAATGCGGTCGTCTATGACCTGATCCACACCGACAAGGCGCGGTCGCGCGGGCCGAACAACCTTAGCTGGTATCTGGGGAAGAACCGACCGGGATGACCGAGCCGCGCCCGAACTACATCACGCCCGCGGGCTATGCCGTGTTGAAGGCCGAATATGACCAGCTGCTGGGGAGCGAGCGCCCGAAGCTGGTCGATGTCATCGCCTGGGCCGCCGGCAATGGCGACCGGTCGGAGAATGGCGACTATATCTATGGCCGCAAGCGCCTGCGTGAGATCGACCGACGGCTGGGCTTCCTTGCCAAGCGGATGAAGGCGGCGCGGGTGGTCGACCCCACCACCCAGACCGAGCGTGGCCGAGCATGGTTCGGCGCGACCGTTACCATCGCCGACGAGGACGACAACCACCGCGTGCTGGAACTCGTCGGCGATGACGAGGCGGATGCCGGCAGCGGTCGGATCGGCTGGAACTCGCCGATGGCGCGCGCGCTCCGCGGAAGCGCGGTCGGCGATGTGCGTACCGTCGTGCTGCCGGCGGGGGCGAAGGAATATGAGGTGATGGCGATCACCTATCCGTGACGGTTCGGGGGAAGGCCATGCGGTTGAACGCTGCGATGCTGGGCATGGTGCTGTTGTCGGGGTGCGGCGATGCGCCGGCGGACGAGCCGTCGGTTCAGGTCGAGGTCCGCACGATCCATCCGCCGGCGGCACTGTCCCCCACCCCGAAACCCGGCCTTCCCTTCGATGTGGTCGCCTTTCGCCTGAAGCGGGACGAATGCGACCAGCTGCGCGGCGAAGAGCCCACCGGCCCGGCGCGCGCCGCGGCGCTGCGCTATGGCATGGAGCGGACCTGCACCGGCACCGACGCGGCCCTGCGCGCGCTGCGCCAGCGCCATGCCGGCGACCCGGCGGTGATCGCCGCGCTGGCGGGCTATGACGACGCAATCGAATAACGATCGGACTTCGCGGCGGACGGTTTCGGTCGCCAGCCGGGATCACGTGCGATAGACCGGCGCCATGGCCACCCATAATGCTCCCACCGGCAACGTCGCGTTGCTGATCGATGCCGACAATGCCGGCGCCGCCTATCTCGATTCCGTGCTGACGGTGCTGGCCGAATTCGGCACGGTCAACGTCCGCCGCGCCTATGGCAATTGGGAAAAGCCGGGGCTGAAGAGCTGGAAGGCGCTGCTGATGCGCCACGGCATCGAACCGTTCCAGCAGTTCGACATCACCAAGGGCAAGAACGCGACCGACATGCGCATGACCATCGACGCGATGGACCTGCTGCTCCGCGGTCGCATCACCGGCTTTGGCATCATGTCGTCGGACAGCGACTTCATGCCGCTGGCCCAGCGCATCCGGCAGGAAGGGGTGCCGGTCTACGGCTTCGGCACCGACCGCACGCCAGAGGGGTTCCGCGAGAGCTGCACCCGGTTCATCGACGTCGCATCGCTGGACGTCGAGGATGTGGCGAACATGCCGTTGCCCCCGGCGATCAGCGGCACCCCTGCCCCCGCCACGACCCCGGCGACCAAGCCCGACACCACCCCGGCACGCAAGAGCCAGAAGGTCGACGCCGCGCTCGTGAAGCTGCTGTCGGATGCCTATGACGCATCGAAGGTCGACAAGCGCGGCTTTGCCAGCCTGTCCGAAGTCGGCCAGCGCGCGGCCAACCGGTCAAGCTTCGACACGCGGAACTATGGGTTCAAGCGGCTGTCGGACCTGATCGAAAAGGTGAAGGCGTTCGAGGTGGAACGGCGCGATACCGGGGTGTTCGTGAAGCTGGTGTGATGGGGAGCGATCCCCTGCCCCACAGACCCCGTTCGCTTCGAGCAGGTTCGAGCTTGTCGAGAACCGTCCGTCGAGAAGTTGGTAGCCACGCTCTCCCACCGTTCGTCCTGAGTAGCCATTGAGCGAAGTCGAAAGGGCGTATCGAAGGACCGTCTGTGGCCGTGTGCTTCGATACGGGTCTTCGACTTCGCTCAGCCCCTACTCAGCACGAACGGTTTCGCGGGGATACGGCGGGACCATCACGGCCCCTTCTCGACGGTCGGTTCTCAACAGGCTCGAACCTGCTCGAACCGAACGAGTGTGGCGCGTGGGGCGGCTGCCTACACCGCCTCGGGCAACGGCATCACGAACGACACATGCGTCCCCGGCCCGGCATCCTCAAAACTGAGCGTGCCGCCCAGCTGCCGCGCCAGGCTGGATACCATCCGCATCCCGAGGCTAGTCGGGCGCGCGGCCGCCGGATCGAAGCCCGCCGGCAGCCCCTGTCCCCGGTCGACGACCTCCAGCGACAGCTGCCCGTCTGCGCAGCGCGTTTCGATCCGAACCGCGCCACCGCCTTCGCCATAGGCATATTTGATCGCGTTGGTGACCAGTTCGGTCAGCAACAGCCCCAGCGGGATCGCGGTGTCGCCGCTGACGACCAGCGGTTCGATCTCGCAATCGATGGCGTGGTCGGGGGCCTGTTCCTTCAACTGCTCGACGATGCCGCATAGCAGCCGGTCGAGCGCGACGACGCCCACCCGGTCCCCCTGCCACAACTGGTCGTGCGCCTGTCCGATCGCGACGATCCGCGCCTGCGCATCGCCCAGCAGCCGCTGCACGCGCGGATCGTCATCCTCGCGCATCTGCAGGTTGAGCATGGCCGACACCATCGCCAGGCTGTTCTTGACCCGGTGCGACGCCTCGCGCGTCAGCAGTTCCTGATGCTCGATCGCGGCGCGCAGGCCCGCTTCGGCCTCCAGCCGCTCGATCGCCACACCGATCAGGTTGGCGAACCCCTGCATGAAGGCGAGGTCGTCCTCCTCGAACCGGCCGTCCGAGCGGCTGTCGACTTCCAGCACGCCGAAGCGGCGGCCATTGGCCTCGACCAGCACGTTGATCGCGCGCTTGACGCCGTGGTCGGCCATGAAGCCGGGCGTGCGGAACCGCTTTTCGTCGCCCAGATGGTTGGAGATCACCGCCTCGCCGGTGCGGAACGCAAAGCCGGCGGGCGACGCCAGATCGTCGCCCATCTCCGCCAGCCCGACCACGCCCTCGTCCCAGCCGATACCAGCGCGGACGATCAGCCCGCCGCGCGTCGCATCATGGTGCAGGAACTTGGCAAGCCGGGTGCGCATGCCGCGCGCCACCAGCTCGACCGCCGCGCGCACGATCTCGTCGATGTCGCGGCTGCGCAGCGCAACGCCGCCGAATTCGGCCAGGATGCGCTGCTGGTCGAGGCGATAGCGGATCGCATCGGCGGGACCGTCCGATCCCGCCCCGTTTTCCTCGACCACCGGCATTAGCTCAGCGCGTCAGCTTCTTGTAGGCCAGGCGCGTCGGGCGATCCGCCGCGTCGCCCATGCGGCGGCGCTTGTCTTCCTCATAGGCTTCGAAGTTGCCCTCGAACCATTCGACATGGCTGTCGCCTTCGAACGCCAGGATGTGGGTGCACAGGCGATCGAGGAAGAAGCGATCGTGGCTGATGACCACGGCGCAGCCGGCGAACGACTCCAGCGCCTCTTCGAGCGCACGCAGCGTTTCGACGTCGAGGTCGTTGGTCGGTTCGTCGAGCAGCAGGACGTTGCCACCCTCCTTCAGCATCTTGGCGATGTGGACGCGGTTACGCTCACCGCCCGACAGCTGGCCGACCTTCTTCTGCTGGTCCTGCCCCTTGAAGTTGAACGCGCCGACATAGGCCCGCGTGCCCAGCTCCTGCTTGCCGAAGCGGAAGATGTCTAGGCCGTCGGAGACTTCTTCCCAGACGTTCTTGTTGGGGTCGAGGTCGTCGCGGCTCTGGTCAACATAGCCGAGCTTCACCGTCTGCCCGACCTCGATCGAGCCGCCATCGGGCTGTTCCTGGCCGGTGATCAGCTTGAACAGCGTCGACTTGCCAGCACCATTCGGCCCGATCACGCCGACGATGCCGCCCGGCGGCAGGTTGAAGTCGAGATTTTCGAACAGCAGCTTGTCGCCATACGCCTTGGTCAGGCCCTGCGCCTCGATCACCTTGCCGCCCAGGCGGTCGGGAATCTGGATCAGGATCTGTGCCTTGCCGACGACGCGGTTCTCCTGGTTCTTGACCAGTTCGTCGAACGCGCGGATGCGGGCCTTGGACTTGGTCTGGCGCGCCTTGGGCGTCTGGCGCATCCAGGCCAGCTCGTCCTGGATCGCCTTGGCCTTGCCGGCCTCGTCGCGCTCTTCCTGTTCGAGGCGCTTGGCCTTCTTTTCCAGATAGCCCGAATAGTTCGATTCGTAGGTGTAGTAGCGCCCGCGATCGAGTTCGAGCACCCAGTTGACCACATTGTCTAGGAAGTACCGATCGTGGGTCACGAGGATCACGTTGCCGGTATATTCCTTGAGGTAATTCTCGAGCCAGCCGACGCTTTCGGCGTCGAGGTGGTTGGTCGGTTCGTCGAGTAGCAGGATCTGCGGCTTTTCAAGCAGCAGCTTGCACAGCGCGACACGGCGCTTTTCACCGCCCGACAGGTTGTCGACCGCGGCGTCGCCCGGCGGGCAGCGTAGGGCCTCCATCGCGATTTCGAGCTGGTTGTCGAGGCTCCAGCCATCGACCGCATCGATCTTTGCCTGCAGCTCGCCCATTTCCTCGAGCAGCTTGTCGAAATCGGTGTCGTCCTGCGGATCGCCCATTTCGGCCGAGATGGCGTTGAAGCGATCGACCAGATCGGCGACCGGGCGCACGCCGTCCTTGACGTTTTCCATCACCGTCTTGGTCGGGTCGAGCTTCGGCTCCTGCGGCAGATAACCGACCTTGACGCCCTCGGCGGCCCAGGCCTCGCCGGTGAATTCGGTGTCGATGCCGGCCATGACCTTCATCAACGTCGACTTGCCCGCGCCGTTCGGCCCGATGATCGCGATCTTCGCGTCGGGCAGGAACTGCAGGTGGATGTTGTTGAGCACCGGCTTGTTGGCGCCGGGGAAGGTCTTGGTCAGACCCTTCATTACATAGCTGTACTGCACGGCCATTGCCGAAGGCTCCGTTTCGAATATCGGGGGTGGTATCAAAGGTTCTGGGGCGATGTAGCGTTGGGGCGGCGAATTGGCAACGCGGGCGCCCGGCACGCCAGAGAAGCGTACGCGACCGATTCGCGACTCCCGACCGCCCTGCCCGGCAAAAGCTTTCGGTGTCGTTTACCGGTGATATCGGTAACGGGTCACCGTCGCCGTCCCGGTCGTTCGCAGACGCAACATGACGCTGCGGCAACCGCGGAAATCCGGGCAAAATCGTGCTGTTCCGTCGGCTCGTCGCGACCCTGCCACGGTCCACCATTGGTCGCAAAGCCGCATTCCTGCCACAATTGGAGATTGACGGCGCTGCACAAGGCGCTATTGCGGCTATCTCGCGACGGCGGTGACGCCGGGATATTCGCGAAATGGAATTTTCTGGGAGTAACCCGAATGAAGAAGATCATGCTCGTCGCCGCCGCCGCCGGCCTCCTCTCGGTCGCAGCCTGCAAGAACACCCCGACCGACAACGCTGCCGACGCAGCTTCGGACAACCTGGAAATGCTGGCCGACAACCTGGAAGCCCAGGCTGAGAACACCTCGAACGAAGCCGTTGCGGCCGACCTGATGAACGCTTCGGAAAACGCCGAAGACGCTTCGGACGCGATCGAGAACGCAGCCGAGCACAACGGCATGTAATTCCTGTTCCCGCGTCATCGCGACGCGGGAAACCGGAGTTCGAAAAGGGGCGCCCCGGCAACGGTGGCGCCCCTTTTTTTATGGCCAAAAGTGGGTCGTTACGCGACTAGCAGCACGATGGCGTGATTGCGGCGCGATTGCGACCGGCCGGTGATCGAATGTTGCGCGCTGCGGCGCGGTATGAATTGGCGAGATTTCCGCTCCAGCGGACCTCGCCCGCCGCCTTTCCGGCAACGACTGGGGCCTCACCCGGCTGCTCACACACCTCGCCCCGCCACTCTATCCAACGCCTCGACTTGGAGCGGCAGCCGATCAGGATCAGGCTTGCGACGGCGGCCAGGGCGATCGCTTTGACGATGACGCCCGCTACGCGGTACGGTTCGGCGCGGAAGGGATCGTCGTGCCGAACAATGGCGGGCGATAGCGCAACGGCGTACTCTCGACCGCCCGCCCACTGCCCGTGATCGCTGATGTGGTGGAGGGCCAGATCAAGACTCTCGCCGATTCCGACATCCGTTCGGGGCTGGAAGTGGTGCGGATGCTGGCGCCGGGCGCCGATGCGACGCTGATCGGCCGCGCCTTCAACCATGCGCTGACCGGCGCACGCTCGATCGCCTAGATCGACCGGTCGTGCCTAGTCAGTGGATCGCGCTGAAAAAGGATGGTCGGGGAGACAGGATTCGAACCTGCGACATCCTGCTCCCAAAGCAGGCGCGCTACCAGACTGCGCCACTCCCCGACGCGAAGCGCGGCCCTAGTCGCAAACGCCGCGTAGCACAAGCGTTGGTGGGCCCGGCAGGACTCGAACCCGCAACCTAGCCGTTATGAGCGGCCAGCTCTAACCATTGAGCTACAGGCCCCACGCTTGTGCAAGCGATGCGATAGCGTCGGGCGCGGGGGCGGCGCAAGTGGGATGATGCCCCTGCCCCGTCGCGGCGATCAGGCGGAGTCGCGTTCGACCAGGATCGGCGACATCACCACCGATGGCGCATCCTCCCCCGCGATCCGGCGGAACAGCGCGGACACCATCTCGTTTGCGCCCTGTGCGATGTCCTGCCGCACGGTCGTGATGCGCGGCACGGCGCTGACCGCCAGCGGCAGGTCGTCATAGCCGACCACCGGCATGTCGGCGGGCACGCGGATACCCCGGTCGGCAAGAACCCGCAGCGCCGTCAGCGCGATCACGTCGGACGCGGCGGCGATCCCGTCGATCTGCCCGCCCACCCGGTCCAGATGCGCGGCGATCTCCTGCTCCATGATGTCGGAGGCGAGGTGGGTGTCGAGCTGGACCGGCGGGTCGGCGATGCCGGCAAAGGCCAGCGCCTGCGCCACCCCTTCGCAACGTTGGCGGATTTCGGGCGCGCGCAGTTCGCCCAGAAAGGCGATGCGCCGCGCGCCGCGTTCAATCAGCCGTTCACCGGCCAGCCGCCCGCCCGCGATATTGTCGGTACCGACCGCGCAATGGACCTGGCCGGGCAGGTTGCTGCTGCCCCACGCCACCAGCGGGCGATAGCGGCGGGCAACGCGTTCGATCGTGTGGAACTGGTCCGACTGACCGATCAGCAATACGCCGTCGAGCATGCCCGAATCGACGATCCGCTCCAGCCAGTCGGTCGCATCGGGAATGACCCGCGACAGCATCAGGTCATAGCCGTCTTCGGTCAGCCGATCGGCGAGGAAGCCGAGCATCGTCATGAAGAACGGGTCCGACAGATGCTGGCGACGTTCATGGCCAAGCGGCACGACCACGCCGATCACCCCCGTCCGCTGCGTCCGCAGCCGGCTGGCCATCTGGTTCGGGCGAAAGCTGTGCTCGGCGGCCAGCCCCTGGATGCGGTCGCGCGTCTCCGCATTGACCAGCGATTTTCCGGCCAGCGCGCGCGACACCGTGCCGGGCGACACCCCGGCCAGCCGGGCAAGATCGGCGATCGTCCGTACGCGGGAGGGAGTTGTTTCGTCCATGTCGCTGCTTGTACGAACATATTCCACCGGTCTGCCAGCAGAATGTGCGGGTCGGGGCGCACAATTGCAAACGATTGCGAAGATGGTTAGTGGCTGGTCGCAATACCCCGGCTTGCGGCGACCATCGTCGTTGCGGCAGGATCGGGCTTCAGCGGAGAGGGCGAGCGATGGTTGCGGACAGGATGGTTGCCGGTGTCGAACTGGGCGGAACCAAGTCGATCGCGGTGATCGGACAGGGCGACACGATCGTCGACCGGTTCCGCGTGCCGACCACGACCCCGGACGAGACGCTGGGTGCGCTGTCGGCGAAACTGGCCGAATGGCAGCAGGTGCACCTCCCGGCAGCGATCGGCATTGCCAGCTTCGGCCCGATCGCGGTCGCGGACGGGCGGATGCTGCCCACGCCCAAGCCGCACTGGGCCGGCGCCGATATCGTCGGGCCGCTTTCCGCCGGGTTCGACCAGGTGGCGTTCCATACCGACGTGACCGGCGCGGCGCTGGGCGAGGGCCGGTACGGCGCGGGCATCGGCCTGTCCGATTTCCTGTACGTCACGGTCGGCACCGGTGTCGGCATGGGGATCATCGTCAACGGCCAGCCGGTTACCGGCATGATGCATCCCGAGGCCGGGCATCTGCGCGTGCGGCGCCCTGCCGGGGACGATTTCGCCGGGGCATGCCCGTTCCATGGCGACTGCTTGGAAGGGCTGGTCAGCGGCCCGGCGATCGCAGCGCGGGCGGGCAAGCCGGCGCATCTGCTGAGCGCCGACGATCCGGCGTGGCGCGACGTTGCCGATGCGCTGGGCGAGGCGTTCGCTATGCTGTTCCTCACCCTCTCCCCTGCCCGCATCATCGTCGGCGGTGGAGTTGGGCTGGGCCAGCCGCACGTCCTGCCGATGGTGCGCGAACGCACGGTCGCCGCGCTCGCCGGCTATCTGGGGTTCGTCGACGAACACTCGATCGGGGAACGGATCGTGCCGGCGGGGCTTGGTGACGAAGCCGGCCCGCTCGGCACGCTGGTCATGGCAGAGGGCGCGCTCGCCACCGCTTGACCCGCAAGATCACTCCGCGTCGGACTGGTCGGCTCCGGTGGCGTCGTTGTGCGCGCCGCCCGAACCGCCATGATAGTCCTTCTCGCTCTGCCCGCCGTCAAAGCGACCCGCGTCGCTATCGTCGTGGGGGTTGGGGTAGGCCCCGCCCGCCGATTCACCGCCGCCTCGGGCGGTGTTGACGCCGTCGGGGCTGGCAGCGTCGGACGTACCGCCCACCGCCTGATTGGGTTGCTTTCCGTCATCGATCATCGCGCGCTTCTCCTTCGGGTTGAATGGGTTAACGCGCGACGACCGATACCGGGTGCGTGGGGTCAGGCCAGCACGAAGCTGCCGTTGACGCCCTCCGCCTCGGCCGAGGGGGCCACCCAGATGCGGAACGTGCCCGGTTCCACGGTCGGGCGGTTCTGCGTACCGATGAAGCGCAGGTCGTCGGCGCGCAGCGTAAATTCCACGACCTTCGATTCGCCGGCGGCAAGTGCCACGCGCTGAAACGCCTTCAGTTCGCGCACCGGGCGGGTGATGCTGGCGGCAACGTCGCGGATGTAGAGCTGCACCACCTCGGTTGCGGCGCGGGTGCCGCTGTTGGTGACGCGCGCGCGGACCTTCAGCGCGCCGTCGGTGTTGAGCCGTCCGCCGCCCAGATCGAGGTCGCTATAGGCGATGCGGCCATAGGTCAGGCCATGCCCGAACGGGAAGCGCGCGGCGTTCGCCCCCTCCTGATAATGCGCCTTGTACGGCACCAACGGCCCCGATGGGTTCGGACGGCCGGTCGTCTTGTGCGCATAATAATAGGGCTGCTGCCCGGTCGAATAGGGGAAGCTGACCGGCAGCCGCGCCGATGGCGACATATCGCCGAACAGGATGTCGGCGGTCGCCGGGCCGCTTTGCGACCCCAGGAACCAGGTGACGAGGATCGCGCGCGCATCCAGCACCGGCTTGTCCAGCACCATCGCCCGCCCGTTGCGCAGCAGGATGACGGTCGGCTTGCCGGTCGCCAGCACCGCTTCCGCAAGATCGAGCTGCGCCTGCGGGATGCCGATATCGACGCGTGACTGCGCCTCGCCCGACATCTTTTGCGACTCCCCGATCGCCAGCAGCACCACATCGGCCTGCGACGCGGCAATCACCGCCGCCTCGATCCCGCCGGGAATGGCGTCGGTGATGCCGGACCCGTCGACCGCCGTGACCATCGCCGGATCGGTGACGGCCGCGCGTACGCCGGTCAGCAGGTCGACCGCCTCGGCATCCGAACCATAGACGTTCCAGGTGCCGACCAGTTCGCGCTGCCCCTGCACGAACGGGCCGATCAGCGCGATCTTCTTGCCCGATTTCGGCAGCGGCAGCAGGTCGCCGTCGTTCTTCAGCATCACGATCGACCGCGCACCCGCCTCGCGCGACAGCTTCAGATGGGCGGGCGTGCGCACCCGCTGCTTTTCACGACGCGGATCGATGCGGCGGAACGGATCGTCGAACAGGCCCAGTTGCGCCTTCAGCGCCAGCACGCGGCGTACCGCCTGGTCGAGCCGCGCCATCGGCACCTCACCCTTCGCCACCAGGTCGGGCAGATGCTTGAGGTAGAAGCCCGACTGCATCGACATGTCGACGCCCGCCAGGAAGGCGATCTTCGTCGCCTCGCGTGCGTCGGCGGCAAAGCCGTGCGCGATCAGTTCCTCGTCGCCGGTATAGTCGGACACGACCAGCCCGCCGAACCCCCATTCCTTGCGCAGGATGGTGTCGAGCAGCCACGGGTTCGCAGTGGCCGGCACCCCCGACAATTCGTTGAACGACGCCATCGTCGTCGGCGCACCAGCGGCAAAGGCGGTCTGGAACGGCGGGAAATAGGTTTCGCGCAGGGTGCGTTCGGAAATGTCGACAGTGTTATAGTCTAGACCGGCCTCCGCCGCGCCATAGGCGGCGAAATGCTTGGCACAGGCGGCGACCGCATCGTCGGCGGTCAGCCCGCGACGCCCCTGGAACCCGCGCACGCGCGCATCGGCCATGACCTTGCCGAGCAGCAGGTCCTCGCCTGCCCCTTCGATCCCGCGGCCCCAGCGCTGGTCGCGGGCGATGTCGACCATCGGCGCGAAGGTCCAGTCGATACCCGCCGCCGATGCCTCGACCGCCGCTGCGCGCGCGGTGCGCTCGGCCAGGTCGGCGTCGAAGCTGCCGGCCTCGGCCAGCGGCATCGGGAACACCGTCCGAAATCCATGGATGATGTCGGCGGCGAACAGCAGCGGCACCTTCAACCGCTGTTCGCGCATCGCGACCGTCTGCATCCGCCGCGCCATTTCCGCGCCATTGCCGTTGAACACGCCGGTCAGCTTGCCACTGCGCACCTGTGCCAGCTGTTCGTCGAACGTCGCGGTCGCGCTGATCGGGTTCAGCGCATTGGCGGCACCCCCGGCCCATGCGGCGGCCATCAGCGTCAGCTGCCCGGCCTTCTCCTCGACCGTCATCTGGCCGATCATCGCCTCGACCGAGGCCGGCAGCCGATCGCCCGCCTGGGCCAGCAATGCCCGTGCCGGCGACGCGCTCCACGCGGCCACGGCGCCCGCGCCCATCAACCATGCGCGGCGCGAAATGCGGATATCTTCCATGCGATCCCCTCTGTGTCGTTTGCGCAACGATCCTGTCGCGCCTGTGTTTCAAATCCGGTCGTTCGAATCTGTGGTTGAAGCGCGTTGTAGATTCTTGTAACCGGTTACATCAAGAGCGAACGGCAGGCGGCCGTCGGATTCGCCGCGATGGGCGCGGTGACGCAGGGAGTGGACGAACAAGCGCATGGCGAATGCCACCATCCGCGACGTGGCGCGTGCGGCGGAAGTGTCCGTCGCATCGGTGTCGCGCGTGCTCAATCGCCACGACAATGTGCGCCCCGCGCTCCGCGAAAAGGTGGAGGCCGCCGCGCGGGCACTGGGCTATGTCCCCCATGCGGGCGCACGCTCGCTCAGCCTTGCCCGGTCGAACGCGATCGGCGTCGTGCTGCCCGACCTGCACGGCGAATTCTTTTCCGAACTGCTGCGCGGTATGGACCGCGAAGCATCGGAGCGCGGGCTGCAACTGCTGCTGTCGAACATGCATGCCGACCCGGCGCGCGGCGTGGAGGCGCTGCACACCATGCGCGGCCGGGTCGACGGGCTGGTGGTGATGGCACCGCATATCGACCCCGACCAGCTGTTCGGCCACTTGCCGCCGGGGGTGCCCGCGGTCCTGCTCAGCTGTGCGCCGCATCATCAGCCGCGTCCCGAATTGCGCATCGCCAATGCCGCCGGCGCGCGGGCCATGGTCGACCATCTGGTCGCGACCGGACGGCGGCGCATTTTCCATCTCGCCGGGCCTGCGGGAAATATCGATGCCGAAGAACGACTTGCCGGATACCGCGAAGCGATGGCCGACGCAGGCCTCGAACCGGTCGTCGAACGCGGAACCTTTCTGGAGGATTCGGGCGTTTCGGTAGCGGAACGTTGGGTTCGGGAGGGGGCGGACGTCGATGCGGTATTCGCCGCCAACGACATGATGGCGATCGGCGCCCTGATGGCATTGCGCCGCGCCGGTGTCGCCGTACCCGACCGGATCGCCGTCGCCGGGTTCGACGACATCCCGCTCGCCCGGCTCATCTCGCCTTCGCTCACCACGCTGCGCATCGACATCGCCGAATTGGGCGAGCGCGCGGTCGCCCGCCTGATCGAACAGATCGACGGCGGCGACGATTGCAGCGTCGAACTGCGCGCACCCCTGCTGGTCGTGCGCGAAACCACTTCACCAAGGGAAGACCCGGAAAACCGGGAAACAAGGGGAATACACGCATGAGGAATACGATGTTCCGCGCGGCACTCGCCGCGGCCACGACGCTGGCGACCGGGGCGGTGCTCGCGCCGGTCGCCGCCTATGCCCAGGTCGGACAGGCATCGCTGCGCGGCACGATCACGTCGCCGGCGGATAACAAGGCGACGCAGGTCACCGCGGTCGAGGTCGCCACCGGTATCCGGCGCACCGCCACCATCGGGGCAGACGGGACCTACAACTTCGCCTCGCTGCGCGCCGGCACCTATCGGCTGGAAATCCAGCTGGCCAACGGCACGCGCAACTCGGATGAATTCACGCTGCGTGTCGGCCAGAATGCGGGCCTCGACCTTGACCTGACGACCGCCGCCGCAGCGCCGGCCGGGGAAACCACCGAGACCGATCCGGGCAGCGTCGCGTCGAACGACGAGGAAATCATCGTCACCGGCAGCCGTATCCGCACCTTGTCGGGCGGCCAGGTCGGCATCAACATCACCCAGCGCCTGATCGAGCAGCTGCCGCAGAATAATCGCAACTTCCTCGCCTTCGCCGACCTGGCGCCGGGCGTACGCTTCGTCGAGGAAGGCGCCAACGGCCAGGCCCGCCTGCAGGGCGGCGCGCAGCGCTCGAACTCGGTCAACGTGTTCATCGATGGCGTCAGCCAGAAGGATTATGTCCTCAAGAACGGTGTGACGGGTCAGGATTCGTCGCCGGGCAACCCGTTCCCGCAGCTCGCCATCGGCGAATATCAGGTGCTGTCGTCGAACTATAAGGCGGAATTCGACCAGGTCAGCTCGGTCGCGATCGTGGCCGGTACCAAGTCGGGTACCAACGAGTTCCATGGTGAAGGGTTCGTCGACTACACCAATCAGGACCTGCGCGATCGCCGCCCGACCGAACTGTTCCCGACCCGCGTCGCAAAGGTCGACACGAAGGACATGCAGTACGGCGTCGCGCTGGGTGGCCCGATCGTCAAGGACATCGCGCACTTCTTCGTCAGCTATGAAGGCAAGCGGCAGGAACGCCCGGTCGACGTGCTGCCGGGCAACGGCGTCGACATCAACGTGATCCCGGCCGAACTGCGCTCGCGCTTCGGCAACTTTACCAACACGTTCAACGAGGACCTGATCTTCGGCAAGATCGATATTTCCCCGACCGGGGAAGACCTGATCGAACTGTCGGGCAAGTACCGCAAGGAAAGCGGCGATGACCTTGGCAGCGGCATCAATGCGTTCTCCACCCGGACCAACAATTCGGTCAAGGACGTGCGTGGCCTCGCCCGCTGGCAGCACACGGCCGACAACTGGATCAACGATTTCCGCGTGTCGTACGAGGACGTGTTGTGGTCGCCGCGCCCGGTCGAACAGGATATCAACCAGTTCTTCCAGCGCACCGAAATCACCGGCACCGGCTCGCGCCGCATCGACCTGCTGCGTATCGGCGGCGGCACCAATTTCCAGGAAAAGGGCCAGAAGGGCTGGACCGTCCAGAACGACTTCACCTTCACCGGCCTCGAAGGGCACACCTTCAAGACCGGCGTAAAGGCGAAGTGGGTCAACCTCACCACGCTCGAACAGAACAACATCAATGGTTCCTATACCTATGATGTGAACCTCAACAGCCCGACCGGCTTCCAGACCAGCGTCCCCTACCGCCTCGTCTTCGGTGCCCCCAGCGGCTTCGGCAGCTCGACGATCGAATCGAAGAACTTCCAGTTCGGCATCTATCTGCAGGACGACTGGGACGTTACCGACCGCCTGACGCTGAACCTCGGCGTGCGGTGGGATTATGAACGCACTCCCGCGTTCCTCGACTTCGTGACGCCGCAGTCGAACCTGACCGCGATCTCGGCCGCGCAATATCCGAACCTGCAGAACGCCGACTACAACATCAACGACTACATCTCGACCGGCAACAACCGGAAGGCGTTCATGGGCGCCATCCAGCCGCGCGTCGGCTTCACCTATCGCATCGACGAGGATGGCCGCTTCACTGTCTTCGGCGGCTTCGGCAGATCGTACGACCGCAACCAGTTCGACTTCCTGCAGCAGGAATTGTCGGTCGGTGCGTTCCAGCAGCGGACCTTCCTGTTCCAGGGTGCGGACCAGCTGAACCCCTGCACCCCGTCGGCGACCTGTATCGCGTGGAACCCGATCTACCTGACCGCCGAAGGCCGTGCGCAGCTGGCACAGAGCAGCACCGGCGGCGGGCGCGAACTGCGCTTCATCAAGAACGATCTGAAGATGCCGTATTCGGACCAGTTCTCGCTGGGCTTCCGGTCGCGGTTCAACCCAATCGAACTCGAAGTCGGGTATCAGCATATCTCGAGCCGCGATGGCTTCGTGTATCTGCTGGGTAACCGTCGTCCCGACGGGTCGTTCTTCGCCCCGGCCCCCACGGCCCAGAACCCGACGCCGCAGTCGCCCTTCGGCTTCACGCCGCCGGGATTTGGTTCGATCATCATCGGCGACAACGGTCTCAAGACCGATGCGGACTCGGCCTATGTCAAGCTGACCAAGCCGTATTCGCCGACGTCGCCATGGAGCCTCGACGCGACCTATACCTTCACCGAAGCGTCGGAAAACCGTCAGTTCGGCGAAACCTTCAGCCTCGATTTCCCGTCGATCGACGATTACCCGACGCTGCGGTCGGTCGGCGTGCCGCGCCACCGCTTCGTCATGGCGGGTAGCGTCGACACGCCGATCGGGCTGACGCTGTCGAGCAAGTTCTCGATCGAATCGCCGATGTTCATGGTGAACTCGTTCGACAGTTCGAACCCGTATCAGCGCAACTTCGTCGGCCGGTTCCGCGACAGCCTGGGTGACCAGTGGGGTCGTCGTCAGCTCGACGTCGCTGCCACGAAGTACATTCCGATCCGCTTCGTCAACGATACCGCGCGGATTCGCTTCCGCGTCGACATCATCAACCTGATGAACGATCGCAACTATATCGACTTCAACAACTCGCCACTCGACAACAGCCGCACCGACGGCACGCAGTCGGTCTATGGCGAACGGTCGTCGTTCAGCATCGGCGGCAACCAGCCGCGCACGATCAAGCTGTCGGCGGGCTTCAACTTCTAACCCCTTCCCTCCCCTGCCGGGACAGGCTCCCCCGCCTGTCCCGGCTTTTTTTGTGTTCAGTAAAGGGGCCTGCTTGTGATCGATCGCCGTTTCTTCCTTGCCGCCAGCACCGCCGCGCTTGTCGGGGCCTGCACGCCACGGATCGGGATCGCACCCACGCCTGCCCGCAATCCCGACCTTTTTTCCGATATTCAGGAACGCGCGTTCCGCTTCTTCTGGGACACGACCGATGCCGCCACCGGCCTGGCGCCCGATCGGTGGCCGACGCCCAGCTTCGCCTCGATCGCCGCGATCGGCTTTGCGCTGACCGCCTATGGCGTCGGCGAAAAACATGGTTGGATTACCCGCCAGCAACACGCCGAACGCACGCTGACCACGCTGCAATTCCTCGCCGACGCGCCGCAGGGAGACGGCGCGACGGGCTTCAGCGGCTACAAGGGCTTCTTCTACCACTTCCTCGGCGTGACCAAGGGGCAGCGCTTTGCCCGCTGCGAGCTGTCGACGATCGACACCGCGCTGCTGCTGGGCGGGGTCCTGTTCGCGCAGAGCTGGTTCGACCGCACCGATCCGAACGAGGTCCGCATCCGCGCGCTGGCCGAACAGCTGTACCGCGCGGTCGAATGGGACTGGATCATGCCGCGCCCGCCGTTCGTGTCGATGGGCTGGCACCCGGAGAGCGGCTTCATCCGCTCCGACTGGAATATCTATAACGAGGGTATGATCCTGTACGTGCTGGCGCTGGCCAGCCCGACGCATCCGCTGCCGCCCGCGACCTGGGGCGCGCTGACGCAGCAGTTCGATAAGAGCTGGGGCAATCGCTGGGGGGAGCCGCATCTGCAATTCGCGCCGATGTTCGGCCACCAGTACAGCCATGTCTGGATCGATTTCCGCGGCATCCGCGACCCGTATATCGCTTCGAAGGGCATCGATTATTTCGAGAACAGCCGGCGTGCGACCTATGCCCAGCGCGCCTATGCCAATGAAAATCCGGGCGGCAAGGTCGCCTATGGCAATGACTGTTGGGGGCTGACCGCCTGCGACGGGCCGGGCGATTTCACCGTCACGATCGATGGCAAGCCGCGCGAATTCTACAGCTATTCCGCGCGCGGCCCCGGCGAGCGTGACGATGGAACGCTGGCGCCGACCGCCGCGCTCGGATCGATCGCCTTCGCGCCGGAAATCGTCGAGCCGATGGTGACGAAGGTGCATGCCCGCTATGGCGCGGGCATCTATGACAAATATGGTTTTCTCGACAGCTTCAACCCGACGCTGACCCGTACCGACGAACCGCTGAAGCATGGCAAGCTGGTGCCGGGCGTGGGCTGGGTCGATGGCGATTATCTGGGGATCGATCAGGGGCCGATCGTGCTGATGATCGAGAACCGCCGGTCGGGCATGATCTGGGAGGTGATGCGCCGCAATCCGCATATCCGGCGCGGGCTGGAACGTGCTGGGTTCAAGGGGGGCTGGCTGGCGTGATCCCGTTCGTCCTGCTGGCGGCGGCGGCGCAGGCAAAGCCGCTCGACCGGTTCGACGATGTGGCGGCATGGCGCGCGGCATCGTCGGACGGGGTGAGCGCCACCGCGACCGCCGTGCCCGGCGCAACCGACAAGGCGCTGCAACTACGCTATGATTTCGCGAAGGTGTCGGGCTATGCCTTCGTCCGCCGGACGCTGCCGATCACCTTTCCGCCAAACTGGGAAATGCGGTTGAAAATCCGCGGCTCGGGCGGGGTCAACGACCTGCAGATCAAGTTCACCGACGCCGACGGCAGCAATGTCTGGTGGGTGACCAAGCCCAATTTTCGCCCCTCTTCGGATTGGCAGGAACTGCGCATCCGTCCGCGCGACGTGCAGTTCGCGTGGGGGCCGACGCCCGACAAGACGCTGAAATTGACGCAGGCGGTGGAGATCGTCGTCGTGCGC
Organism: Sphingomonas sp. Leaf23; assembly: GCF_001421585.1. Classification (NCBI taxonomy): domain Bacteria; kingdom Pseudomonadati; phylum Pseudomonadota; class Alphaproteobacteria; order Sphingomonadales; family Sphingomonadaceae; genus Sphingomonas; species Sphingomonas sp. Leaf23. Next base: position 212,525 of record NZ_LMKR01000003.1, on the reverse strand, counting down.
GGGCGTGACGGTGGTGTGGGTACGATCGAGATCGACGACTGGACCTTCGAAGCCCTGCCCCCGCCCCGCCCGCTGCCCGCCCCGGTGGCGAGCGACCGCAAAGCGATCGATGGCGACCGGACGACCGTGGCCAAGGGGCCGGTGACGATCGATTTCGGCGGCCAGCGCGAACTGGGCGGGGTGGTGCTGCACTGGGCGGGCGCCGCGCCCGCTTACGCCATCGAAGCGAGCGACAACCGCCGCCGCTGGCGCACGCTGCGCAGCGTTCGCCAAGGCGATGGCGGCAGCGATCCGATCGCCCTGCCCGATACCGAAACCCGCTATCTGCGGATCAGCGGTGCGACGGGGTTGGCCGAGGTCGAGGTAAAGGACCGCGCCTGGGCGGAAACACCCAATGCGTTTATCGCCGGCCTGGCGCGTAACGCCCCGCGCGGCCATTTCCCACGCGGCTTCACCGAACAAAGCTATTGGACATTGGTCGCCAGCGACGGCGGCGCGGTCAGCGGGTTGATCGGCGAGGATGGCGCGGTCGAGATCGCCAAGGGCGGCTTCTCGGTCGAACCGTTCGTGGTCGACAACGGCCGGACGATCGCGTGGAGCGATGTCGCCACCGGCCATGCCCTTGAAGACGGCTATCTGCCGATCCCGCACGCGACGTGGAACGCGAGCGGGTGGACGCTCGACACCAGCCTGTTCGCCGATGGCGACAGCAAGCGGTTGATGGCGCGCTGGACACTGAAGAACACCGGCGACACGCCCCGCACGCTCCGCCTCGTGCTGGCGGTACGGCCGTTTCAGGTGAACCCGCCCGCGCAGTTCCTCAGCCAACGCGGCGGGGTCAGCCCGATTTCGACGCTGGCGTGGGACGGTGGCGCGATGGCGGTGACGACGCCCGATGCGATCACCGGCGATGCGGCGATCACCCGGCGTCTGTTCCCACTCACCGCTCCGGCACGGGCATGGGCGACGCCATTCGATCGGGGTGCGCTGACCGATCCTGCCACGCCGGGTACGGCAGTACGAGTCGAGGACCCGACGCAGCTCGCCTCGGGCGGGTTGGCGTATGACGTCACGCTGGCACCGGGCGCAAGCTGGACGACGGCGATGGCGCTGGGCGGCGATGCGCCCGTAACGCAGGCGACACTCGACGCCGCCCATGCCGCGACGCGTGCCAGCTGGCAACGGACACTGGGCGCGGTGACGATGAACGTACCGGCGATGAAGCAGCCGCTGGCCGATACGGTCAAGTCGGCGCTGGCGCAGGTGTTGATGAGCCGCGACGGCCCCGCGCTGAAGCCCGGGACCCGCTCCTACGACCGCAGCTGGATTCGTGATGGCGCGATGATGACCGAGACGATGCTGCGGATGGGCGTCGTCGCGCCCGGCCGTGCCTTTGCCGACTGGTACGGGCCGAACCTGTTTGCGAACGGAAAGGTGCCGTGCTGCGTCGATGCGCGCGGGCCCGATCCGGTGCCGGAAAACGACAGCCACGGCCAGTATATCCACCTCGTCACCGACCTGTATCGCTATACCGGGGACAAGGCAGCACTGGCGCGCGACTGGCCGAAACTGGACGCGGCGCGGCGTTATATGGAAAGCCTCGCTCAATCCGAACGGACAGCGGCCAACCAGACCCCGGAACGGCGGATGCTCTATGGCCTGATGCCGCCATCGATCAGCCATGAGGGCTATTCGGCCAAGGCACAGTATAGCCTGTGGGACGATTTCTGGGCGCTGACCGGATACAAGGACGCCGCCTTCGCCGCGCGCGTGCTAGGCAAGCCGGAGGCGGCGGAGATCGAGGTGCAGCGCGACCGGTTCCAGCGCGATCTGCACGCCGCCATCGGCGCTGCGGTCAAATTCTGGAAGATCGACTATATCCCCGGTGCGACCAGCATGGGCGATTTCGACGCGACCTCGACCACCATGGGGCTCGACCCGGCGGGGGAACAGGCGCGGCTCGACCCGACGCTGCTGGCCAATACCTTCGACAAGCAATGGCGGCGGGTGATGGCGCGACCGGTCAGCAGCGACTGGGCCGACTACACCCCATACGAACTGCGCAACGTGTCGGCGATGGTCCGGCTGGGCTGGCGCGACCGCGCGAACCGGATGCTTGATTTCTACATGAGTGACCGGCGGCCGGGCGGGTGGAATGGCTGGGCCGAGGTCGTCGGGCGCGACCCGCGCGAAATCCGCTTCCTGGGCGACGTACCGCACGCATGGGTCGCGTCGGACTATATTCGAGCCGCGCTCGACCTGTTCGCCTATGTCGAACCGGAAAGCCAAGCGATCGTGCTGGCGGGCGGGCTGGACGACGATTGGCTGGCGGGCACGGGATCGGACGTGCGCGGGCTGCGCACGCCGTACGGCACGGTCGATCTGGCCATCCGGGCGGACGGAGATGCCGTCGTCGCGACCATCGACGGCGGGGCGATGCCACCCGGCGGCTTCGTGCTGCCATGGCCGTTGGCGGGCGAGGCTGGACGCGCGACGATCGATGGCAAGGCCGTCAGCATCGCCAAGGACGGCCTGCACATCCCGGCGCGCAGCGGACCAATTGCGGTGCGGATGGAACGCCGACGCTGAAATCTCGTTTCGTTACGGTGCCGTATACTTCGGCGCGGGGCGAAGGGGGAATATGCGCGGCTTGAAAGCCAGTTGGGGTGCAGCCGCGCTGCTGTTGTTGGGGGCATGTAACCGGCATCAATCGGCGCTCGACGTGTTCGGCGACGAAGCCGCGACCGTCCGCCATCTGACCGTCATCATGCTGATCGGCGCGATCGTCATCGCCGCCGGGGTCGCGGCGTTGATGATTACCGCCGTGCGCGCGCCGGAGGGCAAGCTGACCCTGCGGGGCGGCATGCGGCTCGTCGGATGGCTGGGCGGCGTGCTGCCGGTCGTCGTGCTGCTGGGACTGCTGCTCTACAGCCTGCCCGCCATGCGGCCGCTGCCGGTGGCGAAGAACGACCTGCGCATCGCGGTGCAGGGCGAACAATTCTGGTGGCGCGTCCGCTATCAGCCGCCGGGTGCTGCGCCGGTCGTCACCGCCAACGAAATCCGCGTGCCCGTCGGCCGGGTCGTGCAGTTCGACCTGACCGCCGGCGACGTCATCCACAGCTTCTGGATTCCGGGGCTGGCCGGCAAGATGGACATGATCCCCGGCCGCACCAATACGCTGGTCGTCCGCGCGACGAAAGCCGGCAAGTTCCGCGGCGTCTGCACCGAATTCTGCGGCCTCAGCCACGCGCTGATGGCGTTCGACGTGGTGGCGATGGAGCCGGCCGCGTTCGACGCGTGGCTGGCCAACGAGCGCCGCCCCGCCGCCCCGGCCGCAGACACCGCCGCCGGTGCGCGCGCCTTTGCCGCCAATGGCTGCACCGGTTGCCACGCCATCGCCGGCACGCCCGCTGCCGGGCAGATCGGGCCGGACCTGACCCATATCGGCAGCCGCACGTCGCTGGGCGCGGGCACGACGCCGATGACCCGCGACGCGCTGGTCCGCTTCATCGTCGATGCGCCCGCGGTCAAACCCGGCGCGCGGATGCCCGCCTATCCGCAATTGTCGCGTGACGACGCGCAGGCGATCGCCGCCTATCTGGAAAGCCTGAAATGAGCCTGCACGCGCAAGACGATCCCGCGCTCCGCGCCGCGCAGGAGGAACGCCTTCGTGCCGTGTGGAAAGCGCCGCAGGGCATTTTCCTGCGCTGGACCGACTGCAACAACAACCGCGTCGGGGCGTGGTACACGCTGACCGCGTTCGGCTTCATGCTGTTCGCGGGCGTACTGGCGCTCATCATGCGCACCCAGCTGGCGGTGCCGGAAAACGATCTCGTCTCGGCGAACAGCTTCAACCAGCTGTTCACGCTGCACGGCTCGATGATGATGTTCCTGTTCGCCGTGCCGATGTTCGAAGCGGTGTCGATCATCCTGTTGCCGCAGCTGCTGGGCGCGCGCGACCTGCCGTTTCCGCGGCTGTCGGCGTTCGGATACTGGTCGTTCCTGCTGGGCGGGGTGTTCGTCGGCGGGTCGATCTTCTTCAATGCCGCGCCCGATGGCGGCTGGTTCATGTACCCGCCGCTCACCACCCGTACCGACCTGTCGGGGCTGGGTGCCGACATCTGGATGCTGGGCTTGAGCTTCATCGAGGTGTCGTCGGTGGCGGCGGCGGTCGAGCTGATCGTCGGCGTGCTGAAGTGCCGGCCGCCGGGGATGCGGCTCAACCTGATGCCGCTCTATGCGTGGTATATCCTGGTCGTCGCGGTGATGATCCTGTTCGCCTTCCCGCCGCTGATCGCGGGCGACGTGCTGTTCGAAATGGAGCGGTTGCTGAACTGGCCGTTCTTCGATGCGGCGCGCGGTGGCGATCCGCTCTTGTGGCAGCACCTGTTCTGGATCTTCGGCCACCCGGAAGTCTATATCGTCTTCCTGCCGTCCATCGCGCTGTTCGCGATGATGATCCCGACCTTTGCCCAGCGCCACCTACTCGGCTATCCGTGGATCGTGCTGGCGGCGGTCGGCACCGCGTTTCTGTCGTTTGGGCTGTGGGTCCACCACATGTTCGCTACGGGGTTGCCCAAGATCAGCCTCGCCTTCTTCTCAGCGGCCTCCGAAGCGGTGGCGATCCCGACCGGCATCCAGATTTTCGCGTTCATCGCGACATTGTGGGCGGGCAAGGTCAAATGGTCGACGCCGCTGCTCTTTGCCAGCGGCTCGCTCGCGGTGTTCGTCATCGGCGGGCTGACCGGCGTCATGGTCGCGATCGCGCCGTTCGACTGGCAGGCGCACGACACCTATTTCGTCGTCGCCCACCTGCATTACGTGCTGATCGGCGGCACGCTGCTGCCGCTGTTCGGCGGCCTGTATTATTACTGGCCGCTGATTACCGGCAAGAAACTGTCCGACAAGATGGGCCGCACCGCGTTCTGGATGTTGTTCGTCGGCGCGAATCTGACCTTCTTCCCGATGCATTTCAGCGGGTTGTACGGCATGCCGCGCCGGGTGTTCACCTACCCCAGCGAACTGGGCATCGATTACCTCAACCTTGCCTCGACCATGGGTGCCTATCTGTTTGCGCTGGGCACACTGGTCGTCTGCATCGACCTCGCCCGGTCGCCCTGGCGGCCCAAGGCGGCGCGCAATCCTTGGCATGCCGGCACGCTCGAATGGCTGGCGCATCCCGATGACGAGGATTGGGGCATCCGTTCGGTCCCGCTGATCGAGAGCCGCTACCCAATCTGGGACCAGAAGGATTTCGTGAAGAAGGTCGACGAAGGCCGCTTCTTCCTGCCCGATGCGGAGGAAGGTCGGCGCGAGACGATCGTGACGACCGTCCTAGACGCGCGCCCGCTCTATGTCGTGCGCCTGGGTACGCCCAGCTGGGTGCCGATGCTGACCGCGATCGCGCTGGGCAGCGTGTTCATCCTCACCACCTATCACCTCTATTGGTGGTCTTTGGCCGGCGCGATCGCGACGCTGGGTTTCGTCCTGTACTGGTTGTGGACCGGCACCGCCGAAATTCCGGAAAAGCCGTCCAAGCCGATCGGGCACGGCATCGAACTGCCGCTCTATGTCTCCGGATCGGCAGCGCCCGGATGGTGGGCGATGTTCATCACGATGATGGCCGACGCCACCGCCTTTTCGGGCCTCGTCTTCGGCTATTATTTCTTCTGGACGGTGCATCCCGAATTCCCGCCCTCCGGCCCCGGCATGGATGGCCCCGGCACCTTCTGGCCGATGGTGGCGCTGGGCGTCGCGACGGTCAGCTGGATCGCAACCATAGCCGCGCGCGAGAGCAACAAGCGCGGCGGCGTGGGCGCGGCGCGCGGGTTGCTGGCGCTCGGTATCCTCGCCAGCCTTGCCGGCATCTGGGCCGGGTTGCAGGGGCCGCTGACCACCGGGCTCGACCCCGAACTGCACAGCTATCCCGCGATCGTGTGGGTGCTGGTGATCTGGACCACCGCCCATGCCGGCGTCGGTGCGATCATGCAGGCCTATACGCTGGCACGCAGCATTGCCGGGCGGATGACGCCGAAATATGACGCCGACCTGCGCAACATCACGGTCTATCAGCACTTCGTGGCGCTCACCGCCATCGTCACCTATGCGACGATCGGCCTGTTTCCGGGGGTCGCATGAAGCGCGGGCTGCACGGCATGGTGGCCAAGCTGAAGGTCACGCTCTGGTCGCTGATCGTGCCCCCGACGGTATGGGCGGTGCATTTCCTGTTCTCCTATCTGTGGGCCGCAATCCACTGTGCGAAGGTCGGCGGGTTTCCGCGCTTTCCGATCCTCTACACGGTCGGGACGGTCATCGCGCTCGCGCTGATCCTCGCAGCGGGAATCGTCGCCCACCTCCAGTCGCGCGTCCCCGGTGACGTGCCGCCGCATGAGGAAGGCACCGACAGCGACCGCATCCGCTTCCTCGCCTTCTCCACCGTGCTGCTGGCGGCGCTCAGTTTCGTCGGCGTGATCTTCACCGCCGCGCCGGTGCTGTTCCTAACGGATTGCCGATGAGGCGGACGAGCCTGATCGTGGGGCTGGTGCTGCTGCCCGCCGGGTGGCTGGCGGCGGCGCAGGCGGGGATGGTTGGGCATATGGCCGGGCACATGATCGCCGTCGCCATCGCTGCGCCGCTGCTGGCGTTCGGGCTGGCGGACACCCGCTTCGATCCCGCGCGCCGCTGGCCGCAGGCGGTCACGCCGCTTGCCATGTCGCTGGTCGAGCTGGCAACGGTGTGGGGCTGGCATCTGCCCGCGCTCAGGATGCTGGCCGACACGCATCTGGCGGCGATGATCGTCGAACAGGCGATGTTCCTTTTGGCCGGGTGGCTGCTGTGGGCCGCCGTGCTCGGCACCGGACCGGATCGGCGCGCGGCGGGGGTCGGCGCGCTGCTGCTGACCTCGATGCACATGACCCTGCTCGGCGCGCTGATCGGCCTTGCGCCGCGTCCGCTCTATCCGGCGATGGCGCATGGGATGCACGACGCGCTGGCCGACCAGCAACTGGGCGGGGTCGTCATGCTGATGATCGGCGCGGCCAGCTATTTCCTCGGCGGCCTTGCCCTGCTCGCCACCCTGTTACGCCACCCGGAGCCGACGCCATGACCATCCGCCTCACCTGGAAGCGCGTGATCGTGACGCTGCTCGGCATCTTTGCGTTCGGCATGGCCTTTGCCTGGTCGGGGCTGTTCAACGTCGCGGCATCGTCGGGCCACTGGGCGATCAGCGACTGGTTCCTGCACTGGGTCATGCGCAATTCGGTGCAGACCCATGCCGCCTTCTCAACGCCGAAGGACGCCAAGGACGATAGCGGGCTGGTCAGCGCGGCGGGCTATTACGCGTCGTCCTGCGCATCGTGTCACGGCGCGCCGGGCGTCCGGCCGCTGCCGCTGATGCAGGCAGCGACGCCCCCTGCCCCCGACCTGTCGAAAAACGCAAAGGAATGGACCGACCGCCAGCTGTTCTGGATCCTGGAACACGGCGTGAAGTTCAGCGGCATGCCTGCCTGGGCCGCGAAGGACCGCCCGGACGAGGTGAAGCGCATGGTTGCCTTTGTCCGGCGCCTGCCGACGATGACCCCGGCCGAATATCGCGTGCTGGCGGGCAGCAATGCACAGGGGTTCGGATCGGCGAACGGTCGGTTCGACAGCTGTGCCGGTTGCCATGGCACTGACGGCCTGGGTCGTGGTCAGCGCGACATTCCGATCCTGGCCGGGCAGAACCCCGCCTATCTCGCCGCCGCGCTCGAAGCCTATGCCGCCGGCCACCGCCAGAGTGCGGTCATGGGCAATGCCGCCGCACAGCTGACGCCCGAAGAGCGCGTGGCGCTGGCGCAGCGCTTCGCTGCGATGCCGGGCATCGCGCCGGGCCGTGGCGGCAATGGCGATGCAGCGGCACGACAGATCGTCGAGCGTGGGTTGCCCGACAAGCAGCTCCCCGCCTGCCGCAGCTGCCACGACGCCGCCGGGGTCAAGCGCTTCCCGGTGATCGATGGCCAGCGATCGGTCTATATCGCCGGGCGGCTGCGCCATTGGCGCGGCGAAAAGGAAGTGGTCGACGCGCGCAAGGATCAGGCGACAATGCCGGTCATCGCGCGGCGCATTCCGGAGGACATGATCGAACCGGTTGCCCGCTATCTGGCCGGGGAGTGAGCGGCGATTGTCGGGGCGGACCGGTGTTCACGTCTACAACGTCACCCCGGGCTTGACCCGGGGTCCCGCTCCTTTCCGACGGTAGCAGAACAAGCGGGACCCCGGGTCAAGCCCGGGGTGACGAGGTCGGCTATCGGTCTCGGAACGGCGGGCAACGCGTTGACAATGGTTCAGTCCGACCGGAAACCGCTCTAGCATGCGTCCGATGGCTCCCGATTTCGACCTCGACCCGCAGACGGTCCTGCGCGCCTATGCCAGCGGCATCTTTCCGATGGCCAACGACCGCGATGCGCACGGCATCTATTGGGTCGAGCCGAAGCTGCGCGGCGTGCTGCCGCTCGACGGGTTCCACCTGTCGCGGTCGCTGCGCAAGCTGGTCGCGTCGGATCGCTACCGCGTCACCGCCGATGTCGCGTTCGAGGAGATCATCGAGCTTTGCGCCGAAAGCGCGTCCGACCGGCCCGAGACATGGATCAACGGCACGATCGAGCGCGCCTTCCTGCGGCTGCACGAAATGGGCTTCGCCCATTCGGTCGAGATATGGGACGGCGACCGGCTTGCCGGTGGGCTGTACGGCCTCGCGCTGGGGCAGGCGTTCTTCGGCGAATCGATGGTCAGCCGTGCGCCCAGCGCGTCGAAGGTCGCGCTGGCGTGGCTGGTCGCACGGTTGAAGGTTGGCGGATTCCGGCTGCTGGACTGCCAATTCCAGACCGACCATCTGGCGACGATGGGCGCGGTGGAGATTCCGCGCAAAGCCTATTCGGCGCTGTTGTCCGATGCGCTGGGGATCGATTCGGCGGGTACCGGGCTGGTGTCGGGCGCATTCGACGCGCTCGACCGGCGTGGGGGACTGGCCGCCGGTGCCGCCGCCCCTGCCCCGGCCGATACGGTATCGGGGCCGGTGTCGGGGAAGGACATCGTGCAGCTCTTGGGCCACACGTCATAGATCGGGTGGAGCACGACGTTCAGCGCCGGACGTTCCTTGAACAGCCAGCCCGAAAAGGCGCGCCGCCACTTCGCATCGGTACCGCGCACGTCCATCTGCACAAACGCGCCGGTATATTGCTCCTGCTCCCACGGCGCGGTGCGTTCGCAGGCGCGCAGCCGCACGATCACGTCGCCGACGCGCACCGCCTGTCCGGGCTTCAACGTCAGGTCACGGGTTTCGCCGTTACGCTTGTTCAGCAGTCCGACGACCGCGACACGCTCTGCCATCGGCGTGGCGCCGGCCAGCAGGCGGCTGTCGAGGCCGGTATCGACGCTGACCACTTCGGCGGTGCCGGGGCGCGGACGGGCCGATTCGGGTACGGCGACTTCCGCACGCGGGCCGTCGGATGCCGCCTGTCGCGATTGCCAGCGCTGCCAGCCGAACCAGCCGCCGACCGCCAGCAGGGCCGCGATCGCCAGCCCGGCCAGCCAGCGGCGCAAGTTCACGCGTCGGGGCTCCACGCCTCGTAATCGCCGGTGGCGCGCACGCGGGCGCCGCCCTTGTCCAGCACGCCCGGCGGACGATAGGCGAGCGCGGTGCCGGTCTGGTTCGGGATCGCCGGCTTCTGCCACTGGCGCACCGGCGGCAGCGACTGGTCGGGCGTGCCCTCGATCTGATGGTGCAGCCAGCTGAACCATTCGGGCGGCACGCGGCTCGAATCATTCGATCCCGAATAGATCACCCAGCGACGCGGGTTGCCCGCCGTGTCGCGACCGCCCTCGTAATAAGCGTTGCCGAGGTCGTCGGTGCCGACCTGCGTCTTGCCGCGCAGACCGAGCCAGGTGCCGAAGGTGGCACCATTCCACCAGGTGAAGACGTTCGCGAGGATTCCCATGCGCGACCGCTTAGCGTAGCCCCACGCGCACGACAATGGGGTGGATCATTTCCACGCCACCTTGTCGCCCGCCGCGATGCCCAGTTCGGCGGCACGCCCGCCGCCCAGCTCCAGCACCGCCGACACCGGCTCGCCCGAGGGTACCGGCGCTTCGGAAAAGGGCACGGTGTTCTCGGCCACGGTCGCGATCGTGTGGTCGGGGCGGATGAACAGGATGTCGAGCGGGCTCGGCGTGTTCTTCATCCAGAAATTGGCCGTTCTGGGCGGCCCGCCATCGGGGGGATAGGGCGCGAACAACATGCCCGCATCGGGCGCCAGCGGCGGGCGGTACATCAGCCCCTGCTGCTGCTGCGGCTCGGTTGCCGCTACCTCCACGGTGAAGCGGTGCGCGGTGCCGTCGGCGGTGGTGATGGTCAGCGCGGTCTTTGCCAGCGCCGCCGGTTCGTCGCCCGCCTTGTCCTTGCATCCGCCCAACGACGCCAGCAGCGCGACCGCCGCCAGCCCGGAAACTCCCAATGCTCTCACGCTGTTACTCGCCCGTTTCGACCAGAACGGCCAACGGCCCCTTCTGCCCCTCCACGATGCGGGCGACAAGCCGCTGTTCGGGATCGACCTCCTCGATCCCGCCGCGCCGCAGCGTTTCCATGTGGACGAAGACGTCGCCCGGCTTGCCGTCGCGGACCAGGAAGCCATAGCCTTTCAGGCGGTTGAACCATTTGACCGTGACCGGTTCGAACGGCCCGGCCTGATCGGCCAGTGCCACGCGGTCGGGGCGGTCGGCGACGCGCCGCACCGGTTCGATCGCGCTGGACAGGTCGATGTCGATGATTTCCACCGCCTGCATGCCGCGCGACCGCCGTACCGCGTTGCAGGTGATGACTGCCCCTTCGGGCAGCGTCCGGCGGCCATGCGCCTCCAGCACCGAAAAATGGACCAGAACGTCGCCGATCGTCGAATCGTCGGCCACCGCGAACCCGAAGCCGCGCGTCACGTCGAACCATTTGATCGCGCCGCGCACCGCCGGGATCACGTCCTCGTGCGCGGCCGCCATCATGGCCGGTACCGCATGTGCCGTCACGCAATCATCGGCAATCGTTCGCGCTTCCAGACGCATCGTCGCTTGCTCCCCCTGGGGCGCATTCTAACACGATGTTTCACGAACGCGACGATTTCTTTACGATGTCATCCCTCCCAATCCGTATCGTCGCCGGACGCCTCCAGCCCCACGATCCGCCGGGCGAGTGCCGGGGCGTGCCCGGCACGCACCATCGCCGCGATCTGCTTCTCACGACGGTCGCGCTCGACCGGGGCGGTCGCGAACGGGCCGATCCGCTTGCGCCGGGCAAAGGCGAGCGCGGCCTCTTCCGCCCCCTCCTCCAGCGTGTCGCGAAATGCCCCGGCGTCATCCGCGCCGACGCCCGCGTGGCGCAGGGCGTCCTGCACCCGCCGCGCACCCAGGCCCCGCCGGGTCATCGACGCCACCCGCGCCTCGGCAAAGGCGCGGTCGTCGACATAGCGCAGCTCCGCCATCCGGTCGGCCAGCGTGTCGATATCGACCGGCCCCTCGCTGCCGCGCTCACGCAGCTTGCGGTTGAGATAGGTCACGAGTTTCGCCCGCGTGGTCGCATAGCGTTCAACATAGCGTAAGGCGGCACGCTCCAGAGCGGGCTGGTCGAGCGGCGGGAGCGGACGGCGAGGGTCTCGGGACATGCGCCATGTTTGTGCCACACTGGGCGGCGATTTTGAAATCAACTGTGCCGCGCGGTCCTTTGCCGCTATGGCGACACGCTTCGGACGCCGCGTATCGCGCGAACGGGCCTGAGAGTTGGACAAGAATGACGACGAATCTTGAAGGAAGTGTTGCAGTTTCGCCGGAAGCCACCCCGACCGTGGACGCGTTGCCGCGCCGGTTCGCGGACTTCGCGACGCTGGGCGACGCGATGGATTATGCCGCGCAGGGGACGCGCGGGCTGAATTTCCATGACGCGCGCGGCACGCTGAAACGCCCCTATCCCTTCCGCGAGATGCGCGAGGATGCGCTGCAACAGGCCTATCGCCTGATCGCCAAGGGCGTGCGCCCGAACGACCGCATCGCGCTGATCGCCGAGACCGGCCCGGAATTCGCCGCGCTGTTCTTTGGCGTCGTCTATGCCGGCGCGTGGCCGGTGCCGCTGCCGCTGCCCACCTCGTTCGGCGGGCGGGAAGCCTATGTCGAACAGCTGCGGGTGCAGCTGGCGAGCTGCGATCCAAAGACGTTGTTCTACCCCGCCGAACTGGAAGCGATGGCGGGTGAAGCGGCGCGGATCGCCGGTGTCGAAGGCGTTGATTGGGAAAGCTTTTCGGCGGCCGAGGCCCCGGCGGTCGATCTGCCCAAGGCGTCGACCGACGACATCTGCTACCTGCAATATTCGAGCGGATCGACCCGCTTTCCGCACGGTACCGAGATCACCCATGCCGCGCTGCTGAACAACCTGTCGGCGCACAGCCATGGGATGGAACTGGTCGAGGACGATCGCTGCATCTCGTGGCTGCCGTGGTATCACGACATGGGGCTGGTCGGCTGTTTCCTGTCGGTCGTCGCGAACCAGGTGTCGACCGACTATCTGAAGACCGAGGATTTTGCCCGCCGTCCGCTGGCGTGGCTCGACCTCATCACCCGCAACAGCGGCAATTCGATTTCCTACTCACCGACCTTTGGCTACGACATTTGCGCACGGCGCATGTCGAGCCAGACGAAGGCGGCCGACCGGTTCGACCTGTCGCGCTGGCGGTTGGCGGGCAATGGTGCCGACATGATCCGGCCCGACGTGATGCAGTCGTTCGTCGACGCCTTCGCCGATGCGGGGTTCAAGGCGTCGGCGTTCCTGCCGTCCTATGGCCTTGCCGAAGCGACGCTGGCGGTGGCGATCATGCCGCCGGGCGAGGGGATCATCGTCGAACTGGTTGAAGAGACCGAACTTTCCGGCGGCACCGGCCGCGCCGACCGGCCGCAGCGGTACCGCGCGATCGTGAATTGCGGGAAGCCGGTGAAGGACATGGCGATCGAAATCCGCGAGGAAGACGGCAGCCCCCTGCCCGAGCGCGCGATCGGCAAGCTGTGGTGCAAGGGGCCATCGCTGATGAGCGGATATTTCCGCGACGAGGAGGCGACTGCGGCGTGCATGGTCGACGGCTGGCTGGACACCGGGGACATGGGCTATCTGTCTGACGGATATGTCTATATCGTCGGCCGGGCCAAGGACATGATCATCGTCAACGGCAAGAATCACTGGCCGCAGGACATCGAATGGGCGGTCGAGCAGCTGCCCGGGTTCAAGGCCGGCGACATCGCCGCCTTTGCCATCACCACGCCGGGTGGCGAGGAAACGCCCGCCGTGCTGGTGCAGTGCCGCGCGTCGGACGAGGGCGAGCGCCAGCGGCTGCGCGAGGAAATTCGCGAGCGGGTACGGTCGGTTACCGGCATGAACTGCGTCATCGAACTGGTCCCGCCACGCACCCTGCCGCGTACCTCGTCGGGCAAGCTCAGCCGGGCCAAGGCGCGCAAGCTGTACCTCGAGGGCGAGATCAAGCCCTACGCCATCGCCGCCTGATTTTTCACTTTCCTACAGCCCCGCGCTTCCCTATCCCGGAATAGGCCTTGCCCTTCCGGTTCTACCGGGATAGAGGCCGCGTCCGCACACGAGTGTAGCTCAGCTGGTAGAGCATCGGTCTCCAAAACCGAGGGCCGGGGGTTCGAATCCCTCCACTCGTGCCAGCGCGCCGCCGCGCCGATCCCCGCAACTGATGGACTGGATTCGACGACGATGTTTCGCGCGCTGTACGACTGGACGCTCCGCCTTGCCAATCATCGCCATGCGGTGCGCAGCCTGGCGGTCGTGTCGTTCTGCGAAAGCTCGTTCTTTCCGATCCCGCCCGACGTCGTGCTGGTGCCCGTCATCCTGCAGCACCGCAGCCGCGCGTATCAGATCGCGGCGATCTGCACGATCGCGTCGGTGATCGGCGGGATGGTCGGCTATGCCATCGGGTATTTCCTGTGGGATACGGTCGGCGCGTGGGTCATCAACCTGTACGGGTTGCAGGACAAGGCCGCCGCGTTCCAGGCGTCGTTCGCGAAATATGGCGCGGCGATCATCCTGCTGAAAGGGTTGACGCCGATCCCGTTCAAGCTGGTCACGATTGCCTCGGGGCTGGCCAAGTTCAACTTTGCGCTGTTCGTCATCACCGCGGCGATCACCCGCGCCTTCCGCTTCTTCCTGATCGCGTTCCTGCTGAAGAAATATGGTCAGCCGGTGCAGGACTTCATCGAAAAGCGGCTGACGCTGATCGGTATCCTGGTCGTCGTGGCGATCGTCGGCGGGTTCGCGGCGGTCAGCCTGTTGTAACCGTTTCGGATGTGGTTGCCGGAATCGTAACTTCGGCGAAACGACTGCCTGGCCAGTAGCCCCCTCGGCGCGACGCTTGCGCGCAAGGGGGAACCGACATGAAGTTGACGATGGCCGGAGCAATCGCGGCGCTGCTGGGCGCGACGCCGGCATTGGCGCAGGACATGCCCTTCGATCCGTACGGAACTGGCGGGGAAGTCACGTACCGCGACCCGATGACCGGATTTCGGGTCGAGGTGCAGGGCGGCTATGACCGGCTGGAGATCAATACCGTCGACGGCGACACCAAATATTATGATGGGGTCGACGGCATCCGCTATGGCGGGGAGGTCGGGTACGATGTCGCGATCGGTGGCAAGGTGCTGCTGGGGGCCTATGCCGGCTATGCCGGGGCGTCGACCAGGCGTTGCGACGAGGTGGGCACTGTCGTCGAGCTGTGCCAGCGGGCGAAGGGCGAATGGTCGGGCGGCGTCCGGATGGGCCTGCGGGTCGGCGAGCGGGCGCAGTTGTACGGCAAGGTCGGCTATGCTTCGATGCCGCTGGCGTTCGCCTTCGGCGCTGAGCGTACGACCGAAACCTATGCCGGCGTGCATTTCGGATTCGGGGGCGAAGTCGGGCTGGGGCCGCACGCCTTTGCCAAGGCCGAGTTGATCGCGACGAATTTCCGCACCCGCGACAAGATCTATGAGGGGGTTAATTTCGATCGGACGCACGCGGTGGCGGGGTTGGGATATCGGTTCTGAGGTCTTCGTCGCCTTGGGCGTGATCCGGGGCAACGCGTTTTCCGTCGTCGTTAGATCGGGAAGAAGAAGCGGGACCCCGGGTCGGGCCCGGGGTGACGGGTGGGGCAGCGGGGGCGCGCCGGGGTCGGGCGATGGCGGGCCTGGAAGGGCCGCAGGTCGACGCGACGCCCCCTGCCCCCGCACGCTTGCTTCCCGCTCGCGCAGTCGCTAGATACCATGCCCAATCCGACAGCGTGGATGGGCCGCGCCGGTTCCCAACAGGGACCGGACGGGGCCTTGTGTCCGCCGGTCGGTCGAACCGATAATGAAGGTCATGCACGTGGCGAAAGTTACCCCCGTCGAATTCATGCGGCAGGTCCGGGCCGAAACCGCCAAGGTGGCATGGCCGACGCGCAAGGAAACGGTGATGACCGCGGTGATGGTGGTCATCATGACCTCGCTGCTCGCCGTCTTCTTCCTCGGCGTGGATTCGGCGTTCGACGCGATCGTCAAGGGCCTGCTGAAGCTCGCCCAGTAACCACGCCTTCCCGTAATAGCTTTAAGGACACCCATGTCGCGCTGGTACATCATTCACGCCTATTCCGGGTTCGAGGGCAAGGTTCGCGATTCGATCCTGTCCGAAGCGACACGCCTCGGCCTTGACCATGCGGTCGAGGCGATCGAAGTCCCGACCGAGAATGTGACCGAAGTCCGTCGCGGCAAGAAGGTGCAGTCCGAGCGCAAGTTCATGCCCGGCTACGTGCTGGCGAAGCTGGACCTGAGCGATCAGGTATACCACCTGGTCAAGAACACGCCGAAGGTCACCGGCTTCCTGGGATCGTCGGGCAAGCCGCAGGCGATCAGCGAGGCGGAAGCCACGCGGATGCTGAACAGCAAGGAAGAGGCCGCCGCCTCGCCCACCAAGCAGAAGATCAAGGTCGATTTCGAGATCGGCGATTCGGTCAAGGTGCTGGATGGCCCGTTCGCGAGCTTCAACGGCGTGGTCGAGGAACTGGACTTCGACAAGTCGAAGGTGAAGGTTTCGGTGTCGATCTTCGGGCGGGCAACGCCGGTGGAACTGGATTTCGAGCAGGTCGAGAGAAGCAAGTAAGGCTAACGCCTTACTTGCTGGCCGCACGAAATTAACGTCAGCTAATTTCGAGACGGCGACCGACCGGCCGGCGGGTGCAAACCCGACCGACGTTAGCGGCGTAGGGCGAAGGCCCTGCGCCGTTTTTGCGTTCATACTTATGCGTTGAGGTACTAGGGCTTCTTAAGTATGCTATAGCAAAGTCGCAAATTGGAACTCGTGTTGTCATATTCTGTTAGGCATCAGATTTTTGTAAGCTCAACTTTTACCGATCTGGTGGAAGAACGTGCTGAGGTAATACAAGCCATTTGGGAGCTCGATTGCATACCAACGGGAATGGAAGCGTTTGTAGCAACAAGCGAATCTCAGTGGGATGTCATTCAGAAGGTTATTGACGAGTCAGATTACTATGTTCTTATTATCGGGGGGCGATATGGATCTCTGACCGATGAAGGGATAAGCTACACGGAGAAAGAGTTTCGTTACGCCAAGAAAAGGCAAATACCTGTTTTAGCTTTCACACATAAAGATCCAACTAGCATTCCAGTTGCCAAATCTGAAAAAGCTTCTGATTTACAAGCTAAATTAGAAGCTTTTCGAGAAAATGTTATGCGGGAATTTCCCGTCCGCCAGTGGTCTTCACCATTAGAGTTAGGTAGCATTGTATCAAGGTCGATAAGTCGCGAAGTAAAGGTGAATTCCCGCCCAGGCTGGATAAGGAATGACGGATCATCGCCAATCGTGCTTTTAGAACAAATCAATGCCCTATCTGAAGAAAATAGAATTCTCCGTGAAAAGCTATCGGTACAAGATAATAGCGAAACAGATTCAAATTTGGAATCTGGGGACGACTTGGTTACAATTTTCGGACATCGAAAAATAACTAATCCAAACACAATGAAGGTGCAAGACGATTCTTGGGAAACGGAAGTTTCTTGGGACGATATTTTCAGAGATATTGGCCCCTCTTTGATAAATGAAACAACAGAAGATGATTTGAAAGATACAATAGCAAGATTTCATTCATTCGACGAAATTCCGAACGGATTCCGATTAAGATCATACGGGTTAAATCTAGAGTCCTGGAATGAGATCATCATACAATTTAGAGCGTTGGGGTACATGGCCCCTGGCACGAAAAAGCGCGGAGTAAATGATCGAGGAAGTTACTGGGCAATCACACCTCGCGGAGATAAAAAGCTGGTCAGCCTTCTAGCAAAGCGTAGACGCCTACAATCGGAAGCAGCCAAATCCGCCTAGATTGTTCCTTATCTGCAAAACGCTCAAGTTTCATTCTTTCCGCAACGCAATCTCCAACGCCACCTCCCACCCGCCCGGCTCCCACTGCGTCCTGCGCCCACCCCGCCGCCATTCCAGTTGCGCATACTCCACCATCCGCATCTCCTCCTCCGCCAGCAGCAACCCGGCGCGATAGTCCTTCGCCTTGCGCTCGAGATACGCCGCGTTGCTCTCCCCCCGCTTAGGCGCGAGGTCGGGTTCGGCCAGCCCCTTTGCCCGCCGGTCGTTCCACGCGATCATCTGCATGGCCTGCGCGGCGGTCATCGCCGGGATCGGCGGGGGATCGTTGTGTTGCCAATGGTCGTGGACGTTTGCCTCCGGCAGCGAGCTTTCCAGCAGCGCCGTCTCCAGCCGTTCGGAGCCGACCGCCAGCGCGACGCGCATTCGCGGGCGAAGCCGGGGTGGTTGCGCGCGCGGGCGTAGAAGCTGGAATGGGCGAAGCCGGCGGCGGCTGCCGAGAGGCGGACGTTGGCGGTGGCGCTCAAGGCGGCTAGGAAGCGTTGTTCGGCGTCGCGGTCGATGGTGCGGGTCTTGCCGACGCGCAGTTGCAGGCGCCCTTTCGACCGGACGACGCGTGCTGGGCCTTGCCCCTGGTCGGGCCTGGCGAGGCGGGCGGCGGCGAGGGTCAGGGCGGCTTCCCAGCGCTGGGCGAAATCGGGGTCGGCGTTCCGCCGCTTGGTGAGCATCGAGCGGTTGAGGCCCGTCACGCGGGCGGCGTCGCGGGCGTTGCCGGTGCGTTCGAGTTGCTCCAGGAACGCGGCGTTCTGCAGCGCCTGCTTGCGGCTGTACGGGCGGGGTTTGCGATCGGGCATGGCGCTCATCCGATCAGGCGGAATCCTACATTGCAAGCGCCGTCCGTTTGCGCTAAGCGCGCCTTCCCAAACGACAGTTTTGGAAACCATGGCGGGAGGTGGCTCGGCAACGGACCACCGCACGTACCGCTAAACTTGAAAGAGAGTGAACATGGCCAAGAAGATTACCGGCTATATCAAGCTGCAGGTGCCGGCGGGCGAAGCCAAGCCGTCGCCGCCGATCGGCCCGGCGCTGGGTCAGCGCGGCGTGAACATCATGGAATTCTGCAAGGCGTTCAACGCGCAGACCTCCAGCGGTGACATTTCGAAGGGCACCCCGCTGCCCACGATCATCACCGTCTATGCCGACCGTTCGTTCAGCTTCGAGACGAAGACGCCGCCGGCGACGTATCTCATCAAGCAGGCGATCAACCTGAAGTCGGGTTCGAAGGAACCGGGCAAGGTGAAGGCCGGCAGCATCAAGCGGTCGCAGCTGAGCGAGATCGCCACGATGAAGATGAAGGATCTGAACGCCAACGACATCGACGCGGCGACGAAGATCATCGAAGGTTCGGCCCGCGCGATGGGCCTCGAAGTGGTGGAGGGTTAAGACTGTGGCCAAGCTGACCAAGAAGGCGAAGACCCTCGCCACCGCGATCGACCGCGAAAAGCTGTACGGTGTGGATGAAGCCATCGCGCTTGCCCGCACCCATGCGACCGCCAAGTTCGACGAGACGATCGAAGTCGCGCTGAACCTGGGCGTCGATCCGCGTCACGCCGACCAGATGGTCCGTGGCGTCGTGACCCTGCCCAAGGGCACTGGCAAGACCGTGCGCGTCGGCGTGTTCGCCCGCGGCGCGAAGGCCGAGGAAGCCACCGCGGCGGGTGCCGATGTGGTGGGTGCCGAGGACCTGATGGACGCGATCCAGGGCGGCAAGATCGATTTCGATCGCTGCATCGCGACCCCGGACATGATGGGCCTCGTCGGTCGTCTGGGCAAGATCCTGGGTCCGAAGGGCCTGATGCCGAACCCGAAGCTGGGCACGGTCACCATGAACGTTGCGGCTGCGGTCGAAGCGGCCAAGGGCGGCCAGGTGGAATACCGCGTCGAAAAGGCCGGCATCATCCATTCGGGCATCGGCAAGGCGTCGTTCTCGGCCGCCGACCTGCGCGAGAACTTCGACGCACTGGTCGACGCGGTGGTGAAGGCCAAGCCGTCGGGTGCCAAGGGCAAGTATGTCCGCAAGGTTGCGGTCAGCTCGTCGATGGGCCCGGGGATCAAGGTTGATACGACCGAGGTTGCAGGCGCGTAAGCGCCGACGCCGGGTCGCATGGCCCGGCCCGAGGCCGGCCGGCGGGGGCGCAAGCTCCCGACCGACGACGCGGGATTTACTCCCGCGTCGGCCGACACAAGAAACAGGGGTCGGAGGCTTCGCGCTTCCGGCCCTTTTTTCTTTGGCGGCGGCGAGATGAAGCGGGACCCCCGGGTCAGGCCCGGGGTGACGGTTGGGGCGGCGTCGCGCCCTCCCCGTCAGATATTCCCCTGTTCGTCCTCCGGCACGTCGTCGTCCGGGCCGTAGTACAGCGCCGCGCAGTCGTCGCGCAGGCAGCCGCCCTCAATCACAATGTCGTCGCGATAGGCGTCGGCGATGAACGCCAACGTGTCGATGTGGCGGTCCTCGAAATACATCTTGTGCACGTCGTCGCGGCCGGCGCCGTAGACGACGCGGGCGACCTTCGACCAGATCGACGCCATGGTGCACATGCCGCAGGGTTGCAGCGTGGAGTAGAGCGTCGCGCCGCGCAGCTCCATGTCGCGCTCGCTTTCGCAGGCGCGGCGGATCGCCATCATCTCGGCGTGCGCAGTGGCGTCGGGCAGTTCCTGCGTCTGGTTGGGTTCGGCGGAGAGGACGCGACCGTCCCGCACGATGATCGATCCGAGCGGCGAGCAGGACGGGTCGTCGCCCTTGGTCCGGGCGATGGCGATCGCCTGTCGCATCCAGTGTTCGTCTTGCGGGGTGAGCATGGCAGGTGTTCCCTTCTGCTTGGCCCAACGCTTCGGCGCGGCGAAAGGATCAGGTGACGGCGGCGAGGATGTCGTCGCTGGACGCGGCACCCACGTCGAGGCGGGCGAGCAGGCCCAGCACCGCTTCCCACCAGCGCCAAAAGGTCGCAAGGTCGGCGGCGTCGCGGACGTACGGGGTGTGGCCGGGGACGAGGCTGGGCGAGTGATAGGCGAAGTTGAGCACGCGCACCCCCTCCCCCACCGCCACGCGGATCGCCTCCAGCACGTCGGGGAGCGGCATGTCCTCGGGCGTCAGCGCGACGCGGTGGAGCAGGCCGGTGCGGGCGAGGATGCCGCGTCCGCGGGGGATGCGGCCGGCCGCGCGATAGAGCGCCGCGCCGCCGCGCCGCAGCCGCCCGGTAAAGACGGTGGTCAGCGGCAGTTCGACGATGCCGCCATCGGGGCCGGTGTGGAAGGCGTGGTTGGCGATGGCGCGATAATCCGGCCCACCCTGCGCGCCATAATCATAGCGGGCGCGCATCGAGCTATCGAGGCGGTAGCCGCGCGCCGCCAGGAGGCTGAGCGTGTTGGGGCCAAGGCCGTAGCGGCCGGCGCGGTAGACGGTCGGGCGGGTGCCGGCGAGGATGGTCAGCGCTTCGGTCAGCCGGTCCAGCTTCGCCGCCTCCAGCGCTTTCGGCAGATTGCCGGCGAAGCTGCTATGCGCCGACAGCGCTTCGTCGAACGGCGGGTTGACCCAGGGGTGGAGCTGCGCGCCGATCGTCGCGTCACCCTGTGCCAGTACCGCGCGCAAGGCGTCGATCGCGGCGGGATCGGTCGCGACCGGGTAGTCGACGAGGTAGCCGCTGCGCGCGCCCATGCCGGCCATCCGGGCATGGGCGTCGGGCAAGGCGGCGGTGGTCGCCACGCTCCAGCCGTCGTGGCGGAAGGGCGCGCGCCAGTCGAATTCTTCTTCGGTATCGACCAGCACGGTGAAGCGTGTGCCGAAGCCGTCGCGCCAGACGACCGGCCGGCCATCTGCGGGCCGAAACGGCGGGCTCACCGCTGCTGCGCCTGCCCGACCTCCACCGCGTCCGCCGCCGGCAGGCGCAGCGTCAGCGTGGCGGTGCCGAAGACGAGCGTGCCGCCCAGTTCGGTGGCGAGGTTGCGGGCGAGGCGGAGCGCAAAGCCGGTGCCGAGCAGCGACTGGTCGCCTTCGTCATCGTCCACGTCGAACACGCTGTCGCCAGGCCATGCGTCGAGCGCCGCCGGCCGATCGAGCACGATCGCGACATGGCCGTCGCCCTCCAGCCCCATGCGGACATAGATCGATTCCTCGGGCTCGCCCGCCGACACCAGCGTCGCGAGCAAGCGGGCGAGGAGGCGTTCGACGGCGCGCCGGTCGCCGGTGACCGACAGGTCGGTCGGCTCGATTTCCAGCAGGGTGCCGCGCAGATCGCACAGCGACGTGAGGTCGGCAGCGATCATGTCGAGCACGGGGCGCAGCGCCACGCTGTCGGCGCGCAGATCGAGCGCGTCGCCATCGATCCGCGCGGCCAGGTCGAGATCGTCGATCACCGCGACCAGATCGCGCGAATGGTTGAGGATCGCCCCGGCGCGGTCGCGATAGACCGGCGGCACGGGGCCGAGCAGCTGCGCCTCGATCATCTCGGCGAAACCGGCGATCGCCCCGGCGGGGGTGCGCAGTTCGTGGACGAGCTGGCGCAGCTGCGCCACGCCCGCGTCGCGGGTGGCGACCGGTTCGGCGCGTTCGTCGCGGCGCGGACGGCGCGCGGTACCGCGATAGCCGGTGAAGCGGCCGGTCGCGTGGTCGAAGGCGGGCACGCCCGACACGCTCCATTCGCCCGCCGCGTCGCTGTCGCCGCCGATCACCAGACGCGCGTCGCGGAACGGGCTGCGCTGACGCAATGCGCCTGCGGCCACGCCGTCGAAGCGTGCGGTGCCGGGTGCGGCGCCGAAATCGAGCGACAGGCCGACCAGCGGCGCACGGCTGACGCCATCGACCCAGCGGATCAGACCGGCGGCGTCGGTTTCGAAGCGGAAGCTGTCCTGCCGACCGGTGACGGGCGGCGGGGGCGCGACGTCCTGTATGCGCTCGAACGCTTCGATCCGGGCCATCACGTCGACGATGCGGAACGGGCCGGCGGGGTCGGTGGCGAACAGGTCTGCCTGATCGGCGACGGGCGGCGGGGTGAAGGTTTCTGCCGCCTCTGCTTCCGGCACCACCCCGGCGGGGGCAGGCATCTCTGCGAGGCTGGCGTCGTCCGGTTGCGGCGGGACACCCTGGTCTTCGCTGGAATGACGATCGGGGGTTGGCGACACCGCCAGCGTCTCCGCCTCCGGCGTGGCCACGGCGGCCGCTGCGGGACGGGCATCGTCCGTCTGCGGCAGGAGAGCCTCGTCTTTGGCGTCAGGCACACTATCGTCGCCCAGTACCAGGTCGGTGCTGCCGAAGCTGTCGAGCGCGCGCTGTACCGCGGGGTCGAGGTCGCGGCGATTGCGAACGATGCCGCGCGCCGTCGAGCCTAGGCGCGGGAGCAGCGCCAGCCATTCGTCGACCGACAGGGTCGCGCTGCGCAATACCGGCACCGCCGCCTCGATCACATCGGTCGCCAGCAGGTTGACCAGCACGGCGGGCGGGCGGGCATATTCGAGGTCGCGGGCGCTGGCGATGCGGACGGTGCGCGGTACGCCGGCGCGCAGGTCGTGGAGCAACGCGATCGCGCGCGGATCGGGGGCCGCACGGCCGCGCCCGATCAGGTCGACCAGCTGCCGCCATGCCGAGGCGCGCGCGCCCTCCCCCGTCAGGTCGGAGGCCAAAACCGTTTCGAGGGTATCGTCGAAGCGCACCGGATTCCCGTTACTCGCACCTGCGTAACTGCCGGGTGCCCATGACCCTTAACCCCGACACCGTTAATACGGAACTGCCCATTTTCGGTACGTCGCAATGTGGGACAATTGCGCTTCCGCGTAATTTTATAATGCTGTACGCAGGGCAATCATTCGAACCCTATCACGGAACTCTATCATGGCTTTCGATCGTATCGACCGGCAAATCCTTGCCCTGTTGCAGGAGGACGGGCGGATGACGAACGTCGAATTGGCCGAACGCGTCGGGCTGACCGCGCCGCCCTGCCTGCGCCGGGTGCGCGCGCTGGAAGAAGCCGGCGCGATCCGCGGCTATCACGCCGCGCTCGATCCCCGGCTGCTGGGCTTTACCATCACGGTGTTCGCGCTGGTCAGCCTGAAGAGCCAGGCGGGCAGCGACCTGGCCGCGTTCGAGGCGCATATCGCGACGATCCCCGAGGTCCGCGAATGCCATATGCTGAACGGCGAGATCGATTTCATCCTGAAGATCGTCGCGGCGGACCTGGAAACGTTCCAGTCGATGCTGACGACGCAGCTGATTACCGCGCCGAATGTCGCGAGCGTGAAGACGTCGCCGACGGTCAGGACGTCGAAGGCGTTGCCGGGAATTCCGGTTTCTGCGGGGGAGTAATTCCTCACAGCTCCCACCCCCGTTTGCTTTGGACGCGGGTGCGAGCCTGTCGAGAAGGGGGTGCCCCGAACGACCAAGTTCTCGACAGACGCTTCTCGACAAGCTCGAAGCTGCTCGAACCGAACGGGGTGGTTGGGGTGGAGGGTCCGCCCGCTCCCTTCGTCACCCCGGACTTGATCCGGGGTCCCGCTTTCCTGTTGCCGTTGCGAAGAAGAAGCGGGACCCCGGATCAAGTCCGGGGTGACGATGTGGTTGGGGCCGGCGCTACACCTGCCCCCAAACGAAAACGGCCCGGACCATCGCTGGTCCGGGCCGTTTCCTGTTGCGGTCACCCGATCAGTTGTTGCCGACCGCCGGGGTCGAGGCGACAATGCGGGGATTGTCGACGTAGAAGGTCCAGAAGCTGGCGATTTCGGCGCGCGGGCCGGTGGTCGTCACCTTTGCCAGCGCCGCCTTGGCTTCGGCAGCCTGACCGGCACGGGCGTGGGCGATGCCGATGCGGGTGTTGGCCTCGTCGGCGTCGACCCCGCCCTTTTGCAGCGCGAGATTGTACAGCTCGACCGCCTTGGCGTTGTTGCCGGTCGCCAGGTAGACGTTGCCTGCCGCCATCGCCGCACGACCGTTCGAACCAGCCTTCGCACGGGTTTCAAGCGCGGCGGCCGAACCGTCGGCCTTGATCTGTGCCTGCGCGGTGGTCTTCAGCGAATTGAAGACGCTGGCCGAGGCCGGGATCTTGCCCGATGCGCGCCCTTCGTCGATCACCGCGACGCTTTCATACGGCAGGCCGATGTCCTGCGTCGTCTGTACATAGTCGCGATAATCGTCCTGGCCGGCCAGCGACTTGGTGTCGCGCATCAGACGCAGGATGTCGACGCGGGCCTGGTTGCCGAGTGTCGCGCCCTTGTTGTCCGCACGGTCGCGGAACAGCGCCAGCACGGTGCGCCAGTTGGCCTGGGTCGGATATTCGGCCAGCTTGCGGCGCGCCCACTGCCCGGCCTCGACCGGACGGTTCGAGCGATAGAGCTGCGAAATGGCGAGGTCGTACCAGCCCGGCGGCACCGGCTGCCCGGCGGCCTTGCGCGCGGCCATCACCTTTTCGAGGCTGGCGAGGCCCTGATCAACCTGACCCTTCTGGATCGCGATGCTGGCGAGGCGCAGTTCGAGGTCCGGCTCGTTATAGCCGGCCTGCTTGGCGCGTTCGAAATTCTGCACCGCGACATCGGTCTGCTTGGTGTCGAGCGCGAGCACGCCGCGGTTGTAATAAAGGCTGCCACGCTCTTCCGGCTTCAGCTTCGGGCTGGCGAGCAGTTCGTCGATCGCGGCGGCGAGCGCCGGGCGGTCGTTCTTGGCCTGTGCCGACTGCACCTTCAGCTGGGCGAGGAAATAGGCCTCGTCCTGGTTGCCGGGGGTGGCGGCGGCCTGCATCGCGGCGATCTGCTGATCGGCGGCGGCGAAATTCTTGGCCTTGATCGCGGCGTCGGCGGCAAGGGCGGCGGTGCGGAACGCTTCGCTGACCTGAATCTGCGGCGCGGCGGGCGCTTCGTCCTTCTTCTTGCGCTGGGCATCGGCCGGCGCGGCGACGGCCAGGGTCGCACCCATGCCGAGCAGGGCAGCCAGGGCAGCCTTGGAAACGAACGTCATGCCGTGATTTCTCCCGAAAACTGATGCTGGACGTGAGCGCCCGGCAGGCGCGGCCCATCTAGGTCGAACCATGCGTCCGCACAAGCACACGCACGTAACGATGCGTTGCCAGACCTGCGCTGAACGCGCGTTGAACGGTTCGGGTCCGTCGGTTTCGAATCAGGGGGGTACCGGCCCGCTCCCCTTTGACGTGTCCGCGTCGGGCCGATAGGCGGCCAGGCGATGATCGCGATCCTGTCCCCCGCCAAGACGCTCGATTACACGAGCACGCTGCCCGAGCTGACCTGGAGCGCGCCGCGCTTTACTGACGAGATCGGGCAGATCGCGCGCGGGGCGGCGCGGCTGGGCGCGGCCAAGCTTGCCAGCCTGATGCGGATTTCGCCGAAGCTGGCCGAGTTGAACGCCGCGCGGTATCGCGACTTTGCGGGCGCCGAGGAACGGCCCGCGCTGCTGGCGTTCGCGGGCGACGTCTATACCGGGTTCGATGCGAAGTCGCTGGAGGCGGCGCAGTTCGACTTTGCGCAGGATCACGTCCGTATCCTGTCGGGGCTGTACGGGCTGCTGCGGCCGCTGGATGCGATCCGGCCGTACCGGCTGGAGATGGGCACGCGCTGGGCGCCGGGGCGGGCGAAAGACCTGTATGCGTTCTGGGATGACCGGATTGCCGACCTGCTGGCGCAGGATGTGCGCTCGAGCAGGTCGGACGTGGTGCTGAACCTTGCCAGCCAGGAATATTGGCATGCGGTGGCAGGCAAGCTGCCGGGCGATGTCCGCGTGATCGAGATCGATTTCCGCGAGGATGGGCCGGAGGGGCCGCGCTTCGTCAGCTTTCATGCGAAGCGCGCGCGCGGCATGATGGCGCGGTGGATGTGCGAGCACCGCGTGACCGACGTCGCGGCGATGCAGGGGTTCGACAGCGACGGCTATCGGTTTGCGGGGGCCGAGGGGGATCGGTGGATGTTCGTCCGGGGGCAGGCTTAAGAAAACACCGCGATGATCCCGGCGATCACCGACGATCCCGCCAGCGGGCCGACGAACATCACCAGCAGGAATACGCCGATGCTGCCGAGCATGACCCGCTCCTGCGGCCGGGTCAGGCGCGCGGGCGGACGCGGCGGTTCATAGCCGTCGGGCGGCGGGGGCCAGGCGTTCGAGTCATAGAACATCGCGCTTCTCCCGATCCCGCAGGGGGAACCGCGCGGCGACGACGATCGCCGCGCTGGACAACAGGATCGACGATACCAGAGCGCCGATCGACAGCAACCCGGCAGGCGTGACCGATACCCCTGCCCTTAAGCGCAGCTTGCGGCCGGCATGCAGCGTCAGGCGGGCGGATTGCGGTTCGTGGAACGGCTTGGGCATGGACGGGACAACGCGAGGCGCGGCGTTGCTATCCACGCACAGGAACGGGCGCCCCCGCTACGTGGCGGGGGCGCTCCTCTCCTACCTCGTTATGCCGGTTCGGCGACGCGCGGGGCGGCGTCGCGCACCCCGGCATCGACCGCATCGGCAAACTGCGCGAAATTGGCGGTGAACAGGTCGACCAGCTTGGCGGCGGTGCGGTCATAGGCATCGCCGTCGGCCCAGGTGCTGCGCGGGTCGAGGATCGCGGCGTCGACGCCCGGCACCGACACCGGCACCTCGAACCCGAAATGCGGATCGGTGCGGAATTCAGCGTCGTTCAGCGATCCGTCGAGCGCGGCGTTCAGGAGCGCGCGCGTCGCCTTGATCGGCATCCGGCGCCCTTCGCCATATTGCCCGCCGGTCCAGCCGGTGTTGACCAGCCAGCAGGCGACATTGCCCTTGGCGATGCGTTCCTTCAGCAGATTGCCGTAGACCGAGGGATGGCGCGGCATGAACGGTGCGCCGAAGCAGGTCGAGAAGACCGGTTCGGGTTCGGTCACGCCGATCTCGGTCCCCGCCACCTTCGACGTATAGCCCGACAGGAAATGGTACATCGCCTGGTCGGGCGTCAGCTTGGCGATCGGGGGCAGGATGCCGAAGGCGTCGGCGGTCAGCATCACGACGTTGCTGGGCACCGGCCCCATATTGTCGGCCGATGCATTGGGGATGCAGTCAATCGGATAGGCCGCGCGCGAATTTTCGGCGAGGCTGGGATCGTCGAGGTCGAGCGCCCGCGTATCCGGGTCCATCACGACGTTTTCGAGGACAGTGCCGAACCGCTTGGTCGTCGCAAAGATTTCCGGCTCCGCCTCGGCCGACAGGCGGATCATCTTGGCATAGCAGCCGCCTTCGAAATTGAAGACCGCCGTGTCCGACCAGCCATGTTCGTCGTCACCGATCAGCGTGCGGCTGGCATCGGCCGACAGGGTAGTCTTGCCGGTGCCCGACAGGCCGAAGAACACCGCCGTATCGCCGTTGGGGCCGATATTGGCCGAGCAGTGCATCGGCATGGTGCCGGTTTCGGGCAGCAGGAAATTGAGCAGGCCGAACACCGACTTCTTCATTTCGCCGGCATATTGCGTGCCACCGATCAGGATCAGCTTCTCGGTCATGCTGACCGCGATCACCGTCTCGCTGCGGCAGCCGTGGCGCGTCGGATCGGCGCGGAAATTGGGCAGGTCGATGATGGTGAAGTCGGGGACGAAGCCCGCCAGATCGGCGTTCTCGGGGCGGACCAGCATCGTGCGGATGAACAGGTTATGCCACGCCAGCGTGTTGATGACGCGGACCTTCACCCGGTGCTCGGGCTGCGACCCGCCGAACAGGTCCTGCACGAACAGGTTCGGTTCGTTGACCAGTTCGGCGAGGAAGTCGGCCTTCAGCGTGGCGAAATGCGCCGGGTCCATCGCGCGGTTGGTCTTGCCCCACCACACCGTATCTTCGGTGATCGCGTCGCGGACCATGAATTTGTCCTGCGGGCTGCGACCGGTGTGGCGACCGGTGGTCACGACCAGCGGGCCGTCCTTGGCCAGCCGTCCTTCGCCGCGTGCGACCGCCAGTTCGACCAGCTGCGGGGTCTGCAGATTCCAGTGCACCTCGGCACCGGTTTCGATGCCCATTGCCGACAGGTCGTGTTCGGGCGTGACGATCGCCATGGTAATTCTCCCTCGTATCCCGACTCGCGGACGGTGTCCCCGCCTCGCGATTTCCCGCTGCTGTAGGGGCCGGAAACGGTGCCGTCAAACACGTTAAACAACATTATCGCCGACATGTTTTGCGATCGCGGCCAATGGGTTAGCGGGCGAATTATATGATATATCTCCGTGCCCTGCGCGAACGCCATCCCGGTTCACGCCTAGGGTGACGGCTGGGCGAGTGTTCCGACAAGGGATCGAATGTCGCGTCGCGCGAGCGCAGGGCATTGAGCGGGACGCCCCTTTCCCCTACTCCTTGGCCGTGATGCAGATGGACCTTGTGGCATGACCGCGACGATCGCGCTGGTCGATGACGACCGTAACATCCTGACGTCGGTGTCGATCGCGCTGCAGACCGAGGGGTTCGTCACGCGGGTCTATTCGGATGGCGAGGTCGCGCTGAAGGCCTTTGCCGAGAATCCGCCCGACCTGGCAGTGCTCGACATCAAGATGCCGCGGATGGACGGCCTCGAACTGCTGCGGCGGTTGCGCGAGAAGAGCCGGCTGCCGGTGATCTTCCTGACCAGCAAGGACGACGAGCTGGACGAGGCGCTGGGCCTGGCGATGGGCGCGGACGACTATATCGCCAAGCCGTTTTCGCAGCGGCTGCTGATCGCGCGCATCCGCGCCATCCTGCGCCGCGCCGAACCGGCGCTGGCCGGCGAGCCGGGTAGCCCGGAGGGCGCGCCACAGGCGGTGCTGGAGCGCGGGCGCCTGGCGATGGACCCGGCGCGGCACAAGGTGACGTGGAACGGCGAGAACGTCACGCTGACCGTGACCGAGTTCCTGATCCTCGAAACGCTGGCCAGCCGCCCCGGCATCGTCAAGACGCGCAACCAGTTGATGGACGCCGCCTATCAGGACGACATCTATGTCGACGACCGCACGATCGACAGCCACATCAAGCGGTTGCGCCGCAAGTTCCGGCAGGTCGACAAGGAGTTCGACGCGATCGAGACGCTGTACGGCGCGGGGTATCGCTTCGCGGACGAATAGGGTGGCTGTGGATGGAGGTGGTGGTCCAGCCGTGGCCTGCTTCACCGCCGTGCCCCCGCGGAGGCGGGGGCCCAGGGCCACGATCGCATACGCCAGTCCTGCCGGGCTCTGGACCCCCGCCTGCGCGGGGGTACGGTCATGGGGTGCGGCGAGGTATCATGCCCCCCGCTGATCCCCCCGAGGACCTGCTCCCCGACGAAGGTGCGCTGTCGCTACGCTGGTCGGGGCGGGTGTCGCTGACCCCGCGCATCCTGTTCGTGAACATCTTTGCGCTGGCGTTGCTGGCAGGCGGGTTCTTCTACCTCGACAGCTATCGCGCGCGGATCGTCGACGGGCGGGTGGCGCAGGCCGAGCGTGAGGTACGGCTGATCGCCGAGGCGCTGTCGCTGATGCCGCCCGACGACCGCACCGACGAAATGGCCAATTTCGCGCGCAAGTCGGGCTTGCGGCTGCGCATCTACGACCGGCGCGGGCGGCTGGTCGCCGACAGCCGGGCGCTGGGCGTGCGCAATTTCCAGCTGGTCGATCCGGACAAGGATGGCTGGCAACAGGATGCCGCCCGCGCGCTGGATGCCGGGATCGATACCGTGGTCGGCAACGAACGCGATCCGCTGTACCGCGAACGCGCGCCGGGTCGGGGCCTGCGCTGGCCCGATGTGGTGACGGTGCGTACGACCGGGGCGACCGCGGCGAGCGTGTGGCGCGCGCCCGATCGGACGCCGGTGGTCACCGCCGCCGCGCCGTTGCCCGAGGACCGGGTGCTGATGGCGACGGTCAACGCCCGCGACATCACCTCGACCGTGCGGACCGAGCGGGCTCGGCTGAGCCTGGTGCTGGCCGTCGCCTTTCTGCTGTCGGTGCTGCTGTCGCTGTTCCTCGCGCGCACCATCGTCCGGCCGATGCGGATGCTGGCGCGCGCCGCGATCCGGGTGCGGCTGGGCCGTGCGCGCGAGGTGGTGGTGCCGCGCCTGCCCAGCCGCCGCGACGAGATCGGGATGCTCGCCCGTGCGCTGTCCGACATGACCAGTACGCTGCGCAGCCGGATCGACGCGACCGAGGCGTTCGCCGCCGATGTCACGCACGAGCTGAAGAACCCGCTCGCCTCGCTCCGCTCCGCCGTCGACGGGCTGGGCGCGGTCAAGGACCCGGAGCTGCGCGCGCAATTGCTGGCGATCGTGCAGGACGATGTGCACCGGCTCGACCGGCTCATCACCGATATTTCCGATGCGTCGCGGCTGGATGCGCAGCTGGCCCGTGCCAAGTTCGAGGCCGTCGACCTGGGCGCGCTGATCGGTGCGCTGGTCGCCTATCGCACCGACCGGGGGCTGGAGCGGGGCGTAGTGCTGCGGTTCGAGCCCGACGAACCGCTGGTGGTGCATGGCGAGGGCGCGCGGCTCGAGCGGGTGTTCGCCAATTTGATCGACAATGCCATTTCCTTTTCGCCGCCGGGCGGCACGGTGCGGATCGCCGGGACCAACGATGGCGACCTGGTGGAGATCGAAGTGGTCGACGACGGCCCCGGCGTGCCGCCCGAACAGCGCGAGGCGGTGTTCCGCCGGTTCCATTCGGTGCGACCAGGCGATGAGGCTTTCGGACGACATTCGGGCCTTGGCCTTGCCATCGCGCGGACCATCGTCGAAGGCCATGGCGGTATGATCGCCGCCGAATCACGCAGGGACCAGCGCGAGGGCGCACGCTTCATCGTGCAGCTGCCGGTGGCCGGCGCATGAGCGACGACCCGCCGCCGGTCCACGCCTGTTGCGTGGCGATCGACGGCCGGGCGGTGCTGATCGCGGGACCGCCGGGTGCGGGAAAATCCGACCTGACGCTGCGGCTGATCGATGGCGGCGCGGTGCTGGTCAGCGATGATTATACGCTGCTGTCGGCGCGGGACGGCGTGCTGTACGCCGCGCCGCCCGCGACCATCGCCGGGCGGATCGAGGTGCGTGGGCTGGGCATCGTCGAGCGCCCCTTCGTCGCCGACGTGGCCGTCGCGCTGTGGGTGGAGGCCGGCACGCCCGAGCGCATGCCCGAGGCCATGACCCGTATCATCGCGGGCATCGCCCTGCCCGCCTATACCCTATCCTTGCTGGAGGCATCCGCCCCGGCCCGTATCCACCTGATGCTCGACAGGATCGCCCGATAATGCAGCATGCCTCCATCCTGCTCGTCACCGGCATGTCCGGCGCGGGGAAATCGACCGTGCTCAAGACGCTGGAGGATAGCGGCTGGGATATCGTCGACAACCTGCCGCTGCGGCTGCTCGGCCAGTTGATCGCCGCGACGCCCGCCAATGCCGACCGGCCGC
The DNA here is from genome assembly GCF_001421585.1 of Sphingomonas sp. Leaf23. Classification (NCBI taxonomy): domain Bacteria; kingdom Pseudomonadati; phylum Pseudomonadota; class Alphaproteobacteria; order Sphingomonadales; family Sphingomonadaceae; genus Sphingomonas; species Sphingomonas sp. Leaf23. Next base: position 180,702 of record NZ_LMKR01000003.1, on the reverse strand, counting down.
TGGCCATCGGCATCGGTACGCGGACGCGCGGCTTCGATGCCGAACAGATCGTCACTGCGATCCGCAACCATCCCGATTTCGGGGTGAGCGTGCTGTTCCTCGACAGCAGCCAGGCCGAGCTGGAGCGGCGGTATAACGAGACGCGGCGGCGGCACCCGCTGGCGCTAGACCGCACCGCCGCCGACGGGATCGAGAGCGAGCGCGAGGTGCTGGAGCCCTTGCGCGCGTTCGCCAACCGGCTGCTCGACACGACGAATTTCAGCCGCAACGACCTGGCGCAATGGACGCGGGAGACCTTTGCGGTGGCGGACAGCAGCGCGCCGGTGCTGTCGGTGCTGTCGTTCGGCTTTTCGCGCGGGGTGCCGCGCAACGCCGATATCGTGCTGGACATGCGGTTCCTGCGCAATCCGCACTGGGACCCGGTGCTGCGGCCGGGCACCGGCCTCGACGCCGATGTCGCCGCCTATGTGCAGGCCGACCCGGCCTATGACGCGGCGATCGCGTCGTTCGAAACGATGTTGCTGACGCTCCTCCCCCGCTACCGTGCGGAGGGGAAATCCTATGTCACCATCGCATTCGGCTGTACCGGCGGGCGGCACCGGTCGGTCCATGTCGCCGAACGGATGGGCGCATGGTTGCGTACCCAGGGATTTTCGCCCACGATACACCATCGCGACCTTGGCACCGCGCCGCAGGATTCGCTGGAAGGCGCACGACAGGCGCCATGACGGATGTAGGAACGACGACGAACATGATCGGCCTGGTTTTGGTGACGCACGGACGTCTTGCCGAGGAGTTCGTCGTGGCGATGGAGCATGTCGTGGGTCCGCAGGAGCGGATCGGCACGGTGTGCATCGGTCCCGAGGACGATATGGAGGAGCGCCGCGCCGACATTGCGAAGGCGATTGCCGATGTCGATGCGGGACAGGGCGTGATCGTGCTGACCGACCTGTTCGGCGGCACGCCCAGCAACCTTGCCATCTCGCTGATGGAAACCGGGCGGATCGAGGTGATCGCGGGCATCAACCTGCCGATGCTGATCCGGCTGGGCGGTGCGCGCAAAGCCATGAAGGTCGCCGAAGCCGTCGCCGCCGCGCGCGAGGCGGGGCGCAAGTACATCTCGGTCGCCAGCGAAGTGCTGGGCGAGGCAGCGGCATGAGCGTTACCCGCACCGTCCAGATCACCAACCGCCGCGGCCTGCACGCGCGGGCCAGCGCGAAATTCGTGACGATGGCCGCCGCGCAGCCGATCGAGGTCAGCGTCGAAAAGGACGGATCGCGTGTCACCGGCACGTCGATCATGGGCCTGATGATGCTGGGCGCGGCCAAGGGCGACCATATCACGATCAGCGCGGCCGGTGACGGTGCCGAGGCCGTGGTGGGGCAGCTGTGCCAGCTGGTCGAGGATCGTTTCGGCGAGGATTGAAGGGGGCGAGCGGTCGCTTGACATTGCACGCCGTCATTCCCGCGCAGGCGGGAATCCATTGCCGCTGACGATTGCGATCTTGCCTCGACCGCGGCGTCTATGGATTCCCGCCTTCGCGGGAATGACGATCTCTGGCCGGCGGGGCGGGATTACGTCCCACAAATTTTTAGGGGTAGCCGCTCCCCCGGCCCGGCCATAGGCCCAACCCCATGACCATGCCGGCCAGACAGGGCATCGACACCCTGACCGAAAAGGAAAAGCAGACGCTGCGCCTGATCGTGCGCGGGCATGATGCGAAGTCGGTTGCAGTTACCCTGGGGCTGTCGGTCCATACCATCAACGAACGGCTGCGCGATGCGCGGCGCAAGCTGGCGGTGTCGAGCAGCCGCGAGGCGGCACGGATGCTGCTGGCGGCGGAAGCCACCCCCGAAAATCTGGGGGACACAAGAACCGGGGACGACGCGCGGGGCGCGGCGAACGATGTGGAACCGGCGCCGGACGACGGCGCGGCAGCGGCACCCCGCCGGCTGCCGGTTCTGATCGGAGTGATGCTGATGACCCTAGCCCTCGGCCTGCTGGCCCTGACCCTGCTGCCCGGTACGACGCAGGTACCGCCGCCGTCCACGACGGTGCCGAGCGTGCCCGCCGCCGATGCCGCCCGCCAGTTCCTCGAACTGGTCGACCAGCAGCGCTGGCGCGACAGCTATGCCCGGTTCGGCGCGGCGTTCCGCAAGCTGAACAGCGAAGCGGTGTGGAGCGAGGTGTCGCAGCGCGTGCGCCCGCCGCTGGGCGCGGTCGTATCGCGCGCGCTCATCGGGCAGGAGACGATCCCGGTGCCACCGGCCGGCGTCGAAATGCTGAAATTCCGCACCCGCTACGCCATCGGTGGCGAGAAGGTCGAGACGGTGACGCTCGATCAGGAAGGTGGCGACTGGAAGGTTGTCGGAGTGACGATCGAATAGTCGGGCAGATCGTCCGGCAGGGTCCAACGCGGCGGCCACTCATCGAAATCGGTCGCCGCGCGGATCGTGTCGCCGGCCAGCGCGAAGAAGGCATATTCGGGCGGATCGGGCCAGCCGAACCAGTCGCGGTCGCGGACGATCCAGCGTTCGTCGTCGACCTCCGCCACCATGAGCACGTGGTCACCGAACCGGCCGAGGATCGGGTGTCCCTCAATCGCGGCGACCTCCACTGCGGTCGGCACACGCCAACGGACGTCGCGAAGGCGCGCGCGGCGGAAGTGTCGCTCGAAGCGCAGGTCGTCGACCATGCCCTGCCCGAACCCATCGGGGTCGACCGAGGGTGGGGTACGTCCGAACAGCCAGTCGAATATGCGCAAGCCCTTACCCCCGCAGCAGCCGCTCCTCCTCCAGCATATAATCGCGTGTCAGCGGCAGCGCGAGGCGGTTGCGGGTGAGTTGCACCTGGTAATTGACCATGCCGCCATGGCGGAACGCCGCCGCCGCGCCGGCGAGGTAGAAGGTCCACATGCGATAGAATTTTTCGTCGTATAGCTCGACGATGGCGTCCTTCGCGGCGACAGTGCGAACGTACCAGTGGTCGATGGTCAGCGCGTAATGGACGCGCAGCACCTCGATATCGGTCGCGATCAGCTTGGTCCCTTCATAGCCGCGCACGATTTCGGACAGCGCCGGGTTGTAGCCGCCGGGGAAGATGTATTTCGTCGTGAAGGTGTCGGTGACGCCGGGCACGCCCATCCGCCCGATGGTATGGACCAGCATCACACCATCGTCGGTGAGCAATTCGCGGCACTTGCGGAAGAAGGTGGCGTATTGCGGCGGGCCGACATGTTCGAACATGCCGACCGACACGATCCGGTCGAACCGGCCGGTGACGTGGCGATAGTCGATCAGTTCGAATTTCACCTTGTCGGCGACGCCCGCTTCCTCGGCGCGGCGGCGGGCGACCTTGATCTGCTCTTCGGACAGGGTGACGCCCAGCACCTCCGCGCCGGTCTTTTCATGCAGGTACAGCGCCATCCCGCCCCAGCCGCAGCCGATGTCGAGCACGCGCATGCCGGGCTTCAGGGCGAGCTTGGCGGCGATATGCGCCTTCTTGTCCGACTGCGCTTGTTCGAGGCTGTTGGCGGGATCGGTGAAATAGGCGCAGCTATATTGCAGGTCGGTGTCGAGGAAGAGCGCGTAGAGCCGGTCGGACAGGTCGTAGTGATGCGCGACGTTGCGTTTCGACCGGCGGGCCATGTTCACCCGGTCGAGCCGGTGACGCACCGCGTCGAACATCCGGATCGGCAGCGACGGCGCGAGCGAGCTGCCCCGGCCCCATGGGGTGTTGCCGGTCAGCAGTTCGACCAGATCGCGGATGTCGCCGCGGTCGATCACCAGTTCGCCGTCCATGAACGCCTCGGCCGCGCCCAGTGCCGGATGACGGACGATGCGGCCGGCGACGCCGGGATGGGTGAAGCGGATCGCGACGTCGGGAAAGGCCGGGTCGGCGGTGCCGAAGGTGACGGTGCGGCCATCGGCGTGGGTGAGCGAGAGCGTACCGCGGCGGACGGTACGGGCGAGAAACGTGTCGATCAGTGCCATGTCCCGAAACCAATATGCGCGGATTGTGGCAAGTGATGGGCGACACGGCAAATCCTCCCCGTGCCGGGGAGGATTGCACACGCGCCAGCTTCCGCTACACCCCCGGCCCATGCTCTCCCGCCTGCGCGATCGCCCGTGGACCACCGCCCTGCTGATCGCGGGTTTCGCGCAGTTGCTGTTTATGTGGGGTCTCGGGCGGCCGGGGAAGCTGTCGTTCGACGAGGTGCATTACGTGCCCGCCGCGCAGACGCTGCTGGCGTTGGCCTATCCCGCCAATACCGAACATCCGCTGGTGGCGAAGATGTTCATTGCGGCGGGAATCGCGCTGTTCGGCGATACGCCGTGGGGCTGGCGGATCTTCGGCACGCTGGCCGGGACCGCGACCGTGCTGGGGGTCTTCGCCTGCCTGCAACTGCTGTTCCGGCAGGTGCCGGTGGCGGCGTTCGGCGCGGGGCTGGCGATGCTGAACCAGACGCTGCTGGTCGAGGCGCGCACGGCGATGCTGGAGGTGTATCTGGGCGCGTTCACCACGCTCGCCATCGCCGCGCTGTTGTGGTCGATGCGCGGGCGACCGGCATGGCGCCTTGCGCTGTCGGCGGCGCTGTTCGGGCTGGCGGTGGGCGTCAAGTGGGCGGCGATCCCCTATGTCGCGGGCGCCGGGCTGTTGCTGGTGTGGGGCAAAAGCGACGGGCGCGATTACTGGCCGGGGCTGCCGCTGTTTCCGGCGCTGGCGCTGTTCGGGACGGTCAGCATCGGCACCTATTTCGCGACCTTTGCGCCGGCCTTCTTCTATGCGCAGGACCCGCTGACGCTGGCGCGGCTGGTCCCGTTCCAGCTGGAAATGTATCAGCGGCAGACGCAAATCCTCGCCCCCCACCCCTATCAGTCGAGCTGGTGGAGCTGGCCGCTGCTGATCCGGCCGATCTGGTATTTCTACGAACCCGATAACGGCGTGCAGCGCGGCGTTTTGCTGCTGGGCAATCCGGCGATCATGTGGGGCGGACTGGTCGCGGTGGCGGCGTGCCTGTGGGCCGGACTGCGGCAGCGGTCGCGTGCGCTGCTGGGCGTAGGGCTGCTGTGGGTCGGGTCGCTGGCGGTGTGGGCGGTGATCCCGAAGTCGCTCGGCTTCTATTATTATTACCACCTGTCGAGCATCTGGCTGTGCATCGCGCTGGCGGCGGCATTCCATGGCTGTGCCAGGGGGCGGTTCGCGCGGGCGCACGAATGGTTCGCGCTGCTGGTGCTGATGCTGTTCGTCTATTTCTACCCGATCATTTCCGCCGCGCCGCTCAGCGGGCCGCAGGCGTTCAACCGGTGGATGTGGTTCAATAGCTGGCGTTAGGCCGCCCGCTTCCGCCCGTACCGCCCCCAGGTAAAGCGCGACGACAGCGCGAAATTCCACACCGCGCCGACCGCGATTCCGGCCAGCGCCGGCAGGGCCCATGCATGCCCGCGCACATCATAAAGGAACGCCGCGACGCCGACATTGGCGACCGCGCCGACCGAACACACCGCGCAGAACGACACCCAGCCGTCGAGCAGCGCGCGTGCCCCCCGCAGCCGCCGGTCGCGATAGGTTAGCAGGTTGTTCAGGAAGAAATTGAAGGTCATCGCGGCGACCGTCGCGACGATCGTCGCCGCGATGAACCCAGCGCCCAGTTCCAGCCACAGCGCCAGCGCCGCCAGATGCACGATCGCGCCTGCCGCGCCGATCGCGGAGAACATGACGAAGCGCACCGGCACCACCCGCCCGAACATCCGGTCGTACAGCGCGATCAGATATTCGAGCGCGACGACATGATCGAGCTTGCTCTCCCCCACCGCGCGGGTGCGGAACACATAGGGCAGTTCGGTGAAGTGCAGCGGCTGCGGCGCGGCGGTCAGGATGTCGAGCAGGATCTTGAACCCGATTCCCGACAGGCGCGGGACGATGCGGCGCACGACCTCTCCCCGAACCATGAAGAAACCGCTCATCGGGTCGGACAGGTCGGCCTGCAACACGCGGCGCGACAGGCGGGTGGCGAGCGCCGACTTGGCGACGCGATCGGCATCCCACGCGCCGGTCCCGCCGCCGGCGACGAAGCGCGACCCGATCACCAGATCGAGCGCCGGATCGGCGATGAGCGCCGCCGCCATGCGTGGCAGCAGCGTCTCGTCATGCTGCAGATCGCCGTCGATCACCGCGACCAGCGGCGCGGCGGTGGCGCACATCCCCTCAATACAGGCGCTCGATAGGCCGCGCCGGCCGATCCGCTGGATCACGCGGATGCGCGGGTCCTCGCGAGCGATGGTGCGCGCCACGTCGGCGGTGCCGTCGGGGCTGTCGTCGTCGACGAAGATCGCTTCCCACGCGATGCCCGTGAGCGCCGCATCAAGCGCTGCGACGAGCAGCGGCACGTTGCCGCGTTCGTTGAACACGGGGACGACGATGGCGAGGGCGAGCGGGGTCATATCCGCGCTACCGTACCCCCGCGCAAGCGGGGGTCCAGAGTTCCAAACGCTACCGTCATCGCATCTGGCCCTGGATCCCCGCCTGCGCGGGGATACGGGTGCATGTGGGGATCACAACGCGGCCAGCACCGCGTTCGTCATGTCCTGTGTCGTTGCCGTGCCGCCCAGGTCGGGGGTGCGATGCCCGGCGACCAGCGCCGCCGTCACCGCCGCCTCGATCCGGTCGGCGGCGTCCGCTTGCTCCAGCGAGTGGCGCAGCATCATCGCCGCCGACAGGATCGTCGCCAGCGGATTCGTCTTCCCCTGCCCCGCGATATCGGGTGCGGAGCCGTGGATCGGTTCGTACAGGCCCTTCTTGTCCTGATTGATCGCGGCGGAGGGCAGCATGCCGATCGACCCGGCACACATGCTCGCCTGATCCGACAGGATATCGCCGAACAGGTTGCCGGTGACGATCACGTCGAACTGGCCCGGATTGCGCACCAGCTGCATCGCGGCATTGTCGACATACATATGGGTGAGTTGGACGTCGGGATAGTCGGCCGACACCTCGATCACGACATCACGCCACAGCTGCGACGTTTCGAGGACGTTGGCCTTGTCGACCGAGCACAGCCGGTGATTGCGGGTGCGCGCAGTGTCGAAGGCGACGCGGGCGATGCGGGCGACCTCCGCCTCGTCATAGCGCATCAGGTCGTGGCCTTCGCGCAGGCCGTCTGCGGTCGTGCCGCGGCCCTTTTCGCCGAAATAGACGTCGCCCGTCAGCTCGCGCACGATCACCATGTCGATCGCGGCAGCGACTTCGGGACGGAGCGCGGAGGCATCCTCCAGGCCCGCGAACAGTTTCGCGGGACGCAGGTTGGCGAACAGGCCCAGTGCCTTGCGCAGGCCGAGGATCGCCTGCTCGGGGCGATGTTCGCGCGCGACATTGTCGAACTCGGGATCGCCGACCGCGCCGAACAGGACGGCATCGGCGCGCTTGGCGAGATCGAGCGTCGCGGGCGGCAGCGGATGGCCGTGCGCGCGATAGGCCGCGCCACCGACCGGCGCTTCCTCGAACATCAGGTCGAGACCCAGCGCATCGAGCACCTGCCGCGCCGCTGCCACCACTTCCGGTCCGATCCCGTCGCCGGGCAGTATCGCGATCAAAGCCATCATATCATCCATCGTTCACGCACGAAGATTGCGTGGGGTGCCTCTGCCCCAAGCGCCCGCCCTCACGCAACTGTCCTTTTCAATCGCTCGACGAGCCGCGTGCGCGCGGCGAGGATATCCTGTCCCTTCACCCCCAGCAGGTCACGCGACAGGAAATGACCCGACAGCGTGAGGCCATCGAACGCCGCCGCCCAGTCGGCGCGGCCCCCTTCGACCAGGAAGGCGGGCAGCGGCAGCAGGCGATGTTCGAGGCCGACCGCCGCCGCACGCGTCACCGCGCCGCCGCTCCTGGGGCTGACATGGGTCAGGTCGTCGGTGACACCGGTCGCGACACATTCGTCGAGCGAGAGGCCAAAGCCCAGTTCGGACAGGATCAGCAGTTCAGTGCGCACCAGCGCCCCCACCCAGTCGCTGGCCCCCGGCGCGACGGCGATCGCCGAGAACAGCCCGCCCAATGCGGCATGGATGCGGGGATAGGGCTGCGCCTCGGGCAGCGCATAGGCGGTCAGCGCACACATCCAGTCGATCGCGGCGGCCGCCAGCGGTTCGGCGAACAGCGGCGCACGGCTCTCGATCAGCTCGACGGTCAGCGCCGCCAGCTGCGTATCGGTACGCGCGCGCCAGTCGCCGCGGATCAGGTTGCCGGGTTGCAGGATCGGCCGGATCGCCCGGCTCCGCCCGCCCCGGACGTAACCGGGCTGGACGCCGGCATGTTCGGTGAGCGCCCGCGCGACCGCGCCATGTTCGCCGTGCGCGCGGACGGACAGGAGGATCGCGGGGGCGGTCAGGTGCATCGGGTGAGTTTAGCAGCGTCGCCGTCCGAATGCAGCGTATTGCGGTATCCGCCGGCTCGGCGCAGGATCAGGCGATGCGGTACGGTGATGAGACCATCGTACGCAGCGGAAAGGGCATCCCATGGAATCACCCCCGGCCATCGAACAATGCATTCCCGGACATCAGGATGTCGTCGTCGGCGTTTCCGGAAAGCCGGCGCAGGTCGCGGCGTTTCGAACGGATGCGATCAGAAGCTACGCGGGCTGGAAGACCAGCGGCGTCGAGACACAGGGCGATGAATCCTCACTGACGCTGCGAGGCAAGCCGGACACGCCCTATGTCGCCGTCGCCACGCTGCAGGACAGCGCCAAGCTGCGGCTCATGCCGCTGCGCATCAACTTCCTCTGCGACAAGCGCTGAGAACCGGCCTCATCGGTGCTTGGGTTCGGGCGAGTTTCCCGTTCCTGTAGCGCCATGGCCATGTCGGAATCGCGCGAGTTCCTTGCATCGGTGGTTAGAGGCAAGTCGACGCGGGCATATTCTACCCCCGTCGCACCCGCGCCACCAGCGGCCCAACCACCGGCCATTCCCGCGCGCGCTTCACCCGCTCTACACCGCCGTCGAACGCCCGCAGCGCCTTCACCGTCGCGCGATTGCCGAGCGTGCCGCGTAACAGCAGCAGGTCCACACAGGCCGTGCCGCCGGTCGCGAACTGGCGTTTGTGCTGGCCTTCCCCCTCGGTGAAGTCGAAGCGCAGCGCGGTCGGATCGGCGAAGAGGGTGCGGAACGCCTCCAGATGCAGGACGCTGCCCGGCGACCATTCGCTCCAGCTGGGGTCGTGGCCGACATAATCGTAGCGGACGTCGCCTTGGGTCATCGGGCAATAGAGGTAGGCTATCGGCGTGCCACCGACGAACAGCAGCCAGCCGAACGCTTCACCGGCCGCGCCCTTGCCCTGCATTTCGGCGCGGAACGCCATGGTGTCGGGCAGGCCGGCGCCGAGCAGCTTTTCCTGATAGGTGTGCTGCGCGACCCGGCGGGCGATGCCGTGGAATTCGGCCAGTTCGGCAGGCGTGCGATAGGTGCGGACGTCGAGCGTGCCGTCATTCGCCTCGGCCAGCTTCTTCGCCTTGCGCTTCAGGCCCGAGCGCGCATTGCCCGACAGGCCGGCGAACCACGCGTCGAAGCCGATGGTCAGGTCGGCATAATAACGGGTGTAGCGTTGCCGGACGAACGCGAAGCCACTGTCGGGGCGTACCGCGTCGAGCAACGGTTCGGGCAGCGAGGTTACCGACCAGCCATCGGCCCCCGGTGGCAACGGCGGCAGGATGGGTGACTCCCCCGACAGCACGTCGCGCAGTTCGAGCGGCACGCGCACCAGCCGGCGGCGGATCGAAAAGAGGGTCCGTGCGCCGATCTGGAACTTCAGCGGCCAGGGGACGGCAACGCTCATGCCGCGCGTTCCTCGACCCAGTTGGACCACAGCTGTTCGACCTGCCGCCGCCGCGTGCGCCATGCGCTGGCGGGCAGCGGGCGGTCGTCCTGCCCCAGCCGCAGCGGCGGACGGTCGCGGAAATGGGTGGTGGGCAGCGCCCCGGCCCGGTCGGCCAGCGTGCGGCACAGTGCCTCGAACCGGCGGACATGGACGCCGTTGGCGCGCGTCCCCTGCCGGTTGGCGAGTTCGAAGCCGTGGCTGACGATCGTCACCGCCGCATGGGCCTGTGCTGCGGCATGGGCCAGCGCGGCGCGCATCTCGGCGGCCGACAGCGCGCAAATCTGGAAATGCCGCCGACCGCCGCCGGGCATGGCGATGGTCGTCACCGGCAGCTCGATCAGGCCGCGATGCGCAACCGGCGCGATCAGGTCGGGCGACAGCGACATGGCGCTCGGCCACGGATGATGCGCGCCGTTATGGCTGCTGTCATAGGCGAAGCCGAGCGCGGCCAGCGCGTCGATCGTCGTGTCGTTGGCGCTGTAGCTGCCGGCGCGGAACGCCACGGGATCGGGCGCGCCGCATGCGCGCAACAGCTCGCGTGCCTCGCCCAGCATGTCCTGCTGTTGGTCGCGCGACAGGTCGACCAGTTCGAAGCTGCCATGCGCCCGCCCCCGGTCGCCGACCGCCGCGCCGGCCCAGTTAGGATGCAGGTGCAGCTGCACCTCCTGCCCCGCCGACAGGATCGCTTCCACGGTCGGGGCGATCGCGCCCATGCCATAAAGGCGCGCGGGCAGCGGATCGACGAAGAAGGATGCCTTCAGCCCATACGCGCGCAGCCGCTCCAGCTGCCACGTCACCCCGACCCCGGCGGGTTCGAGCGAGCGGGCGACGACGGTCGTTGCGGGCAGGTCCGCCGCATGATGCCGCCACATCAATTCGGTGTCGATCGTCAGGAATACCGGCGTTGCCATGGGCGTGTCCTGCACGGGGTCGCGTAAACATCCCATAAAGCCGCACATGCTGCATCGCATATTTTGTACGTGGTGTACCGTTCTTCCGTTAACCACCGTCTCGCAGATGTAGTGCGTATTGTTACTGCTTCGTACCGAAAATTGCCTGTAATTTGCGGGAATTCGGGGGTCGACATGGGGAACAGGAGCCGCGAAGGCGTCGTTGGGCGCGGTAACTTTATCTCCGGAGGGCTGGATGATCGACGACGACATCGACCGCACCGACGCCATTTTCCTGGTCGCCCGCCACGGCCGCGCGGCACCGGACGTGGCCGGATCGCGCAGTACCCGCGCCTGCAACCGGGGCGACACCGGCGAAGCCCGGCGCTGGCAGGCGATCCGCAACTTTATCCAGCGGGGTATCCGGTAGGAGCCGCGGGCGGACGGGAGCCGGTCGAGACGCCGGCCTTATTCGGGCGATCCGGCCCAATCATTCCATTCGGCGATTGCCGCCGCCGTCTCGGCGCGCAATCCGGCCAACGCCGCTTCCTCGACCGCCCGCAACAGCGCCGCATGGCAGGTCGCGGTGACATCGATCCCCGCCGCCTGTGCGCGGGCCACCAGCGCCGGGTCGAGCGCGACCTCAGCGGGCGTGGAAGAAGTCATAGACCCCCTGCGCCATCGCCTTGCTCACCCCCGGCGCTTTCTGCAGATCCTCGAGGCTGGCGTTGCGCACCGCGCGGGCGGTGCCGAAGTGCATCAACAGCGCCTTCTTCCGGGCCGGGCCGATGCCGGGCACATCGTCGAGCGGGCTGGCCCCGATCGCCTTTGACCGCTTGTCACGGTGTGCGCCGATGACGAAGCGGTGCACCTCGTCGCGCAGCCGCTGGAGGTAGAACAGCACCGGCGAATTGACCGGCAGCATCAGTTCGCGCCCGTCCATCAGGTGGAAAACCTCGCGCCCGTCGCGGCCGTGATGCGGCCCCTTGGCGACGCCGACCATGCAGACATCCTCGATGCCCAAATCCTCCAGCACCGCCTTCGCCGCGTTCAGCTGTCCCTTGCCGCCGTCGATCAGCACGAGGTCGGGCCAGCCATTGCCGTCGCGGTCGGTTTCGCGATCGGGATTCTCCTCCTGCGCGCGGGCGAAGCGGCGGGTCAGCACCTCCTTCATCATCGCGAAGTCGTCGTTGGTCTGCGCCTGCTTGATGTTGAACTTGCGATACTGGCCCTTGCGGAATCCCTCCGGCCCGGCGACGACCATCGCACCCAGCGCATTGGTCCCCTGGATATGGCTGTTGTCGTATACCTCGATCCGGTCGGGCGGCCCCTCCAGTTCGAACAGGTCGGCGACCTCGCGCAGCAGCTTGGCCTGCGTCGTGGACTCGGCGTTGCGGCGTTCGAGCGCCTCCTCGGCATTGCGCTTCGCCTGGTCAAGCAGGCGACGGCGGACGCCGCGTTGCGGCACCGACAGCGCGACCTTAAACCCGGCGCGCTCGGCCATCGCCTCGGCCAGCACCTCGCTTTCGGCCAGGTCGCGATCGACGAAGACATTGCGCGGTGGCGGCACCTCTTCGTAGAATTGCATCAGGAAGGCGGACATCACCTCCTCCTCCGGCACGTCGTTGGTATGCGCCGGGAAGAAGCTGCGATGGCCCCAATTCTGGCCACCACGAATGAAGAACGCCTGGATGCCGATCGTCCCCTCGCGCGCGGCCATCGCAAAGATATCGGCGTCACCGACGCCATCGGCGTTGATCGCCTGAGAACCCTGAATGAAGGTCAGCGCCTTCAGCCGGTCGCGCAGGACGGCGGCCAGTTCGAAGTCCATATTCTCCGCTGCCGCCTGCATCTGCACGCCAAGCTTCGCCTGCACCTTGGTCGACTTGCCGCCAAGGAAATCCTTCGCATCGGCGATCAGCTCGGCATAGGCCGCCTGGTCGATCCGGCCGACACAGGGGGCCGAACAGCGCTTGATCTGGTACAGCAGGCACGGGCGGTCGCGCGTCTTGAAGAAATTGTCGGTGCACGAGCGCAGCAGGAACAGCTTTTGCAACGCGTTCAACGTCTGCGTCACCGAACCGGCGCTGGCGAACGGGCCGTAATAATTGCCCTTCGCCCGGCGCGCGCCGCGATGCTTCTGGATGCGCGGAAAGTCGTGGTCGGCGCGCAGCAGGATGAACGGAAACGACTTATCGTCGCGCAGCAGCACGTTGTAGGGCGGGCGATAGCGCTTGATGAGCTGCGCTTCGAGCAGCAGCGCCTCCGCCTCGTTATTGGTCGTGACGATGGTCATGCTGCGGGTCTGCGCGACCATGCGCTGCAACCGCTTGGTCAGGCGCGACACCTGCGTATAGTTCGCCACGCGGTTTTTCAGCGCGCGCGCCTTGCCGACATACAGCACTTCGCCGCGCGCATCCTGCATCCGGTACACACCAGGCCGCGCGGGCAGCGTCGCCAGCACGTTGCGGATCGCGGCGACACCGGCGTCGATGTCCGGCGCGTCCGACCCGCGCACGGTGAAGCTGGCCTTGTCCTCGTGGAAGCGATTGGGGGCGTTGGGGGTTTCCGACATTCCCGCCGATTTAGGGAGCGCGGCCCGCGAGCGCCAGCGTCATGCCGCCGCCGCGGTACGACCCCGGCCCTTGGCGCGGTACATCAGCAGGTCGGCCCGCTGGATCACATCGTCAATCGAGCGGTCGCCGGGTTCGATCGGCGCCGCGCCGATGCTGAGCGTCCATGCCGGCAGCCCCGCCTCCCCGCGACCGGCGCAGCGGCGCAACCGTTCGGCGACCTGGGCCGGATCGTCGGCACCAGTGATGACGAGGAATTCGTCGCCGCCCAGCCGCGCGACGAAATCGCCGCCGACACTGCGTTGCAGGGCCGTCGCGATCGCCACCAGCACCCGGTCGCCCACCGCATGGCCGTGGCGGTCGTTGATCGCCTTGAACCGGTCGACATCGATCAGCAGCGCCACCCGCCCCGGCACCAGCAGCCCGGCGGCCCCCGCCGCCAGCGCGGCGCGGTTCCCGACGCCGGTCAGTGGATCGCGCAGCGCCATCTGGCGCAATTGCTGTTGCGATCGCAGGCCGGGGATCGACAGCAGCGACAGGTTGGCGATGCCCATCAGCATCTGATCGGCCAGCATCGGGACCAGCGCGATGTAATGGACCGCCCGGGCCGACAGGAACTCGCCGATCGCCGCCGCCACATAGCAGGGCACATAGACTAGCAGCGCGACCCCGGCGAACCGGCGCATCGTCCGCGTGCCGTCATCGGCGCGGCTGACCAGCAACGGCCAGCAGAACAGGAAACTGGCAAACCCCAGCCCGAGCGACAGCAATATCCGCGCCGTCATCGCCCCCGCTGCACCGGGAAGCCCCATCGCGATTGCCGGCACGATCGCCACGCCGGCAACGACGCCGAGCATCCAGCGCTTCAGCGGTACCTGTCCATCGAAGGCATGAATACCGGCGAGGATGAACGCGATCGACAACGCCAGCAGGCCGTTGAGCGGCCCCGCCGCCCAGGGCGACAGCGGCTCCCCGGCCGCTTCATAGCCGAGCAGGACCGCGCTGTAGCTGCCGGTCGCCGCTGCCCACCACCACATATACGGCATCCGTTGCCGCCACCCGGCCGCCGCGAACACCAGCGCGAACGCGGTGCTGGCGAGCAAACTGCACAGGCGCAGCGTGGAAAGATCGGGCAGGTCGAACATTCCGGGCGAGCTTACCCGTCGAGCGTTAACGGCTTGTAACGCGACGAAATCTACCCCGCCCGTGCCGCTTCGATGATGCGCAGGCCGCGTACTGCGTCGACCGGATCGACCGGTACCTCGCCCTCCCCCCGGATCGCATCGCGCATCGCCCGGTAGAACCCGCGCCAGTCGCCCGCTTCCGACCGTACCGGACGCGCAGCACCCTCGGCATCGGTCAGCAGGCCCCACTGATGATCGGGTTCGATGCCATAGCCGCTGTCGGTCGGCATCCCGCCGGCGCGCAGCACCGCCTCCTGCGGATCGATGCCGTATTTGACGAAGCTGCCCCTGGTCCCGTGCAAGGCGAAGCGCGGGCGGGGGGCGGCGACCAGCGAGGCGGAACCGATGGTGACGCGGCGCGCGCCGTAACGCAGCACCACCTCGAAATAATCGTCGGCGCCCGCGCCGTCACGCTGCGTCGTCACGTCGCCCGCGACCGCATCGGGCATGCCGAACAGGCGGATCGCCTGATCGATCATATGGGGGCCGAGGTCGTTCAGCAGCCCGCTGCCCGGCCCGCCCTCTTCGCGCCAGCCCGGCTTGATCGCGGGGCGGAACCGGTCCCAGCGCAGCTCGGCCAGTTGCACCTCGCCCAGCGCATCCTCGCGCAGCAGCCGTTCGACGGTAAAGAAATCGCTGTCCCAGCGGCGGTTGTGGAATACGCTGAGCAACCGGCCCGCCCCGCGCGCCAGCTGCACCAGCGCGACGGCATCGGCGTCGTCGGTCGCCAGCGGCTTGTCGACCACGACATGCCGCCCGGCGGCCAGCGCCGCCTGCGCCAGCGGGGCGTGGCTGTCATTGGGCGTGGCAACGACGATCAGGTCGAGGCTGTCGTCGCCGATCAACGCCATCGGATCGGCGTGGCGTATGGCACCGGGAAAGCGATCGGTCGGGCGCGAGGTGGCGATCGCCGCCAGCTCCATCCCCTCCACGCACGCGATCAGCGGCGCGTGAAACGACGCGCCGGCCAGGCCGAACCCGATCAAGCCGACGCGCACCATGTCAGTTTAGCTTCGCGAGTTCGGCAGCGACCTTCGCGACCTGTTCATCGGTGACCTTGCCCTGGGCATAGGGCTGGACCTGCTTCAGGCTCATCCCCTTGAACATCGGGTAGGATTCGTGTGCCAGCATGCCCGGAAACTGCGCGTCGAGGATCGCCTTCCCCTTCGGATTGGCTGCGATCGATTCGATGCTGCTGTCGATGGTCAGCTTGGCCGTGGCCGACGCCGGGGCCGGCGCGGTCTGGGCCGAGGCGGCCAGCGGCGTCGCCAGCAACGCGGCGGCGGTGAACAGGAACTTCATGGCAATCCCTCCATGGGCTTGGTCGCCCGCACAAGGACTTAGCGCCCCGCCCGGCCGCCGCCAAGCGGGGCGCGGGGATCAACCCGCTCGCTTCGTCCAGCCATGCATGTCCATCCAGCGGACGAACGCGTCGAACCATCCGGTGCTGGTCGTCGGTTTCGGATACATGCCGAAACCGTGCCCGCCCTGTTCGTACAGGTGGAATTCGACCGGACGCTTCGCCGTCTTCCACGATTCGATCAGGCCGAACCCGCTGTTCGCAAAGAACGGATCGTCGGCAGCGATCGCGACGAACAGCGGCGGCGCGTCGGCGGGCACCGGCCCCATGGCGGCAAGCGGGCCGTACACGTCGCCAATGAACGCCGGCTTCGCGGGGCCGTTCGACAGGGTGGTCGCCATGGTCAGCATCGCGCCGGCCGAAAAGCCGATCATGCCGATACGGTTCGGATCGACCTTCCATTCCCCTGCGCGCGACCGGATCAGCGCGAAGGCGGCGTTGGCATCGGCGATCTGCGGGGCGAGCATGTTGCTGGCGCCCCCCGGCGCAGGACGCGGGCGGGGGGCGGTGCCGGAAAACATCTCGCGCATCGACTTTTCGAACCCCGCCATGTCGGCGGGCGTCTGGTTCAGACGATATTTCAGCACGAAGGCGGCGACGCCGCGCTCGGCCAGCGCCCTGGCCACGTCCCAGCCTTCGTTCGACATCGACAGCGTACGAAAGCCCCCGCCGGGCGCGACGATCACCGCCGTGCCGGTCGCCTTGGCCGGATCGGGCAGGAACGGGGTCAGCGTCGCATCGGTCACGTTGCGGGTGAAGCTGCTGCCATATTGCCGGTGCCACGATTCCTTCGCGGTCGCGCCGGGCAGCGTTCCGGTGTTCAGCGGGATCGCATTGGGCTGGGCCGGGGCCGCCATCGGCTCCATCCTGTCGCTCTGCGCCAGTGCCGGCGTGGCGATCGCCACCAGTACCGCGCCGATCGCCCAGCCAAGCGTACGCCGCCCGTGAAATGCTCGCATAAACCCTCTCCCTGTTATTATCGGGGGAGTATCCTCACGGCTCGGGGCGTTGTCCAACGATTCTTGTTAGCGGTAACGGTTATTGCGGAGACCCGCATCCCCGCGCAGGCGGCGATGCGGTATCCAATGGAATTACCCCTGCGCGAACAGCTTCGTGCCGACCACGCCGACGACGATCAGCACCATGAAGCCCGCCTGCACCGGCGCGATCTTTTCCCCGAATAGCATCGCGCCGCCGATAATGACCCCGACCGCGCCAAGGCCGGTCCACACCGCATAGGCGGTGCCGGCGGGAATGCCGCGCATCGCCAGCGCCAGCAGCCCCATGTTCACGAACGACAAGGTGATCGGCACGGCGGACGCGACCAATGTCCCCTGCCCCGCCGCCCATTTCAGGCTCAGCGCCCAGATAATCTCACACACGACCGCAACCGCGAGAATGGCCCATGCCATATCGCTTCTCCTGTCACGGGCTCGGAAAAATGGGCCTTGGCGTCGGAAACCCGAAAGAGACGCAAGGGCCAGAACGCGAAACGCCGCCCGGCCGGATCGGCGGGGCGGCGTCGTCGCGCGGAAAGACGTCGATCAGTTCAGGCGGCTACCACCCAGACCGGCAATGGTCCGGTCGACCAGCGCGCGGTCGGCGTCACCCGACAAGTGCGTCGAGATCAGCGCGCTGGCTGCCTTTGCAGCGGCATCGGCGGCGGTCGCGCGGACCTCGGCGATGGCGGCGCGTTCGGCGGCGGCGATCTTGTCGGTCGCCATCTTGGCACGACGCTGGGTCAGTTCGGCGGCGTCGGCCTCGGCCTTCACCAGCAGCGCCTGCGCCTCGGCTTCGGCATGGGCGACCATTTCGGCGGCCTGTGCCTCGATCCCGGCGATCTTCGACGTATATTCGTCGCGCAGCGCTTCGGCTTCGGCGCGCAGGGTGCGCGCTTCGTCGAGGCGGGTGCGGATCGCGGCGATCTGACCGTCGAGCAGGCGGCCGATCACGGCGGGCACGCCCTTCACGACCAGCACCAGCAGGAACAGCAGCATCGCCGCGCTGACCCATGCCGTGGCGTTCAGGCCCAGCGCGGTCGGATCGGCGTGCGCCGTTCCGGTGGTGCTGCCGTGCGAACCCTCGACCGCTTCGGTCCCGGTCTTGGCCAGGCCCTCTTCGTGGATCGCTTCGTTCAGCGTGGGGCTGCTGTGCGCGACGTTCGGATTAGCCATGGAGCACCGCCTTCACCGCGCCCTGCGCGTCCTGTTCGCTAACCCGCACGCCCGACACGCGCTCGACGATCGCCTGTGCCGCTTCGGCGGCGACCTGTTCGACCTGCGCCATTGCCGCGCCACGCTGGGCAGCGATATCGGCCTCGGCCTGCGCGACGCGCGCCTGCATGTCGGCATTGGCCGCGGCCAGCCGTTCGGCGGCCGCCGCCGCACCCTTGGCACGGGCTTCGGCCAGCAGCTTCTGCGCAGCCTCGCGGCTGGCATTTTCGCGGGCACGCCATGCCGCTTCGGTCGCATCCGCCGCACCGCGCGCCTGTTCGGCGGCGGCGAGGTCGGCGGCGATGCCCTGGTCGCGCTGGTCGACCGTGCCCTGCACCTTGGGCACCATGCCGAGGCCCACGAAGAGGAACACGATGCCGAAGGTCAGCACCAGCCAGAAGACCTGCGACCCCCAGGTCGCGGCGAGCTGCTCGATTTGCGGCATGAAACGTCCCGTATTGGTCTGGTCGACCGGGCGCCATCGCCCGGTCGAAACCGGTCCGTCATCCGGACCGGCAAGTCCGGCGCGGGGCAAAGCCCCCGCGCCGGGCGTCACGCGATGTTACGCGACGAAGATCAGCAGCACGGCGACGACGAACGCCAGCAGGCCGAGAAGTTCGGCGGCGGCGAAGCCGATGAACATGTTGCCCTGCTGGCCGGCCGCTGCCGACGGGTTGCGCAGCGCGCCCTGCAGGAAGGCGGCGAAGACGTTGCCCACGCCGAGTGCGGCGAGGCCGGCACCGATAGCTGCGAGACCGGCGCCGAGGAACTTGATGGCGTCTGCTTCCATGTCGAAAACTCCCTTGGAAAAATCTTGTATGTTGGTTGGATCAGTGATGGTCGTGCAGGTGCACGGCATCGTTGATGTAGAGCGAGGTCAGCAGCGCGAAGACATAGGCCTGCACGCCGGCGACCAGCATTTCGAGGGCCGACACGCCGACCATCAGCGCGAAGCTGGGCACGCTGACCAGCACGCCGATGCCGGCACCGGTCGCGGTCGAATTGATGATGAAGCCCGCCAGCACCTTCAGCAGGATGTGCCCGGCGGTCATCGCCACGAACAGTCGCAGCGCGAGGCTGAACGGGCGGACCATGAACGACACGAACTCGATCGGCGCGACCAGCAGCAGCACCGGGATCGGCGTGCCCTTCGGCGCGAACAGGCTGAAGAAACGCAGGCCGTGCTTGAACAGGCCGACGACCAGCACGATCGAGAAGCTGGCGATGGCAAGGACGCCGGTCACCGTAAAGTGGCTGGTGACGGTGAACGGGTGCAGTCCGACCAGGCCAAAGGGCAGCAGGCCGACGACGTTCGCGAACAGGATGAACATGAACAGCGAGAAGACGTACGGCAGGTACTTGCGCCCTTCATGGCCGATGTTCGCGGCGAGCAGCTTGTCGATGAAGCCGGTGAAGCCTTCGACCGCCATCTGCCAGCGACCGGGTACCTGCTGCTGCTTCATGCCGCCGATCATGAACACGAACAGCGCAACCGCCGCCACGATCATCCACAGCGCCGAATTGGTGAACGGCAGGACGTGATCGCCCAGGGGAATGTTGAAGATCGTCTGCACCTCGAACTGGTGCATCGGATCGATCTTGCCTGCCTGCGCCACGTCGCTTCGCCCCGATATGCCAAGGCGCCCGAGGACTGTCAGTCCGGACGCCGGTTCGAAATCCTGATGATATTCCTGAACGCACTGGCAATTCCAAGGAACAGCAGCACGAGCAGGAGCCATGGCGAGGTGCCGAGCAGATAGTCGAGGGTTCCCCCGATCACCGCCCCCCCGACCATCCCGCCGACCAGTTCAGCCAGCACGCGATTGCCGAGGCGGTAGTTTTTCTCCCCCGCTTCGTCGCGCGCCTGACCGGATCGGATCGCCTCGTCCGCCTTTGCCCGTCGCAATCGCTCATCGAGCGAGGTGATCCGGGCATCTTCGGGCAAGGGGTCTAGTCCGGGCTCGTTCTCCGCCATCATCCCCTCCCACGACCAGTCGGTCGGGCCGGATATGCGCCGGATGGCGAGCCCGCCAAGGCAGGCGCGCTTTAGGAAGGTGACGGTTTCGAGTCAACCTTGGCGTTCGCGCGGAAACCTTTCCGGAGGATGAACGGAGGGTCGAGTGTGTTGAGAGCCTCTCTACTCGTTCATTCGCTTGGCCATCCCGAGAATATGGCTACACCAGCCGTGCGGTCGACACATCGACCGCAGAGGAGGTGAGGAAAACGAGCAAAGATTCAGCAATGGTCATCATCGGCGTAGCAATGCTGGTGGTGGCTTTCGCGACCTTGGTGCTTAAAATCATCGAGGTCGCCCGCTCGAAGTAGCGGCGGGAGGGGGCCGTGCCTGGCAGCCGGTCCCCAAACGCCAAAGACCCCGACTGCTGGCACAGCCGGGGTCGGAGGTGATTCAACGAACTTAGACTCAGCCATCAATACGTAGCGTATTGGTCGCCGATTTTCAATCCCTCACACGCAGCGTGGGTCGCGCTCCGGCGGGCCGTTGCCGCGGGTTTCCCAGCCGCCGCCCGGCGTTTTGTACTTCTCGCCCGGCTTGGTCTGCGCGATCAGGTTGCAGCCCGACACGAACGCGAACTGTTCGACCGTCGCGCCCGACTGTGCGCCGCGGGTATAGGCGGCTTTGCGCTGGATGTTGATGTTGGCGACCAGCGACCGAAGTTCGGGCGTGCCGCCGCCGACGACGCCCAGATAGCCGTCGGGCTGTTCGCCCACCTGCCCCGCCGCGCGGGCGGCCTGATAGGCCGGGTCGCGTTGCGCCCATGCGGTGCCGGCAATCCCGGCGACCGCGACGAAGGCGGCGAGACCGTATTTGACATATGCGTGCATGGTCAGAAAATCCCTGGGTTATCCTGGATGAGCGTCTTCGCCTCCCCATCGAGGCGATACACGACTTCCTGCGTGATGTTGATGTTCAGGTTGATGACGATCGGCTTGTCCGGCGCGGCCACGTTGACGCAGCCGCCGGCGAGGCACGCAGTGCCACCGATCATCAAGGCTCTGAACATCGTCACGCTGTCGTTCATGGCACAGTCTCGCTTTCGGAGGGCTGAATGGTGGTGTCGAGCGGCGCCGGTGGCAAGCCCTGTTCGCGGCGACGCTGTTCGGCCTGGAGCGCGGGCAGGTTGCGTTCGATCAGCCGTTTGGGGTCGTAGTAATTCTGCACCGAATCGATCAGCTGGCGGAAGGGCGCCTTGATCCGGACGTTGAAGACCAGCGGCAGGCTGGCCAGGCGACGGATCAGGAAATTACTGTACGTCCCCTTGCCCTGGCTGACCCCGGCAAAACGGATCGCGGTCAGCATCTCACCGGCCAGCGGGCCGTCCAGCTCGATCGTCAGGCGGCGATAGTTCATCGATTTCAGCGCCTGGAAGGCAAGGTTGCCCCAGAAGCCGACATCCTCCTTCGACACCTCCCCCACATAGGACAGGTTGCCGCCACCGCGCGATTGCAGCTTGCCGCCCTCGATCCGGCCGCCATTGGCGTCGAAGATCATCGGCAGCACGCCGTCGAACACGCCCGACGCGTTCAGATTGTCGAATTCGAACTGCTGCAGGAACAGCCCGCCATCGACCCCGGTCACGCGGAAGGTCATGCGCCGTTCGACATCCTCGGCGAAATCGAGGATCGTCGGCTCCAGCACCATTTCGCCGCCGCCCAGCGGCCAGCGCCCGCCTTCGATCTGGACGCGCATCCCTTCGATCAGGCGGTAGCGGACCACGCCGTCGGTCACCGCGATGCCCGGATTGACCTCCGCGATCGTCGCGACCTGTCCCGGCGCGGTGACGAGGCCGAGCAGGTCGGTGAAGCGGATCTCGCCCGCCAGTCCATTGACCGGGCCGAACGCGGCGGCAAGATCGGTGTCGGCGGTGCGGAAGGTGCCGGTCGAGGTGACGCCATCCGGGCTCCACGCGATATCGCCGCGGCCCGATACCGTGCCCTTCACATCGGCGACGACACCGAAGGTCAGGCGGGTCAGTTCGTTCGGCTGGAACGAATCGCCAAAGGTGATGCCGGGCACCGCCAGCACCGCATTGCCGCGCCCGGTGGCAAGGTCGTGGACGATGGTGACGTCGGTGACCTTCACCCCCTTGGTCGGGTGTTTCAGCGTGCCGCCGGCGCGAATGTCGTTGCCGCTCAGGGTCAGCTTGAAATCGTCGCTGCGCAGCGGTTCGAATCGAGGCTGCGGGTCGGCGTCGCGCACCCCGACATCGCCGTCGAGCGACAGGACGCCACCGGCCAGTTTCCAGTCGCCGGTGGCGTCGCGAATCAGCAGCGGCACGTTGCCGATCTGCCCCTCGCCCCGTTCAAATTGCCCCGCGACCACGCCGTTCGCGACGCGGCCGGTCAGCGTGCCGAGGTCGAGGACGCTGACGCGGTCGGGGCTGCCCAGCCGGGTCTTCACATCGGTGAGCGTGAAGCCGAGGTCGCCAAGGCCAAAGCGTCCGCCGCCAGCCGCCAGCGTGACGGGGGTGCCGCCCAGCGTGCCGGTCAGCCGGGTCGCACCGGTAGATACCCCGCCACCGATTCGCCCACCCGCCAGCCGGACCATGCCGCCGTCCGCCGCGCACAACCGCAGCCGCGCCGGATCGAGCGTCAGCGCC
Organism: Sphingomonas sp. Leaf23; assembly: GCF_001421585.1. Taxonomy (NCBI): domain Bacteria; kingdom Pseudomonadati; phylum Pseudomonadota; class Alphaproteobacteria; order Sphingomonadales; family Sphingomonadaceae; genus Sphingomonas; species Sphingomonas sp. Leaf23. The sequence goes on along the minus strand of NZ_LMKR01000003.1, from coordinate 157,996 downwards.
GACACGCGCAGCCGGTCGAAGGCAACGGGCACGCAGCCGGTATTCACCACGAGCCGTCCGCCGCCGTCCCAGCGCGCGTTGATCGGGAGCGCCAAGCGGTCGATCCGGCCGCCGCTAAACGGTCCCGACAGTTCGACGCGGGTTTCGATGCGGGTCGCGCCATCGGCGGCGGTGCGGAAGCGCAGCGGGGAGAGCGCCAGCCGGGCATCGCCCGCCGCATAAGGGGCGATCGTCGCGGTGCCGTTGACCGGGGCTCCGGGTGCTGCCTGCGACAGGCGCACGCTGGCAACCGGCAGCCCGCCGCCGCCCATCGCCAGCGTGCCGTTCAGCGCCACGCCCTTGCCCGACACCCAGCGTACCGGCCCGTCGCGCAGCGTTGCGCGCGCACCGCTGGCCGCGACGAACGCCAGCCGATCGATCCGCGCGGCGAGCGGACGCGCGGCGACGTCGGCCGACACATCGAAGCGTTGCAGCGCCCGGCCCGCCGCACGGGTCGCCGCGATCGCCAGCGGTGCGACCGGGGTTCCGGCGGCGGCCTGCGCACCGCCCGCGATGCGTGCCACCATCGCGGGGGCGAGGCGAGCGCCACGCGCGCCGATCCGCCCGTCGAACGCGGGCACGCCGCCCACCGCATAGCGTCCGGCGATCGACAGCCCCTGTCCGGCCAGCTGCGGCAGCACGAAATCGCCCGATGCCAGGTCGATCGCACCGGTCGTTCCCTTGGGTCCTCCGTCGAACCCGATCGTCCCCGACAGCGCAGCCACCTGCGTCCGGGGGGCGACGATGCGATCGGCCGCGACCTCCGCCCGCCCGCGCCACCGGTCGAAGCCGGGCGAGAGCGTCGCTTCCGCCCGCACCGCCGGCCCGACCAGCCGCACATCGCCACACGCCGCCGCCTGGGCGCGGATCGGGCCACTGAACGACGGGCCGGTGCGCGCGGTGCGCAGCGACAAGTTCGCCGCCAGCCGATCGATGCCGCAGCCGTTCAGCGCCAGCCGTTCGGATACCGCCGCCAGTTGCCCGGTAAACCCGTCCGCCAGATTGCCGCTCCCCGCGAGCTTCGCGCCGACGACGCCGTACGGCGTGGTCAGGCGGATACGGCCATCGTCGACGCCCACATCGAAATCGGGCAGTGCAAAGGGCTTACCGGAGGGCGGCGGCAACAGCTTGTCGATCTGTCCGAACGAAACCGTCCCGTCCGGCCGCAGGGTGGCGCGCAGCCGTGCCTGTCCGACGCGTGCGCCGGTAACCTTTGCCCCGTTCAGCGACACATCCGTATCGATCTCGATCCAGTCGGCGATCAGGTCGGGCGCCTTCGGATCGCCCAGCACCACATCGACCAGCCGCTGTCGGCCCAGCCCGATCTGCGCGACGCGATACCGCGCGGCGATCCCGCGCTTTTCCAGTTCGCGACGGACCAGATTGTCGGCGATCGGCTTGCGCTGCGTCCACAACAGCCCGGCGAGCAGCAGCACGACGCCGCTGACGATCAGCAACACCTGCGCGAAACGCCGGCGCTTGCGGCCCCGGCGACGCGGCGACGCCACGGTCTCCACCGCCTGCTCGTCGTCACCGCCCAGACCACTCACTCCGCTGTTCAGCCCCGTTCGTCGCGCCTCACGCCGCCGGGGTCAAGCGCGAGAGGCGGCAAACGGTTCCGGCAGCGCAACGGAACTTGTCTCAGCCGGCGGGTCGCCGCGGCGCCATCGCGGCCTTGCGCCGGTCCTGCCAACCCTGCGCCGCGTCGGCGATCGGCGGCCGGATGCAGGCCTCCAGCTCCGCCGCGGACCGGATAGTCGGCACGCAGGCGAGATAGGCCCGACAGACCGCGGCATCGAACAGCGGGTCGCCGCTGGACGGTTTCAGCGCGCAGCGGGCGGGGCCGACCAACCACGCCCGCTTCGTCACGATCTGGAAGTTGCGCGGCCGTTCGCCGGTCACGACGATTTCTTCGTCCGGCGGTGGTGGGGCGGGCGCGGCCTGTGCCAGCAAAGCGGCGGCGAGGAGCGCCAGCATCACCGCCCCAGCCGCCGGACGATGCGGATGCCGACATTATCGATGCCCGGATTGGTGTCGGAAAAGATCTGGCGATGGCTGAAATGCTCCCATGCCAGTTCGACCGCCCAGCGCCGGTCGACCCGCACGCCGATCGACGCATTGGGATTGAACAGGATTTTCGACCCGAACGAGGTCCGCCGGCGATAGATGTCGTAGCGCCGCCATGCCTCGTCGTTGGAAATACCCGGCTGGAACGGATCGGGCGTGAAGCTGTAGCCGTCGATGACGGTCGCGCCGATCCCGACCTGCCCATAGACCCGACCGCGCAGGATATGCTGCCGCCATTCCGCGCCGATGCTGAAGAAACTGGTGCGCCCGGCGGTATTGATCTGCGACTTGGCGGTCAGGCGGGGTTTGAGCAGGATGCGCAGGGGTGCGGTGCGATAGGCGATCTGCACGTCGACCGTGCCGTTTTCCTCGAACCCTTCATAGATTTGGCCGTCCGGCAGCTTAGGCAGGTCGAAAATCAGCTTGCCGCCGAGCGGATGGAAATCGGTGCCGTGGTGCAGCACGCCGATGGCGACCTCCGCCCCCTCGCGCGGCGGCGTTGCCGTCTCCTGTGCCATCGCCGTCGTGGAGGCGAGCGCCAACACTGCGCCCAGGACGCCCTTTTCCAACCGAATCATGTGAACCCCTTCCCACAAACGGCAGTCGCTTCGCCGTGGCCAATGTCGTATCATCGACAATAATTGCTGTAAAACAGAAAGTATCTTGTGTCCGACGGATATTCGTTGCCGCCGAAAAAAGCGCGGACCAGCCGCAGGGTAGGTATGCTGTTCCTCGTCATCGCAGCATTGCTGGGGGTGATGACGATCGTCGCAGCGGCGGCACCGGGACCCTATCTGAATTGCGATGGGGAACAGCGGTGTCGCGGCGGTGCGGATGCGGCGAACCTGCTGCCCGACGAAACGCTTGCCCGATTGAACAGCAACACCAAGGCACGCGGCCAATTCGACAGATGGGTAGCGGAGCCGGGCGTCCGCGTCGGCTTGGCAGCGATCGTGCTGCTGGAATCGGGGCCGATGGCGGTCCTGTTCCTTGCCGTCGGGATGGCGCTGCGCCGACTTGGGCAGCAGCGGCACCATGCACTGGCCGATGCGCTGCCGTGGTTACGCCGCGCCTCCCGCGCTGCGATCACCCTGGCGGTCGCGCGGATCGTGTGTCCCGTCTTGCAGGCCGGACTGCTCTATAACGGCGTAGGTGGTTCCACCGCATTGTCCAACCCGATCCAGGTGGATACTGCGTTCCTGCTCCTGCTGCTGGCCTTCGCCGCCTATGCCACGATCTGGGCATTGGAGGCTGGCATCCGGGCGGAGCGCGAACTGGCCGATTTCGTCTGATGCCGGTCATCGTCAATCTCGACGTGATGCTGGCGCGGCGGAAAGTGCGGTCGAAGGAACTGGCCGAGGCGATCGGCATCACCGAATCGAACCTGTCGCTGCTGAAATCGGGCAAGGTGAAGGGCGTGCGCTTCGCCACCCTCGCTGCGATCTGCCGCTATCTCGACTGCACGCCGGGCGACATCCTCGACTATACCCCGTCCGACGACGACCTCAAGCCGGGGGGCGAGGATTGAGCCGCCCCCTCGCCCCGCCGCGCGCGATCCGCTAGGCGGGTGGCCATGACCACGCCCGAGACCGATGGCACCGGCCACCGTGCCCGCCTGCGCGGGCGGTTGCTGGAACATGGCGGCGCGGCGCTGCTCGACCATGAGCTGGTCGAATATCTCCTGACGCTGGCAATTCCGCGCCGTGATACGAAGCCGCTGGCGAAGACCCTGCTCCACGAATTCGGCGGGATCGGCGGGCTGCTGTCGGCTGATCCGCTGGCGCTCAGCAAGGTGTCGGGCATGGGCGACAGCGCGGTGGCGGCGATCCGCATCGCGCAGGCCGCCGCAACGCGGATGCTGCAGGCGCAGGTGACCGAGCGGCCGGTGCTGTCGAACTGGCAGGCGCTGCTCGACTATCTCCATGCCGACATGGCACATCAGGCGGTCGAGCGGATTCGGGTTCTGCACCTGAACAGCCGCAACCTGCTGATCCGCGACGAACTGGTGGCGGAGGGGACGATCGACGAAGCGCCGATCTATACCCGCGAGGTGATCCGCCGCGCACTCGACCTCGGCTCCGCCGCGCTGATCCTGGTCCATAATCATCCGAGCGGCGATCACAGCCCCAGCCGGGCCGATATCGACCTGACCCGCACCATCGCCGCGGCGGGCAAGCCGCTGGGCATCACCGTCCACGACCACCTCATCATCGGCGCGAAGGGGCATACGAGCCTGCGTGCCCAGGGAATGTTCTGAATGCGTACCGAGAAAGAAAAGATGATCGCCGGCGAGCTATACCATGCCGGCGATGCCGAACTGGTCGCCGATGTCGCGCGGGCGGCGGCGTGGATGGACCGCTACAATGCCCGTATCGCGCTGGACCGCGACGAACAGCGCGGCCTGTTGCGCGAGATCATGGCCGGGGTCGGCAGGGACGTCGTGATCCGCCCGCCGTTCCATATCGACTATGCCTATAACATCACCCTCGGCGACGAGGTGTTCCTGAATTACGGCTGCGTCATCCTTGATGTGTGTGCCGTCACCATCGGCGACAAGACGCAGATCGGGCCGGGCGTGCAGATCCTTGCCGCCGACCATCCGCGCGATCCGGCGGTGCGCGCACAGATGCTGGAATTCGGGCGGCCGGTAACGATCGGGCGCAATGTGTGGATCGGTGGCGGGGCAATGATCCTGCCCGGCGTTACGGTCGGCGACGATGCGATCATCGGCGCGGGATCGGTCGTGACGCGCGACGTGCCCGCCGGCGCGACGGTGGTCGGCAATCCGGCGCGGGTCCGATAAAAAACGACCGCCGGGATTGCTCCCGGCGGTCGCATCGATATCAGCTCAAGACTGCGGCTCAGGCGCTCTTGCTCAGGAAGCTGGTCAGCTCCGCCTTCGTCACCGCCTTCGACTTGTCCTTGTCCGCTTGGGCAAAGGCCTGCTTGACCCAGCTCTTCACCTCGGGCTTGTCGGCGGTCACGCCCGGCTCGCTGGCCGATCGCAGCGCGACCATCCATTCGCCGAACTGCTTTTCGGTCAGCTGGCCCTTCCCGTCCTTGTCATATTTCGGGAATTCGGCCTCGACGATCTGCGCGATCTGCGTGCCGCTGGCGGGCTGACCGGCCTCGGCGGTGGTCTGCGCGGTCTGCGTTGCCGGATCGGCCTGCGTCGCGGGTGCCGGCTGCGTCGCGGCGATCGATGCATCAGCGGGGGCCGCTGGCGAGGTTTGCGGCGCGACCTGCGTTGCCGGGGCAGTCGTCTGTGCCGGGGCCGTGTCCTGCGCGAAGGCGGGAACAGAAACCACCATGGCACTGGCGAGAAGAATACGCTTCATCATCGAATTTCTCCTTTCGGATTGGTTCGGAACTTCATGCCGCCGCTATGAAACAACTCCGTAGCGGCGCTGCGATGACCCAACCAACTTAGGTCGTTTCGGTTTCGATTGAAGCCCTTTTCGCATTTCTTCTATCGCAAGACAGGCTCGATTCGTCCGCGACTTGTTGCTAGGGCGCGGCAAACCGTTCGCCCGTTTTCGAAAGGCCTGCCATGATTCCCCGTTACTCTCGCCCGGAAATGACCGCCCTGTGGCAGCCCCAGGCCCGATTCCGCATCTGGTTCGAGATTGAGGCGCACGCGACCGACGCGCTGGCCGAACTGGGCGTGGTGCCGCGCGACGCCGCCGAAAAGATCTGGGCGATGAACGACGCCGACTTCGACGTGGAGCGGATCGACGCGATCGAGGCCGAGACGAAGCACGACGTCATCGCGTTCCTGACCCATGTGTCGGAGCGCACGGGGCCGGAAGCGCGCTTCCTGCACCAGGGCATGACCAGCTCGGACGTGCTCGACACCTGTCTGGCGGTGCAGCTGGCGCGGGCGTCGGACATCCTGCTCGCCGATCTCGACAAGCTGCTGGGCGTCATCGAACGCCGCGCACGCGAACACAAGCTGACCCCGACCATCGGCCGCAGCCACGGCATCCATGCCGAGCCGGTGACGTTCGGGCTGAAGCTGGCGCAGGCCTATGCCGAGTTCGATCGTTGCCGCACGCGCCTGAAGAATGCCCGCGCCGAAGTGGCGACCTGCGCGATTTCGGGCGCGGTCGGCACCTTTGCGAACATCGACCCGCGCGTTGAAGAGCATGTTGCTGAAAGGATGGGCCTGACCATCGAGCCGGTGTCGACGCAGGTCATCCCGCGCGACCGCCATGCGATGTATTTCGCGACGCTGGGCGTGATCGCCGGGTCGATCGAGCGCCTCGCCACCGAAATCCGCCATCTGCAACGCACCGAAGTGCTGGAAGCCGAGGAATATTTCTCGCCCGGGCAGAAGGGCTCGTCGGCGATGCCGCACAAGCGCAACCCGGTGCTGACCGAGAACCTGACCGGCCTGGCCCGCATGGTGCGCGGCTATGTCACCCCGGCGCTGGAGAATGTCGCGCTGTGGCACGAGCGCGACATCTCGCACTCGTCGGTCGAGCGCTATATCGGCCCCGACGCGACGATCACGCTCGACTTCGCGCTCGCCCGCCTGACCGGCGTCATCGACAAGCTGGTCGTCTATCCGGCGCGGATGGAAAAGAACCTCAACAAGATGGGCGGCCTGGTCCATTCGCAGCGCGTGCTGCTGGCGCTGACCCAGGCCGGCGTCAGCCGCGAGGATTCGTACCGCTGGGTCCAGCGTAACGCGATGAAGGTGTGGGAATCGGACGGCGAACTGTCGCTGCTCGAACTGCTGAAGGCCGATCCGGACGTCGCCGCCGCGCTGTCGGCGGAAGAGATCGAGAGCCGGTTCGACCTTGGCTATCACTACAAGCATGTCGACACGATCTTTGCGCGGGTGTTCGGCAAGGCGTGACGCCCCGGCCCCGCCGGACCTGACCGTCCGGCGGGGGACAGTATAATCTTAACGATCTCACCCTACGCGGATGGCATGATTTTCCGCCGCTTTTCGCCCGATCTCGAAATCCGCACCGCGCTGGCCGGGTATCGCCAGTCCCCCGATGCCATCCTTCTGTTGAAGGAGGGTGCGTTCGTCGAATGCAATCCCGGTGCCGAGGCCATTTACGGCCGGACGCGCGCCGAAATCATTGGGCAGAACCCGGTCGTCTTTTCGCGTGCGACACAGGCCGACGGCCGCCCGACGGCCGAACATGTCGGCGAGCGGGTGCAACAGGCGGTTCGCGACGGCTTTGCCCGGTTCGAATGGTTCAACATGCGCGGCACCGAAGAGGTGCGGATGCTGGTGACGGTGATCCCGGTCCCGCAGGAGGGCCCAGACGCGGTGCTGGTGATGTGCCAGGACATGGCCGCGACCGGTACCGTGGTCGATACGCTGAAGCACGGGCTGGCCGCGCTGGCCGGCGGTGACCTGAATGTCCGGATCGACACCCGCTTCAGCGAAGAATTCGAACCGCTGCGCGACAGCTTCAACACCGCTGCCGACCGCATGGCGGAATCGATGGCCGAAGTGACGTCGGTCGCCGCGGCGCTGCATAACGGCTGCAGCGATATCCGCCAGGCATCGGACGACCTGTCCGGCCGCACCGAGCGCCAGGCCGCCAGCCTGGAGGAATCGGCGGCGGCGATCCAGGAAATCACCCAGAATGTGCGCGAGGCCGCGACGCTGGTCGACACGACCGAGGCGATCATCGCCGACACGCATCGCGACGCGCAAAGCTCGGCCGGTATCGTCGAGGATACGACCCGCGCGATGGCCGGCATCGAAAGCGCGTCGAAGGAAATCGGCGAGATCATCTCCGTCATCGACGGGATCGCGTTCCAGACGAACCTGCTGGCGCTGAACGCCGGGGTCGAGGCGGCACGCGCGGGTGATGCCGGCAAGGGCTTTGCCGTCGTCGCATCCGAAGTGCGCGCGCTGGCGCAGCGTTCGGCCGACGCCGCCAAGGACGTGAAGGCGCGGGTAACCGCATCGACCGCGCAGGTCGATCGCGGCGTCGAACTGGTATCGAGCACCGGCATCGCGCTGAAACGGATTACCGAACAGATGGACCGCATCCGCGCGCTGATCGGCAATATCGCGACCGCCTCGCATCAACAGGCCGAAACGCTGGGCCAGATCAACATCGCGGTCGGCGAGATGGACAGCATCACGCAGCATAATGCCGCGATGGTCGAGCAAACCACCGCCGCCGCCCGCAATCTGGCCGAGGAAGCCGCACGGTTGAACGATGCGGTATCGACCTTCCGCGTGGGGCATGGCGATGCGCGCGGGGCACATGTCGCGCCGCTGCGCATGGTGGCAGGTGGCCGGCGCTAGAGCGGTTTCCGACCAGGTTGGATCACCGGCATGGAGGTGATTGCGGCTCGATGCGAGGCGCGAGGAGGGAGCGATGCCAGGCATCGTGACCGACGAGCAACGCTGCATCGGACCGAAAGCGCCCCGCCGCGGAGCGGTCGCCCGAAGGGCGATGACGGTGGTTCAACCTGGTCGAAAACCGCTCTAGCGCGGCGGTCAGGCGACCGGCCGCTCCATATACACTGCATCCTCGCCAAACCCGGCCGCACCGCCGGGGGCCGCGATGAAGCCCTGTCGCGCCCAATAGGCATCGGCACCGCCGACCGCGATCAGTGCCAGCACGGGAATGTCGCGGCGGGCGGCAATGTCGCACAGGATCGGCAGCAGACGCTCGACCGCGCGGGTTCCCCGCGCCGGCGGGGCGACGACGACATCGTGGAGATACCAGCAATCGGCGCTGGGCGGCAGGTCGCCGAGCAGCGCGTGCATCGCCGGCGGGGCCAGCCGGTGCCACGGATGGCTGATGCAATGGCCGATGACCGCATCCCCGTCCGCCAACACCCAGCAGCCATCGGGGCTGAGCGCGATGCGTTCGGCATAGAGGTCCGCCGCCTCGCCATAGTCGCCCAGTTCGGCCTTTGCGAGCGTGGCGATGGCCGGTGCGTCGGAGACGGTGGCGGGACGCCACACAGCGGTCATGGTCGTCCTGGTCCTCGGTTTGGGCGGCCGTGCCATAACACGCTTTCGTCATCCCGGCGCAAGCCGGGATGACGAAGATTTGGCCGGCTGGACCTACCCGCCGAGCGCAGTCTTCAGCCGGCTGAAGAAGCCCATCGATTCGGGACATTCCTCACCGGTTTCGGTTTCGCGGAACGCCTCCAGCAATTCCTTCTGCCGCGCCGACAGTCGGGTCGGGGTCTCGACCTCGATATGGATCACCATGTCGCCGTGCCCGCGCCCCTGCAGCACCGGCATGCCGGCCCCGCGCTGGCGCAGTTCCTTGCCCGACTGAATCCCGGCCGGCACGCGGATGCTGTGCTTCTGTCCATCGAGGCCGGGGATTTCGATCGTGCCGCCCAGCGCTGCGGTCGTGAAGCTGATCGGCGCGCGCGCGTGCAGCGCGGTGCCTTCGCGTTCGAACAGCGCGTGGCGCTTGACGTGCAGGAAGATGTAGAGATCGCCCGACGGCGCGCCGCGCGCCCCCGCCTCGCCCTCGCCGGTCAGGCGGATGCGGGTACCTTCGTCGACGCCGGGCGGGATGTTGACCTGCAACGTCTTCGTCTGGTCGACGCGGCCTTCGCCGTTGCAAACCGGGCACGGGTCACTGATGACCTGGCCTGCGCCGTGGCAGGTCGGACAGGCGCGTTCGACGACGAAGAACCCCTGCTGCGCACGCACTTTCCCGTGGCCGTTGCAGGTGTGGCAGGTCCGCGCCTTGGTCCCCGGCGATGCGCCGCTGCCGCCGCACGGCCCGCAGGACGTGGACACGTCGACGGTGATCTCGGTCTGGTGGCCATGATAGGCCTCGTCCAGCGACACCTCCATGTCATAGCGCAGGTCGGCGCCGCGACGCGGCCCGGCACGGCCACCCTGGCGGCCGCCGCCCATGAATTCGCCGAAGACGCTTTCGAAAATGTCGGAAAAGCCGCCGAAATCCTGCGCGCCGGCACCGGCACCGCCCGCACCCTGACGAAAGGCGGCATGGCCGTAGCGGTCGTAGGCCGCGCGCTTCTGCGGGTCTTTCAGGCAGTCATAGGCTTCGTTGATCGCCTTGAACTTCGCCTCGGAATCCTTGCACCCGGCATTCTTGTCGGGGTGATATTTGATCGCGAGCTTGCGATAGGCCGACTTGATCGTCCCCGCATCCGCGGTGCGCTCACATTCGAGCAGCTCGTAGAAATCGACTTCGGTGGTCATTCGAAAACCCCAAAAGCCCTCTCCCCTTCAGGGGTGAGGGTTGGGAGAGGGGAAGTCACGCAACGGCCCCTCTCCCCGGCCCTCTCCCCGCAAGCGGGGAGAGGGAGCAGTCATTACGCCTTTTGGCTGTCGTCGACTTCCGAGAACTCGGCATCGACCACGTCGTCGGCCTTGGTCTCCGCCTGGGCGTCGGCCGCAGGCGCGGCTTCGGCCTGCTGCTGCTTCTCGTAGATCGCCTGACCGAGCTTCATCGCGACCTGGGCGAGCGCGGTGCTCTTTTCGGTCATGCGCTCGGCATCGCCGCTCTCGACCGCTGCCTTGGTCTCGGCGACCGCGGCTTCGATCTCGGACTTCAGCGACGCGTCCACCTTGTCGCCATTGTCGGCCAGCTGACGCTCGGTCGTGTGGATCAGCGATTCGGCGTTGTTCTTCGCCTCGGCACCTGCACGACGCTTCTTGTCCTCTTCGGCAAACTGCTCGGCATCGCGGACCATCTGGTCGATGTCGTTGTCCGACAGGCCGCCCGAGGCCTGGATGCGAATCTGCTGTTCCTTGCCGGTGCCCTTGTCCTTGGCGCTGACGTTGACGATGCCGTTGGCGTCGATGTCGAACGTGACCTCGATCTGCGGCACGCCGCGCGGCGCGGGCGGGATGCCGACCAGATCGAACTGGCCCAGCATCTTGTTGTCGGCGGCCATTTCGCGCTCGCCCTGGAACACGCGGATCGTCACCGCACCCTGATTGTCGTCGGCGGTCGAATAGACCTGCGACTTCTTGGTCGGGATGGTGGTGTTGCGATCGATCATGCGGGTCATGATGCCGCCCAGCGTTTCGATGCCCAGCGACAGCGGGGTCACGTCGAGCAGCAGCACGTCCTTCACGTCACCCTGCAAAACGCCCGCCTGGATCGCGGCACCGATCGCCACGACTTCGTCGGGGTTCACGCCGGTGTGCGGTTCCTTGCCGAAGAACTGCTTCACGACTTCGCGGACGCGCGGCATGCGAGTCATGCCGCCGACCAGCACGACTTCGTCGATCGCGCTCGCCTGCACGCCGGCATCGGCCAGCGCCTTCTTGCACGGCTCCAGCGTCCGCTTGACCAGATCCTCGACCAGACGTTCGAGGTCGGCACGGGTGATCGACTTGACGAGGTGCTTCGGACCGGTCGCATCCGCCGTGATGAACGGCAGGTTGACTTCGGTCGTCTGCGCCGACGACAGCTCGATCTTCGCTTTTTCAGCGGCTTCCTTCAGCCGCTGGAGCGCCAGCTTGTCCTTGGTCAGATCGATACCTTCGATCTTCTTGAACTCGTCGGCCAGGAACTGCACGATCTTCGCGTCGAAGTCTTCGCCGCCGAGGAAGGTGTCGCCGTTGGTCGCCTTCACCTCGAACACGCCGTCGCCGATTTCCAGCACGGAAATGTCGAAGGTGCCGCCGCCAAGGTCATAGACCGCGATGGTCTTGTTATTGTCCTTGTCGAGCCCGTACGCCAGCGCCGCCGCCGTCGGTTCGTTGATGATGCGCAGCACTTCGAGGCCGGCGATCTTGCCGGCGTCCTTGGTCGCCTGACGCTGGGCATCGTTGAAGTATGCCGGCACGGTGATGACCGCCTGCGTCACGGTTTCGCCGAGATACGACTCCGCCGTTTCCTTCATCTTCTGCAGGATGAACGCGCTGATCTGCGACGGCGAATATTCCTCGCCGCCCGCCTTCACCCACGCATCGCCGTTCGGCCCGCGCGCGATGGTGTAGGGAACCAGCTCGGTATCCTTCTTGGTGACCGGATCGTCGAACCGGCGGCCGATCAGGCGCTTCACCGCAAAGATCGTGTTGTCGCCGTTGGTGACCGCCTGACGCTTGGCCGGCTGGCCGATCAGCCGCTCGCCATCCTTGGCGAACGCCACGATCGACGGCGTGGTGCGCGCGCCTTCGGCATTTTCGATGACCTTGGGGCTACCGCCCTCCATCACCGCGACGCAGCTATTGGTCGTGCCCAGATCGATACCGATTACTTTAGCCATGGTCCCTCATTGGCCCCCGGGTTGAAATACTGCCTGGACCCAAACGGCACGGGGAGGTGCCGTCCGGATCGTTCCGAGGGCGGATATAGGCAGGGTTCGGCTTGCCGCAAGATTATGCGCGGCATAGGGAACCGTATCGGGACAGGAGCGTGCGCATGAAGACACGGTGGATGGTGCTGGCGGGGCTATTCCCCCTGATCGTGGTCGGCGGATGTTCGCAACCTGCCGAAAAGGGAATCGTCGTGGAGGATGCGTGGGTTCGCCTGCCCGCGGTGCCGGGCCGCCCGGCCGCCGGCTATGCCACGATCAAGGGCGATACCGGCACATTTTCGGCGATGCTGCGCGGCGCGGCCAGCCCGAAGGCGCAGAAGATCGAGCTGCACGTCACCATGACGATGGGCGAGAAGATGGTGGGGATGAAGCCGATCGCCCAAATCCCCGTGCCGCCGAACACCACGCTGTTCCTGAAGCCTGGCAGCGCACACATGATGATGTTCGGTGTCGCGTCCGAGCTGAAACCCGGCGATACGATGCCGATCACCTTCCAATTCGATACCGGCGCCAAGACAGTTGACGCGAAGTTGGTCGGCGCGGGCGATCCGGCACCCCAGTGAAGCGTCCGCTCACCCCGGCCGAAACCGATCTCGCCCGCACCATGTTCGGCGACACGATCGATTATGCCCGGGCGCGGGTGGCGAATGCGAAATGGGCGTTCTTCCAACCGAAACAGGTCGCGATGGCACCGACCGGATGCATCCATTTCCATCCGGGCGGCACGCTGTACCGCGACGATTTCGCGCACGCCGGGCGCGATCTGGCCGCGCTGTTCCTGCATGAGATGACGCATGTCCACCAGACGCAGCATCGCGGGCGCTACTGGCTGCCGCTGATGCGGCATCCGTTCTGTACCTATGCGTACGACGTCGTACCGGGCAAGCCGTTCGAGGCGTACGGCATCGAGCAGCAGGCGGAGATCGTCCGCCACGCGTTCCTGCTGCGGCAGGGGGTGGCGGTGGAGGGCAAGCCACCGCTGGAGGTGTATGAGGCGCTGCTGCCGTTTGGGCGGGGGTGAGGTCGACCGATCAGCGCGGTATGCTCCACATCACGCGACTGGTCGAATAGGATTCGACCGCCTTGCCCGATGCATCGAGCGCGGGACCCAGATAGCGGCCCCGTCTCAGAATGGCGTCGCAGGACGCCTTGTCGAGATCGTCCGATCCCGACGTCTCGACGATCTTGCAGTCGGAAACACGTCCCGTCGTAGAGATGGTCCAGGCGATCGTTGCGACACCCTGCGCGCGCCTGTTCAGGGCACTGCTCGGATAATCGGTGTAGCTGATCCATTCGGCCGGCTTTTCCCCTTCCGCACGCGTCACGACGGCGGCGATCTTTGCCGGGTCGTAGCCGAGATGTTCGAGCAGACTGACCTCGCACTTCCGCAACGCCGCGACGAGGGGCTTCCCCATGCCCAGCGCGACGGAGACCGCCGGTCCTGTCTTCGGCCGGACGGTAAACACAGGGGCATCGACCATCGCATCGAATGTCGCGCGCGAAATATAATAGGTCAGCACGGCATCGTCGCTCTTGGGGAAATATACCCGCGTGCCCATCGGCTTGCCGTCGAGCGGAAGATCGCGTCCCGGCGCCTCCAGCGTCAGTTCGAACCGGCCTTCCTTGCCCAGCCTGTCTCGCTTGCCCAGGATGACGGCCTGCATGGTTTCGCCGAACGGTGTCGGCTTGAATCCGATGGTGACCGGGGCAGCGGGATCGCCATAGCCGCGGCTGACGACGCACATCTTCTCGGCATATTCGACGTTCCACCGGTTGACCGGCGTCATCGGTGGCGCGGCGGGGGCACTGGCCTGCCCCAGCAGCAATGTCGATACCAGCAATCGCATCTTTTCCTCCCCCGATGCCCAACGCGAAACTGCATCCGACGGGACGGGCCTGCAAGCAGCGATGCCGGACGGAACCGCTGTCGCCGCCAGATGGTTGGCGCGGCGAAACGATTCGAAAGGCTTGCGTGCGATGACCACCCGTTCCGGCGCCACGTTCCTTGCCCGGTTGGGGTTTGCCGCGCGCGGAGTCGTGTATTGCATCGTCGGCTGGTTCGCGATCGACGCAGCGCTGCGGGGCGGCAAGGCGGGGGACAATCAGGGCGCGATCGCCAGCCTGGCCGACGAACCGTTCGGCGAATGGCTGCTGGCAGCGATGGCGGCGGGGCTGGCCGGCTATGCGCTGTGGCGGCTGACCGAGGCGCTGTTCGATCCCGAGGCGCAGGCGAACGACGCCAGCGGCGCGTTCCGCCGTGCAGGACATGCGGTGAGCGGCATCGCCCATGTCGTGCTGGCATGGACCGCCGCGCGCCTTGCGGTCCACAGCGCGCGAGCGACCGGGCGGGTCGGCGGAGAGGACAGCGCGCATGACTGGACCGCGTGGCTGCTCGACCAGCCGGGCGGACGCGTCCTGGTGGCGCTGGTCGCGGTCGGGCTGCTCGCGGCGGCGGCGCAACAGGCAAAGAAGGCCTGGAGCGGCGAGTTCGCCCGTACCCTGTCGGGCGACACGCCGGTGCCCGATTATGTCTGCACCATGGGCCGCATCGGCTATGGCGCACGCGCCGCCGTGTTCGCGGCGATCGCGGTGCTGTTCGTCGGCGCGGCGTGGGCGGCGGATGCCGATGAAGCCGGCGGCATGGCGAGCGGCTTCGCGCTGTTGCAGCGGCAGGCGGGCGGGCAGTTGCTGTTGACCGCGATCGGCATCGGCTTTGTCGCGTTCGGTGCGTTCAGCTTCGTCGAGGCACGCTGGCGGCGGCTGCACGTCCGGCTGCCGGCATGACCGCGCGGGCGGCGCTGGAGGCACGGTGGCTCGACCTGACGCGGCGCGTGCTGCCGGGCGTCGCGCGCGAGCGCGGCTGGCCGGTGGTGGGCGACCATTGTTTTCAGCGCATCCTGCTCGACCATGCCTTTGGCGGGGTGTGGTACGATCATGTCGCGGGCCGGCCGGCCTATGCCCATGCCGATGGAGAGGCGCTCGAACGGGCGGTGGCGCTGGGCGAGGCGGCGCTGGCGAATGAGGTCGATCTGGCCGCCCTCAACCGTCAATCGCTGGCATGGCGCGGCAAGGCCCCCTCGAAACCGGGAAGGCGCGCCCCCATGTCACCGACTAGCCATTTCAGTAGAACGAAGATAGAACGGATCGCATGAGCCTGACCCATATCTCCGTCCGCGGTGCGCGGGAGCATAACCTCAAGGGTGTCGACATCGACATCCCGCGCGACACGCTGACGGTCATCACCGGCCTGTCGGGTTCGGGCAAGTCCTCCCTCGCCTTCGACACCATCTATGCCGAGGGGCAGCGGCGCTACGTCGAATCGTTGTCGGCCTATGCGCGCCAGTTCCTCGAGTTGATGCAGAAGCCCAATGTCGAGCATATCGAGGGGCTGTCGCCGGCGATCTCGATCGAACAGAAGACGACCAGCCGCAATCCGCGATCGACGGTCGCGACGGTCACCGAAATATACGATTACATGCGGCTGTTGTGGGCGCGGGTCGGCGTGCCCTTCTCGCCCGCCACCGGCCTGCCGATCAGCGCGCAGACGGTCAGCCAGATGGTCGACCGGGTACTGGCGCTGCCCGAGGGCACGCGGCTGCTGCTACTCGCGCCGGTCGTGCGTGGGCGCAAGGGCGAGTATCGCAAGGAACTGGCCGAATGGCAGAAGGCCGGGTTCCAGCGGGTGCGGGTCAATGGCGAGGTCCATCTGATCGAGGATGCGCCGACACTCGATAAGAAGTTCAAGCATGACATCGAGGTCGTGGTCGATCGCCTGGTGGTGAACCCGGAGGTTGCCACCCGGCTGGCGGAGAGTTTCGAAACCGCGCTGAAACTGGCCGACGGGCTCGCCTATGTCGACCTGCTCGATACGACCGTTGCCGAGGCGCAGTCGAGCAACCCGCCGATCCCTAGCGAACAGGGCGACCGCGCGACCGAGGCCGCGCCGCAGACCGGCAAGCTGAAGGGTGCGGGCATCCCCGACAACCGCATCGTCTTTTCGGAAAAGTTCGCCTGTCCGGTCAGCGGCTTCACGATCAGCGAGATCGAGCCGCGCCTGTTCAGCTTCAACGCGCCGCAGGGGGCCTGTCCCGCGTGCGATGGCCTGGGCGAACGGTTGGAGTTCGACGAGGACCTGATCGTCCCGAACCACGAACTGTCGATCAAGAAGGGCGCGGTGGTGCCGTGGGCGAAGTCCAACCCGCCCTCCCCCTATTACATGCAGGTGCTGGGATCGCTGGCGAAGGCGTACAGCTTCTCGCTCGACGCTGCGTGGAAGGAGCTGCCCGCCGAAGCGCAGCGCGTGATCCTGCACGGCACCGCGGGCAAGCCGGTCACGCTCACCTTCATTGACGGCAAGAAGTCGTACGACGTCAAGAAGCCGTTCGAGGGGGTGCTGGGCAATCTCAACCGGCGGATGCTGTCGACCGAGAGCGCATGGATGCGCGAGGAACTGGCGAAGTACCAAGCGTCGCAGCCGTGCGAGACTTGCCATGGCGCGCGGTTGAAGCCCGAGGCGCTGGCGGTAAAGGTGGCGATGCAGGACATCGCCTATGCCACGCATCTGTCGGTGGTCGACGCGCTACGCTTCTTCGAAGGGCTGCCCGAGCATTTCAACGACCAGCAAAAGGCGATCGCACAGTCGATCCTGAAGGAGATCGTCGAGCGGCTGGGCTTCCTCAACAATGTCGGCCTCGATTATCTGAACCTCGACCGGACCAGCGGCACGTTGTCGGGTGGCGAGAGCCAGCGCATTCGCCTCGCCTCGCAGATCGGCAGCGGCTTGTCGGGCGTGCTCTACGTCCTCGACGAACCGTCGATCGGGCTGCACCAGCGCGACAACGACATGCTGCTGGCAACGCTGCGCCGGCTGCGCGACCTCGGCAACACCGTGCTGGTGGTCGAGCATGACGAGGATGCGATCCGCACTGCCGATTATGTCATCGACATGGGACCGGGCGCCGGCGTCCATGGTGGCGAGATCGTCGCCAAGGGGACGCTGAAGCAGATCCTGAAGGCCAAGGGGTCGGTCACCGCCGATTACCTGAACGGTACCCGCTCGGTGCCGCTGCCGGAGGTGCGGCGCAAGGGCAATGGCAAGAAGCTGACGGTGCACAATGCCACCGCCAACAACCTGACCGGCGTGACCGCCAGCATCCCGCTCGGTACCTTCACCTGCATCACCGGCGTGTCGGGATCGGGCAAGTCGAGCTTCACGATCGACACGCTCTATGCCGCCGCCGCGCGCACGCTGAACGGCGCACGCATCGTGCAGGGCAAGCATGACAAGATCACCGGGTTGCAGCATCTCGACAAGGTGATCGATATCGACCAGTCGCCGATCGGCCGCACCCCGCGGTCGAACCCGGCGACCTATACCGGCGCCTTCACCCAGATACGCGACTGGTTCGCCGGGCTGCCCGAGGCGCAGGCACGCGGCTACAAGCCCGGCCGGTTCAGCTTCAACGTCAAGGGCGGGCGGTGCGAAGCATGCCAGGGCGACGGCGTGCTGAAGATCGAGATGCACTTCCTGCCCGACGTCTATGTCGAATGCGACGTGTGCCACGGCGCGCGCTACAATCGCGAGACGCTGGAGGTGAAGTTCAAGGGGATGAGCATTGCCGACGTGCTCGACATGACCGTCGAGGATGCGGTGGAGTTCTTCAAGGCGGTGCCACCGATCCGCGACAAGATGGCGATGCTGGCCGAAGTGGGCCTGGGCTATGTCAAGGTCGGGCAGCAGGCAACCACGCTGTCGGGCGGCGAAGCGCAGCGGGTGAAGCTGGCCAAGGAACTCGCCCGCCGCGCGACCGGCAACACGCTCTACATCCTCGACGAACCGACCACTGGTCTGCATTTCGAGGATGTGCGCAAGCTGCTGGAGGTGCTCCACCAGCTGGTCGAACAGGGCAATACCGTGGTGGTGATCGAGCATAACCTCGACGTCATCAAGACCGCCGACTGGATTTTGGACATGGGGCCGGAGGGCGGCGTGAAGGGCGGCAAGCTGGTCGCCGAGGGCACGCCGGAGAAGGTCGCTTCGGTCGAGGGGAGCTTTACCGGACGCTATCTGAAGCCGTTGCTGACCCCGAGGGCACAGGCGGCGGAGTGAGCGTCTGGCGCGCACCGTTCGAAGCTGCATTGCGGATGTTCGCAACGGTCAGCGAAGCGTTGCGCGCCAGCGGACAGCCCCGGCCGATCCTGGTCGGTGGGGCGGCGGTCGAATATTGGTCGGGCAGTGCTGTTTCCACCGGCGACTTCGACCTTTGTTCGTCGGTTCAGGACGAACTGGAAGCCGTCTTGCGGGAGCAGGGTTTCGTCCGGCCCAGCGGGCCGGGCAGCGCGACCCGCGGCTGGATTCATCCCGAACTGGCGCTTGGCTTTGAAGTCGTGGGCCGCACCCCCCCTCGACGGACTGGTCCCGCGCGAACGCATTGTGCTGATCGACGACTTCGCGCCCGGCTCCGCTTTTGCGATCCTGGGTGTCGAGGATCTGATCGCGGATCGGATGGGGCAATATGCGTCCGGAACCGCACCGGACAGAATCGAACAGGCCCGGCTGTTGTACCGGCTTCATTCTTTGCTCGATCGCACCTATCTTGAACGGCGGATACGCGAGGAAAGTGCGGGCGATCATGGTGTCGACGATCTCGACTGAAACAGACGACTGGCCTGGCCCCCGGCTTCGGCATGGCGACGTCGCGGCTCGACTGGCCGAGCGTCGCGCGGCACTGGGCAATCCGGAGCTGCCGCGCAACGCCGGTGCCAACCGGACGGACAGCAAGCGCGCGCTGCTGGCGGCGATCGAGGATGCCGGCGGACGCTGGTAATTACGCCTGCAAAACTATTGTTTTCCGTATAATTTCGGAACATCCGCCCATCCCCGGCATTCCCGTTTGATCGATATCAAGCGAAGGACATGTCGTCATGCGTGCGCTCACCCTCGGCCTCGTCGCCGCTGCCACCCTGGTTTCCGGATGCACCGATTATGGCATGGGCGGCCCGCGCTATGCCGATGCCGGCTATAGCCGCTATGACTATGACCGCCCCGATCCGTCGTATAACGGCTACGACGCCGCACGCTATTATCGCGACGACCGCCGCTATCGCGAACGCCGCCTGTCGCAGAATGATCGCGTCTATGTCGGCAATGACGGTCGCTATTACTGCCGTCGTGACGATGGCACCACCGGCCTGATCGTCGGCGGGATCGCTGGCGGCGTGCTCGGCACGGCATTGCGTCCGGGCGGCTCGGGCCTGCTGGGCGCGATCCTGGGCGGGGCCGCCGGTGCGGCCGGTGGTCAGGCGATCGATCGCAACAACGTGCGCTGCCGGTAAAAATACTACCCACCTACTAATGGCTTTCGTCGACCTGCCCCTTGCATGGGGGCAGGTCGATACCCATTTGTCATGGGCTACAGTCGCAAATCGATGGTGTCCTGCTTTGCGGCAAGTTCCTTCTTTCCCTGCTGCCTAAGGCACGGGGGTCGGGTGTTTCCGACGCCCGCAACATTCGGAAGGAACGATCATGGCCACACTCGGCACCGTAAAATTCTTCAACATCGACAAGGGCTATGGCTTCATTGCCCCCGACAATGGCGGCACCGACGCCTTCGTCCACATTTCGGCGGTCGAGCGCGCAGGGATGGTCACGCTGAACCAGAACCAGCGCCTCGGCTATGAGCTGGAAGAAGACCGGCGCGGCCGGGTCAGCGCGGTCAACCTGACCGCCGCCGACTGATTTCTATGGGGCGGGTGGAGCGACCTCCACCCGCCCCTTTTGCTTGCAGGAGAGGTTTTCTTGGCCGACACCGCCGAAGCCTATCGCGCCCGCGCCGCCGTGGAGCGCGCCAATGCCGAAGCCGCGACGCTGGACAATGTCCGCGACCGCTGCCGCCGCGCCGAACAGGCGTGGACCGAGATGGCCGACCGGGCCGAGCGCACCACCGAACAGCGGCTGATTCGCGAAGCCGCCACCGTACGGCGGAGCGAAGCCGTCGGTTGAACCTGTCTGCGCGCCGGTCGTTGGACCGGCGACAGCAAAAGGATCGACCATGGCCAAGCACAAGAAACACAAGCCGAAATCGCGCACTGCCGGGGTTTCGACCCTGCGCTCGGTTGCGCTTGCCGCAACGGGTATCGTCGTCGGTGTGGTCGGCGTGCTGCTGGCACGGCGCAAACCGTCCGAAGGCCATGCCGCCCCCGACCTGGCATTGGGCAAGGGTCGCCCCGGCCCGGCCGATCGCGCTCCGCCGGCTTTCCGCCCCGACCCGACCGCGCCGGTAACCGCCGCCGAGCGCG
The DNA here is from genome assembly GCF_001421585.1 of Sphingomonas sp. Leaf23. Taxonomy (NCBI): domain Bacteria; kingdom Pseudomonadati; phylum Pseudomonadota; class Alphaproteobacteria; order Sphingomonadales; family Sphingomonadaceae; genus Sphingomonas; species Sphingomonas sp. Leaf23. The sequence goes on along the minus strand of NZ_LMKR01000003.1, from coordinate 137,341 downwards.
AATCGCTGCGTCCCGCCACCGGCCCGGTGCCGTCGATCGTCGAACCGCGTGGCAGCATGGCGTCGCAGACCGGCGCCTGACACGAACCGGGCGGCTGACCATACGCCCGGTCAGCCGCCCAGCCGCACCCCCAACCACAAGGTGCGCGGGGTCGCTCGCTCCACCACGCCGTCGCCGCCGATGGCGGTCTCGATTCGGGTGTCGGTGACGTTTTCCGCCCGTGCCTCCAGCGTCAGCCAGCGTGTTGCCGGCATCGCCGCGACCAGATCGAGCGTCGTGGCGGCAGACAATCGGCGCGAATTGGCATCATCTTCATACTGGCCGGCGACATGCCGCAGCGTTGCCGCTGCCTGCCACCGGTCACGGTGCCAGCCGAGCGTCGCCGATCCACTATGCGCCGGAGTCTGCGCCGGACGCAGGCCATCCAGCGCGCCACCGTCGCGGACCCGCGCATCGGTATAGGCATAGGAGAGCCGCGCCTCGACCGGCCCCAACCGCCCCGATGCGTCGAGTTCGACCCCACGCACACGAACATGGTCGAGATTTGCCCGTCGGCGAAACACGCCGGCAGCCGAGACGAAACCCACCCCCGGAAAGTTGCCCGGCCCATTCGCGATCGTCGCATTGGCGATGGCGTCGCGCAGGTCGTTGGCGAAGGCGGTCGCGGTAAGGCGGATTGCGGTCGTCGGGCGCAACTCGACACCCGCCTCCCCGCCCCACAGCGTCTCCGGCGCCAGGGCGGCGTTGGCGGCGGTCGCATCGGCACCCACCCGGAACGGACGGTACAGCTCGTTGAGGGTCGGCAGGCGCCAGCCGCGATAGCCCGCCAGTCGCAGCGTCACGATATCGGCGGGCGTCCAGGCCATGCCGACGCGACCGGTCGGTTCCCACCCCCGTCGGTCGGCGAAGCGCTGGTCGGTCAGGGTCGCGCCGGACAGTGCCGCTTCCTGCAACCGGCCATCGGCGATAGCCCAGCGGTCGATGCGGCCACTGGCGCTCAGCACGACAGCGCCGGTCGTGACACTGGCATCGGCGAACAGGCCGGCCGTTACATTGCGCCCGCCCGCGACCCGCCGCCGCGTCGGACTGCCCGCAACATAGGTGTAAAGCTCCTGCGTCTCACCGGTCACGCTGCGCACATCACCGCCCAGCCGCAGCGCCAGCGCGCCCACGACCGGCGCGATTTCCGCGCGCCCGCCGATACCGGTCGCCGGCACATTATACTGGTCGAGCGTCGGCGCGCTCGATGCCCGCCCCGCCCCGACGCTGGCGAAGCGGCTGGCAAAGGCGCGGGTCTGGAGATAGCTGAGCAGCGACCAGCCGAGCGATCCCCGCCCGACCAGCCGAACGCTGGCATCGGCGCCTTCGCTGCGATTGTCGGTGAACGCCAGGCCCCGGTCGCGACGATCGGTGAAGCCCGACACATTGGCCTGCAATTCGGTGGTCGCTGCGACCTGCACCACGGCGCGGGCGGCGGCGCTGCCCTGTTCATAGGGAGCCGCCCGGTCGGCGGGGCCGCGATCCTCGCGCAGGATCGGCACGAATCCGTCGCCACGGGCATAGGCGCCGGACAGGGTGGCGAACCCGCCGCCACGCACCAGCGCCGCCGATCCTCGCGCGTCCAGCGAGGCACGGCTGCCCCCGGCAATCGATGCGGCAAAGGGTGCAAGCTTACCCGGTCCGGCGCTGTCGAGTTCGATCGTCCCGGCCAGCGCCCCCGGCCCGGCAACGCCGCTGCCCCCGCCCCGCGTCACCCGGATGCGCCCCAACCGGTCGGTGGCATAGGCGGGAAAGGCGACCCAGCCGCCAAACGGATCGGCCTGCGGCACGCCGTCGAGCAGCAGCAGCGCCCGGCTGGAGGCGTTGCCGCCCAGCCCGCGCAGGGTAATCCCCTGCGACGTCGGGTTGGCGCTGCGGGAATCGGAGCGGCGAAATTGTTGCAACCCGGCGACGTCGCGCAGCACGTCCTCCACCCGGCCGCTGGCGGATTGAAGGATGCGGTCGCGGTCCAACGTGACGCTGTCGTACACGCGGTCGCCCGGCGCATCGGCAAGGCCGCGCCCGGTGACGACGATCTCCGGCACGTCCTGCGCCATCGCCATGCCCGGCCATGCGGCGGCCAGCAACCATAGGAAACGCTGCACCCTCACCCCCCGATGGGCGCGATCAGACCGTGAAGCTCTCTCCGCATCCGCACGCGCCCTTGGCATTCGGATTGGCGAAGACGAAGCCCGCGGTGAAATCATCCTCGACCCAGTCCATCGTCGAACCGATCAGGTACAGGATCGATCCGCCATCGACGAAGAAGGTGCCGCCCGGCGTTTCGATCCGTTCGTCCATCGCGTTGGCGGTGGTGACGTAATCGACCGAATAGGCAAGGCCCGAACAGCCGCGCCGCGGGGTCGACAGCTTCACGCCGATCGCATCCGCCGGGGCCTTCGCCATCAGGTCGGCAACCCGGCGTTCGGCGTTCGGGGTCAGGAGAATCGCGGCGGGGCGAACGCGCGTGGCCATTACAGCATTCCCAGTTCGAGCTTGGCGTCGTCCGACATCTTTTGCGGGTCCCATGGTGGATCCCAAACGAGGTTGACGTCGGCGGTGGAAACGCCGGGTACTGCCGACACGCGCAATTCCACTTCGGCCGGCATCGATTCCGCGACCGGGCAATGCGGCGTGGTCAGCGTCATCGTCACCGCGACATGGCCGTTGTCGGCCACGTCGACGCCGTAGATCAGCCCCAGGTCATAGATGTTGACCGGGATTTCGGGGTCGAAGATATCCTTCAGCGCGGCGATCACCGCTTCGTAGACGTCGCCGCCCGGCTCGCCATCGGCGACTGGCACCGGCTTCTTCGCCAGGAAATCGCCCAGATAGTCGCGCTGGCGCGGTGCGTCGGCATCGGTCACCCGTGCGCGCGGCGGCGGGGCCACGGCGTCGACTTCCTCGACCTGAAAGCTGCGTTCGTCGTTCATCCGAAAATCCTGCTTACCCGTTCCAGTCCGCGCACCAGCGCCTCCACATCGGCCGCGCCGTTGTATACGCCGAAGCTCGCCCGCGCGGTGGCGGGGACGCCCAGCACGTCCATCAGCGGCTGCGCGCAATGATGGCCGGCGCGGATCGCGACGCGTTCCTCATCCAAGATGGTGCCGACGTCGTGCGGATGCACCCCCTCCACCACAAAACTGACGATCCCGGCGGAATCCTCCGGACCGAGCAGCCGTACCGAATTGATCCGGCCGAGCGCTTCGCGGGTAGCGGCGACCAGCGCGGTTTCATGCGCGTGGATCGCGTCAAGGCCGATGCCCTCCACATAGTCGATCGCGGCATGGAGTCCCAGCGCACCGACGATATGCGGTGTCCCCGCCTCGAACCGGGCGGGCGGCGGGGCATAGGTGGTGCGTTCGAACGTCACCCGGTCGATCATCGCGCCACCGCCCTGCACCGGGTGCATCGCGTCGAGCAGTTCCGCGCGGCCCCACAACACGCCGATACCGGTCGGGCCGTAGAGCTTGTGCCCGGAAAAGACGTAGAAATCGCAGTCGAGCGCAGCCATGTCGACCGCGATGCGCGGCACCGCCTGGCACCCGTCGAGCAGCAGCTTCGCCCCGACCGAGTGGGCGATATCGGCAGCGCGGCGGCCGTCGAGGACCGATCCCAGCACGTTCGAGACATGCGCCAGCGCGACCAGCTTGTGCTCCGGCCGGATCATCGCCGCCATCGCGTCGAAGTCGATGCGGCCAGCGTCGGTCAGCGGCACGACGTCGATCGCCGCCCCGATCCGTTCGGCGACCAGTTGCCACGGCACGATGTTCGAATGATGCTCCAGCATCGACAGCAGGATGCGGTCGCCGGCCTTCAGGTGACGTTCGGCCCACCCTTGCGCGACCAGGTTGATCCCCTCGGTCGCGCCGCGCACGAACACGCATTCCTCGGGCGCACCGGCACCGATGAACGATGCCACGCGACGGCGCGCGGCTTCATAGGCGAGCGTCATGTCGGCCGAGCGCTGGTACACGCCGCGATGCACCGTGGCATAGGTCGTGTCATAGGCGCGGGTGATCGCGTCGATCACGCCCTGCGGCTTCTGTGCGGTGGCGGCGGTGTCGAGATAGGCCCAGCCCTCCGGAATGGCGGGGAAATCGCGCACGCGGTCGAGGGGGGTGGTTGCCGTCACAGCGTCGCCTCCAGCCACGCATCGGCGTCCGCCGCGAAGGCTTCGCGCACCGTTTCGTCGCCGATCCGGTCGAGCGCATCGGACACGAACGCCTTGGTCAGCAGCGCCTTGGCCCGCGCCTCGCTGACGCCGCGGCTGCGCAGGTAGAACAGCGCCTTCGCATCGAGTTCGCCGACCGTCGCGCCATGCGCGCACTTCACGTCGTCGGCGAAGATTTCGAGTTCGGGCTTCAGGTTCACCGTCGCCGTCCGCTGCAATAGCAGACCGCGCAGCGATTGTTCGCCGTCGGTCTTCTGCGCACCACGCGCGACCTCGACGCGGGCGGCAAGGCTCGCCTGGCTGCGGTCGGCGGCGACCGCGCGCCAGGTCTGGCGGCTCGACCCGTTCAGTGCGGCGTGGCGGACGGCGACGGCACATTCCTGCCGCTGGTCCTCGTGGGTCAGCAGGGCGCCGCCATAATCGACGAACGCGTTGTCACCGTCGAGCGTCAGCTGCGCGTCGATCCGGCTGCCCATGCCGCCGGCACCGAGGAACTGCGACACGAGGCTCGCGCCCTCGCCCACCACCGCTTCGTCGCGGATCGACACGAAGCCGTCCGCCTGCAGCAGCCGCACGCTGCGCATCAGCCGCGCACCGCGTTCGAGGTCGATCTGGGTCAGCCGGTTGGTCCAGCCGCTGCCGACATAGGTTTCGACGACCGACGCGACGGCATCCTCGTCCAGCGTCAGCCGGGCGGGAACATGGTTTTCGGCTCCGGTCGAGACGTGGACGATCTGCACCGTCTCCGCGACCTCGGTCGCCGACAGGTCGATCGACCAGCCCGCCGCGCCCGATGCCTGCGCGCCCAGCGGGTGCGCGGTGTCGAGCGTCAGCGGCGACAACGCGACATGGCCCCGCGTGCTGCGGTCGGCGGCATAGACGCCATCGACGAACAGGATGCGTGGACCGGCGATGTCGAGCCAATAGCCCGCCGCGTCCGCCGCCGCACCACGGGTCGAGGCCGCGGCAGAGGACAGCGCCGCCAGGTCGGTCCAGCGGAACGCCTCCTGCGCGTTGGTCGGAAGCGTGGCCATTATGCCGCCACCGCTCCATAGCCTTCGCGTTCCAGCTCGTGCGCCAGTTCCGCGCCGCCCGAGCGCACGATGCGACCATCGGCGAGGACGTGCACGAAGTCCGGCTGCACATAGTCGAGCAGACGCTGATAATGGGTGATGAGGATCACCGCCTTGTCCGGCGCGCGCATGATGCGGTTGATGCCGTCGCCGACGATGCGCAGCGCGTCGATGTCGAGGCCGCTGTCGGTTTCGTCGAGGATCGCCAGCTTCGGGTCGAGGATGCCCATCTGCACCATCTCGTTGCGCTTCTTCTCTCCGCCCGAAAAGCCGACATTCACCGGCCGCTTCATCATGTCCATGTCCATGCCGAGGCCATCGGCCTGCGCACGGGCAAGCTTCAGGAACTCGGCGCCCGACAGCGGCTTTTCGTCGCGGGCGCGGCGCTGGCTGTTCAGGCTTTCGCGCAGGAACTGGACGTTCGACACGCCGGGGATTTCGACCGGATACTGGAAGCCGAGGAACAGGCCGGCGGCGGCGCGGGCATCGGCCTCCATTTCCAGCAGGTCCTCGCCGGCGAAGGTCACGCTGCCCTCGGTCACCTCGTAACCGGGACGCCCGCCCAGCACATAGCCGAGCGTCGATTTGCCGGCACCGTTCGGCCCCATGATCGCATGGACCTCGCCCGCGTTCACGGTGAGCGAGAGGCCCTTGAGGATTTCCTTGCCGTCGATTTCGGCGTGGAGGTTTTCGATGTTCAGCATGTTCCGTCCTGTTCGTGCGACCTAGGCCGCAAATCTCGTATTACGGCGTCTCGCCCGCGACCGGTTCGGTGCCGAACTCGGCCTCGGCGGCTTGCGGGTTGGTCAGCACCGCCTTCATCGACGCATCGATCTTGTCGAGCATCGCCGCATGGGCCTTCGCCACCTTCGCCCGCACCGGCGCGCACGCCCTGGCCGCATCATCGAAGATCGCGACGCGCGCGGCGGCTTCGGCCGGTGGCTTTTCCATGCGGGCGTCGGTGTTGATCCGCTCCGACAGGCAATTGGCATAGGGCGCGGTCGGCGCGACCGCCTGTAGCGCCAGCGCGAGCAGGATCACCCCACCGACCCTTCAAGGCTGATGCCGAGCAGCTTCTGCGCCTCGACCGCGAATTCCATCGGCAGCTGTTGCAGCACTTCGCGGGCGAAGCCGTTGACGATCAGCGCAACCGCCGCTTCCGAATCCAGCCCACGCTGCATGGCGTAAAACATCTGGTCCTCGGAAATCTTGCTGGTCGTCGCCTCATGCTCGATCTGTGCCGAGGGGTTCTTCACCTCGATGTACGGCACGGTATGCGCCCCGCACTGGTCGCCGAGCAGCAGGCTGTCGCACTGGGTAAAGTTGCGCACGCCTTCGGCCGACGGGCCGACGCGCACCAGCCCGCGATAGGTATTGTCGCTGCGGCCGGCGCTGATCCCCTTCGACACGATGGTCGAGCGCGATCCCTTGCCCAGATGGATCATCTTGGTGCCGGTATCGGCCTGCTGCCGGTTGTTGGTGACGGCGACCGAATAGAATTCGCCGACCGAGTTTTCGCCCGCCAGCACGCATGACGGATATTTCCAGGTGATCGCCGATCCGGTTTCGACCTGCGTCCACGACACCTTCGAGTTCTTGCCCTGACACAGCGCGCGCTTGGTCACGAAATTGTAGATGCCGCCCTTCCCGTTCTCGTCACCGGGATACCAGTTCTGGACGGTCGAGTATTTGATCTCGGCATCGTCCAGCGCGACCAGTTCGACGACCGCCGCGTGCAGCTGGTTCTCGTCGCGCATCGGCGCGGTGCAGCCTTCGAGATAGCTGACGTAAGAGCCCTTGTCGGCGACGATCAGCGTGCGTTCGAACTGGCCGGTATTTTCGGCGTTGATCCGGAAATAGGTCGACAGCTCCATCGGGCAGCGCACGCCCTCCGGAATGTAGACGAACGTCCCGTCCGAAAAGACCGCGCAGTTCAGCGTCGCGAAGAAGTTATCGCGCTGCGGTACGACCTTGCCCAGCCACTTGCGGACAAGCTCCGGATATTCGCGGATCGCTTCGGAAATCGAGCGGAAGATGACGCCGGCGGCTTCGAGTTCCTTGCGGAAGGTCGTCGCGACCGACACGCTGTCGAACACCGCGTCGACCGCGACCTTGCGCGATCCCTCGACGCCGGCGAGCACCTTCTGCTCCTCGATCGGGATGCCCAGCTTTTCATAGACGCGCAGGATTTCGGGATCGACCTCGTCCAGCGAGCCGAGCTTCGGCTTCGCCTTCGGCTCCGCGTAATAATAGGCGTCCTGATAATCGATCGGGTCGAGGTTCAGCTTGGCCCAGTCGGGCGCCTCCATCGTCTGCCACAGGCGGAACGCCTTCAGCCGCCAGTCGAGCATCCATTCCGGCTCATTCTTCTTGGCGCTGATATAGCGAACCGTGTCTTCGCTCAGCCCCTTCGGCGCGAAGTCCTGTTCGATGTCCGAGGAGAACCCCCACTCATACTTCTTGTTCGCGGCGGCGAGCGCCTCGGCATTCTTCGTGGCCATCACACTACCTCTTGGGGGATCGCCCCGGTGTTCGCGAGTTGGGCGAGCGTCACGCTCGCCAGAGCGCCCCGGACCACGGCGTTGACCGTGCCGGCATGGGGGCGGATCATGCAGTTCGTCTCCACCGCGCAATCGTGCCGCGCGGCATCGACGCAGGTGGTGAGCGCGATCGGCCCCTCGATCGCCTCGATGATCTGCGCCAGGTCGATCGATTGGGGCGCGCGCGCCAGGCGGAAGCCGCCGCCGCTGCCGCGTCCGGTTTCGATCAGTGCGGCGGCCGACAGGCGGCTGACCAGCTTCTGCACCGTCGGCAACGGCAGGCCGGTTTCCTCCGCCAGCGCGGTCGCCGTGACACGCGCCTCTCCCCCCCGCCGCGCGGTGGCGGCGAGCAGGACGACGGCATAGTCGGCAAGGCTGGAAAGACGCATCGCTTCCTTAATCGGATCGTTCCGGTCGGATTGGCATGTGGTCGTGCGAGGGGCAGAGGTCAACCGGCTTTGTTTCGATTGCTGTGATCGATTGTCGGGTCGGGGATTGGTTCGGCCGCGCTCCGGCGATACAGCGCCCGACATGGCCTGGTATCACCCGCTCCTCTTCGCCCTCGACGCCGAACGCGCGCATTCGCTGACCATCGCCATGCTGGAGGCGTGGGGGAAGGCCGGCTCACCGCTCGCGCCGAAGACCGACGACCGGCACGCCGTGACGGTGGCCGGCATCCGCTTTCCTAACCCGGTCGGGCTGGCGGCGGGCGTGGACAAGGATGCGCGCGCGGTCGCCGGCTTCCTCGGGCTTGGCTTCGGCTTCGTCGAGGTCGGCACGCTGACGCCCAAGCCGCAGCCGGGCAATCCCAAGCCCCGCATCTTTCGCCTGCCCGAGGACAAGGGCGTGGTGAACCGGCTGGGGTTCAACAATGGCGGGATCGACGCGGCGCTGGCGCGGGTGGCGGCGCTCACCCCCCGCCCCGGCATCATCGGCATCAATGTCGGCGCGAACAAGGATTCGGTCGACCGCATCGCCGATTACGGGACGGCGGTCGCCAAGGCCGCACCGCTCGCCGATTATGTCACGATCAACATTTCCAGCCCGAACACGCCGGGCCTGCGCGACCTGCAATCGCAGCCCGAACTGGGCCAGCTGATCGCCGCCAGCGATGCCGCACGGCATGTGGGCCTCAAGCGCGTGCCGCTGTTCCTGAAGGTCGCGCCCGACCTGTCGCACGAAGGACTTGAGGTCGCAGTGCGCGCGGCGGTCGATGGCGGGGTCGATGCGCTGATCGTGTCGAACACCACCATCTCGCGGCCCGACACGTTGCGGTCGACGCATGCGAAGGAAACCGGCGGGCTGTCGGGTGCGCCACTCGCCCCCCTCGCCCTCGCCAAGCTGATCGAGGCGCGCGAGATTGCTGGTGGCGCACTCCCGCTGATCTCGGCGGGCGGCATTGGGTCGGCGGACGAGGCGCGGCGGCGGCTGGATGCCGGGGCCAGCCTCGTCCAGCTCTACAGCGCGATGGTCTATGAAGGGCCCGGCCTTGCGCGGCGGATCGTCGCGGGGCTGTGACGCGGCTGTTCCGGCCGCTGCTGGCCAATGCCGGGTTCGGACGGCGGGTGATCGCATGCCTTGGGGCGGGTATCGGCATCGCGCTGACCATGGCGGTCTGTGCGCAATTTCCGGGGCTGGGCAGCGACCTGCCGATCATCGTCGCGCCGCTGGGTGCGTCCGCCGTGCTGGTGTTCGCGGTGCCGGCCAGTCCGCTCGCCCAGCCATGGCCGGTGATCGGCGGGAACATCCTGTCGACGCTGGTCGGCGTGGCCGTGTTTCAGGCGGTGCCGAACCCGACCATCGCCGCCGGGGTGGCGGTGGGTGTCGCGATCCTCGTCATGTCGCTATGCCGTTGCCTGCATCCGCCGGGCGGCGCGGCGGCGCTGACCGCGGTGATCGGTGGCGCGGGGATTCACGATGCGGGCTATGCCTTCGCGTTCGCGCCGGTCGGGATCAATTCGGTCGCGCTGGTGTCGATCGGCATCCTCTACCACCGGATGACCGCGCTCAGCTATCCGCACCGACCCGCAACGCCCGCCGCGGTTCAGGCGGCGGTGGAGCCGGGCGGGGTTCGACCGGAGGATATCGATGCGGCGCTGGCCGAGACGCCCGACGCGTTCGATATCGCGCGCGACGATCTGGCGCTGCTGCTCGAACGGGCCGAGCATTTCGCCACGGTGCGGCGGAAGGGCTGATCGCTAGCCCTACTCCACGATCACCTTGCCCTCGCGCCGGGGATCGACGCCGCCATCGACCTTGCCGTCGCGGATGATGACGCCGTGGAGGCCCGAATCCTCGCCCTGCCCCGGCTGCAACCGGACGCCCTTGGCCGCCAGCGCGGTCAGGATCTCGGGCGAGAACTTCGTCACCTCCCCCTGAAAACTGCTGCCACGCGCGACGAGGTTGGGCAGCGCCAGCGCCTGCTGCATCGGCAGCTTCCATTCGACCGCGCCGACCAGCGACTTGCCGACATAGGCGAGGATCGCGTTGCCGCCCGCCGACCCCAGCGCCCCGGCGAACCTGCCCTGCCGGTCGATCATCACCAGCGGCGTCATCGACGAACGCGGGCGCTTGCCCGGTGCCACCGCATTGGCCGACGCCCGCCCCTGCGCATCGCGTGGCGAGAAGGCGAAGTCGGTCATCTGGTTGTTGAGGAAGAAGCCGTCGACCATCCGCCCGGTGCCGAAGAAGCTTTCGACCGTCGTCGTCATCGACACGACATTGCCCTGCGCATCGCCGACGATGAAGTGCGACGTCCCCGCCGGCTCGCGCGTCGTATCCGCCGCCGCCGTCACGACGCCCGCCGGCACGCCCGCCACCGGGGCCGGGCCGGCGGTCACGCCGATCAGCTTCGCGCGCTCGGCGATATAGGCCGGGGCGAGCAGACCCGCGACCGGCACGTTCACGAACTTCGGATCGCCGACATACAGGTCGCGATCGGCATACATCAGCCGGCTGGCCTCGGCGAAGAGATACCAGCTCTGCGGATCGTTCGGCCCGCGCTTGTCGATATCGGTCCGCCCGAGAATGGCGAGCAGTTCGAGCAGCCCGACCCCGCTCGACGGCGGCGGCGGCGTGCAGACGATATACGCGCGCCAGTTGCCGCACAGCGGATCACGCTTCACCGCGCGATAGGCGGCGAGGTCGGCGAGCGTCATCGTGCCGGGCAGGCTGCCGCTGGTGGTGCGCTCGACGATGCGCTGCGCGGTCTTGCCGGTGTAAAGCGCGTCCGGGCCCTGCTTCGCCAGCCGGCGCAGGAAATCTGCATAGTCGCCATTCTTGATCCGGTCGCCGGTGGTCGCGAGCGCGCCGCCCTTGCCCTTGAAATAGCGGCGGACGTCCTCCGCCTGCAGCTGCGGCGACTGCCCGCCGAGGAAGCGGCCGAGGCGGGGTGAGATCACGAAGCCCTTGCGCGCGATCTGCTCGGCATCGTCGAACAGCTGGTCCCAGGCAAGCGTACCGTGGTCGGCATGCGCCTGTCCCAGCATCCTGACCGCGCCCGGCACGCCGGTTGCCCGCCCGCTCATCACCGCCTGCGCGAACGGCAGCGGCTGGCCATCGGTGCCGAGCAGCATCGTCGGCGTCGCCCCGGCGGGCGCGACCTCGCGCCCGTCATAGATTTCGACCTTGCCGGTCTTCGCGTTGAAATAGGTCATGAACGCCCCGCCGCCGAGGCCGGAGCTTTGCGGTTCGACCAGCGACAGCATCGCCTGCACCGCGATCGCCGCGTCGACCGCGCTGCCGCCCTTGCGCAGCACCGCCATCCCCGCCTCGCTGGCGATCGGATTGGCGGCGATCACGAACTTCTGCGCCGGTGCCGCCGTGGCGGCGGGCGGGGCCTGCGTCGCGGCGCTGGCGACCTCCTTCTTGCCGAACGGCAGGACGTTGCAGCCCCCGAGGGTGACGGTGGCGAGCGCGGCGATGGTGGTGGCGAACATTCTCATGCCCGCCTGTCTATCCCACGGGCTCGCCCCCGTCACCCGCTCTCGGGCGTTGCCGTACCGGTTATGCCTGCCTACACCCGGCCACAGGAGAAGGATACGTAATGGCCCGGCAACTCGAACGATTTCCCAATCTCGTCGCGATGTTCTTTGCCCGCGCGACCGAGCGCGGCGACGCACCGTTCCTGTGGAGCAAGCAGGGCGGCAGCTGGCAGTCGATCAGCTGGGCAGAGGCCGCACGACAGGTCGCCAGCCTCGCCACGGCGCTCAAGGCGATCGGGCTGAAGCGCGGCGACCGGGTAATGCTGGTCAGCGAAAACCGGCCGGAATGGTGCATCTCCGACCTCGCCATCATGGCGGCGGGGTGCGTGACGGTGCCGACCTATGTCACCAACACCGTGCGCGACCATGGTCATATCATCGAGAATTCGGGCGCCTGCGCGATCATCGTGTCGACCGAGAAGCTGGCGCGCACCGTCCTCCCCGCAGCGCTGCGCACCACCCAGTCGTCGGAAAAGATCATCACGATCGAGCGCTTGCGCACCGCGCAGCAGGGGAGCCTGGAGTTCCACGACTGGCACGACCTGATCGCCCGCCACCCGGCCGATCCGGCGACCGTCGCGGCCGAGGCGGATTTCAACCGCGAGGACCTCGCCTGCATCATCTATACCTCCGGCACCGGCGGTTCGCCGCGCGGCGTCATGCAGCATCACGGCGCGATCCTGCACAACGTCAATGGCTGCTGCACCGTCATCTCCGAGGATTTCGGCTGGGAGGACGAGGTGTTCCTGTCGTTCCTGCCCTTGAGCCACGCCTATGAACATACCGGCGGACAGCATTTCCCGATCGGGCTGGGCGGGCAGATCTATTACAGCGAGGGCCTCGACAAGCTGGCGAGCAATATCGAGGAGGTGCGCCCGACGATCATGGTCGTCGTCCCCCGCCTGTTCGAAGTGCTCAGGACCCGCATCACCAAGGCGGTGCAGAAACAGGGCCGCGTATCAAGCTGGCTGCTCGACCGCGCGGTCGCGATCGGCAGCAAGGAGGACGGCCCCGCCCTGCTCGACCGCCCGGCCAAATTGCTGGTCGATACGCTGCTGAAGCCCAAGGTCGGCAAGCGTTTCGGCGGGCGGTTGAAGGCGATGGTGTCGGGCGGTGCGCCGCTCAACCCCGAGATCGGCGGCTTCTTCCAGTCGCTCGGCCTGTGTTTCCTGCAGGGCTATGGCCAGACCGAGGCCGCGCCGGTCATCTCGTGCAACCGCCCGGCGGCGGGCATCAAGATGGATACGGTCGGCCCGCCGCTGGCCGAAACCGAGGTACGCATCGCCGAGGATGGCGAGATCCTGGTGCGAGGCGAACTGGTGATGCACGGATACTGGCGCAACGAGGCCGAGACGGCGCGCGTGCTGCGCGACGGATGGCTGCACACCGGCGACATCGGCGAAATCGATGCGAAGGGCCGCATCCGCATCACCGATCGCAAGAAGGATATCATCGTCAACGACAAGGGCGACAACGTCGCGCCGCAGAAGGTGGAGGGGATGCTGACCCTGCAGAACGAGATCGCGCAGGCGATGATCGCGGGCGACCGCCGGCCGTACATGGTCGCGGTGATCGTGCCCGATGCCGAATGGACCCAGAAATTCTGCGCGAAGGGTGGCGCGCGCTGCGACTTCGCGCGGCTGCGCGAGGACAGCGACTATCGCACGGCACTGGGCGCGGCGGTCGAGCGGGTGAACAAGGACCTGTCGGTCACCGAACGCATCCGCCGCTTCATCATCGCCGACGAACCCTTCACCATCGAAAACCAGCAGCTGACGCCCAGCCTGAAGATCCGGCGGCATGTGCTGAAGGAGGTCTATGGCGAGCGGATGGATGCGTTGTACCGGGGGTGAGGCATAGCGTTGCGAGGGAACCGCGGCGTTGATCATCAGTATAATGTCGGCAGGGCAATTGTCGGTGTGACACCATGGGCCGCTTCTTTTCTTTCGACGCTCGCATCGGTCGGCTGCGGCTGCTGACCGGAATCGTGGTCGGCCTGTCGATCGGATGGCTCGGCATTCTGATTCTGCGAGAGACGAATGGCATCGCCACCGTTCTGGTAGGGGCCGTTGCCGGCGCCACGATCGCGAAACTGGTCGTCGAAGCCGGAAGGCGACGGCGCGACATGGATGCGACGATAGCGGGGCCATTATCCGCCTTGGCTGTCGGCGTCGTCGGGATCGCAGGCACCATGGTCTATGCGCTGGGCACCGGTAATGACCTGCCCCACTATATTGCGTTGGCCCTGTTCGTGGTCGCATGGTGCGGCCTGCTGCTTCGCCCCGGCGTTGCCCATGCCAATGCGCATGGCACCGCACCCGACCTTCTCGCCCCCAGCTTCGGGTCGGCGCGCGGCGGCCGCGGCGGTGTCATCTTGGCGGTCTTGCTCGTCATCAGCGGCGCGGCAATCGGTCTTGGCGCCAATCTCTGGCTGGCGGCACTGGCCCAGCACCGTGAACGCGCGCAGACGATAGCCGAACACGAGAACGAGAGCAATGCGACGCCCGATGCGCTGGAGCAGGCTTATCGGGAGCAGGCACGATGAGCATCACCGCTGGCCCCCGGCTCCGCGCGGCAGAGGCACTGATCGCCCGCTTTGCTGCGGCTGGCCGTCCCGCTGCAGGCAGGAACCCGGCCGAAACCGCGAAGCGGACAGCAGCCCTGCAAGCCAGCCCGGTCGGATGGCCGTTCTCGCGCGACGCTTTGGTACAGGCATTGCGACGACGCATGTCAGGCAAGGATCTGCCGAAACAGATGGGCACATCCTATTGCGGTCCCGCCGCCTTCCTATACTGCGTATTGGAGGACCGGCCCGACCTGTATTGTGCCTATGCGATATCGATGTGGCTGCATGGCGAATATGATTTCCGCAGCGGGGCGCAAATCGTGGAAATCGACAGCAATGCCAATACGCGCAAAGCCTTGCCGACGGCACGTGCAGCGCAGCCCAATCGTTCGTTCATATCCGATCTCGACTGGATGACGATGGCGCCGCTGAGTGCGTCGACCCGGCCGGGATGGGCAAAAATATTGGGTTCGCCCGAACCCGACGACCAGGTTGGATCGATCAGCTATCCGGGCGTCGTCAAGGGATGGTTCTCGGCAGTGGGCGCGCAGTTGCGCGCCGATACGATGGGGGTCGGGTTGATGAAAACATCCCCGACCGCGACCATCGGCTTGATGCGGCACTGGGCGAACAGCTGGATCGTCCTGCAGATTGATAGCAGCTTGATCCAAGCCGGCGCGACCAACACCTTCGCCAATCGACACTGGGTGGTGGTCAACCCCCACCGTCGCCCACTGATCCGCGCAGGGCGGAACGGCCAGGTCGTTCCGCTCGCCGACGCGTATCGCGCCGTGGGGCCTGATACTGCATCGGACATGGATGATTGGGACACCAGCCTCTACACCGTCAGTTGGGGCAGCGAGAACAAAGGCCTCAAGAATCCGACATTAGGTCACCTGAAGGGCCGCATCTACGGCGGATTTGCCTTTTCCCACTTCTGATACTGGCGGGTTGATCGACCGCTACCCCTTCCCATATGGCCCGCTTCGAATGCTGCAACGCAGCAAGGAGCGTGCCTGTGACCCCGACCCGTAGCCCTGCCCTCGTCCACCTCGCGCTTGCGCTGGGTGGGTTTGCGATTGGGACGACCGAGTTCGCGACGATGAGCCTCGTGCCGTTCTTCGCACCCGGCCTCGGCATCGACGAGCCGACGGCGGGGCATGTCATCAGCGCCTATGCGCTGGGCGTGGTGGTCGGTGCGCCGTTGCTGGCGGTGATGACTGCGCGGATGGCGCGGCGGACGGTGTTGATCGCGCTGATGGCGTGTTTCGGGATCGCCAATGCGGCGAGTGCGCTGGCGCCGACCTATGAAGCGATGCTGGTCGCCCGGTTCTTCAGCGGACTGCCGCATGGGGCCTATTTCGGGATCGCCGCGCTGGTTGCAGCGTCACTGGTGCCCGCCGAAAAGCGGACGCAGGCGATCGGGCGGGTCATGCTGGGGCTGACCGTCGCGACGATCGTCGGCGTGCCGCTGGCCAATGCGCTGGGGCAGGCGCTTGGCTGGCGCTGGGGGTTCGGCGTGGTCGCGGTGCTGGCCGCGGCGACGATGGCGATGGTCGCATGGGTCGCGCCGCGCGACCGGCCGGACGCGCAAGCCAGCCCGCTGGCCGAACTCAGCGTGCTGAAGTCGGGACAATTGTGGCTGACGCTCGGCATCGGTGCGATCGGCTTTGGCGGCATGTTCGCAGTCTACACCTACCTCGCCACGACGCTGATCGAGGTGACCGGGGCTGCCCCGGCGATGGTGCCGGTGGTGCTGGCGGTGTTCGGTACCGGCATGACGGTCGGCAATCTGGTCGTGCCGCGCTTTGCCGACCGGGCGCTGATGCCGACCGCCGGCGCGCTGCTGCTGTGGAGCGCCGCCACGCTGGCGCTCTATCCGCTGGCCGCGGGTCAGCTGTGGTCGATGCTGGCAATCGTGTTCCTGATCGGGATCGGCGGCGCACTGGGCACCGTGCTCCAGACTCGGTTGATGGATATTGCCCAGCATGGGCAGAGCCTGGCAGCATCGCTGAACCATTCGGCGTTCAACACCGCCAACGCGATCGGGCCGTGGGCTGGCGGGATGGCGATCGCGGCGGGCCATGGCTGGACCTCGACCGGGGTGGTCGGGGCCGGGCTGGCGCTGGGCGGATTTGCGATCTGGGGGCTGGCGGTATTGGGGGGCGGGGGTCGGCGCGCTGGCCGGGACCGCGATCGACCGTGCCGAAGATCGCCGCGCACCGCCGCCGCCGCCACCACCGCTTCGCGGCGGTCCCCCTCCCCGTGCCGGGGAGGATTTTACTTCTTCTCGGGCACCACCTGCATCGACCAGTCCTTGGCGGGGACCAGATATTTCGCGGCCAGCGCCTGCAACTCGGCCGGCGTCGTATTGCGAATATCGTTGATGATGCCGGGGATCGCCGCCAGCCGAGCGGGATCGCGCGTGCCGCCCTGCGTCTGGTTCATCCAGAACATGTTGCCGCTCGACATGCGCGCGACCATCTGGATCACCGGCAGCTTGGCGCGGTCGAGTTCGTCCTCGGGCACCGGCGTCTTGACCAGATCGGCGGCCAGTTCGCGCGCCAAGTCGAAGAAGAAGCCGGTCTTGTCCGGCGGCACCATGCCGATCGCCATGATCCGCCCGCCACCGGGAAGACCCACCGGCCAGCCATTGTCAACGTTCGGCGAATAGCTGACCCCGGCCTGGCTGCGCAGGCGATCGAGCAGCCGGTCGCGGAACACAGCGGCCAGCACCTCCAGCTTGCGGCTCTCGGTCAGCCCCGCGCTGCCGGCAGCCGTCGGCCACGCGATGGCGGCGGCGGCCTGATTGGGCTGGCCGCTATGGGTCCGGGTGACCGGGGTCGCGACATGCGCCGGGAAGCGTACCGGCGGCGGCGGGGTCGTAGCGGCGGGACGCGGGGTCATCGCGCCGATGGTCGCGGCGACGGCATCGATCGCCGGCTGCTGCTGCACATCGCCGAACACCTGCACCTCGATCGGGCCGGAGGCCAGCAGCGGCGCCCACAGCGCCTTGAACGCCGCCGGGGTCAGTGCCGCGATCTCCTTGCGATCGGGCGTGCCCCAGCGCGGGTCGTTGTCATGCAGCAACGCGTCCAGATCGCGCGACATGACGCCATCGGGCGAGGCACCCAGCGCATCATAGCTCGCCAGCATCACCGCACGCGCACGGGCCACGGGTGCCGGGTCCCATGCCGGCGATTGCAGCTTGGCCGCGATCAGCTTCAGCTGGTCGGACAGGTCGGCGGCGGTGGTGATGCCCGACAGGGAGAAGGCGTCGTCGTCGATCCCGAACGACAACCCGATCTGCCGTCCGCCGGTCAGCCGGTCCAGCTCCTCCTGCCCCAGCACGCCCTTGGGCGTCTGGATACCCGAGGCGACCAGCGCGAGATCGGCGGCAAAGGCCGGGGTGCGGCGATCGGCGGGCAGCGCGTTCAGCCCCCGGCCGAAGCGGACGCGGACATAGACCTTGCCCGTCTCCGATTCATTGGGGAACAGCAGCAGCGACGACCCGTTGGCGAAGTCGACCCGCTCGACCGGCGGATCGGTGAGCGCCATGCTGCGGGCGGTGATCGCGCCGGGTTTGCCGAGCGGGGCCAGCCGATCGAAACCGATCGCCCCCTGCCCGCTACGCCGGCTCGCGCTGCCGGCGATCTTTTCGGACAGGGCGGCAGTCAGCTTGGCCTGTGCGGTCGGATCGGGGGTGCGGGTGTTGACGATGGCGCGGGTGGCGGTTCCGTCGAAGACCTTCTTCGTTGCCGCCTGCACGCGGGCGGGCGTGAAGAACTTCTTCGTCACCGCCCCTTCGAAAATCCGCAGCGAGGTTTCGGGACCGGCGACGGTTTCGCGGATATCGGTCGCGGAAATCAGATTGTCGGCGAGCAGCGCGCCTGCCGTCACCGGGGCGGTGCGGACCTCGTTTTCCATGCCGGCGCGGATTTCGGCGACTTCGCGGTCGATCTCGGCCTGGGTCGGGGCGGTTCGCATCGCATCGGCGATCGACTGGCGCACGTCGCGCAGCGCCGCTGCCCAGTCGTCGCCCAGCGGCAGGACGGAAAGCTGGGTGATGTTCGCCGAACGCGACACGTCGTCGAGGTTCGCACCGGCCGAGATATAGCTGCCCCCGGCGCGCGCGCGGCTTTCCAGCCGGCGGTTCAGGATGCGTAGCGCGATCTGGTCGACCATCCGTTCCTGATTGAAGATGATGGTGTCGTCGCCGACGGTCCACGGCCGCAGCACCGCCATCTGGACCAGCGTCGGCATGGTCGGTTCGCTGACGACGGCCGCGACCGGCTCGTTCGCCTTTGGCGATCCGAACTTCGGCTCGGCGGGCGACGGGCCATTGCCCTGCCAGCCGGCGAAATGCTTCTTCACCATCGCTTCGAGGATGGCGGGATCGGCGTCGCCGGCGATCACGATGATCGCACGGTCGGGGCGATACCAGCGGTCGTGGAACGCCTTCACGCTCGCCGCCGTCGCTGCCTGCAACGTGTCGACATTGCCGATCGGCGACCGATCGGCGAGCGGCTGTCCGGCAAAGAACAACGCGCGCACCGCATCGCCGAAGCGGACCTGGGGCCCTGGCTGTTCGCGCTGTTCGGACAGGACGACCGGGCGTTCGGCGTCCAAGGCGCCTTGCGTTAGCGTCGGTTCGGCCATCATCCCCGACAGGATCTTCATGCTCTCATCCAGCCCGGTCGGCGTCGCGGAAGGCAGGTCGAGCTTGTAGACCGTCTGGGTAAAGCTGGTCGACGCGTTGCTGTCCGAACCGAAGGTAACGCCCAGGCGCTGCCACACCCGCTTCGATTCGCCATCGGGGACATGGACCGACCCGCGAAAGGTCAGATGCTCGATCAGGTGGGCAAAGCCGCGCTCACTGTCGGTTTCCATCAGCGATCCGGTGCCGATCGCGACGCGGATCGCGACCTGCCCCGGCGGCACGCCATTCTTGCGCACCGCATATTTGAGCCCGTTGGACAGCACGCCGTACGTCCAGCTGCGGTCGGGCGGAATGTCGCTGCCCTTGAACAGCCACGGCGTATCCGGCCCCTGCGCCACTGGTTCCAGCGGCGGGAGCTGGCGCGCCGGGGCCAGCGATGCGGGCGCGGGCGATGCGGGCGGGGTCTGCGCGGCAAGCGGCGCGGCGATCAGGGCGAGGGCGGAGAACGCGCCCATGGCCGGTCGGAACAGGGATGCCATGGCCGAAGGTGTAGCGTCGTTGCAACGCCCCGACCAGTATCGACAGCGCGCCGCAAATATAAAGGTTGAACGCGGCCGTCGTTCAGCCCCGGCTCAGCTTCGGCTCAACGCTCCTCGCGCCGCAGGTACAGATAGGATTCGTCGAATTCGGCCAGCGCCTTTAGGCCCGGCATATCGTGGATCGTCACCCGCCGCCCGCGCAGGTCCATCAGCCCGCGCTCGCGCAGGTCGCGCAGCGTGCGGTTGACATGGACCGGGGTCAGCCCGGTGCAATCCGACAAGTCGGCCTGGGTCAACGGCAGCGCGAAGCCGCTGTCGTCGGCCTCGCCGATCAGGCCGAGGCGGACGCGCAGTTCGCAGATCAGATGGGCGATCCGCTGGATCGCGGTACGCCTGCCCAGCGACAATTCCCATTCGCGGTGGATCGCGGCGTCGAGCGCGGTGAGGAACCAGTAGACCCGCGCCAGATGCGGCTGCTGTTCGGTAATTTCGGTCAGCTTCGTGTGGGGGACCAGCACGACGCGACACGGCGTCAACGTCATCACATTATGATCGAGCTGTTTCAGCGAAAAGCTGTGCAGGTCGAGGAAATCGCCCGCGACGTGCAGTTCGGTGATCTGCCGCTCGCCGCCCGGCAGGTCCTTGTACCGGCACATCAATCCTTCGAGCAGCAGCGTGCTGTTATGCAGCCGCTCCCCGGCGCGGATACAGGTGTCGTGCGCCGGCAGCACGCGCACCTCGCCCAGCGACGCCCGGATGACCTGCTCTTCCTCCGCCGAAATCGTGTCGCGCGCGCGCAATTTCGCCAGATGCGTCTCGATCACCGGTGATAGCCCCTCTTGCCAGATCGTTACGGTGGTAGCGTAGCGCCGCCGCAGAGGCAACGCGGCCTGCCCCAACGGGAACGCAGCGTTTCCGCCGGCACCCTTGATCCCCCGTGCGCATGCCGCCACATGGGCGACATGTTGATCGAAACCGAATCCACGCCCAACCCGGCGACGCTGAAATTCCTGCCCGGACAGGTCGTGATGGACGCGGGCACCCGCGACTTCGCATCGCCCGAGGAAGCCGAAGCCTCGCCGCTCGCCACGCAACTGTTCGCGCTGGGCGATGTGGTCGGCGTCTTCTTCGGCCGCGACTTCGTGTCGGTGACCAAGGCACCGGGCAGCGAATGGGCCGACCTGAAGCCCGACGTGCTGGCGCTGTTGCTGGACCATTTCGGCGGGCGGATGCCGCTGTTCCATGCGGCGGGCACTGCCGGCTTCTCGGTCCCGGCCGAGAATACGAGCTTCGTCGACAATCCCGAAGACGCCGATATCGTCGAGCAGATCAAGGAACTGATCGAGACGCGCGTGCGCCCGGCGGTGGCGAACGACGGCGGCGATATCGTCTATCGCGGGTTCGACCAGGGCAAGGTGTACCTGCAGCTGCAGGGCGCGTGCTCGGGCTGTCCGTCGTCCAGCGCGACGCTGAAGAACGGTATCGAGCAGCTGCTCAAATATTATGTCCCCGAAGTCACGGAGGTTCGTGCAGTCTGATGGCCAAGCTTGACGACCAGGCGCTGGATACGCTGTTTCGCACCGCGCGCACCTTCAACGGCTATACCGACCAGCCGGTCGACGATGCCACGCTGCACGCGATCTGGGATTTGCTGAAATGGGGGCCGACCAGCGCCAACCAGCTGCCCGCGCGCATCGTGTGGTGCACCTCGACGGAGGCCAAGGAAAAGCTGGCTGCCTGTGCCAGCGGGACCAACCCCGACAAGATTCGCGCCGCGCCGGTGACCGCAGTCATCGGCATGGACACTGAATTCCACGAACACCTGCCCGAACTGTTCCCGCACACCGACGCGAAATCATGGTTCGACGGCAATGCCGATCTGCGCCAGGCATCGGCGTTCCGCAATTCGTCGTTGCAGGGTGCGTATCTGATCCTCGCCGCGCGCGCGCTGGGCCTCGATACCGGGCCGATGTCGGGCTTCGATGCCGGGGCGGTGGACAAGGCATTCTTTGCCGACACGCCGTCGGTCCACACCAACTTCATCACGACGCTGGGCTATGGCGATCGGACAAGCCTGCACCCGCGCTCGCCCCGGCCCGATTTCGCCAAGTTCAACCGTATCGCCTGACCCGCCCGTGCGGACGCTGGTCATTGAAACCGCCACCGCCGCCTGCTCGGTCGCGCTGATCGAGAACGGCGTGGTGATCGCGCGCGACCATATGGTCGTCGGGCGCGGCCATGCCGAACGGCTGGTGCCGATGATCGCCGCGCTCCCCGACCAGGGCCGCGCCGATGCAATCCTGGTCGATTGCGGGCCGGGCAGCTTTACCGGCGTCCGCGTCGGGCTGGCCGCCGCACGCGGTCTCGGTATCGGCTGGGGTGTACCGGTCCATGGCTATTCCTCGCTGGCGCTGATTGCCGCCGCCGCGCTGGCCGAACAGTCCGGCGACGCGATCGTCGCGGTGCTCGACGGCGGCCATGGTGAAGTCTTCCAGCAGGGGTTCGACGGCGCGCTGATCGCCGATGGCCCGGCGGTGTCGCGCAAGCCCGCGGATGCGGTCGCGACGCTGGCCGGACGGCGGGTCGTCGGACAGGGGCTGGCACGGCTGAGGACCGTGGACGAGACGCTGCCCGCCTGCGACCGCCTGCCAGATGCCGCCGACGCCGTGCTGCTGCCGACCGCGCAGGCCAGTCTGCCCCCCGCCCCGCTCTATGGCCGTGCGCCCGATGCGGTGCCGAGCGTACGCGCATGACCGACACCCGCGTCGAGATCGCCCTGGCCGACGGCACCGCCGCCGATGTCGGCGCGGTCGACCGGGTGATGCGGGCGGCGTTCGATCCGCGGTTCGGGGAAGCGTGGACGCCCGCCCAGTGCCTGGGGATGCTGTCGCTGCCCGGCGTGTGGCTGACGCTGGCGCGGTGCGGCGATGCGCTGGTCGGCTTTGCGCTGACCCGCGCGGTTGCCGACGATGCCGAACTGCTGCTGATCGCGGTCCTGCCTGACCAGCGCGGTCGCGGGGTCGGGCGAGCCCTGCTGCGCCGCGCGATCGACGATGCCGCCACGCGCGGCGCGGCGCAGCTGTGCCTCGAAATGCGGGCGGGCAACGATGCCACCCGCCTTTATGTCAGCGAAGGCTTCGCCAAACGTGGCGAGCGGCGCGCGTACTATGCCGGGCGCAGCGGCGAACG
The DNA here is from genome assembly GCF_001421585.1 of Sphingomonas sp. Leaf23. NCBI lineage: Bacteria > Pseudomonadati > Pseudomonadota > Alphaproteobacteria > Sphingomonadales > Sphingomonadaceae > Sphingomonas > Sphingomonas sp. Leaf23. The sequence goes on along the minus strand of NZ_LMKR01000003.1, from coordinate 114,578 downwards.
CTTTGATGCGCACACTTACGTACGGCCCATCCCACTCCAATAAAGAAAAGATGTTGCTTATATTGTTGCGGTGACCGCCGAGGCAGACGATAGCGACCATCGTCATTGGTAGCGGCGGCGTAACGAGGAATATTATGGAACTGGACGCGGAGCGTGACGGCACGCTGATCGCCTTGACCGCGGATATCGTCGCGGCACATGTCGGCAACAACACGATCGAACTGGCGGAAATCCCGACGCTGATCCGCAGCGTCCATGGCGCGCTGGCAGGGCTGGCCAGCACGGCCGAGGCGCCCGCGCCGCGTGCCGAACCGGCCGTATCGGTTCGCGCCTCGATCAAGCCGGACTATATCGTCTGTCTGGAGGATGGGCGGAAGCTGAAGATGCTGAAACGGCATCTGATGACCCATTACAACCTGACGCCAGAGCAGTATCGCGCCAAGTGGAACCTGCCGGCCGATTATCCGATGGTCGCGCCCAACTATGCCGAACAGCGCCGGACGCTGGCCAAGCAGATCGGCCTGGGGACGCAGCGCCGTACGGCATGAGCCGGGCGGGGCGCGTTTACCGGCTTTCGCTGGCGCGCCCGGCACGCTAGAACGTCGGGGCATTTCACCAAGTCTGGACGTACAGGAATTCATGCCCCGCAAGATCGACCTCGAAGCGCTGTGTCACCAAAAGGGGCTGCGGATCACCGAACAGCGCCGCGTCATCGCGCGCGTCCTGTCCGAAGCCGACGACCATCCCGATGTCGAAAAAGTGTATGAGCGCGCGTCGACGATCGATCCGGGTATTTCGATCGCGACCGTCTATCGCACCGTGCGCCTGTTCGAAGAGGCCGGCATCCTCGACCGCCACGATTTCGGCGACGGTCGCGCCCGCTACGAACCCTCGCCCGAGGCGCATCACGATCACCTGATCGACGTCGAAAGCGGCCGGGTGATCGAATTCGTCGATCCCGAGCTGGAACTGCTCCAGAAACAAATTGCCGAACGCCTGGGCTTCCGCCTGGTCGACCACCGCATGGAACTCTACGGCGTCAGCCTCGACCGCAAGGATTGAGCGACATGACGCTGCCCGCGCGATGGCGATTGATCGCGCGCGCGGGCGGGATGCTGGCGGCGCTGCTCGCCTATCTGGTCTTGCATGGCAGCTGGCGGCTCATCGGGCGGCGATCGCCGTGGCCGCCGCGCTTCCTCGGCCGGATCGCACGGGTCGTGGGCGTTCGGACGACCGTCGTCGGATCACCGGTGCCCCGCGACGTCCTGTATCTCGCCAACCATCAGAGCTGGATCGACATCCTCGCCATCGCCGGGGCCAGCGGAAGCGCGTTCGTCGCCAAGGGCGAGCTGCGCGATGCGCCGCTGGTCGGATGGCTCTGTACGCTCAACCACACGCTGTTCGTCGATCGCGGCGACCGGCTGGGCGTCGCGCGGCAGATCGACACCCTGCGGCAGGCGCTGCTGGCCGATCATCCGGTGACCGTGTTCCCCGAAGGAACCACCTCCGCGCCGGGCGAGCTGCTGCCGTTCAAGGCCGCGCTGCTGGGCGCGATCGACCCGCCGCCGCCCGGATTGCGGGTGCAGCCGGTGTATCTGGATTATGGCGATGCGCATGAGGTCGCGTGGCTGGGCGACGAACCGGGCACGACCAACGCCGCGCGCGTGCTGGCACGTGCCGGCCGGATCGGGCTGACGATCCACTTCCTCGAACCGTTCGATCCGGCCGGCATGGGACGGAAAGCCGTGGCGAACCGGGCGCGGGATGCGATCGCGGCGGCGATGCGTCAGGGCAGCACGTAGGCGATTGGCAGTCCATCCCGGTCGGTCGCGGGATGAAATCGTAAAGATCGAAGACGATCGCAGATTGCGTCGGCACTGACGGCCGACGGTACCTGGCCATTTACCGTGCAAGTGCCAACGCGCCCATCGGCGTTCACGATGAAGCGGACGCGGTGCGGCGGTGCTACGGATAGCGTCGACCGCAGCGCCTGCTCCGCTACCTCGCTCGATGGTAGAGCCCGTGGCGGGGTAACGTCACGATCGCCGCGCCACGCGATGCGGGGAGGTATCGACGCGCTGGAAAGCGGCACGTCGAACAGCTCCACATCTTCCATGCATTTGCAGACGTAATGATAGCGCCAGTCGAACGTCAGCGCGTAGACAAGCCAATTGACCAGCAGGGCAAGGGACAAGCCTGCCACCCGGCGCAATGCCCCCGATGCCGCGAATGAAGACCATGTGTCAGCCATCGGCACAAAGTGTGTCATGCCGACCTCACGCTGCCAACCCTACTCGCTGAATTCCCCCACCGTCGTCCGCCGTCCGAGCAGGAACGCATCGTTGACATGGACGAACGGCGACAGGTCGACGTCGCTCTGCCGGTCGCGCAGGCATTCGGCGAAGCGGCGATAGAGCCGGGCATATTCGGGTTCGTCACCGACATCGACCGCGACCCCATTCACCGCCATCTGCGACGCGCCCATCGACAGCTTCAGGTCGCCGTCATCGGTTTCGACATCGATGTCCCAGGTCTGCGGCCCGGTCTGGTCGAAGTCGAATTCGACGCGCACTGGCACCCCGGCCGTATCGGTGAAGTCGAGATCGGCGGCGATCGGTGCGTCGCGGTTCGACGGAAAGCGCAGCTCGGCCGCGTCCAGCAGCAGCGGGCGCGGCAGGACGCGGGTGATGACCGACAGCGCGTTGATGCCGGGATCGAACACGCCGATGCCCGGTTCCCAGATCCAGTCCTGCCCCGGATGCCAGACGCGGACGTCTTCCTTCCAGTTGACCGCGACGCGGCGGATGTTGCGCTGGGTCAGCCATTGGCGCGCCGGCTCGACCGCCGCGGCCTCCCGCGAATGCCACGTCGCGAACAGCACCCGGCGGGCGCGCTCGGCAGCGCGCGCGAACGCCTGCGCTTCGGACAGGGTAGCCGCCGGCGGCTTCTCGATCATCACGTCGAGGCCGTGGTCGAGTGCCTGCTGGATCAGCGGCAGCCGACCGCGCGGCGGGGTGCAGATCGAAATCGCCTGCACGTCCGGCATCGCCGCCATCATCTCGTCGATCGTCTTGAAGCCCGGCACGCCGTCGGGCGGCGTGTGGCCGGTGACGGCGGCGACAAGCTCGAAATCCGGGCTGGCGGCGATGTGCGGGATATGCTGGTCACGCGCGATCTTGCCGATGCCGGCAAGCGCGATGCGGGTCGGGGAAGCCAACGTCATTCTCTCCTGACGATTATTTGTCCGACTTATCAAGCCGGCCCCGCCCCCGCAAGCGCCGCGTCAGATTCCGTCGGCAACAACCTCGCGCCCGGTGGCGTGGAGCTGTGCGGTCAGGTCGGCAAGGCAGGCGTCGACCAGCGCCGGATCGGTCGCGCGGACGACGAAATTGGCGCCGGTGCGCCCTTCGCGGAAGAACGGGTAGCTACCGATCGCCACCCCGTCATGCGCGCGTTCGACATCGCGCAGCAGCCCCGCGACCTCGCTCTCGCCGACCCAGCAGCCGATCGTACCGGAGACGACCGGCAACCCGCCCTCCAGCGTGCCGGTCAGGCTGTCGAGCATCGCCGCCGCGATATGCGGCACGCCGGCCATGATGAACACGTTCCCGATATGGATGCCCGGCGCCCCCGACATGCGGTTTTCGATCAGCTCGCCACCGTCGGGCACCCGCGCCATGCGCAGCCGCGCGTCGGTCAGCCCGCCGCGCGTCGTGTAATAGTCCTCGAGGATCTGCCGCGCGCGCGGATGGACGACGACCGGCACGCCCAGCGCTGCCGCGATCGAATCGACGGTGATATCGTCATGGGTCGGCCCGATACCGCCGGTGGTGAACAGATAGTCGTTGCGCGCACGCAGGATATTCACTGCCTCGACGATCGCGTCCTCGCTGTCCGCCACGACGCGCACTTCAGCCAAGCGGATGCCCTGGACGTTCAGCCACGTCGCAAGCTGCGCGATATTCCTGTCCTGCGTCCGGCCGGAGAGGATTTCATCCCCGATGACGAGCAGGGCAGCGGTCCAGATGCGATCGGTCATGCCTTCGCATAGCGCGGGCACGCGCCCTCGCCTAGCGCCCGATCCTTGCCTATATGGGCGACATGACCGACTATCAGACCGTCACCGCCGATATGCCGCTCGCCCGTACCGGCGCGATCAAGCTGCACGATGCCGCCGGGTTCGAAGGGATGCGCCGTGCCGGCCGCCTTGCCGCGCATATCCTCGACGCGATTACGCCGCATGTCGTGCCCGGCGTCACCACCGCCGAACTCGACACGATCATCTATCGCCTGATGCGCGAGGGCGGCGCGGTGCCGGCGACGCTTGGCTATCGCGGCTATGCCCATTCGACCTGCATCTCGATCAATCATGTCGTGTGCCACGGCATTCCGTCCGACCGGACGCTGAAGGACGGCGATATCGCCAATATCGACGTGACCCCGCTGCTGGATGGCTGGCACGGCGACAGCAGCCGCACCTATCTGGTCGGTAATGTCCCGATCAAGGCGCGCAAGCTGGTCGACGTGACGTATGAATGCCTGATGCTCGGCATCGAGCAGGCGAAGCCCGGCAACCGGATGGGCGACGTGGCGCACGCGATCCAGCGCCATGCCGAGGCACATCGCTACGGCGTGGTCCGCGATTTCTGCGGTCATGGCCTGGGCCAGCTGTTCCACGATGCGCCCGAAGTGATCCATGCCGGGCGGCCGGGCACCGGGCCGGAACTGCGCCCCGGCATGTTCTTCACCATCGAACCGATGATCAATATCGGTCGGCCCGACGTAAAGATGCTCGACGATGGCTGGACGGCGGTAACGCGCGACCGGTCGCTGTCGGCGCAGTTCGAACATTCGATCGGGATCACCGAGGACGGCTGCGAGATTTTCACGCTGAGCCCCAAGGGGTTCACCAAGCCGCCGTACTTGTAAGCGCCTCCCCGTGCCGGGGAGGAACACACTGCCCAAAAAACCGGCACCCTGCCCCTTCCGCGGGCAATATCGACACCCCCAACTAAATCCCCGATGATCCCGCCACAGGCGAATCGCCAATTGGCACGGTAATTGTTTAACAGGATGCAAACGGCCCGTCCGGGTCGTCACGTCCGAGGGGATCGGCAGGGCGCATGAAGAAGATCGAAGCCATCATCAAGCCGTTCAAGCTGGATGAGGTCAAGGAAGCGCTGCACGAAGTCGGCGTGAGCGGCATCACCGTGACCGAAGCCAAGGGCTTCGGCCGGCAGAAGGGCCATACCGAACTGTATCGCGGCGCGGAATATGTCGTCGACTTCCTGCCGAAGGTGAAGCTGGAAGTGGTGGTCGAGGATGGCCTTGCCGAACGCGTCGTGGAAGCGATCGCGGCGGCGGCGCAGACCGGCCGCATCGGTGACGGAAAGATTTTCGTCATTCCGGTCGAGACCGCCTTGCGCATCCGCACGGGTGAGCGCAACGACGACGCGATCTGACGCAGCGCAGCATTATTTCGAATCACGGGGCGTTCCGGGGCGATTGATTGCGCCGGATCGCGGGGTTTAATCCAGAAAGGGCAGTTTCCGATGGCTACTACCGCCAGCACCATCCTGAAGCGGATCAAGGAAGAAGAGATCGAGTGGATCGACCTGCGCTTCACCGATCCCAAGGGCAAGTGGCAGCACCTGACCATGGTCGCGTCGATCCTGACCGATGACGAGCTGACCGACGGCCTGATGTTCGACGGTTCGTCGATCGAAGGCTGGAAGGCGATCAACGAGTCGGACATGGTGCTGAAGCCCGATCTGGACGCGGTGTACACCGATCCGTTCTCGGCCACTCCGATGCTCGTCATCTTCTGCGACGTCGTGGAACCGTCGACCGGCGAACTCTATGCCCGCGACCCGCGTTCGACCGCGAAGCGCGCCGAGGCGTATCTGAAGACCACTGGCATCGGCGACACCGTGTATGTCGGCCCGGAAGCCGAATTCTTCATGTTCGACGACGTGCGGTTCGAAAACAGCTATTCGACCAGCTACTACAAGATCGACGACATCGAACTGCCGGGCAATTCGGGCCGCGAATATGAGGCCGGTAACATGGGCCACCGCCCGCGTGCCAAGGGCGGCTATTTCCCCGTCGCACCGGTCGACAGCGCCGTCGACATCCGTGGCGAAATGGTCACCACGATGCTCGAAATGGGCCTGCCCTGCGACAAGCATCACCATGAAGTCGCCGCCGCGCAGCACGAGCTGGGCCTGACGTTCGGCACGCTGACCACGACCGCCGATCGCATGCAGATCTACAAGTATGTCGTGCACCAAGTCGCGCATGCGTACGGCAAGACCGCGACGTTCATGCCGAAGCCGATCAAGGAAGATAACGGCTCGGGCATGCACACCCACTTCTCGATCTGGAACGGCGGCAACCCACTGTTCGCCGGCGATGGCTATGCCGGCCTGTCGGACATGTGCCTGTATTTCATCGGCGGCATCATCAAGCATGCCAAGTCGGTGAACGCCTTCACCAACCCGACGACCAATAGCTACAAGCGGCTGGTTCCGGGGTATGAAGCGCCGGTGCTGCTCGCCTATTCGGCGCGCAACCGCTCGGCATCGTGCCGCATCCCGTACGGCACGGGTCCGAAGTCGAAGCGCGTCGAAGTCCGCTTCCCCGACGCGATGGCCAACCCCTATCTCGCCTATGCGGCGCTGATGATGGCCGGCCTCGACGGCATCCAGAACAAGATCCATCCGGGCGAAGCGATGGACAAGAACCTGTACGACCTGCCGCCGGCAGAACTCGCGCAGGTCCCGACCGTGTGCGGTTCGCTCCGCGAAGCGCTCGACTGCCTCGAAGCCGATCACGATTACCTGCTGAAGGGCGACGTGTTCTCGAAGGACCAGATCGAGGCCTATGTCGAGATCAAGCGTGGCGAAGTGGCGCGGTGGGAAATGACCCCCAGCCCGGTCGAGTATGATATGTACTACAGCGCCTGAGGTTGCCGTGCCGGCAACCGGTGGCACGCCCGCGTGCCACAGGCGCTGTCGGCCGGCCTCGCCAAACCGGCGAGGACCGACGACGTGGCTTTGCCACGTCGCGCTTGAGTTGAGAGAAAGGGCGTCGGGCACATGCTCCGGCGCCTTTTCCTTTGTCGAACAGTCCGCCGTCCCGTTTCCTACCGGCCGGAGAAGAAGCGGGACCCCGGATCAAGTCCGGGGTGACGGTGCGAGCGCAGATAACCCACCCTTCCCGCACCCCCGCCACACAAACGTCACATCCCCATGGTCAACGCACCCGACCACCCGCCACAGGAATCGCCGCCCATGACCGTCCGCCTCGACCGCCGCACGCTGCTCGGCGGGTTCGCCATTGGTGCCGCCAGCCTTTCGGTCGCCCCGGCCGAGGCACGCGCGACCAGGGGCTGCACCTTCGCCGTGCTGGGCGACTGGGGCCGCGACACACCCGAACAGCATCATGTCGCCGCAGCGATGGGCCGCGCGGCGGCGGAGGCGGGCAGCGATTTCGTGCTGGCGATCGGCGACAATTTCTACAGCGACGGCGTGACCTCCACCGACGACCCGCTATGGCAGTCGGTGTTCGAGGGCGTGTACACCCACCCCGCGTTGCAGGTGCCGTGGTACGCGCTGCTCGGCAACCACGACTATCGTGGCAATCCGCAGGCGCAGCTCGACTATAGCGCGCGCAGCAAGCGCTGGCGGATGCCGGCGCGCTATTATCAGGTCGCCGATGCCTCGCTGGCACGGGCGGATACCGAGCTGTTCGCGATCGACACCTCGCCCTTCGTCGAGCGGTATCGCGAAAATGACGGCATGATCGGCAGCAACACCCGGTCGCAGGACACGAAACAGCAATTGGCCTGGCTCGATCATGCCCTGTCGCAGTCGCGCGCCAAGTGGAAGCTGGTCACCGGCCACCACCCGATCCGCTCGGGCGGCAGCGGCCATGGCGACCAGCCGGAAATCATCGCGCAGGTCCTGCCGATCCTGAACCGGCATGGCGTGCAGGCCTATATCGCGGGCCACGACCATGACCTGCAGCATATCCGCCGCGATCGCATCGACATGATCCAGTGCGGCGGGGGCATGGAGGCGCGGCCGGTCAAGCCGGTCGAGGGCACCCGCTTCTGCCGCGCTGCCGCCGGGTTCGGCATGGTCAGGATCGCCGGCGACCTGTTGTCGTTCGACCTGCGCGACGAGCGCGGGGCCAGCCTCTACAACGCGTCGGTGCCGGTGCGCGTCACGGCATGACCGGCGGAATATAGGGCAGCGTAAACGCCAGCGCCCACAGCAGAAACAGCACCAGCGGCAGATGGACAATCAGCTGGAGGAAGCTGAACCCGACGATATCGCGCGCTTTCAGCCCAAGGATGCCGAGCAGCGGCAGCATCCAGAACGGGTTGATCAGGTTGGGCAGCGCTTCGGACGCATTGTAGATCTGCACCGCCCAGCCGAGATGGACGTGCAGGTCGTTCGCCGCCTGCATCACGTACGGCGCCTCCAACAGCCATTTGCCCCCGCCCGAGGGTATGAAGAAGCCGAGAATCGCCGAATAGACGCCCATGGTCAGCGGAAACGTCTCGGTGGTGTTCAGCGAGACGAAGGCGTGGGCGATGACGTCGGAAAGGGTCGATCCATCGGCGCTCTTCGCGGTAGTCATCATCGCGGCAATAGCGGCGTAGAAGGGGTATTGGATCAGGATGCCGGCGGTTGCGGGGACCGACCGGGCGAGCGCGTTCAGGAAGCGTTTGGGCCGCCAATGCAGCACCAGCCCCGCCATCAGGAACAGGAAGTTGTAGGTGTTGAGGTTGGAGATCGCGATCATCCACGGCTGCCGCGCAAACTCCTGCACCAGCCATCCCGTCGCCAGCAGTCCGATCAGCACGGTGAGCAACGGCGCATGTTCCAGCCACTCGCCGGGCTGGGTCCGGGGCGGCAGCGCGTCGTCCTCGCGCGCCGGATCGATCCCCATGTCCTGCGCCGTCACCGCGCTGTCGCGGCCGGGGGCCGATGCGATCGCGATCACCGTCGATACCACGATCAAGATCGCGGCGATCAGCATCGATTGCCACAGGAAGATGGTCTGGCTGAACGGAATGACGCCGGTGATCGGCAGCAGGCCCGGCGGCAGGCTGGCCGGGTTAGCCTGTAGCTGCGCCGAGGAGGAGGACAGCCCCATCGCCCAAGTCGCACCAAGGCCGAGATACGCCGCCGCCCCGCCCGCGCGGTAGTCCATCCGCAGTTCGGTGCGCCGCGCCAGCGCACGGGTCAGCAGCCCGCCGAAGATCAGGCTCAATCCCCAGCTCAAGAGCGACGACAGCATCGTCGCGACGGCGATCAGGCCGATCGCGCCGCGCCCGCTCTTGGGGATCAGCGCCAGCCGGTCGATCAGCCGCTGCATCGGTGCCGAGGTCGCGACGACGTATCCACCGATGGTCACGAACGCCATCTGCATGGTGAACGGGATCAGTGTCCAGAAACCGTCGCCAAAGCTCTTCGTCACCGCCATGACCGGCGCGCCGTTGGCCAGCACCGCCACCGCGACCACCACGACCGCCAGCGCCACGAATACGAAGGCATCGGGAAACCAGCGTTCGGCCCAGTCGGTAAAGCGCAGCGCGATCCGGGCGAGGCGTCCATCGGCGGCGGGGGCGGCAGCGGTCATCGGCGTCTCCGTCTGTTCGACGGACATACGAACGTGACGTCGCCGCGGTTTCCCGGCAGCAAATATTTGTTACGAACGCGGTTCGATCAATAGTCGCGCGAGATGCGGACGTTGGTGCTCTGCCGGCCGATGGTGGAGATGGAGGCGAGCAGCGACAGCCAGCGCGTGACCTGAAACTCGATCCGGGTTGCGCTATAGCCCTGCCCGTCGGTCACGATCTCCGCATAGAAACGCCGCGTCAGATATTTGCCGGCGGCAACCGAGGTGCCCTGCCCCGTCTGCGGATCGGCGGGCAGGATGCGCAGCCGATCGAGCCCGGCGGCACGGCGAACGGCATTGATCGGATTCAACCCGCCCTCGCCATTTTGCAGCGCGGCGACGGCGGCGGCCAGCTGCAATGCTTCGGGCGCGGACAGATTGGTAATCGACGTGCCGAACAGCAGCCGCGACAGCAGTTCGTCTTCGGGCAGCGCCGGCACGCTCTGGAAACTGATTTCGGGCCGGGTCGCGGTGCCGGCGACGCGGATAGTCGCGTTTAACCCCTGCGTATCGGCATTGGCGGCGATATCGAGCGCGGGGTCGGCCGGGCTTTCGCCGTTGAAGCGCAGCGCGCCGCGATCGACACGGAACTCGCGCCCGGCAAATTCATAATCGCCGCGCACCAGATCGGCGCGGCCGTTGATGATCGGGCTGGTCGGCTCCCCGGTGATGGCGAGGTCGGCGGACCATTCGCTGTTGAGGCCAAGGCCGGTAACGATCAGCCCGCCGGGCGCGCGTGCCTTAAGGTCAAGTTTCCACGGCACCACCGCCGCGCTGGCTTCGTCGTCGCCGTCGGGGCGGTTGATCTCGCGGATGTTGAGGCGCGGAATCGGCGCGGTGGCGGTCGCGCGGCCAAGGCGATAGCGGCTGCCGTCCATGCGGACTTCGCCGGAAATCGTGCCCCCCGCCCCGTCGCTGCGCACGCGGATCGGGCCGGTAACGGTCGCGCCGATCGAATCGGTGTTGATGAGCCGCGCACGATCGGCGTTGAGCGACAGGTCGATGCCGAAGCCGCGCACGGCGGCGAATTCGAATGCGCCGGTGCCGGTCACCCGCCCCTGCCGCCCGTCATTGGCGGCAAAGCGATCGATCACCAGCCGGGAGCCGTCGAACCGTCCCTGCGCCTCGACGCCGGTCAGCACGGTGCCGGTAATCGCGCTTTCGATGCGGGCGCCGCTGGAGCGCACGACACCGCGGATGCGGGGGTCGGCAAGGCGGCCGGTGACGTCGGCGCCGACCGATACCGGGCCGGACAGGTCGAATAATTCGATGCCGGTCAGCCGCCACAGCGTATCGGCCGGGCCGCCATAGCGCAGCTGCGCAAACAAGGGCGCGTTGTTCAGCCGGGTGGCGAGGTCACCCTCCCCCAGCGGAGAGAGGCGCGCCTGCGCCCGGCCGATCGTCTTGCCGCCGCTCGCCATCACCGCGCGCACCCCGGCGCGGTTCGCGTCCAGCACCGCCGCCACGCCGACATCGATCGGGGTCGACGATACCACCAGCCCGGAACGGCTGAGACCGCGAATGGTCAGGTCGACCCGCCCGCTGGGGGTATTCCCCCGCGTGGCATAGGCGATCTTGCCCGACGCGCTGCCGCTCAGGCCCAGCCCCGGATAGCCGATGTCGAGCACGGCAAGCGGCATCCGCGTGACGTCGAGCGCCAGTTCGGTCGTGTCCGCCCCCACCGCGCCGCCAACCGTCGCGGTGCCGCCGGCAAAGCTGAACTGCGTCGGTGCCAGTCGCCAACCATCGCCCTCGCGTCGGAGGATCGCCGGGGTTTCGAGTTTGAGCGGGCGGCGGTCGAGCGTACCCTCCGCGCTGATGCGATATTCGTCGGCGGTGACCTGCGTCACGCTCTGGATCGAAAACGCACGGCCGCGCGATCCGGCGATCGCGGCGCGCACTTCGCCGACGCCATCGACCAGCTTCGCACTGCCCGCCAGCCGCGCGATCGATAGCTTGCCGCGGCGGAACCCCTGCGCGGTCATCGTCGCGTCGAGGGTCGTGCCACCGCCCGCCAGCACAATCCCGGCCTCCAGCCGTGCACGCCGCACCGATCCCGCCGTGCCCAGTTTCGCTCGCGTGGCATCCAGCGCGATATCGATCCGCTGGTCGCTACCCTGCGGGCGGAAGTCGATCGTGCCGGCAAACCCGCCGCCATCGACGTTCAGCCGCCCGAGAAAGCCATTCTCGACAATATCGATCCCGCCGGTCGCACGGGTCTCGCTGACCTCCAGCTCATCGACCGCGATCCGCGCCGTCCCGCCGGTCGGCAACAGGATGCGGCCATTGGCGGTGAACGGCCCGAGCCGCGAACCGCCCTGCGCGCGATAGGCGAACCCCTCCGCCGTCGGGTCGAGATGCGCGACCACGTTGGCAAGGCCCAGCGTGGCGTTCGGCGATGCGAAGCGCAGGTCGAGCGTCGGCTTGGAGATATTGCCGTCGAGCACCAGCTGCACCGGGCGATAGGTCGCCTGTCGCCCGCTTCCTTCGAAATGGAAGGTGCCGTCGCGGCGGCGATAGCCGTTGCCGCTGAGCGTCAGGCCGGGCGAGGTGAGCCGCAGTCCGCGCAGGTACAGGATGCCGTCCTTGCCGCGTTCCAGGCCGGTTTCGATGCGGGGCAGCCCCTGCGTCAGCGAGCGGAAGAAGCCGTTGTCGAGCCGGCGAACCTGCGCCATGCCCCGCCCGACGATCCGCGTGCCGCCGCCCGGAATGGGAACGGCAGTCAGCTTCGTCTGGACATCGACCAGCCCGAGGCCGGGGATCAGATAGCGTTGCAGCGCGCCGCTGATCCCGACCTCATAGCGGCCGGTGGTTAGGTCGAGCGTCAGCATGATCCGCCCGTTGAGCTTGTCCGACCGCACGATCAGGTCGTTGCCGACCAGCGTCTTCGCACCGACCGCCAGCTTGCCGGTCACCGACAGGTTGCGCAGGATACCGCCCGCCACATCGCCGACGCCGGTGACCCGCGCCGCCGCCAGCCGGATCGGCACGATTACCGGCGCCTTCGAAAACCGCCCCTGTCCGGCGGCGACCACCTGTTCGAACCCGGTTTGGTCGAACGCCAGCCGATTGGCGCGCAGGCGGTAATCGAAGCGCGCGGTCGAAAACTCCCCGTCGAGGATCGTGCGGAGTTCGATATCGCGCCCGGTCATGTTGGGGAACATCGCCGCGGGGCGCAGCAGCCGCGCGCGCAGGCGCAGGTCGCGAAACGCGCTGGTGCCAAGGTCGACGATGCCGTCCGCCTCCAGCGCGAGCGCGGCACTGCGCAGCGCCAGCACGCCGTCGATCCGGCGATCGGCAAAGGTCGCGCTGCCGCTAACGCGAACCTGGGGCGCGGTCAGCCGCTGGAGCTTGCCCTGCAGCAGCGTCGATGGTGCGAGCGTACCGCCCAGCGTGTAGCGACCGGCGCGCACGCCCAGCGTCAGGTCGACGATCCGCGCACGACCGGCGTCGGCAACCGCGCGCCCGTCCCATGCCGACCAGCGCCCGTCGCCCGACACCTCGATCGCCAGAGAACGGCGAATACCGCTGGCGGTGGCGAGCAGACCGTCGCCCGCACCCCGCGCCCGCAGGTCGATATCGAAGCGGTCGCGATCCGGTTCGGCATTGATGCGCAGCCGCAGCCGGTCGCTGGCGGCGATATCGAGCGCGAGGTCGACCAGCGCCCGGCCGGATCGGACATCCGCCTGCCCCGACAGTTTGCCCGTGCGCGCGGTGCCGGTCACGCCCTTGGCCAGCTCCAGCCGCTCGACGCTCAGGCGGCCGATGCGAATGTCGAAGCTCGGCAGGATCGGGGTCTTGCGTCCGGTCGGCGTCGGTTGCGGCAGCTTGGCAAGGATCGCGCGCGGGATGGTCAGGCTGTTGATCGACAGCCGGTTCGACACGAATTCCCATGGCCGCCAGTCGAGTTCGGCGAGCGGTGCGCGCAGCACCAGCCCCTTCGCATCATAGATACGCACGTCGATCAGCCGCGCACGGGTGTAGATCGACCCGTCGATCCGCCCGATGCGATAGCGCATGCCATTGGCGGGCTTCATCGTCGCGATACGGTTGGCGATCAGCCGGTGGCCCGGCCCGGTATCGATCACCACCAGCGCACCGACGATCAGAACGATGATGGCGAGAACCAGTTGCGCCAGCCGCCGGCCCCAGCCGATGCGGCGCTTCACCACCACCGGCGGCGTTTCGACCGGTTCGTCGTTCAAAACGCCTGCCCCAGCGAGACATAGACGGCGATGCGGGGATCGCCCTTTTGCGGGTTGATCGGCGTACCGACATCGACCCGGATCGGCCCGAAATTGCTGTAATAGCGCACGCCGATCCCCGCGCCGTAGCGCAGCCCCGAAAATTTCGGCATCGTCGAGGTATAGATGTTGCCGGCATCGAGGAACGGCACGACGCCGAAATTGCCGAACGCCTTGACCCGCGCCTCCAGCGAAAATTCGGCTAGGCTGCGCCCGCCGATCGGATCGTTGTTCGGGTCGCGCGGGCCGATATCCTGGAATCCGTAGCCGCGCACCGACGCGCCGCCGCCGGCATAGAAGCGCCGCGACGGCGCCACTGCATCGCGCGGCGCGCCGAGGATCGATCCGATGCGGGTCCGCGCCGCCAGCACGACCTGCGACGTGACCGGGCGGTAGACGCTCGCATCGACCTGTGCGCGGGTATAGCCGAACAGGTCGCCGCGCAGCGACAATTCGGGGCTGATCCGTCCGCCCAGCCGGAACCCCTTGGTCGGGTTCAGCAGGTCGTCCGACCCGTCATAGTTCAGGCTGCTGGGCAGCGCGCCGATGAAATAGGTGCGGCGGCGCGGCTCCCCCGTGGCGACGATCACGTCGCGTTCGTCGGTCGCGACCAGTTCGCCGCCCAGCGCCCAGGTCCACGTCTTTTGAAAGAAGATGTTGGTCTGCCGCTCCAGCCCGGCGGACAGCGAGACGGTGTTCGCCTCGAACGCGTTGCGGACGAGGTGGGTCGCGGCGACCTGTGCGGTCAGCACCCGGTCGCGGCCATGGAAATTGTTGCGACGGAAGGTGACCGCCGCCACCTGTTCCAAGGTACCGAGAACGCCCCGCAGGGTGAGTGCGCCTTCGGGCGGGAACAGGTTGCGGTGGGTCCAGCTCGCCTCGACCCGCGCGCCTTCACCGGTGCCGTACCCGATTTCGCCGGCGATGGTGCGCGGCGGCGCCGGCTCCATCGCAAGGTCGAGGTCGACGGTGCCGGGCGCCTGTCCCTCGACCGGGGTCAGGCGGACCTGCGATACCAGGCTGGTTTGCACGATCGCGCGGCGCAGGTCGTCGACCATGGCGGAATCATAGGTCTCGCCCGGCTTGAACCGGGCGATGTCCTGCGCATGGTCGCCGTCGAACACCCGGTTGGGACGTGCCACGATCCGGCCGAAGCGCCGCTCGCCGCCCGGCTGCACATCGACCTCGATCGTCGCGGTGCGGGTGGCGTGGTCGACGGTGATCTGCGGCTCGCCGACCTTGGCAAAGGGAAAGCCCTCGCGCCCGATCGTCGTTTCCAGCTTGCCCTGTGCCGCGACCACCGTGTCGCCCTGTACCGGCGCCTCGGGCTTCAGGCCGAATGCCGTGCTGAGGTCGGTTGCCTTGTCCCCTGCTGCGGCGATGCCTGGCGTGCGGACCTGGGCGAAGCGATAGAGCTGGCCCGGCTCCACTTCCAGATAGACGATCAGCCGATCGCCCTCCGGGCGGACGCTGGTGGTGATGCGCGCGTCGAAATAGCCTTCGTTGCGCAGCAGGTCGTCGAGCAGGCGGGCATCCTCACGCGCGCGACGGTCGATCTGCGCGGCGTTCGACGGTTCGCCTTCCTTGGCGCGCAGGGTCGACAATTCGTTGAACCGCTGTCGAAACAGGTCGTTGTTGATCCCGTCGATGCCGGTGATCCGGTAATTGTAGCGGAATTCCCCGCCGGCACGCTGCGGCCCGGTGGTCAGACTCGGATCGGTCGGTGCGGTCGCAAGGTCGGGCCACGCGACGCCGATGTCGGGCAGGTCGGCCAGCGGCGCAGTGGGATCGAGCGATGTTTCCTGCGCGGCGGGCGGCGTCTGCGCGCGCGCCATCGGACCCGCGAAAGCAAGCCATCCGGCGCTCAACAGCACGGCAAACCGGCAGCTCGACATGGGATCGTCCTAGCGCGGCACGGCCACGGACGCCAAGCGCAAACCCGCCGGAATCTTCAGTGAATCGTACCCCAGGCGCCCGGCTGCTCCAGCAGCGTGACAAGCCGTGCGACCTGACGCCAGCGGCAGAACTGCACCACATTGTCGCGGTCGCGCGCCTGGTTCGCACGCGCGGTCGCTTCCTCGGCCGCTACCGGCCCATACTCCGCCATCAGATCATGCGCCCGCGCCAGATCGGAGAGGTCGGCGATATAGGGCGACAGCATGGCGGTATCGAGCATGGCATTCCGTGGTTCATGGATCGTGCCGGAACCGAACCGACCGCCTCTGGCGCGGCCTTCGATCGTTAACGCACGCGACGCAATCCCGTATCGACACATCTCGCCGTCCCGATGCGACACAGGCGGGACGACAGTGGCGCACCGCCGCCGACTATGGCAAGCGACACCAATGAACAGACCACCCCATACGCCGAAAGCCGGCGGGATGCCGATCGCGTTGGGCGTGATGGGCGGCGCGATCGTCGGCGCGGTATTCGGCGAGGCCACGATGGGCCTGCTGATCGGGCTGGCGCTGGGCATCGGGATCGCCGTCCTGATCTGGCGCACGGATCGGCCGCGCCGCTGATCCCGCTATAGCGCGCGCGACAGCCAGACGACGCGGCCGACGATATCGGGCGTGCCGTCGATGGCGATCGGCGGATAGGCCGGATTGTCGCTGACCAGTTCGACCCCGCCCGGCACCCGCGCCAGCCGCTTCACCAGCAATACCCCGTCATGGCGCACGACATGGATCGCGCCCGACACCCCGCGCCGGTCGCCGCCATCGACCAGGATGGTGTCGCCATCGGACAGCGTCGGCAGCATCGAATCGCCCGCAACCGCGATTACCGACGCCTGCCCTGGCCGCACTCGCAGCTGGCGCAGCAGCGCGCCGTCGATCCGCATCGCGCCGTCGCCGCGATCGTCGTCGACCAGCCCGCCCGGCCCGGCCGATGCCCGCGCGTCGATCCGCGGTACCGCGACCAGCTCGCGCGCGATCGGCCCACCCAGTGCCGCCTCCGTCACGCCCAGGTAGCGCGCCAGCGTCGCCCGGTCGCCTTCCGACAGCCGCCGGGGGGAACCGCGTTCGATATATTGCTGCATATAGGCCGGGTTGCGCCCCAGCAGGCGCGACAGTTCCGACAGGCTTGCCCCCCGTTCCGCCGCCAGACGAGCGATCGCCCCGCGCACATCGTCCAGTTCCATCGCCGGCCTCCCTTTAGGAATTTTCCTAGACATGTTGGATTTCAAGGAACAGATCAAGAACATTCTTGAGTCGAAGGAGTAGGCGGGAGGGTATGGATGCACAGCATTTTGCAGCGGATCAGTCGGCATCTGCAGGAAACGGGGACGCCCGAAACGCTGTTCGGTCGGCGGGCGGCGGGCGACCCGCGCCTGGTGGGCGACCTGCGCAACGGGCGGCAACCGCGCGCACCGCTGATCGCCCGGATCGAGGCCTATATCGCCGGCCAGGAACGATCGGAATGAGCCGGGGGCCGGACGCCGCCACCCTGCTGGAACGGCGCCTGCGCATTGCGGCCGAGGCGGCGGGGGTGTCGATCGCGATCACCGCATCGGACTGGACCGGCTGGGCCAGCGCGACGTTCAACGGCGCGCGGCACCGGCTGACGCTCAGCAGCGGCGATGCCGGGTTCGCCGCGTGGCTGGCCGAATTGCCCGAGGCCGACCTGCCGCTGCGCGGGCATCTGGTCGCCGACCTGATCGTCACCGGCGGGGCGACGCTGCCCGATCGCGACGACGCGACGATCGAGGTGCTGACCGTCGAGGAACGCTGACGCCCTATTCGCCCCCGGCCATGCGGCGCAGCGCGCCAAGTGCGGAGGCGAGGCCGGCATTGCCCGTTTCCGGCTCGGCCGAAACGGGGCGATCGCCGCGCCGACGCTGCAACCCCCGGTCGAGCCGGTCGATCAGTTCGGACAGCTCCGGCGTCGGCGTCGGCGACGGCTCGACCGGGGGCGACGACGGGGCGGGCTCGGGTTCAGCGTCGGGTTCGACGTCGACCGGCGGCGGACGGAAGAGCGGGCGTACCGCGGGGGGCGGCGCTGCCGGCACCATCGGTAGCGCCTCCGGGTCGAACATCGCCATTGGCGTGTTCAGGTCGCGTGGCAGTTCCAGCTCCGCTTCGGTGGCCGCGACCGGATCGAGGAACGGCATGCCCAGGTCGCGCGCGGCGCGAACCGGCGGACGCGGCGGGGCGTCGGGATGGGCATCGGCGCGGCGGACGCTGGGCGGCGCTTCCTCGACGACCTCGTCGGCGGCGGGCAGCGCGACCGGACGACGGACGGCGAGCAGGGTCAGCGCAATCCAAACCGGCACCGCGACCGCCAGTGCCGCGACCAGCATCAACGCCGCACGCGCAGTCCAGCCGAGCGGCGGCGCGGCGATCGGCAGCAGCGCGGGCAAACCGGTGTCCGACACGACCGTCTCGATCCGCCACATCGGCACGACGGCGATCGCGATGGCCACGAGCAGCCCGGATGCACCGGCGACCAGCGAGGGCAGCGAGCGGTTCATGCGTCCACCATCGTCGCGTCGCCCATCACCGCGCCGGGCCGTGCGGCCCCGATCAATCGTTGATAGACCGGCTGATAGCGCGCGACGTTCGATGCCCAGTTGCGCTCCGCCTCGACAAAGGCGCGGCCCCGGTCGCGCATCGCTTCCCAGCCCGACCGGTCGGCCAGCAATGCGGCAACGCGGGTGGCGAGCGCGGCGGGGTCGTCGGGCGGGAACAGCGTGCCGGTATCGCCGTCGCGGATCAGTTCGCGGTGACCACCGACATCGGATGCTGCGACCAGCCGCCGCTGCGCCATCGCCTCCAGCGGCTTCAGCGGCGTGACCAGATCGGTCAACCGCATGGCCTTGCGCGGATAGACCAGCAGGTCGACCAGCCCGTAATAGCGCTCGACTTCATGATGCGGCACGCGGCCGATAAAGTGGATCGCATGGGCAGCGTTGGACGCCGCCGCCTGTGCGCGCAGTGCTCCTTCCATCGGGCCGCCACCGACCAGCAGCAGCCGGACGTTCGGCCGTGCCGCGACCAGCGCGGGCATGGCGGCGATCAGCGTGTCGAGACCCTCATAATCATAGAAGCTGCCGATGAAGCCCAGCACTTCCGGGCCCGCCAGCCCCAGTTCGGCGGCGAGCGCAGTGTCGGGCGGCGGCGGATCGCCGAACAGGTTCAGGTCGACGCCGTTGGGCGACACCATGATCTTGGCCGGGTCGATCCCACGCGCCACCAGGTCGCGGCGCAACCCTTCGCAAATGACCGCGACGCCATCGGCGCGGCGCACCGCCCAGGTCTCCAGCGCGCGAGTCGCACGGTAGCGGGCCGATCCTTCGGTGCCGGTCCCGTTGCCGACCGCCGCGTCTTCCCAGAAGGCGCGGATTTCATAGACCAGCGGCAGCCCACGCCGCCGGGCGACGCGCAGCGCGGCGAGCGCGTCCAGCACCGGCGAATGGGCGTGCAGGATGTCGGGCCGAAATTCGTCCACCACCCGGTCGATCGCGGCAGAAAATGCCCGGATTTCCGCCAGTTCACCCAAGGGTGCCGGCAGGGCGCGGGGCGGTACGGTGCGGTGGAAATCGATGCCGTCGACGGTTTCCCGCGCGACCTGCGTCACCCCCTGCCTGGCCCCGGTGACCGCCGCGACCTGCCACCCGCGCGCCATCTGCGCGGTGAGGATCGCCCGCGTACGGAACGTGTAGCCGCTGTGGAGCGGCAGGCCGTGGTCGAGGATATGAAGGACTCGCATGCCAACGTCCTGCCACGACAGGGTTAAGGGAGACGTAACGCCAGCATAGCGCGGGCTCAATCGCCGGCAAAGGCGAAGGGGGTCAGCCCGCCGTCGCGGTCGTCCAGCCGCATGGCGCGGGCGTGCGGCGGGGCGGAACGCTGCGGACAGTCGCCGCGGGTGCAGGCGCGGCACCCCGGCCCCACCGGCACACCGCGTGCCGACAGGTCCAGCCCGCGTGCCGCCGCCAGCCCGCCCGCCTGATCGGCGGCAATGCCCAGCATCACGACGAAGCGCGCCCGCACCTCCCCGGCCAGCGCGCCGGGCGGGGTGACGGTACGCGACAATGTGAGCCAGCGCCCACCCTCCTCCGGCTCGACCAGTTGCAGCACCGTCTCCCCGCCACGTGCAAAGGCGTCGAATGCGCCGAGCAGCGGACAGGGCGCCCCCTCGACCAGCGGCGACTGGCTGGCCCCGGCAAACCGCTTCGACACCTGTCCCGCGCGGTCGATCCGGAGCAGGCAGAAGGACAGCCCGCGCGCACCGACGCGGTGCAGCGTGGTCAACCGGTGGGCGACATGTTCGAACCCCGCCCCGAACCGGCGGCCGAGCAGCGCCAGATCATAGCCCGTCGCCTCGCACGCGCGCAGGAACCGGGCATAGGGCATCATCACCGCGGCGGCGAAATAGCCGTGTAGGTGACGCCGCAGCCATTGTTCGGCGGTCCGGTCAGACAGGCCCGCGCCGCGCACCACCGCATCGACCTCCGCCCGCGCCTCGGCATGGCCCAATGCCCGGGCGAGCGCGAAGCTGCGCGAGGCGGGGTCGAGCCGTTCGGACAGCTGCAGCTGGCGCGCATGCAGGTCGGTGCGGTGCAGCCGGTCGGGCATCACCTCTACCGGCAGCAGCCGCACCGACAGGTGGTGCCGCACCCGCAGCCGGTCGGCTATCGCCGCCGCCGGATCGCCGCCGGCCAACCGCAGTTCGTCGGCCAGCGCCTCCGCCTGTGCATCGAGGTCGGGGAAATGGTTGCGCCAGCGTTCGATCGTGGCGCGCGCCTCGGCCGCGGGATCGGCGGTGACCGGCGCCCCCACCCCGCCGCTACCCAGCCGGTCGAAGGCGCGGGCGAACGCCTCCGCCCCGCCCGGCGCGGCGGACAGCCATTCGGCGACATCGGCGCGGTCGAGGCTCAGGTCGGCGAACATCGGGTCGGCCAGCCGCCGGCGCAGCGCCTCCGCCCCGCCGCCCGGTTCGCTTGCCGCCAGCGTGCGCGGGTCGAAGCCGTAGCGTTCGGCCAGCGCCACCAGCAACGTCGCGGTCAGCGGTCGCTGGTTGCGTTCGATGAGGTTGAGATAGCTGGCGGAGATGCCCAGCGCCTCGGCCATCGCCGCCTGGGTCAGCGCCTGCCCCCGGCGGAGGCGACGGACGGCGTGGCCGGCGAACATCTTGCTTTCCATCGCGCCCTGCCCCGCCGTTTTCCTTGTAAAGAGATTACAGAAACGGGCGATCAGGACAAGGCAGGCGGAATGGGCCTTTTTTGCAGGTCCGGTATCGGATACCTATCCCGCAACGATGCCGTTTCGAACATCGGGTTTGCAGGAGACGATGCAATGGACACCAACAGCCTGTTCCGGCTCGACGGGCGCACCGCGCTGATTACCGGCGGATCGCGCGGGATTGGGCGGATGATCGCCGCCGGCTTCGTCGCACAGGGCGCGCGGGTGTTCGTGTCGGCGCGCAAGGCCGATGCCTGTATCCAGACGGCCGAAGAAATCGGCGCGACCGCGCTGCCGCAGGACGTGTCGAGCGTGGAGGGATGCCGCGCGCTGGCGGATCGGCTGGCCAGCCATACCGATCGGCTCGACATCCTCGTCAACAATGCCGGCGCGGCGTGGGGACAGGCGTTCGAGGAATTTCCCGAAAGCGGGTGGGACAAGGTGATGGCCCTGAACGTCAAGTCGCCGTTCTTCCTGACGCAGGCGCTGCACCCGATGCTGAAGGCGGCGGCATCGCGCGCACGGCCGGCAAAGGTCATCAACATCACCTCGATCGACGGACAGCGTGTCAATCCGTGGGAAACCTACAGCTATCAGGCGTCGAAGGCGGCGCTGATCCACCTGACGCGGCGGATGGCGGCGCGGCTGGTGACCGATGCGATCCACGTTACCTCGATCGCGCCCGGCGCCTTTGCCAGCGAGATGAACAAGGCCGCGCGCGACCATGGCGACGGCGTGGCGAAGCGGATTCCGGCCGGGCGGATCGGCGTGGACGAGGATATGGCGGCGGCGGCGATCTATCTCGCGGCGCGCGCCGGGGACTATGTGGTGGGGGAAACGATCACCGTCGATGGCGGGCTGGTCAACGCGTCGTTGGGTGGTTCGATCGACGGTTGAGCCGCCAAAGTTCACAAAGTTCACACTCGTGGGCGTTTTGCGCAGACGGCTGCGTCACACCGGACTTGATCCGGTTTGACGGTGGCGGGCGGTGGAATATCGCGCCCTTGACCGTCGTCAAAGTTCACGAAGTTCACACTCGCGCGCAACCGGCGTAGCGGGAAAACCGCGCATGGGGCGGGGTTGGCGGACGATGCGAAAGAGCAGCATCGACCCTGCCAGCCCCGACCCGTGTAGGAAAGTCAGGGGGCGATCTCCGCCCCGTCCCAGGCGAAGATGCGGCCGCTCTGTTCCGGGGTCAGGCCGTCGAGCACCGCCAGCATCCGCTCGGCGCTATAGGCCGGGGTGAACAGCTTTTCCGCCGGCACGCCGCGCTGGAACGGCTTGCTCAGCCCCGTGTCGACCGTGCCGGGATGGAGCGCGACGCACACCGCCTGGCGGTGGCTGCGCGCGAGTTCGATCGCGGCGGTGCGGACGATCTGGTTTAGGGCCGCCTTCGACGCGCGATAGCCGTACCAGCCGCCCAGCCGATTATCGGAAATGCTGCCGACCCGCGCCGAGACGCAGGCGATGGCGGACGGCGCATCCTTTGCCAGCAGCGGCGCGAAATGCTTCAGCGCCAGCGCCGGGCCGATGGTGTTGATCGCGAACAGATGCGCGAGCCGTTCGGCATCGAGGTCGGCAAGCCGACGCTCGGGACCGCTGGTGGCATCATGCAGGATGCCGGTCGCGACGATGACGCGGGTGAGCGGCGCGTCAATGCGGGCGGCGGCGGATCCGATCGAAGCGGGATCAGCGAGGTCGACGGGCAGGTAGTCGACGCCGGGTGGCAGTGTGTCAGGCGCGCGGCGGGCGGCGGCGATGACGCGGGTGTATTGGCCGCTTGAAGCCAGCGCCGCGAGCAGCGCCGCACCGATCCCGCCATTCGCACCGATGATGAGGGCTGTGGTCATCCTGCGTCCCCGTTGATTGATGCCATTCCAACGAGCGAACGGGGGCCGATGTCCTTGCACATGCCTTACCCGTTTGGACAGGGTTCTCCATTGCGTCGCAATCCGCTTTCCATCACGTTGCCGACCATGGATTTCATGAAGTGGCTCAATTCGATCGGCGATCTGCTGTACGAAGTGATGAGCTGGCTGGTCTTCTATCCCGTCACGCTGTGGCGAACGATCCGACGTCCGCTGGAGACGATGACCTATGCCGACCGCGAACTGCGCGATAGTGCGGGCGAACAGTTTACCGATACGCTGAACCCGCCGCTGTTCCTGGTCCTGTCGCTGTTCCTGACCCAAGCAGTCGGCGTTGCGATGGGCGGCGGTGTAAATCCGATCGTCGCGCAGAAGACCGGGCTGGCCGCGCTTATCAGCGACGATGCCAGCCTGTTGCTGTTTCGCCTGATCCTGTTTTCGCTGTTCCCGCTGCTGATGGCGACGCGGATGCTGCGCGCACGGGGGATCGCCCTGACACGACAGCGTTTGAAGCCGCCCTTCTACGCGCAATGCTATGCCTGCGCGCCGTTCGCATTGTTCGTCGGCGTCGGTACGTCATTGGCACACACAACCGTCGTTGCTGCACAATGGGCGGGGACGGTTCTGGCCATCGGGGCAGTGGGCGGATATCTGACCGCGCAGACGATCTGGTTCGAGCATCACCTCCAAAGCGGGCGGGCGCGGGCATTGCTGAACGCGATGCGCGTCTTTGCGGAAGCGGCGGTCGCCGCGGTGGCCATCGCGCTGTTGTTCGTCCTGCATTGATGGGACGATCCATGTCGTAAGCGTTTGGAAATACGACGATCTGTCGATAGCATTATCGCGACCGGCCGGACCGGTCGCCCCGTTCAGGGAGACAGACGATGCTGTTCACGCTTTCGACCGTCACCGCCGCCGCAACGGCATTGCTGGCCATTGCACCACCTCAGCCACAGGCAAGCGGGCTGGACGACATGGTCGGCGCACGTGCGGGCCAGGCGGAAGGGGAATTGATCCGGCGCGGGTATCGCAACGTCCGTGGCGAGAAAGGCGACGACCGCAGCTACAGCTATTGGTGGAATGAGCGGCGGCGGCAATGCGTGACCGTCGCGACGATGGACGGGCGCTATGCCTCGATCACGCCGACGACCGCGCCGGATTGTCGGCAGCAGGGCAATGAGCGTCGTCGCGACCGTTCCCCCGCCTGGTCCGATCGCCGCGAGCATGCCCCCGTGGCGACGGCCGACCTGTCACGTTATTGCCGGGGCGAAGCATCCGCCGCGTTCGGCCGCCGACCCGACGACATCACCACCGTCGGTGCGATCGCCGAGCGCGGCGGTGGATACAGCGTGCGCGGCTGGTACGAACGGGAAAAGCGCACGGCCTTCTTCACCTGTCGCTTCGATGCCGATGGCCGTTTTCTCAGCGTAAACTGACCACCAGGGGCGCCCGCACCGCGAGCGCCCCTGCCCCATCACCCCACCATGCCGCCGGCGGCGAGCACCGCCAGCGTCACCAGTTCATTGGCGGTGCTGGTCATCGGGGCGATCTGCACCGGCTTTTCCATGCCGATCAGCATCGGGCCGATCACGTCGTCGCCGCCCAGTTCGCGCAGCAGCTTGGCCGAGATGTTGGCCGATTGCAGCCCCGGCATGATGAGGACGTTGGCCGGACCCGACAGGCGGGCGAAGGGGAAGTTCGCCATCTGGCGCGGGTTGAGCGCGACGTCGGGGGCCATTTCGCCTTCATATTCGAAGCCGACCTGCCGCTTGTCGAGCGCGGCTACGCCGTCGCGGACGTTGTCGATCCACTGGCCCGACGGATTGCCGAAGGTCGAATAGCTGAGGAACGCGACGCGCGGTTCGTGGCCCATGCGACGGGCGACGGCGGCGGTGCGCTCGGCGATGTCAGCCAGTTCCTCGCCCGAGGGGCGTTCGTTGATCGTGGTGTCCGACATGAACACGGTATGGCTCTGCCCAACGAGCAGGTGGATACCGAACGGCACCTTGCCATCGACCGGATCGATCACGCGGCGGACGTCGCGGAACGTCTGCGCATAGGTGCGGGTGATGCCGGTAATCATCGCATCCGCGACGCCCAGCTGCAGCAGCACCGCGCCGAAGGTGTTGCGGTCCTGGTTGATGAGGCGTTCGGCGTCGCGCTTGAGGTAGCCACGCCGCTGGAGCCGTTCGTAGAGAAAGTCGACCATCTGCGGCACCATCTCGCTGGTGCGGCTGTTGTGGACTTCGTAATCCTCCGGATTGGCGACGCCGAGCGCCCGCAGCCGGTCGTGCACGTCGTCGCGGCCGACCAGCACGGGGATGCCGTAACCGCCTTCCTTGAACGCGATCGCGGCGCGCAGGACGACTTCCTCTTCGCCTTCGGCGAACAGCACGCGCTTGGGATGCGCGCGGGCGCCTTCATAGGCCATGGTGAGGACCGAGGTGGTTGGGTTGAGCCGCGCGCGCAGCTGCTGGCGATAGGCGTCCATGTCGAGGATCGGGCGCGTCGCGACGCCCGAATCCATCGCTGCCTTCGCCACGGCCGACGGCACCAGTTCCATCAGGCGTGGGTCGAACGGTGCGGGGATGATATATTCGGGGCCGAAGCTGTGCTGCGTACCATATGCCAGCGCGACTTCTTCCGGCACGCGCTGCCGCGCCAGTTCGGCGATGGCGTTGGCGGCGGCGATCTTCATCTCGTCATTGATGCCCGTCGCGCGCACGTCGAGCGCGCCGCGGAAGATGAAGGGGAAGCCGATGACGTTGTTGACCTGGTTCGGATAGTCCGAACGGCCCGTGGCGACGATCGCGTCGGGGCGCGCGGCCTTGGCCAGTTCGGGGCGGATTTCGGGTTCGGGATTGGCCATCGCGAAGATGATCGGCGACGGGGCCATGTCCTTGACCATTTCGGGCTTCAGCGCGCCCGCGGCCGACAGCCCAAGGAACACGTCGGCGCCGTGCAGCGCCTCGGTCAACGTGCGGCGGTCGGTGGCGGCGGCATGGGCCGACTGCCACTGGTTCACGTCCTCGCGCCCCTGATAGATCACGCCGGTGCGGTCGCACATGATGACGTTGTCGTGGGCGACGCCCATCGCCTTCATCAATTCGGTGCAGGCGATGGCGGCGGCACCCGCGCCGTTCACCACGACCTTCACCTCGGACAGCTTGCGCTTGGTCAGCAGGCAGGCGTTGATCAGGCCGGCGGCGCAGATGATCGCGGTGCCGTGCTGGTCGTCGTGGAAGACGGGAATGTTCATGCGTTCGCGCAGCGTCTGCTCGATGATGAAGCATTCGGGCGACTTGATGTCTTCGAGGTTGATGCCGCCGAAGCTCGGCTCCATCAATTCGACCGCATCGATGAACCGGTCGACATCCTCGGTCTTCAGCTCGATATCGATCGAATCGACATCGGCGAAGCGTTTGAACAGGACGGCCTTGCCCTCCATCACCGGCTTCGACGCCAGCGCGCCGAGATTGCCGAGGCCGAGGATGGCGGTGCCGTTGGAGATTACCGCGACCAGATTGCCCTTGGCGGTATAGTCGTACGCGGTGGCGGGATCGTCGTAGATCGCCTTCACCGGTACCGCGACGCCGGGCGAATAGGCGAGCGCCAGGTCGCGCTGGGTCGCCATCGGCTTCGATGCGATGATCTCGATCTTGCCCGGACGCCCTTCGGAGTGGAACAGCAGCGCCTCGCGCTCGGAAAACTGGTCGGTGGTTTCGGACACTGGCGCTTCTCCCGTTTCCATGGGCTTTACGCAGCGGAAGGCGGGTCGGGCAAGGGTGTTGGTCGGGCCAGCGGCGGTTTGATATGCTTGCGTCCGGCCCGCCCGCGACAGTATCGCCCGGCGATGGCAACCAAGGCTCCGGGGTCCGACTCCCCCGCCCCCACCCCGATGATGCAGCAATATCTGGCGTTGAAGGCGGAGGCCGACGACTGCCTGCTGTTCTACCGCATGGGCGACTTTTTCGAGCTGTTCCATGACGATGCGAAGATCGCCGCCGCCGCCCTCGACATCGCGCTGACCGCGCGTGGCGAGCATGAGGGGGCGAAGATCCCGATGTGCGGCGTGCCGGTGCACGCGGCCGAGGGCTATCTGGCGCGGCTCATTAAGGCCGGGCACCGCGTCGCCATCGCAGAACAGGTCGAAAGCCCGGAAGAGGCGAAGCGCGCGCGGGGGTCGAAGGCGCTGGTGGGGCGCGCCATCGTCCGCGTGGTGACGGCGGGGACGCTGACCGAGGAGGCGCTGCTCGACGCCCGTGCGGCCAACTGGTGCGCGTGCATCGGCGAGGCGGCAGGCGGCGTGGCGATTGCCGCCGCCGATGTGTCCACCGGCAGGTTCGAGGTGATCGAGACCGACGCCACCGGCCTGACCGCCGCGCTGGCCCGGTTGCAGGCGGTCGAGGTGGTCGCGGCGGAAACCTCCGCCTTTGCCGAGGTCGCGACGCTGCTGCGGTCGAAGGCCGATTTCGACAGTGCGGGGGGCGAGGCGCGGTTGAAGGCGCTCCACGGCGTCGCGACGCTCGACGGGTTCGGGCAGTTTTCGCGCGCGGCGCTGGCGGCGGCGGGCGGGCTGATCGCCTATCTCGACCATACCGCGCGGGGGCAGCTTCCGTTCCTGCGCCCGCCGGTCTGCGCGGCGGATGGGCAGTGCATGGCGATCGATGCGGCGACGCGCGAGAGCCTGGAACTCACCCGCACCGCCGCCGGCGCACGGGCGGGCAGTTTGCTGGCCGAGGTCGACCGGACGGTGACGGGTGCCGGCGCGCGGTTGCTGGCGAGCGATATCGCCGCGCCGTTGATGGACCGCGCGATGATCGAGGCGCGACTGGCGGCGGTCGGCTGGGCGCATGACGATCCCGGTCTGCGCGACGAACTGCGCACCACGCTGCGCGCGCTGCCGGATGTCGGGCGCGCGCTGGGGCGGATCGCGGCGGGTCGGGGGTCCCCGCGCGATCTGGGGCAGTTGCGCGACGGGTTGAGCGCGGCGTGGACGCTGGGGCAGCGGCTGGACAAGTTGCCCGCCGTGCCGGTGCTGGTTGCCGATCTCGCACCGCGTTTGCGCGGGCATGGTGAGCTGATCGACCTGTTGACGCGGGGCCTCGTGCCGATGCCGCCGATCGATGCGGCGGCGGGCGGGTTCGTTGCCGAGGGGTATGATGCGGCGCTCGACGCACTGCGCGATACCGGGGCCGGCGGGCGGCGGGCGATCGCCGCGCTGGAGGCGCAGTATCGCGAGCGCACCGGGATTTCGGCGCTGAAGATCCGCCACAACGGCGTGCTCGGCTATCATGTCGAGGTGCCGGCGCGGGTCGCCGACAAGCTGATGGCGGCCGAAAGCGGCTTTACCCATCGCCAGACGCTGGCCGGGGTCGTCCGCTTCAACGCGCCCGACCTGCACGACGCGGCGCTGAAGGTGACGCAGGCGGGCGCACACGCGCTGGCCGCCGAAGCGGCGCATCTGGAAGCGTTTACCGAAGCCGCGCTGGCCAGGCGCGAGGCCATTGCCGCGACGGCGGATGCGCTGGCGCGGATCGACGTGACGGCGGCGCTGGCCGAACGTGCGGCGGAGGGCGGCTGGGCAAGGCCACAGCTGGTCGATCACGCCTGCCTTGATATCGTCGGCGGACGGCATCCGGTGGTCGAAAGCGCGGTGGCGAAGAGCGGCGGGCGGTTCGTGGCGAATGACTGTCGCCTGTCCGAATCCTCGCGACTGTGGCTGGTCACGGGTCCGAACATGGGCGGCAAGTCGACCTTCCTGCGGCAGAACGCGCTGATCGTCGTGCTGGCGCAGGCGGGCAGTTTCGTGCCGGCGACCTCGGCCACGCTGGGGCTGGTCGACCGGTTGTTCAGCCGGGTCGGCGCGTCGGACAACCTGGCGCGGGGCCGATCGACCTTCATGGTCGAGATGGTCGAGACCGCCGCCATTCTGGCGCAGGCGACGGCGCGGTCGTTCGTCATCCTCGACGAAGTGGGGCGTGGCACCTCGACCTATGACGGCCTTGCGATCGCGTGGGCGGTGGTCGAGGCGATTCATGAGGATAATCGCTGCCGCTGCCTGTTCGCGACGCATTACCACGAGCTGACCCGGCTGGCCGAACGCTGCGACGCGCTGTCGCTGCACCATGTTCGTGCGCGCGAGTGGAAGGGCGACCTGGTGCTGCTGCACGAACTGGCCGAGGGGCCGGCGGATCGCAGCTACGGCATCGCCGTCGCGCGGCTGGCCGGATTGCCGCCAGCGACGCTGCAACGGGCAAAGGCGGTGCTGGCGAAGCTGGAGGCGGGCAAGGCGAAGACCGGCGGTATCGCGGCGGGGCTGGACGACCTGCCACTCTTTGCCGCGATGGCCCCGGTCGAGGAAGCGCCGGTCGATGGCCTGCGCGAGGCGCTGGCAGGGCTGGACGTGGATGCGATGTCGCCGCGCGAGGCGATGGAGGCGCTGTACCGGTTGAAGGGGCTGGCGTAGCGCCGCATCCGGCCTGTTGGCGGGTGGGAGGACGTCCAGGTCGCTGACGTCTTGGTGGAGGACACCCCCCTCCACCCCTCGCTTGCGCGAGCGGTCCCCCTCCCCGTGCCGGGGAGGATTTAGAATCGTGGCAATTCGTCCTTCGTGATGTAGCGCGGCGAATGATAGGCGGCCTTCAGCGTTTCGGCGGTGTTCTGCACCCCGTCCTGCAACCAGCGCGTGTGCCATGTCATGAACCACAGCCAGTCGGCCTGCGGACCCAGCAGCGTCGGGTCGGGGATCGGGCCGTTTTCGTGCAGCGCGATCGGCACGGTGTCGCCGACGATCGCCTTTACGCCTGCGAACATCGTGGCCAGATTGCCGTGGTGATCGACATAGGTGTCGGCCCCCGCCACATCGACATAGGCGCGGCCGGGATAATAGTCGGCATCGGGCACGTCGGCGAACCCCAATACCCAGATCAGATTGTCGAGCCGGCGTTCGTCGACGAAATAGCGATACATGGTCCGCCACAACCGCTTGAACCCGACCGGTCCCCACTGCCCCCACCAGAACCAGCTGCCGGTGAATTCGTGGAACGGCCGCCACAGCACGGGAACGCGCGCATCGCGCAGCTCGGTCAGCAGGTCCGCGATCTGTGCCATGTCGCGGTGCATCGCCGCGTGCTGCGGCGTGCCGGGCGTCAGCGCGGCCCGCACGTCGAATGACCGTTTCGAATTTTCGTACCCCGTACCCCGGTCGGGCGCGCCCCAGTGCCAGCAGATGCTGGGGATGCCGCCCTCCTCCCGCCACCAGCGCGTCGCGCGGGCGTTGACGGCGGCATTGTCCTTCGGATCGATATAATCGAGGCCGAGGATCGCGGGCAGCTTGCCGGTCGTGCGCTCCAGAAAGTCGAGTTCGGCGCGCGGCCCCTGCGCCGTCCAGCTCGATTCCTGCTGCCCGGTCAGCGTGCGCTTGCCATAGATGCTCCAGAAATAGCGATAGAGCGCCCGCGCCTCCGCCGACGCACGCGGGTTACTCAGCCGGTGTGCCGGGGCCGCCATTGCCGGCATCGCGGTGCCGAGCGCCATCGATGCCAGTCCGCCCAATCCCTGTCGTCGCGTGATCCGCATCGCGATCCTCCCCATCCTGTCGTCCCGGCACGCTGGGCGGATGAATAACAAAAATCAACATTCGATTTCATGGGGCGCGCGTAGCGGATAGGAAACGGCCATGACCGACCTGTCCGCGATCGTGGCCGATATCGCCGCAGAAATGGCCGACGCGCCCGATCGCGGCACGCCGGCCGATTATATCCCGCCACTCGCTGCCGTGGACCCTAAACGCTTCGGCATGGCGGTGATCGAGGCGGACGGGACCTGCCATCTGGCGGGCGATACCGAGGAGAGTTTCTCGATCCAGTCGGTATCGAAGGTGTTCGCGCTTACGCTGGCGCTGGGGGCGGTCGGAGACCAGTTGTGGAAACGGGTCGGGCGCGAACCGTCGGGCAGCGCGTTCAATTCGATCGTGCAGCTGGAAAGCGAACACGGCATCCCGCGCAATCCGTTCATCAACGCCGGCGCGATCGTGGTCGCCGACATATTGCTCGGCCGCTACGAACCGCGCGAGGCGCTGGGCGAGCTG
Source organism: Sphingomonas sp. Leaf23 (assembly GCF_001421585.1). Classification (NCBI taxonomy): domain Bacteria; kingdom Pseudomonadati; phylum Pseudomonadota; class Alphaproteobacteria; order Sphingomonadales; family Sphingomonadaceae; genus Sphingomonas; species Sphingomonas sp. Leaf23. The sequence continues at coordinate 83,500 of NZ_LMKR01000003.1, read as the reverse complement.
TTGCGCTTTGTCCGTGCGGCGGCGGGTGAGGACGGCATCTTCATCGATGAAGCCGTGGCGCAGGCGGAGCAGGACACCGGGTTCCGCAACCTGGCGCTGGCCAGCTACATGCGGGCATTCGGTAACCTGCACCATGATCCGCACGTCACGCTGGGGGTGTATTTCCACCAGTGCGCGCTGGCGATGAGCTGTCGGCAGCTGGCGCTGGCCGGGCGGTATCTGGCGGCGGGCGGGGTCAATCCAACGACCGGGCGCAACGTCGTGTCGGCGCAGCGGGCGCGACGGATCAACGCGCTGATGCTGACCTGCGGCCATTATGACGGGTCGGGTGAGTTCGCGTTTCGCGTGGGTCTTCCGGGCAAGAGCGGGGTCGGCGGCGGTATTCTCGCCATCGCGCCGGGGATCGCGTCGATCGCGGTGTGGTCGCCGGGGCTGAATGAGCGGGGCAATTCGCAGCTTGGTACGTTGGCGCTGGAGCGGCTGGTGCAGCGCACCGGGTGGTCGGTGTTCGAGCCGCGGTGACGGTTGGTTGGGGCCACCGTTCTTCATGCACGCTACGTCACCCCGGACTCGATCCGGGGTCCCGCTTCTTCTGCTACGGCCGGTGAAAAGCGGGACCCCGGATCAAGTCCGGGGTGACGATGATTCAAACGCTACGAACTCCCCAACCCGCCGTACCCCCGCGCAGGCGGGGGTCCAGAGCGCCGGACGGAGACGTCGCGATCATGGCCCTGGATCCCCGCCTGCGCGGGGATACGGTTGCGCGCCGGTCGCTACCGCACCGCCGCCGGCTGCGGCGTAAAGCTCGTCACGTTCGCCATGCCGTTCGCGCCGAAGGTGATGATGTGGCGCGATCCTTCCTGGCAGGTGGCGACCCAGCTGCCGGGCTTTTCGCCCTTTTCGGACTTGGTGACGCCCTGGCAGGGCAGCCCCGCGTCGCGGATCGCGCGGATGAACACGCCGTCGCGCTGGCCGGGCGACAGGGCGTCGACCTTGGTCGCGGTTTCCGCGGCTTCCTGCGCATTGGCGGCAGCGGCCTGATTGGCGGCGGCCTGTTGTTCCGCACTCGGCCCACACGCCGCCAGCATCAGCGATCCACCCAGCATCACCAGCAACGCACGCATATCCTGTCTCCCGTATGTGCCGCAGGCGCGGCGACTGTCCGCCTCGGACAAAGCCCGGCCGCGCCTGCGGGTTCCCTCATCCTTACCGCTGATACGCCTTGGGCAACCCCTGTTCGGCGGGGTTGAGGTAGCGGTCGCGCAGCCGGGTCTGGCGGTTGGTCAGCGGCTGTTCGATGCCGTCGATGAACAGCTGGGTCGGGGCCGATCCGATCTCCAGCGGATCGCCGTCCCAGATCACCACGTCGCCGCGCCGCCCGGCGATAAGCGAGCCGATCTCCCCCTCCATCCCGATCGTGCGCGCGGGCAGCGAACTGATCGTGGCGAAGGCGGCGTTCCAGTCGAGGCCGGATGCGCCCGGCACCTTCGACAGCGCGACGAGGTTGCCGGCATATTGCCGCACCAGCCGCGCCTGCCGCGCTTCGTCGTCGCCGATCATGCCGATGCCGACGACCACCCCGGCGGCCTTCATCCGGCCGATGTTCGACTGGGTGGCGGCGAGCTGTTCGAAGCTGGCGGGCAGGTCCGACAGCGCGCTGGCCAGCACCGGCACGTTTGCCGCCGCGATCTGTGCCGCGACGGTCCAGCCTTCGCTCGCCCCCACCAGTACCGGCTTCAGGCCGGCGAACTCGCGCTTCAGGGAAAGGACGCCGAGAATGTCCGACGCGCGTTCGACATGGATCAGCAGCGGGACCTGTCCGGTCAGCACCTTTTGCAGCGCCTGTGCATCGGCGCGGGTCAGCAGCGCTTCCTTGCCGCGATCGGCGAAGCTGGCCGGGTTGCGGGCATAGGCCTGCGCCTCGAACAGCGCGTTGCGGAACAGCGCCATCGCCGCCGGGCGGCTGCCGCCCGCCGCGCGTGCGCCGGCCTCGCCCCATTCCATGAACTGGAACGCCTGGGGTTTCGTCACCGCGTCCATGTCGTTGCCGAGGTCGATGACCGCGCCCTGGCCCCCGAAGATCGATCCGCCGGTATCGGGCGCGACGATCGCGCGGGTGATGCCGTCGGTGCGGTTGATCGCGATCGGCGTCGCGCGCGGATTGACCGCCGAGGCGATGTCGAGACCCGCATTGAACACGCTCTCGCGCGCCGAGGCATCGTTGGTCGGCGACACGCCGTCGACCTCGACGATGCCCAGCCGGGTGAAGCCCGCGACGAGGCCCGGCGTGACATAGCGTCCGCCGGCATCGATGGTGCGACCGCCCGCCGCAGCGCCACCGCGCCCGGCGCTGACGACGCGCCCGCCGCGCACGACGACGGTGCCGCCCTCGATCGGGGCCGATCCGTCGCCGAGCACGAGCTTTGCATTGGTGATGGTCACGTCCTGCGCGACGGCAGGGGCGGCAAGGGTGCTGCTTCCGAGCAGAACGGCGAGAAACAGACGCTTCACTTCACATCCCCTTCGCCGGGCTGGCCGAGTTCGAAATCGGACACCGGTCGCAATTTCGGGTTGTTCGCGTCGTAGAGCAGCGCGCCGTCGACCCACACCATCTGCGGGCGGGTATAGACGCTGAACGGATCGCCGTTCCACAGCACGACATCGGCCATCTTGCCCGCCTTCAGCGAGCCGGTAACCTTGTCGATGCCCAGCGCCCGCGCCGGATTGATCGCCAGCCACGTCCAGGCATGTTCGGGCGTCACGGTGATGCCGGCACGCCGGGCGGAGGCGATGACCTTCGCCACTTCCTGGTTCAGCCGCTGGATGCCGTTCTCGCTGTCCGAATGGATCATCGCGCAGGCGCCCTGCTGGTCGAGGATCGCGAGGTTCTCGCCGATCGCGTCGTAGCTTTCCATCTTGAAGCCGTACCAGTCGGCCCAGACCGCCGAACAGACGCCGCGCGCCTTCAACAGGTCGGCGATCTTGTAGCTTTCGACGGCGTGGTGGAAGGCGGTGACCTTGTACCCCATCTCCTGCGCCATATCCATGACGATGGCCATTTCGTCGGCACGGTAGCAATGGTTGTGGACGAGAATTTCGCCGTCCAGCACGCCGCGCAGCGTGTCCATCGCCAAGTCGCGGCTGGGGGCTTCGCCGCCGTCCGCCTCGTACTTGTCCCACTTGCGGTCGTACTCGCGCGCTTTCAGCCAGGTCGCGCGGTCGACCGCGATGTTGCCCATGCGGGTCGACGGCATCCGCCCCTTCGACCCATAGACGCGCTTCGGGTTTTCGCCGCACGCCATCTTCAGGCCGTACGGCGCGCCGGGGAACTTCATCGCCTGCATCGTGCGGCCATAGACGTTCTTCAGCGTCACCGAACGGCCGCCCATCAGGTTCGCCGAACCCGGCAGGATCTGCAGCGTCGTCACCCCGCCATTGGTCAGCGCACGGGCAAAGCCCGGGTCCTGCGGCCAGACGCTGTGTTCGGCCCACACTTCGGCGGTGACCGGGCCGGTCATCTCGTTGCCGTCGCTGTTGGCCTCCACGCCGGGGCTGGGATAGTCGCCCAGATGGCTGTGGACGTCGATGACGCCGGGCGTCACCCATTTGCCCTGCCCGTCGATCACGGTCACGCCATCGGCGGCGGCGATCGTCTGCCCGACCTCGACGATCTTGCCGTCACGGAACAGCACCGAGCCGCGGTCGATCCGCCCGCCCTCGCCGTCGAGGATGGTGACGTTGGTGACCAGCGTCGGTCGCCCCGGATAGGCGTGATAGGTCGAGGGAAACGGGTCGTGGTCATAGCCCTTGCCAGCACCTGGCGCCTTGTCTTTCCCCGCGTCGGCAGACGCCGAGCGCACCGGCTTTCCATCGCCGGTACAGGCGACCAGCCCGGCGGCCAGCGCCGCAAGCGTCAATGTTCGGATCACGCGGAAACTCCCCTTTGGTATCTATGGTTCAGCCGAAAACGGCGTCGAAGTCGTCGGTGCCCGCCCCCTCCTTGGCGGTCCGCACCTCGTGATAGACGGCGGCGGCACCGACGGCCGGAAACACGCCGAGCAGCGTCGAAAAGATCGCCTGGATCGCGGCGCTCAGCCACGGATCGTTGGCGCCGAGCAGCGCCACCGCCAGCCCCTGCACCATGCCGCTGACGATCAGCCACAGCACGCCGGCAATGACCAGCAACAGCAACAGCCGCCAGCGCATCCCGCGCATCAACTGGCTGCTGCGCCCGAAACATTCGATCGGCCCCTCCCCCTCCGCCGCCATGACCGGCAGGATGACGAACCAGGTGAGCATCAGCACCAGCGCGGGAACGATCAGGAACACCATGCCGAGCATCAGTGCCATGCCGAACAGGATCAACATGCCCAGCGCCGGCAGCGTCCGCCGCAGCGCCATGCGCAGTGTCGCCGGCAGGTCGATCGCGCGGTTCTCCAACGTGTCGACCGCGATGCCGGTCATGAACAGCTTTACGAAGGGGTAGAGGAACAGCCAGAGCAGGCCGAACGGACCCACCATCGTTGCCATCCGCAGCACGCGTTCGGGATCGTTCACCCCGAACGTCGCGAACGACGTCGCCAGCGTCACCGGCGCGTTCAGCAGCGCGCTGGCCGCGAACAGCGCCAGCGGCGCACCGCCGATCGCGGCAAAGGCGTTGGAGATCACCCGGCCCATGCCGAACGGATACGGCGATCGTCGCCCTTCGAACAACGCGCCGCCGATCGCCACCGCCAGCAGCAGGACCGGCAACGCCAGCAACAGGATCGCGAACGCCGCCATGGATATGCTTGCCCCCTCACGACCGCCCCCGGCCAAGATCCGAAAGCTAGGGTGGAAAAGCGTTGCATGTAAATCGGCGATTTGCTCCAAGCGTGCCCACGCCACCACAGGCGGCAGGGGGACCGAGTTTGGCGGGGGCGCAAGGGGCGGACGGACTGGGCCATGCCGTCGCGTCGGTGCTACCGGTCGATTCCGCGCAGGTTGACGCCGCGTGGAAGGCGATCCGCGCCGATCCGTCGATCCAGTTCGACCTGCCCGAAAAGATCGTGGAGCCGCGCGATCCGCCGCCCGAATGGCTGGAACCGGTGCTGCGCACCATCGGCAATTTCGTGCAATGGGTCGGCGGCGGCTGGCGGGTGATCCTGTGGATCATCGCCATCGTCATCATCGTCGCGCTGCTGTTCGCGCTGGTCCCGTCGCTGCGCGCGTGGATCGCCGAGAAGCTGGGCCGGAACCGCATGGTCGAGGAGGCGCCGGTGTGGGCACCGACCGAAACCCGCGCCCGCGCCTTGCTGGAGGATGCCGACGCGCTTGCCGCTGCGGGACGGTATGACGAGGCGGTGCACCTGCTGCTGTTCCGCAGCATCGACGATATCGTCGCATGGCGCGGCGACGTGGTGCGCCCGGCCGATACCAGCCGCGATATCGCGCGGGCCGACGCATTGCCCGAAAACGCGCGCGGCGTGTTCGCCGGGATCGTCGCCGCGGTCGAGCGCAGCCTGTTCGGCGGGCGGGCGCTGGTGCAGGACGACTGGCAGCGGGCACGGGCCGACTATGCCGGCTTTGCGCTGAAGGGCGCGCGGTGAGCCAGTCCTCGCCCTTTGCCGTCCGCACGGTCGTCATCCTGGTGGTCGGCGGCGCGCTGTTGCTGCTGGCCTCGATCCTGATGTCGGGCTTTGGCGACGAAATTGCGCGGGCGACGGGCGAGGCGCCGGCGGCGGATCGCAAGGACGGGGCGGGCTATCACGCGTTCCAGCGGCTGGTGGCGGCGGTGCAACCGGCCGAAGGGGACGTGACCGAACCGCTGGTCGCGGGATCGATCCTGATCCTGACCCCGACCGAGGCGACCCGGCCGGAAGATATCAAGGCGATCGTCGACAAGCGCATCGCGGTGGCATCGGCAATGAGCGGCGGCGACGATTTCGTCGCGGAGGAAGGCCATCCGCTGATCCGCTTCCCCACGCTCATCATTCTGCCCAAATGGCAGGTCGAAAAGCTGCCGTTGCAGGGTGGCCGCGTGCGGCGCACCGGCGAGGCGGATTTCAGCAAGCTGGCGAAGCTGGTCCCGGCCGAAATCCAATGGCACCGGGAGGATCGCGGCAATGTCGGTATCGTTGCCGAAGAATATCCGGGCCTGCGATCGTTCGCCCTGCCCGACCGTGAACTCAACGCGATCGCGGGCGACGGCATCACGCCGCTGATAGGCGCGCGCGACGGCGCGGCGGTGCTGGGACAGGTGGGGACGAGCGATACGTTCGTGCTGGCCGATCCCGATCTGGTGAACAACCGCGCCATGGCCGACGAACGCAATGCGAAGGCCGCGCTGGCGATGCTGCGCGCGATCGATCCCGAACATGGCGGCCGCGCGCTGTTCGACCGGTCGCTGCATTACACGCGCGGCGACCGCAATCTGGTGAAGCTGTTGTTCCTGCCGCCGTTCCTGGGGGTCACCCTCGCGCTGATCGCCGCCGCCGTGCTGGCCGGCATCGCCGCGGCCGGGCGGTTCGGGCCGCCGATGACCGAAAAGCGGGCGGTGGCGGCGGGCAAGCGCGCGCTGATCGACAATATCGTCGCGCTGACCCGGCTGGCCGGGCGAACGCCGCTGTCCGGCACACGCTATGCCGACATGATGCTGGAGCTGTTGTCGCGGCGGTTGCTGGGCGACGAAGCGCCCTCGGCCGAGCGGCTCGACCGGGTGCATCCGGGCTATTCCGATATCGACCGTCGCCTGCGCGATGCCGACACCGAGGGTGCGGCACTGGCGGCGGCACGGGACCTTACCGCATGGAAGAAGGAAACAGGCGCATGACGCTCGACGAGGTACGGTCGCTGGGATCGGCGATCGACCGGGAGATCGCAAAGGCGGTGGTCGGACAGGCGGGTGCCGTCCGCCTGCTGACCATCGCGCTGTTCTCGGCCGGTCACGTCCTGCTCGAAGGACCGCCGGGCACCGCCAAGACGCTGCTGGCGCAGAGTTTCGCGCGCACGCTCGGCCTCGATTTCGGGCGCATCCAGTTCACGCCCGACCTGATGCCGGGCGATATCATCGGGTCCAACCTGTTTAATTTCCAGACGTCGACCTTTGCGCTGACGCGCGGGCCGGTCTTTTGCGAATTGCTGCTGGCCGACGAGATCAACCGCACCCCGCCCAAGACGCAGGCGGCCTTGCTGGAGGCGATGCAGGAACGCCGCATCACCATCGACGGGCGTACCGAGCACCTGTCCGACCGCTTCACCGTGGTCGCGACGCAGAACCCGATCGAGCAGCAAGGGGTGTACCCGCTGCCCGAGGCGCAGCTCGACCGGTTCCTGTTCAAGATCGCGATCGGCTGGCCCGATCTCGACGCCGAACGCGCGATCGTCGCGCAGTACGGCACGCGCACCGGCACCCCCGCACCGCAGGATTCGGGCGTGGCGCAGGTCGCGGACGGCGGTGCCATCGCCGCCGCGATCGATGCGGTCGGTCAGGTGCGGCTGGTCGACGAGGTGATCGACTATATCGTCCGGCTGATCCGTGCGACGCGCGAGCATGGCGACCTGTCGTCGGGTGCCAGCCCGCGTGCCGCATCGGCGCTGGCCGCCGCATCGCGGGCCGGGGCCGCACTCGACGGACGCGATTATGTGATCCCCGACGACGTAAAGGTGCTGGCCCCCGCCCTGCTGCGCCACCGCCTGATCCTGTCGCCCAGCGCCGAGATCGACGGGCGGCGGGTCGATGATGTCGTCGCCAGCCTGATCGCATCGGTCGAAGCGCCGCGATGATCGTACCCACGCCCCGCGCCATCCAGCTGACCGCGTTCGCCGCGCCGGTCGGGCTGGCGCTGGGCGTGCTGGCCCCGGCGGCGTGGATCGCCGCACCGCTGTGGATCGCAGGTGTGCTGGTGCTGATCGTCGCCGACGCGGTGCTGGCGCGGAAGCCGGTGCTGGCGATGCCCGCCGGGCTGCCCGCGACGCTGAACCTGGGAGAGACGTTTTCGCTGGGCGATGCCGACGTTGCCGCCGCGTTCGACGGCCCGGTCGAGCGCATCGGCCCCGGCCGCTTTCGCGCGGAACGGCGCGGCAAGGCGCGGCTGCGGCGGCTATGGGCGCGGCAGGCCGGCCCGATGGGGCTGGCATGGCGACAGGCGAGCGCGAAGGCGGAGCGCGACATTCCCGTGCTGCCCGATATCCGCCCGGTGCGCGACCAGGGGATGCGCCAGTATCTGAACAGCGTCAGCGTCGGCAATCGGCTGCGCCGCGACCATGGCGACGGGCAGGATTTCCAGATGCTGACCGATTTCGAGGCCGGCATGGAACGCCGCTCGATCGACTGGAAGGCATCGGCCCGCCACGCATCGCTGCTCGCGCGCGAATTCCATACCGAGCGCGACAACATGATCGTGTTCGCGGTCGATGCCGGGCGCGCGATGACCGATCCGGTCGGCGAACTTCCGCGCGTCGATCGGGCGGTGTCGTCGGCACTGCTGGCGGCGTTCGTCGCGCTCAAATCGGGCGACCGGGTACGGCTCTATTCGTTCGGTGCGCGGCCGCAGGTCGACAGCGGCAGCATCGGCGGCGGCACGCGCGGCTTCGCCCGGCTGCACCACGCCGCCGCCGATATCGACTATGGCGCGGAGGAGAGCAATTATACGCTCGGCCTGGTCACCCTCGACCAGAAGCTCGACCGGCGCGCGCTGGTGGTGCTGTTCACCGAATTTACCGATACGACCAGCGCGGAACTGCTGCTGGCCGCTGCGCAGCGGATGCTGAAGCGCCACCGCGTGCTGTTCGTGCTGTTCCGCGATATCGAGCTGGAGGGGTTGCGCGATGTCGAACCGGCGCATGCCGACGATCTGGTGCGCGCGAACGTCGCCCACCTGCTGCTGCGTGACCGGGCGATCGTCGTCGAACGGCTGCGGCGGATGGGGATCGATGTGATCGAGGCGACCGCCGACGCGATGCCGCTGGCGCTGGTCGAACGCTATCTGAACCACCGGGAGCGCGGCCGTTGACCATAACCTTCGCCACCCACCATTTCCGTGCCGAACGCGAAAGCGACTGGGCGCGGCTGGAGGCGTTGCTCGACCGGCTGGAAAAGAAGTCGCCGCGCCGGTTGTCGGACGACGATCTGATCGACCTGCCGCGCCTGTACCGCGCCACGCTGTCGGCACTGTCGATCGCGCGGGCGACCTCGCTCGACGCGTCGCTGGTCGGCTATCTGGAGGCGCTGTCGACGCGGGCCTATTTCGCGCTCTATTCAGCGCGCGAGCCGTGGTGGCGGCAGGTGACGACGTTCTTCACGACCGGCTGGCCGCGCGCGGTGCGGGCGATTGCCCCCGAACTGCTGCTGTCGACCGCGCTGCTGATCCTGAGCGCGATCGCTGCCTATCACCTCTGCCGCACCGATCCGGCATGGTATTCGGCGATGATCTCGCCCGAACTGGCCAGCGGGCGCGACATGAATGCCAGCGCGGCGACGCTGCGCGCCTCGCTCTATTCCCCGCCGGACCAGGGCGGGCTGCACGTCTTTGCCACCTCGCTGTTCACCCATAATTCGCAGGTCGCGATCATGGCGTTCGCGCTGGGGTTCCTGTTCGGTATCCCGACGATCATCCTGTCGGTGCAGAATGGCGCGATGGCGGGCGCGATGTTCGCCGCGTTCGTGCCGCACGGCCTTGGCTGGGGCCTGTTCGCGTGGCTGATGATCCACGGCACGACCGAGATCGGTGCGATCGCCATCGCGGCAGCGGCGGGGATGCATATCGGCCGCGCCGTCGCCTTTCCCGGCGAACGCACCCGCATGGCCGCCGCCGCCGATGCCGGCCGGCGCGGCGCGGTGGTGATGATCGGCGTCATCCTGATGCTGCTGATCGCCGGGCTGCTGGAGGGGTTCGCCCGGCAACTGGTCAATGACGACAGCGCGCGGCTGGCGGTCGGTGGCGGGATGCTGGCGCTGTGGACGCTCTATTTCACGTTCGGAGGCCGGCGTGGCGCGGCGTGACCGCAAGGCCCGCCGCCCACGCGCGGCCCGCACGCTCGACCGGCAGCTCATCACGCCCGAAGGGGTGCCGCTGAACCTCCGGCTCGGGTCAGCGGGATCGCGCGCGGGGGCGTTCCTGATCGATGCGATTATCATGCTTGCGGTGCTGGTCGGCGCGTCGCTGCTGATCCTCGCGCTGGTAACCGGAGGGCCGAGCGGCGCGTCTTCGCTCTATGCGGTCGTCTGGCTGCTGGGCTTCTTCCTGCTGCGCAACTTCTATTTCGTGCTGTTCGAGGCGGGCAAGCGCGCGGCGACGCCGGGCAAGCGGCTGATGAAGCTGCGCGTCGTGTCGCGCGACGGCGCCCGGCTGACCGGATCGGCGGTGCTGGCCCGCAACCTGCTGCGCGAGATCGAGGTGTTCCTGCCGCTGTTCTTCCTCGCCTTCGCCTTTGCCGAGGGGATGGCGACCGCGTGGACCGCGACGCTGGCGCTGGGATGGGCGTCGATCCTGCTGTTCCTGCCGCTGTTCAACCGCGACCGGCTGCGCGCTGGCGACCTGATCGCAGGCACATGGGTCGTGGAGTGCGAGGTGCGCAAGCTGGGCGAGGATCTGCTGGTGCAGACCGCCCATGCGCACGACCAGGCACGGATCGCGCCGTTCACGCCCGCCGAGCTGGACGCCTATGGCGCGTTCGAATTGCAGCGGCTGGAAGAGGTACTGCGCCGGAACGACCGCGCCGACCTGTACGCCGTTTCGACCGCGATCCGCCGGAAGCTGGGCCGGCACGAGGAGGGCTATGACCTCGCCTTCCTCGAAGCCTATTATGCTGCCCTGCGGCATCATCTCGAAAGAAAATTGCTGTTTGGCCAGCGAAAACGCGACAAATTCGATCAGTTTGGAGCAAGTTAACCTGCGGCTATACCCGCCGTTAACGGTCGCGCTACCATGCAACCGCCATGACGACGGCCATCACCCAGCAGCGGATCGGAATGGTGACCGCGCTGGTCTATTTCCTGCTGTCGTCGGCGGTGATCCTGTCAAACGATCAGGGTGGGTTGTCGAGCGTCGCGCCGGCCACGCCGTTCGTCCTGTCCCTGCTGATCGCCCGGCCGCGACGCGACTGGCGCGCGATGTTGATCGGTGCCGCGATCGGCAGCATGGCGGCGACGTCGCTGTTCGGTTTCGGCGTGACGGCGGCGGTGCCGATGGCGATCGCCAAGGTGGGCGAGGTCGGGGTGGCGGCGTGGCTGTTCCGCAAGCTGCGCGTGCGGCGGGGCTATTTCGGCTCGCTCGACCGGATCGGGCGGTTCGTCGCGGCGGTCGGGGTCATCGCCCCGGCGCTGGGCGCGACCGCCGCCGCCAGCGTGGTCGCGTTCGGGTACGGCCTGCCGTTCGAACGGCAATGGCGCATCTGGTTCGTCGGCCACAGCCTCAGCATGATTACGATGACCCCTGTCCTCTCGCTGCTGCTGAGCGGCGCGATCGGGCGGGCGTGGCGCGATGCCGGGCGACAATTGCGGATCGAGGCGGCGGTGCTGCTGACGGCGACGGCGGCGGTCACCGCCACGATATTCCTGCAAAGCGATCGGCCGCTGCTGTTCCTGCCTGCGCTGCCGGTGATGCTCACCACGTTCCGGCTGGGATTGCCGGGGGCGGCGGCGTCGGCGATCCTCGTCGCGCTGATCGGCGGCTATGCGACGTCGCAGGGTTTGGGGCCGACGTCCTTCATTGCCGGCGACCTGCAGTCGCGAATGGAGTTCTTCCAGTTCTACATGGCGTGTACCGTGCTGACGACCTTTCCGGTTGCCGCCGACCTCAGCCGGCGACAGGCGCTGTACCGGCGGCTGCGCGAGAGCGAGGCGCGCTATCGCCTGCTGGCCGACCATTCGACTGATATCGTGCTCGGAACCGATATCGGCGGGCGGATCACCTATCTCTCCCCCTCGATCGAACAGATTGTCGGGCGCAGCCCGGCGCAACTGCACGGCAACCGCGCGCTGGAGATGGTGCATCCGGTCGACCGCGACATGGTGCTGGTCGCGCATCGCGACGCGCTGACCGATGTCGGGGGCACGCAGATCGTCGAATATCGCGCGCGGGTGGCCGATGGCGCGCTGCGCTGGTTCGAATCGCATACCCGCGCGGTGCTGGACGATCATGGCGCGGTGACGGGCACGGTGTCGATGATCCGCGACGTATCGCATCGCAAGACGCTGGAGGCCGAACTGTCGCGTGCGGCGTCGACCGATCCGCTGACCGGCCTGGCAAACCGGCGGGTGTTCGACGCCGCGCTGGCCCAGCGGGTCGACGTCGCGGCACAGGGCGGCATCGCCGGCTGCGTCGCAGTGTTCGACCTCGACCATTTCAAGGCGGTCAACGACCGCTACGGCCATGACGCCGGCGACCATGTGTTGCAGGCATTCGCCCGGATCGCACGCGGGGTGATGCGCGATGGCGATGTCGTCGCGCGGCTGGGCGGCGAGGAATTCGGCATCCTGTTCCCCGGCACCCGCATCGAACAGGCGCATGCGCTGTGCGAACGGCTGCGCACCACGCTGGCCACGACACGGCTGCGCCATGGATCGTCGGTCGTCGGACTGACGGTCAGCGCCGGGATCGCCCCGGTCGACGGCGCGGGCAGCGCGGCGGCGGTGCTGCGCGCGGCTGACATGGCGCTCTACGGCGCCAAGGCCGATGGGCGCGATCGGCTGCGGCTGGCGGCCTGATCCGCGTTCCCATCGCGGCACGCCAGCGGTAACTTGCCGGTGTCGACGCTCGGCCGATCGGTGCTAGGGTCGCCGGCTATCGAGGCAACGAGAGAGGCTGCTTTGCGCGAGACATGGTATCGCGACCCGCGACTGGGGCTGGCGGCGGCGGTGCTGGCCGGGATTGTCGTCGGCATCGCCGCGGGGGCGGCGGGCCAGCCCGGCTGGCGGCTCCTGCTGCTGGCGCTCGCGGGCTTTGCGCTGGTCGCGTGGGGGTGGTTTGCGGTGCAGGGGATCGCCTGGGTCTGGCGACAGCCCGACCGCGCCGACGTGCTGCGCGCGCTCAGCCTGCAACGCAGCCAGCATGCCTTCAACCATGCCGCATGGGGCCGGTTCGATCGCGATGCGGCGATGCTGCGGATGTTGCTGGCCGAACGCGCGCTGATCCCGATCGAGGCGGAACTGGTGCGCCACGCCATGGCGGTCGAGCAGTTCGACGCGGTGGCGGCGACCCTGCCCGGCTTTTCGCAGGCGGCGGCGCATTGGTACGACATCGCGTCGCAGGGCCATGCCGCCCTGCCCCCCGCCACCCCGGTCCCGACGCCCGCTGCATTGGACGAAGCCGCGCAGCAGATCCCCGCAACGCTGACCGACGAGGAGGATCGCCGCGCGGCGCTGCACTATCTGGCGGTGCGCAAGCGGCTGGCCGCCGACCGCGCGGCAGTGGAACGCGAGCGGACGGCGGCGTTGCGCAAGCTGGCCGCGCCACCGCCGGGCGTGCCGGTGGAATAGCTCCTCCCCGGCACGGGGAGGGGGACCATGCGTAGCATGGTGGAGGGGGCTGTCGGCATACGGGACCGTTGCGTTGCGGGGCGGTCCCCCTCCACCATCGCCTTCGGCGACGGTCCCCCTCCCCGCTCGCGGGGAGGAATTACATCGCCAGCACCCGCCGGGCCTGGGTCAGATGCGGGGCGTCGACCATTCTGCCGTCGACCTGCAATGCGCCGGCATCGGGGTTCGCGGCAAAGGCATCGACGATCGCCTGCGCCCGTGCGACCGCCTCGGCCGAGGGGGTGAAGGCGGCGTTGATCGCGGTGACCTGCGCCGGGTGGATTGCCATCATGCCGGTAAAACCGTCGCGCGCGGCGCGCGCGGCATAGGCGGCGAGGCCCGCGTCGTCACGGATCGCGGGATAGACGGTATCGATCGCCGCGACCCCGGCGGCGTGCGCCCCAAACAGCGTCAGCGACCGCGCCATTTCATAGGGCGCAGTGTAGCGACCGTCCTCCTCGCGCGAGGCTGCGGCACCGATCGCGGCGGGCAAGTCCTCTGCGCCCCAGGTGATGCCGGCAAGGCGATGCGCGACCGCGCCATAGCTGCCGAGCTGAAAGATCGCCGCCGGGGTTTCGGTCGCGATCGGCAGCAGGCGGATGTCGGAAAGGCCCCGTTCGGCCAGCAGCGGGTCGAGCGCCGCAATCGTTGCCGCCCCTTCCGCCTTCGGGACCATGATCCCGTCGGGGCGGGTGCCGGCCAGCGCATCGAGATCGGCCAGCGCCAGCGGTCCATCGACCGGATTGATCCGCACGAAGCGTGGCAGCGACGCCCCCTCGCCCAGCCATGTGCGGACGGCAGCGCGGGCGCTATCCTTGGCGGACGCTGCCACGGCGTCCTCAAGGTCGAGGATCAGCGCGTCGGCACCGCTGGCGGCCGCCTTGGCGAAGCGATCCGCCCGGTCACCGGGCACGAACAGGAGCGAGCGCAGTTTCATGGCCGCCGCTGCAACAGCGCGGTGCGCAGGCAGCGGCAGACGACCTCATCCCGCTGGTTGTGCAGTTCGTGGGCGAAGGTGACGATCCCGGCATCGGGGCGCGAGCGGCTGTCCTTCAGCGCGGTAACCTCGGTCGTGGCGCGCAGCGTGTCGCCGAGGAACACGGGCTTGGGCATCACCAGCTGGTCGTAGCCGAGGTTCGCGACCAGCGTGCCGAGCGTCGTCTCCCCCACCGACAGCCCGACCATCAGCGCGAAGGTGAAGGTGCCGTTGACGAGAATCTGCCCGAACTCCGACGCCCTCGCCGCCTCCGCATCGATGTGCAGCGGCTGCGGATTGTGGGTCATCGCCGAGAACAGGAGATTGTCGGTTTCGGTCACCGTCCGGCGGATCGGGTGGTCGATCCGGTCGCCGATCTGCCAGTCGTCATAATAGCGGCCGCTCATGCTGCGTCCTTTTCGATGCGGGCAAGGACGACGCCCTCGGCCACCTGCCCGCCGGGGGTAGCGGTCAGATCGGCGACGATGCCGTCGAACGGGCTGAGCAGCGCCTGTTCCATCTTCATCGCCTCCAGCACGACTAGCCGCTGTCCGGCGGTCACGTGGTCGCCCGCCGCAACTTCCACCGCGACGATGCGGCCGGGCATGGGCGAGAGGATCGCCCCGTCGCCGGCCGATGCACCGCCGCCCTGCCCCGCGACCGGCGCGGCGAAGGGGAACGCCTCGCCAGCGGCGAACAGGACGCGCTCAACGCCGACCTGCGCGATGCTGGCGCCCGGCGTCGGGGTGACGAGGCGGGTGGCGCCGCCGATCGCCACCGCCACCCGCGCGTCGGGCGCGGCATTCAGGCGGAAGCCGGGGAGCGCGCGCCATGGGTCGATCGGGTCGTGCTGGACCAGTGCCGCCGCCGCCGCGCCGGCGATGGCGTCCGACGCATGGCCATCGGGCACCAACCGCTCGGCATGGCGTTCGATGAAGCCGGTGTCGATCGCCTCGGCCACGAAGTCGGGGTTGCCGGCACAGCGGGCGAGGAAGGCGGCGTTGGTGCGCACCGGCCAGACCTGTACTGACGCGGCGGCCGCAGTGAGCTTCGCAGCGGCTGCGGTGCGGGTGGGGGCATGGACGATCAGCTTGGCGATCATCGGGTCGTAATGCGGGGTGACCGCATCGCCCTGTTCCACCCCGGCATCGACGCGGATGTCGGTCGGCAGGTGGAGATGGGCGAGCGGGCCGGTGGAGGGCAGGAAGCCGGTCGCTGGGTTCTCGGCATAGAGCCGCGCCTCCATCGCCCAGCCGGTGATAGACAGCTCGTCCTGACGCTTCGGCAATGGTTCGCCCGAGGCGACGCGCAGCTGCCACTCGACCAGATCGGTGCCGGTGATCGCCTCGGTGACCGGGTGTTCGACCTGCAGCCGGGTGTTCATTTCCATGAACCAGATGCGATCGGCACGTAGCCCTTGCGACGCATCGGCGATGAATTCGATCGTGCCCGCCCCGACATAATCGACCGCGCGGGCGGCGCGGACGGCGGCGTCGCACACCGACGCGCGGGTCTCCGCGTCCATGCCCGGCGCAGGCGCTTCCTCGATCACCTTCTGGTGGCGGCGCTGCAGCGAGCAGTCGCGTTCGAACAGGTGGACCGCATTGCCATGGGTGTCGCCGAAGACCTGCACCTCGATATGGCGAGGCGACAGGATGTATTTCTCGATCAGCACGCGGTCGTCGCCGAACGACGCGGCGGCTTCGCGGCGGCAGCTGTCGAGCGCGTCGGCAAAGGCGTGCGCATCGTCGACGCGGCGCATCCCCTTGCCCCCGCCGCCGGCCACGGCCTTGATAAGCACGGGATAGCCGATCGCGTCGGCTTCGGCGCGCAGCCGCTCGGGCGACTGGTCCTCGCCCAGATAGCCGGGCGTCACGGGCACGCCGGCGGCGATCATCCGCGCCTTGGCCGCGTCCTTCAGGCCCATCGCGCGGATCGCCGATGCGGGCGCACCGACCCAGATCAGACCGGCGGCGACTACCGCCTCGGCGAATTCGGCATTTTCGGACAGGAAGCCATAGCCGGGGTGGATCGCCGCCGCGTTCGTTGCGCGGGCGGCGGCGAGAATCTTCGCCTGGTCGAGATAGCTTTCGCGCGCCGGGGCCGGGCCGATGCAGACGGCCTCATCGGCTTCGCGGACGAAGGGCAGGCCGGCATCGACGTCGCTGTGCACGGCGATGGTCCGCACGCCCAGCCGACGGGCGGTACGGATGATGCGGCGGGCGATCTCTCCGCGATTGGCGATCAGCAGCGATTCGATCATCGCGCCGCTCCAAAGTTCACAAAGTTCACACTCGTGCGCGTTTCGGATGGTGCGTGCCCCTGGCCGGTGGGCAATGCCGCCTGGCGATGGTCTGCCATGGCGGGCGGGCTGTAGGAAAGGGTCATGGATGCGCCTCCGGAAAGCCGTGACGGACGTGCAGCGCGTGAAGCAAGCCCTTCAGATCACTGACGAAATAGGTGCCGTCATGCCGGCCGTCGGCCAGCGCCGGATCGGCATTGGCGCTGAGGACGAGCAGCGGCAGGTTCTGGTGCGCTTCGCCGACGACCGCGATCACCGCGTCGCGTGGGCGGGGATAGGGGATGCGGATGACCTCCAGCATCGTCGCCTTGTCCGGAAAGCGCGCGAGCAGCCCGTCGATGGTGATGCAGTCGCGGCAATAGAAGGTCCGATCCGGATAGGCGGGGTCGGCGAAGCTCGGGTCGAGCAAATAGAGGCGGTCGCGCATGGGCTGTTCCGTGAGGGTCGGATCGCGGTCGGGATCGGTCGCGAGGGGATGGGAGGTCGGGGTCGGACGGTCGGGATCGACGCGGCCGCCCATCAGGGCGGCGGCGGCAAGCGCAAGGTCGCGGGCGCTGACCTCTGTCGGATGGGTCGGCAGGGGTTGCAGCGGGTCGGCGATAACGGCGCGCGCGGCGGCGGGATCGGCGGCGAAGGCGGCGGTCAGCGCTCGCGCGACCGCTTCGGGGAGCGGCGTGGCGTGGGTTTGCGTAGGGGTGGCGGCGGTGGGCGATGCCCCCTGCCCCTCGCCCTGCGGACGCGCGGCGAGTTGCGCCTCGACCTCCGCCGTCACGCGGGCGACGGTGGCGATGAAGCTGGAGAGCGCCATGCCCGGCGGCAGGCTGGCGATGGCGCGGGTGACCATCGCCACGATCGCGTCATAGGCGACGGTATCGATGCCGAGCGCGGTCGTCGGGGTGGCGGGGGTGGCCGGGGGTTGCGGCTTGGGCGGCGTGACGCCGACGTCCTGCGGGCCGGGCGGGCGGATCGGGGGGAGGCCGGAGATCGTGGTCATGCCTCTTCCCTCCCCCAGGCGTAGCCCCGCGTAGGCGGGGGTTCAGGGTTGCCCACAACCGACGTCGGCCTACTCGGCTCTGGGTCCCCGCCTTCGCGGGGATACGGGTGGGGTGTGCGGAGGGCCGCCATCACATCCGGAAGATGCCGAACTGCGCCCGGTCGGCGATCGGCGCGTTCAGCGTCGTCGACAGCGCGAGGCCCAGCACGTCGCGGGTCTGTTCGGGCATGATCACGCCGTCATCCCACAGCCGCGCGGTGGCGTAGTAGGGGCTGCCCTCCGCTTCATAGCGGTCGCGCACCGGGGCCTTGAACGCCTCGGCCTGCTCCGGCGTCCAGCTGTCGGCATCGCGGTGGACGGTCGCCAGCACGCTCGCCGCCTGTTCGCCGCCCATCACCGAGATGCGGCTGTTGGGCCAGGTGAACAGGAACCGCGGGGAATAGGCGCGGCCGCACATGCCGTAATTGCCAGCACCAAAGCTGCCGCCGATCAGCACGGTCAGCTTGGGCACCTGCGCCGTCGCGACCGCCGTCACCAGCTTCGCGCCGTGCTTGGCGATCCCCTCCGCCTCGTACTTGCCGCCGACCATGAAGCCCGAGATGTTCTGGAGGAACAACAGCGGCGTGCGGCGCTGGCAGGCGAGTTCGATGAAATGCGCGCCCTTTTGCGCACTCTCCGAAAACAGCACGCCGTTGTTCGCGAGGATCGCGACCGGCATGCCCCAGATGCGGGCGAAACCGCAAACGAGGGTCGTGCCGTAGAGCGGCTTGAACTCGTGCAGTTCCGATCCGTCGACCAGCCGGGCGATGACCTCGCGCACATCATACGGCGCGCGGACATCGGTGGGGATGATGCCCGCCAGGTCCGCCGGATCGTGCAGCGGCGGCCGGGGCTCGGCCAGCGCCATTTCGGCGCGGCGCGGCGGGGGGAGCGTCGCGATGATATCGCGGACGATCAGCAGCGCCTGTTCGTCGTCCTCCGCGACATGATCGACCACGCCCGACTTGCGGCCATGGGTGTCGGCCCCGCCCAGTTCCTCGGCGGTGATGACCTCGCCCGTCGCCGCCTTCACCAGCGGCGGGCCGGCGAGGAAGATCGTGCCCTGGTTGCGCACGATCACCGTTTCGTCGGACATGGCGGGGACATAGGCACCGCCGGCGGTGCAACTGCCCAGCACGCAGGCGATCTGCGGAATGCCCTTCGCCGACATCTGCGCCTGATTGAAGAAGATGCGGCCGAAATGATCGCGGTCGGGAAACACCTCCGCCTGATGCGGCAGGTTCGCGCCGCCGCTGTCGACCAAGTAGATGCACGGCAGGTGGTTTTCGGTCGCGATCTCCTGCGCGCGGAGATGCTTCTTTACCGTCATCGGGAAGTACGCGCCGCCCTTTACCGTCGGATCGTTGGCGACGATCATCACCTGCCGGCCATGCACCTGTCCCACGCCGGCGATGACGCCCGCCGCCGGAGCCTCGTCGCCGTACATGCCATTGGCAGCCAGCGCGCCGACTTCGAGGAACGGCGATCCGGCGTCGAGGACGCGGTGGATGCGGTCGCGCGGGAGCAGCTTGCCGCGCGCGACATGGCGCTCGCGGCTGCGCTCCGGCCCGCCCAGCGCCGTCGTGGCGATCCGTTGCCGCAGGTCGTCGGCCAACGCCGCATTCTGCGCGGCGTTGGCGGCGAAGGCGGCCGAGTTCCAGTCGACCAGCGTCGGCAGCACCGTCATTGTGCGCGCGTCCCCTCGCCCATCAATTCGCGACCGATCAGCATCCGGCGAACTTCGTTGGTCCCGGCACCAATGTCGAGCAGCTTCGCATCGCGGAAATAGCGTTCGACCGGCCAGTCCTTGGTATAGCCCGCCCCGCCCAGCGCCTGGATCGCGTCATTGGCGACCTTCACCGCGTTTTCCGACGCCAGCAGGATCGCGCCCGCCGCATCGTGGCGGGTGGTTCGGCCGGCGTCGCACGCCTTCGCCACCGCATAGACGTACGCACGGGCGGAGTTCAGCGCGACCGACATGTCGGCGATCTTGCCCTGCATCAGCTGGAACGCGCCGATCGGCTTGCCGAACTGTTTGCGCTCGGCAACGTAGGGCAGCACGGTGTCGAGGCACGCCTGCATGATGCCCAGCTGGATACCCGACAGCACGACCCGTTCGTAATCGAGGCCCGACATCAGCACGCCGACGCCGCCGTTCAGCGGCCCCATGACGTTCTCGTCGGGCACGAAACAGTCGTTGAAGACCAGCTCGGCAGTCGGCGACCCGCGCATGCCCATCTTGTCGATCTTCTGACCGATCGAGAAGCCGGCGAAATCCTGTTCGATCAGGAAGGCGGTGATCCCCTTCGATCCGGCATCGGGCGCGGTCTTGGCATAGACGACCAACGTCGCCGCATAGGGGGCGTTGGTGATCCAGAACTTGGTGCCGTTCAGCCGCCAGCCGCCGTCGACCTTGTCGGCGCGCAGCTTCATCGATACGACGTCGGAACCGGCACCGGCCTCGGACATGGCGAGCGACCCGACATGTTCGCCACTGATGAGCTTGGGCAGGTATTTCGCCTTCTGCTCCGCGTTGCCCCAGCGTGCGATCTGGTTGATGCACAGGTTGGAATGCGCGCCATAGGACAGGCCGACCGACGCCGAGGCGCGGGCCACTTCCTCGCACGCGACGACATGTTCGAGATAGCCGAGGCCGAGGCCGCCATCCGCTTCGCTGACGGTGATCCCGTGCAGGCCGAGCGCGCCCATTTCGGGCCACAGCTCCAGGGGGAAGCGATCCTCCGCATCGACCGCCGCCGCGATCGGCGCGATGCGGTCGGCGGCGAAGCGCTGCGTGGTCTCGCGAATGGCATCAGCCATCTCGCCGAGCGCGAAATCGAGCATGTCTCTCTCCAATGGTCCGGTCTCTGCCGGATCGTATCTGTCGTTACTATTAGGCCGGATCAGGCGGTCAGCGCAAGGCGTTGCCCTCCCCCGTCTCCAGACAGCGCAGGATCGCGGCGCGGTCGAACCTGGGTGCGGGTGGCGCGATCATCGGCGCGATATCGACCGGGCGACCGATCATGACGGCACCGAAGCGGCGGTCGCTCTGTCCGGCACAGCGCTTGGCAGCGGTCAGCAATCTGGGCGGCGTGGCCCAGCCTTCATAGGACAGGCGGAACGTGCCCCAGTGGATCGCCAGCCCCCGCGACGCGCCCAGCCGACCGAACACGTCGAGCGCATCGACCGGTCCGATATGCGCGCCGCTGGCCATCTGCCCCGGCTGGAACCGGAACGCGCCGATGGGGATCAGCGCGAGGCGGATCGGGCCGAGCGCGGCGGCTTCGCGCACCCAGTTGCCGTCGCCCATGCCGGTGTCGCCCGCGAAGAACAGATTGCCGCCGGGCATTTCGACGACGAACGCCGACCACAAGGCGCGATTGCGGTCGACGAACCACCGGCTCGACCAATGATGGTTGCGCACGACATGGACCGTCGCGCCGCCGACCCGCTCCGCCTGTCGCCAGTCGAGCGCGGTCGCCTGCATCCCCGCGCCGCGCAGGATCGCGTCGTTGCCGTGGCTTGTGACGATTGCCGGGCGGTCGCGGTCGTACAGCGTCTTGAGCGTCGACAGGTCGAGATGGTCGTAATGATTGTGGCTGATGAGAATCAGGTCGATCTTCGGCAGGTCGGACAGCGCAATGCCGGGTGCCGCCACCCGCTTGGGACCAAAGCCGAACGGGCCGGCGCGGTCGCTCCAAACGGGATCGGTCAGGATGTTGAGGCCCGGCGTCTGGATCAGCACCGACGCATGGCCGACCCAGGTGACGCGCATCGGCGTGACCGCAGGATCGCGCGCCGGCCGGATGGTGACGGGCAGGAGTTCGGCGGGTTTCGCGGCGACGACCGGCACGTGATCCGGCCAAGCCGGGCGTCCGTCGCTGCCGGTCGCCTGTCGCCATAGATAGCCGCTGCGGCTGCCGCCCGGCGGGGCGGTGGTGTCCTCGCCATCGGGGTTGAAGAAGCGGGCACCGTCGAAATGGTCGCCCGCCACCCCCCGATAATAGATGCGGTCGAGGAAGCGGGGCACGATCGTGACGGCCAGGCACAGGATCGCGACGATCCACACGCCGGTCCAGACCAGCCCCTTGATGATGCGCCCCATCACGCCCGAACGATTTCCATCCGCTTTCGATGCGCGGCTACTCTTGTGTTGCCCATTTACCACACCATATCGCCGACAACATCACAGGGGAGTATCCCATGAACCTAGAGAAATTCACCGACCGCGCGAAAGGCTTTTTGCAGGCCGCGCAGACGGTGGCGATCCGCAACAATCACCAGCGGATCAGCCCCGAACATATCCTGAAGGCCCTGCTCGACGACGATCAGGGCATGGCGTCGGGCCTGATCGCCGCCGCCGGGGGCGATGCGCGCCGCGCCAACGCCGAAACCGACGCCGCGCTGGCCAAGGTGCCGGCGGTGTCGGGTTCGGGCGCGCAATCCTCGCCAGGCCTCGACAACGACACCGTGCGCCTGCTCGACCAGGCCGAACAGATCGCGACGAAGGCCGGCGACAGCTTCGTCACGGTCGAGCGGCTGCTGCTCGCGCTCACCCTGTCGCCGGGTGCGGCGGGCAAGGCGCTGACTATCGCCGGGGTGACGCCACAAGGGCTGAACGCCGCGATCGACAAGTTGCGTGGCGGGCGCAGCGCCGACACCGCCGGGGCCGAGGATCGCTATGATGCGCTGAAGAAATTCGCCCGCGACCTGACGGCGGCGGCGCGCGACGGCAAGCTCGATCCGGTCATCGGCCGCGACGAGGAGATTCGCCGCACGATCCAGATTCTTGCGCGCCGGACCAAGAACAATCCGGTGCTGATCGGCGAACCGGGCGTCGGCAAGACCGCGATTGCCGAAGGCCTGGCGCTGCGCATCGCCAATGGCGACGTGCCCGAGGGGTTGAAGGATCGCGCGCTGATGTCGCTCGACATGGGCTCGCTGATCGCCGGTGCCAAATATCGCGGCGAGTTCGAAGAGCGGTTGAAGGGCGTCCTCGACGAGGTGAAGGGCGCCGACGGGCAGATCATCCTGTTCATCGACGAGATGCACACGCTGATCGGCGCGGGGAAGTCCGAAGGGGCGATGGACGCCGGCAACCTGCTGAAGCCCGCTTTGGCGCGCGGCGAGCTGCATTGCATCGGCGCGACCACGCTCGACGAATATCGCAAGCATGTTGAAAAGGACCCCGCGCTCCAGCGGCGGTTCCAGCCGGTGTTCGTCGGCGAACCGACCGTCGAGGACACGATCAGCATCCTGCGCGGCCTCAAGGAGAAGTACGAACTCCATCACGGCGTGCGGATCACCGACGGCGCGCTGGTGTCGGCGGCGACGCTCAGCAACCGCTACATCACCGATCGCTTCCTGCCCGACAAGGCGATCGACCTGATGGACGAGGCCGCCAGCCGCATCCGCATGGAGGTGGAGAGCAAGCCCGAGGAGATCGAGAGCCTCGACCGCCGCATCCTGCGCATGAAGATCGAGCGCGAGGCGTTGCGCCGCGAGAGCGATGCCGCCAGCCTCGACCGGCTCGACACGCTGGAGGAGGAACTGGCCAATCTCGAAGAGCAGCTGGCTGGCCTCACCGCCCGCTGGCAGGCGGAGCGCGACAAGATTTCGTCGGAGGCCAAGCTCAAGGAACAGCTCGACGCCGCGCGCGTCGCGCTGGAACAGGCGCAGCGTTCCGGTGACCTCGCGAAGATGTCCGAGCTGACCTATGGCACCATTCCGACGCTGGAGAAGCAGTTGGCCGAGGCGGCGGGCGCATCGGCGGGCGCGATGCTGCGCGAGGAAGTGACCGCCGACGATATCGCCGGTGTCGTCAGCCGCTGGACCGGCATCCCGGTCGACCGGATGCTGGAGGGCGAGCGCGAGAAGCTGCTGGCGATGGAAGAGGCGCTGGGCAAGCGGGTGATCGGGCAGGCCGATGCCGTGCGCGCCGTCGCCACTGCGGTGCGCCGTTCGCGCGCCGGCTTGCAGGACCCGAACCGGCCGCTGGGGTCGTTCCTGTTCCTCGGGCCGACGGGCGTGGGCAAGACCGAGCTGACCAAGTCGCTGGCCGAGTTCCTGTTCGATGATCCGAACGCGATGGTGCGGATCGACATGAGCGAGTTCATGGAAAAGCATGCGGTCGCGCGGCTGATCGGTGCCCCTCCGGGCTATGTCGGTTATGAGGAAGGCGGCGTGCTGACCGAAGCCGTCCGCCGCCGCCCCTATCAGGTCGTGCTGTTCGATGAGGTTGAGAAGGCGCATGGCGATGTGTTCAACATCCTGCTGCAAGTGCTGGACGACGGCCGCCTGACCGATGGACAGGGGCGAACGGTCGATTTCTCGAACACGATCATCATCCTGACCTCGAATCTCGGGTCGCAATATCTGACCAACCTTGCCGACGGACAGCCCGTCGAGGAGGTCGAGCCGCAGGTGATGGACGTGGTGCGGGCGCATTTCCGGCCCGAATTCCTCAACCGGCTGGACGAGATCATCCTGTTCCACCGGCTGGCGGCGGACCACATGGCCCCGATCGTCGACATCCAGGTCGGTCGCGTCGGCCGCCTGCTGGCCGACCGCAAGGTGAAGGTCGAGATGACCGACGCCGCGCGGGCGTGGCTGGGGCGCGTCGGATACGACCCGGTATACGGCGCGCGGCCACTGAAGCGCGCGGTCCAGCGCTATCTGCAGGACCCGCTCGCCGACCTGATCCTGCGCGGCGAAGTCCGCGACGGTTCGACCGTCCGGGTCGATGAGGGCGACGGGCGACTGGAGCTGACGGTCGCGTAAACGAAAAGGCGGCGGGGGATCGCTCCCCCGCCGCCCATTTCGTCCGGTAGTACCGCGTCGCTTAGAAGCGGGCGCGGGCCGAAACGGTGTACGACCGACCGAAGATGATCGGCGCATACCAGGTGGTGTCGACACCGCCCTGATCGAAGTAGCCGTTCGGCGTACGCTTCGCCTTTGCGCCAAGCACGTTGTTGACGATGAACGTCAGGTCGAACTTGTCGGTGATCCCCTGACGGATCTGCAGGTCATAGTAGCTGAGCGTCGGCGTGACCGGGTTGACCGGCAAGCCGAAGTCTTCGGTAACGCGCGACACGAAGTTCCACCGGCCCTGAATGGTCAGCTGGTCGAGGTCGTAGCCCGCCGTCAGCGTCGACTTGTACGCCGGACGTGCGCCGCCGTTGCCGCCGGTCGACCGGCCGGAGAATTCCGTCCCGTCCGACTTGAAGCTGCGCACCCAGGTGAAGACTTCCTGCAGGCGCAGACGACCGTTCAGCCCGAATTGGTCGAACGGAAGGACCAGGTTGAGCCCGGCATCGATCCCGCTGGTGGTCAGCGTACCCTGGTTGCCCGTCGCGGTATTGATCGCGTCGATCTGACCGGTGCCGGTGTTACGACGGATGCGATCGCACGCCGACGATACGTTCTGAACGTAGCACTGCGTGATGAAGTACCCGGCACCGAGCGTGGTGATCAGGTTCTCGATCTTGATGTCATAATAGTCGACGGTCAGCGACAACGTACCGAACCCTACCTTCGGGGTCAGCACCGTGCCCAGGGTGTAGGTTTCGGCGCGCTCTTCCGAAATGTTCGGGTTACCGAACGCGAACGCCTCGACCTGGCTGTTGTTCTGGGTGAAGCCGGTATAGCCACCCGCTGCGGCGAACGCCGGGGTCTGCGCAGTGCAGATCGCCAGCGCCTGCGCCGTGCGGCCGACCGCGTTGCAGGGGTCGACATAGCTCGGGAAGCCCTGGTCGCCATTCTGGAACAGCTCGACGATCGCGGGGGCACGGGCCGCCTTGTTATAGATGCCGCGGAACCGCATCCAGCTGATCGGTGCCCACTGCGCGCCGGCCTTCCAGTTGAACAGCGTGCCGATGGTCGAATAGTCCGAATAGCGCGCACCCGCTTCGACCGACAGATCGTGGAAGAAGGGGATTTCGGCGAGCAGTGGGATACGGATTTCGCCGTAGCCTTCCTTCACGTTGATCGTGCCGTTCTGGCTCTGCACGGCGTTGAAGCCGTAGATGTTGCCGGTCCGCTGTGCATCGTCGACCGTCACCGTGCCGCGATCGGTACGGATTTCACCGCCCAGCGCGATCTGCACGTCGCCATAGGGCAGCTTGAACAGCGAACCCGACACGTTGGCGGCCACGCGGACCTGTTCGAAGTCGCGCGCTTCCTTAGTATCGATGCGGACGAACGACAGCATCGCGGGGGTCAGCGTATTGGCGCCGAAGATGTTGACCGGCACGCAGCCCGGCAGCGAACCGACCGGGCAACCGTTCAGGCCCTGTGCCACCGCCGTACGGTTGATGTTGCCGAGCGATGTCGCCAGCGCATCGACCTTGCCGTAGCTGAGCGTCGCGTCCCAGTTCCAGTCATCGTTGATCTTGCCCGAAAGCGTCCCGCGAATGACGAAGGTCTTCGAATCGTAGATGCCGACGCGGGGGCCGGTTTCGCTGAAGCGGCGGGCATAGGTGAACGGCGCAGTCGGGTTCGGACGGCTGGCAAGCGCGGCGCGCAGGTCGGCCGGCAGCAACGGGCTGTTATACGGTACGCTGATGCCGGTCGCCGGCGTCGGCGCCAGGTTCACCGTCTGCGACGTGTCGACATAGTTTGCCAAGACCTTCAGACGGATATTGTCCGTGATTTGGTACCGGCCGGTCGCGGTCAGCAATAGCCGTTCGTACGGCGTCTGCAGCAAATTGGCGGGATTGAAGTTATAGCGGCTGGAACCCGACGCGCGGTCGGCATAGGCGCACAGGCCGCTGCCGAAATAAGGGCTGAGCTGGCCGTTATTATTGAATGACAGCGTGCCAGAGTTGACCGCCACGCCTGCCGTCGCGGCATTACAGTCGGTGTTCGCGGCCGCGAAGGTGCCGGGCAGCAGGGTGGCCAGGTTACGGAACGGATTGGCAGCGTTGTTCGAAACCTGCCCCCAAGGCGGCGTACCCGACCCGCCGGAAGCGTACAGATAATCGTTGCTCGCAGCCGAGATCGGTTCGAGCAAATTCCCGACGCGAATACGGTCGTCGGCTTCGGTTTCCGTACCAGCGTCGTTATAGATCAGCACCGATGCAGGCGCTGTCAGACGACGGTCACCCTGGCCGATAGCCTCACGGGTATAATAGCTGCCAAACAGCGTCAGATTGCCACGATCGTCATTGAAGTTGCCGCCGATCAGGCCCTGAATATTGAACTTGGCACCGTCACCCTGCTCGTTGATGCTGTATTGCGAGGTGATTTCCGCGCCTTCGTAGCGGTCCTTCAGCACGAAGTTGACGACGCCCGCGATGGCGTCCGAACCGTACACCGCCGACGCACCGCCGGTCACGACATCGACGCGCTCGATCAGGCCGGTCGGGATAGTGCCGATATCGACCACGCCCGACACCGACGACGGCGGCACGCGCTCGCCATCGATCAGGATCAGCGTGCGCTGCGGGCCGAGGCCACGCAGATCAAGGGTCGAGAAGCTCTCGCCACCCTGATTGTTCGAGACGGCGGTATTGCCCGGAATCAGCTGGGGCAGTTCGTTCAGCAGCGTTTCGACGGTGACGGTGCCGGTCAGGTTGAACTGTTCGGCAGTGACGGTCGTGACCGGGCTGGGCGCGTCGAGATCGGGACGGGCGATGCGCGAACCGGTGACGGTGATTTCCTGCGCGGAGTCGTCGGTCGACGGATCAGCGGCACCCTGCGCAACCTGCGCCATTGCGGGCGTCGCCATACCGAACAACAACGTCGATGCCAGCAGAGCGCTGCGTGCGTTCAATTTCATATTGGCCCCTTGTTTTCCCCGCTGCACCGTAACGACGGTGCAACATGACGAAACTAAGGGCGGCAAATATTTGGAAGCAATTCCCTTAAAGTATCGTGATTTGGAAAACAAAAAGCACGTGTCATTTTAGTAACAGTCACCACCAAGACACCTAAATGACTGCCAAGAAAATCAAATAATTGAGTTATCTCGTTTTTTTTCGATATAGTTATATTATAATGGGATAATAGTCGGCCCATATACTTGTTTATCGATATGTACGGATAGCCTGTATTACAGCCATACTCATGTATATCAGTATAACGGAAACTAGTCGGTCAATTGTCCGGCAATAGTCGTGAAGCATCATCGGCGGCCTGGTGTCGGATGCATTGCAGCACCCTCCCCGCGATCGACCTGCCGTTTGACGACACAAAAAAAGGGGCGGCTCCGGATGGAGCCGCCCCTAGTTTCGTTTCAGCAAGGCCGATGGTTAGAGGCCGACCTTCACGCCCGCGCGGAAGTAGCGGCCAAGGATGCCGAGGCCACCCTGCACCGGGTTGTAGAGGTGCGCGCCGTAGGTGACGTTGTCGAGCGGCGGCAGCCGGTCGAACATGTTGATGGCGTTCACGTAGAAGGTGAAGCGGTCGTTGACCTTGAACGAGGTGTTCAGGTCGACGGTGATGTAATCCTTCACCTTGCAGGGGATGGTGCCATCCGACAGGCCGCAATCGCCCGCGGTGCCCGGACCAGTCTGGTCCTCGGCCGACAGGTCGTAACCGTCGAAATAGTTGACGGTCGCGCTGACCAGCACGTCGCGGAACTCGACAGTGTTCAACCAGGTACCGCGCCACTGCGGGGTGCCCGAACCGGCGGTCAGGTTGTAGTTGCCGAGCGTGCCTTCGTACCGCTCCTTCGAACCATCCGGGAACGTCGTGCTCAGCTCGAGAATGTAGCTGGCTTCGAGGTTGCTCGAGATCCTCAGGTTGTCGTTGAAGCGATGGCTGGCATTGATCCCGAAATCGATGCCTTCCGACTTGATCGTGTTGGCGTTGATGAACGGCGACTGCACGAACGCGATACGCGGACGGGCGTTCGGGTTGTTGATGTCCACCGCGTCCGGGATGACCGTGTAGCCGGCCGGGATCGCCTGACCCGCATAATAGGCGGCAATGGCCGGAGCGTTGTTCGCGGTCGTGATCGCGTCGGTCTTCTTGATGTTATAATAATCGACCGTGAACGACACGTTGCGGATCGGTTCGAACAGGATGCCGGCAGTGTAGCTGCGCGACTTCTCTGCCTTCAGGTCCGGGTTCGAGATGCTGGTCTGACCATAGGTCGCCGCCGAGATGTACGACGGGCAACGGGTATAGGTCGCCAGCGAGCAGCCATATTGCGACAGGAACGCGTCGTTGTAGACACCCTGCGTCGCGTTGACATAGCCGGTGGTCGGGAAGGTCGCATTGGCCTCGCCGAACGACGGGATACGGAAGCCCTTCGACCAGGTACCGCGGATCACGAGCTGACGGAACGGGGTGAACTTCGCGCCGACCTTCGGCGAGAAATTGTCCTGGCCGCTCGAATACTTGTCGTACCGGCCCGACGCGTTGATCAGGAACTGATCGACGATCGGTGCTTCGAGTTCGGCATAGGCCGAATAGACGGTGCGGTTACCCTTGGCCGCGAAGCCGTTCAGGCGGAAATACCGCTGGGTCGGGCCGTTGATGTCGCTGTTGGCGCTGGGCGCATCGACCGCTTCGTAGCGGATCGCGGTGCCGACACCGATGGCGAGCGGGCCGCCAGGCAGGTCGAACAGCGACGTCTGGACGCTGGCCTGTGCCTGATACAGGTCCGAGGTCGCGTTGTTGACGTTTTCCGGCGCGAGCTGGTCCAGCACCGTCTGGCTGTTCGCCAGCGGGTTGATGAAGTTGTAGCTGCCGGTGTTGACCGCGTTCAGCAGGTTCTGAATGCGGACATAGCCGTTCGCACGGGTCTGCAGGTCGATGTGCATCGCCGTCGCGCCGACATTGTAGCTCACCTTGTCGGTGATGTCGCCGGTGACGCCGATCGCCGCACGATAGGCGCGGGTACGGGTCTCGTTCTGCTCGCGCAGGTTCGGGATGCGCCCGATGATCGCCGCCGTGTTGCCCTGGGCCGCATACGGGTTGTTCGGGTTCAGCTGACGATCGGCTGCCGTCGCGCAGTTCACGCCTGATGCGCAGATGTAGACCGGGAGCTGCAGGATCGTGTTGTTGCCATAAGCGGCAATGTTCGCCGACGTGCTATAGCGCGGGAAGTAGAAGCCGGCCGGCGCGTTGCCGCGGATCGTGGCGGGCAGACCCTGGTAGAAGGTGTTGGTCTGCAGGAAGTTGAATTCGCCGTACGCTTCGCCATTGTCGCCGATGCGGGCGGTGGCGCGGGCCGAACCGCCGAAGCGTTCGATACGCGGGGCGATGTTGCCGTACAGCTGCGTGATGTCTTCCTGGCAGACGACGCCGTTCGCCGGAGCGGCGGCATTCTGCGGCAGTGCCAGTTCGGCAGCGCTCAGCTGGGCGGTCGGCAGGCCCTGGCAGCCGTTGAGATACTGGTAGCGGCTCGACAGGCCCGTGACTGCGGCACCGGTCAGCGCGTTGCGCGGACGCACCGCAAACGGGGTGGTGATTTCAAACCCGCCGGTGTTGCCGTCGGCTTCGGTGCCGTTCAGGACGCCGTTCGCGCCGCAATTCCCCTCATAGCACACCTGACGCAGATCGTCGGTGTTGTACGGATAGCGACGGTTGGCAGCGCGCAGCGCTTCCGAGCGGTAGTAGAAGCCGCTGCCGTAGATGTTGAAGCCGTTTTCCGCGATATCGCCGGTGCCGGCGGTCAGCGAGAGACGATACTGGCTGGCGTCGCCACGTTCGGAAATGCCGGCTTCCGCACGGCCGCCGACGCCCTTGAACTGCTTCTTGGTGATGATGTTGACGACGCCCGCAACCGCGTCCGCGCCGTAGAGCGACGATGCGCCGTCGCGCAGGACCTGGACTTCCTGCACGATGTCGTCGGGGATGGTGTTCAGATCGACGAAGTTGCGCGTGCCGTCATCGGCGAGCGGGTAATAGGCACCGCGCAGGCCGTCGAACAGCACCAGCGTCGAGTTCGACGACAGGCCGCGCAGCGACACGGCCGACGCACCGCCGGCAAACGCGCCGTTGGCGGTGAACGAGTTGGTCAGCGCAGGACCATTGTTCGACGACAGCGTCTGCAGGCCGTCCTGGATCGTGGCGAGACCGCGGCGATCGAGGCTCTCGGTCGTCACGACGGTCACCGGCGACGGCGTTTCCTTGTCGGCGCGACGCAGCAGCGAACCGGTGACGACGATCGTCTCGTCATCGTTCTGGGCGGTGGTCGTGGTGGTCGAGGGGACGGCGGTGTCCTGGGCGGCCGCCGGTACGGCCATCATGCCGATCGCCACGGCCGAAACGGCCGCTCCGTTCCGCAATACCGCACGCATCATCGTCGAAATCATATGGTAACGCCCTTTTATTGCACTTTTGCAAGTGCTTACAGCAAATGACACGCCGCTACGGCGCATCGTTTCCGAAGGCGATTACGTACCCAGACGCCGAAAAAGTAAATACGCGCAGAAGGATAAGGAAATTTTGATAACGACTGTAACTAATCGGCAACAGATCAGAGACATTTCCCTGCGCAAGGCACGCCGATCGGCAGCGAACCTGCCGGATAGAACGAGGACGCCCCGGCCCCGTAGCTGCCTTACAGAAAACTCGCCCGCACCCCGTCGATAACGAACTGCGCCGCCAGTGCCGCCAGCAATACGCCCAGCAGGCGGGTGATGACCGCCTCGATCCGGGCGCCCAGCAGCTTCATCAGCGGCCCGGCCGCCAATAGCGCCACCAGCGTCAGCGCGAGGATGGTGGCCAGCGCGCCGAGCACGACCGCCCGCGCGGTCCAGTCGCCGACCTGGCTCATCAACAGCATGACCGACGCGATCGACCCCGGCCCGGCGATCATCGGCATCGCCATGGGGAAGGTGGAGACATCCTCCACCTCATGCATCTCGGTGTGGGTCTCGATGATCTTCTGCGCGCGGTCCTCGCGGCGCTGGGTGCGCTTTTCGAACACCATTTCCAGCGCGATCAGGAACAGCATGATGCCACCGGCGATGCGGAAGCTGTCGAGGCTGATGCCCAGCGCCTTCAGCAGCGCCTGTCCGAACAGGGCGAACACGACGAGGATCGCGGCGGCGATGCCGACCGCGCGGATCGCCATCGCCCGGCGCTGCAGGTTGGACGCGCCGGTGGTCAGGCCGGCATAGATCGGCGCGCAGCCGGGCGGATCGATCACCACGAAGAAGGTGATGAGCGACGAGACGAACAGCTCGATCATAGCGTCTTGTCGTCGAACGCCAGCCCCACACGCCGGTGCGCCGCGACCAGCGTGTTGCGCAGCAGGCAGGCGATGGTCATCGGCCCGACGCCACCGGGGACCGGCGTGATCGCGCCGGCGACCTGCGACGCCGACGCAAAGTCGAGATCGCCGACAAGGCCCCCATCGGTGCGGTTGATGCCGACATCGATCACGGTCGCGCCGGGCTTGATCCAGTCGCCGGGGACGAAATTCGCGCGCCCCACCGCCGCCACCACGATATCGGCGCGGCGCACATGATCGGCGAGATCGCGGGTGCGCGAATGGGCGATGGTGACGGTGCAGCTCTCGGCGGTCAGCAGCGCCGCCATTGGCTTGCCGACGATGTTCGAGCGGCCGACGACGACCGCATCCATGCCCGACAGGTCGCCCAGTTCGCCCCGCAGCAGCAACAGGCAGCCATAGGGCGTGCACGGCACCATGCCGGGCAGCCCGGTCGCCAGCCGTCCGGCATTGACCGGGTGGAAGCCGTCGACATCCTTGTCCGGATCGATCGTCAGCAGCACCGCATCGGTGTCGAGGTGCTTCGGCAGCGGCAATTGGACGAGGATGCCGTCGACCGCGGGGTCAGCGTTCAGCTGTTCGACCAGCGCGATCAGATCGTCCTGCGACACGTCGGCAGGCAGGCGATGTTCGAAGCTGGCCATGCCGGCCTCGCGCGTCGCCTTCCCCTTCGAGCGGACATAGACGGCGGAGGCCGCATCCTCGCCGACCAGCACGACGGCGAGGCCGGCCGGGCGGCCGGCTTCGGCCGCAAAGGTCGCGGCATGGGTGGCGACACGCGCGCGCAAGGTCGCGGCGAAGGCTTTTCCGTCGATGATCCGGGCTGTCATGCCCGCGTGCATAAAGGGTGTGGGCAGCGTTCGCCACCCCCCGGTTACCCCAAGCAGTACGTCACCCCGGGCTTGACCCGGGGTCCCGCTTCTTCAGCCGATGATCGTTGCGGAGAGATCACGCCAGTCGGGGTTGGTGCGTTCGATCAGGTCGAACTTCCAGTCGCGGTGCCAGCGTTTCATGCGCTTTTCGTGGGCGATGCAGGCGAGGATGTCGTCGCCGCGTTCGGCCCATACGAGGCGGTCGAGGTTGTATTTGGTACAGTGGACGGAGCCGCTGCCGGTACGGTGCTGGTGGATGCGGGTGGCGAGGTCGGTCGTCACTCCGACGTAAGTCGCGCCACGATAGCGGTCGGCCATGATGTACACCCAGCCGCCTTGCCTTTCCTTCGCCATCGTCCGAGAGAAGAAGAAGCGGGACCCCGGGTCAAGCCCGGGGTGACGAGTGGGGCGGGCCGTTCCCCTTCGACCTCTCACGGTTGGTCAAGCCCGGGGTGACGAGGATGCGCTTCGAAGCGCCTCCTCGTCAAAATACACCGCACCTGCGAAACGATTTCGCCCGACCCCGCGTTCATCGGCACGATGCCGTACCAGGACCTCCCCCCTCCGCCCGCCGGCCTGCTCGATGATGCCGGCCTGTTCCTCGATTTCGACGGCACGCTCGTCGAGCTGGCCGACAAGCCCGATGCGGTGAGCGTCGACCCGGCGCTCCATGCGCTGCTCGCCCGCCTGCCCGCCCGGCTGGACGGGCGGGTCGCGATCGTCAGCGGGCGGTCGATCGAACAGATCGACGGCTTCCTCGGCGATACGATCCGCGACTTCGCCGTCGTCGGCAGCCATGGCGCGGAAATCCGCCCCGCCGGCGGCAACACCCTCCTGCCCGACCGTCCCGCCAGCCTGACCGCCGCCGAGCGCGCCTTTACCGACCGGTTCGGCGACGATCCCCGGATCGTGATCGAGATCAAGACCTTGGGCGTCGCGATCCATTATCGCGGCGCGCCGGAGGTCGAACAGGAGGCGCATGCGCTGGTCGATGCCTTTGCCCAGCGTGACGGGCTGACGGCACAGGCGGGCAAGATGATGATCGAACTGCGCATGGCGGGCCATGACAAGGGCACCGCGATCGCGACGCTGTGCGAAGGCGCGCCCTTCGCCGGGCACGATCCGATCTTCGTCGGTGACGACCTGACCGACGAGCCGGGCATGGTGGTCGCCGCGCATCATGGCGGCGCGGGCATATTGATCGGCCCGATGCGCGATACCGCCGCTGCATACCGGCTGGACGATGTGGCCGCATTCCTCGACTGGCTGGAGACAAACGCATGACCGCGACGATGGACCTCTGGCCGATCGGCAATTGCCAGGTGTCGGCGCTGGTCGACCGCAACGGACGCTTCGTGTGGGGCTGCCTGCCGCGCGTCGATGGCGATCCGGCCTTTTCGTCGCTGCTCGACGATCGGCGGCGGGCG
Source organism: Sphingomonas sp. Leaf23 (assembly GCF_001421585.1). NCBI lineage: Bacteria > Pseudomonadati > Pseudomonadota > Alphaproteobacteria > Sphingomonadales > Sphingomonadaceae > Sphingomonas > Sphingomonas sp. Leaf23. The sequence goes on along the minus strand of NZ_LMKR01000003.1, from coordinate 49,204 downwards.
TCGGACGGGGCGTTCGGCTTCTGGGAGATCGACCTCGACGGCTGTGTCGAGACCGAGCAGACCTATATCCGCAATACGCCGGTGCTGGTAACGCGCCACACCGATGCCGCGGGCAATGCGATCGAGGTGATCGACTTCTGCCCGCGCTTCAAACGGCACGACCGGATGTATCGCCCGGTCGCCTTCTGCCGGATCGTGCGGCCGCTGGCCGGAAGCCCCCGCATCCGCGTCCGCCTGCGCCCGTCGGTCGACTGGGGCAGCGCACCGGCCGAGCGCACGCGCGGGTCGAACCACATCCGCTACCTGCTCGACCAGGAGGCGATCCGCCTGTCGACCAGCGCGCCGGTCGGCTGGATCGAGGACGAACGCCTGTTCCGTGTCGAGCGCACGCTGCATTTCTTCCTGGGGCCGGACGAGAGCTTTTCGGACGAGCTGCCTGCCTCGGTCGAGCGGATGCTGAAGAACACGATCGACGAATGGCGCCACTGGGTCCGCGGCCTCGCCACGCCGGTCGAATGGCAGCAGGCGGTGATCCGCAGTGCGATCACGCTGAAGCTGTGCCAGCATGAGGAAACCGGCGCGATCGTCGCCGCGCTGACCACATCGATACCCGAGCACGCCCATTCGGGGCGCAACTGGGACTATCGCTACTGCTGGATTCGCGACGCCTATTATACGGTGCAGGCGCTCAACCGGCTGGGCGCGCTCGACGTGCTGGAGGGGTATCTCGAATATCTCCGCAACATCGTCGACAATGCCGCCGACGGGCAAATCCAGCCGCTCTATGGCGTCGGTGGCGAGGCGACGCTGGTCGAGCGCGAGGCCGAAGGGTTGGACGGCTATCGCGGCATGGGGCCGGTACGCGTCGGCAACCAGGCGTATGAGCAAATCCAGCACGACGCCTATGGCCAGATCATCCTGTCGAACGCGCAAGGGTTCTTCGACCAGCGGCTGTTCCGCGTCGGCAAGCAGGCCGATTTCGAGGCGCTGGAGCCGATCGGCGAGCGCGCCTGGGAAGCCTATGACAAGCCCGACGCGGGCCTGTGGGAACTGCGCACCAAGAGCCATGTCCACACCTATAGCGCGGCGATGTGCTGGGCGGCGTGCGATCGGCTCGCCAATGTCGCGGGCACGCTGGGGCTGACCGAGCGGGAAACCTTCTGGCGCGACCGGGCGACCGCGATGCGCACCAAGATCGAGCGCGAGGCATGGCGGCCGGAGACGAACCGCATGTCGGCGACGTTCGGCGGCGACGACCTCGACGCCAGCCTGATCCAGCTGCTCGACCTGCGCTTCCTCGAACCCAGCGACCCGCGCTTCCTCGGCACGCTGGAGGCGGTGGAAAAGGGGCTGCGCCGCGGCAGCCACATGCTGCGCTATGCGATCGCCGACGATTTCGGCCTGCCCGAAACGGCGTTCAACGTCTGCACCTTCTGGCTGATCGAGGCGCTGCACGCGACCGGCCGCGACGACGATGCGCGCGAGCTGCTGGAGGAGATGCTGTCGCGCTGCACGCCCGCCGGGCTGCTGTCCGAGGATATCGACCCCGAAACCGGGGAATTATGGGGTAACTACCCGCAAACCTACTCACTGGTCGGCATGATCAATTCCGCCGTCCTGCTCAGCAAGTCATGGAATGTAGTACGATGAGCCGATTGATCGTCATCTCGAACCGGGTGCAGGCTCCCCAGCCTGGCACCGGCGGCGGGGCGCAGGGCGGGCTGGCCGTCGCGCTGAACGCCGCATTGGCCGAAGAGGACGGTATCTGGTTCGGCTGGTCGGGCGAGACCAGCGATAATCGCGAGCTGCGGTTCCAGACCTATGGCGGCGTCACCAGCGCCGTGATGGATCTCTCGGAGCAAGACGTCGAGGAATATTATGACGGCTATGCCAACCGGACGCTGTGGCCGCTGTTCCACTACCGATTGGACCTGACCGAGTTCGAACGCGATTTCCAGGGCGGCTATGAACGGGTCAACCGCGTGTTCGGCGAACGCATCGGCCCGCATATCGAACCCGACGACCTGGTGTGGGTCCACGACTATCACATGATCCCGCTGGGCTGGGTGCTGCGCCAGCAGGGCGTGACCAACCGCATGGGGTTCTTCCTGCATATCCCGTGGCCGCCGCGCCGGCTGCTGACCGCGCTGCCCGACCATCGCCGGCTGGTCGAGGCGCTGTTCGCCTATGACGTGGTGGGGTTCCAGAACGAGGAGTGGCTCGACAGCTTCTTCAACTATGTGAAGGAGGAGATGGACGGCACGGTCGACGGCAACAACGTCACCGTCGGCGGGCGCACCATCTGCGCGATCAGCTGCCCGATCGGGATCGAGGCGAAGGACTTCATCGCCGGGGCCGCCGGGCCGGTCGCGCGCGCGGCGCAGCTCAACCAGCTAGAAAGCGCGGTCGGGCGCAGCCTGATCGTCGGCGTCGACCGGCTGGATTATTCGAAGGGGCTGCCCGAGCGGTTCTCCGGATACGAACGCTTCCTGCAGAACCATCCCGACCGACGGGCCTTGGTCTATCTGCTCCAGATCGCGCCGCCGTCGCGCTCTGCGGTGCAGACGTATCGCGACATCCGCAACACGCTGGAACAGATGTCGGGGCGGATCAACGGTGCCTATGCCGATACCGACTGGGTGCCGATCCGCTATGTGAACAAGGGCTATCCGCGCGAGGTGCTGGCCGGCATCTATCGCGCGGCGCGCATCGGGTTGGTGACTCCTTTGCGGGACGGCATGAACCTGGTGGCGAAGGAATATGTCGCGGCACAGGACCCGCGCGACCCGGGCGCCCTGATCCTGTCGCGCTTTGCCGGCGCAGCGCAGCAACTGTCGGTCGGTGCGCTGATGGTGAACCCGTACAGCGCGGAGGATATCGCCGACGGCATCGACAAGGCGCTCAGGATGCCGCGCGCCGAGCGGATCGACCGCTGGCAGGCGATGATCGAGAATATCGTCGATGAGGATGTGATCTGGTGGCGCAAGCGGTTCATTGAGGCGCTGTCGGCGGACACGGAATAACCGCCCTGCCCGTCACCCCGGGCCTGACCCGGGGTCCCGCTTCTCACCGCCGCCGGGAGAAGCAGCGGGACCCCGGATCAAGTCCGGGGTGACGTGAGGGGGAGCGGCCGCCCCACCTCCGTCGTCGTTCCCGCGCAGGCGGGAACCCATACACGCAACGCTCGCGCTTCTATCCGCAACGTCGGCGTCAATGGATTCCCGCCTTCGCGGGAATGACGAAAGGGAGCGTCACCCGCCCCCTCAAGCGCGTGTCACGCCCCTTCGAGCAACCGCTCCTTCGCGATCTTCTCCCGCCACACCAGCGGCGCGAGGTGGTGGACATTCTGCCCCTCGCTATCCACCGCGACCGTGACGGGGAAATCCTGCACTTCGAACTCGTAGATCGCTTCCATGCCGAGGTCCTCGAACCCGACGACCTTCGACCCCTTGATCGCCCGCGCGACGAGGTACGCCGCACCGCCGACCGCCATCAGATAGGCCGATTTCCGCTCGGCGATCGCCTTGGTCGCATCCGCGCCGCGCTCCGCCTTGCCGACCATCGCCAGCAGCCCCTGGTCGAGCATCATGCGAGTGAACTTGTCCATGCGGGTGGCGGTGGTGGGGCCGGCCGGGCCGACCACTTCCTCACCCACCGGATCGACCGGCCCGACATAATAGATCACGCGGCCGCGGAAATCGACGGGCAGCTCCTCGCCCTTGGCCAGCATGTCGGCGATCCGCTTGTGCGCGGCGTCACGGCCGGTCAGCATCTTGCCGTTCAGCAACAGCCGGTCGCCATGCTTCCACGTCGCGACCACTTCGGGGGTAAGGTTGTCGAGGTCGACGCGGATCGCCGCCTTGTCCGGCGTCCAGTTGACGTCGGGCCAGTCGGCGAGGTTCGGCTGTTCCAGATAGGCCGGGCCGCTGCCGTCCAGCGTGAAATGCGCGTGGCGGGTCGCGGCGCAATTGGGGATCATCGCCACCGGCTTCGACGCGGCATGGGTCGGCCAGTCGAGGATCTTGACGTCGAGCACGGTCGAGAGGCCACCCAGCCCCTGCGCACCGATGCCCAGCGCATTCACCTTGTCCATCAGCTCGATGCGCAGCGCCTCGATATCGCTCTGCGCCCCGCGCGCCTTCAACTGGCCCATGTCGATCGGCGCCATCAGCGATTCCTTGGCCAGCAGCATCGCCTTTTCCGCCGTACCGCCGATGCCGATGCCGATCATGCCCGGCGGGCACCAGCCGGCGCCCATCTGCGGGATCATCTCCAGCACCCAGTCGACGATCGAATCGCTGGGGTTCATCATCTTGAACTTGGACTTGTTTTCCGAGCCGCCACCCTTGGCCGCGACGTCGACCGATACCGTGTCGCCCGGCACCATTTCGACGTGCAGCACCGACGGCGTATTGTCCTTGGTATTGCGCCGCGTGAACGCCGGATCGGCGAGGATCGACGCGCGCAGCTTGTTTTCGGGGTGCAGGTACGCGCGGCGGACGCCTTCATCGACGACCTCCTGCAGCGACCGGTCGCTGTCGAGGCGGCAATTCTGGCCCCATTTCACGAACACGGTGACGATGCCGGTATCCTGGCAGATCGGGCGATGCCCCTCGGCGCACATCCGGCTGTTGGTCAGGATCTGCGCGATCGCATCCTTGGCCGCCGGGCTGGTCTCGGCGGCATAGGCTTCGCCCAGCGCGCGGATATAGTCCATCGGGTGATAGTAGCTGATGAACTGGAGCGCGTCGGCCACGCTGTCGATCAGGTCGGCTTCGGTGATGGTGACGGTCATCATGGGGTCCATGTCTGTCGAAAATCTTTCCCGCCCTACAGGGTGATCGTGCGCCCACGCAAAGAATTCGTTCACTTCTGTGACGCTATCCTTGCCACGCATCACGCGGGGGAAGCGCATTGACGAGCGGTGGTTTGAAGGCGGCACTGCGGTCGTTGGTCCAGGGGACCGACGATAGCGTACGCGCGCCGTCCGACCGTACGCTGCGCCTGATCCGCGAAGCGGAGGATCACAGCCCCAACTGGTTCTGGCAGACCGATCGCAACGGCCGGATCGCGTATCTGAGCGAAAAGATCGTCGCGGTGTTCGCCGCCGCCGGCATCGATCCGGTCGGTCGGCCGCTGATCGACGTGCTGCGCATCGCCGGCGACGAATCGGCGCAGGGCGATGCCGAACGCACCATCGCCTTTCACCTCTCGGCGCGTACCGCCTTCACCAACTATGCCGTCAGCCCGGCGGCGGCGGCGGGGCATGGCGGGGGCAGCTGGACCGTATCGGGCAGCCCGTTCACCGACCCTTATGGCCGGTTCGAAGGATTCGTCGGCACCGGCACCGACATGGCCGCCGTCCGCCAGTCGGACGCGGCGATCACCCGCCTCGCGCTGTTCGACAGCCTGACCGGCCTTGCCAACCGGCAACGGATGCGGATGTCGCTCGAACAGACGCTGGCCCAGCCGGGCTATGACGGCATCGCGCTGTTCCTGCTCGACCTCGACCGGTTCAAGGCGGTCAACGATACGATGGGCCATCCGGTCGGCGACGCGCTGCTGAAACAGGTGGCGCAGCGGCTGCTGCGCACCGTCGGCGATGCCGGGCTGGTCGGCCGGCTGGGCGGCGACGAATTCAAGGTCATCCTGCCGCGGATCGGCAACCGCGCGGAAATGGCGACGCTGGCACAGGCGATCATCGTCGCGCTCTCGCAGCCCTATTTCCTGAACGGTGCGGCGGTATCGATCGGCTGTTCGGTCGGCATCGCCGTCTCGCCCGACCATGGCACCACCCCCGACGCGCTGGTCAGCCATGCCGACCTTGCCCTCTATGCCGCCAAGGATGCCGGGCGCGGCGTCGCGCGCTTCTTCAACGACGCGATGCTCGACGGTGCGCGGTCGCGGCGGCAGATGGAGGACGACCTGCGCGTCGCGCTGGCGCGCGACCAGATGCGGATCGTGTACCAGCCGGTCGTGGCGCTGGACGATGGCCGGATCACCGGGTTCGAAGCGCTGCTGCGCTGGCAGCATCCGACGCGCGGCACCCTGCTGCCCGCCGAGTTTCTGGGCGTGGCGGAGGAATGCAAGCTGATCGAATCGATCGGCGAATGGGTGTTGCGCACCGCCTGCCACGACGCCGCCACCTGGCCCGGCACCGCGCGGCTGTCGGTCAACCTGTCGGGCACCCAGTTCACCAACCCGGCGCTGCCCGCGATCATCGCCAACGCCGTCGCCCGATCGAGCCTGCCGCCCGAACGGCTGGAACTGGACCTCGACGAAGACAGCGTGCTGCGCGACATGCGTGCCGCGATCGGCACCTTCGCCGCGCTGCACGGCATCGGCGTACGGATCGCGCTCAACGATTTCGGCGCGGGCCAGGGGTCGATGTCGTGCCTGCGCCGCGTGCCGTTCGACCGGATCAAGATCGACCGGTCGTTCGTCCGCGGCGTCAGCGATCCCGAAGGGCGCAACGCCGCCGTCGTCCGCGCGATCACGACGATGGCCGAGATGCTGGGCATCGACATCACGGCCAAGGGCGTGGAATATCACGACGAACTGACCGCGCTGCGCGAACTGGGCTGCAACGACGTGCAGGGGTTCGTCTATGGCCAGCCGCTCGACAATGCCGCCACCGCCGCACGGCTGCTGGCGGAGGGCGGCGCGCTGACCCCGCGGGGGCCCAAGGCACCGCGGTCGCCGCGCACGCGGATGCTGCGCTCAACCACGCTGGAGGTGGATGGCACCCGTCGTTCGGCCCGCATCCGCGACCTGTCGGCCAATGGCGCGCTGATCGATCTGGTCGATTTCGACGAATCAGCGATCGGCAAGACGCTGCGCATCGACACCGGCGGCGGCCAGTGGACGGCGGCGACGCTGCGCTGGGCCGAGGACGGGCGTGCCGGGCTGCATTTCGAACATCCCATCGTCGTCGAACGCCGCGTCACCATCCGCCGCAGCACGGCACGCGACGCGGGGGAGTGACGCTTGATCGGGCGCGCCGCCCCCGGTAGCGCTGCCCCCATGACCACGCAGCCCCTGCCGCCCACGCAAGACGAAGCCCGCGCCGAACTGGCGGACCTGGCCGACCGCATCGCCCGGGCCGACACCGCCTATCATGGCGACGACGCGCCGGAGATGAGCGACGCCGAGTATGACGCGCTGGTCCGCCGCAATCGCGCGGTCGAGGCGGCGTTTCCCGATCTGGTCCGCACCGACTCCCCCTCGCTGCGCGTCGGCAGTGCGCCCTCGGGCCATCTGGCGAAGGTCGCCCATGCCCGGCCGATGCTCAGCCTCAACAACGCCTTTGCCGATGACGACGTGGCGGAATTCGTCGCCAGCATCCGCCGCTTCCTGCGCCTGTCCGACGACGAAGCCGTCGCGCTGACCGCCGAACCGAAGATCGACGGCCTGTCCTGTTCGTTGCGCTACGAGGATCGCCGGCTGGTCCGCGCGCTGACGCGGGGCGACGGTGCGGTGGGTGAGGACGTGACCGCCAATGTCGCGACCATCGCGGACATTCCGCAGACCCTGCCCGCCGCCGCGCCCGACGTGTTCGAGGTGCGCGGCGAGGTATATATGGCGAAGCAGGACTTTGCCGGCCTGAACGCCCGGCTGCTCGCCGATGCCGTCGATCCGGCCAAGGCGCGCCAGTTCGCCAACCCGCGCAACGCCGCCGCCGGATCGCTGCGGCAAAAGGACGCCGCCGTCACCGCGTCGCGCCCGCTCAAATTCCTGGCGCATGGCTGGGGCGAGGTCGCGGCCCTGCCCGCCGACAGCCAGGCCGGGGTGGTGCAGGCGCTCAAGGACTGGGGCTTCCCCATCGCCGACGCCTTCCAGCGCTGCGACGGCGCGGCGCAAGCGCTCGCCGTCTATCGCGCGATCGAGGCCGCGCGCGCCGACCTGCCCTATGACATCGACGGCGTGGTCTATAAGCTCGACCGGCTCGACTGGCAGGAGCGGCTGGGGTTCGTCGGCCGCGCCCCGCGCTGGGCGATCGCGCACAAGTTTCCCGCCGAACGCGCGCAGACCACGCTGAAGGCGATCGACATCCAGGTCGGCCGCACCGGCGCCCTGACCCCGGTCGCCCGGCTGGAGCCGGTGACGGTCGGCGGGGTCGTCGTCACCAACGCGACGCTGCACAATGCCGACGAGATCGAACGGCTGGGCGTGCGTCCGCAAGACCGCGTGGTCGTGCAGCGCGCCGGCGACGTCATCCCGCAGATCGTCGACAACCTGACCCGCGACGAAGCGCGCGAACCCTGGGCCTTTCCCACCACCTGCCCCGAATGCGGGTCGCTGGCCGAACGGGGCGAGGGCGAAGTCGTCGTACGCTGCACCGGCGGCCTCGTCTGCCCGGCGCAACGCGTCGAACGGCTGATCCATTTCGTCTCGCGCCACGCCTATGACATTGCCGGTCTGGGGCTGGTCCGGGTCGAGGATTTCTTCCGCGACGGGTTGATCGCCTCGCCCGCCGATATCTTTCGCCTGCACACCCACCGCGACGCGCTGGTCCAGCGCGAGCGCATGTCGGAACTGGTCGTCGACAAGCTGCTGGCGGCGATCGACGCGCGGCGCAGCATCGGGCTCGACCGGTTCCTCTTCGCGCTCGGCATCCGCCATGTCGGCGAAGTGACCGCCCGCGACCTCGCCCGCCGCTACGGCTCGATTGAGGCGTTTCTGGAGATGATCGAACGTGCGCTGGTCGTCCGCGCCGAGACCGTGCCCGCGATCGGCGAGAACGACCGCAAGTTCGTCCTGCGCCGCGGCCGCGCGCTGGTCGCGGCGGTCGAGACGGCGGGTATCGGCCCCGAGGTCGCCGACGCCCTCCTCGCCTTCTTTGCCGAGGAGCATAATCGCGCGGTGGTCGACGACCTCCTCCGCGAAGTCACCCCCACCCCGGTCGAGCACAAGGCGGTCGCCTCCGAACTGACCGGCAAGACCGTCGTCTTCACCGGCAAGCTCGAAACGCTAAGCCGCGACGAGGCAAAGGCACAAGCGGACGCGCTGGGCGCGCGGGTATCGGGGTCGGTGTCGAAGAAGACCGACCTGGTGGTGGTCGGTGCCGATGCCGGGTCGAAACGGGCCAAGGCGGAGGAATTGGGCATCCGCGTGATCGACGAAGCCGCCTGGGCGGACATCGTATCCGCTGCAACAACGTGACGTTTTTGCAACGCACCCAAACAGACTGAGTTCCCCGCTTTCGATTGTCGCAAAATAGAAATATGGCGCGTTCATTGGCGCCGGGACGGTGAATGCCACCGCCTGAACCAGCGTACTCGAGTCGCGCCAGAACCTTGCGATTCAAAGGGGACTTATGAACACCAAGCTCTATGCCGGCGTGGCCTTTGCCGCGCTCCTGCTCCCGGCCTCGGCCTTCGCACAGTCGACCGGTTCGACCGATTTCGAATCGGAAGAAATCGTCGTCACCGGCAGCGCCGCGAACAACGGCGTCGAAGGCATCAAGATCCCCGACAGCCCCAAGGCGCGCGTCGTGCTGGATCAGGAATTCCTGGCCAAGCAGACCCCCGGCAACACGGTGCTCGACGCGCTGAACATCGTTCCCGGCGTCAACTTCACCCAGAGCGATCCGTTCGGTTCGGCCGGCGGCAACATCCGCATCCGTGGTTTCGACGGCAACCGCGTTTCGCTGACCTTCGATGGTTTCCCGCTGAACGATTCGGGCAACTACGCGATCTATTCGAACCAGCAGCTCGACCCCGAGCTGGTCGATGAGATCAACGTGAACCTCGGCGCGACCGACATCGACAGCCCGACCGCATCGGCCGCCGGCGGCACGATCAACTATCGCACGATCATCCCGTCAGAAACGCTGTCGGCGACGATGGTCGCTTCCTATGGCGATTTCGACTTCCACCGCGTGTTCGGCCTGATCGAAACCGGCAACCTGACCTCGTTCGGCACCCGCGCCTTCGTGGCGGCATCGACCGCCTCGAACGACAAGTTCCGTGGTCCAGGCGGCATCCGCAAGCAGCAGTTCAACGGCGGCATCTATCAGCCGCTGGGCGACAATGGCGATTTCATCCGCGTGTCGGGCCATTACAACGAGAACCGCAACAACTTCTATCGCAACCCGACGCTCAGCGACCTGCGCACCGCGCTCGGCAGCGGGATCATCCCGCTGAACGCCAATGCGTCGCCGGCCAACCCGATCCGCATCGATTTCGACGAAAAGAACTTCGGGATCGTCAACGGCATCGAAAACGACGCGCTCTGCTCGACGCCGACCCCGGTGCGCGGCACCGCGCAGGCGGCGAGCGGCTGCTCGAACTATTACGGCGTCCGCGTCAATCCGTCGAACACCGGCAACATCCGCGCCAATTCGCGCTTCACGCTGACCGACAAGCTGACGCTGACCCTCGACGGTTCGTACCAGTATGTCCTGGCGCATGGCGGCGGCACCACGACGCTCGCCGAGAACTCGGCACGTGCCAAGGGCAGCCTGACGACCTCGCCGGGTGTTGATTACAACGGCGATGGCGACTTCCTCGACACGGTGCGTTTCTTCTCGCCGAACATCACCAATACCAACCGCTACACCGGCATCGCCTCGCTGCGCTACGACATCACCGAAGACCAGCGCGTCCGTGTCGCCTATACCTATGACAATGCGCAGCATCGTCAGACCGGCGAATGGGGCTATCTCTATTCGAACGGCATGCCCGAGGACATTTTCTCGGGCCGCAACGGTCGCCCGGTGCTGGACGCCAGCGGCTTCACGCTGACCCAGCGCGACCGCAAGTCGGTGGCGCTGCTGAACCAGATCTCGGGCGAATATATCGGTCGCTTCTTCGACCGGGCGCTGACGATCCAGGCCGGTCTGCGCGCACCGTTCTTCAAGCGCAACCTGCAGACCTTCTGCCCGGTGCAGGCGCGTGACGGCTTCGCCTATTGCAGCACGCAGACGATCCCGGCGGCGGGCACCGGCGGCAACCCGCCCTATGTCATCATCCAGCCGGGCACGACCCCGAGCGCCTCGGGCAACCCGATCCCGCTCTATGCCCCGTACAAGACGTCTTACGACTATAGCGCGGTGCTGCCGAACGTCGGCTTCACCTACAACTTCGCCGACACCAACGTCAGCATGTTCGGCAGCTATGCCAAGGGCTTCTCGGCCCCGCGTACCGACAATCTGTATCGCGCGCCGATGGTTCGCGTGCAGCCGGAAAAGACCGACTCGTTCGATCTCGGCCTGCGCTACAACACGCGCATGGTGCAGTCGCAGGTGACCGGTTGGTACATCAAGTATCAGAACCGCATCGTCACCTCGTTCGATCAGGAAGCGGGCATCTCGGTCGACCGCAACATCGGCGCGGTGGAAAGCTATGGCTTCGACGGCACCGTGACGGTGCGTCCGGCGACGTGGGTCGGGCTGACCGCGATCGCGTCGTACACCCACACCGAACTGCTTTCGAACATCCAGACGGGTGGCACGACGGTGATCCAGACGCGCGGCAAGAAGGTCACGGAAACCCCCGAATGGCAGTTCGGCGGTCGTGCGGAGTTCAACTATGGCCCCGCCAGCCTTGGCGTGCAGGGCAAGTGGGTCGACGAGCGTTATGCGACCGATCTGAACGACGTCGTGGTCGGTGCGTACACGCTGGTCGATCTCGACGCGCGCTTCAGCCTCGAAGACTATGGACTGAAGCGCACCAGCCTGTCGGTGAACGTCCGCAACCTGTTCGATGAACGCTATTTCAGCAACATCAGCACTGCGATCGACGCAGCAGGCGGCCCGAACTTCACCGTCGGCTATCCGCGCACGGTCATCGGTTCGATCAAGTTCGGCTTCTAAGCCTTACCGAACCCACCAAACGGCAACCGCCGTCCCGGCAACGGGGCGGCGGTTTTCGTTTGTGGCTCGCTTGCGCTAGAGGCACTTTTGCCAACCCGCCCCCGCCCGGCTATGACGCCCATGGGGGCACAAGACGACTGACGGAGCGCATGACGCCGAAGCCCGCCATTTTCTCGCGCCCCTTCTTCGAACAGAAGAACCGCGCCTTCTGGCTGCTGCAGGCGGCCGGCTGGACTGGCTATCTGCTGCTGCGGTCCAGCTCGGCGGTGGCCAGCGCCGCGCCGCTGAAGATCGTGCTGGGCAATATCGTCGAGGTGATCGTCGGATACTGCCTGACGCTGCTGATGAGCGTCCTCTACGGCTATTACCGCTCGCTGCCGCGCGTGCCGGCGATCTTCCTGACGCTGTGCACCCTGTCGGCGGCGACCTTTGCCTATTCGCTGATCGACGCGTTCGTCTTCACCTTCATCCGCAACACCTCCCCCGATGTCAGCCTGTCGCTGGTGCTCGGCACGCTGTTCCTGAACTTCATGGTGCTGTCGGGCTGGTCGGCGCTCTATTTCGGGATCAATTTCTACCTGGTGGTAGAACAGCAGGTCGACGAGATGCGGATGCTGGAGATGCAGGCGTCGTCGGCACAGCTCGCCATGCTGCGCTACCAGCTGAACCCGCATTTCCTGTTCAACACGCTCAATTCGATCTCGACGCTGGTCCTGCTGAAACAGACCGAGAAGGCGAATGTGATGCTCAGCCGGCTGTCGTCGTTCCTGCGCTATACCCTCGCCAACGAACCGACCGCGCACGTCACGCTGGAGCAGGAGGTTGAAACCCTCAAACTCTATCTCGATATCGAGAAGATGCGGTTCGAAGATCGCCTGCGCACCAGTTTCGACATCGACGGCCGCGTGGCGCACGCGCGCCTGCCGTCGCTGCTGCTGCAACCCCTGGTCGAAAACGCGATCAAATATGCGGTCACGCCGCAGGAGGACGGGGCCGATATCGCGATCGTCGCTCGACTGGCCGGGGATCGGGTGCAGATCGCCGTGTCCGACACCGGCCCCGGCTTGATCGACGGGCCGAAGCGGCCGACGCTGTCCACCGGTGTCGGCATACAGAATATCCGGGACCGGCTGGCACAGGCGTACGGCCCCGACCATCGTTTCGAAACCCGCGGCGGAAACGACGGCGGGTTCGTGGTCGAGATCGAACTGCCGTACCAGACGCAAGACGTTACCAAAGAGGCTGCATGACCATCCGTACCATCCTTGTCGACGATGAATCGTTGGCCATCCAGGGCCTCGAACTGCGGTTGCAGGCGCATGAGGATGTCGAGATCATCGACAAGTGCCAGAATGGTCGCGAGGCGATCCGGTCGATCAAGACCCACAAGCCCGACCTTGTGTTCCTCGATATCCAGATGCCCGGCTTCGACGGCTTTTCGGTCGTGCAGGGTCTGATGGAGGTCGAACCGCCGCTGGTGGTGTTCGTCACCGCCTATAGCGACCATGCGATCCGCGCGTTCGAGGCGCAGGCAGTCGACTACCTGATGAAGCCGGTCGAGGAATCGCGCCTCGCCGACACGCTCGACCGCGTGCGCCAGCGCCTGACCGAAAAGCGGGGCCAGGCCGAGGTCGAGAAGCTGAAGGAAGTGCTGGCCGAGGTCGCCCCCGACACGGCGGCCGAAATGGAGGCGGAGGGCGACGATGCGGTCGGCGCGAACCGCTTCGAAAAGCTCATCAACATCAAGGATCGCGGCCAGATCTTCCGCGTCGATGTCGACACGATCGAGATGATCGAGGCGGCGGGCGATTACATGGTCATCAACACCGGCGACAATTCGCTGGTGCTGCGCGAGACGATGAAGGACCTCGAAAAGCGGCTCGACCCGCGCCGGTTCCAGCGGGTGCACCGCTCGACCATCGTCAATCTCGACCTGGTGAAGCAGGTGAAGCCGCACACCAACGGCGAATGCTTCCTGATCCTCGAATCCGGGTCGCAGGTAAAGGTCAGCCGCTCATATCGCGACGTGGTGGCGCGCTTCGTCCACTGATGAGCGGGATTACCGTCGCGGCGCTATACCGCTTCACGGACATTGCCGACCCGCGAGGGACCCGCGACGCATTGGAGACAGTGCTGGCGGGTGCCGATATCCGCGGCACGCTGCTGGTCGCGAGCGAGGGCGTCAACGGCACCATCGCCGGCAGCGCGGAGGGCATCGCCACCGCGCTCGCCGCGATCCGCGCCCTGCCGGGCTGCGCGGACCTGGCGCCCAAGTTCAGCCACGCGGCGACCATGCCGTTCCACCGGCTGAAGGTGCGCGTGAAGCGCGAAATCGTGACGATGGGCGTGCCCGGCACCGATCCGACGGCGATCGTCGGCACCTATGTCGCGCCCGCCGACTGGAACGCGCTGATCGCCGATCCGGAAACGGTCGTGATCGACACCCGCAACGCGTATGAGGTGAAGGTCGGCACCTTCGCCGGTGCGATCGATCCGCACACCGACAGCTTCCGCGACTTTCCCGACTGGTTCCGCGCGCACCGCAACGACCTGCTGGCGGGCAAGCGCAAGGTCGCGATGTTCTGTACCGGCGGCATACGCTGCGAAAAATCGACCGCCTTCCTGAAAAGCGAAGGGATCGAGGATGTCTATCACCTCGACGGCGGCATCCTGAAATATCTGGAGGAAGTGCCGGAGCAGGCCAGCGCGTGGCAGGGCGAATGCTTCGTCTTCGACGAACGCGTCGCGGTGGGGCATGGCCTGGCGCAAGGAACCCATGGCCTGTGTCGCGGCTGCCGCATGCCGGTCAGCCCGGAAGACCGCGCCTCGCCATTGTTCGAGGAAGGCGTGCAATGCCCCGCCTGCGCAGGCACACGCGACGCGGCGACGCTGGCGGCGAAAGCGGAACGGCATCGGCAGGTGACGCTGGCGGCGAAGCGCGGCGAGCAGCATGTGGGCGCACGGATGGAGCGACCGGAAGAATAGCGGCTATTGGCCCTCGCGCTATTGTCACCCCATCGTCACCCCGGCCTTGCGCCGGGGTCCCGCTTCTTCTTCCGCTACGATCGTTCAAAAAAGCGGGACCCCGGATCAAGTCCGGGGTGACGAACAAGCGTATAGATCGCCGCAAATCCGCTCGGCACGGATCGAGGCGACGTAAATCTGGCGCTTACTCCGCCTCGTCCGCCTTCACGTCCTCGGCCGGCGCTTCTTCACCCTCGGCGGGCGTCTGGTAATAGGCTTCGACCGGGCCGGACAGCTTGATGGTCAGCGGCTGGCCCTTGCGGTCGACTTTCTTGCCGAGCGCGACGCGGATCCAGCCTTCGGAGATCGAATATTCCTCGACGTCGTTGCGCTCGGCGCCCTTGAAGCGGATGCCGATGCCACGCTCCAGCACGGGCTGGTTGAAATGCGGGCTGCGCGGATTGATCGAAAGGCGATCGGGGGGCGTATCAGTCATGGGCGCGGCCCATGCCGCAAAACGCCGCCTCCGCCAAGCGGAAAGGGCGGAGGATTGCTCCCCCGCCCCGCCCGATCAGTTGCAGACGCGCACGCGCACCGTCTGGTCATAATAGGGGTCGTAGCGGCGCTCGACCCAGCAACGCTGGTAGTTATTGTAGCGATAGGCGTAATACCCGTCGTTCGGGTAATAGCCGCGCTGACGATAATACCGATCGTCGTAATTATAGGCATAGCCACGGTCACGGTAGTAGCGGTCGCGATAACGGCCGTCATTGGCGCTCGACACCAGCGCCGCGCCGATCGCGAGGCCGGCGATACCGGCGACGACCGCCGCACCGCCATTGCCGCGATCGCGGTGCCAGCCACGGTCGTAGCCCCGATCATAACCGCGGCGCCACTGCGCATCGGCAGGGGCAGCGGCAGTGAGCGCGGTGGCGGCCAGCGACAGCCCCAGACCCGCCTTGGTCAGCAACGTCTTCATGCCAATCTCCTCTACATGTCCGGGGCATCGCGCCCCTTGTCATGTCGACGCATCTGCGCCGATGATCGATTCGATACGACCGGGCGACTGAACGGACGCGGAACCGGACATTCACCGGCGGTTTAGGAAAAGGATACCCCATGGCGCACTGGCTGCTGAAGTCCGAACCCGACAGCTATGGCTGGGACGATCTGGTGCGCGATACCGGCACCGAATGGGACGGCGTGCGCAACCATGCCGCCGCAAAACACCTGCGCGCGATGGCGGTCGGCGACCGCGCGCTCTTCTATCATTCGGGCAAGGACAAGGCGGCGGTGGGCGTGGCGCGCATCGCCCGGACGGCGCAGGCCGATGGCGACGAAGGCTGGGTGTCGGTGCGGGTCGAACCCGACCACCCCCTGCCCCGTGCGGTGACGCTGGCGGCAATGAAGGGCGAGGACGCGCTGAAGGACATGGCGATGCTGCGCCAGTCGCGGCTGTCGGTGTCGCCGGTCAGCGAGGCGGAATGGGCGGTGGTGATGGGGCTGGCGGGGGACTGAGTCTCCCCCTTTCGCCCCCGTTCGGTTCGAGCAGCTTCGAGCCTGTCGAGAAGCGGCAGTCGAGAATTCGATGTTTGTGGCAACCCGTTCTCGACGTACGCTTCTCGACTACGCTCGAAGCTGCTCGAACCGGACGGGGGAGACGGGGTGGACCTACGCCCCCTCGACCCGCGCCAAGCGCGGCGACAGCAGATGCACCAGCAACAACGCCACGAAATACGCCGACCCGGCAACGAAGAACAACGGCGCATAGCTGCCGATCCCATCGAGCACATAACCGGCATATTTCGCCATCAACATGCCCCCCACCGCGCCGACCGTCCCCCCGATCCCGACCACCGACCCCACCGCCGCACGCGGGAACAGGTCGGAGGGGAGCGTATAGAGGTTCGCCGAAAACGCCTGATGCGCCGCCGTGGCAATCCCGATCACCAGCACCGCGACCCACAGATTGTCGATCGACTGGGCGAACAGCACCGGCAGCACCGCCACCGCGCAGACGAACATCGTCGCCTTGCGCGCGAAGTTGACGCTCCGCCCGCTCGCGATCAGCCGCGACGACATCCATCCGCCTGCGACACTGCCCAGATCGGACAACAGGTAGATCGCGACCAGCGGCGGCCCGAAGCTAAGAAGATCGAGGTCGTAGCGCGTGCCCAGATAGCCCGGCAGCCAGAACAGGAAGAACCACCAGATCGGGTCGATGCAGAATTTGCCTAGCGCATAGGCCCACGTCTCGCGCTTCGTCACCAGCTTCGCCCAGGGCAGCGGCTGCACCGGATCGGCCGGGTCCTGTTCGATCCACGCCAGCTCGCCACCCGACAGCTTCCGGTGATCGCGTGGCGAGCGATAGAAGGCGAGCCACGCGACCAGCCAGACGAGGCTGACCACGCCGGTCACCACGAACGCCATGCGCCAGCCATAGGCGACCGTCAGCACCGGCACCGCCAGCGGGGTGATGATCGCGCCGACATTGGCCCCGGCATTGAACACGCCGATGGCGAAGGCGCGTTCCTTGGCCGGGAACCACTCGGTCACCGCCTTGATCCCGGCCGGGAAATTCCCCGCCTCGCCCAGCCCCAGGCCGAAACGCGCCATCGCGAACTGCGTCACGCCATATGCGCCGCCATGGGCGATGTGCGCCACCTGCCAGATGACGAAGGCGACGGCATAGCCCATGCGCGCGCCGATCACGTCAACGATCCGCCCAAAGCCGATATAGCCGATCGCATAGGCCATCTGGAAAAAGAAGATGACGTTGGCGAAGTCAGTTTCGCTCCAGCCCAAGTCCTTCGACAAGGTGGGTTTCAGCACCCCGATCATCTGCCGGTCGACATAGTTGATGACCGTCGCCATGAACAACAGCGCGACGATCCCCCAGCGATAGCGCCCCGCGCGCGCCACCGCGCGTTCGATGCCGTCACCCTGCTCCGTCATTCCACGCCTCCGCTTGCATCCTCTGCGGATCGACCCTTCTGACGAGGGTGATTCCGCGGTATTCGTTTCGGGCGATGGCACCACGTCGCGCACCCACCGCCACCGTTCCGATGCCCACCGACCGTACCCCCGCGCAGGCGGGGATCCAGAGCCACGGGATCAGGCCGTCGTGATCATCAACCCTGGCCCCCCGCCTGCGCGGGGGTACGGCCGGTGTCTGCGTTACCCGCCGCCGCCACGATCCCGCACCGCACATGCTGCACGCCAAAATCCGCCTCGAAGCGCTGGCCCGGCCGAATCTGGTGCACGCCGGTTACCGCACCCGACGACACCCAGGTCCCCGGCGTCAGCGTCTGCCCGCGCGCGGCAAGGCAATCGACCAGGAACGCGACCGCGCCGATCGGCCCGTCGAGCATCGCCCGCGCGGTGGCGCTGCCGACCACCGCATCGTCGATGCGCGATTCCACCGGCCAGTCGAGAAAACCCAGTTCGCGCCAGCCGGGCACTTCTGCCCCGATCAACAGCCCGAAATTATTGCCGAAATCGCTGATCGTCACCAGCGGCCCGTCGGCGTTGATCCCGGCATAGGGCGAACTGGCGATCTCCACGCCGATATGCACCGCATCGACCAGCGCCAGCGCCTCGTCCAGCGACAGGGCGGTGCGGCCCGCTTCGGGCGCCCGGCCGATCCGTACGCAATATTCCGCCTCGGCCGCGGCAAAGCCGTCGGCAATGACCGCCATCGTCGCCGTCTCCGCCCCGAATATCTGGTCGGCAAAAATCGGCCCGGCCAGCCGGTTGACGCCCAGCGTCGCATCCAGCGGCGCGTTGATCCGCCCGACCTTCCACCCAGCGACGACGCGCCCGTCGATCGCGATCGCCCGGTCCTGGATGGCATAGGCTTCGGTGAGCGTCGTCGGCGGCTCGCCCGGATAGGGCGACAGGCCGGCCGCCTGCTGCCGCGCCGTCACGAACGCCTGCGCGATACGATCGCGATTACCCATGCCCACAGCCTCTCCCGTTACTGCGACGGGCCTATAGGAAACCGGTGTCACACGCAAGGCGGTGAAATCGTCCCTCCGGGACATTGGCGGATCGCCCGCCCCACGCTATCGATTGCGCCATGAAGAAAACCGGCCAGCCGACCATCAACGACGTCGCCCGCCTTGCCGGGGTGTCCAAGAAGACGGTCAGCCGCGTCATCAACCAGTCGCCGCTGCTGAACGGAGAGACGCGGGACAAGGTGCAGGCGGTCATCGCCGAGCTGGGCTATATCCCCAATCCGCAGGCGCGCGCGCTGGCATTGCGGCGCAACTTCCTGATCGCGCTGATCCACGACAATCCCAATGCGCAGATGGTGTTGCGCGTTCAGCAGGGGTTGCTGGAGGTGCTGCGCGACACCGAATTCGAACTGCTGGTCCATCCGGTCGATCGCGGTGCGCCCGACATGCGCGACGAAATCCGCCGCTTCCTCGAACGCCAGCGGCCGTACGGCGTCATGCTGCTGCCGCCGATTTCCGAAAACGATGCGCTGGCGGCGCTCTGTGCGCAGATCGGCTGCCGCTATGTCCGCATGGGGTCCGCCGCGTTCGACGATCCCGCGCATATGGTGTCTTCAAACGATCGCGAGGCGGTGCGCGGCGCGATCGATCACCTCTTCGCCGCCGGCCATCGCCGCATCTGCATGATCGCCGGCCCGCACGGCTTCCGATCAGCGTTCGAGCGGCAGCAGGGCTATGAAGAGGCGATGGAGGCCGCGGGCCTCGGCGTGCAACGCACCTGGATCGCGCAGGGCGACTATACCTTCGAATCGGGAATGCGCGCCGCCGAACGGCTGCTCGACCTGTCGCCGCGCCCGACCGCGATCTTTTCGTCGAACGACGAAATGGCGGCGGGTGCACTGCATATCGCACGGCAGCGCGGGCTGGACGTGCCGGAAAACCTGTCGATCGTCGGGTTTGACGATACCTCGATCGCGTCGCACCTGTGGCCGCCGCTCACCACCGTCCGGTGGCCGATCGCCACCATGGCCCGCGCCGCCGCGCTGAAGCTGATCGGTGAGGACGACGACGAACCCGATGCCGATGCGCCCGAAGCGGAGGCGACGCTGTTCGTCTCGACGCTGATCCGCCGCGCCTCGGTCGCCAAGCCGCAGCCGTGACTTGCGGCGGCGGATGACACCGATTACCCTGCCGACTGACAAGGATATATCCGCCCACACCCGTTCCTGCTGAGTAGGGGCTGAGCGTGTCGAAGACCCGTATCGAAGCACCTTCGGCAGTCCTTCGATACGCCATTTCGACAAGCTCAATGGCTACTCAGGACAAACGGGAGCGTTGGCACGGGAGAGAGACTGCGTGACCCTGCCGATCGCCCGCCGCGACCTGATCGCCGGTGCCGCCGCACTGTCCCTGATGCGCCCGGCCCACGCCGCCGCCGATCCGGTCGTCACCGCCCCCGCCGGGCGCTGGCGCGGCACGACCGAAGCTGGCGTGCACGTCTTTCGCGGCATCCGCTACGGCGTCGACCCGACCCGCTTTCGGTTTCATGCCGTTACGCCACCCGCGCCGGTTCGCGACACGCTGGCGGCGACCGATTTCGCGGCGTCCTGCCCGCAACGTGCCAACATCGACCATCAGGATGAGGATTGCCTGTTCCTCAACATCTGGACCCCCGATGCCCAGCGCGGCGGCAACCGCCCGGTCATGGTCTATCTCCACGGCGGCGCGTACATGAACGGCACCGTGGTCGACCCGCTGGTCCACGGCCACCGCCTTGCGGCGGACGGCGACGTGGTGGTGGTAACGGTCAACCATCGGCTGAACGCGCTCGGCTATCTCTACCTCGCCCGGCTCGACCCGCGCTTTCCCGACAGCGGCAATGTTGGACAACGCGATCAATTGCTCGCGCTCCACTGGATACGCACCAACATCGCGCACTTCGGCGGCGATCCGTCGCGCGTCATGCTGTTCGGCCAGTCGGGCGGCGGGGCGAAGATCGCGACGCTGATGGCGATGCCCGACGCCCAAGGCCTGTTCCACGCCGCCGCGACGATGAGCGGGCAACAGGTCACCGCCTCCGGCCCGCTCAACGCCACCCGCCGCGCCCAGGCGTTCCTGGCCCGGCTGAAGGCCAGTCCCGCCGAAGCCTCGACGCTGCCGGTCGCCCGCCTGATCGACGCGCTGTCGGCCGAGGACCCGGTGCTGGGCGGCGGGGTCTATATGGGGCCGGTGCTCGACATGCGCGCGCTGCAACGCCATCCGTTCTGGCCCGACGCCCATCCACTCGGCCGCTCTATCCCGTTGATCCTGGGCAACACGCGCGAGGAAACCCGGGCCTTCATCGCCCCGCCGCCGGACCTCAGCTGGGACAATCTGGCCGCCCGCATTGCCCCGCAGCTGCGCGTCGATGCCCCGCCCGAATGGGTCGTGGCGCAGTATCGCGCGCGATTCCCGACCATGACCCCGGATGACATCCTCTACCGCGCGACCACCGCCGGGCGCAGCTGGCCGGGACAGGTGGTCGAGGCGGAAGCCCGCGCCGCCGCCGGGGTGCCCGCCTGGGTCTATCAGCTCGACTACAGCTCGCCCGCCCGCCCCGGCGGCAGGGCGGCGCATACCGACGACATTCCGCTGGTGTTCGGCACGCTGGACGCCGCCGGATCGGTCAGCGGCACCAGCCCCGCCGCCCGGGCGCTGTCGGCGCAGATGATGACGGCGTTCGTGTCGCTGGCCCGCAACGGCGATCCCGGCCGCCAATGGCCGCGCCACACCCTGCCCCGGCGCGCGACGATGGTGTTCGACACGGCCAGCCGCGTGGTCGACGATCCCCGTCGCTGGGAACGCGAGCTGTTCGCCCGCTTTCCGTATATCCAGCCGGGGACGTGAAGGCGAAGGCTCATTGCCGCCGACCGGGACGGACGCTATCCTGACCATGATGAAATCGCCGTTTTGGATGCTCGCGCTGGCAGCGGCCGACCTTTACTGCCTCGCCCGCGGCATCGTCGACCTACGCGCCAGGCGCTATGGCTGGGCGCTCGCGGGCCTCGCCAGCGCAGCCGCCATTCTCACCGTTCCGATCCCGTCGCACGCGGTCAAAATCGACCTCTCCGCGCCCCGTTAAGTCACCGCCGCCGCCCGGTCGCCCAGTCCAGCGCCCCGCCGACATGGGCGAGCACACGCGGATCGCTCCAGCTTTCCTTGCGATGCCCCAGCCCGGTGTAGAACACCCGCCCCTTGCCCACGCGATGCGCCCACGCCAGCGGCTTCGGGTTCACGTCGGTGGTGCCGATCGACTGCGGGTCGAAGGTCAGCAGATGGTCGAGATCGGTCGACAGGTCGCGAAAGCCGTACCATTCGTCAGCGATGCGGAAATGGTCGGGCAGGCCATGGGTCGCCGGGTGGCGGTGCGGGGTGCGCGCCACCTCGGCCTCCGGCGTCCCCGGCGGATGCTGGGCAAAGCGCCCGCCGATCATCCGCGCATACCACGGCCAGTTGTAATGCGAATCGGCCGCCGCATGGATCGCGACGATGCCGCCGCCGCCCTCGACATAGCGTTGCAGCGCATCGCGGCGCGGGCCGACGAACCATTCGCTCTCCGGCCGCTTCGGATCGGTGGTGGTCGATACCAGTACGATCGCGGCATAGCGCAGCGGTTGGTCGAACACCGCCGGATCATCACTGGCGACCGGCTCCATCCCCTTGTCGCGCACCATTTTGGTCAACGCGGTGACGGCCACGGGAATGGAATCATGCACGAACCCGGTCGCGCGGTGGAACAGCAGCACGCGCGGCGCGGCCATGCCCGGCACCGCGAACAGCAACGCCAGCAGCGTGACGACCAGCCGGACGATCATTGCCGCATCGCCCGGTCACGCGCCGACAGCGATTCCTGGATCGGCCCCTTCTGCCCCGGATAGCGTCCCGATTTCGGCTCCATCGTCACCAGATTCCACTCCCCTTCGACGAACGGCGCCGTGGTCGGCACCGGATGGGGATATTCGCTCACTTGCCGTTCGTCGTCGATGATCTTTCCGCGCCCTTCCGCCACGAAAAACAGCACGCGAATGTCGTCGGCGTCGCGGTCCCATGGCCGCGCACCGGCATTGGCCAAAACATGCGTCTCGACATCCTGCGCGGGTAGTACCGGCAGGCCGGTCGGCCACACCGACGGGGTCTTCACCTCGATCAGCTTCGCCCGCGTGTAGCCATAGCGCCCGAACATCGGCAGCGCCCCGCCATGCTTGTCCACCGCGACGTTATCGCGCCCGTGATAGCGCAGGTCGCCATCGCCGCCGAGCATCAGGAACGGCAGGTTCGCATCGGTCGACGGCCCGGCGCGCAGCACATTGCCGACCGCCGACAGCTTCCCCTCCTGATAAGCGTGCCCCGCCCATTCCAGCGCCATCAGGTTGTAATGCACCGCGCGCGTGCCGGGGTCGTAGATCAGGTTGTTGACCACCGCCGCCTGCACGCCGCCCTTCAACAACGGACTGCGCTCGACATTATGGGCATAGATATTGCGCCAGATCAGGATGTTGGTGGCATTGTCGTGGATCAGCGAGCCTTTGCTATGCTCCCCCTTGGGATGGCTCGCATCGGCCAGCCCTTCGGACAGCAGGTTATAGCTGAAGGTGATGTCGTGACTGGTCCCGCGTCGCCAGTCGTCGGGCGTCGCCCCATCGAACCGCGGGCCAGAGGCGGACAGGTTTTCATCCAGCGCCCAGCTCATCGTGCAATGGTCGACGATGACGTTGTGCGCCGACACGGTGTTCATCGCATCGACTTCCCAGCCCGACCGCTTGGGCTGTCCGTCGAGGCCGGGCCGCACGCGCAAATGGCGGACGATCACGTCATGCGCGCGAATGTCGATGCCGCCGCGGATGATCGTGATGCCGGGCGACGGTGCGGTCTGTCCGGCGATGGTCAGAAACGGTTCAGTGATGGTCAGCGTCGTGCGGCCAAGGTCGATCACCCCGCCCACCTCGAACACGACGATACGCGGGCCTTTTGTCTCCAGCGCCGCCTTGAACGATCCGGGGCCGTCGGGCGCCAGCGTCGTCACGCGGATGATCCGCCCGCCGCGTCCGCCCGGTGTCGCCGCCGCCCAGCCCTGTGCCCCCGGAAACGCGCGCGCAGTGGCCGGCGTCGCGGCCTCCTGCGCCGGCGCAGCGGTCGCGATCATCGCGATCGGCAGCAGGCCGTACAGGGCCAGGGCGATCCGTCGGGTCATATCGATTTCCTCTCCGCGCGCTTCTTGACAGCTTCGTCGTGACGGCACAATGTCGCGTTGACACCGGTTTCTCAAGCCGAAAACGGCAAGACCGGATTCTCGCGGCGGATTGGACTGTCGCGAGGAGGATCGACGGAGGTACGGCCCGAACCGGGCACCGTGCGTCCGACAGGCTGGATGACCGGCGGGGTAGCAAATTGCCCCCGGTGTCATCGCGCAGGGAGAGGGATTGCCATGGAAGTTCGCACCGATCGTCGCCTCATTCGCGCGCTGCTCGCCGCGACGTCGCTCATCGCCGTTGCCGGCGCGGCGCACGCGCAGGAAGCACCCGCCCCGGCCGAGCCGGCGCAGAGCGCCGACGATGCCGAGGGGGAGATCATCGTCACCGGATTTCGCGCGTCGCTGAACGCCGCGCTGAACGTGAAGCGCCAGTCGGTCGGCGCGGTCGATGCGATCGTGGCGGAGGATATCGCCAAGTTCCCCGACCAGAATCTCGCCGAATCGCTACAGCGCATCCCCGGCATCGCGATCCAGCGCGACGGCGGCGAGGGCCGCGCGATCACTGTCCGCGGCCTCGGCGCGCAATTCACCCGCGTCCGCGTCAACGGGCTGGAAACGGTCACCACGTCGAGCGACGGTGCATCGGCCAACCGCGACCGGTCGTTCGATTTTAACGTCTTCGCCTCCGAACTGTTCAGCTCGATCGTGGTGCACAAGACCGCCTCGGCCGATCTGGACGAAGGGTCGCTGGGCGCGGTCGTCGACCTCAACACCGGCAATCCACTGGCCGGAAAGACCGGCGTGACGATCGCCGCCTCGGCCGTCGCCAATTACAACGACCTGTCGAAGACGGTCGGCCCGCGCTTTGCCGGGCTGCTCGGGTGGAAGTCGCCCGATGGCACGCTCGGCGCATCGGTGTCGGTCGCGTATCAGGACACGGTGACCAAGGAGATCGGCAACAACACCGTCCGCTGGGCACAGGCGCGGTTCGATTCGGTCGATGGCACCCGCTGCTGGACTGCACCCAACCGGGGCGGCACGTACATCGCGAGCGCGGCGTGCGACAAGGCGGCGCTGTCGTTCCACCCGCGCATCCCGCGCTATGGCGAGGTGACGCACAGCCGCGAACGCCTGGGCATCACCGGCAGCGTGCAATGGGCGCCGACCGACGCGACCAAGGTGTCGATCGACGGCCTCTATTCGCGCTTCCGCGCCGACCGGCGGGAGAAATGGGGTGAAGTCCTGCTGCGCTCGAACGAGCGGCAGATCGACGTGCTGAACCCGACCTATGATGCGAACAACAACATGGTGTCGGCGACGCTGAACGACGCATGGGTCCGCACCGAACATTATCTGCGCCAGTCGCAGACCGAATTCTACCAGATTGGCGGCACCTGGGATCAGGATGTCAGCGACACGTTCCGCTTCACCCTGCTCGGCGGCTTTTCGAAATCGGATGCCAGCATTCCGCTCGAAACGACGGTCGTGTTCGACGACCGCGATGCGCAGGGCTATCGCTACGATTACAGTGACAAGAATTCGCCGCTGCTCGCTTTCGGGACCAGCGTTACCGATCCGGCCAATTTCCAGCTGGCCGAAATCCGCGACCGCCCGTCGGACGTGGTGAACCAGTTCAAGACCGCACAGCTGCGCACCGAATGGGACGTGGCGGAGGGGTTCCAGGTCCGCGTCGGCGGGGTGTGGCGGCGCTATGATTACGACACTACGTCGTTTACCCGCGATACGTCGGTGTGCGGCAATGGCGGACGCGACCTCGTGCTCGGCACGATCACCTGTTCGGCGAGCACCGCGTTCGGCCCGACCGCGATCTATGGCTTCCCGGTGACGGCGCAGCTGGCCGACCTGTTCACGCTGAAGGGCGCAAAGACCCCGGCGGGCACGACGACCCAGTGGTTGATCCCCAACCTCGACGCGACGACGCAGTTCACCGGGCTGTACAACCGCCCGCTGGCACTCGACGTCGGCAACAACCGCGGCGTGACCGAGGAGACGAAGGGCGGCTATCTGCAGTTCGATGCCAAGGGCACCGTATTCGGCCTCGAATACGCGGCCAATGCCGGCATCCGCTATGTCCGCACCGACCAGTCGTCCTATGGCATCAACAGCGGCATCAACGTGACGGTGAAGCGCGATTACGAGGACTGGCTGCCCTCGCTGAACGTCGCGCTGTATCCCACGCCCGACATCATCCTGCGCGGTGCGATCGCCAAGGTCATCACCCGCCCCTCGCTCGGCAACCTGACGCCTGGCGGATCGGCCGACGGGTTCAACTTCCGCGTGACCAGCGGCAATCCGTTCCTCGAACCGTTCCGCGCGACCAATTTCGACCTTGCCGCCGAATGGTATTTCGCGCCGCAATCCGCCTTTTCGGTCGCGCTGTTCCGCAAGGACGTCGCGAGCTTCCCCGTAGCGATTTCGCGCAGCGGCACCTTCACCGAAACCGGGCTGTCGCCGAACGTCCTAGTGTCCTCTTCTCCCGCCGCGCTGAACCCCGCGCTCCAGGCACAGGATATCTGGACGATCTCGACCACCGGCAACGGCAAGGGCGCCAAGCTCGACGGGATCGAGATCGCGTTGCAGGCACCGTTCCGGTTCCTGCCGGGCTTCCTGCACAATTTCGGCGGAATCGTGAACGCGACCTTCGTCCGGTCGAGCGCGGACTATACGCAGCAGGGTCCGGCGACGGTGCCCGGCGGCACCCTGCCCAACGTCACCCGCACCGAAACGCTGTACAATGTGTCGAAGCGCCAGTTCAACGCGACGCTCTATTACGAGGATGCGAAGTTCAGTGCGCGCAGCTCGGTCGCCTATCGTGGGCCGTATGTCGACGGCGGGTCGGGCACCGGCAATATCTTCGAAGGCTATGACTCGATCGCCAATGTCGATGCGTCGATCCGCTACAAGCTGACCGACTTCCTCGAACTGTCGCTGGAGGGAACGAACCTGACCGACGCCTATCGCCGCCGTATCACCGACGTCGATGTCCGCCGCAATTACGAGAACAACCATTTCGGCCGCACGCTGCTGGTCGGTGCGCGGGTAAAGATGTGAGGGGCGCAGACATCGTGCTGAACAAGTAGCCACGCACGACGGCGACCGTACTGCCCGAACCCCCTTGCCGCTCCCCGGATAACCGTCCACCACGACCGGCGAAGGGGACGCGCGATGGACGACCACGGCACGCGGCACGGTATTTCGCGCAGGTCGATGACGATCGCCGCCTTTTCGACGGTCGTCGAATGGTACGACTTCACGCTGTATCTCTACCTCGCGACGCTGTTGTCGCGGGTATTCTATGGCGGGGGCACGACGTCGCTGGCGGTGACGCTGGGCGGCTTTGCCGTGTCGTATCTGATGCGGCCCTTGGGCGCGCTGGTGTTCGGGCAGGCCGGCGACCGGTTCGGGCGGCGGCGGATGATGTTGCTGTCGATGGCGTTGATGACCATCGCCATGCTCGGCATCGCGCTGTTGCCGACGCGCGCCGCGATCGGGCCGGCGGCGGGGTGGCTGCTGCTGGCCTTGCGCTGTGTCATGGCCTTCTCGGTCGGCGGCGAATATACCGGGGTCGTCGCCTATCTCTATGAAGGCGCGCGGCCCGATCGCCGCGGGTTCATCACCTCCTCGGCCTCGGCGGCGAGCGAGGTCGGCGGGCTGCTGGCGGTCGGGATTTCGGCGGCGGTCGTGTCGTGGCTGTCGACGGCGCAGCTGGAGGCATGGGGCTGGCGCGTGCCCTTCTTCCTCGGCGCAGCGCTGGCCGCGACGATCGGCATCGCCCGATCGACGCTGCAGGAATCGCCCGAGTTCGAACGGCAGCAGCGCGACGGATCGGTGCCCGCCAATCCGATCGGCCATGCGCTGACCCATCACCGTGCCGCCATCGCACGCGGCTTCGCGATCTCCGCGCTGGGGTCGATCACCTATTATGTCGGCATCGTCTATGTGCCCTCGTTCCTGACCAGCACCGGCGCGATGGGCGAAGGGGCGGCGCTGTGGCTGGCGACCGCCGCCGCCGTCATGGTGATCGCGGTCACGCCGCTGGTCGGGCTGTTGTCCGATCATGTCGGGCGCAAGCCGG
The DNA here is from genome assembly GCF_001421585.1 of Sphingomonas sp. Leaf23. Classification (NCBI taxonomy): domain Bacteria; kingdom Pseudomonadati; phylum Pseudomonadota; class Alphaproteobacteria; order Sphingomonadales; family Sphingomonadaceae; genus Sphingomonas; species Sphingomonas sp. Leaf23. Next base: position 21,143 of record NZ_LMKR01000003.1, on the reverse strand, counting down.
TGCTGATCGCCATCTGCATCGCCGCCGCGATCCTGCCGATGACGATGTTCGCGTGGATGGCGGGCGCAGGCCCCGCCGCACTGATCGGCGCGCTGGTGCTGGCGGCGCTGGGCGGCGCGATGAGCGCGGTCGGCGCGGTCGCCACCGCCGAACAGCTGCCCGGCGAAGGGCGCCTCAGCGGCCTCGCGCTGGGCGCGACGGCGGCCACCGCGATCTTTGGCGGGCTGACCCCGCTCGTCTCGCACTGGCTGCTGGAATGGAGCGGATGGGTGATGGTGCCGGGCGCGATGATCGCGGTCGTCGCGCTGGCGGTCGCGCCCGCCCTGCTGACACTGCGTCCGCCCCGACATTGACCGACCCGGTTGCGATTTGCGTTTGACGCGGTTCGTGGAACATGGCTTCGCAAACAACATGACCGAACCGCATCCCCATACCCGGACGCTCGGCCGGCTGGTCGGCTATCGCCTGCGCCGGGCCTCCGCCGTCTTTGCCAGCGACTTTGCCGTGACGCTCGACGGGACCGGCGTCCGCCAGATCCCGATGGGCATCCTGGCGGTGGTCGCCGACAATCCGGGGATCAACCAGGGGACGGTCGGCCGCCTGCTGGGCATCAAGCGCGCCAATATGGTGCCGCTCATCAACGAACTGATCGAAGGCGGGTTGATCGTCCGCGAAACCGACCCGACCGATCGCCGCGCCTTCACCCTCACCATGTCGGTGGCCGGTACGCAGCTGCTGACCGAATGCATCGCCCGGATCGAGGCGCATGAGGACCGGTTGCTGGCGGGCTTTAGCGATGCGGAAAAGGCGACGCTGCTCGACCTGTTGGAGCGGATCGAGCAGCGCGCGGTGACCACCGACTAGAGCGGTTTTCGACCAGGTTGGATCACCGGCACGGAGGTGATTTCGGTTCGATGCGAGGCGCGAGGAGGGAGCGATGCCAAGCATCGTGACCGACGAGCAACGCTGCATCGGACCGAAAGCGCCCCGCCGCGGAGCGGTCGCCCGAAGGGCGATGACGGTGGTTCAGCCTGGTCGAAAACCGCTCTAAGGGATCGGCGCTACAGCAGTTCCTTGAGCGGCACCCCCGCATCGGCCAGCCGGTCGCGCGGCGGCGATGCGCCCTGTTCGACCAGCTTGCGCCCCTGCACATAGTCGCGGGTGACGTTCACGCAGTCGAGCGCGATCACGCGCCCCTCCCGCAGATAGACGATCGAAAAGGCGCGCGCGGCCATGTCGCCGCGCACCACCGCATCGTCATGGCCGGTCGACAGCCCGACGGTCTGCAAGCGCAGATCATACTGGTTCGACCAGAACCATGGCAGCGCGGCGTGCGCCGGGGCGTCGCCGGTGGCGATCAGCGTCGCGACGGTCGCCGCCTGGTCATTGGCGTTCTGCACGCTTTCGACCCGCAGGCGCGCATCCCCGGCAAAGCGGTTCGCCTGCGCCGCGCAGTCGCCGATCGCAAAGACATCGGGCAGCGAGGTGCGGCACCACGCATTGACATCGACACCGTTGCCGCCCGCCGCGCCCGCCGCCAGCAGCGGGGCGACGGCGGGCACGATGCCGATGCCGACGATCACCATCTCGCAAGGGAAAGCGCCGCCATCGGCAGTGCGCACCGACAGCCCGCCGCCATCGCCGCGCTCGACGCAATCGACGGTCACGCCGGTGCGCAGGTCGACGCCCGCCGCGCGGTGTTCGGCGGCGTAGAAGGCGGATAGCGGCGCACCCGCGACGCGCGCCAGCACCCGGTCCTGCGCCTCCAGCAGCGTGACGTGCTTGCCGAATTTGGTCAGCACCGCCGCCGCCTCCAGCCCGATATAGCCGCCGCCGATGATGCAGACCCGCTGCACCCCGTCCAGCTCGGCCATGATCGCATCGACATCGGCGCGCGTCCGGACGCCATGGATGCCGGGCAGGTCGTGACCGCTGCACGTCAGCCGGCGGGGGCTGCCGCCGGTCGCCCAGATCAAGTTGCCATAGCCGAAGGTCGCGCCGTCGTCGGTCACGACCCGACGGGCATCGGCATCGACGCTGGCGACACGGTGCCCCAGCAGCATCTCGACCGACCGTTCGGCCCAGAAGGCGGCGGGGCGGATCAGGATGCGCTCGAACGCCTTCTCGCCGGCCAGATATTCCTTGGACAAGGGCGGGCGTTCATAGGGCAGCTCGGCTTCGTCGCCGACGATCGCGATGGTGCCGGCAAATCCTTTTTGCCGCAGCGCAATCGCCGCCTGCGCGCCGCCATGCCCTGCGCCGACGATCAGCACGTCGAACCGGCGCTCGCTCATTCGGCGTCGACCTGCTCGCGCGCGATCGCCCGGTCGATCATCAGCCGCGACCGCACGCCACCGGCATCGATGTTCAGCTTCAGCAGCTTGCGTTCGGGAAACTGGGTCAGGTTGCGTTGCTGCTGTTCCAGCATGTCGAGATCCTCCGAGAAGATCTTTCCCTGCCCCTCGCGGATCGTGTCGGTCAACGCCGCATCGTCGATGGCGAACTGCCGCGCCATGCCCCAGAAATACCAGTGCGACGTCTCCGTCTCCGGCGTGATGAAGTCGACGACGATGCTCGCCGCCTTCTTGTCCGCCGGGGCGTCGTAGCCGCCCTCCCCGGCCAGCGCGACGCCGACCTCGATCATCACATGGCTGGGCAGGGTGAACCGGCATTTCTGCCACCGGTCAACGACCGCATCCTCGGGCAGCCCCGCGCCGCGCAGCGCCATCTGCCAGAACGGCGGCGCGGTCACCCCGTCCATCGTCCGGCTGGTCACGACCTCTTCCGGCGTCACCTCGGTCCTGACCGGCGCTTCGTCGATCTCCTTCTGCCCGATGCTGCTGGCATGGACATAGGTTTCGTGGGTCAGGTCCATCAGGTTGTCGATCATCAGCCGGTAATCGCACGCGATATGGAACAGCCCCCCGCCATAGGCCCAGTCGGCACTTTCCGCCCAGGGCAGCGGGTGCAGCTTGTCGGCCGACGCCTCCGCCGGATCGCCCGGCCATACCCAGACAAAGCCATTGCGTTCGATCACCGGGAAATTGTGGGCGGAGGGAAACCGGTCGACCTGCTGCCCCGGCATGTTGTCGGGCCGTCCTTTGCAGTTCAGCGCCAGCCCGTGATAGCCGCAGACGATCGTGTCGCCGCGCACGAAGCCCAGCGACAGCGGCGCGCCGCGATGCGGGCAGAAATCCTCCAGCGCGACGACGCCGCCGCTTTGCGGACGGAAGAACACCATGCGCCGCCCGGTGATCTGACGAGCCAGCGGCTTGTCGGTGATTTCGGCGGCGGTGGCGGCGACGTACCACGCGTTGCGCGGCCATGGCATGCGCGACGCGTCGGCGGTGGCAACGCGCGGCTTTGGCGGGGCGACGAGGGTATCGGTGGTCATGTCCTGCTCCTGTGCGGCCGCTGGCGGCGGCTCTCAATCCATGCGCCGACGCTATCACCCGGCCACGTCATAAGCATCGCGCATCATCGTTATACGCAGTATAAGCGGTGGATATGATACCGCTCGACCTCAACCTGCTGCGCGTACTCGACGCCCTTTTCTCGCAAGCGAGCGTGTCGGGCGCGGCGCGGGCGCTGGGACTGACCCAGCCGGGGGTCAGCATCGCGCTGCGCCGGCTGCGCGAGCATTTCGGCGACGACCTGTTCGTGCGACAGGGCGGCGCGATGGTGCCGACGGCGCTGGGGGAAGCGTTGCGCGATCCGGTGCTGCGCACGCTGGCGACGATCCACTCTGAAATCCTGCCCGCCGGCCGCTTCGATCCCGCCCGCTCCGATCGCAGCTTCACCATCAGCCTGTCGGACCTCGGCGACCTGGTGTTCCTGCCCGACCTGATGGCGCGCCTGCGTGAACGCGCGCCGGGCGTGACGGTGCGGTCGGTCGCGACCCAACCCGCCCAGCTGATCGACGGCATGGCGCGCGGCACCATCGACCTCGCCATCGGCCACCTGACCGACGCCAATTCCGCCAGCCTGTTCGAACAGACGCTGTTCGTGCAGCATTTCGTCTGTCTGGTGCGGGGGCGTCATCCGACGATCGGCGGGGCGCTGTCGCTCGACCAGTTCCTCGCGGCCGACCATATCGTCGTGTCGCAGGAGGGGCGCAGCCAGGAACGGTTCGAACGGCAGGTGCGCGAACTGGGTCTGGAGCGCCGCATCGCACTGCATTCGCCGCATTTCATGAGCGTGCCGCTGCTGGTCGCGGGGTCCGACATGATAACGGTCGTGCCGCAGGCGGTGGGCCGCATCTATGCGCGACTGCTGGGACTGAAGCTGCTGCCGCTCCCCTTCGCCGTGCCCGGCGTCGAACTGCGGCAATTCTGGCACCGGCGCTCGCATACCGATCCGGCGGTGTCGTGGCTGCGCAAGCTGGTCGCCGAATGCTTCATCGGCCGCGATCCGACGCAGGCGCGCGATTCGGTGTTCTGGTCCGACTATCGCTAGTGACGGGGCATGTGCGGGAGGGTCGATCCTGCCGTACCCCCGCGAAGGCGGGGGTCCAGGGTACCGGCCACCAGCCGTCGTTCACTTGGCCCTGGACCCCCGCCTTCGCGGGGGTACTGGAGCGTGGCAATAGAAATGGCCGGAGCGGCACCCCGCCGCCCCGGCCGTCCCATCAACGCAAATTCATGCCCAGCCGCACGCCATAGGTGCGCGGCGGATCGTAATTGGCGGTGGTCGAACTCCACACCGTGACAAGCGTGTTGGGGACGCGGCTGTCCTCGACATTGTTGACGAAGGCGGTGATCGAATAGCGGTCGTCGGCATCCTCGAACCGCAGGTTCAGGTCGGTCTTGGTATAGGCGTCGCGCCGGCTCTGCGCATAATTCTGCACGTCGCTATAGGTATGCGACTGGGCATAGAAATCGACGCTGGGAATCACCCGCCCGCCGCTGCTCAGGTCAAAGGTGTGGGCATAGCTGAACCGCCCGCTCCACTCCGGCGCATTGGCCAGCCGGTTGCCCGACGCGTCGAGGCTGAGGTTCGCGGGCAGCGGGCGGAAGCCGAACGCCGGGGCGAACGCGTTGTAATTGCCGCTCGCCGAATTCAGGTTGTCCGATGCCGTCGGGAAGGATTTGATCCGCGCATCGAGGTAGGACAGGTACCCGCTGATCCGGTCATTGGACGTCGGGCGCAGGCTCGCCTCCAGCTCGATCCCGCGCAGGCGGGCGGTGGCGGCGTTGGTGGTCACGGCCGATACCTGGTTGGTCAGCGGGTTCAGCACGATGCTGGACACCTGCAGGTCCTTATACTCCATGTTGAAGCCGGTGGCGCTCAGGTACAGCTTGCCGCCCATCAACGTGGTGCGGACGCCCGCTTCGTAATTGGTGACCGTTTCCGGGCGATACTGGCGGAACTGCGGCGCGTTGCCGCTCGCCTCCAGCCCACCACCGCGGAAGCCCGTGCTGACGGTCGCATAGACCAGCGTGGTCGGGCTGACCTCGTAATTGGCTCCCACCTTCCAGCTGATATTATCGAACTTGGCTTCGGGCCGGTTGGTGTCGTTCGACAGGGCGAAGACGAACGGGATGCCGGGGCAGGTCGTCGCGGTGATGTTCTGCCGGTTGATCGTGTCGCCCGGGCAAACCAGTTCGATGTTGCGCGCGTTCACCTGTTCCCAGGTCGACCGGATGCCGCCGATCAGTTTCAGGCCCGGCAGGATCTCCAGCGTCCCCTGCCCGAACACCGCCTGCGACTTGGTGCCCTGTCCGCGATAGCTGGTGACGACATCGACGCCGCTGATCGTCGAGATGCCGGTGCCGGTCCCGGCGATCTTCGCTCCGATCAGGTTGTAGACGGTGTTGAACGGCGCGGGCGCGGTGTCGCCGGCGTGGAGCAGTCGCGTGCCCGAGGGCTGGCGATCCTGATACAGGAACCCGCCCAGCACGAGGTTCAGGATGCCGCGATCGTAATTGACGTCGACCTCGTGCGACCAGCTTTCGGTACGGCGATCGATCGATTCCTGCGTGAACACACCCGTAGCGGCGTCGACGCCGTCGTTCTTCAGCAGCGTATACCCCGCCAGATAGGTGAGCGAGAGGCCATCGGCGACCTGCCACGCCAGCCGCGAGCGGGCGGAGTAGTATTCGAGGTCCATGCGGTTGTCGGTCACCGCCGCCTGCCCGACGTTCAGCGCGTCGGTCTCGATCACCGTCCGCGGGCCAAAGGTACCGGCGGCGAGGTTCCCCTGCGGGTACGTGTTGATGCTGGTCAGGTAGCTGGCCGGGATCGTCCCTTCGTTCCGACCATAGTTCAGCGACAGCCGCCACGTCACCGGCCCGACATCGAGCAGCGAGGTGACGCGCAGGCCCGACTGGTCGGTCTTGCCGTATCCGTGGCGCGCAGCGAAATGATCGTCCACCCCGTCGTCGACCTGGCGATAGGCGGCAAAGCGCAGCCGCCACGCATCGCTGACCGGCAGGTCGACCGCGGCCCGCGCGCGGACTTCGTTGAAGCGGCCGACCTGCAGATCGGCGGTGACGCCGCGCGTCTTGCGCGGGTCGGCGGTGTTGATGTTGACGACGCCGGCGGTGGCATTGCGGCCATAGACCGTGCCCTGCGGCCCGCGCAGCACTTCCACCGCGCCTAGGTCGTACAGCCCGAACGACAGCGCCTGTGCCGAGGGTTCGTAGATGCCGTCGATCTGCGTCGCGACGGTCGAATAGCCGCTGAAGCTGTTGTTGCTGCCGATGCCGCGCACCGCGAACCCGTTGGCACTCAGTTGCAGGTTGGGCACCGTGGTCGCCAGCGCCGAGGCGGAATCGACGCCCTGCCGGGTCAGCGCATCCTGCGACACCACGCTGATCGCGATCGGTGCGCGCGACAGGCGTTCGGATGTCTTCTGCCCCGTGACGATGATGTCGCCGACCGCGCTGTCGTCGCTGGCAGCGGTCGCGGTGGTTGGTTCAGCGGGCGGCGCGGCATCCTGTGCCCAGGCGGTCGTCGGCAACAGCGCGGTTCCGGCCAGCAGCAACGTCCATCTACGCATCATCATCTCCCCGGTGTCGGTCAATATCGCCGGACACGAACAGGGGATGGCGACCGTCCGCGACGCGCGACAGGCCGACCATGCGGTGGTCCCGCATGGCGATCTCTCCTCCGTTGGCATCCTCCAACTGCAATACGTCATAGCTATCGTTTCAATCGTTTGCAAACGGAAGTTGCAGCGACAGAAAAAAACGCTATCGATCATAGCCATGACGCAGGACGATCGGCGAAGAATCGTACGCGTGGGGATATGGTGGGAGAGTGGAATGACGCTGGAACGACGGGACATTCTACGCGGTGCGGCGCTGGCCGGACTCGGCGCGACGCTGCCGACAGGGGCGCTGGCCAACGCCGCCTCGCCCACTGCCATCGACCCGATCGCGGCGGTCGCCCCCGAATTGCGCCCCGCCGCGCGACAGATTCAGGCGATGGTCGCCGCGATGCCGCCGATCACGCAGGCCTATCGAACGATGCGCGCCGGCCCCCAGCCGCCGCCCGCGACCGACATCCCCCAGGTCGAACGCCGCATTCCCGGCGCCGCCGGCCAGCCGCCGGTGACAATCTACGTCATCAACGCAAAACCCGGCACGCGCCGCCCCGCGATCCTCCACACCCATGGCGGCGGCTATATCGTCGGGTCGGCCAAGGGATCGATCCTGCAATGCCAGGACCTCGCGCGGCAGCTCGACTGCGTGGTCGTGACCGTCGAATACCGGCTGGCGCCCGAGACGACCTATGTCGGGTCGGTCGCCGACAACCATGCCGCGCTGCTGTGGCTCCACGCCAATGCCGCGACGCTTGGCGTCGATCCGGCACGGATTGCGGTGATGGGCGAAAGTGCCGGCGGCGGCCATGCCGCGCTGCTGGCGCTGATGGCGCGCGACCGGCGCAGCGTGCCGCTCTGCGCGCAGGTGCTGATCTATCCGATGCTCGACGACCGTACCGGCAGCACGCGCGCGGTGCCGCCGTTCATCGGCCGGATCGGATGGGATGCACCCGCCAATATCTTTGGCTGGACGTCCTTTCTGGGACAGGCGCCCGGCGGCGCGGCCGTGCCCGCCGCCGGGGTGCCGGCGCGGGTGCGCGACCTGTCGGGCCTGCCGCCGACCTTCATCGCGGTCGGATCGGTCGACTTGTTCGTTGAGGAGGACGTGGACTATGCCCGGCGGCTGATCGTGGCGGGCGTGCCGACCGAACTGGTCGTGACGCCGGGCGGGTTCCACGGGTTCGATGCGGTCGCCCCCGACACCGGGCTTGCGCGGCGCTTCACTGCCGCCAAGATCGCGGCGCTGCGCCGGGCCTTCGGGTCCGATGGCACGGCGACATGATTCTCCGACAGGATATTGCTCATGGCCACCCGTTCCCTGCCCCTTCGCGCCGCGTTGCTGCTCTCGCTCGGCCTGCTGCCCGGCGCCGTTCCCGCGCAGGGTGTCGTGGCTGAACGCCCCGCCCCGCCCGCCGCATGGACCGCCGCGCCGTTCGTGCCGCTATGGACCGGCACCCCGCCCGGCGGCGGCTTTCGACCGGTAAAGGTTCCGGCGGACAGCCCCGCCACCTTCCTGCGCAATATCGACCGGCCGGGCCTGCGCGTCTTCCGCCCGGCGCGCGCCAATGGCGCATCGGTGCTGGTGATCCCCGGCGGGGCCTATGATTTCCTGTCGATCGGCAATGAAGGCGTCGACATTTCCGGGCGGCTCAATGCGCTGGGCTATACCGTCTATGTCCTCGTCTATCGCCTGCCGGGCGAAGGCTGGGCCAACCGCTCGGACGTACCGTTGCAGGATGCGCAGCGGGGGTTACGCATGGTCCGCGCGGCGGCGGGCAAGGACGGCCTCGACCCGCATCGGGTGGCGGTGCTGGGCTTTTCGGCGGGCGGGCATCTGGCCGCGACTCTGGAAACGGATTTCGCGCAACCGGTCTACCCCCCGCGCGATGCGACCGACCGGATCGACGCCCGCCCCGATGCCGCCGCATTGATCTATCCGGTGATCGCCGCCGCCCCGCCCTTTACCCACGGCCTGTCCGCCGAACGGCTGCTGGGGCCAAAGCCCGATGCGGCGCTGGTCGCGCGCCGCTCGCCCGCCGATCATGTGACGGCGACCACCCCGCCGACCTTCCTGCTGCACGCGATGGACGATGGCGCGGTCGTCCCCGACAACAGCCTCGCGATGATGGCCGCGCTGCGTCGTGCCGGCCGCCCGGTCGAGGCGCATTTCCTGGCCGAAGGCGGCCACGGCTTCGGCGTCGGATCGTCCACCCTGCCCGCCGGCCATTGGGTCGAGACATTCGACCGCTGGCTCCAGCGCGAATTCGCGAAGGCCAATTGACCCTGCCGACACATTTTAGCTATGCTGAATAGCAATTAGACCAAGGGGAGCGAGGATGCCGGATTCGATGATCGACGGATGGACGCGACGATCGATGCTCGGCGCCTCTGCCGCGCTGGCGGGGGCGGCGGCATTGCCCGCCGGTGCCGCCGCGGCACCCCAGCGGCTGACCAGCATCGGCCTGACCTTCGCCTATGAAGCGATCGTGACGCTGGGCAAGGCGGAGGAGGTCGGCGCGACCCCGCTTGGCAAGCGTATCCGCATCCCGATCACCGGCGGCCGCTTCGCCGGCCCGCGCATTTCCGGCACGATCCTGCCCGAAGGGATGGATTGGCAACTGGTCCGCGCCGACGGATCGACCGTGCTGGAGGCCGCCTATCTGATGCGCGAGTCCGACGGCACGCTGATCCACATCACCAATCGTGGGGTCGTGTTCAACGGACAGGTCCGCACCACCCCGGTGTTCGAAGTACCGCTGGGCAAGCATCAATGGCTGAACCAGGGCAATTTCCTCGGCACGGTCGGCCCCGCCGATCCGGCCGACGGCGCGGCGGTGCGCATCACCGTCTATCAACTGGCATGACGATGGAGCGCACCATGATGCAACGATCGATCACGATCGCCGCGATCCTCGCCGGATCGGCGCTGGCCGGTTGTGCGACCCCGGTCGCGCCGATGGCGACGACGCAGGCATCCGCGCCGCAGGGGTGCACCGCGCTGCTGGGCGGCGGCTGGAGCGATCCGACGATGCGCGTCCTGACCGCCGACGACCGGGCCGCCGGGCTGGTCCTCGACCTGGGCTTCGGGGCCAAGACGCAGCCGCTCCCCGCGCATTGCGAGGTGACCGGCGTGCTGCGGGAACGTACCGGTCAGGACGGACAGAAATACGCCATCCATTTCCGGATGCGCCTGCCCGACCAGTGGAACCGGCGGTTCCTGTTCCAGGGCGGCGGCGGCACCAATGGCGATATCGGATCGGCGATCGGGCCGCTCAACGCCGGGCAGACCGCGCTGGCGCAGGGCTTTGCCGTCATCAGCCAGGATTCGGGGCATTCGAACGACACCAATGCCGATCCGGCGCGCGGCGGCGCGGTGGCGTTCGGCTTCGATGCACAGGCGCGCGCCGACTATGGCCATGCCTCGCTGAAAGCCAGCTATGACGCGGCCCGCGCGATCCTGAAGCGGCGCTATGGCGGCGACCCGGCGCACAGCTATTTCGCAGGTTGTTCGAAGGGCGGGCAGGAAGGGATGGCCTTTGCCCAGCGCTATCCGGAGGCGTTCGACGGCATCCTCGCCGCCGCGCCGGGCTTTGCGCTGCCCAAGGCGGCGATCGCCGAGGCGTGGGATACGCAGAGCTATGCCGCCATCGTCCGCGCGGCCGGCGAGCAGAGCGTGCCCGTCGCCCGGCTGGCACAGGCGTTTTCCGACGGTGACCTGCTGCTCGCGCGGCAGGCGGTGCTGGCAGCGTGCGATGCAAAGGACGGGCTGGCCGACGGGCTGGTCGGCGCGTTTGCCCAATGCGGCACGGCTGAGGTCGTGCGCGAACTGCGCGCCCGCCAATGCAGCGGACAGAAGAACCAGAGCTGCCTTGCCCCCGGACAGATCGATGCGATGGTCCGCGCCTTTGGCGGCCCGCGCGACAGCCGGGGACAGGCGCTCTATGCCAGCTTCCCGTGGGACGCCGGCATGGCCGATAATGGCTGGCGCATCTGGAAGATGGGGCTGGCAACCCCGGCCGTCCCCGCGATCAATGCGGCGATGGGCGCGCCGGCGCTTGCGACGATCTTTTCCACGCCGCCGCGCGCGCTGGAACCGGGGCCGCAGGCGGGGATGGACTTCGCCATGGCCTATGACTTCGACCGCGATCCGGCCAAGATCCACGCCACCGCACCGGGCTTTCCCCGATCGGCATGGGAGGACATTGCCGCACGGTCGAGCGACCTCGGCCGGTTTCGCAAGCATGGCGGGCGGATGATCGTGCCGCATGGCGCGTCCGATCCGGTCTTCTCGATCAACGACACGATCGCGTGGTGGAACGATGTCGACGGCAAGAACGGCGGACAGGCCGCGTCGTTCGTCCGGGTCTTCCCGGTGCCGGGCATGGCGCATTGTCAGGGCGGGCCGGCGACCGACCAGTTCGATGGCCTGGGCGCGCTGGTCCGCTGGGTCGAGCAGGGACAGGCCCCCGACCGGATCGACGCGAGCGCCGGCCCGATGACGCCATGGCCCGGCCGCACCCGCCCGCTCTGCCCCTACCCGCTCGTCGCACGGCCGGTCGCGGGGGCGGGTGATACGGAAAAGGCGGCCGCGTTCGAGTGCAAGGCGGTGCGCTGACCTCCATCGTCACCCCGGGCTTGACCCGGGGTGACGCTGCTTCTTCTGCGAAGGGCGCCGAAGTTTACACTCCCTCCGGCCAGTACAACCGCATCGGATTGTCGACCAACAGCTTGCGCTGCAACGCCTCGGTTGGCGCGATCGCCGGGATCACGTCGACCAGCGCGCCGTCGTCGGGCAGCACGCTCTCCATATTCGGATGCGGCCAGTCGGTGCCCCACAGCACCCGGTCGGGATACGCCTCGACCAGCGGCCGCACCGCCGCCACGAAATCGGCATAGGGCGGCCCGGCGGGGTCGAGCCGGTCGGGGCAGGTCACCTTCGTCCAGATATCGTCCCGGCTGTCGAGCAGCGAGCGGAACGCGGCCATGTCCGCGCCGTCCGGCCCCTGGGTCACATCGGGGCGGCCCATATGGTCGATCACCACCGGCACCGGGATCGCCGCGAGGAACGGGCGCATCTCCTCCAGCAGATCCGCCTCGAAATAGACGACGACATGCCACCTCAGCCGCGCGATGCGCTGCGCGATGTCGAGGAACCGGTCCTTCGGCGCATCGTCGACCAGCCGCTTCAGGAAATTGAACCGCACCCCGCGGATACCGCCGGCGTGCAGCGCGTCCAGCTCCGCGTCGCCGATCGCCGGATCGACCACCGCGACCCCGCGACACGTGCCCTGCGACACGGCAATTGCGTGCAAGGTGGCACGATTGTCGGTGCCGTGGCAGCTCGCCTGCACGATCACGTTGCGGCTGAACCCCAGCGTCCGGCGCAGCGCGAACAGCGCATCCGGCCCGGCATCCTGCGGCAGGTATTTCGTCTTGGGACTGAACGGAAAGTCCGCCTGCGGCCCGAACACATGGCAATGCGCATCGACCGCGCCCGGCGGCGGGATAAAGCGCGGCGTGGAGGGTTCGAGCGTCCAGCTGCGGATACGGCCCTGTTCGTCCTTCACGCGAAAATCTCCCCGTCCATCAACTTCCGCGCGGTCCGCAACATCCCCGCCTCGATCGGCTGGCCCGCCTCATCCAGCGTAACCACGCATTCGGTAACCCCGGTCGGATGCTCGACCCCCAGCGTCAGATGCCTGCCCCGCGGCACCTTTGCGACCTTCGCGGCAGGCGATCCGTCGATCAGGCAGGCGGTGGCGACACTGACCGCGCCCAGCACCCCGATCGACGCATGGACCCGGTGCGGGATCAGCGATCGCACCGCGATCGCCCCGTCATCGCGGGGGGCGGCGACCAGCATCATCTTGGGCACCGACTTTTCGGTCACATCGCCAAGGTTCATCAGCGGCCCGGCCTGCAACCGGATCGCCTCGACCCTGGCCTTCATCGCAGCATTCGCGTCGAGGGTCTCGCGATCCTCATAGCCTGTGATTCCAACGCCTTCGGCCGCAATCACGACACAGGGCATCCCGTTGTCGATCATCGTGACCGCGACGCCATCTATGCTGTCGACGCCGCTCCCGGTCGGCAGCAGCGCCCCGCACGACGACCCCGCCGTGTCACGAAACGCCAGCGGCACCGGCGCGGCGGTGCCGGGCACACCGCTGATCGCCGCATCGCCGGCATAGGTCACGACGCCGCCGGGCGTCTGCACCGTGGCGACGGCGACCTGTCCGGTATTCTCCATGAAGATCGCGACCCGCGTCTCGCCGTCCACCGCCGCAACCAGCCCGCGTTCGATCGCAAACGGGCCGACGCCGGCCAGGATGTTTCCGCAATTCTGCGCATCGGTCACGATCGCCTGGTCAACGAACACCTGCAGGAACAGATAGTCGACGTCCACGCCGTCACGCGTCGATCGGCTCACGACCGCCACCTTGCTCGTCAGCGGGTCCGCGCCGCCCATGCCGTCGATCTGCCGAGGATCGGGCGATCCCATTGCGCGCAGCAGGAACGCATCGCGTGCGGCAGGGTCGGCGGGCAGGTCGTCCTTCAGGAAATAGCCGCCCTTCGAAGAGCCGCCCCGCATCCACATGCAGCGCACGCCGTCAGACATATTTCAGCCCCATCGCTTCGAGGCGGGGGCGCATGTCGTAGATGTCGAGGCCCAGTTCCCCGGCGCCCAGTCGCACCCGCTTGCCCTCCTCCGCCGCCTCCCGCGCGCGGGCCTTGTCCAGCACCGCCGCGGCGTCGGCGCGCTTCACCACGCACACGCCGTCGTCATCCGCCACGATCACGTCGCCCGCGTCGATCGCGGCCCCGGCGCAGACCACCGGCACATTGACCGATCCCAGCGTATTCTTGACCGTTCCTTGCGCGAACACCGCCTTCGACCAGACCGGAAAGCCCATCTGCGTCAGGTCGCGCACGTCGCGCACCCCGGCATCGATCACCAGCCCGCGACAGCCGCGCGCAATTGCGCTGGTCGCCAGCAGGTCGCCGAAATAGCCGTCGATGCATGGCGATGTCGGTGCCAGCACGAGGATGTCGCCCGCCCGCAGCTGTTCGATCGCGACATGCACCATCCAGTTGTCGCCAGGCGCAGCGGAAATCGTCACCGCACTGCCCGCGATCCTCGCGCCCGAATAGATCGGACGCAGCTGGTGGCCCAGCAGCCCAATCCGCCCCTGCGCCTCATGCACTGTCGCGACCCCGGCGGCGGCTAGGCCGTCGATGACCGCCGCATCGGCCCGGTCGATATGCTGCACGACGACGTTCATGGCGGTCCTTCCCTGGAGCAAGTCGCGTCGTCCGTCCCGCGTCGCGCGCGGCAATGCCAATCGATCTTGCGTGCGGCCCATAAGTTTTTGCTATATCCGCCATCGTGAAGCCCTTCGACCTCAACCTGCGCCACCTGCGCGCCATCGGCCATATTGTCGCCGAGCGCAGCCTGAACCGCGCCGCCGACGCCACTGGCCTGTCGCAGCCCGCGCTGACGCAGGGCCTTGGCAAGCTCGAACGCCAGCTCGGTACCCGCCTGTTCGAACGCCACCCCGACGGCATGACCGCCACCGCCGCGGGGCAGGCTCTGGCGGAACGCACCGAGCGCGCCTTTGCCCTGCTGGCCGGGATCGGCCGGCGCGGCGGCAAGCGCGGCTTTGCCCGGCCCGATGCGCTGATGACCGCGACCCAGGCGGAGGCGTTCCTGCACTTCGCCGATGCGGGCGGCTTTGCCGGCGCAGCGGTCAGCAGCGGGCTGTCGCAACCGGCGATCCACCGCGCGGTGCGCGAGCTGGAGGCGATCTGGGCGACGCCGCTGGCCGAACGGCGCGGGCGCGGCATGGTGCTGACCGCCGCCGGCCGTGCGCTTGCGCGCGGCGTACGCCTGGCAGCGGGGGAGATCGCGGCGGGCATCGTCGAGGCGCGCGGCGATGCCGGCGAGGGCGGCCGTATCGCGGTGGGCGCAATGCCGCTCAGCCGCGCGCTGCTGCTACCGCACGCGCTCGCGCTATTCCTCGCCGATGCACGGGGCACGGTGATCGACGTGGTGGAGGGGTCGTGGCGCGAACTGGTCGACCCGCTGCTCGATGGCGTGATCGACCTGATGATCGGCGCGCTGCGCGGCGATCCGCCCGCCGGGATCGATCAGGTACCGCTGTTCGCCGACCGGCTCGCCATCTTTGCCCGCGCCGGCCATCCGCTGGCGGGCAAGGCGGTCGATCTCGACCAGCTTGCCGCGCAACCCTGGGTCGTGGGCCCCACCGGCACCCCGCTGCGCAGCCATTGGGAAACGCTGTTCGCCGGCCGCCCGCTGCCGCCGGTGCCGGTGGAATGCGGATCGGTGATGGTGATCCGGGGCCTGCTGGCCGAAAGCGACCTGCTGACCCTGCTCTCCCCCGATCAGGTCGCACTGGAGGTCGATGCCGGGCTGCTGGTGCGGATCGGGCCGGAACTGAGCGACACGGTGCGGACCATCGGCATAACCACCCGAACCGGATGGCGCCCGACCGCCGGGCAGGCGCGGCTGATCGCGCTGCTCGAACGTGCATCGCAGGAAACCAGACTTCAGGAAAACCGATAAGGTCCGGCGCTTTCCGATTGGCGGCATGTCCGGTTCGCCCGGTAGGCCGGGGACATGGAAAGGATCATCGCCTCGATCGGGTTCGGCGAAGCAGGGCAGGCGTTCGCCCGTCCCGGCGTCCGCAGTTATGACCGCAAGGTCGCCGATCCGACGGCGCGCGCCGCCCTGCTCGACGCCTGTCGCGCCCACGCAGTGGAGGGTTGCGACACGCCGCAGGCTGCGTTGGCCGGCGCGCACGCGGTGCTCTCGCTGGTGACCGCCGATCAGGCGCTGCCCGCCGCCCGTGCCGCTGTGCCGCACCTTGCCCCCGGCGCGCTCTGGCTCGACATGAACAGCGTCGCTCCCGATACCAAGCGCGCCGCCGCGCAGGCGATCACCGCCGCCGGTGGCCGCTATGTCGATGTCGCGGTGATGGCCCCGGTCCTGCCCGTACGGCTGGCCGTACCGTTGTTGCTCGCCGGTCCCGATGCGGCGGAGGCCGAAGTAGTGTTGCGCGACCATGGCTTTACCAACGTCGCCCTTGCCGGCCCGACCATCGGTGACGCATCGTCGATCAAGATGATCCGGTCGGTGATGGTGAAGGGGCTGGAGGCGCTGACCGCCGAATGCGCGCTGGCCGCCGAACGCGCCGGGGTGCGGGACGCGGTGATCGCCTCGCTCGACGCCAGCTGGAAACCGCAAGGGTGGGAAAGCCGGATCGACTATAATCTCGACCGGATGATGGCCCACGGCCTGCGCCGCGCCGCCGAGATGGAGGAGGTCGCCGTCACGCTGGAGGCGCTGGGCGTCGAGCCGGCGATGACGCGCGGCACGATCCGCCGCCAGCACGCACTCGGCAGCCTCGGCCTGACCCCACCCGACGGCCTGACGGCCAAGCTCGCCGCCCTCGGAGACACCGCATGATTATCGACTGCCACGGCCATTACACCGTGTTGCCCAAGGCCCATGACGCCTGGCGCGAGGCACAGGTGGCGGCGTACCAGGCGGGCGAACCCGCCCCGCCCTATCCCGAGATCAGCGATGCCGACATCCGCGAGACGATCGAGGCGAACCAGCTGCGGCTTATCAGGGAACGCGGCGCGGACCTGACCATCTTTTCGCCCCGCGCCTCCGCCATGGCACCGCATGTCGGCGATGAGGGCGTGGCGATCGAATGGGCGCGCCGTTGCAACGACCTGATCGCGCGGGTCGTCGCCCTGTTCCCCGATACCTTCGTCGGCGTGTGCATGTTGCCGCAAAGCCCGAAGGCGGAAATGACCGCCTCGATCGCCGAGCTGGAACGCTGCGTGCGCGAGCTGGGCTTTATCGGCTGCAACCTGAACCCCGATCCGGGCGGCGGGCATTTCACCCATCCGCCGCTGACCGACCGCTACTGGTATCCATTTTACGAGGCGATGGTCGCGCTGGACGTGCCGGCGATGATCCATGTGTCGGGCAGCTGCAATCCGGCGATGCACGCCACCGGCGGCTATTACATCGCCGCCGACACCGTCGCCTTCATGCAGCTGCTGCAGGGCGACCTGTTCGCCGACTTCCCGACGTTGAAGTTCATCATTCCCCATGGCGGCGGCGCGGTGCCTTATCATTGGGGGCGCTATCGCGGCCTTGCCGACATGCTGAAGAAGCCGGCGCTCGACACGCATCTGATGCGCAACATCTTCTTCGATACCTGCGTCTATCACCAGCCCGGCGTCGACCTGTTGGCCAATGTGATCGACAACAAGAACATCCTGTTCGGCAGCGAGATGGTCGGTGCGGTGCGCGGGATCGATCCGACCACGGGACAATATTTCGACGACACCAAACGCTATGTCGACGCGCTGGAGATTTCCGACGCGGAACGCGCCGCGATCTTCGAAGGCAATGCCCGTCGCGTCTTCCCGCGGCTCGACACGCTGCTGAAGGAGCGCGGCCTGTGAGCGAACCCAACGACATCCACGCCTATCTCGCGGAGTTCGAGGATATTCCCGGCACGCGCGTCTTCACCGCTGCGCGGGCGCGGCAGGGCTATCACATGAACCAGTTCGCGATGAGCCTGATGAAGCCGGAAAACCGCGAACGGTGGAAGGCGGACGAGGCGGCCTATCTCGACCAATGGCCGCTGAGCGCGGAGCAGCGCGCGGCGATCCTGTCGCGCGACTATAATCGCTGCCTCGATCTGGGCGGCAACATCTATTTCCTCGCGAAAGTCTTTTCGACCGATGGCCTGAGCTTCGTGCAGGCGGTCAGCACCATGACCGGCGTGTCGGTCGAGGACTATCAAGCGATGATGAACGCCGGCGGCCGATCGCCGCAGGGCGTCCGTTCGAAGAGGGACCCGCGATAATGGCCCGCATCACCGCCGGCGTGGCGAGCAGCCACGTCCCCCTGCTCGGCGTCGCGCATGATCTGCACAAGGATCGCGACGATTATTTCGGCCCGATCTTCGCCGGCTATGACTGGACGCGCACGTGGGAGAAGGCGGAAAAGCCCGACGTCGTGATCCTGGTCTATAACGACCATGCCTCGGCGTTCGACATGAAGATCATTCCGACCTTCGCGATCGGCTGTGGCGAAGTCTACCAGCCCGCCGACGAAGGCTGGGGCCCGCGCCAGGTGCCCGACGTCCATGGTCATCCCGACCTGGCGTGGCACATCGCGCAGAGCCTGATCCTCGACGAATTCGACATGACCATCATCAACGAGATGGACGTCGACCACGGGCTGACCGTGCCGCTCAGCATGATGTTCGGCGATGTGGCGCAGTGGCCGTGCAAGGTCATTCCGCTGGCGGTCAATGTCGTCACCTATCCCCCGCCCTCGGGCAATCGCTGCTGGGCGCTGGGCGAGGCGATCGCGCGCGCCGTGGCCAGCTTTCCCGAGGATCTGAACGTGCAGGTCTGGGGCACCGGCGGCATGAGCCACCAGTTGCAGGGGCCGCGCGCCGGCCTCATCAACCGCGAATGGGATAACGACTTCCTCGATGGGATGATCGGCGACACCGACCGGCTGCGCCACATTCCGCACATCGAATATCTGCGCGAAACCGGGTCCGAAGGGATCGAGATGGTGATGTGGCTCATCATGCGGGGGGCAATGGGCAAGCGCACCAAGGCACTCCACCGCCATTATCATGTGCCGTGCAGCAATACCGCCATCGGCCACCTCGTGCTCAAGCCAGACAACTAAAGCCCTCTCCCCTTCAGGGGAGAGGGTTGGGAGAGGGGCAGTCGAACACCACAAACGACAGGACTGGGAATGAGAGACTGCCCCTCTCCCCAGTCCTCTCCCGACACGGGAGAGGGAGAAGCACATGAAAATCGCACTCGCCGGCGCCGGCGCCTTTGGTGAAAAGCATCTCGACGGCCTTCGCAATATCGCTGGGGTCGAAGTCGTCTCGCTGGTCGGTCGCCGACTGGAACCGACCCAGGCGATCGCCGCCAAATACGGTATCGGCCATGCGACGACCGATATCGCCGAGGCGCTGGAGCAGCCCGGTCTCGACGCGGTGATCCTGTGCACCCCGACGCAGATGCACGCGGCGCAGGCTATCCAGTGCCTCGACGCGGGCAAGCATGTGCAGGTGGAAATCCCGCTGTGCGACAGCCTGGCCGATGGCGAGGCGGTGCTGGCCAAGGCCAACGCGACCGGGCTCACCGCGATGTGCGGCCATACCCGCCGCTTCAACCCCAGCCACCAGTTCGTCCACGACCGCATCGCGCGCGGCGAGTTCGCCGTGCAGCAGATGGACGTCCAGACCTATTTCTTCCGCCGCAAGAACATGAATGCCAAGGGCGAGCCGCGGTCGTGGACCGACCATCTGCTGTGGCATCACGCCGCGCATACCGTCGACCTGTTCGCCTATCAGGCGGGGCCGATCGTGCAGGCGAACGCGGTAGAAGGGCCGCACCATCCCGAGCTCGGAATCGCGATGGACATGTCGATTCAGCTGAAGGCGGAAAGCGGTGCGATCTGCACCCTGTCGCTCAGCTTCAACAATGACGGGCCGCTCGGCACCTTCTTCCGCTATATCGGTGACACCGGCACCTATATCGCGCGCTACGACGATCTTGTGACGGGCAAGGAAGAGCCGATCGACCTGTCGGGCGTCGCAGTGTCGACCAACGGGATCGAGCTGCAGGACCGCGAATTCATCGCCGCGATCCGCGAAGGCCGCGAACCCAACGCCAGCGTCGCGCAGGTCCTGCCCTGCTACCGCGTCCTCGACGCGCTCGACCGGCAGCTGGCCGCCGCGCGATGAAGACGTCGGTCGTCATCGTCGGGGCAGGTCCCTCGGGCCTGCTCCTCGGCCATCTGCTGCGCGCGGCCGGGGTGGACTGCATCGTCGTGGAGCGACAATCGCCCGACTATGTGCTCGCCCGCATCCGCGCAGGTGTGCTGGAGGCGGTGACGACCGACCTGATGACCCGGCTTGGGCTCGACCGGAGGCTGCGCGCGGAGGGGCTGGTCGAGGAAGGGTTCAACCTCGCCACCGACGATCACCTGATCCGCATCGATATCAAGGCGCTGACCGGGCGCCATGTCACCGTCTATGGCCAGACCGAGGTGACGCGCGACCTGATGGAAGCGGCCGACGCGCGCGACCTGACCATCCTGTACGATGCGAAGGAGGTGGCGCTACACGATATCGACAGCGCCACGCCGTTCGTCACCTTCCTGCGGGATGGCGTCGTCACCCGGATCGATACGCAATTCATCATCGGTTGCGACGGATTTCACGGCCCCTCACGTCGGGCGATCCCGGCGGCGGCGGCGCGCGAGTTCGAACGGGAATATCCGTTCGGCTGGCTCGGCATCCTTGCAGACGTGCCGCCCTGCCACCCCGAACTGATCTACGCCAATGGCGCGCGCGGCTTTGCGCTCGCATCGATGCGCTCGGCGACGCGCAGCCGCTATTATGTCCAGGTACCGCTGACCGACCGGATCGAGGATTGGAGTGAGGAGCGAGTCTGGGACGAACTGGCCGGGCGGTTCGATCCGCTCTCCGACCACGGCGTCACCCGCGGGCCGGCGCTGGAGATGTCGATCGCGCCGCTGCGCTCCTATGTGTTTGAAACCATGCGCTATGGCCGGCTGTTCCTCGCCGGCGACAGCGCACACATCGTGCCGCCAACCGGTGCGAAGGGACTGAACCTTGCTGCGTCGGACGTCGCCTATCTGTCGGACGCGTTGATCGCGTTCTTCCAGATGGACGACGACAGTGGCCTTGCCGGTTATCAGGCACGAGCGCTGGCGCGGATCTGGAAGGCTGAACGCTTCAGCTGGTATCTGACCAAGCTGATGCACCGCTTCCCGGAAGACGGTGCGTTCGAGCATCGCATGCAGACGGCGGAGCTGGATTATGTCGTCAGTTCATTGGCGATGCAGACGGCCATTGCGGAGAATTACGTAGGGCTACCATTGTAGTTTGAAGGTGATGACGTGCTCCCCATTTTCAGGCCGTTGATAAGTTAGCTTCGGTGTCCTCATGCCCGTGGCTGGGGCGGTTCGTGAACTCGGCGGGCGCCATGCCGC
>NZ_LMKR01000002.1:7500-995986 GCF_001421585.1 Sphingomonas sp. Leaf23 | reverse complement strand
GCGGCATGGCGCCCGCCGAGTTCACGAACCGCCCCAGCCACGGGCATGAGGACACCGAAGCTAACTTATCAACGGCCTGAAAATGGGGAGCACGTCACAGGCAAGCTTATGTTCGCCGCAAGTGGATACTGAAAGCCCTAAGCTGCCAATGTCGACTTTTGTCGGGATCCGTCACTTAACGAACCGGTTTGCAAGGACGGCTTTGTCCCAGAGACGGCCATTTCTACGCATACTATCCCGTTACCGGCCAACCACGCAAAATCATTTACTGGCCTTCAAACGGGCCGGACGAGGTTGGCGGCTGGAGGCGGGTAGGAGATGCGTAGGTAGGGGCCGAAGTCGGTCGGTGACCTTTGGGATCTGGTCTACTGCTTCCTTCAACCGGGTCAGCCGCGCTGCCTTCGAGTAGCGACCGGCGGTTTCTCCACTCATGGTATGGCCGACGAGGTCAGCACGGGTTTCAAGGAAGACCTCTCGATACTTCAGTTCTGTCGTAACCATGTGCCGGAACGAGTGAATTGCCTGCCCCGGCTCGATGAAGTCGAGTTTCCTCGCGATCTTCGTCCACCAGTTTTTGTAGTAGACGTCGCCATAGCTCCGCTTGCCCGACACGGTCCGAAGCTAAGGGAACAGCATTGTTTCGCCCGCGGCACGTAGCGCCTTGACGTAGTCCGGCAGCCCGAGCCGCATCAGTTCGTCGGCGAATGGCACCAACCGAACCGCCGCCCTGTTCTTGACGTGCCCGCCGTTCTCGTCAGTGATCGTGAAGAACCAGACTCCATCCTCCTGACCAATGTCGTCGAGCGTCAGCTGACAGATTTCCTCGCGCCGACAGCCAGTGTACCATGCAATGGGCAGCACCCAGAAACCTGCATCGTGCCAGATCTCGGTTCCTTGTTCGAGCCGACGCCCAAGCGATCGCGAACCGGTCCAGATCGGCAGACGAAACAATCGCCGCCCTTCCTCCTCGGTATACGCGTCCCGCTGTTCGCGTGCGTCGCGATCATCTTCATACAGGAAGTCCGACCAGTCGATGGCCGTAACGCCGTCGACCTGCTTGCCGACCCATGCCATCAACTCTTTCAGGAAAAGGAAATGTCGGTTCGTGCTGGTCGATTGGAGACCGATCGTCTCTGGGTCGCGAGCACCAGTTTTGATCTCCGCCTCGGCCTCGCGGCAAATTTCCTCGAGCGACATCGCATCGTGGCGCCGCGATTTGTGGTGGCTAACGGGTAACCGAGAGAAATGCTCGTTAAGCCGCGCCACATCCTTCCGCACGACGAGCCGTATCGGGCGGGCACCATAGCTCTTTTCAAGCAGGCGCGCCGCCGACAGGAATTGCGTACGGGTCTTCGCGGTCCAGCGCGCCTTCCGCCTCGCGTCACCAACGATCTTGGGATTGTCGGCGATGAAGCGTTCCGCCGCTTGGGTCGGCGTCATCGATGCCCATGGCTCGGCGACCTGGGACTCCGGCGGCGGCGCCGTGGTAGCAACGGCCGCGGGTACAGCGGCAACCGCAGCGAAGGGCATCGGCCCAGACGCGGCGCGATCGTCGATCATGCCAGTCCACATCGTTGCGGGATCGACCAGTCGCCGCCGATATTCGAGAGCGGCGGCGAGCCGTCCTTCGAGATTGACCTTCCGGGCAATGTAGAGATTGTCGGCGGTTTCGCATACGCCTGACGCGCGAAGGTCACACGCGGCCTTGTCGAGGGACCGGCCACGCCAGTCTGGTCGATCGGCAAAGAAGTCGATCAGTGTCTCCTTCTGGTCGTCCGTCAGGCTTGGAAATCGCGCCTCGACATGCTCGCGACTACCGACGTTCGTTGGGACGCCATGCACGACGAAATCCCGGAGCATTGCTTCGTAGATGCCGACGAGGCCCTCGATCAAAAAGGTGGCGTTCGGATCAGTGCGCTGGAAACCGACGTGAACCAGCTCAAGATGGTCGCGCATCTCCTCCATCGCCCTACGGAAGATCCCGGCCTTTTGGGTCGTTGTCAGGCTTGCGGCTCCGCCGTCCTGGCCCAAGGTCATCTTCAAAGTCTCGCTCTTAGCGGTCATCGCACACCCCATGCTCCGCGCCACCGCCTGGGCGGTAGTTCGGAGGCTCAGGCGTAGGGTGAAAGGCTTACCATCCTGAAAACGGACGGTACGGCGCCAGTAGTAGACGGCGCCTCTGCGCTCGACATTCTGAATTGCGGGCACGGCATCTCCACATGGAGCCGTCACACCCACCGGCCCAATCCAGCGGTTGTGACCGATTTTCTGCCGCGAAAACAATAACTTAGATATTAAATTGGCTGGGGCGGCAGGATTCGAACCTACGAATGCCGGTACCAAAAACCGGTGCCTTACCGCTTGGCGACGCCCCAGCGACCGCGGCTTGCGCGGTGGAGGGACGCACTAGGGGGAACTGCCGGGATTCGCAATGGGGTTTGCGTCCGTAGGGGTTGGGAAACCTGACGCCGCTGGGTCGTTGGGGCAGGGCATAGCCCAGGAAGGAATATCCATGTCGACCAAGAGCCCAGACGAAATCCGCAACGCCATGTGGAAGGCGATGGCGGCCAGCCCGTATGTGATGCTGGGCCTGACCGGGAAGGACCAGCATAGCGAGCCGATGTACGCCGTGCTGGACGAGGACGCGCACAGCGAATTCTGGTTCTATACCAAGCGGGACAATCGCGCCGCGTCGGGTGGTCCGGCGATGGTGCAGTTCGTTGCCAAGGGCCACGACCTGTTCGCCTGCATCCGCGGCACGTTGACCGAGGAAACCGATCCGGCGATCATCGACAAATACTGGTCGAAGCCGGTCGAGGCATGGTTCGAACATGGCCGGCAGGACCCGGCGCTGATGATGCTGCGCTTCGACCTCGACAATGCCGAGGTGTGGGACACCGATCAGTCGCTGCTCGGCAAGTTGAAGATGTTCACCGGCCAGACCATCCGCAGCAGCGACGAAGCGGGCAGCCACGCGGTCGTCGACGTCTGAACGCAACAAGGGCGGGGGTTTGCGCCCCCGCCCTTTCCGTGTTGCCGCCCAAGCGATCAGCCGTTGTGGGTGGCGATCCATTCCTCCAGCACCGGCGCGATGCGGGTCCGCCATTTCGACCCGTTGAAGATGCCGTAATGGCCGACTTCGGGGGCCATGTGATACTGCTTCATGGCGTCGGGCAGCGCCGTCGCCAGCGTCAGCGCGGCGCGGGTCTGGCCCACGCCCGAGATATCGTCACGCTCGCCCTCGATCGCCAGGATCGC
This sequence comes from Sphingomonas sp. Leaf23, assembly GCF_001421585.1. Lineage (NCBI taxonomy): Bacteria > Pseudomonadati > Pseudomonadota > Alphaproteobacteria > Sphingomonadales > Sphingomonadaceae > Sphingomonas > Sphingomonas sp. Leaf23. The sequence goes on along the minus strand of NZ_LMKR01000002.1, from coordinate 992,728 downwards.
GGTGTCGGTGATCGCGCCTGGATCGACCGCGCGGCCGCGATGCTTCATCGTGCCTTCGGGTAGCGCGTGGGTCTGGAACACCAGATCGATCGTCTGGAGATAGAATTCGGCGGTCATGTCGCACACCGCGCGATATTCGTCGTAGAAACGCTGGGTCGATCCGGCACCCTCGCCATCGCCCTGCACCAGATGCTTGAACATCTCGTAATGCGAAATCATGTGGCTGCCGAGGTTCATGCTCATGAACCCGGCGAGCTGCAGGAAGCCCGGATAGACGCGGCGGCCTGCCCCCGGATAGGTCATCGGCACGGTCGCGATGACATTCTGTTCGAACCACGCATGCGGGCGCTGCGTCGCCAGCGTGTTGACCGCGGTCGGTGCCTCGCGCGTGTCGATCGGCCCGCCCATCATGGTCAGCGTGCGCGGACGGTTGGGATGCTGGTCGGCCCCCATCAGCGCGGTCGCGGCATAGACCGGGACCGAGGGCTGGCACACCGCCAGCACATGCGCGCGGGCGTCGCCGGTCTCACCGATCTTTTCGAGGAAGGCGACGACATAATCGATATAGTCGTCGAGGTCGAAGCGACCGTCCGCGACCGGCACCAGCTTCGCATCGCGCCAGTCGGTGATGTAGACATCGGCGAAGGGCAGCATCCGTTCGACCGTGCCGCGCAACAGCGTCGCATAATGGCCGCTCATCGGCGCGACGATCAGCAGCTTCGGGCCGTTCTCCACCCCTTCGCGGACGAAGCGCTTGAGCTGTCCGAACGGGCGGCGCAGCACGATTTCCTCGCGCACCGCCACCGGCTGGCCATCGATCGTCGTGCCGGTCAGCCCGAACCCCGGCTTGCCGCGCGGCGCGGCGGCGTGGGCAAAGACCTGCAATGCCGATCCCAGCACCGGGCCACCACCAAAATAGGCGAACGGATTGCTGGGGTTCTGCAACAGCCCCGCCCCGAAATTCGCCATCGCGCTGGCACCCGCCAACAACGAGCGTTGCCATTCATATGCGTCGTACAACATGGGCATCCCCGGACCTTCTCTGACGGGAACTACCCGTACCAGTGAAAATATAGCGATTCGTTGCCATCGGCAACGCTTCGAACGTCGTACGCCAAACCTGTCCGTGCGCTGAAAGCGCAACTGCGGACACACCCTCGCGTCCTTCGATACGTTCAAGCAACGAACGCGGTCGGAGGTTCCCTTTGCGGTCGCTCGCCGCACAGGCTAGGCAGCGCGCATGGCCGACACGCCCCCCGCTCCTGCCCCTGGCCCCGATCGCGCAAAGATGCTGCCGGCACTCCGGCTCGTCTGGCGCTTCACCTTTCGCTACAAGCTGCAACTGATCGGCGCGCTGGTGTCGCTGGTCACCGCTGCGGTGGCGACATTGTGGATCCCGCGCACCTTTCAAAAGGTCGTCGACAACGGGTTTGCCGAAGGGGCGAGCGTCGATGGCATCGCGGTCTATTTTGAAGGGCTGCTGGGCGTCGTCGTCGTGCTGGCGATCGCGACCGCCGGGCGATTCTATTTCGTGTCATGGCTGGGCGAACGCACCGTCGCCGACCTGCGCATGGCGGTGCATCGCAACCTGCTGACCCTTTCGCCCGGCTGGTTCGAGGAGAACCGCCCGTCGGAAATCGCGTCGCGCCTGACCGCCGACACCGCGATCGTCGAAGGGATCGTCAGCACCACCGTATCGGTTGCGCTCCGCAACCTGCTGGTCGGGATCGGCGGGGTCATCTATCTGTTCAGCCTGCAGCCCAAGCTGACACTCTACCTGATCGTCGGCATCCCGGTGATCGTGTTCCCGATCATGTGGCTGGGCGGACGGGTGCGCAAATTGTCGCGGTCCAGCCAGGACCGGATCGCCGACATCGGGTCGGTCGCCTCGGAGACGCTGGGCGCGATGAAGATCGTGCAGGCGTTCGGGCAGGAGGGGCGCGAAGGCGACCGGTTCGAGGCCGCCGTCGATCGCGGCTTCGCCACCGCCAAGAAGCGGTTCGCGACGCGCGCGATCATGACCGCGTTCGTCATCGGCATGTTGTTCGCCGCGATCACGCTCATCATGTGGGATGCGGTCAGCGACGTCGCGGCGGGGCGGACGACCGGCGGCGCGATCACCGCGTTCGTGCTGACCGCCGCGCTGGTCACCGGATCGTTCGGCGCGTTGACCGAAGTCTATGGCGACCTGCTGCGCGCATCGGGTGCCGCCGGGCGGCTGGCCGACCTGTTGGCGCAGCGCCCGACCATCGCCGCGCCGGCGACCCCGGTCGCGCTGCCTGACCCTGCGCGCGGCGCGGTGGCGTTCGACGGCGTGACCTTCCACTACCCGACCCGCCCCGAAGTCGCCGCGCTCAGCGACTTCACGCTGGCGGTGACGCCGGGGGAAACGGTAGCGGTCGTCGGCCCGTCGGGTGCGGGCAAGTCGACCCTGTTCCAGCTGATCCAGCGCTTCTACGACCCCGAAGCCGGGCATATCGCAGTCGATGGCGTCGATGTTCGCGACGCCGATCCGGCGGCGGTGCGCGCACGGATCGCGATGGTCCCGCAGGAAACGGTAATCTTTGCCGCGTCGGCCCGCGACAATCTGCGCTATGGCCGCTGGGACGCGACCGACGAGCAGCTGTGGGCCGCCGCCGATGCCGCCAATGCCAGCGCGTTCCTGCGCGAACTGCCGCAGGGGCTCGACACCTATCTGGGCGAGGGCGGTGCACGGCTGTCCGGTGGACAGCGGCAGCGGGTGGCGATCGCCCGCGCGCTGCTGCGCGACGCGCCGATCCTGCTGCTGGACGAAGCGACCTCGGCGCTGGATGCCGAGAGCGAGCGGCTGGTGCAGGATGCGCTCGACCGGCTGATGGCGAACCGCACGACATTGGTCATCGCCCACCGGCTGGCAACGGTGCGCGCCGCGTCGCGGATCATCGTGATGGAACAGGGCCGGATCGTCGAGAGCGGGCGCCATGCCGAACTGATCGCGCAGGGCGGGCTGTACGCACGGCTGGCGAACCTGCAGTTTCACGAGGCGGGTTGAGGGGGACGGACGTCAGGGCGTCACCCCGGGCTTGACCCGGGGTCCCGCTTTCTTTCCGGCGGTCGAGAAGAAGCGGGCCCCCGGATCAAGTTCGGGGTGACGGTGGGTTTGGTGGTCGGCCTCCCCCCTTCCCGTTTGGTTCGAGCAGGTTCGAGCAAACGGAGTGGACGGGAGGAGCCCCCCTCACGCCACCGCCGATACCAGTTCGCCCGCCCGGCCCTGCAACTGCCGGCTAAGGCCCGACAGCCCGTCGACCAGCCGGGCAAGCATGCCTGCGCGGTCGCCGATGCTGTCCGCCGCCGTGGCGATGGCCCCGACACGGGCGTCGATATCGGCGCCTGCCCCGCGCGCCTCCTCGACCCGTTCGGCGATCGCCTGAGTTGTCGCGCGTTCGGCGGCGACCGCCGTGCCGATCGTCGTAGTGATCCGCCCGATCGCGGCGATGGCGTTCTGCACCGCGCTCTGCCCCTGCCCGACATCGCCCAGCAGCGCGTGCACCGCATCGACCCGGCGCGCGATATCGCCCGCCGCCGCCTCGGTCTGGCGCGCCAGCATCTTTACCTCGCCCGCGACGACCGCAAAGCCGGTGCCCGCCGATCCGGCGCGCGCCGCCTCGATCCCCGCGTTCAGCGCCAGCAGGTTGGTCTGTTTCGCCAGCCCCCGGATCAGCGCCAGCATCTCCTCGATCGTGGTGGCGACGTCGGAGAGCGAGCGCACCTGCGTGCCGGTGCGCTCGACCGCCGCGCTCGCCTGTTCGCGCAGGCGCAGCGCCTCGTCCGCATCGCGGGTGATGCGTTCGATCGACAGCGCCAGCGCGCGGCCGCGTTGTTCGAGGTCGACCATGCCGACCGCCGTCTGATGCGCGGCGGCGGCGACCGATGCGGCACTGCCATGGGTCGCGGTGGCACGCTGGTCCAGCTCGCTCGCGACCCGGTCGATCGCGGTGCAGGCGGTGGCAATATCGCCCGCCAGCGCCCTGATCGCCGCTTCGAACGTATTGGCGGCGGCGTGGACCCGCTGCGACCGGGCCTCTGCCAGTGCCGATGCATCGCCGTGCCAGCGGCTGGCCATGCGCAGCAGTTGCACCGGGTCGAGCAGCGCGAAGAACACCCCCCGCTGCACCAGCACCACGCCATGGTCGCCATGCATCGCCAGCAGGTCGGGCAGCGGCGTGTCGTGATCGGCGATGGTCGCGGGACGGATCAGCCCCGCGGTGCCGCTGCCGAAGCTGGGGTTGCGCAGCAGCGCGTGGCCATAGGGGTTGAACAGCAGTTCGCGGACATCAACCTCGCGCAGCACCCCGACCGGTTGCCGCCGGTCGTCGAGCACGACCAGCAGCCGCAGGTCGTGGTGCCGCCGAAACCGGTCGACGACCGCCGTCAGCGTCGCATCCTGCGCGATCGTCAGGTGATCGGCCATCACGGCGGGGTCGAGGCGGAGGTAGGAAACCATCGGCCGCGAGTGTTAGGGGCGGGAGGGTAAACCAGCCGCTAACCGGGCGTGACACCTGCATTACAGTTATAATTTATCGCCGTAACAATCGGCGATGTCAGCGGGCGGCGGGGGCAGGTACCGGCTCCCATGCCAGCGCGAGGCTTCCCGTTGCCGGCCCGGCCACCGCCCGGCCACCACGCGCGCCGATCCCCTCGACCAGCGCGGTACGCTGCACGGTCGTCCCGCCGCGCACCACGATCCCCCGCGCCAGTCGCGCCGACAGCCATGCCGCATCGTCCAGCGCCCGGCCATCGGCCACGCCACCGGCATAGGCGATCGGCGGCGGGGCATCGCCCGCGATCGGCGGCACGACCTCCACCTGCCAGCCCGGCGCGGCGGCACGGGCGCGGGCCTCGATCGCCCGATAGCCGCTGGGCGGCAGGCCGGGCAGTTCGGCGGCGACCGCGCGGACGCTGCGGGTGGCGTCGTCGACCTGCATCGCATCGGTCGCCGCGCCGGTCACCAGCGCGACCTGTGCCATGATCCGCTCGCGCACCGGGCCGAAGGTCGCGCCGGGGCGTTCGTTGACCTTCGCGATCTGCTGCGCCTCGGTCGCCTGCTGGTCCATCGAGCTGCGGATCTGATCGACATGCAGGTCCAGCCGCCGCCCCAGTCGTTCACCCAGCCCTGCGGCGAGTGCGCCGTCCGCCTTCGGGTCGAGCTTCGGCGTCAGCACCACCGCCCGCACCCGCACGGCGCGGCGGTCATAGGTGATCTCCAGCTGGCTGAGGCGCGCTTCGTCGGGAAAGCGCGACAGGATGGCGCTGCGCACCTGACGCTGTGCCACCGATTCGAACGCGATCTGGCGCAGCGCGGCGGCCAGCGGGACCGCCAGCGCCAGCATCGCGCCGACGAACAGCACGACCTGAAACGTCGTGTTGCGTGGCGTCAGATGCCGGCCGAACCCATAGATGCGCGCCATCGCGGCGGCGGTCAGCGCGATGGTAATGAGGTTGGTGAAGAACAGCAGCAACGCCCCGCCCGCGACGGTCGCATTATGCGTGGCAATGCCGAAGCCGACGACGCAGAGCGGCGGCATCAGCGCGATGGCGATCGCGACGCCGACCACGGTCGCCCCCCTGCCCCGGATCAGCGCATAGGCACCGGCGATGGCGGAAAGGAACGCGATCAGCAGGTCGAACAACGTCGGGCGGGTACGCCCGGCAATCTCGGTGGTGATCGTCTGGATCGGCGACAGCGCGACCAGCGCGGCGGACAACCCCACCGCCAGCCCCGCCCCGATCGCCAGCGCGATCAGCGACTTGCGGATATCGGGCACGTCCAGCACCGCAATGCCGAAGCCCAGACCGATGATCGGCATCATCAGCGGCGAGATCAGCATCGCCCCGATCAGCACCGCGACCGACGGCATCAACAGCCCGAGCAGCGACAGTGCCATCGACAGCACGATCATCAGCCCGTAGCGCGCCGACCAGCCCGATTCCTCCGCCACCTGCCGCAACACCGCGTCATGGTCGACCGATCCGATGACGTTGATCCGCCACCACCGGCGGAACCGCCCGCGACGGCTGCGTATCGGTGCATCCTGCACCGCCACGTTCATCGCTTGCGCCCGTTGTGCCGGATCTTGGCCGGGCGACCGCGCCGCTTCAGCACGCGCGGCGGCGGCCCCTTGCGTCGGTCGCTCCCCGCCGATCCCTTGCCATCGGGCAGTTCGAAGCGCAGCGCGCCCGACACCGGGTTCGCCTCCGCCAGCCGCAGTTGCAGTCGTTGCCCGGCGGCGAATGTCTCGCCGCTCTGGTCACCGATCAGCGACTGCGAGCTTTCGTCGAAGCGGAAATATTCGGTGCCGAGGTCGCGCGCGGGAACGAGGCCGTCGCCGCCCACGCCATCGATCGTCGCGAAGAAGCCGAACGACGCGACGCCGGTGATCCGCGCGTCCATCACCGACCCGACATGTTCGGACAGATAGGCGGCGACATAGCGGTCGACGGTTTCCCGTTCCGCCTCCATCGCGCGACGTTCGAGGCCGCTGATCGCTTCGCCCACCCGTTCCATGTTCGCCGCGTCGTCGGCGGGCAGCGCGCCTTCGCCCAGGCCGTAGCTGCCGACCAGCGAACGGTGGACGATCAGGTCGGCATAGCGGCGGATCGGCGAGGTGAAGTGGGCGTAGCTGCCCAGCCCCAGCCCAAAATGGCCATGGTTCTGCGGGCCGTAGAACGCCTGCGTCTGGGTGCGGAGGATCTGCTCCATCACCTGCGGCCGGAAATCCGCCTCACCGATCCGTTCGAGGATATGGTTGAACGTCGCCGGGCGGACGACCTGCCCCAGTGCGAAGGGCACATCGAAGGTTTCGAGATAGTCCTTCAGCGCGACCAGCTTTTCGCGCGTCGGCGGTTCGTGGACGCGGTACATGACCGGGGCCTTCTTCGCCTCCAGCGCCTTCGCCGCCGCGACGTTGGCGGCGATCATGTAATCCTCGATCAGCCGCATCGAATCGAGCCGTTCGCGCGGCGCGACCGATAGGATGCGCCCCTTGTCATCCAGCACGATGCGCCGTTCGGGCAGGTCGAGGTCGAGCGGCTCGCGCTTTGCCCGCGCCTTGGCCAGCGCCGCCCAGCATTGCCACAGGGGCTTCAGCGCATGGTCGACCAGTTCGGCCGGAACCGGCGCGCCCTCCACGCCATCGATCGCCGCCTGCGCGTGTTCATAGGCGATGTTCGCCGCGACGCGGATTACCGCGCGGGTGAAGCGCCATGCCTTGAGCGTGCCGTCCTTCGCGATGGTCAGGTGACAGACCAGCGCCGCGCGGTCCTGCCCGGCCTTCAGCGAACACACATCCGCCGACAGGATTTCGGGCAGCATCGGCACCACCCGGTCGGGAAAATACACGCTGTTGCCGCGCGACCGCGCCGATTTGTCGAGCTCGGAGCCGGGGCGGACATAGAAGGATACATCGGCGATGGCGACGATCGCCTGCCAGCCGCCGTCGTTATCGCTGCTGTCGTCAGCCTTTGCCCAGACGGCATCGTCATGGTCGCGCGCGTCGATCGGGTCGATCGCGACGATCGGCAGGTGGCGCAGGTCCTCGCGGTCCTTGACCGGATACCCCGCGACCTTCCGCGCCTCCGCCAGCACCTCCTCCGAAAACACGTCGGGGATGCCGTGCTTGTGGATCGCGATCAGCGAGAAGCTGCGCGCCTCGAACGGATCGCCCAGCCGTTCGACCACCCGCGCGGTGATCCGCGGCGGGCGTCCGGCCATCTCCGCCAGCACCAGGTCGCCGGGTGCCGCCCCGCCGGCATCGGACACCGGCACCTCGCGGCGCTCCTTCTTGTCGACACCCTGCAGCCAGAGCTTGTCACCCTCGGCGCGCAGCACGCCCAACACCGCTTCGGCCGCGCGGTCGAGCTTCTTCATCGGGTAGGCGGCCCAGCCGGAACCCGCCTCTTCGGTCCGGGCAAGGATGCGGTCGCCGATGCCCAGCGCACTGCGCCGGCCGCGTTCGCGCACCCGGACCTTGGGCGGCGGCGTCTCCGCTTCCCAGCGTTCGGGCACGGCCCACACATTGCCGCCGTCATCGACATCGGCGACGCGCAGCACCGTCACCTTGGGCAACCCGCCCATCTTGTGAAAGGCGCGGCCAGGCGCGCTGTCGATCAGCCCCTCGTCGGCCATATCCTTCAGCAGCGCCTTCAACGAAATCTTCTGCTGCGCCGACAGGCCAAAGGCGCGGGCGATCTCGCGCTTGCCCGCCGGGGTGTCCGACGACTGGATGAAATCAAGAATCTGCTCACGCGTGGGCAGGCCGGGCGGCGTTTTGGTGCGTACCATCGGCCATGACATAGAGCGCCCTGCCCGTCAGACCAATGGCGTATCGTCAGGGAGCCGATCCGGTTTCCGCCCGTTCAGAGCGTCAGACACTTCCGAAGGGAGACGACCATGGGCATTTTCGAACGCATCAAGACGCAGATTTTCGGCAAGGACGGCGGCCCGTTCGGCGACAATTATTTTGGGCACAAGAAGGACGCCCCGGCCGCGCAGCCGACGCCCACGCCCGCACCGGCGCAGCAGGCCCCGGCACCCGCCCCGGCCGCTCCCGCACCCGCTGCACCCGCAGCCCCGGCCGCCCCGCAGCCGGTCGACCCGATGACCGCAATCGAGCGCATTGCCCAGCAGAAGGGCAATCCCCCGCTCAACTGGCGCACGTCGATCGTCGACCTGATGAAGCTGCTCGACCTCGATTCCAGCCTCGACAACCGCAAGGAACTGGCGACCGAACTGGGCTATACCGGCGCCAAGGACGGCAGTGCCGAGATGAATATCTGGCTGCACCGCGCGGTGTTGCAGGAACTGGGCAAGGCCGGTGGGCAGGTTCCGGGCAATTTGAAGGATTGAGGGTAGTCGGGGCACTCCATCGTGGCCGTACCCCGGCTGGGGCGGGGGTCCAAGTGCCGGCGGCGTTACCGCTTGTGGCTCTGGATCCCCGCCTGCGCGGGGATACGCTTGGTTCGACCGGTGCCGTTCCGTCTAAGTTCTGTCTGAATTGGGGGCTGACCGATCCCCACTCGTCACCCCGGGCTTGACCCGGGGTCCCGCTGCTTCTCGACCGCTGGAAAGAAAGCGGGACCCCGGATCAAGTCCGGTGTGACGATGCGCTCGGGGTAAAGGTCAGTACGCCCGCCCGATCAGCACCCGCTCGACCGCCGGTGCGCCGGTGAACACGCACGGGCCGTCGTCGCAGCCGGTCTGGCCCAGCGGCGCGTTGCGGATGGTGAGCTTCAGCCCCTTCAACCGCTGCACCACCGCCTCCAGCGCGTCGCCGGTCGGTTTCGACCAGCGGACATCGACCCAGCCGGGGTTCTTCCCGCCGGACGCGAAATGCGCCTCGACCCCGGCCCAATCGTCGACCGGCACGATCTGCGACCGCAACCGCTCGGTCGACTGCGCCAGCAGCGTCGCCTGAATATCGGAGAGCGTTTCGCCGACCTGCCCCACGAAATCGTCTTTCGCCACCACGGCGCTGTCGAGCTTGCCATCGGCACGGTACAGCCGGTCCCGCCGCACGACCGAGACGTTACCGCCGGCCATGTCGCGCCCGCCAACCTCGATGATGACCGGCGCGCCCTTCTTGACCCAGCCCCAGCGCTTCGTCGCGGCCTTGGCAGGCTTCAGGTCGAGCAGCGCGCGGACCGGTTCGCCCAGCGCCGACTGCTTGGCCAGCGTCGCCTGCAACTCCCGGCAATAGGCGATCAGCGGTTCGTCCTCGGGCGCGTCGCGCAGCATCGGCACGATCACCACCTGCCACGGCGCGATCGCGGGGGGTACGCGCAGCCCGTCGTCGTCGCCATGCACCATGATGACCCCGCCGATCATCCGCGTCGACACGCCCCAGCTGGTCGTGTTGGCGTGTTCGAACTGCCCCTCGGCATTCTGGAACCGGATGTTCTGCGCATGGGCGAAATTGGTGCCGAGGAAGTGCGAGGTGCCCGCCTGCAGCGCCTTGCCGTCCTGCATCATCGCTTCGATGCTGTAGGTCGCGACCGCGCCGGGGAAGCGTTCATTCTCCGGCTTCTCGCCCGCGATCACGTGCAGGCCGAGACAGGTTTCGGCGAACTCGCGATAGACTTCGAGCATCTTGAGCGTTTCTTCGCGTGCCTCCTGCGCGGTAGCATGGGCGGTATGCCCTTCCTGCCACAGGAACTCGGCGGTGCGCAGGAACATGCGGGTACGCATTTCCCAGCGGACGACGTTCGCCCATTGGTTGATGAGTACCGGCAGGTCGCGCCACGACTGGACCCAGCGCGAAAAGGCGGTGCCGATCACCGTCTCGCTGGTCGGCCGCACGACCAGCGGTTCCTCCAGCTTCGCTTCGGGGTCGGGGGTCAGCCCGCCCTTGCCGTCCGACACCAGCCGGTGATGGGTGACGACCGCCATTTCCTTGGCAAAGCCGTCGACATGCTCGGCTTCCTTTTCGAAATAGGAGAGCGGGATGAACAGCGGAAAATAGCAATTCTCGTGCCCCGTCGCCTTGATCCGGTCGTCGAGCAGGCGCTGGATGCGTTCCCAGATGCCATAGCCCCAGGGGCGGATGACCATGCACCCGCGCACCCCGGATTCCTCGGCCAGATCGGCCTCGGTGATGACGGCTTGATACCAGGCGGCGAAATCCTGTTCGCGCGTGACGTTGAGAGCGTGCTTCATGGGCACGCGTTAGCGGGAAACGGGGCAGTTCGCCAAGCGGGGATGCAACCGGTCGTCCGCCAGGTCAGGACGACAGCACGAACCACAGGATCGACCACGGCACGACGATGATGGCGCCATAGCCCAACAGCACGCTCCGCGGCCGCCAGCGCCCGGTTCGCCGGGGATCGTCTACCGTATTTCGGCCCAACTTGCGATTCCCGTCAAGTCGTTCGCCTGTATCGAGCGAAAGCGTATGGTCGTATTCATAAACTTTGCAAGACCGGGTGGTCTCGATCGTAAACTGCTGACCCATCTCGATTGTCTTTTCATCGCAAGATGCCGTTCTATCGGGGGATAGTTCGAACTTACGACTTGCGGCATACCCAAATGAGGTATGGCCTGTTAATATTCGCTGCCTATAATCCTGTAATGATCGATACCGGCCTGCTGGACAGCATTTACGCAGCGGCAGCCCTGCCTGGGCGGATGCCCATGTTGCTGCACGAAATCGCGACCTGCCATGAGGCCAAGGGCGCGTTGCTGTTCGAATCGCGTAGCGCGAACGACGGCATCTCCGTGTCGCCGGGGGTCGAGCATCTGTTCGAACGCTATGTCGCCGAAGGGTACATGACCCTGAATGAGCGCGGCACGCCGATGTTTCTGGAACATGCGCCGCAATTCCGCACCGACAGCGACTTTCGCACGCCCGAGGAACAGCGGGCGATGCCGGTCTACCGCGATCTATTGATCCCGCTGGGGTTCGCGGTGGGTGCCGGCACCGTGATCCAGGGAACCGGCGATGACATGATCGGCCTTACCCTCGAAGGATTTGCCGACGATGCGGCCGCCCGGCAACAACTGCCCCGGCTCGACCGGTTGCGACCGCATATCGCCCGCGCGACCAGCCTGGCCACGCGGATGATGTGTTTCCAGTCGGAGGCGGCGGTCGACGCGCTGGGCCTGGTCGGCACCGCCGCGGCGATCATCGGCGCCAACAACCGGCTACGCGCGATGAACGCCCCGTTCGGGACGCGGATGGAGGACCGGTGCTGCGAATGCGGCGGCCGACTGCGTTTTCGGTCGCCGGCGGTCGCGGCACGGGTGGAAGCCGCGGTCGACGAGGCACGTCGCGGCGGACAGCCCGCGGCGACGCTGCTGACATCGGGCGTCGACGCCGCCGAACCGCTGGCACTGCATGTCATCCCGCTGCGTACCGCCGCACGGGAGCGGTTCGAATCCGATGGTATCCTGTTGATCGTCGCCGATCCGCGCAATGCCGTCACCCCGAAAGCCAGCCTGCTGCGGCTGATGTTCGACCTGACCCCGGCGGAATCAATGATGGCGGCCGAACTGGCGGCGGGACATTCACTGCGCAACGCCGCCGCGCGGCGCGGGGTCGCCTATTCGACCGCGCGGGTCTATCTGCGCCAGATCTTTGCGAAGACCGGTTGCCACCGACAGGCGGAACTGGCCACACTGCTGACATCGACTTCGATCGCGGCACGGCCCCCGGGCTGACCTGCACCGCCGTGGAAAAGGTGTTACCCGTTTACCGGGAGCACCTGCCTATTGCGCCGTCGTCCCGGCGATCGCGACCTCGGCCATGCGCCCACGCCGCCGCTCCAGCATCTGCCGCTCGGACAGCGATTTGCCGATCGTCACCCGCTCGGCCGATCGGGCGTCGATTTCGCGCTGGGCGTAACCGGCCGTTACCGCCCCGCCAAGGGCGACCATGCCGAAAATGCCTGCCGCGACGTAACCGGAACGCTTGTTCATTCGACCGTCTCCATCGATACCCTTCCCTCACCGGAAAACCGAACCACGTTTCGCGCAAAAGGGTCCGGGCGATGCTGCTGCGCCGGTTCTTTCCGATATCGATCGATCGGTTGTGCGTTGCGGTACCGCGTTCTACAGCATGGTCATGCCCGGCGACCGTATCCTCAGGGGGTTGGCGCTCCGCCTGCTCGCGATCTTCTTCCTGTCCACCATGTCCGCCCTGGTGAAACTGGCGGAGACGCGCGGTGCGTCGCTGCCCGAGACCATGTTCTATCGCCAGCTCTGCGCGCTGCCGATCGTGCTGGGCTTCGTTGCGGCGGGGCCGGGGTTGCGATCGCTGCGGACCACGCGGTTCAAGAAGCACCTGACGCGATCGATGATCGGGCTGGTCGGCATGGTCTTCACCTTTGGCGCGGTGCTGCTGCTGCCGCTGGCGGAAGCGACGACGTTCCAGTTCACCGTGCCGATCTTTGCCACGCTGTTGGGTGCGCTGGTGCTGCGCGAGCCTACCGGCTGGCAGCGGTGGAGCGCGGTGCTGCTGGGCTTTGTCGGCGTGCTGGTCGTGGCACAGCCGGGCAGCAGCCATGTGCCGCTGTTCGGGGCGTTCGTCGGGTTGATGGCGGCGCTGTTCGTCGCGCTGGTCGCAATTGCGCTGCGCCAGTTGCGCGAGGAGCCGGCGGGGACGACGGTGTTCTGGTTCTCCACGCTGACGCTGCCGTTCATTGCCACCGCCTATGCCTTCGACATTCGGTCGCACGACTGGCTGACGTGGCTGAACCTGATCGCGATCGGGATGGTCGGCGGCATGGGACAGATCGCCCTGACCGCCGCGTCACGCGCCGCGCCGGTCGCGGTGGTGGTGCCGATGGATTATTCGGGGCTGCTATGGGCGACCATCTATGGCTGGCTGTTGTTCGGCGTGCTGCCGACGCCGATGACCTGGGCCGGCGCGCCGATCATCATCGCCAGCGGGCTGTTCATCGTATGGCGCGAACATCGATTGGGCCGGCAGAAGGTGCGGTCGATGGTCGAGGAGGATTAGCGTTCCTCGATCTCGGTGCGGACCTGCGCATGGGCGAGCAGCGCGAACAGCACGCTGCCGCCGACGATATTGCCGAACAGCACCGGAAAGAAGAACGCCAGCGCCCCGCCCGGCCCCAGATCGCCATGGAGCAGCAGCACCCACATTTCCGCCGATCCGGCGACGACATGGGCAAAGCCGCCCAAATCGATCAGGCCGGTCAGCAGCACGATCAGCGTGACCTTCTGCCCCTCGACACTGGGCAGCGTCCACACCACGCTCGCCAGCAGGATGCCCGACGGGATGCCCGCAAGGAACCCGTGCATCCCGACATGTTTCGTCACCACGGCGCTCACCTCGACCAGTGCGGCCGCCTGTTCCGCGCCCAGCCCGCCGAACATCGCGAACCCGGCAAAGGCCAGCGTACCGATCAGGTTGGCGAACAGCACGATACCCCATAGGCGCAGCGTCCGCGCCAGGTTGCGCCCCGATGGATCGGTCGCGAGCGGCAGGACCGCCGACAGCGTGCTTTCGGTGAACAGCTGCATCCGCCCGAGGATCACGACGACGAAGCCGACCGAATAGCCGAGCGATTGCAGCAGTGGCGTCCATGCCCCCGGCGGAACCGCGGTTTCCATCAACGCCTTGCCCAGCAGCGACAACCCGATGGCGATCCCGGCGGTGATACCCGACCACATCAGCGATGCGGCGGGCCGGTCGAGTTCCTCGATCCCCTGCCGCCGGACGACTTCATGAACGACCAGCGCGGAGGCGGCACGGCGGTCGTCGACCACCTCCTCCTGTTCGGGATCAAGCGCGACCTTGCGCTCTTCTTCGGTAGCAGGGTCGGCGGGAGGAGATGTTTCGGCCATGTACCAAAGGCAACCGGTCGCGTCCGACAAGGTTCCGCCCGACCGTTAACGCCGCTTTGACCCGTGCCGGTGCATCGTCGGCGGATGGTTCTAACCGATCCCTGCCCGCCCCCCGCCGACCGGCTGCGGGAACTCGATGCCCTGCGAGGGCTCGCGGCACTGGCGGTCGTGTTCTACCATTACAGCTACTTCATCCAGTTCATGGTGCCGGGCGCTACGCTGCCCCGCCTGCAGGTGGGTTGGGGCGATGACGGGGTGAAGCTGTTCTTCGCCATCTCCGCCTTCGCCATGCTCGCGACGATCGAGCGGACGCCGACGCTGTGGGCCTTCTCACGCGCCCGCGCGCGGCGGTTGCTGCCCGAATATTGGCTGGCGATGGCGCTGACCGGCATCGTCGCATGGCTGTTCGGGCCAGCGCGGCTGGCCGTCAGCCCGATCGAATGGCTGGCGAACCTGCCGTTGATGCAGAAGCTGACCGGCGTGCCGATGGTCGACGGCGTCTATTGGACGCTGAACGTGGAGGTCCTCTTCTACGCCCTGATCGCGCTGGCGTGGGCGACCGGCGCGCTGCGGTCGATCGACCGGCTGGTGCTGGGGTGGCTGGCGGTTCGGCTGATCTGCTGGCTGCTGCCGACCCCGGCGTGGCTGCAATTCGTCCTGCTGACCGATCATGCGGTCTGGTTTTCGGTCGGGCTGATCGCCTATCCCGTGTGGCGCGGCACGGCGCGCTGGGAGGATCAGCGGCTGCTGGCGGCGGCGATCCTGGGCGTCGAGGCGTTCACCGCCAGCTTCCATGCCACGCTGTTGGTGGTCGGGATGATGGCGCTGTTCTTCGGCATCGCGATGGGCCGGGTCCGGGGGCTGCGCCATCCCGTGCTGCTGTGGCTCGGCGCGATCTCGTACCCGCTCTACCTCGTCCACGCCGTGATCGGCTATGCGATCATTACCCGGCTGCAGGCGGCGGGGGTTAGTGCCGATCTCGCGCAACTGGTCGCGCTCGCGGCGATGATGGTGCTGGCAGTGGCGGTCGGACAGGCGGGCGATGCGTGGCGCAACCGACGGAACGCCGCACCGCGCCTGCGCCGGGCGACAACGTAGCGCCCCGCCCGGCATACCGGGCGGGGGCAACGATCGTTATTCAGCCGCTTCCGCCACCGGCGCGACGCTGTCTTTCCACGCCAGCACCGGCTTGCGCGCGGCCAGCGTTTCGTCGAGGCGACGGCGCGGGGCGAAGTGCGGCGCGGACTTCAGCGCCTGATCGCCCGCCTTGGCGCGTTCGCCGACCGACTTCAGCGCGCCGATGAACTGGTCGAGCGCGGCCTTGCTCTCGGTCTCGGTTGGTTCGACCAGCATCGCGCCGTGGACGACCAGCGGGAAGTACACCGTCATCGGGTGATAGCCCTCGTCGATCAGCCCCTTGGCCACGTCCAGCGTCGAGAAACCCTCCGCCAGATTCGCATCGCTGAACAGCGCCTCGTGCATGCACGGCCCGCTGCCGCCGAACGGCGCGTCGAGCGTGTCGTCGAGGCTGCGCAGGACGTAATTGGCGTTCAGTACCGCGTCTTCGGCAACTTGTTTCAGGCCGTCGGCGCCGTGGCTGAGGATATAGCTCAGCGCGCGGGTGAACATGCCCATCTGGCCGTGGAAGGCGACCATCCGGCCGAAGCTGTCGGCATGGTGCTCGCCCGCGGTTTCCTCTTCGACCAGTACGAAGCGGCCGTCCTGCTGCTCGACGAAGGGCAGCGGGGCGAAGGGGGTCAGCGCCTTCGAGAACACCACCGGACCCGACCCCGGACCGCCGCCGCCATGCGGGGTCGAAAAGGTCTTGTGCAGGTTGATGTGCATCGCATCGACGCCGAGGTCGCCGGGGCGCACCCGCCCGACGATCGCGTTGAAGTTCGCGCCGTCGCAATAGACGTATCCACCGGCCGCATGCACCGCGTCGGAGATTTCCTTGAGGTCGCGTTCGAACAGCCCGCAGGTGTTCGGGTTGGTAATCATCACGCCCGCGACATCGGGACCAAGCCGGTCCTTCAGCGCCTGCGTATCGATGCGCCCTTCGGCGGTGGCGGGGATTGCCTTCACGGTGAAGCCGGCGAATGCCGCCGTCGCCGGGTTGGTGCCGTGCGCCGATTCAGGGACCAGGATGACCTTGCGATGGCCCTCGCCGCGCTTTTCCAGCGCCGCCTTGATCGCCAGGATGCCGCACAGCTCGCCATGCGCGCCGGCCTTCGGGCTCATCGCAACCGAGTCCATGTTGGTCAGCGTGACCAGCCAGTGCGCGAGCTGATGGATCACCTCCAGCGCGCCCTGCACCGTATCGATCGGGCCCAGCGGATGGAGATCGGCGAAGCCCGGCAGGCGCGCCATCCGCTCATTCAGGCGCGGATTATGCTTCATCGTGCAGCTGCCCAGCGGGAACAGCCCCAGGTCGATGGCATAGTTCTGCCGCGACAGGCGGGTGTAATGGCGCACCGCTTCCGGTTCCGACAGGCCGGGCAGGCCGATCGCGCCCTTGCGGGCATGGTTGCCCAGACGCGAGGCGACCTTGGGCGCGTCGTCGATGTCGACACCGGTGGTCTCGTCCGACCCGATCTCGAAGATCAGCGCCTCTTCGAGCATCAGCGCGCGATTGCCGGTGAAGGTCGTCCGCGCCGCTTGCGAGGCATCGCCCATTTCCGGACGCCAGCCGCTCTGGTTCACGCTCATGCCAGTACCTCCGTCAGCGCCGCTGCCAGCGCCTCGATATCTTCCTCGGTCACGGTTTCGGTGACCGCCACGACCAGTCCGTTGCCGAGCGCATCTTCACCCGGATACAGCCGGCCGAGCGACACACCCGCCAGCACGCCGCGTTCGGCGAGTTCGCGCACCACCGGCCGTGCTTCGGTCGGCAGCTTCAGCGTGAATTCGTTGAAGAAGCTGTCGTTGACCAGCTCGACGCCCGGCACCTGCGCCAGCCGGTCGGCGGCGGCGCACGCCTTGGCATGGTTGACTTGCGCAAGCTTGCGCAGCCCCTTTTCGCCCAGCAGCGTCAGGTGGATCGAGAAGGCGAGCGCACACAGCCCCGAATTGGTGCAGATGTTCGACGTCGCCTTTTCCCGGCGGATATGCTGTTCGCGGGTCGAGAGCGTCAGCACGAAGCCGCGCTTGCCCTCGGCATCGACCGTCTCGCCGCACAGCCGGCCGGGCATCTGCCGCACCAGCTTTTCCGAGCAGGCGAACAGCCCGACATAGGGGCCGCCGAACTGCAGCCCGACGCCGAGCGACTGGCCCTCACCCACCACGATGTCCGCGCCCAGATTGCCCGGTGCCTCGATCGCGCCCAGCGCCACCGGCTCGGTCACGACCGCGATCAGCAGCGCCTTGGCCGCGTGCGCTGCATCGGCGATGCGGCGCAGGTCGGGGATGCGGCCGAGGATGTCGGGATATTGCACGACGACGCACGACGTGTCGGCGTCGATGCCCGCGATCACCGCGTCGTCGTCGGTCGCGGCGTCGAGCACCGGCAGCGCAGTCGTCAGCACGTCGCCGGTGTACTTCGCCATAGTCTTCGCGACCGAGACGTAGTGCGGATGCACGCCGCCCGAGAACACCGCCTTCGCCTTGCGCGTCACGCGGCGCGCCATGGTCACGGCTTCCCAGCACGCGGTCGAGCCGTCGTACATCGATGCGTTCGCCACGTCGCAGCCCAGCAGCCGGGCGACCTGGCTCTGGAATTCGAACAGCATCTGCAGCGTGCCCTGCGCGATTTCGGGCTGATACGGCGTATAGGCCGTCAGATACTCGCCGCGCTGGATCAGGTGATCGACGCTGGCCGGCACATGGTGGCGATACGCGCCGCAGCCGAGGAAGAACGGCACCGCCCCCGCCGCGACATTCTTCGCCGCCAGTGCCGACAGATGCCGCTCGACCGCCAGTTCGCTGGCATGGTTCGGCAGTCCGGGCACCGGCCCGTCGAGCCGGGCGGATTCGGGAACGTCGACGAACAGGTCGTCGATGCTGTCGGCACCGATCACGGACAGCATGTCCGCGCGGTCGGTCGGGGTCAGGGGAAGATAGCGCATGATGGTCCTTGTTGGTCCGCTTCGGGGCGGCGGGCCGGATGTGCCGACCACCCCGTTCGTCCTGAGTAGCCATTGAGCTTGTCGAAAGGGCGTATCGAAGGACCGTTTGTGGCCCGGTGCTTCGATACGGGTCTTCGACTTCGCTCAGCCCCTACTCAGCACGAACGGGGGCGGGTGATCGCAGGTCGCTTACAGCCGCGCGATGTACGCGGCGTACTTCTCTTCATCCATCAGCTCGCCCAGCTCGCTGTCGTCGCGCAGCGTCAGCTTGAAGAACCAGCCATCGCCCTCCGGGTCCTCGTTGACCAGCGCCGGGTTGTCGGTCAGCGCGGCATTGCCCTCGATCACCGTGCCCGATGCCGGGGTGTAGACGTCCGAGGCGGCCTTCACCGATTCGACCACGGCGGCATCGTCGCCCTTGGTCAGTTCGCGGCCGTCGGCGGGGACGTCGACGAACACGATGTCGCCCAGCTGCCCGGCGGCATATTCAGTGATGCCGACCGTCGCGACTTCACCGTCGACTTCGATCCATTCATGTTCCTGGGTGAAAAAACGGCTCATGGGTCTTTCCTTCAGCGGACGTAACGATGGGGGACGAACGGCATGGGGACGACCCGTGCCGTGTGCAGCTTGCCGCGCTGGCGCAGGGTCAGCGACCCGCCTTCCGCCAGCGCCGGCGGGCAATAGGCCATGGCGATCGGTGCCTGAACGCTGGGCGCGAACCCGCCCGAGGTGACGTGCCCGACGACGTTGCCGTCGACATCGACCACTTCGGCCCCTTCGCGCACCGGCTGACGCCCGTCGACGATCAGGCCGATCCGCTTGAGCGCAGGGCCGGCGGTGCGTTCGGCGAGGATGCGTTCCGCACCGGGGAAGCCGCCCTCTTCGCGGCGACGCTTCGACAGCGCGAAGCCGAGATCGGCGGCGACCGGCGTCGTGTCGGGGCTGAGGTCATGGCCGTAGAGCGGCAGCCCGGCTTCGAGGCGCAGCGAGTCGCGCGCGCCCAGACCGATCGGCTTCACTTCGGGTTCGGCGCAGATCGCATCGGCAAAGGCGGTGGCGGCATCCTCGGGCAGTGAGATTTCATACCCGTCCTCGCCGGTATAGCCCGACCGGCTGACCCACAGCGCATGGCCCTGCCAATCGAACGCGCCGGCGGTCATGAAGGTCAGCGCGGCGACGCCCGGCAGGATGCGATCGAGCGCATCGACCGCCTTCGGCCCCTGCACCGCCAGCAGCGCGCGGTCGTCGAGATGGTTGAGCGTGATCTCGTCGGCCAGATGCTCGCGCAGATGGCCGATATCGTCATATTTCGTCGCGCCGTTGACGACCATGTAGAAGGCGTCTTCGGCGATTTCCCCGTCCATCGGGAACGGCACGCCCGGCTCTGCCGCATCCAGCCGCGTGACCATCAGGTCGTCGAGGATGCCGCCCTGTTCGTCCAGCAGCAGCGAGTAGCGAATCTTGGTCGGCTTCAGGATGCGCAGATCGCCCGGCAGCAGCGTCTCCAGCGCGGCGGTCGCGTCCGCCCCGTGGATCAGCAGCTGGCCCATATGGCTGACGTCGAACAGCCCGGCGCTCTCGCGCGTCCACAAATGCTCGGCCATGATGCCTTCATACTGGACCGGCATCAGGTAGCCCGCGAACGGAACCATGCGGCCACCCTTTGCACGGTGCCAGCCGTCGAGCGGCAGGATTTGCGGCGGCAGCTCCTCGACCGGATCGGTGCCGTCGGCGCGCAGTTCGTGGGCGGGTTCGGGGGCAATGTCGCTCATGGGCCACGTCCTTCGTGATGGGGTAAACGACGGACGCGCGGGCACAGCATGCCTGACGACCATCGCCCCCTCTGTCACGGTACCTGAGAGCTTTCGCTAAGGGCGGTTGCGCCCTTGCTTACCCCTTCGGTGGTCCGACCGTTTCGGCCGCGACGCTTTCCAGAGTATCTTCCTGCCCTGCGCGGTCCCTGTTGCCTGAGAGATTCCGGGGCGGTTGCTCCTTCGGCGGCGGATACTTCCGCACTCTCCCGCGCATGGCGTCGGCTGCAAGCCTGTGATGGCCGAAGCTCTGGCTTGGGCGTGGGGATTAGTCAATCGGGAAAGCGGGTTTGCGGCCGCCGCTCCAACAACTCCCGTCATCCCGGCGCAGGCCGGGATGCAGAAAGAACCTGCCCCAAGCCAGTGCACACTTCGTCATTCCCGCGAAGGCGGGAATCCATAGCCACCACGGCAGCGACTCCTGCCAAAACGTCAGCGTTTATGGGTTCCCGCCTTCGCGGGAACGACGAGGGGGTTGCTCCGGCCGCTCTGCCTCGAACAGCTTACCGCGTGACGTTATACTTCAGCTGCGCATCGGTCAGCTGGAAGCCGACCAGCGCCTCGAACGTCGCGGACAGCACCGCCTGGCGCACGGCTGGGTCCGACAGCGGATCGATCGCTGCGTCCTGGTCTCCAGGCTTGCGACGGCGGTTGATCTGGTCGCGGGTTTCCTGTGGCAGCGTGGCGGCGGCGCGGTCGACGATCGCGCTCCCCTGCCCCTGTGCCGAGGCGCGGGCCTCACCGGCGGCGAAGTTCAGCGTCACCTGCCCCACCCGCTTCGACACGACCTGCGTACCGCCGCGCACGACCGATACGAAATAGGGCAGCGTCACAGTGCGCGCGGCGTCGGTGCGGATGCGGCGCGCCTGCACGTCGAAGCTGATCGTGCTGTTGATCGTGTCGGTCCCCTCGACACAGTTTGCGCGGACGTTGGTCAACGTGGCCACGACGTCGATCGCCTTTGCATCGGTGCTGCCGGCCGGGTCGAACAGCGTGATGTCGCCGGTGCCCGCCGGCACGCCCGCCACCGGGCACGCGGAACGCACCGCCGAAATGCCGACGCCCTGCGTCACGTCCAGCTCGCCGGTGCGCTTGCACCCCGACAGGGCGACCAGGGCGAGGGTGGCGACGGCGGCGGTTTTGCGGAGGGTCACGGAAATCTGTACCTTATGCACGGGTGCGGCGATGCCGCGCCTCCTGAATAGCCACGCTTCATAGGAACCGGCTCTCGCACGCGCAAGCAATCGCGTCTTTTTAGGGATTGCGGTACCGGCCCGCTCCCCCACCCGGCCACCCAACAGCGTATCCTGAATGGGTGGCCGGGTGGGGGAGCGGGCCGGTGCCGCCTGCCGCACCTTGGCGTGTCCCCCAACAAGCTGTAAGCGCAAAACCCATGACCGAGAGCCAGCGCCCCGCCATCGAATTGCTCATCGCCGCCCCGCGCGGCTTCTGTGCCGGGGTCGACCGCGCGATCCAGATCGTCGAGCTGGCGATCCAGAAGCATGGCGCGCCGGTCTATGTCCGCCACGAAATCGTCCACAACAAGTTCGTGGTCGATTCGCTGCGGGCCAAGGGCGCGATCTTCGTCGAGGAGCTGGATCAGGTGCCCGACGGCGTGCCGGTCGTCTTCTCCGCACACGGCGTGCCCAAGTCGGTGCCCGCGGCGGCCAGCCAGCGCGGCCTCGACTATCTCGACGCGACCTGCCCGCTGGTGTCGAAGGTCCATCGCCAGGCCGAACGGCTGGTCGCGAGCGGCCGCCACATCCTGTTCGTCGGCCATGCCGGTCATCCCGAAGTCATCGGTACGTTCGGCCAGGTGCCCGAGGGGCAGATGACGCTGATCGAAACGGTCGAGGATGTGGCGGCGCTGAACCCCGCCGATCCCGACAACCTCGCCTTCCTGACGCAGACCACGCTGTCGGTCGACGACACCCGCGCCATCGTCGAGGCGACGATCGCCCGTTTCCCGACGATCGTCGCGCCCAAGGCCGACGACATCTGCTATGCGACCTCCAACCGCCAGAATGCGGTGAAGGCGATCGCGCAAAGCTGCGACATGATGCTGGTGATCGGTGCGCCCAATTCGTCGAACTCGGTGCGGCTGGTCGAAGTGGCCGAGCGCGAAGGCACGTCGGCCAAGCTGATCCAGCGCGCCGCCGAACTCGACTTCGCATGGCTGGAGGGGGTCGGCACGCTCGGCATCACTGCCGGCGCGTCGGCGCCCGAAGTGCTGGTGCGCGAGCTGGTCGACCGCATCGCCACCCGCTTCGACGTGACCGAGCGCGAGGTCGAGATGACGCGCGAGACGATCGCGTTCAAGCTGCCGCGTGGCCTCGAAGCCGCGTAATGGCGGTCTATACGCAGGTGTCGGCGGAGGCGCTCGCGCGCTTCCTGTCTGCTTACGACCATGGCGAACTGGTATCGGCCAAGGGGATCGCCGAGGGGGTCGAGAACAGCAACTATCTGGTCGACACCACGACCGGCCGGTTCATCCTGACGCTGTATGAAAAGCGGGTCGACCTTGCCGACCTGCCGTTCTTCTTCGCGATGACCGATGCACTTGCCCGTGCTGGCAACCCGGTGCCGCGCGCGCTGCCCGACCGGGCGGGACAGGTGATCCAGACGCTGGAGGGTCGCCCCGCATGCCTGATCGAGTTTCTGTCGGGCGTATCGGTCAGCCATCCGACGGTCGAACAGGCGCATGCGGCGGGTGCCGCGCTGGGCGCGCTGCATCGTGGTCTGCGCGATTTCGCACCGACCCGCGCCAATTCGATGGGTGTTGCGGCATGGCCGAAGCTGTTCGCCGACTGCGCCGATCAGCTCGATTCGATCCAGCCGGGGCTGCGTGCTCGGGTGGGCGGTGCGCTGGACGCGGTGGTCGCGGCATGGCCCGCCGAGCTGCCGACCGGGGCGATCCATGCCGACCTGTTCCCCGACAACGTGCTGATGCTGGGCGAGCGCGTGACCGGGCTGATCGACTTCTATTTCGCCTGCACCGACATCATCGCCTATGACGTCGCGATCACCCATTCGGCGTGGAGCTTCGATGCGAAGGGCGTGGCGCTCGACCCGGCGATCGGGCAGGCGCTGCTGGCGGGATACGCCACGCAGGCAACGCTGAGCGATGCCGAGGTTGCCGCGCTGCCGTTGCTGGCCAGGGGCGCGTGCATCCGGTTCCTGCTGACCCGCGCGTGGGACTGGATCAACACGCCGGCCGATGCGCTGGTGACGCGCAAGGACCCATTGGCCTATCTCCGCCGGCTCGACTGGTATGACGCGAACCCGACCGCTTTCGCATGACCGAGGCCGCTGAACTCCCCCGCGTGGAAATTGCGACCGATGGCGCGTGCAAGGGCAATCCCGGCCCCGGCGGCTGGGGCGCGGTGTTGCGCGCCGCCGATGGCCGCGAACGCGAATTGTCGGGTGGGGAAAAAGTCTCGACCAACAACCGCATGGAGCTGATGGCCGCGATCGAGGGCCTGCGCGCGCTGAAACGCCCGTGCCGGGTGATCCTGTCGACCGACAGCCGCTATGTGATGGATGGCCTGACCAAGTGGATCAAGGGCTGGCAGAAGAACGGGTGGAAGACCGCCGCGCGCCAGCCGGTCAAGAATGCCGAGCTGTGGCAGGACCTGCTCGCCGCCGCCAAGCCGCACCGGATCGAATGGATCTGGGTCAAGGGCCATGCCGGCCACCCCGATAACGAGCGGGCCGACAAGCTCGCCAGCGATGCAGCATTGAACCAATGATCCCACGCGTTCTGATCGACACCGCGCAGGTCCCCGGCGATGACGTCGAACTGCGCCTCGTCCAGCGCGGCGACGACTTCATGATCGTCCTCGACCGCAACGAATTGATGAGCAGCCGCATGTCGGCGTCGGAAGAGGCGCTGGCCGATCTCGGCTGTGCGCACCTGACCGGGCGCAGGCAAGCCCGCGTGCTGATCGGCGGGCTGGGCATGGGCTTTACGCTCCGCCGCGCGCTGAAGATTTTGCCGGCCGATGCCGAGGTGGTGGTCGCCGAACTGGTGCCGAAGATCGTCGAATGGGCGCGCGGGCCGTTGGCGCATATCTTCGACGGGTGCCTCGACGATCCGCGCGTGCGGATCGTGGTCGGCGATGTCGCGCGGGCGATCGAACAGGGCGGTTGGGACGCGGTGCTGCTCGATGTCGACAATGGCCCGGACGGGCTGACCCATGCCGGAAACGACAAGCTGTATTCGTCGCGTGGGCTTCAGGTGACGCAGCGGGCGCTGCGCCCGGGCGGGGTGCTGGCGATCTGGTCCGCCTATGCCGACGCGGTGTTCACCCGGCGGCTGAAGGATTGCGGCTACCTGGTCGACGAACAGGTCGTGCGGGCGCGCGGGACCAAGGGCGCGCGGCATGTGATCTGGCTGGCCGGGCGGCGGTAGGGGGTTTTCCGCCACTCTCTCCCCCAAAAAAAAGCCGTTTGGTTCGAGCTTGTCGAGAACGGGGTTCCGCAAGCGTTGCGCTGGAGGTGAGAAAACCGCCCTCCCCTCGGTTCGGTTCGAGCCTGTCGAGAACCCGGCTGCCTCAAACGACCCGTTCTCGACGGACGCTTCTCGACAAGCTCGAAGCTGCTCGAACCGAACGGGGTGGGTGGGGAGAAAGCAAAGCCTCCCTGGCCACCCCCCGTTCGTGCTGAGTAGGAACTGAGCTTGTCGAAGGCCCGTATCGAAGCACCGGCCCCAAACGGTCCTTCGATACGCCGCTTCGACAAGCTCAGCGGCTACTCAGGACGAACGAGTGGAAGACCGCATGGGCTTCATCCAAACCGGAAATCCAACATCACTCATCCGTCCGAATCTTCACCCGGTTCGGCAGGTCCTTGCCCTTGGTCCGCCGCGACGGCACCTGCACCGGGTTCTTCTTCTTCCAGTCCCCCCAGCGCTTCGGGCCTTCGGGGGTATCGATGATCGTATCGTCGTCCATCACAGCATCCAAAACGAAAAGCGGCGGCGGATCAACGACCCGCCGCCTCCTTGTCTCCGTCATCCGCCGGTCGAATGCAGTGTCGGCCCGCTCCCTCGGGCCGGCACCGCATCCGCGCTAGCGGATCAAACGGCTATCAGCCGAGCGTCCACGCTCCGTCGATCCGCGCCAGCGCGCCCTGCTGGTTCCCTCCGCGCAGGGCTTCGGGGAGCAGCGCTTCCGGGAAGTCCTGATACGACACCGGCCGCAGGAAGCGGTCGATGGCGAGCGTGCCGACCGAGGTCGTGCGACCGTCCGACGTCGCCGGAAACGGCCCGCCATGGACCATCGCATGGCCCACTTCGACGCCGGTCGGCCAGCCGTTGCACAGGATGCGGCCGACGGTGCGTTCCAGCACCGGGATCAGCTTGCGCGCGTCGTCGTAATCGCCCTCGTCGATCTGCAGCGTCGCGGTCAGCTGGCCTTCGAGCTTGCTCAGCACCTCGACCAGTTCGTCGGCATCCGTGCACTTCACGACGACCGACGACATGCCGAACACTTCATGCGCATGCGCCGGGTCGGCGATGAAGTCCTTGCCCGACACGGCGAAGATCGCCGCGCGACCGCGCGTCGGGCCTTCGGGTTCGGCGCCTTCACCGACCAGCGTCACGGCGGGGCTGGACGCGAGCTTCGCGCGGCCTTCCTCGAACGCCTTGTGGATGCCGTCGGTCAGCATGACCTGCGCCGGGGTGCCGAGCAGCGCTTCACCGGCCGTGTCGAGGAACGCGTCGAGCTCTGGCCCGGCAATGCCGAGGACGAGGCCCGGATTGGTGCAGAACTGGCCCGCACCCATGCTGAGCGACCCGACATATTGCTTCGCCAGCGCCTCGCCGCGGTTCTTCAGCGCTTCGGGCATCAGCACGACCGGGTTGATCGACGACATTTCGGCATAGACCGGGATCGGCTGCGCACGGTCCTGTGCGACCTTCATCAGCGCGGTGCCGCCGGCACGCGATCCGGTAAAGCCCACCGCCTGGATACGCGGATCGGCGACCAGTGCGGTACCGATCGTCTGGCCCGCGCCCGACACCATCGAGAACACGCCGTCGGGCATGCCGGTCTTTTCCGCCGCCTTGATGATCGCCGAGGCGACCAGTTCGGCGGTGCCCGGATGCGCCTGGTGCGCCTTCACGATCACGGTGCAGCCCGCCGCCAGCGCCGACGCGGTGTCGCCACCGGCGGTCGAGAAGGCGAGCGGAAAGTTCGACGCGCCGAACACGACGACCGGGCCGACCGGCACGGTGCGCAGCCGCAGGTCGGGCTTGGGCACCGGCGCACGGGCCGGATCGGCATGGTCGATGCGCAGCTGCTGCCATGCGCCGTCGCGCACTTCCTTTGCGAACAGGCGCAGCTGGCCACAGGTGCGGCCGCGCTCGCCGGTCAGGCGCGCGGTCGGCAGGCCGGTTTCACGCGAGCCGCGCTCGATCAGCGCGTCGCCCAGCGCCTCGATCTCATCGGCGATCGCATCGAGGAACCCGGCGCGCTGTTCGAGCGGCAGCGCGGCATAGATCGGGAAGGCGGCGGCAGCGCGGGCGCACGCTTCCTCGGCGTCTTCCTTCGTGCCCTTCGAAAAACCTTCGCCGAACAGTGCGCCGGTCGCGGGGTCATAGGCCTGGAACTGGTCGTCGCGGGCGACGCGCTTCGAACCCAGGAACAGTTCGCCGGTGATCGTCATGTGCATCCTCTTTGCGCAAAAGTGTTGGCGCCCAGATAGGTACTGATAGCGCTAACGTAAATGGGTGTCGCGAATTACTCCGACAATCTATGCGGCGAATAGGCGGTCGCGTCGACCCCTTGCGGCACTTTCCCGACGCCCAGCAGCGCGGCGCAGAGTTGCGCGGCGGCGGGTGCGGTCTGGATGCCGAAGCCGCCCTGCCCCGCACACCAGAAGAACCCCGGCACGGCAGCGTCGAAGCCATAGACCGGCAGCCGGTCGGGGGCGAAGCTGCGCAGGCCGGCCCAGCGCCGCTCGACCGCCTCGACCCGCCAGTCGACCGCCGCCTCGAACCGGTCGATGGCCAGCGCGACGTCGATCTCCTCGGGCGCGACGTCGTGCGGCCGGTCGGGCGTTTCGTCATGCGGGGTCAGCCAGAGGCGACCGCCGGGTTCGGGCTTGAAATAGAATCCGCCCGCCGCATCCATCACCAGCGGCAGGTCGGCCGGTGCCGGCGGATCGACCCGGACCTGCACCACCGTCCGCCGATAGGGGCGGATGCCCTGCGGCGCGGCGCCGAGCAGCACGGCAACGTCATCGGCCCACGCCCCGGCAGCGTTGACGACCACATCGGCAGCGATGATGTCACCCGCCGCGGTCTTCAACATCCAGCGCCCGTCGGTACGCTGCGCACCGGTCACCCGCGCATCGCAGCGCAGTTCGACCCCGCCGCGCCGCGCCTTTGCCAGATAGGCGGCGTGGAGCGCGCCGACATCGATATCGGCGCAGCCCGGCGACCACAGCGCGTGCCATTGCCCCCGCAGCCCGTCGATCACGCCATGTGGGTCGCGCCAGGCGATCGGCACGCCGGTCGCGGCGAACTCCGCCGCCATCGCCGCCAGCACGGAAGGGTCGCGCGCCAGCAGCAGTTCGCCGCGCGTGCGCAGGAATCCGCGGGGCGCGAATTCCGGGGGCGGCGCGTGGAGGAACGGGCCCGATGCGGTGGTCAGCGGTTGGACCAGCGGCCCGCCATAGGTTTCCGACCAGAACGCCGCCGACCGCCCGGTTGCATGGAAGCCCGGCTGCGACTCGGCTTCGATCAGGATCACCTCGTCGGTAGCGGCCAGTTCGGCGGCAAGGCTCGCCCCGCCCATCCCCGCGCCGATAATCGCCGCCCGCCTGCGCGTCATGCGTGCGCCCGGTGCGGCGCGGGCGCGCGGGCGTCGAGGAACGCGTCGATCGCCGCGATCGCGCGCGATCGGATCGGGTCGATCTCTCGCAGGATCTCATGCGCCGATTCCGGCCCGAAGCGCAGCAGCTCGACATCGGGCAGGCGTCCGGCGACCTCGACCGCGGCGCGTGGATCGACCAGTGCATCGGCATCGGCGACCAGCATCTGGATCGGTACGCGCACGTGCCCAAGTGCCGGGTCGGTGCGCAGTTCGCGGGTCGAACGAAACGCGTCGATCACCCAGCGCCAGCTGGGCGGCCCGGTGCGCAGCGCCGCATCGGTCCCCTGCCACCACAATTCGTCCGAATAGCGTGCCGGATCGTGCGTCAGCAGCGCCTCGCGCGGGCGGACAGTGTGCGGGCGTTCGTTCCCCTTCCACGCCGGGCGCAGCGGGCTGCCCATCGCGGCCAGCACCCGCGCCATCCGTTCGCCGAAGCGCGGCCCGATCGGCGAACGCAGCCCCAGCATCGGCGCGACCAGCACGCACGCCGCCGGATCGACCCGTCGTTCGACCACGCCGCGCAGCGCCAGATGCCCGCCCATCGAATGGCCGATCAGCACGCGCGGCCCCTCGGCCGTCCACTGGTTCCAGAAGGCGGCCAGGTCGTCCAGATAGGTTTCGAACCGGTCGATATCGCCGCAATCGCCCGCCGGGGTGCAGCGCCCCGACCCGCCCTGCCCGCGCCAGTCGAACGCGGTGATGCTCCACCCGCGCACATGCCAATGCGCGAAGGCTTCCAGATATTTCTCGAACATGTCGCCGCGCCCGGTCTGGAACAACAGGCTGCCGCGCGGGCGAACATTGGCAGGCGCCGCCCAATCGAACCGGCGGTGCGACCAGCCGTCGGGCACCTGCCACCGGGTGATGGTGGCGGCGGCGGGAATCGCACGGCGGTATAGGGCGTGGGCGGCCATGGGTCCGGTTACGGTTTCGAAACCCCTTACGTCTAGGGCTTAACGACATGGGGGGTATCGTCGTTCCTTGGCTGGCGCTCGCGCTGCTGCTGTTGCTGGTCATCGCCGGTATCGAGGATGCACGAACCCGCGAAATCGCAAATTGGAAAAATGCGGCGATCGCGCTGCTGGCGCTGCCGTGGTGGTGGGCCAATGGCCTTAGCGGCATCGACATCGCGTGGCAGGTCGGCGTGGCCGGAATCG
The DNA here is from genome assembly GCF_001421585.1 of Sphingomonas sp. Leaf23. NCBI lineage: Bacteria > Pseudomonadati > Pseudomonadota > Alphaproteobacteria > Sphingomonadales > Sphingomonadaceae > Sphingomonas > Sphingomonas sp. Leaf23. The sequence goes on along the minus strand of NZ_LMKR01000002.1, from coordinate 963,475 downwards.
TCTTTGCCCTGTTCCTCGCCGCCTTTGCCGCCGGGCAGATGGGCGGCGGCGACGTGAAGATGATCGCCGCGCTCGCGCTGTGGCTGCCGCCGGGGGCGGTGCTGTCGATGCTGGTCGTGATGTCGCTGCTGGGCGGGGTGCTGACGCTGTTGTTCCTCGCCGATCGCTGGCGGCGGCGCGCGGCACAGGTGGCGGAGATTCCGTACGGCATCGCCATCGCCATCGCCGGGATGCTCGCCATCGCGAACCCGTTCTTAACCCATTTCGGTGATGCTTAACGGCGAATCAACCGGCCAGACGAATTGAAAGGCCACCGACGTCATGGATTCTCGCAAACTGTTCCTGCTGCTTGGGGCGCTGATGGTCGCGGGGCTGACCGCGTTCATGGCCCGCAGCCTGATGGCCGGCGCCTCCGCACCGATGGCGACCGCCGCCCCCACCGCCGCGCCGATCGACGGCCCGCGCGTGCTGGTGGCGACCAAGGCGCTGCCGGTCGGGACGATCATCGACGCGACCGCACTGCGGTTCCAGCCATGGCCCAAGGAACTGGTCGAGAACGCCTATTTCCTCGAATCCATGCCCGAATCGCGCAACATGGTCGGCACCGTGGTTCGCTTCGCGATCCCCGCCGGACAGCCGATCACGCAGGGCGCGCTGGTGAAGCCGGGCGACCGGGGCTTCCTTGCCGCGGCCCTCGGGCCGGGGATGCGCGCGGTGACCGTGCCGGTATCGGCGCAGAGCGCCGTCGCGGGCTTCGTGTTCCCCGGCGACCGGGTGGACCTGGTCCTGACGCAGAACGTTCCGGGCGGCGGCGACGGTGCCCCGCTGAAGGCGGCGGAGACGTTCCTGCGCAACCTGCGCGTGCTGGCGACCGACCAGCGCACCGACAAGAATACCGACGACCAGGGCAAGACGCTGGTATCAACCTATTCGACCGTCACCGTCGAGGCGACGCCACGCATCGCCGAAAAGATCGCGGTCGCGCAGACGGTCGGCACGCTGTCGCTGTCGCTGCGCTCGATCGCCGACAATGGATCGGAACTGGAAGAAGCGATTGCCAGCGGCGACGTACAGCTGCCCGCGAATGGCGATCCCAAGGCGGAAAAGGCGGCGCTGGCCCGCGTGTCCAGCCGCCCGATCGACGGCGGGTCGACCTTTTCCACCGGGGCCGACGTGTCGCGGTTCCAGCGCAGCTCGGTGCCGGGCAAGGCCGGCATGATGGCCGATGGCGGTGCCGCCCCCGCTTCGCCCCCGACGATGACACCCGGCGGGCCGACGACGCCCGCCGCACCGGCCGGGCCGGTCGTGCGGATCACCCGCGGCAATGACGTGACCGCCGTGCCGGTCGGAGGAACCAAATAATGCCTGGCATAAACCTGCTCCACCGGTCGCTGGCCGCGACCCTGTCGGTCGCGCTGGTTGCCGGATCGGCACTGCCCGCCGCCGCGATCGCCGCCCCCGGTACCGCCGCCGTCCGCGCGGCACGGGTCGGCACGCCGACCGGCACGATGCGACCGACGACCGACGTGATGCTGTCGATCGGCCAGGGCGAACTGGTCACGCTGCCCTCCAGCGTCGTCGACGTCTGGGTATCGAATCCGACCGTTGCCGACGTCTATGTCGGCAATCCGCGCCAGATCCACCTGTTCGGCAAGGCCGATGGCGAAGCGACCATTTTCGCCACCAATGCCAGCGGTGCCGTCGTCTATTCGGCGAACGTCCGGGTGGGACAGAACCTGACCTCGCTCGACCGGATGCTGAAGGCGGCGATGCCGGAAGCCGATATCCGTGTGACCACGGTCGGGCAGATCGCGGTCATCAACGGCACGATCGCCTCCCCCGCCGACAGCGCGCAGGCCGAACGGCTGGTCACCGCGCTGCTCAATCCGGGCGTCGCGATCGGCGACCCCAATGTCGCGCTGAAGGTCGGCATCGTGAACCGGCTGAAGCTCGCCACCCCGCTGCAGGTCAATCTGCAGGTCCGCATTGCCGAGGTCAGCCGCAACTTCGTCAAGAATATCGGCGTGAACATGACGTCGCGCGATCCGTCGGGCGGCATCCTGTTCGGCATCGCGCAGGGGCGGCAGGGTACGATCACCACCATCCCCGGATCGGCGACCGATACCAATTTCCTGACGACCGGCGGACGTCCCGGCGGCACGCTGTTCGGTTTCCCGACCAAGGGCACCAACGGCACGACGCTGAACCTTGCGGGCAAGCTGCTCGGCCTCGAACTGCTGGGCGCGCTGGATCTTGGCGAACGGATCGGACAGGTGACCACGCTCGCCAATCCGAACCTGACCGCCCTGTCGGGCGAAACCGGGTCGTTCCTGGCGGGCGGCGAAATCCCGATCCCCGTCAGCCAGGGGTTCGGCGCGGTGTCGGTGCAGTACAAGCAGTACGGCGTCAGCCTCGCCTATACCCCGACCGTGCTGGCCGATGGCCGTATCTCCCTGCGGGTACGCCCCGAAGTGTCGCAGCTGTCGGCGGCGGGCGCGGTGCAGATCGATGGCACCACCATCCCCGCGCTCACCACCCGCCGCGCCGAAACGACGGTCGAACTGGGGTCGGGGCAGAGCATGATGATCGGCGGCCTGCTGTCGAACAGCCACGACAATTCGATCGACAAGGCACCGGGCCTGGGCGACTTGCCGGTGCTGGGCTCGCTGTTCCGGTCGAACGCGTTTACCCGCAACGAAACCGAACTGGTCATCGTCATCACCCCGTATCTGGTGAAGCCGGTCGACAGCCAGTCGCGCATCGCGCTGCCGACCGACGCCTATTCCAGCCCCGGCGACGTCGAGCGCGTGCTGATGGGTCAGTTGTCCGGCCAGCGCAAACCCGATCCCCGGCCGGTGCCGACGATGGCCCCGCAGCTGCCGGCACGGCCGACGATCGGCCTGACCGCACCGGCCCCGGTCGAACCGCAGGCCACAGCGCCCGCCCCCGCCGCGCCGCCGCCGCGCAAGGGCGGTCGCGCCGCCCAGCCCGTCGCCCCCGGTTTCAGCATTCAGTGAGGCACGCCCCGATGACCCTTTTCCGTATCCTCGCGCTCGGCACGACGATCGCGGTCGCCGGCTGCACCGGCACGCCCAATCGCGGCGTCGAATCGGTCCATCAACCGGTCGTCAGCCGCTCCGCCTATTCGTTCGACGTGGCGACCGGTTCCGCCGGGCTGGCACCGGGCGAGCGCGCCCGGCTGGCCGGCTGGCTGGAGGCGATGCACCTGCGCTACGGCGACGAGATCGGCGTGGACGATGCCGGCAGTGGCGACGACGCGGTGCGCGGCGACATCGCCGCCGAAGCGGCGCGCGTCGGCTTGCTGCTCGCGGATGCCGTGCCGCCGACGCCGGGCGCGCTGGCCCCCGGCACCGTCCGCGTCGTCGTGTCGCGGATGGTCGCGAGCGTACCGGGATGCCCCGACAATTCGCGCACCTACCAGCCCAATTTCGGGGCGCACACCTCGTCCGATTTCGGCTGCGCGATCAATTCCAACCTGGCGGCGATGGTCGCGCGGCCCGGCGACATGGTGCTGGGTCGCGGCAATGCCGACACGACCGACACGATGGTCAACAGCAAGGCAGTCGGCGCGCTGCGCCGCGCCGCGCCCAGCGGCAATGGCGGGCAGGTCACGAACTCGGCCGGCAGCGCCGGCGGCGGCGGTTCGAGCGGGGGGAGCAGCAAGTAATGAACGCCCCCTTCACCCTGGCCAAATCGACCCAGCGCGATGCGTTCATCGCGTTCGTCTGCGACGAGAATTCGGCGGAAACGCTGCGCGGCGTCGCCACCGATCATGGCTGGCCGGTCGAAAAGATCATGAAGGGCGGGCTGCGCAACGCGGTGCAGACGCTCTCCGTGTCGGCCAGCCCGCATGTCCTGTTCGTCGACCTGTCGGAATCGGGCGATCCGCTGAACGATATCAACGGCCTTGCCGAAGTGTGCGAGCCGGGAACGATCGTGATCGCGATGGGTCAGGTCAACGATGTGCGCCTGTACCGCGACCTGCTGTCCAGCGGCATCCACGACTATCTGCTGAAACCGCTCAACCCCGACATGGTGCGTGAGTCGATCGCGCAGGCCCATGCGCTGCTCCACGCGCCCAAGGCGGCGGAGGCGAGTGCCGAGCGGCCGCATTGCGCGGTCGCGATCATCGGAACGCGCGGCGGTGCGGGCGCATCGACCATCGCCACCTCGCTGGCGTGGCTCAGCGGCGAACAGGAAAAGCGCAGCACCGCGCTGCTCGACCTCGATGTCCATTTCGGCACGGGCGCGCTCGGCCTCGACCTCGAACCCGGTCGCGGGCTGACCGATGCGATCGAAAATCCAAGCCGCATCGACGGGCTGTTCATCGAACGCGCGATGGTGCGCGCCGGCGAACGGCTGTCGGTCCTGTCGGCCGAGGCGCCGATCAACGCGCCGATCCAGACCGACGGCACCGCCTTCTACCAGTTGCAGGAGGAGATGCGCGCCGCGTTCGAATGCACCATCGTCGACCTGCCGCGCAGCATGCTGGTGAATTACCCGCATCTGGTGGAGGAAGTGCAGACGGCGGTGATCGTCACCGAACTGACCCTCGCCTCCGCCCGCGACACGATCCGGTTGTTGTCGTGGTTCCGCTCCAACGCCTCGCACGTCACGGTCGTGCTGGTCGGCAACAAGGTGCAGCCGGCGGCGAACCAGGAAATCACCCGCAAGGATTTCGAAGGCTCGATCGAACGCAAGCTCGATTTCCTGATCCCGTGGGACGGCAAATTGGCGGCACAGGCGGCCAAGCTTGGCAAGCCGCTGGCGGAAGCGGGCAAGGGCAATCGCGCGCTCAGCCCCCTGCTCGACCTGTCGCGGCATCTGTGCCGGCTGAACGATGCCGGCGACGATGATGACGCAAAGGCCGCGGGCAAGGGCAAGGGCGGGACCTCGCTGGTCGGCAAGCTCGCCGGGTTGCGCTCGCGCCTGCCCGCGCTGGCCAAGAAGAAATAGGCGCGGGCGGCTCGGCGATGGACATGCTCCCCCTCCTGCTGCTGGCGGTCGGCGCGGCGATGACGCTGGTGCTGCTGGTCCTTGCCCTGTCGGGGCCGTCGGGCGACCGCGCGCGCAGCCGCCGCCTGCTGGCGGTACGCGAACGCCATGCCGCCGCCGCCAGCGCGACGGCGATGGAGGCGCAGATGCGCCGCATCGGCAACCGCGGCACGACCAAGGGGGATCGCGCCGCCGCCCGGCTGCTGCCCAATGTCGAACAGCTGAAGCTGCGCCTGCAAAAGACCGGACGCAGCTGGACCCTCGCGCAATATGGCAAGTTATCGCTCGGTATCATCGTCGGCGTCTTTGCCCTGTTGATGCTGCGCGGCTTTCCGATGATCCTCGCGCTGCTGCTGGCGTTGGTTGCGGGCATGGGGCTGCCGCATTTCGCGGTCGGCTGGGTCATCAAGAAACGGATCGCCCGCTTCACCGCCAAATTCCCCGATGCGATCGAACTGCTGGTGCGGGGCCTTCGCTCCGGCCTGCCGATCACCGAGACGATGACCGTCGTCGGGCAGGAAGTCGACGGCCCGGTGGGCGAGGAATTCCGCCTGGTCAGCGACCGGATGAAGATCGGCCGCTCGCTCGACGCCGCGTTGCAGGAGACCGGCGACCGGCTGGGCACGCCCGAATTCCAGTTCTTCATCATCACCATCGCCATCCAGCGCGAAACCGGCGGCAACCTTGCCGAAACGCTCGCCAACCTGGCCGATGTGCTGCGCAAGCGGTCGCAGATGAAGCTGAAGATCAAGGCGATGTCGTCCGAATCCAAGGCATCGGCCTATATCGTGGGATCGCTGCCCTTCATCGTGTTCGGCATGATCTGGGTCATCAACGACACCTATATGCAGAATTTCTTTGTCGATCCGCGGCTGATGATCGCCGGGCTCGGCGGGGCGCTGTGGATGGCGATCGGCGCGTTCATCATGGCCAAGATGGTCAATTTCGAGATCTGATGCGATGGTAAGCGCCCCCAATCCCACGCTGCTCGGCTTCGATATGGTCAATGTCGCGACGGCGCTGTCGGCCATCGCCGTCCTGTCGATCATGCTGGCGATCTATGTCGCGACAACAACGCGCGACCCGATGACCCGCCGGGTCAAGGCGCTGAACGATCGCCGCGAACAGCTGAAGGCCGGCATCACCGCGTCGACCAGCAAGCGGCGCGCCAAGCTGGTGCAGAAGAACGACGCGACCGACCGCATCCGCGAGCTGCTGTCGTCGATGAAGGTCCTGCAGGATTCGCAGCTGAAGGCGGCACAACTCAAACTGATGCAGGCGGGTATCCGGTCGAAGGACTGGGCGGTCGCGGTCATCTTCGGACGGCTAGTCCTGCCGATCGTGTTCGGCCTGCCGATGCTCTATATCGTCTATGGCACCGACACCTTTGCCGACTGGTCGCCACTGAAGGCCTATGGTCTGGTCGCCGGCACGTTCATCCTGAGCTACAAGGCGCCCGACCTTTACCTCAAGAACAAGATCACCAAGCGGACCGACGCGATCCGCAAGGGGTTGCCCGATGCGCTCGACCTGCTGGTGATCTGCGCCGAAGCCGGCCTGACCGTCGACGCCGCCTTTGGCCGGGTCGCACGCGAACTGGGCCGGGCCTATCCCGAACTGGGCGAGGAATTCTCGCTGACCGCGATCGAGCTGGGCTTCCTGACCGAACGGCGCCAGGCGTTCGAGAATCTGGCGATGCGCATCAACCTCGACGCGGTGAAGGGCGTGGTGACGACCATGATCCAGACCGAGAAATACGGCACGCCGCTCGCCTCGGCACTGCGCGTGCTCTCGGCCGAATTCCGCAACGAACGCATGATGCGGGCCGAGGAGAAGGCCGCGCGCCTGCCCGCGATCATGACCGTGCCGCTGATCCTGTTCATCCTGCCGACGCTGTTCGTCGTCATCCTGGGCCCGGCGGCCTGCAGCATCAGCGACGCGTTCGCAAAATAGGGCGTCGCCCCTCGGCCGGGGTGTGCGGGGAACGCGGCCTGCCCCCGTCCGTTATTGCCCCGTAATCACTTTCAAGGGGCCTGCACGATGCTGTTCCAGACGCCGACCCAGTTTGCGGTCCTCGCTCTCGTCCTGTTGGCCGGTTGGCTCTTCGGCCTCGCCTCTTCCTCTGGCGGCAAGAAGTGGAAGCAGCGCCATCGCGACGAGGAAGCCGCGCACAAGGCATATCGCGCCGAAGTCGCCGCCGACCTGAAGACCCGCGAAGAACATCTGCGCGAAGTCGAGGCAGAACGCGACCGGCTGGCCAAGGAACGTAGCACCGCGGCGGCGACCACCGCAGCAGCTGCGGCGACCGGTGCCGCGGCCACCAGCAGCAGCGGCGGTGGCTTCTTCGGTTGGGGTGGCGACAACCTGTCGCGCATCCGTGGCATCGACGCCGATCTCGAACGCGCTCTTAGCCAGCGCGGGATCAAGACCTACCGCGCGATCGAGGGGCTGAGCGAAGCGGACGAACGCGCGCTGGAGGATGACCTCCGCCTGCGTCCGGGCACGATCGACGCGGAACACTGGCGCGAACAGGCCGCGATGCTGCGCGCCGGTCACGACGACGATCACCGCAGCCGTTGGGGGTAAAGCAGTCGGGACGGGTTGGGCACCGCCGCCTGACCCGTCCCTCCTATTCGACGCGTTGGGCGTCGAACCGCGATTGCGCCGCTGCGACCGCCGGGTACCGCCGTTCCGCCCAACGGATCATCATCGTCAGCGCCTCGATCAGTTCCGTCCCCAGCGGGGTAATGCTGTAGCGTACTTCGACCGGCATGGTCGGCACGACCGCCCGTTCGACCAGCCCGTCGCGTTCCAGCGCGCGCAGCGTCTGGCTCAGCATCTTCTGCGATACGCCCGCGATCCGACGGCGCAGCGCGTTGAAGCGCATTGGCCCTTCGCCCAGCAGCAACAGCGTCAGCACGCTCCATTTGTCGCCGATCCGGTCGAGCAACTGCCGTGTCGGACAATCGGCGGCATAAACGTCGCCGGGGCGAGAGGCGGTATCCTGGGTGAAACCGGGTATCGCGAAAGTGCCGTCTTGCGTCATGGGTATCGCCATAGCACCTGGTATCCATTGGAAACCAGTGGAGATATCCCATGATCGTTGCGGTACTCGGCGCCAGTGGCAATGCGGGTTCGGAAATCACCCGCGAACTCGCGCGGCGGGGACATCACGTCCGCGCCATCGCCCGCCATCCCGAAAAAATTCCGTCCGGCGGCGGCATCACCCGGCTCGCGGGCGATGCGCAAGATCCCGAGGCATTGGCGCAGCTGATCGGCGGGGTCGATGCAGTCGTCAGCGCGCTGCATTTCGATGTCACCGCCGATACCCTCCTCGCTGCGTTGCGCACGGCAGGCGTCGAACGGCTGCTGGTGACCGGCGGCGCGGCCAGCCTGGAGGTGGCACCGGGACTGCGGCTGATCGATTCGCCCGAATTTCCCGCCGAATGGCGGGCGTTCGCGATGGGTGGGATCGCGTTCCTCGACGCGTTGCGCGGGGTCGACGATATCGACTGGACGTTCTTTTCGCCCGCCGCCCTGATCGAACCAGGCCCGCGCACCGGGCAGTACCGGATCGGCACCGATACGCTGGTCACCGACGATGCCGGGGTCAGCCGGATCAGCTTTGCCGACTATGCCATCGCGATGGTCGACGAGCTGGAGGCGCATCGCTACCCCCGCGCCCGCTTCACCGCCGCCTATTGACGCGGCGCCGCCCGCAGCGATGCGGGCGGCCCTTCGTCATCGGTTCAGAACGTGACCCATTCGGTCCCGCCGGGGAATACCACGTCCTCGACCTTGTCGCCGATCTTGGTCGCCGCCAGCAGCAGCGCGACGATCACGAGCAGGTCGAACGCGATCACCGCGCCCCACACGAAGGCCGGGTGGAACGGTCCCACCCGGTCATAGCCGTCGCGGGTCACGCGCGGGCGGTCGCTGAACACTGCCTTCATTTCGCGAGCGCCGCCTGTGCCGCCGCCAGCCGGGCGATCGGCACGCGGTACGGGCTGGCCGAGACGTAATCGAGCCCGACCTTTTCACAAAAGGCGATCGACGCCGGATCGCCGCCATGTTCGCCGCAGATGCCGAGCTTGATATCCGGGCGCGTCTTACGCCCGCGCTCGGCGGCCAGTTCGATCAGTTCGCCCACGCCCTCGACATCGATCGAGACGAACGGGTCGCGCGCGTAAATGCCCTTTTCGACATAGGCACCCAGGAACCGGCTGGCATCGTCGCGGCTGACGCCCAGCGTCGTCTGGGTCAGATCGTTGGTTCCGAACGAGAAGAACTGCCCAGCTTCGGCGATTTCCCCTGCCTTCAGCGCGGCGCGCGGCAGTTCGATCATCGTGCCGACCAGATATTCGATCCGCCGGCCCTTGTCGGCGAACACCGCCTCGGCCGCCTTGTCGACGACCGTCTTCATCAGCTCCAGCTCGCGCTTGGTGCCGACCAGCGGGATCATCACTTCGGGAATCGGCGCCTCACCCGACTTTTCCGCAACGATCACCGCCGCTTCGAAGATCGCGCGTGCCTGCATCTCGTAGATTTCGGGGTAGGTCACGCCGAGGCGACACCCACGATGGCCCAGCATCGGGTTGAACTCGTGCAGCTCGGCCGCGCGGCGCTTGAGCTGGTCGACGGCGATGCCGGCGGCCTGCGCGACTTCGGCGAACTCGGCTTCCTGATGCGGCAGGAATTCGTGCAGCGGCGGGTCGAGCAGGCGGATGGTGCAGGGCAGCCCGACCATCACCTCGAAAATCTCGACGAAATCGCTGCGCTGTTCGGGCAGCAACCGCTCCAGCGCGGCGCGACGGCCCGCTTCGTCTTCGGCCAGGATCATCTGGCGCACGGCGGTGATCCGCGACTGTTCGAAGAACATATGCTCGGTCCGGCACAGGCCAATGCCCTCCGCGCCGAAATCGCGCGCGGTGCGGCAATCGAGCGGGGTTTCGGCGTTGGTGCGTATCTTCAGGCGACGGACGCCATCGGCCCATTCCATCAGCGTGCCGAAATCGCCGGCCAGTTCGGGCTGCACCGTCGCGACGGCACCGGCCATCACCTCACCGGCCGCGCCGTCGATGGTGACGATATCGCCCTCGCGGATTTCGCGGCCGGCGACCTTCATCACGCCCGCCTTCGCATCGATCGAGATCGACCCCGCACCCGACACGCACGGCCGGCCCATGCCGCGCGCCACGACCGCCGCGTGGCTGGTCATCCCGCCGCGTGCGGTCAGGATGCCGCGCGCCGCGTGCATGCCGTGGATATCCTCGGGCGAGGTTTCGGTGCGAATCAGGATCACCGCGTCGCCCGCGTTCGAGCGACGCTCGGCGGTGTCGCTGTCGAACACCGCGATGCCGCTGGCGGCCCCCGGCGAGGCCGGCAGCCCCTTGGTCAGCACGTCGCGTTTGGCCTCAGGGTCCAGCGTCGGATGGAGCAGCTGGTCGAGCGCCTGCGGGTCGACGCGCAGGATCGCTTCCTCGCGGCTGATGAGGCCCTCTTCGGCCATGTCGACCGCGATCTTCAGCGCAGCCTTGGCGGTGCGCTTGCCCGAGCGGGTCTGCAGCATCCACAACTTGCCCTGCTGCACCGTGAATTCGATGTCCTGCATGTCGCGGTAATGCCGCTCCAGCCGGTCGAACACGGCGGCCAGTTCGCCATAGGCGTCGGGCATCGCCTCTTCCATCGACAGCGGCTTGGCATTCGCCGCCGCCCGCGCGGCGGTCGTCAGATATTGTGGCGTGCGGATGCCCGCCACCACGTCCTCGCCCTGCGCATTGATCAGGAATTCGCCATAATAGGCGTTCTGCCCGGTCGACGGATCGCGGGTGAAGGCGACGCCGGTGGCCGACGTGTCGCCCATATTGCCGAACACCATCGCCTGCACGTTGACCGCCGTGCCCCAGTCGCCCGGAATGTCGTTCAACCGGCGATAGACCTTCGCCCGGTCGGCCTGCCACGACCCGAACACCGCGCCGATCGCGCCCCACAGCTGGTCATGCACGTCCTGCGGGAACGGCTTGCCCCACAGCTCGACCACGATGTCCTTGTACTGCGCGACCAGTGCGCGCCAGTCGTCGGCGGTCAAGTCGGTGTCGAGATAATAGCCGCGATCTTCCTTCGCGATCTCCAGCGCTTCCTCGAACCGGCCATGGTCGAGTTCGAGCACGACGTCCGAATACATCTGGATGAAGCGGCGATAGCTGTCCCACGCAAAGCGGGCGTCGTCCGACACGCTCGCCAGCCCCTCGACCGTCTGGTCGTTGAGGCCGAGGTTCAGCACCGTGTCCATCATGCCGGGCATCGACACCCGCGCGCCCGAGCGCACCGACACCAGTAGCGGATCGGCATGGTCGCCGAAGCGCTTGCCGGTGATCCCCTCGATATGGGCGATGCCGGTGGCGACTTCCTCGCGCACACTGTCGGGAAAGGTCTGCCCTTCCTCGTAATAGCGGGTGCACATCGTCGTCGCGATGGTGAAGCCCGGCGGTACCGGCAGCCCGATCGACGCCATTTCGGCAAGGTTCGCGCCCTTGCCGCCCAGCAGGGTCTTGTCGCCCGACCCCCCGTCCGAAACCCCGCCGCCGAACCGATAGACATACTGCGTCATGCTCGTTCCCCTTCCATCCGGGGCCGCAGGGCCGCGGGGTTTGGTAGTGCCAGCGGGCGACGAATCACCCCCCGTTCCAACCCCCGTTAAACGGGTTAAACCGATAGGTCAGCCCTCGATTTTCGAAAAATCGGCAACCCGGTGCACCGCGTCGCGGACCCGTGCCACCAAGGCGAGCCGCGCGGCGCGCTTGTGCGGGTCGGCATCGTTGACCGTCACGTCGGTGAAGAAGGCATCGATCGGCGCGCGCAGGGTGGCGAGTGCGGCCATCGCCCCGGCGAAATCCTCCGCCTCGACCGCCTTTTCCGCCTGCGGTTCGGCCGCATCGAGCGCGGCGATCAGCGCGGCTTCGGCCGGCTCGCGGTCATAGTCGCGCGCCTCACGATTGGTCCGCGCCAGTTCGGCGACGACCGGTGCGAAGTCCGGGTCCTCGACCATGGCGAGGGGGTCTTCCTCGCCGGTTTCCGCGATATGCTTGCTGGTGACCGGCGCTTCCTTCTTCAGGATGTTGGCGGCGCGCTTGTAGCCGGCGAGCAGGTTCGTGCCGTCCTCGGTCGTGACGAAGGCTTGGAGGGCATGGACGCGGGCGAGCAGGCGGACGAGATCGTCCTCACCGCCGAGCGCGAACACGGCGTCGATCAGGTCGTGGCGGACGCCGGCCTCGCGTTGTTGCACCTTCAGCCGGTCGGCGAAAAAATCGAGGAGGTGCGGGATGAAATCGCGCGATGCGTCTTCCTCAAATTTGTCGAATTCGTCGATGAAGCTGTACGATATAACTCTATCAAAAGCGGCCGCTAGGTTGAGACGGAGGTGGTTCTCCTGAACCAACCTTGCCGATGCAATCACGGCGCGACGCAGCGCAAACGGATCGCGCGAACCGGTCGGAACCTGCTTCGCCCAAAAAAACATAGCCAGCGTGTCCAGCTTGTCCGCCAGCGCCACCGCCACCGTCACCGGCGCAGTCGGAACGTCATCCCCCTGCCCGACCGGCTTGTAGTGGTCGCGCACCGCCTCGGCGACTTGCTGCGGCTCACCCTGTGCAGCGGCATAATAGCCGCCCATCAGACCCTGCAATTCGGGGAACTCGCCGACCATGCCGGTGACCAGATCGGCCTTCGCCAGCCGTGCGGCGCGCTCGGCCATGTCGGCGAGCTGCTCCCTCTCCCCTTCAGGGGAGAGGGCCGGGGAGAGGGGGCTGTCGGCAGGAACCGAGGTAGCAGTGGACACCCCCTCTCCCAACCCTCTCCCCTGAAGGGGAGAGGGCTTTACGACGCCACTTTCGACCAGCCACCGCGCGAGCTTCGCGACCCGATCCACCTTGTCGGCGACGGTGCCCAGCTTCTCGTGAAACACGATCTTGTCGAGCTTCGGCAGCTGGTCTTCCAGCCGCGTCTTCAGATCGGTTTCGTAGAAGAACTTCGCATCCGACAGCCGCGCCGCCAGCACCTTGGCGTTACCCGCGACGATCCGTTCGCCGCCGTCCGCCGCGTCGATATTCGCCGTGCAGACGAAGGCGTTCGCCAACTGCCCCGCGCCGTCGCGGCACACGAAGTACTTCTGGTTCACCCGCGCGGTCAGCTGGATCACCTCCGGCGGAACGCTAAGGAACGCTTCGTCGAAACGGCCGAGCAGCGGCACCGGCCATTCGGTCAGCCCGGCATTTTCCGCCAGCAGCCCCTCATCCTCGACCAGCGTCAGCCCGGCCCCCTGCGCCGCCATCTTGGCGCCGACGGCGATGATCGCCGCGCGCTCGTTCTGGTCGACGATGACATGGGCGTCGCGCAGCGTTTCGACATAGGTCTCCGCCGACGTGATCGTGACCGGGCCGTCGTGGTGGAAGCGATGCCCCATCGTCTCCGCCCCGCTGGTCACGCCCGCGACCTCGCACGGCACGACCGCGCCACCGAACAGCGCGACGATGCCCTGCAACGGCCGCACCCAACGCGGGCTTTCCGGGCTGAGCGACGCCGTGCCCCAGCGCATCGACTTGGGCCACGGGAAGGCGCGCACGATCGCGGGGATCGCGGTGGCGAGAACCGTCGCCGTCTCGCGCCCCGGCACCTCGGTCACCGCGAACAGCACGCCGTCACGCTCGGTCAGCGCCTCCCGCGTCAGCCCGGTCTTGCGCAGGAACCCCTCCAGCGCCTGTGGCGGGGCGGAGGCGCGCGGCCCCTTCACTTCCTCGCGCACCGGCTCGGTGGCTTGCGGAAGGTCATGCGCGATCAGCGTCAGGCGGCGCGGTGTCGCATAGGTGGTGATCCGTGGCGCCGCGATCCCCGCCCTGGCCAGTTCGCCGACGAACAGCCTGGCCAGATCCTCACGCGCCTTGGCCTGCATCCGTGCAGGGATTTCCTCGCTGCGCAGTTCGAGCAGAAAATCGGTCATGCCACCCACCCCGGATATTTTGCCTGCCATGCGGGCGTCTGCGTCTCGATGAACTTCGCGCACGATGCCTTCGCCAGATCGCGCACGCGACCGATATAGGCCTGCCGCTCGGCGACGGAGATCACGCCGCGCGCATTCAGCAGGTTGAAGACATGGCTCGCCTCGATCGCCTGTTCATAGGCGGCGATCGGTACGTCGGCCGCCAGCGCATTCTCGCACTCGGCCGCCGCCTTCTTGAACAGGTCGAACAGGCCGTCGGTGTCGGCGACCTCGAAATTCCATTTCGACATCTGTTTCTCGTTTTCGAGGAACACGTCGCCGTACGTCACGCCGGCGTCGTTGAACGCCAGGTCGTACACGCTGTCCTTGTCCTGGATATACATGGCCAGGCGTTCGAGGCCGTAGGTCAGCTCGCCCGCGACCGGCTTGCAGTCGAAGCCGCCCATCTGCTGGAAATAGGTGAACTGGGTGACTTCCATCCCGTCGCACCACACTTCCCAGCCAAGCCCCCATGCGCCTAGCGTCGGCGATTCCCAGTCGTCCTCGACGAAGCGGATATCGTGCTGGGTAAAGTCGATCCCGATCGCGGCCAGCGACCCCAGATACAACTCCTGCAGATTGGGCGGCGAAGGCTTCAGAATCACCTGATACTGGTAATAATGCTGCAGCCGGTTCGGGTTCTCGCCATAGCGCCCGTCGGTCGGCCGGCGCGACGGCTGGACGAACGCCGCATTCCACGGCTCCGGCCCCAGCGCGCGCAGCGTCGTCGCCGGGTGGAACGTGCCCGCCCCCATGCGCATGTCATAGGGCTGCAGGATGACGCAGCCCTTGTCGCTCCAATAATCGTGGAGCGTCAGGATCATTTTCTGGAAGCTGAGCGGGGCGGACATGGTTTCGCCTTTGAATACGGGAATGCCCCGCGCCTAGCCGGATCGCCGCGGGCCGGTCAAGCGAACCGCGTGTCAGGGGAACACGACTTCGTGTCAGGTAGTATTGACACAATCAGCGAATCGGGAGATAGATAGTCAGGTAAACACGACACAATGTCGCCTGTCATTGACATGGAAGGTCAACGCGATGCCCCGCCCCGACACCAACCGCCAGACGCTGCTCGTGATCGCGCTGTGCGCTGCCGTCGCGGCGATGGCGGCCGGCCGGTCCGACCGGGCGGCGGCGCCCGACGTGCAGGCCGCCACGACCAGCGGCGTCGCCTTTGCAGCACGGCTGGGCGATGCGGCGGTATCGTTGTCCTGGCGGTGAGCGGCCTGTGAAGAACCGGCTGAAGATCCTGCGCGCGGAACGCGACTGGAGCCAGGCGGAACTGGCCGGGCGGCTCGACGTGTCGAGGCAGGCGGTAAACGCGATCGAGACGGGCAAGCACGACCCGTCGCTCCCGCTCGCCTTCCGCATGAGCCGGTTGTTCGACCTGCCGATCGAAGCGATTTTCGAGGATGATGTCGATGGTTGAGGACTGGGGCACCGCCCGCGAACGACAGCGCAAGCGGCGGCGGTGGAAATGGGTGGCGATCGCGATCGTCGCGGTGGCGGTGGCACCGATCCTCGCCACTTTCATCATGGGCGTGATCGAAGGCTATACCTCGGTGGCGACGCCGGATCGTGCGATCCGCACGCGTGCCCATGCCAGCTACATCGCTACCGCCATCGCCATGCTGGCCGCGGTGACGATCAACTATCGCATCTGGCGCGCCGCCGACGAAGTGGAGCGCCGGCAGATGACCGATGCGCTGGCGCTGGGCGGGATCGTCGCACTGGTGACGCTGCCGGTCCTGTCGCTGGCGGCGGTTCCGCTCGGCTTCGACAATCCGGGGATGATCGGCTGGGGGCTGGCCATCGCCGCGCTGGTTACCCTGCGCATCGTCCAGCGCCTGCGCGGATGATCGGTCGGGTCATCGCCACGCTGATCGGCTGGCTGTCGCTGGCCAGCCCGATCGCGGCACCGGCGGCGCTCGCCCCGGCGCTGTGGGTCGCGCGGGATGGCGATGCGACGGTGTGGCTGTTCGGCACGGTGCATCAGCTTCGGCCGGGCACGCCGTGGCTGAGCGGCGCGGTGGCCGACGCCTTTTCCGACAGCGACACGCTGGTCCTCGAAATCGTGGAGCCCACGCCGGACGAGATGGCCGCGGCGGTGGTGCAGGTCACGCCGCCCCGCCCCGCGCCCTTGCCATCCGAGCTGGACCGCCGGCTGCGCAAGCGGGCGGCCGAGCTGGGCTTTCCCCGCAACGCCTTCGACGCGACCGCCCCGTGGTTCGCCGCGACGGTCCTCGCCGCTCAGCCGCTTGCGCAAGCCGGCTATACCAGCACCCCCGCGCCCGAAACGCTGTTGACGACGCTTGCCGGGCGGACGGGCAAGCCGGTCACCGCGTTCGAGACGCTGGGCCAGCAACTCGGCTTCTTTGCCGCCCTGCCGCAAGACGCCCAGCGTACGATGCTGGACCGCACCCTTGCCGATCGTGATCCGGTA
Organism: Sphingomonas sp. Leaf23; assembly: GCF_001421585.1. Classification (NCBI taxonomy): domain Bacteria; kingdom Pseudomonadati; phylum Pseudomonadota; class Alphaproteobacteria; order Sphingomonadales; family Sphingomonadaceae; genus Sphingomonas; species Sphingomonas sp. Leaf23. Next base: position 946,982 of record NZ_LMKR01000002.1, on the reverse strand, counting down.
CCGGCGATGGACCACGTCGTCGCCACCTGGGGCCGGGGCGACATGGCGACGCTCGACCGGTTGCTGGGTGAGGACATGGACGAAGCCGGGCCGGCGGTACGCACGGCCCTGCTCGACAAGCGCAACGCCGCCTGGGCGGAGCGGATCGCCGAGTGGATGCGTCAGCCGGGTGAGCGATTCGTCGCGGTCGGTGCCGGACACCTGATCGGGCCGGGCAGCGTGCAGGAACGGTTGCGCGCGCGGGGGGTGGCGGTAACGCGGGTGCGCTAGCCCCCCCCCCCCCAAACCTTGCCTTTCGCTACGAACTACCCTATGCGCCCGCGCTTGTTCGTGCCGGGGTCATCCCTGGAGGCCCGGCCGCGCAAGACTGATACACCAAGCATTCAAGGAAGACATGATGAGCGACACGCTGAATCTGTCGGCCGAGACGCGCGATCGGGCAGGCAAGGGAGCCTCCCGTGCCCTGCGTCGCGATGGCCGCGTCCCCGCCGTGATCTATGGCAACAAGCAGGACCCGGAGGGCATTCACCTGAACGCCCGCGAACTCATGAAGGCGCTGATGACCGGCCACTTCATGAATTCGGTCATCATGGTCGACGTCGGCGGCAAGAAGGTCCGCACGCTGGCCAAGGACGTGGCGTTCGACGTCGTAACCGACCAGCCGATCCATGTCGACTTCCTGCGCATCGCCAAGAACGCGACCGTGACCGTCGCCGTGCCGGTGTCGTTCGTCAACGAAGACGACGCCCCCGGCATCAAGCGGGACGGCGGCGTGCTGAACGTCGTGGCGCATGAGATCGAACTGACCGTCGAAGCGTCGAACATCCCGACCGAGATCGTCGTCGACCTGACCGGCCGCGAAGTCGGTGACTCGATCCACCTGTCGGACGTCAAGCTGCCGAACGGCGCCGAAACGGCCGCCGATGCGGAAACCGTCACCGTCGCGACGATCACCCAGCCGACCGTGCTGACCGCGGAAGACGAAGCGCTCGACGCCGAAGTCGCCGAGGCGCAGGCTGCCGAGGCGGAAGCCGAAGCCGCCGCCGAGGAAGAAGCCGAAGGCGAGGACAAGGCCGAGGGCTGATCCGCCCCGCCTTGTGCTGCCTGAGGGGGAGCGGGATGGCGATGCCGTCCCGCTCCCCTTTGCGTTTCGGGGGCACGTTGTTCCGGCGCACCACCGTCATCGTGGCATAGGCCGGGATTCACGGACACGGCCAGCCCGCGGCTCCATTGCGACGATCCGACACAAAGGATTCCGGCCTCCGCTGGAACGACGAACGCCTCCTGTCGTCACCCCGGGCTTAACCCGGGGTCCCGCTTCTTCTGCGACGCCCGGCAAGAAAGCGGGACCCCGGATCAAGTCCGGGGTGACGAAGCGCTTGACGATCCGGCGCACCCCGAACCCGGCGCGTGACCAACCCGCCCGCACCAGCTACAGCCCCACGTCAGCCACCCCAAAGGACCCGCCAATGCAGCTCTGGACCGGCCTGGGAAATCCCGGCCCGCAATATGCGATGCATCGCCACAATATCGGCTTCATGGCCGTCGATGCGATCGCCGAGGTCCATGGCTTTGCCGCCCCGAAGCGCGCGTTCCAGGGCTGGGTACAGGAAGGGCGCGTGGGCACGCAGAAGGTGCTGCTGCTCAAACCCGGCACCTATATGAACGAAAGCGGTCGATCGGTGGGTGAGGCGATGCGCTTCTACAAGCTCGCCCCCGCCGACGTGACCATGTTCCACGACGAACTCGATCTTGCGCCGTTCAAGCTGAAGGTGAAGGTCGGCGGCGGCCATGCCGGGCATAACGGCCTGCGCTCGACCGATGCGCATATCGGCCCCGACTTTCGCCGCATCCGGCTGGGCATCGGCCATCCGGGGCATAAGGACCGGGTGACGCCCTATGTGCTGGGCAATTTCGCCAAGGCCGAGCTGGACGACCTGACCGACCTGCTGGGCGCGGTTGCCGCCGAAGCGCCGTGGCTGGCGGCGAACGACGACGTGCGCTTCATGAACGAGGTCGCGCGGCGGATGGGGTGAAGCCCCGTAGAGTGCCCCCGACTTCCGCAAGATCGGTCGAGCGCCCCGCCCCTTCCCGTGCGCATACCACCCGTGCCACACAAGGAACGGACATGACGGCGAGCCGCACACCCTATCACGACCGGATGCAGCGCGCGCTTGACCATATCGACCGGCATCTGGGCGACGAACTCGACCTCGCCAGCATCAGCGCGGTCGCGGCCTTTTCCAAATATCATTTCCATCGCCAGTTCGTCGCGACCTTCGGTCTGACCGTCCAACGCTATGTCCAGCTTGCCCGGTTGCAGCGCGCATCGCACCGCCTTGCCTTTCACGGGCAGCGCGTGACCGATGTCGCACTGGATGCCGGGTATGACGCACCCGACGCCTTTGCCCGCGCCTTTCGCCGGCAGTTCGGGCAATCGCCGTCATCCTTCCGTTCCGCGCCCGACTGGGCACCGTGGCGTGCGGCGCTCCTGCCGCTGGATCATGCGAGGAACCGATCGATGCCGACCTACGACGTCACCATCCGCCACGTGCCCGACACCCGCGTCGCGATCCTGCCCCATGTCGGCGACATGGACAGCATCGGCGACACCATCCGCCGCTTCATCGCGTGGCGGCGCGCCAACCGGCTGTCCCCGACGGACGCGGCGACCTTCAACCTGTTTCACAGCGATCCGCACGCCATCGCCGCCAGCCCGGCTCGCATCGACCTGTGCGTCGCCACCGATCGCGACGTTCCGCTCGCGGACGGCATGACGATCGGCGTCATTCCCGGCGGTCGCTGCGCGGTGGTGCGGGTGATCGGGCGCGCCGACGATCTCGAAGCGCCGGCGCTCCACCTCTATCGCGACTGGCTGCCCGACAGCGGGGAAGAGCCGCGCGACTTCCCACTCTTCTGTCAGCGGGTTCGGTTCTTTCCGGAGGTGGCGGAACGCGACGCGATCACCGACCTGTTCCTGCCGCTAAGGTAAAAATCCTCGAACAGCGCGCAGAAACCATCGCGCCGACGGGACGAATGGAGCCCGGCGGACAATCAAAGGTAAAGAAGCCTTAATGATTGCGGATCAAGGTGTTGCGATGGTTCGATCCGCAAAATTCCCGGCGCAGTGGGTGCGTTCCGCGGCCTGTTCCACGATCACGGGGTCCATCTATTTCCTTGCGGCCGTAACGTCGCTCACGCTGACGCTCGGCCAGGATGGCATCGCGACCTTGTGGCCGCCCAGCGGGATTCTGCTCGCGGTCCTGCTGCTGGCGCCGCGCCACCGGATTGCGTGGCATGTCGCCGCCGCCGCGATCGGCGCGGTCGCCGCCAATCTGGTCGTCGGGGCCTCGCCGCTCACCGCGCTGGTCTTCGCCATCGGCAATATCGGGGAATCGACGCTGGCGACATGGCTGTTGCGACGCCGCGACCGGCCCGGCGCTTCGTTCCTCGACCAGCGTGACCTGCTGCGTTTCGGCGGGGCCACGATCGCCGGCACGATGTTCAGCGCGACGGTCGCCACGACGACGCTCAGCGCCCCGCTGGACCGGCTGGCCATGTTCTGGCTGTCGTGGTGCTCGACCGACCTGCTGGGCATCTACATCGTCGCGCCGGTCATCCTGATCTTTGGCCAGGCGCTGCACCGCCCCCGCGCCTGGGCGGTGCCCCGGTCGCTGCCGAGGACGCTGATGGTGTTCGCAGCGATCGCGGCCGTGTCGGCGGCGACCTTTACCCAGTCATCCTATCCGCCGCTGTTCGCACCGATGCTGGCGGTGCTGCTGGCGGTGTTCTGGATCGGCCCGGTCGGTGCGGCCGGCGGGGTGCTGATCGTCGCCATCATCTCGACCATCGCCATGGCGACCGGCACCGGGCCGATCGCGCAGGACGATATCGGGCCGCTGGAACGCAGCCTGTTGCTGCAATGCTATCTGCTGACGACCTTTGCCGCGTCGCTGCCGATCGCCACGCTGCTGGCTGCGCGCGACCGGTTGCTGGCGCGGCTCGCCGAAAAGATGCGCCTGCTCGAACTGGCCGAAAGCGCGGCGGAGGTCGGCCACTGGCGGCTCGACACCGGCCGGGAGCGTGTCACATGGTCGCAGGAGGTGTTCCGCATCCACGGCGTTCCCGCCGCGGTGCCGCCGACCTTTGCCTCCGCGCTGGAAGCCTATCATCCCGACGACCGGGCGATGGTGACCGGGCATATCGGACAGGCGATCGCGGATCGCTCCAGCTTCGAATTCCGCGCACGGATCATCCGGCCCGATGGCGAGGTCCGCCACGTCTTTTCCCGCGGGGAAATCGACCGGGTGAACGATGACGGATCGCTCTGCCTGTTCGGGATCATCCAGGACGTGACGGTGCAGGTTGCCCACGAAACGCTGCTCGACAACGCGCGAAAGCACGCGGAGGAAGCCGCCCGCCTTGCCACGATCATGGCCGAAACCGACCAGCTGACCGGCATCGCCAATCGCCGCCGGACGATGGCCGCGCTGGAACAAGCGGTGTCGACGGCGGACGCCCACGATGCCCCGGTATCGATCGCAATCTTCGACATCGATCATTTCAAACAGGTCAACGACCGGCACGGCCACGCGGTCGGCGATCAGGTGCTGCAGCGGGTGGCGCATGCCGCCGCCGCCGAACTGCGCAGGACCGACGTTATCGGACGCTTCGGGGGCGAGGAATTCGTGCTCGTGCTGCCCGATGCCGCCGCCGATACCGCGCTGCGGGTCGCCGAACGGGTTCGCGGCGCGATCGAGGCGACGGGCCAGCATCCGCAGGTAACGGTCAGCATCGGCGTCGCAGAGCGCCTGCCCGGCGAAACGCGCGAATCGCTGCTGCGTCGCGCCGATCAGGCGCTGTATGTCGCCAAGCATGCAGGTCGCAACACGCTGCGCCTCGCCGCCTGACCGGTGGGCGGGGACGACTTAGCCCCGCCCTTGCTTCGTGCCCCGACCCACCGGTACACCCCCGGCCATGTCCCGGTTCCTCGCATCGCTCGCCTGCCTGATCCTCCTGATGCTGGGCGGGACAGCGCATGCCGCCGCCCGCTGCACTGCCAGTCCGTCGGGCACGGCACAGACGATTACGATCAACGAAGGGCGGCGTTCGGTGGTGCTGCACCTCCCACCGGGCTTCGACCCGGCGCGTCCCGCCCCGTTGGTGATCCTGCTCCACGGCAGCGGCGGCACCGGCGCGGCGATGCTGCGCGACTCGAAGCTGGCCGAGGCGGCGGATCGGCACGGATTCATCGTTGCCGCGCCCGATGCCGGCATCGCCCATGACAAGGGCTTTGTGTGGAACATCCCCGGCGTGCCCACCGTCGCCGGCACGATCCCCGGCCCCGACGCGCCGAACGACGTGGCCTTTATCGGCACCCTGATCGACCAGCTCGCCGTACAGGGCTGCATCGATCCGGCGCGGGTCTATGCCACCGGCCTGTCGGGCGGCGGCCGGATGACCTCGTGGTTGGGGTGCGTCGCGGCCGACCGCTTCGCCGCGATCGCACCCGTTGTCGGCCTGCGCGCGGGCAACCCGCTGGCCAGCGACCCCACCCGCCCCGACCCGGCAACCTGCCGCCCGTCGCGGCCGCTGCCGGTGATCGCCTTTGCCGGCGACGCCGACACCACCAACCCGATCCAGGGCGGCGGCGCGAAATACTGGTCCTACACCATGCACGCCGCCGAAATGCGCTGGGCCACGCTCAACGGCTGCACCGCCGCGCCCACCACCCGCTGGGTCGGGCCGAACGTCTATGAGGAACGCTATACCGGCTGCCGGGGTGGTGCCGATGTCGCCGGGCGGATCACGGTCGGTGGCGGGCACAGCTGGGTTGTCGACAATGATGCGCTCTGGGCATTCCTGTCCCGGCACCGCCGCTGAGTCCCTTCCCAAAGCGCGCCCGATCGGCCAAGCCGCGCGTATGACCGTCCGCACCCTCTTCCCAACCCATCTCTATGAAGCCGACCTTGCCGATGCCGCGCTGGTCGATGACCTCGACGCGTCGGTGCGCGCGCTGGCGGAGGAGGACATGGCCGGGCGTCGCTGGTCGAAGGACCATGGCTATCGCGGCTATACCTCCTATGCGTCCCTGAACGACCTTCCTCTACGCGATCCGGTGTTCGCCGACCTGAAGCGCGTGCTCGACCGCCATGTCGCGAAGTTCGCCGCCGCGTGCGGCATGGACCTGGGGGCACGCAAGCTGAAGCTCGACAGCCTGTGGGTGAACCTGCTGAAGCCCGGCGGCGGGCATTCGGGGCACCTGCATCCGCACAGCGTTGTGTCGGGCACCGTCTATGTCGCGGTGCCGGAGGGGGCCGGCGGCATCCGGTTCGAGGACCCCCGCCTCCCCATGCTGATGGCCGCCCCCACCCGCCCCGGCACCTTCGAAACGGTCGCGCCGCAGCCGGGCACGCTGCTGCTGTGGGAAAGCTGGCTGCGGCACGAAGTTATGCCCCATGCCGGCAAGGGCGAACGGATCAGCGTCAGCTTCAACTATCGCTGGTAGCAAACCGGCGCGCCAGGCGCTAAGGGGCAGGCTTTCCATCATCACCGGGATTGCGCCAAGTGGGTTTTCGCTGCGGTATCGTCGGGCTGCCGAATGTCGGCAAGTCCACCCTGTTCAACGCGCTGACGCAGACTCAGGCGGCACAGGCGGCCAATTATCCCTTCTGCACGATCGAGCCGAACGTCGGCAACGTCGCCGTGCCCGACCCCCGGCTGGATTCGCTGGCCGAGATCGCCAGTTCGGCCAAGAAGATCGAGACGCAGCTGGCCTTCGTCGACATCGCCGGCCTGGTGCGCGGCGCGTCAAAGGGCGAGGGCCTCGGCAACCAGTTCCTTGGCAATATCCGCGAGGTGGACGCGATCGTCCATGTACTGCGCTGTTTCGAGAATGACGACATCCAGCATGTCGACGACCGCGTCGATCCGATCGCCGACGCCGATACGGTCGAGACCGAGCTGATGCTGTCCGACCTCGAATCGCTCGAAAAGCGGGTGCCAAACCTGGCCAAGAAGGGTCAGCAGGGCGACAAGGAGGCCAAGATCGCCGCCGTCGTGCTCAGCCGCGCGCTCGACCTGCTGCGCGAAGGCAAGCCCGCCCGCCTGACCGAGATCAAGGACGAGGAAGAGGAGCGCCACTTCGCGCAGGCCCAGCTGCTGACCGCCAAGCCGGTCCTCTATGTCTGCAACGTCAACGAAGAGGATGCGGCGGAAGGCAACGAGCTGTCGGCCAAGGTCTTTGCCAAGGCAAAGGCGGAGGGCGCGCAGGCGGTCGTCGTGTCGGCCGCGATCGAGGCGGAGATCGCCACGATGGACCCGGCCGACCGCGCCGAATTCCTGTCCGACCTGGGCCTGAAGGAAACCGGTCTCGCCCGCGTGATCCGCGCCGGCTATTCGCTGCTCCAGCTGCTCACCTTCTTCACCGTCGGGCCGAAGGAGGCGCGCGCCTGGACCGTGTCGGTCGGGGCGAAGGCACCGCAGGCGGCAGGCGAAATCCACAGCGATTTCGAACGCGGCTTCATTCGGGCCGAAACCATCGCCTTTGCCGATTACGTCGCCTGCAAGGGCGAAAGCGGCGCACGCGACGCGGGCAAGCTGCGCGCGGAAGGCAAGGAATATGTCGTGCAGGACGGCGACGTGATGCTGTTCCGCTTCAACGTCTGATCCATCCGCGACACGTTGGCCCTTGCCGCCGGCCAGTTTCGGGTTGAAACTGGCCGCATGCGCTATTTCGAAGACATCGCCGTCGGCGATACCGCCCGCTTCGGTTCCTATCCCGTGACGCGGGACGCCGTGATCGACTTCGCGCGGCAATATGATCCGCAGCCGTTCCACCTGTCCGACGAGGCCGCCGCCCAGACCCATTTCGGGCGGCTGGCGGCCAGCGGCTGGCACAGCTGCGCGATGACGATGGCGATGCTGGTCGAACAGTGGAAGGTCGATCCTATTGCCAGCCTGGGCGCGGCGGGGATCGACGAACTGCGTTGGCGACGTCCGGTATTTCCGGGCGACACACTACGCTGCGAAACCGAGGTCCTGTCGACCCGCCCCTCGTCCAGCCGGCCCGAAATGGGCAGCGTCGCCAGCCGGGTGACGGTGTGCAATCAGGACGATCAGGTCGTGATGACCTTCATTTCGCAAGCCCTGATCGCAACGCGCGCCGCCACCCCGCCCGCCTGAACGGACGCCCTATTCCGCGCGGGGCCCGCGCCGATCCGGTCCCCGTCCTGCTGGTCCACGGAAGCGGCCGCCGCCGGGACGGATGCCTTCGGGTCGGCCGAACCCGCGCGCGGCACCGGCGGACGGCGCGTCCGGTCGGGGTGCCCTGACCGACGTGTTGTCGCCACGCGGCACGTTGCGGAAACCGGGGCGCCCGTCGAAGCCCGGTCGACGATCCGGAGCACCATCGGGGCGTCCGCGCCAGTCGCCACGCGGCACATTCTCGAACCCGCGCCTGTCGTCGAACCCCGGCCGCCGGTTCCCGCGCCACCCGTCCGGACGACCCGGCAATGGCGACTGGGTGCTGCCCCGCGGGACATTCTCGAAACCGGGGCGTCCGTCGAAGCCGGGGCGCCGGTCGTTCCAACCCGGCCGGTCCCAGCCGTCCCAGCGCGGCCGCCCATCGCCACGCCCGCCGCGCCACTGCCCGCGCCGCTGTTCCCAGTAAGAACGCTGGCGGTCGTTCCAGCGGAACGGACGGCGGTAGCGGTCATAGACGTAATAGCCGGAACCCGGATAATAATAGTCGCCGAACCAGCCCCAATAGGGGTCGCCGAACCCGCCGGCATAATCGTCATAATAGCCGCCATACCCGCCATAGCCGCCGCCATAATAGCCGGGCGAGGCATAGCCGACGCTGACCCCGCTATAGCCGTAATCGCCATAGGCGCAGGCGGAGACACCCGCCCCCGCCGCCAGCGTCAAGATGATCGCGCGCATCCGATGCAACATGGGTTTGCTCCCACAGGCGACGGGCATGGGCACGACGCCGGTTATGATCGAAAACAACAGCCGGCACGGGTCGCCGGTTCCTGTCCGGCAGGCACCATCGGCCGTGCCGGCTGAATTGGGGCTGTACCGTTTGCGCCATCTGGTTTCCGGCAACCGCCGATGGTGTTGGCTTGCGTCCCTAGGAAGGAGTCTCCGTGACAACCCGACAACGCATATCCGTCCGAATATGGCCTGCGTCCGGCGGCGGCCGGTGCCGGACGCTCCACTCCCCGGACTGCTGAACGAACTGCGCACGGCAAGATAGTCGGTCGGGGGCAACCTTCCCCAACACCCATCGCGGTCCACCCGCACGCCACAGGTTGAAGGAACAGCGCTGCCCGGCGCGGGTCGTGATACAGTCGAGCGCCTGAATATGAAGGCGGGGCGCAGGGCTTTCGTCCTGCCCCGCCTCGTACCACAACGCGGCCAGCCGGTTGCCATTGCCGATCATCGCATTGCGTTGCAGATCGTCCCAGATGGCCGCGCGTAACTGCCCTGCCAGCGGCTCATCGGGAATGGAGAAGGTCACCATGGCGTACAAGGTCAGGGCGATCATGCGATCAGCGCGGCTGGCCAGACCGATATCGGACGTCTCGCGTCAGGCCAGTGCCGCCTTGGCATCTCCCCGACGGAGGAAAATGGCCCGGGGGATTCCGATGGCAGTGGCAGCCACGACCGGTGCCGCTCAATGCCCGGGAAACGCCACCAGCGCCGACACCGAAATTCCATCCGCCCGCAACGCCGCCGCACCGCCCAGATCGGGCAGGTCGATCGCAAAGGCCGCCTGCTCGACCGTCGCCCCGGCCTTGCGCAACAACCGTACCGCCGCACGGGCGGTGCCGCCGGTCGCGATCAGGTCGTCGACCAGCAGAACCCGCGCGCCGGGGGTACAGGCATCGGCATGGATCGCGATCCGGTCGGTGCCATATTCCAGCGCATAATCCTCGGCGATGGTCGCGCCGGGCAGCTTGCCGTCCTTGCGGATCAGCACGACGCCGGCGCCCAGCGCCAGCGCGACGGCGGGGGCGAAGACGAAGCCCCGCGCCTCGATCCCCGCCACCAGATCGATCGGGCCCTGTACGGCGGCAACCATGCCGTCGACCGCCAGCCGCAACCCTTCAGGGTCGAGGATCAGCGTCGTGATGTCACGAAACTGGATGCCGGGCTTGGGGAAGTCCGGAATGGTACGGATGCGCCGAGCGATCTCCACCGACCCGACGCCATCCGCGCCGCTCAATGCTTCATGCCCCGCCAGATGTTGCGATAGGCACCGAACGCCAGCGCGGTGAAGATCAGCAGGAAGATTACCGCCGCCGCACCCGCCGCATGGCGCGTTTCCAGCTTCGGCTCGGCGGTCCAAGTCAGGAACGCCGCGACGTCCTTCGCCATTTGGTCCTTCGTCGCGCGGGTGCCGTCCTGATACTGGACCTGATCGTCGGCAGTCAGCGGCGGCGCCATGGCAAGGTTCAGCGTGGCGAAATACGGATTGTAGTGCAGCCCGTTCGGCGTCTTCGCGTCGGGGAATTCCTTCAGCAGTTCCGCCGGCTGCGCGCGATATCCGGTCAGTAGCGAATAGACATAGTTCGGGCCATCGTCGCGCGCCTTGGTCATCAGCGACAGGTCGGGCGGCACCGCATTGTTGTTGGCGGCACGCGCGGCGACGTCGTTGGCGAACACCAGCGGGAAGCGGTCGGACGGCAGGTTCTTGCGCGTCGCCGGTTCGCCCGTCTCCGAGTTCACGCTCGGCTGTTCGATCTGCCAGTCGGTGGCGATGGTCTTTACCTGACCCTCGTCATAGCCCAGCGCCTCCAGGTCGCGGAACGACACCAGCCGGATCGAGTGGCAGGCCGAGCAGACTTCCTTGTAGACCTGGAACCCACGCTGCAGCTGCTGCTTGTCGAACGTGCCGAACAGGCCCGCCGATTGCAGCCCGGCGTCGCGGCGCTCCTTGATATGGAATTCATGCTCGGCCGAATGGACCGGCGTGTCGTTGATCATGCCGCTGACGGTCGAAAAGATACCGAGCAGCAGCGCGAACAGGAAGCCTGCCCCGACGACGAGGTTCAGGTTGCGGGCGAGAAAGCGGGAAGCGAAGGAGAGCATCGTTGTTCCCTTACTCGGCCGCGGCCGGGGTGGCGTGACCATGGGCGGCGCTCTGCGCGGGCGAGGTGCCGCCCTCGCCCTTCAGCACCGCTTCGGTGATCGAATTGGGCAGGGGACGCGGACGCTCCATCGCCGATACGATCGGCAGCACGACCAGGAAGTGCGCGAAATAATATCCCGCCGCGATCTGGCTGAGCAGCACCGTCACCGGCGTCGCCTCCGCCCCGCCGAGATAGCCAAGCACCAGCACGTCGATCAGCAGCACGATCAGGAAGATGCGATAGGTCGGGCGGTAATTGGCCGACTTGACCGGCGACTTGTCCAGCCACGGCAGGAAGAACAGCAGCAGGATCGAGCCGAACATGGCCAGCACGCCCCACAGCTTCGCCGGGAAAATGAAGTCGACGGTGAACGCCTTCAGGATCGCGTAGAACGGCAGGAAATACCATTCGGGCACGATATGCGCGGGCGTGGAGAGCGGGTTGGCCGGGATGTAATTGTCCGGATGGCCCAGCAGGTTCGGCGCAAAGAAGATCAGCGACGCGAACACGATCAGGAATACGCCCAGCCCGAACCCGTCCTTCGCGGTGTAATAGGGGTGGAACGGCACGGTATCCTGCGGCCCCTTCACCTCCACGCCGGTCGGGTTGTTCGACCCCGGAATGTGCAGCGCCCAAATGTGCAGGATGATGACGCCCGCGATCACGAACGGCATCAGATAGTGGAGCGAGAAGAAGCGGTTCAGCGCGGCATTGTCCGGCGCATAACCGCCCAGCAGCCACACGCGGATCGTCTCACCCACCCCCGGTATCGCCGAGAAGAAACCGGTGATGACCTGCGCGCCCCAGAAGCTCATCTGCCCCCACGGGAGCACATAGCCCATGAACGCGGTCGCCATCATCAGCAGGAAGATGACGACGCCCAGCAGCCACACCATCTCGCGCGGGGCCTTGTACGACCCGTAATAGATACCGCGAGAGATATGGGTATAGACGACGATGAAGAACATCGACGCGCCATTGGCGTGGGCATAGCGCAGGAACCAGCCCGACGGCACGTCGCGCATGATGCGTTCGACCGAATCGAACGCGACCGCGCCATTGGCCGCATAATGCATCGCCAGCACGATGCCGGTGATGATCTGCACCGCCAGCGCCGCGCCTGCCAGCACGCCGAAATTCCAGAAATAGTTGAGGTTGCGCGGCACCGGATAGCCGGCGCCGACCGCGTTATAAACCAACCGGGGAAGCGGCAGCTTCTCGTCCAGCCACCGCATCAGCGGCTGTTTCGGTTCGTAATGCTTGGCCCAGGGGAAGCTCATCGTCTCTCTCCTCAGCCAACCGTCACGACGGTGTCGGACGTGAAGGTATATTCGGGAACGTGCAGGTTCTGGGGCGCAGGCCCCGACCGGATGCGCCCGGCGGTGTCATAGGCCGACCCATGGCACGGGCAGAAATAGCCGCCGAACGGCCCCTTGTTCTCACCCTCGCCCGCGCCCAGCGGCACGCAGCCGAGATGCGTGCAGACGCCCAGCGTGATGAGCCAGTTCGCCTTGCCCGTCTTGGTGCGTTCCGCCAGCGTCTGCGGATCGCGCAGCGTGCTGACCGGCACGGCATTCGCCTCGGCGATTTCCTTGGGCGTCAGGTTGCGCACGAACAGCGGCTGTTTGCGAAACGTCGCCTTGATCGCCTGCCCCGGTTCGATCGACGACAGGTCGATTTCGGTCGTGGACAGCGCCAGCGTATCGGCGGCGGGCGACATCTGGTTGATGAGCGGCAGCGCGATCACGCCTGCGCCGACCCCGGCAAATGCCACCGCGCCGATCGACAGATAGTCGCGCCTGCGGGGATTTTCCGGCCCACCGTCGAGCGCAGTCGCGCCGCCTGCGGGTACGTGCTGATCTTCGTCAGTCGCCATTCAACAGCCCTTGTCGTCGGGCGCGTTTCGCGCCCTGCCCCTCTCCGGTCGCCTTCGTGGAAGCGACGCCGGACCGATCGGTTTTCCGTCCAGTCGCACGGGTGATAGCCGGGCGTTCGGCCGTTTGCCAATCCCTTTTGCCGTTTCGGGACGGAACGGCGCCGTCATGTTCAGATTGGCGCAAGCGATCACATGGTCTATGCGGCTCGCCTCATGCCTTTTGGTTTCCTCGCGCGTTTCGGGAAGTTCATGCGTCGTCTTGCCCTTTTGCTCGCTGTCATCGCCTCGTTCTTTGCCCTGCCGGCGCTCGCGCAGGTGATCGACGTGCCCGGCCGCGAACCGCCGCCCGCCACCACCGACACCCGCAACCTGTGGATTCTCGACCTGTCGACCGGCGGGCGGGTCACCATCTGGCTGCGTCCCGATGTCGCGCCCAAGATGGTCGCGCGGATCAAGACGCTGACCCGCGAGAAATTCTATGACGGCCTCGCCTTTCACCGGGTGATCGACGGCTTCATGGCGCAGGGCGGCGATCCGGATGGCGACGGCACCGGCGGGTCGAAGCTGCCGAACGTGGAAAAGGAGTTCAACTACCTCCCCCACGTCCGCGGCGCGGTGGCGGCGGCACGCGCTAATGACGAGAACAGCGCGAACAGCCAGTTCTACATCATGTTCGCCCCCAAATTCTCGCTCGACAAGAAATACACCGTATTCGGCCGCGTGATCGAGGGCATGCAATATGTCGACGCGATCGAACGTGGCGAACCGCCGGCGAACCCGTCGCGCATCGTCCGCGCCTATATCGCCAGCGACAATCCGCCGCCGTACCAGGCCGCAGCCCCGGTCGCGCTGCCCGAGACCGTCGCCCCGCTGCCGGCGACGATGCCGCGCAAGCCTGCGCCCGCGCCGGCGGCCAAGCGTCCGCAGCCGGCCCGCGCGCGCTAATCCCAAGTCTTTCGATCGATGCACGTCGACCTGTTCGACTTCGAACTGCCGACCGACCGCATCGCGCTGCGCCCCGCCGCGCCGCGCGATGCGGCACGGATGCTGGTGCTGGACGGTGACGCGACGCTGGATCGTGGCGTGCGCGACCTGCCGTCGTGCCTGCGCCCCGGCGACCTGCTAGTCTTCAACGACACGCGGGTGATCCCGGCACAGCTGGAGGGCAAGCGCGGCGATGCGACGATCGGCGCGACGCTGCACAAGCGTGAGGGGCCGCGCCGCTGGCGTGCGTTCGTGCGCAACGCCCGGCGGCTGCGTGATGGCGACACCATCGATTTCGGCGCGGGCGTCACGGCGACCGCCGGTGACAAGGGCGCGGACGGCAGCTTCGCGCTGGACTTTGCCGGCGACGAACCGGTCGAATTGCTGCTGGAGCGGGCCGGGCGCATGCCGCTGCCTCCCTATATCGCGTCGAAGCGCGGCGGCGCCGACGCGCGCGATGCCGAGGATTACCAGACGCTGTTCGCGCGCGAGGCCGGCGCCGTCGCCGCGCCGACCGCCGCGCTGCACTTCACGCCCGAACTGATGGCGGCGCTGGAGGCGGCGGGGATCGGCCATGCCACGCTGACGCTGCATGTCGGGGCGGGCACCTTCCTGCCGGTCAAGGCCGACGACACTAACGACCACCAGATGCACGCCGAATGGGGCCGGATCGACGCCGCCACCGCCGACCGGCTGAACGCGGTGCGCGCCGCCGGCGGCCGGGTGATCGCGGTCGGCACCACCAGCCTGCGCCTGATCGAAAGCGCTGCCGACGATGCCGGACAGGTGCAGCCGTTCGAAGGCGATACCGCGATCTTCATCACGCCGGGCTATCGCTTTCGCGGCATCGATGGGCTGATGACCAATTTCCACCTGCCCAGATCGACGCTGTTCATGCTGGTATCGGCGCTGATGGGGCGCGAGCGGATGCTGGCCGCCTATGCCCATGCCATCGCCGAGGAATATCGCTTCTATTCCTATGGCGACGCCTCGCTGCTGCTACCCTAAAGCCATCTCCGCCGGAGCGTCGGCGGGGGCGGCCAGCAGCCTCTCGCGCTTGGCGACGATCACCGGCACCAGCATCTGCCCAGCGACATTGACGGCGGTACGCCCCATGTCGAGGATGGGGTCGATCGCCAGCAACAGCCCCGCCCCCTCCAGCGGCAGGCCGAGCGTGGTCAGCGTCAGCGTCAGCATGACCGTCGCCCCGGTCAGCCCGGCGGTCGCCGCCGATCCCAGCACCGACACCATCACGATCAGCGCATAATCGGCCGCCCCCAGCGGCAGGCCAAAGAATTGCGCGACGAAGATCGCCGACACCGCCGGATAGATGGCGGCACACCCGTCCATCTTGGTCGTCGATCCAAGCGGCACGGCAAAGGCGGCATAGGCGGCGGGCACGCCCAGCGCCTGCTCGGTCCGCTCCTGCGTCACCGGCAACGTGCCGACCGACGACCGGGTGACGAAGCCCAGCTGGATCGCGGGCCATGCGCGGCGGAAGAACCACAAGGGCGAAATCCGGTGCAGCGCCAGCAATGCCGGATAGACGACGAACAGCACGATCCCCAGCCCGATATACACCGTCGCTGCAAACGCGCCCAGCGACGACAGCGTGCCCCAGCCATAGCGCACGATCGCATCGCCGATCAGCGCCGCCGACCCGATCGGCGTCAGCGCGATCACCCAGCGCAGCAACCGCCGCAGGATCATCAGCGCAGAGGTGTTGAAGGCGAGAAATGGCTCCCCCGCCGCCCCAACCCGCACCGCCGCCGCGCCGACCGCGATGGCGACGACGATGATCTGCAGCACGTTGAAGCCGAGCGTCGTGGTTGCCCCGCCATCGGCGACCTTGGTCGATGCGGTCAGGCCGAGCAGATTGGCCGGCACCAGCCCTTTCAGGAAATCGAGCCAGGTGCCGACCGTGCCCGGCTGCGCCGCGCTGGACAGCGGTGCCGCGCTGTGCAGGCCGGGCTGAAGCGTCAGCGCGAGCACGATGCCGATCGACACCGCGATCAGCGCGGTGATCGCGAACCATAACAAGGTCTGCCCGACCAGCCGCGCGGCATTGGGCAGGTCGCGCAGCGCCGCGATCGACCCGACGATGGCGGTGAACACCAATGCCGGGACCAGCAACTTCAGCAGCTGCACGAAAATCTGTCCGACCGTGTGCAGCACGGTGCCGATCGCGCCATCGGCCCCGCCGACGTCTGCGGCGATCAGGCCTAGCGCGACGCCTGCGACCATGCCGATCGCGACCTGAATGCCGAAGGACGGCAGGATTTTACGGGTTTTTTGCATGTGCGAACATTTCGGGTGGCAGGCCAGCCTCCACAACGAAGCATTTCTACGAACGGCCCAATGCGGCGTTACAGCCCCTCACCCCCCACCCAGTGCGCATTGGACAGATAGCGGGCGACGTCCCACACCTGTCGCCGCAGGTCGGGCACCGCGACGATTTCCCAGAACGCGCCGCGGGTCATCGGCCCGATCGCGAACAGGCGATCGTCGCTCGCGCCATCGGCATGCAGCACCCGTCCGCTGCTTTCGACATCGATGCCCAGATGCTCGCTGTCGGGACGGATGCGCCCGCCTGCGACCAGCGCCGACAGCAACGGATCGTCGGTGCGGGCCACATCGCCCTGCGGCCCGATGCAGGAAATCACGCGCGTCGCGTGCATCGGGCGCGGCGCATCCTCCCCGCGCGGCCGCCACGCGACCTCCACCCCGCCATCGACGCGTCGCGCATCGCAGCTCTTGCCCGCCAGCAGGGTCAGCCGCCCGCTCGCCACCATCGCATCGATCCGGTCGGCGACGGCGGGGGCGAGGCGATGGCGGTGAATGTCCCACCAAGGCCGCAAATGGCGCAGGAAGCGGCGACGCTCGACCGGATCGGCTGCCGTCCAGATTCCTTGCGTGAACGGCCGCAATTCGTCGATGGCCCTGCGCCAGCCGATCGTAGCCGCCCGTGCCCGCACGGACCGCACCAGCGCGGACAGCGGCGGGCGCGGACGCTCGGTCAGCGGCTGTGCGGCCGGGGCCGCGAGGGCATGGCGATGCGGCAGCAGCCCGCGCCGCGACAGTGCGACGATCTGCCCGCCAAACCCCTGCGCCTCCAGCGTCAGCACGACATCGACCATCGTCAGCCCGGTGCCGATCAACAACACCCGATCGTCGTCGCCGAGACCAGCGGTCGCGCCTGTTGCCCAGGGATTGCCGACATAGGCCGGATCGTCCGCGATCCCGCCCAGCCCCGGCGGCACCTGCGGCGCGAGGTTACCGACCGCCAGCACGACCGCATCGGCCACCACCCGGCCGCCGTCTTTCAGCAGGACGGTCTCGCCATCGATACCGACCGCCTTGCCATCGACCACGGTCAGCCGCCCCGGCGCCGCGCGCTGCGCCGCCCCCAGCGTCTCGCGCAGATAGACGCCATACAGCGCGCGCGGCACGAAATCGCCCGGCCCCGCCGCTTCGTCCCGCCCGGCCAGCCAAGCCACGAAATGGTCGGGCCGGTCGGGAAAGGCGCTCATGTTCGCGGCGCGCACGTTCAGCAGGTGATCGCTCTGCCGCGTGCCATAGGCGACGCCCAGGCCGGCCGTATCGCCCCGCTCGATCAGCGTCGCCGTCGGCCCGTCATGGCGCAGCAGGTTGATCGCCAGCAACGTGCCGGAAAATCCCGCGCCGATGATCGCGACATGGCGGATCGTGCCGGGCACGGCGTCGGAAACGATAGGGTGCGTCATGCCACCCTCGATACCCACAGCCGCAGCCGGTGGGAAGTTGCACCACCCGCTTGCACCCGCCCGATCCTTTGGGTAAGGGCGACATTCCCGAGCGGGTGTAGCTCAATGGTAGAGCAGAAGCTTCCCAAGCTTACGACGAGGGTTCGATTCCCTTCACCCGCTCCAGCAGTCTCGCTGAAATAGCGAGGCTATTTCAGCTTACCGAGACAACACGGCCGGCACCGCCAGCGATGACCAACCGCATGGCTCTGCCATGCCGCGAACTCTCGAGTCTCTCGATGCCGCCCCTCCCTTTCGGGCCAAAGCGGCGGTTCGCTCCACTCTCCTGATATCGCCAACCATCGTCTTTCCCATCGCGCTTGCGTGCGGGCTGCGCTAGGGGCTTTTCGTGGCGTCGACAGTGTATCAGGAACGGTTCTCCGCGCGTCGCCCGGTACCCTTGCCGCGTCGCATCGCCACGCTGGCGTTGGTGGTCGCGATCCATGTCGCGATCCTGTGGCTGTTGCTGCGCATCGCGCCGACGATCATGTCCCCGCCGCCGGGCGAGAAATCGCCGCTGGTCGTCGACATGCTCCCCGCCGATCAGGTCGCTCCCGCCGCCGCGCCCGCAAAACAGGTTCAGCGCAAGGCCGCCGCCGGTAGCGCCAGCACCACGACGCCGGTCACCCCCGTCGCGCCACCGCCCGACATACCCCCGCCGCCGCCGGTACCGGTCACGCCGTCGAACGATGTCTGGTCGAAGGTCATTCCGATGACCGGTCGCGACTTCGCCCGCGCCGCGATCACGCCCGGCACCCGCAGCGCCACCGAGGGCACCGGACGCAGCGACGCGACAGGCGACAGCGGCGATGGCGATGCGGACAGCGATGCCGGCGGCGGCAGCGGCGGTGGCGAGCGGCTCTACGCCGCCGACTGGTATCGCCGCCCGACCCATGCCGAGCTGTCGACCTACCTCCCCCGCCACGCCCAGCCCGGCTGGGGCGAAGTCGCGTGCCGCACCATCCCCAACAACCAGGTGACCGATTGCCGCGAGATCGGCCAGTCGGCGCGCGGATCGGGGCTGGCGGGCGCGGTGCGACAGGCGGCGTGGCAGTTCCGCATCCTGCCGCCGCGCGTCGGCGGCAAGCCGCTGATCGGCAGCTGGGTGCGCATCCGCATCACCTATACCGATGCCGGCGCGGCGGTGGAGTAAGCCCCATCCTTGCCCTTGCCCCGCCCAGCGGCTAACCGACGGGCGTTTATCCTCCGACATTCCAGGTGTTCCTTCATGTCCGCAATGTTCCGCATCACCCTTCCCGACGGTGCCGTCCGTGAGGTGATGCCGGGCACTACCCCGGCCGACATCGCCGCCGCGATCTCGCCGGGTCTGCGCAAGGCGGCGATCGCCGCGCGGGTCGATGGGCAGGTGCGCGACCTGAACCGCCCGTTCGAGGGCGATTCGTCGCTCGCGCTGGTGACGGCCAAGGACGAGGCCGACGCGCTGGAACTCCACCGCCACGACTTTGCCCATGTCCTCGCCGAAGCGGTGCAGACGCTGTATCCGGGTACGCAGATCACCTTCGGCCCGGCGACCGACGACGGCTTCTATTACGACTTCGCGCCCGCCCCCGGACGCGGCATGTTCACCGACGAGGACCTGCCGCTGATCGAGGCAGAGATGCGCAAGATCATCGCCAGGGGCGAGAAGTTCGAGCGTGAGGTCGTCACGCGGCAGCAGCTGATCGACCGCTGGACCGCACAGGGTGAGACGTTCAAGGCCGAATGGGCCGCCGAACTTCCGCAAGGCGAGGAACTGACGATCTATCGCCAGGGCCAGTGGCTCGACATGTGCCGGGGGCCGCACCTCGAATCGACGGCGAAGCTGGACCCGCAGGCGTTCAAGCTGACCCGCGTGTCGGGGGCCTATTGGCGCGGCGACCAGAAGAACGCGATGCTCAGCCGCATCTACGGCACCGGATGGCTGTCGAAGAAGCAGCTCGACGCGCACCTGACCCGGCTGGAGGAAGCCGCCAAGCGCGACCATCGCAAGCTCGGCCAGGAAATGGACCTGTTCCACCTCCAATCGGAAGCGCAGGGCTCGGTCTTCTGGCACCCCAAGGGCTATATGATGTGGCGGCAGCTGGAGGCGTATATGCGCCGCCGGCTCGACGCGACCGACTATCAGGAAGTGAAGACGCCGCAGCTGATGGACGCGCGGCAGTGGGAACAGTCGGGCCATTGGGGCAAGTATCGCGAGAACATGTTCGTGGTGCCCGACGAAATCCCGAATACCGAGGACGAGGGCGCGATCATCAGCGGCGATGCTGACATGATGGCGCTGAAGCCGATGAACTGCCCGGCCCACGTCCTGATCTTTCGCCAGGGGATCAAGTCGTATCGCGACCTGCCCATCCGCATGGCCGAATTCGGCTGCTGCCACCGCAACGAGCCGCATGGCGCGCTGCACGGCATCATGCGCGTGCGCCAGTTCACGCAGGACGACGCGCATATTTTCTGCCGCGAGGATCAGCTGATCGAGGAAGTCCGCGACTTCTGCGAACTGCTCGATTCGGTCTATCAGGATCTGGGCTTCACCGACTATGCCGTGAAGCTGGCGCTGCGCCCCGACAAGCGCTTCGGGTCGGACGAGATGTGGGACAAGGCGGAAAGCGAGCTGCGCGAGGCGGTGCTTTCGTCGAACCTGTCGGACGAGATCAAGGACAAGTTCGAGGAACTGCCGGGTGAAGGGGCGTTCTATGCCCCCAAGCTCGAATTCCACCTGACCGATGCGATCGGGCGAACGTGGCAGGTCGGCACGATCCAGTCGGATCGCGTGCTGCCCGAACGACTCGACGCGACCTATGTCGGGGAAGACGGCAACCGCCACCGCCCCGTCATGCTCCACCGCGCGATTCTTGGCACGTTCGAACGCTTCCTCG
The DNA here is from genome assembly GCF_001421585.1 of Sphingomonas sp. Leaf23. Taxonomy (NCBI): domain Bacteria; kingdom Pseudomonadati; phylum Pseudomonadota; class Alphaproteobacteria; order Sphingomonadales; family Sphingomonadaceae; genus Sphingomonas; species Sphingomonas sp. Leaf23. The sequence goes on along the minus strand of NZ_LMKR01000002.1, from coordinate 926,323 downwards.
GCATCCTGATCGAACATCACGCCGGCCGCATGCCGATGTGGCTGTCGTCGGTGCAGGCGGTCGTCGCGACGATCGTGTCGGACGCCGACGACTATGCGAACGAGGTCATGGCCGCACTGAAATCCGCAGGGATTCGCGTCGAAACCGACCTGCGCAACGAGAAGATCAACTATAAGGTGCGCGAGCATTCACTGGCGAAGGTCCCGGCGCTGGTCGTGGTCGGCAAGCGCGAGGCGGAGGAACGCACCGTCGCGCTGCGCCGCCTGGGCAGCCAGGGACAGCAGGTCATCGCCCTCGACGAACTGGTCGCGATGCTGAAGGCGGAAGCCCTCGCACCCGATCTTGCGCGGAACCTTTCGTAATCGCGCAAGATTGACTATATAGAACTTTCGATAACTATAGGAGCAGCACCTATCCGTCCGCCCATGATGCGTCGCCCCAATGCGCCGCCGCCGATGAACGGCCCCCGATTCAATGAGTTCATCCAGAGCCCCAAGGTCCGTGTGATCGACCATGAGGGAGAGAATCTGGGTGTGATGTTCACGCGCGAAGCCATGGCGCAGGCGCAGGAGGTCGGACTCGATCTGGTCGAGGTGTCGCCGAACGCCGACCCGCCGGTCGCGAAGTTCCTCGACGTCGGCAAGTTCAAGTACGAGGCGCAGAAAAAGGCGAACCTCGCCCGCAAGACCCAGAAGACGCAGGAGATCAAGGAGATCAAAATGCGTCCGAACATCGACGATCATGACTATGATACGAAGATGAAGAAGGTCGAGCAGTTCATTACCGAGGGTGACAAGGTGAAGGTCACGATGCGCTTCCGCGGTCGTGAGCTGAGCCATGGCCAGCTCGGCATGGCGGTGTTGCAGCGGGTGGCCGAAGCGACGCAGGAAATCGCCAAGGTCGAAGCCTATCCGCGCATGGAAGGCCGCCAGATGCTGATGGTGTTGTCGCCGAAGTAATCCGGGGCGCCGACCTATCGGTTTGAAGAGCCGCCATGGTCCGTTGTGACCATGGCGGCTTTTTCATGTCCGCGCGGCGACCACGCCGGATTCAGACGGAAAGCGTCGGCGCGATCTCCGGGGAGCAGCAGGTCCACGAGGGACACGATAGCTGATCCACCAGATCGCGAGGATCAGGCGAAGCCCGCGAATTCCTTGCCCGCCGCCGCGTCGAGCAGCCGCCGCTCCAGCGATTTCAACCGCAATTGCCCGGTGATCCGGTCGCCGGTCAGATCGGTGACATAGAAGGTGTCGACCGCGCGTTCGCCATAGGTCGCGACATGCGCCGAATGCAGCGTCACCTTCGACTGGAACAGCGCCTGCGCCAGATGATGGAGCAGCGCCGGGCGGTCGCGGGCGTTGACCTCGATCACGGTGAAGCGGTTCGACGCGGCATTGTCGATCAGCACGTTGGGCTCGATCGGGAAGGCCTCTGCGCGGGGACGCGACAGCGGCTTGGCGGCCAGCCGGTCGTTCAGCTTCATGCGGTTGGCCAACGCGTCGGCGATCGCGGTCTTCAGCCGCTGCAACTGCCCCGCTTCGTCGAACGGCCCGCCCAGCGGATTCTGCACGAGGAAATTGTCGAGCGCCATGCCGGTGCGCGTCGTGTGGATGCGTGCGTCGATGATGTTGCCGCCCGCCGCATGGATCGCCCCGGCGATGCGGTAGAAAAGGCCGGGATGGTCGGCGGCATGGACCGTGACCAGCGTCGCGCCGCGATCCTCGTCCACGCTGGTTTCGATCGTCAGGCGGGTGTCGGCCGACTGGTCGACGACGCGCGCATTGGCGGCGATCACGTCGTCCGGCTCGGCGATCCAATAGGCCGGCGGCAAATGCCGGACATAGGCGGCCAGCGTTTCCTTGTCCCAGCCCAGCGCCCCGCGCAGCGTCGCCTGCTTCTCGGCGATGCGCTCGTCGCGGCCGCGCTGTTTGTGGCCCAGCCGCAGCACCTCCTCGGCGGTTTCGAACAAGGTGGTCAGCAACTGCCGCTTCCACCCGTTCCACGTCCCCGGCCCGACCGCGCGGATATCGACGACGGTCAGCACCAGCAACATGCGCAGCCGCTGCGGCGATTGCACGACGCTGGTGAAGTCGAGGATCGTCTTGAAATCGCTGAGATCGCGCTTGAACGCGGTGGCCGACATCAACAGGTGATAGCGGACCAGCCACGCGACCGTCTCGGTCTCGGCCGGGGTCAGGCCGAGGCGCGGGCACAGCCGCTCGGCGACCTCCGCCCCCAGGATCGAATGGTCGCCGCCGCGCCCCTTGGCGATGTCGTGGCACAGCACCGCGACATACAGCGCGCGCCGCTGCACGATGCCGCCGAACAGCGCGGTCGCCAGCGGATGTTCTTCGCGACAGATGCCGCGTTCGACCTGCGACAAAAGGCCGATCATGCGGATGGTATGCTCGTCCACCGTATAATGGTGGTACATGTCGAACTGCATCTGCGCGACGATGCGGCCGAAATCGGGAATGAAGCGGCCGAACACGCCGCATTCATTCATCCAGCGCAGCACCAGTTCGGGATCGCGCGGGGAGGTCAGCACGTCGAGGAACAGCTGGTTGGCGCGTGGGTGCGAGCGGACATGCGCCGCCAGCCGTGCGTCGCGCGACGCCGCGCGCATCGCCAGCGGATGGATTTCGAGGCCGTGGAGATCGGCCAGCGCAAAGATTTCGATCAGCCGGACGGGATCGTCGGCGAAGAAATCATCCTTGGGCAGCGCGAGCCGTCCGCGGTCCAGCACGAAACCGTTCAGCCGGCGCGGACGCCGCCGCAGCCGGGGAAAGCCGAACCGGCTGCCCCGCGCGGCATAAGTTTCGTCGAGGTGGCTGAGAAACATGCCGGTCAGGTCGCCGACCCGCTTCGCCTGCAGGAAATAATATTGCATGAAGCGCTCGACGCGCGACTTGCCAACCCGGTCGCTGTAGCGCATCCGCGTCGCGATCTCGGTCTGTACGTCGAAGGTCAGCCGCTCCTCGGCCCGCCCGGTGATGAGGTGGAGGTGGCAGCGCACCGCCCACAGGAAATCCTCGGCGCGGTTGAACTTGCGCAGTTCGGGCGCGCTCAACAGGCCGGCGGGCACCAGATCGGCGGCACGGCGGACATTGTACGCATATTTCCCGATCCAGAAGAGCGCGTGGAGGTCACGCAGCCCCCCCTTCCCCTCCTTCACATTGGGTTCGACGACATAGCGCGTGTCGCCCAGCTTCTTGTGCCGCGCATCGCGCTCGGCCAGCTTTTCGGCGATGAAGGTCCGCGCGGTCCCTTCCTGTACCTCGGTCTTGAAGCGCTGCGCCGCCTCGGCATAGAGCGCGGTATCGCCCCAGACATAGCGCGCCTCGACCAGCGCGGTGCGCACGGTCACGTCGCCCTTTGCCTGGCGCACCATTTCGTCGAGCGAGCGCGACGAATGACCGACCTTCAGCCCCAGGTCCCACAGCGCATAGAGCGTCGATTCGATGACCTGTTCGGACCAGGGCGTCTGCTTCCACGGGGTCAGCACGCCGATATCGACGTCGGAATGCGGTGCCATCTCGCCCCGACCATAGCCACCGACCGCGATCAGCGTCATGCGCTCGGCGGCGGTCGGATTGTGGTTGGGATGCACGCGCTCGACGATGAAGCCGGTCAGCGCGACGAGGACCGCATCGGTCAGATAGGCATAGGCCGCCGCCGTCTCCAGCCCGTGGCTGGGGTTGGCGCGCAACCGCCGCTCGATCTCGCCCCGCCCGCGCGCCATGACGTCGCGCAACACGGCGGTCGCGGCGCGGCGCAATGCCACGCCGTCCTGCCCGTCGCCGGACAGCGCACGCAGCGACGTCGCCACCGCGCCGCGATCGACGATCGCCTCGGGATGGACGATCCGCTCGAACCGCGGCGGGGTGGCAAGGTCGGGCTGAACCGCGTCGTTCAGGCCCCGCCCTCCGGCGCCTTCGCCACGCCGACCAGCGCCGGGCGCAGCAGCCGGTCGCGGATCATATAGCCGGTCTGGATTTCCTGCACGACCGTGCCGGGCTTCGCATCGCTCGACGGGACTTCGAACATCGCCTGATGCTTGTTGGGGTCCAGCGCTTCGCCGACCGACACCATCTTGCTGATGCCGTGGCGGCCGAACACGCTCTCCAGCTCGCGGCCGGTCGCTTCGAGGCCGACGATCAGCCCCTTCATTCGGTCGTCGCCGCGCAGTTCGTCGGGGATCGCCGACAGCGCACGCGACAGATTGTCGGCAACCGACAGGATGTCGCGCGAAAACGCGGTCGCGGCATAGGCGCGGGCGTCGGCCACTTCCTTTTCGGCGCGGCGGCGGACGTTCTGCAGGTCGGCGCGGGCATAGAGCACCTCGGCCTGCGCATCGGCCAGCTTCGCCTCCAGTTCGGCGTGGCGATCCGCTTCGGCGACTTCGGGGGCGGCCTCTGCGGTGGCTTCGCGCAGGTCGTTCGTATCGTCGTTGGCGGGGATGTCGTTCATTCCAGTCTCTTCTTTGTCAGCCCAGCAGTCGGGCCAGCGTTGCTGCGGTGAAATCCACCATGGGCACGACGCGCGCATAGTTCAACCGAACAGGCCCGATCACGCCGACGACGCCGACCACGCGCCCGTCCAGCGCGCGAACCGGCTTGGCGATGACCGACGATCCGGTCAATGCGAATAACTTGTTCTCGGACCCGATGAAGATCCGCGCGGCATCGCCGTCCTGCGCCGATTCGAGCAGCCGGGCGATCTCCTCCTTGCCCTCCAGCTCGTCGAGCAGCTGCCGTACGCGGTCGAGGTCGTGGCTGGCGGCATCGTCGATCAGCCGCGCCTGCCCCCGCACGATCAGCACCGGGCGATGGTCGCCATCCTCGCTCCACATCGCAAGGCCACGTTCGACCAGCGCCCGGGCGGCAACATCCAGCTCGGCGCGTTCCTGCCCGATTTCGCGGAGGATACGGTCGCGCGCCTCGCTCAAGGTCAGGCCCGACAGCCGCGCGGTCAGGTAATTGCCCGCCTCGACCAGTGCGGCGGCACCGGCGCCGGGCGTTTCCAGCACGCGATTCTCGACCGATCCATCGGCCCCGACCAGCACCGCCAGCGCGCGGGTGCCAGACAGCGGCACGAACGACACCTGCCTGAGCACCGGCTCGCGCTTGGGCACCAGCACCACGCCCGCACTCGCGGACAGGCCTGACAGCGCAGCGGCAGTGCCGGCCAGCGCCTCCTCGACCGGGCCGGCGCTGTCGGCCTGTGCGGCGATGGTCGCGCGTTCCTGTGCCGATGGCTCCATCGCGTGCATCATGCCGTCGACGAACAGGCGCAGCCCGGTCTCGGTCGGCATCCGCCCCGCGCTGACATGCGGCGCGGCGAGCAGGCCCGCTTCCTCAAGGTCCTGCATGACTCCCCGGATCGATGCCGGCGAGAGGTTCAGGCCCGACAATTGCGCGATGGTGCGCGATCCGACCGGCGTGCCGGTCGACAGATAGGAATCGACCACGATCCGGAACACGTCGCGGGCGCGGTCGGTCAGTTCGTGGATCGGTTGGGCCATAGTGGGAATGTAGAAGCGTTGAAGCGCTCGGGAAAGCCTATCCTCCCCGGCACGGGGAGGGGGACCGCCGCGAAGCGGTGGTGGAGGGGGATAGCCTCGCAACGCAACGGTTCCGTATGCGGATACCCCCCTCCACCAGCCTGCGGCTGGTCCCCCTCCCCGTGCCGGGGAGGACCCTCTAGTTCACCTCGATGAACTGCCGGATCGGCAGCTCGTTCGGGGCCGAGCGCAGCGCTTCGTTCATCGCCTGATCGTGCATCCGACAGCCATAATAGAGCGAGAGGTGCTGCGCCGCGCCCGAGATTTCGTTCCAGCGGATATCGACCGAGGGCATGTCGGTCGCCACCTGCCCGCATCCCGGCTGCCCCGGCTGGATCAGCTGCTCGCCGTCACGCGGCCGGTACGGCTGCAACTTTGCGGCAAAGGCACGATACTGGGCCGGGGTCGCGCGAAAGCTGCGGATGCCGACGACCTTGGTAAACTGCCGCCCTTCGAACACGCCCGAACCGTCGGGCTGGACGGTGACGCGGTAGACCGGACAGGTCCCGAAACAACGCGACGTCTCGTAGCTGATCGTCTCGCTCTCGATCGCGACCGGCGGGGCCTGGGTGGTCGTGTTCCCCACCGCCATCACGCATCCGCCCAGCATCGGCAGCATCGGCAGCATCGGCAGCATCGCTAACGCCATCTTCTTCATCATCGGCTCCCTGTTGTCGTTGGTTGTTTCGGCCCCGTATTCCTTTGGGCGTACCGCGCGGCGTCTGGCGCGTCGATGAACGGGCGGCTAGTGCATAGGCAAATTTCAGGAGATTCCCATGCGCCCATCCGGCCGCACCCCCGACGAAATGCGCCCCATCACGATCGAGACGAACTTCACCCGCCATGCGGAGGGTTCGTGCCTGATCGGGTTCGGCGATACCAAGGTGCTGGTCACCGCCTCGCTCGAAGAGCGCCTGCCGCCATGGCTGCGTGGCAAGGGCGAAGGCTGGGTCACCGCCGAGTACGGCATGCTGCCGCGCGCCACCCACACCCGCAGCAGCCGGGAAGCGGCCAAGGGCAAGCAGTCGGGCCGTACCCAGGAAATCCAGCGGCTGATCGGGCGCTCGCTGCGCGCCGTGGTCGACCTGAAGGCGCTGGGCGAACGCCAGATCACGCTCGACTGCGACGTGATCCAGGCCGATGGCGGCACCCGCACCGCGTCGATCTCCGGCGCATGGGTGGCGCTGCGCCTCGCGGTCGACGGGCTAATGCGCGAAGGCAAGCTGGAGGTCGATCCGATCAGCCGGCAGGTCGCGGCGGTCAGCTGCGGCATCCATCAGGGCACCCCGGTGCTCGACCTCGACTATATCGAGGATTCGGCCGCCGACGCCGATGCCAATTTCGTCCTGACCAGCGACAACAATATCGCCGAGGTCCAGGCTACCGCCGAAGGCGCATGCTATGACGAGGAGGCGCTGCTGCGCCTGCTGCGCCTCGCCCGCATCGGCTGCGGCCGCATCTTCGCCGAACAGCTGCGGGCGACCGGTCGATGAGCGGCGAGGGCAAGGAACCGCAGGCGATCCGCAAGCTGGAACCGGGTAAGCTGGTCATCGCCAGCCATAATCCGGGCAAGATCCGCGAGATCGCTGCGCTGCTCGGGCCGTACGGCGTGACGCCCATCTCGGCCGGCGAACTCGACCTGCCCGAGCCTGAGGAAACCGGCACGACCTTCGTCGCCAATGCCGAGCTGAAGGCGCTGCAAGCCGCCGACCTGTCGGGCCTGCCCGCACTTGCCGACGACAGCGGCCTGTGTGTCGAGGCGCTGAACGGCGATCCCGGCATCTTCTCCGCCCGCTGGGCCGGGCCGTCCAAGGATTTCGGCGCGGCGATGCGGCTGGTCGAGGAACGGATGCAGGCGACCGGCCCCGACCACAGCCGCGCCGCGCACTTCGTCTGCGCGCTGGCGCTCGCCTGGCCTGACGGCCATGTCGAATGGTTCGAGGGCCGCGTCGACGGACAGCTGGTCTGGCCGCCACGTGGCGAACACGGCTTCGGCTATGACCCGATGTTTGTTCAGGACGGCATGGACCAGAGCTATGGCGAGATCGATCCCGACCACAAGCATGCGATCAGCCACCGCGCCGATGCGTTCGCGCAGCTGGTGAAGGCGGTCTTCTGAGCTAAAGCTGTTCCGTCACCCCGGACTTGATCCGGGGTCCCGCTTCTTCTTCTCGCGCGGGTAAGAAGCGGGACCCCGGGTCAAGCCCGGGGTGACGATCAGGTCGGGCGTACCAAGCGGAACGCCCACCCGCGTCCGGGCATTGGGCGTTCCGAAAGGAATTGCCCCATGTCCGACGCGCTGACCGAAACCCGCCACCGCGAGATCGCGGTCGAGCATCTCCTGTTCTGGACGATGCGCTACGTCGAACAACAGCATCCGGGCCTGCTCGATTCCCTCGAAGCGAGCCTCGACAAGCTGGGCGATCCGTCGCCGGCCGATGACAAGGACGACAACGCCGTCCGCCATATCGCCGCCAAGATGATCGCCGGCGCGCGCGGATGATCGATCAGAAGGCGCGCTGCCCCGGATAATTGCCGGCGGGCACATAGCGGCAGACGATATAATCGTCCTTCGCACTGCTCGCCTCGGCACAGCCGAAGCGCTGGGTCGTGCGCCACATGATCTGGGTATAGTGCCCGACATCCTCGAACCGGCCGGTGCGCGACACCGCCGGCAGGATACCGGGCACATAGTCGCGCTTTTCGGCGACCCAATGCCCCGCCATCTCGGCATAGCGATAGGCGCCGCGTGTGCCGGTCCACAGGTTTTCGCCCTGTTCCGGCACGCCGCGCGGCTGGGGCGAATGTTCGAAGCGGCGGTTCTGTGCCAGCGTGTCGGCATAGCGTTGCGCATCGCGAACAAGCGCCGGGTCCCACGCCAGCGCCGGCAAACCCGCCTGCGCCCGCGCCGCGCGGTGCCCCGCCTCCATCGCCTGCCGCAACTGCGCGCTCCCGCGCGGCGCGTATCCTTCGAACGCACGCGGTTCGACCACACGCTCGGGCACATGGGCGGGCCCGGCGGAACAGGCACCCAGCAGCAACGCCGCCATCAGCATTTGTATCGCTCGCATCGCCCCCATATGGGACGGCGATGCAGCCCGACCAAGCACCCGCCCCCGATCCTCTGGCGCTCTACGTCCATTGGCCGTTCTGCGTGTCGAAATGCCCCTATTGCGACTTCAACAGCCATGTGCGCGATCAAGTGGATCAGGCCGCGTGGCTGCACGCGCTGCTGGCCGACCTGGCGCATGAGGCCGCCGAGCTGCCCGGCCGGCGGCTGGCATCGATCTTCTTCGGTGGCGGCACGCCGTCGCTGATGCCGCCCGCGACCGTCGCCACGATCATCGAGGCGGCCTGCCGCCACTGGCCACCGACCGACACTATCGAGATCACGCTGGAGGCGAACCCGTCCTCGGTGGAAGCCGCGCGCTTCGCCGACATCGCCGCCGCCGGGGTCAATCGCGTGTCGCTGGGCGTACAGGCGTTGCACGACGACGCGCTCGCCTTCCTCGAACGCGCGCATGGCGTGGAGGAGGCGCTGGCCGCGCTAGACGTCGCACAGCGCCATTTCGCGCGGGTCAGCTTCGACCTGATCTATGCCCGGCCGGGCCAGTCGCTCGCAGCATGGGAGGCGGAACTCACCCGTGCGCTGTCGTTCGGGACCGAGCATCTGTCGCTTTACCAATTGACCGTCGAACCCGGCACGCGCTTCGCGACGCTGGCGGCGAAAGGGCAGCTGATCCTGCCCGACGCCGACCTGTCCGCCGACCTGTTCGAAACGACGCAGGCTTTGACCCGTGCCGCCGGGCTGCCGCTGTACGAGGTGTCGAACCATGCCCGGCCGGGCGCGGAGAGCCGCCACAACCTGACCTATTGGCGCTATCGCGACTATGCCGGCATCGGTCCGGGCGCGCATGGCCGCCGCACCGGGCTGGCGACCGTCCGCCGCAAGAAGCCCGAAAACTGGATCGCCGCCGTCGAACGCAACGGCCATGGCATCGAACGCGAGGATGCCCTGACCCCCGACGAACGCGTGACCGAGGCGCTGGTGATGGGTCTCAGGATGCGCGAGGGCGTCGACCTCGCCCGCATTGCGACGCTGGGCGCGCGCCCGATCGATGCGGTCGTACGCGCGGATGCGGTTGCCCTGCTTGCGCGACAAGGATTGCTGGTGCGCGAGGGCGATCGGCTGGCGCTGACCCCGGCGGGCATTCCGGTGCTCGACGCGGTGCTGCGCGAGATCGCGATCTGATCCCCTTGCCCCTTTGCCGGTGAGTGCGCACAACCGCGCATCACCAGTAAAAGGGGCACCCATGCCGACCATCACCCGCCGCACCGCCATTGCCGGCCTCGCCGCCGCGACCGGTGCCGCCAGCCTGCCCGCGCAACCCCGCGCCGCGTCCACCCTGCGCGTGGCTTCCACCTGGGACTTCGGCGCCGCCGCCAATGACGCCGCCGTCGCCCGCTTCCGCGCCGGCGGCAGCCTGATCGACGCGCTGGAGGCCGGGGCGAAGGTGCCCGAGGCCGACCTGTCGAACCATTCGGTCGGCAAGGGCGGCTATCCCGACCGCGACGGGCGGGTAACGCTGGATGCGGTCATCATGGACGACAAGGGCCATGTCGGCGCGGTTGCGGCGATGGAGGATATCGCCCACCCGATCTCGGTCGCGCGCGCGGTGATGGAGCGCACGCCGCACACGTTTCTAGTCGGCGACGGCGCACGGCAGTTCGCGCTGGAATCGGGGTTCACCCCGGAAAAGCTGCTGACGCCGGAGGCGGAGGCCGAATGGCGCAAATGGCTGAAAACGTCGAAATATGCCCCCGTCGCCAATAGCGAGAATGTGCGCGCGCCGCTGGGCGGGCCGCTCGACCATGACACGATCGGCATGATCGCCCGCGCCCCCGGCGGCGAATTGGCCGGGGCCTGCACGACGTCGGGCATGGCGTTCAAGCTGCACGGCCGCGTCGGCGATTCACCGCAGGTCGGCAGCGGCCTGTTCGTCGAAGCCGGCGTCGGTGCCGCCACCGCCACTGGCCTTGGCGAAGAAGTCTCCCGGATCGCCGGCACCGCCCGCGTCGTGTCCTCGCTGCGGGCGGGCATGACGCCGATGAACGCCTGTCGCGAGGCGGTCGACCACATCGCGAAGCTGCGCGGGAAGGCGCTCGACGGCGTGCAGGTCGGCTTCCTCGCGATGGACCGGAACGGACAGGTCGGCGCGTTCGCGATCCTGCCGGGCTTCACCTATGCCGTGACCGGCGACGACGGCCGCAGCACCATCGTCAAATCCGCCAGCCTGCGCCGCGCCTGACATGGAAAAGCCCGCCCCCCGGTTGGGGGAGCGGGCCTTTTCGTCACAATAGGAACGGGATCAGAAACGAACAGTCGCGCCGGCCACGATCTGACGGCCCAGCAGGTCGTACCGGAATAGCGTGTTGTTCCGCAGCAGGCCGAGCAGCGAACGCGAGTTCGGGATCAGCGGCGGATCACGGTCGAACAGGTTGTTGACCGCCAGCCGCAGCGTGTAGCGCTTCGCCACGTTGAACGTCGCCGCAAGGTCGAAGTAATTGTAATCGCGGATGCGGTTATAGGTCGTGCGACGATCCGCCGCGCCATACGGAATGCCCGTATCGGCGGTGGCGTTGTAGGTGATCGTCATCGGCCCCTGATAGCGCCAGTTGAGCGACAGGCTGACCACGTTTTCCAGCGACGACCAGGTGGTGCGCAGGCCGTGCGTCCACTTCGGGAAGCCTTCGCCGCAGAACGGGCCGTAATAGCCGACGCACTGGCGCGCACCGACCGTCGGCGAATCCTGCCCACCGATCGAGGTCATCAGCGTGCCGTTGAAGCTCAGGTCGACCCGACCCGCCTGGTCGAGGTTCAGCGCATATTGGCTCTGGAAATCCCAGCCATGCGAGTCGCTCTTGTACCCGTTGCTCGTGCCTTGGATGAAGAAGCCGGTCGACGGGTTGCCGGTTGCCGGGCTGTACAGCGTGTACGTCCCCGGATTGCGCACGATCCCGCGGCAGAAATACGGGTTCTGCGTCTGGATACAGCCGTTCACGAAATCGTTCGCGCCGAAATAATTGATCTGGTCGTCAAGGTCGATCAGGAACCGGTCGATCGAGACGGTCAGACCCGGCAGGAACCGCGGGCGCAGGATGACGCCGAACGTCTTGGTATAGGCGGTTTCCGGGGCCAGTTCGAACCCGCCATTGCGGATCGTGCACAGGCCGTCAGGACAGCTGAGCGTCTGGCTGCCGTACAGATTGTCCGGCAGGCCGGTGGCGCGGCACGCTTCGATGCTGGCAACCGGGGCCAGGAAGCGCCCCGGATTCTGCGGATCGGGCGTGGTGGCGCACGGATCGTTGCGCGAACCGACCGTGACATAGTTGATGTTGCTGGCCGACACGACCTGGGTCAGCGTCGGTGCCGCCTGCGCCTTGTTGATCGATCCGCGGAAGGTGATGTCGTCGACCGGCGCCCACAGCCCCTCGACCTTCCACGTGTCGAACGACCCGGCGAGACGGTTATACTTCGAACGACGATAGCCCGCATTGACCTGCAGCAGCTTGGTCCAGCTGCGATCCTCGACGATCGGCAGCTGCGCCTCGACGTTGCCTTCCCAGATATTCTGGGTGAAGCGCGCATCGGTACCGCCATTGGTCTGACGGAACAGCGCGTCGGCGGTCTCGATATAGCGTTCGGCACGGAATTCCACGCCCAGCGCGATCGCGACGCCCTGTTCGGCCAGCGGCGACTTGATGCCGTAGGTGCCAAGGTCGCCCGACACGGTTCCTAGCACCTGCCACATGCTGGGCTTGCTGACCTCCGACCCGTCGACATTCTCGAACGCATAGTTCGCGAAGGCGGCGTCGTTGTTATACGGCCGGAACGGATTGAACGGCACGCAGGACGCACCGCCGGTGCGGCAGGTCGGAACCCCGTTGACGTTATCGACGATCAGCGCCTGGCGCAGCCGGTCGAAATTCGGGAATGCGGGATAGGTCAGCTTCGACGTGTTCGTCGAATACACCCCCGACAGATCGTAATGCCACGCGTCGAACACGTTGCCGCGAATGCCGCCGGTGACGCGATACCCCTTGTTCTCGAACTTGTTGTACGCCGGGGGCAGCCCGTCGAAGCGGTAGAGCAGGTTGAACGGGACCAGCGTGTTGGTGCCGGCGGCGTTGCCGCACAGCGTCTGCCCCTGCGATGCCGACAGGAACGGATTGTTGCAGTTCACCTGGTAGGACGTCGCGCCGAAGACGCTGGCCGGATAGACGCGCAACGGAGTCGGGTTCTGCGACCGGTCGCGATACGCCAGCAGCGTCGAATAGATTTCGGCCGCATCCGACAGCTTGACGGTCAGGAAACCGCCGGCGTTGATGCGGTTGAACTGACGCTGGGCGGCGAATTCATCGAACGGATTGGCCGCGGCGCCCTGGGTCGATCCCCATGGAATGAAGTTGCCCGACCCGTTGGGATTGTTGACCAGCACCCGCCCGGCATTGGCGCCGGCGCCCGGAATGATCGTGCCGACCTGGGTGTATTGGCTACGCGTGCAGCTCAGCGCCGAATCCCGCGTCGGCGTCGTCACCTCGCATGCCGACCACGACCGCGAACCCTGCGGCAGCAGATCCGCCTGACGATAGCTGAAGAAGCCGGTCAGGTTGACGCGATCGTCGAGCAGCGACTTGCCCGCCGTCAGCGTGACGTCCATCCGCGCGCCATCGTTGGTCAGGCCGGTCGGTGCCTGAAAGAACGACCGCCGCGCCGCGTCGGTCACGGCGTTCTCGCGGTTCTGGTGGTTGTAGAAATTATAGTTGGCGTTGATTTCCACGCCGTCGAAATTCTTCTTCAGGATGAAGTTCACGACGCCCGATACCGCGTCTGAACCGTACACCGACGACGCACCGCCGCTCAGCACGTCAATCCGCTCGACCAGCGTGGCCGGGATGATGCCGACGTCGAGGCCGTTCTGGATGCCAAGGCGCAGGCCATCGACCAGCGTCAGCGTGCGTTCGAAACCGAGGCTGCGCAGCTTGATCCGCTGACGCCCGCTGGATTCGGCATAATTCTGTTCGGCGTTCGGCGCGACCTGCGGCAGGCGGTTCAGCACCTCCTCGATCGTGGTCGCGCCCTGCGCCTGGATTTCCTGCGCGGTCACGGTCGCGATCGGCGCGGCCGATTTGTTGTTCGGGCGGACGATGCGGGTGCCGGTGACGACAATCGCCTTGTCGTCGTCGCTGGTCGTCGACGCGGTGTTGGTTTCCGGCAAGGCCTCCACCGGCACGACCTGCGCATGGGCGGTGCCCGCCAGCATGGTCGCAAGACACGATGTCGTCAGCAGCTTGGTGATCGATTGCATGAACGTCCCCCTTGTGGTGCCGCGCGGCCCGTCGGGGTTGGCCCTGCACGATGCGGGTGGCCGGGCGACCCTGTTCGCCCCTTCCCCGCATCGCGGCCGAACCACCGACCGTCCTCCCACGCGCTTTATTTCACCTGCGAGACATTCTTTCGCCAGCGACCAGCCGCGTCAATATCAGCTGAAACTGGTTTTCATCCCTGCAAACGATATTGCGATGCGGTGCGCTATTTGCGCAACACACCGCCAGCGTTGTCAGACCAGCACATGTACCACGGTCGGCGCGACCTGCCGCGCGGCGCGCACGCCGGGCAGCGTTGCCGGGTCGATCGTGCCGGGCGTGCGCAGTTCGATGCGAATCCGCCCGGCCAGCGCCTGCACCTCAGCAATCGCCGCCGCCCCGCCCAGTGCCGCCAGCAGATCGGGCGACAGGTCGACGGCCACATCGGTCGTGACCGCTTCCGTCGCGGCGACCACGGCCACCGGGCCACCGGCTCCGGCCGCACGGATTTCCTCGGCCACCTGGTCGGCGATCGGGCCGACGATGACCTGCACCGCGCGATCCGACGGACGGATCACCCCCATCGCGCCCAGCGCCTTCAGCGCGGCTTCGTCGACCAGCGCCTGATCCGCGACGACAAGACGCAGGCGCGTGGTGCATGCCCCGATGCTGGCCAGGTTCGCACTGCCGCCCAGCGCCGCGAGGAACGCCCGCCCCCGCTCGCCCGCCGCGACCGGCGCACCGCCCATCGGCGCGACACTGGCGTCGCGGCCCGGCGTCTTCAGGTCGAACCGCACGATGAAGAAGCGAAACACCCCATAATAGACCGCGAAATAGACGAGGCCGATGGGCAGCAGCAGCAGCGGCTTGGTCGCCTTCCCATAGTTCAGCACATAATCGAACAGCCCGGCGGAGAAACCGAAACCCAGTCGCACGCCCAGCGCATCCATCACCGCCATCGACACCCCGGTCAGCACCGCATGGATCGCATAGAGCACAGGCGCGAGGAACATGAACGAGAACTCGATCGGCTCGGTCACCCCGGTCAGGAAGCTGGTGAGCGCGAGGCTGAGGAGCATGCCGCCCACCGCCTTGCGCCGGTCGGGCAGGGCCGATCGATACATGGCAAGGCACGCGGCGGGCAGGCCGAACATCATGACGGGGAAATACCCGGCCATGAACGCCCCCGCGGTCGGATCGCCGGCGAAGAAGCGCCGCAGATCGCCGGTCGTGCCGTTGAAATCGCCCAGCACGAACCAGGCGACATTGTTCAGGATATGGTGCAGCCCGGTCACCAGCAGCAGCCGGTTGAGCAGGCCGAACCCGAACAGCCCGAAGCTGCCCGATGCCACCAGCGCGCGGCTGGTCAGGTCGAGCGCGCTGCTGATCCCGGCAAAGCTCAGCCCCAGCACCATGGCGATGCCAACGCCCGCCAGCCCGCTGACGATCGGCACGAAACGGCGCCCGCCGAAGAAGGCGAGATATTCCGGCACCTTGATCGTCGCAAACCGGTTGTAGAAACTTCCACCGATCAGGCCGGAGACGATGCCGATCGGCACGTCGAGCTTGCCGAACGCCTTAGCCTTCCACGCGGCCGACAGGATGGCGGCAGTGGCATCGTTGAAGCCCTGCGTCACGTCGGCCGGCACGATCAGGAACACCGGCCCGCCGTTCTTGACGACCAGATAGCAAACGACCCCGGCCAGGCACGCCGCGCCATTGCCGTCGCGGGCGATGCCGCACGCGACGCCGATGGCGAACAACAGCCCCAGATTGTTGAACAGCGCATCGCCTGCCGCCGCCAGCAGGCCGATATCGAGCAGGTCGGGCTGGCCCAGCCGCAACAACAGCCCCGCCACCGGCAGGACCGCGATCGGCAGCATCAGCGCACGGCCGATCGGTTGCAGCGCTTCGACGATCGACTTCATGCGGATAGCTCCTGAAGGAATTCGCGGGCAAGCGCGCGGACCTCGCGCGGGGAGGATGCCGCCAGCGCGCGGATGGCAAGCGTGTGGCAGGCGGCGGTGTCGAGGCGCCGGACCAGCGCCTTCAATTCGGGTACGAAGCGCGGCGACGCCGACAATTCGGTGATGCCAAGGCCAACCAGCAGCGGGATCGCCAGTCGATCGGACGCCAGCCCGCCGCACACGCCGACCCAGCGCTTGTGCCGCTTCGCGCCGTCGGTCGTATGCGCGATCAGTTGCAGCACCGCCGGGTGCAGGCCATCGACCCCGCCGGCCACCGCCGGATTGCCGCGATCCATCGCCAGCGCATATTGCGTCAGGTCGTTGGTCCCGATCGACAGGAAATCGGCGTGCGCGGCCAGCGTCGCCGACGTGACCGCCGCCGCGGGGGTTTCGACCATGATGCCGACCTCGACCCGCTCGGTAATCCCCATCTCGCCGCGCAACCGGTCGACGACCGCGCGGACGGCGGTGATTTCCTCGACGCTGGCGACCATCGGCACCATGATCCGGCACTGCCCGACCGGCTGGACCGACAGGATCGCGCGCAGCTGCGCCTCAAGGATATCGGGCATGGCGAGCGCGACGCGGATGCCGCGCAGGCCCAGCGCCGGATTCTCCTCCGGCGCGATCGGCAGGTAGGATGCCGGTTTGTCGCCGCCGACATCGAGCAGGCGGACGATCAGCGGCCGACCTTCCAGCGTGCGCGCGATATCACCGTACAATGCGGCCTGTTCGGCGACGTCGGGGGCGGTATCGCGCTCAAGGAACAGGAATTCGGTGCGCAGCAGCCCCGATCCTTCCGCCCCGTTCGCCATGGCGGCGACCGCGTCGTCGAGCGAACCGAGATTGGCGAACGCTTCGATCCGCACGCCATCGGTGGTGACGCAATGCTCCGCCGCCTGCGCCAGCGCGGCGGCACGCTCGGCAGCGCGGCGTTCGATGCCGCCGCGCGCTTGCGTCAGCGTCACCTCGTCAGGCGCGACATGGATCACGCCGCTATCGGCGTCGAGGATCAGGGTCGTGCCGTCCTCGACATGCGTCAGCGGCGCGCCGACCGCGACCAGCGCGGGCAGGCCCATCGTCGCGGCAAGGATCGCAACGTGCGAGGTCGGGCCACCGCGCTCAACCAACAGGCCGGCGACACAGGCAGGATCGAGCGCCATCACCTGCGACGGCAACAGGTCGTCGGCGAGCAGGATGGTGCCGGGTGCAAAGGTCATCGCATCGTCGGCCACGCCGGTCAGCTCGCGCAGCACCTGTCGTTCGAGGTCGAGCAGATCGTCGGCCCGCTCGGCCAGCCGCGCATCGCCCAGCGACCGCAGCGTCGTCGCCTGTGCCCGCGTCGCCTGTCGCCAGGCATGGCCAGCATCGCGCCCGGCCCCCACGTCGCGGTCGGCCGCCTCGCGCAGTTCGGGATCGTCGAGGAACGCGATATGCGCCGCACGGATCGCCGCACCGGCCCCGCTGCCGTCCTGCGACGCCAGCCGGTCGCGCACCGCCGCCAGCGCACTGTCAAGCCGCGCGGCTTCGACGCCCGCGCCCTGCCCGTCGACCGGCACCGCAATATCGGCGACGCGCAGCCAGCGCGCGGTGCCGATTGCAAAGCCCGGCGCGGCGAGCGTGCCGGCCAGCTGCCCCTCGGCCAGTTCGACCGGCTGCACCGGCGGCGGCGCGGCGATCGGTGCGGCGGGAGCATGGGCGACGCCCTCGCCCATGCCGCCTTCGATCAGCGCGACCAGCGCGTCGACCGCCTGCGCCGCATCGGGGCCGCTGGCGCTGACGCGGATCGTGTCGCCGAACCGGATGCCCAGACCCAGCAGCCCGACCGCACCCGAAGTCTTGGCCTCGGCCCCGTCCTTCGCAAGCCAACTGGTGGCGGTGAAGCCGCGCGCGACCTCGCCGATGCGCGCCGCCGGGCGGGCGTGGATGCCGTGCGCCAGCGGAACCCGGACGCCCTTCACGACCCGCTCGCCCGACGCATCGGGCGCAGCGGCTGTCGCATCCAGCGGCTCCAGTGTCAGCAGCGCATCGCCCACCGCGACCACCCGGCCACCGCTGCGATCGGTGATGCGGAACCGGTCGCCATTGGTGACGATGATCGGCGTCATCAGCGAAGGTGCTGCCTGCACCAGCGCGTCGAGGTCGAAATCAATCAGCGGCTGGCCGCGCGTCACCGTGTCACCCACCGCGACCCTTGCGGTAAAGCCGCTGCCGCCCAGCTGCACCGTGTCGATGCCGATATGCATCAGCAGCTCGACCCCGCCATCCCCGCGCAGGGTGATAGCATGGCCGCCGACGTGCAGCGTCAGCACCTTTCCGTCGCACGGTGCGTGCAGCGTCGTGCCGAGCGGATCGATCGCCGCGCCGTCGCCCAGCATGCGCCCGGCAAACACCGCATCGGGCACATCGTCGAGCGCGGCCGCCCAACCGTGAAGCGGCGCGGTCAGCTGGATGGCGGTCATCAATGCCCCCTTGGGTAAGTTGGCCCGGCCGCGCCTCCATGGCGCGGGCCGGGCCGGATCTTTCAGACGATGCGGTTGCCCGCGATCCACGTACCGCGCACGGTCAGGTCGGCGGCAAGCCACACGAAATCGGCGCTGTGGCCGACATCGATGCTGCCGATGCGGTGCGACAGGCGCAGGAACGCGGCCGGATTGGCCGACGCCATCGCCACCGCATCCTCGAACGCGACGCCCAGCGCGACCGTGTTCGCGACCGCCGTCGCCATGTCGAGGTCGCATCCGGCCAGCGTGCCGTTGTCGTCGACGCATACGCCGTTCTCGACATGGATCGGCTGGCCGTTCAGCACGAATTCCTTGCTGGCCGCGCCGACGGTCGGCATCGCATCGGTCACCAGCATGAACCGGTCGACCGGTCGCGACTTGAGCGCCACGCGGATCGCGGCCGGGTGCAGGTGCGCCCCGTCGACGATCAGCCCAGCATAGACGCTCTGGTCCTCCAGCACCGCGCCGACGACACCCGGCTCGCGGTGCTTCAGCGGTGACATGGCGTTGTAGAGGTGCGTGACGCCCCGCGCACCGGCATCGATCGCCGCGCGCGCCTGTTCGTACGTCGCGTCGCTATGGCCGATGCTGACGATCACGCCCGCCGCGACCAGCCGCTCGATCGACGCAACGTCGTTGCGCTCGGGCGCCAGCGTGACCATCACCACGCCCTTGCGTGGCGACGTCAACAGGTCGATCGCGGCATCGTCCAGCGCGCGAAAATGCTTGTCGTCGTGAATGCCCTTGCGCACCGGGTTCAGGAACGGACCCTCGACATGGATGCCGACGACGCCGGGCACGCCCGCCTCGATCGCGGCATCCACCGCGTCCAGCCCGGCGGCAACCACCTCCAGCGAATCGCTGATCAGCGTCGGCAGATAGGCGGTCGTGCCATACTGCGCATGGGCGGCACCGATCGCGCGGATGCCCTCGACGGTCGGCTGGTCGTTGAACAGGACGCCGCCGCCGCCATTGACCTGCGTATCGACATAACCCGGCACCAGCCAGCCGCCGTCGAGGTCGATGACCTCCGCGTCGTCCCCGGCATGAAATTCGACGATGACGCCGTTTTCCACCCGGAACGCGCAGCTGTCCTGCGTGCAATGCCCGGCCAGGACGCGCCCGCCGCGAAAGACAAAGTTGCTCATCGCGTTTCCGTCACCTTGCGCAGATGCGGCGGCTGATCGGGGTTCAGCCCGCGCCGCAGCGACACCGTGTTGACCATGCGATAGAAGCTCTGGATCATCAGGATCGGCTCGATCGCGGCATGGCTGCGGATCGCCGGCGGATGGCTGTCGTCGCTCGCCGCATCGGCCAGATGCACCGCCGCGCCACGCCCGGCGAACTCCGCCGCCGCCGCACGCACGTCATCGCCGGCATCGTCCGAGGTGGCGAAACCCAGCAGGGGAAAGCCGTCGTTGATGATCGCCATCGGGCCGTGGCGGACCTCGGCACTGCTGAACGCCTCAGCATGCAGCGCCGAGGTTTCCTTCATCTTCAGCGCCGCTTCCTGCGCCACGCCGAAGCTGTAGCCGCGCCCGATCACGAACAGGTTGCGCGCATCGACCAGTGTATCGGCGACCGGTGTCCAGTCGAGATCGAACGCCGCCTCCAGCTGCGCGGGCAGGCCGTCGAGCGCGGCGAGCAGCTCGGCATCCTGGCTCCAGTGCGCGGCGATGGCGGCAAGGCCGGCGAGCGAGGCGATGAACGACTTGGTGGCCGCGACCGACGTTTCGGCGCCTGCCGACAGCGGCAGCACGGTGTCGGCCAGCGCGGCGAGCGGCGAATCCTCGACATTCACCAGCGCCACGACGCGCGCGCCCGCCGCCTTGTAGCTTTCGACCGTGCGCAGCAGGTCGGGGCTGCGACCCGACTGCGACACCGCGATCACCAGCGCGTTCATCCGCGCCATCCGCGTCGCATAGACCGACGCGACCGACGGCGCGGCGCTCGCGACCGGCACGCCGCACAGCGTCTCGACCAGGTATTTGCCATAGGTCGCGGCATGGTCCGACGATCCGCGCGCGCAGGTAACGACCAGCGCCGGTGGATCGGCCCGCAGCGATTCGCCCAATGCAGCCAGCGTCGCGGCGTTGCGCGACAGGAACCGGGCGACCGATGCGGCCCCTTCCCCGGCTTCCCGGTGCATGGCGGTATCTTGGGCAGCAACCGGCTTTGGCACGGCTTCGGCTATGGACGTCATGAACCCCCTCTTGGTCCCGGCCAGCGCCGGATCAGCTTGCGTTCAGTTCGGCAACGACGTCGTAGGCGTCGCCGCGATAATAGGATTGGGTGAATTCGACGGTATCGCCATCGGGCAGGAAGCCGCGCCGTTCGATGAACAGCCCGGCATGGCCGACCTCGACGCCCAACCGCCTCGCCTGTTCAGCGGGAAAGGCCATCGCCCGCAGCCGTTGCAGCGCGCGCACAGGGCGGCACCCGGTCACTTCCAGTGCCGCATAGAGCGAGTCGCCGACCGCATCGACATTGGGCAGACAGTGGCCGGCGATCGCCGAATATTCGACCGCCATCGGCACGTCGTCGGCAAAGCGCATCCGCTGGAACCGATAGACCGGCGTGCCCGGCGACAGGCCCAGCGACATCGATTCCTCGGGCGTCACCAGCCCGGCGGACTTCGCCACCCACGCGCTGCTCGGCACCCGGCCGCGCGCCACCATGTCTTCGGAAAAGGACGACAGTTTCGAAAAGCTCTTGTCGACCCGCGCCGCGACGAAAGTGCCAGCACCCCGACGGCGCACCACCAGCCCCTCGTTCGCCAGCCCCTCGATCGCCTTGCGCACGGTAATGCGCGACACCGCGTATTCGGCGGCCAGGTCGCGTTCGGGCGGGATCGCGTCGTCCTGTTGCAGGATGCGCCGCTCGATCGCGGCACGCACCAGCTGCTGCAGCTGGACGTACAGCGGCGCATGGGCATCGCCACGCAGCTGCCCGACACGTTCGGAAAAGGCCCCGCCGACAGGCTGGACCGACGAACGATCGACGGAAGGGGCGGACGATACGGACACCGAGTCTGGATAGGTACCTTTTTGGTATTAATCAATGCGGATTCGACTGGCCGAAATACGGCTTTTCCACCGCTTGCCCGCTACCGATGTTGCGATTGGACCGCCCCGGATTTGCGCTTTGGCCTTAGATTAATCGATTACACGACCGGCAGCAGCGTTGCCAATTGCGCAATTTAATTACGCCTATCGCTTATAAATTGCACCTAACAACCGATATTGGCCTGTCTCGGCTACAATTTTCTCACCAGTGCATGATGTTTTCATTTTTATGTAGATTTTATGATCGCGATTGGTCACATTGCACTCGACCAAAACGAGCCTGCATGGTGCCAATCTAGTACCAATGCTGGACGCATGTCGTCTCGCCCGTCGCGGCCACATTCGGGGGGGCGCATTTCGCGCCCGGATATAAGGGGTAGGGTCCATGGCATTTTCGCGTTTCGCTTATCTAGCTTCCACCGCGCTGGTGGCGCTCGCCACGCCGGCGTTCGCGCAGGAGGCGCCGACCACCACGCCGCCATCGTCGAACGACACCGCGACCGGCGGCGACGACATCGTGGTCACCGGCATCCGCGGATCGCTGCGTAACGCGATCAACGTCAAGAAGCAGGCCAACGCCGTCGTCGACGTGATTTCGGCGGAAGACATCGGCAAGTTCCCCGATCGCAACGTCGCCGAGTCGCTGTCGCACATCCCCGGCGTGTCGATCGACCGCCGCTTTGGCGAAGGTGAAAAGGTCGCGATCCTCGGCACCGATCCGGCGCTGAACCGCATGCTGCTCGATGGCCACGCGCTGGCGTCGGCCGACTGGGGTGGCAACGACAACGATCCGTCGAGCCGTACCTTCAACTATTCGCTGCTGGCGCCTGAACTGGTCGACCGCCTCGAAGTGTACAAGTCGCCCGAACCGCGCATCGAGGAAGGCAGCCTTGGCGGTACCGTCATCGTCCGCACCCGACGTCCGCTCGATCTCGCGGCGAACTCGGTCTTCGCCTCGGCCGGCTATTCGTACAACGACCGCGCCGACAAGGGTAACATTCGCGGATCGGGCCTCTACAGCTGGCGCAACGCTGCCGAGACGTTCGGTTTCCTGGTCGCCGCAACCTATGACAAGCAGAACCTGACCCGCGCCGGCGTCGAATTCTTCGGCTATCAGAGCGGTGCCGATTTCTTCCAGAAGAACGCCGATGGTTCGGTGCGTCGCGACGCGTCGGGCCAGGGCATCCTGCTGAACCCGAACGCCACGATTTCCGGCGGCAGCAAGAACGATCTGATCGGTGCGGTCGCGCCGTTCGGCATCAACTACGCCTATTTCCAGCAGACCCGCGAGCGCGCCAGCGTGTCGGGCACCGTGCAGTTCCGCCCGGTCGAGAACCTGACCTTCTCGCTCAACGGCCTGCACATCGACGGCAAGTACAACAACTATAGCCAGTCGATGTACACGATCCCGGTCGCCTGGACCGGCAGCGTGCTGCAGTCGGCGACGGTCAACAACGGCGTCGTCACCGCCGCCAGCTTCGGTGCCGCACCGAACCAGAGCGCACAGCTCGACACGCTGGTGCGTCGCACCTCGCTCAAGACCGACAACATCAACCTGTTCGCCGATTGGGAAGGCGACAACGGCGCCAAGGTGTCGTTCGCCGGCGGCTGGTCGAAGGCGACGGGCGGGCGCAACCCCGAATATCTGTTCAACGTGCAGACCAAGCTGCCGTTCAGCTATTCGTTCACCCCGGAATCGGCCGAGGTCAATTTCGTCGGCGACCTGACCAACCCCGCCAACTATTTCACCAACCCGAACAACAACCCGGCGCAGATCGAAGGCCGTCCGGTCATCGTCAACGGCGCGCAGCTCAACGCGGCCCAGATCGGCGGTCTCGATTACAGCGTCACGACCGACCGCGACATCTACGCCGGTTACGATGCGACGATCCCGGTCTCGTTCGGTCCGTTCACCGAAGTGATGCTCGGCAGCCGCGTGACCGAGCACGTCAACCGGGTCGATGCGCGCGGCATCAACACCTACCTGACCACGTCGCGCCTCGGGTCGCAGCTGGGCGTCGATACTACCTCGACCCCCGACGGCACCTTCTCGGGCAGCGGCGGCAGCGGTAATGCGACCAAGTACCTCAACCTGTCCGAACAGGCGGTGATCGATATCCTGGCCGGCGCGATCAACAGCCCGCTGGTCAACAAGATCGGCGCGTCGACGAAGGTCAAGGAAACGGTCGCGGCATCGTACGTCCAGGCCAATTTCGACCAGGGCGGCTGGCGCGGCAACATCGGTGGTCGCCTCGTCTACACGCAGGACGTGTCGAACTACGCCACCACGCTCAGCAACACGGTGAACCCGCAGCCGGTGCCGACCACCACGGCGACCGATTATCTGAAGTTCCTGCCCAGCGTGAACGTCGCCTATTCCTTCTCGCCGCAGTTCATCGTGCGCGGCGCGGTGGCAAAGGTGATCTCGCGTCCGCGCTATCAGGATTTGGCGGCGGCGACCTCGCTCAACGACATCACGCTCGATGGCGGTGGCGGCAACCCGAACCTGAAGCCCTATGAATCGGTCAACTACGAACTGACTGCCGAATGGTATCCGCGTGCGGGCACGCTGGTCGCCGGTGAACTGTTCCGCCGCGAAATCAGCAACTACATCATCAACACCCGCACCAATCAGGTGTTCTTCAACTCGCTGCAGAACCGCCTGACGACCTACAACGTCAATCAGCCGATCAACGGCGGCAAGGCCACGGTCAACGGCGCACTGATTTCGGGTCAGAGCGAAATCTGGGGCGGCTTCGGTATCCAGGCGAACTATTCGTATCAGGAAAGCTCGACCTCCTCGGTCGATACCACCGGTGCCGAACTGAACCTGCCGTACCTGTCGAAGCACACCGTGAACGTGATCCCGTATTTCGAAAGCGGGATTTTCCAGACGCGGCTGAGCTACAACTACCGCTCGAGCTATTTCCGCACGATCGGTCGCCTGAACTCGCGCGAAATGGTCGCACCGTACAGCCAGCTCGACCTGTCGGCTTCGGTCAACCTGACGCCCAAGATCACGCTGACCGTCAACGCACAGAACCTGCTCGACGAAACCTACTATCAGTACAACGCGACCCGCGATCGTCCGACCGCCTTCTACAAGAACGGCCGTACCTTCGCAGCCAGCGTGGCCTTCCGCCTATAACGGGGCCGGTGATCCGGGGGGTGCGGCCCGTGCCCTCCGTTTCATCCGAAGGCCCCGGCTTTGCCGGGGCCTTTTTTCGTTCGGGCCGCTAGACGTTTCGGTACGGTCGAATCGACCGGCCATCCAAGGGGAGTATCGCGTGAAGCATCGTCTGACCTGGGCCGCCCTCGCCGCCGCCACCGCGATCGTTGCCCCGGCAGCGGCACAGACCGCCCCGCTCCTCCCCCTGCCCGCACGGATGACCCCGGCCAGCGGATCGATCACCATCGCGAACGGGGCCGGCATCGTCGCCCCCGCAGCCGACAAGGGTGCCGCGACCGCCGCGCGCCTGCTGGCCGATCGGGTGAAGGTCGATCGCGGGCTGACCTTGACCCCCGGCGCTACCGGCAACATCCGTTTCGTGCGCGATGCCGCAATCACCGGCGACGAAGCGTACCGCCTGACGGTCACGCCCCAAGGCATCACCATCGCCGCCAGTGGCGACCGGGGCCTGATCTGGGGCGCGATGACGCTCGCCCAGCTGCTCAGCCCCGACACCGCGTTTGGCAAGCCGGTGCGCGTCGCCGCGACCACGATCGACGACGCCCCGCGCTTCCGCTGGCGCGGGCTGATGGTCGACGTGACCCGCTCGTTCCAGCCGATCGACACGCTCTATCCGGTCATCGACACCATGGCCGCGCAGAAGCTGAACACGCTGCACATGCACCTGTCGGATGACCAAGGATGGCGCGTCGAGATCAAGCGCTACCCGAAGCTGACCGAGATCGGCGGCTTCCGCGAGCCTCCGGTCGCCGGTGGCGCTCCGGGGCCGAAGGTCGGCGGCTTCTACACGCAGGACGAACTACGCAAGCTGGTCGCCTATGCGGCGGAACGCGGCATCACCATCGTCCCCGAAATCGACATGCCCGGCCATGCGCAGGCGGCGGTCGCGGCCTATCCGGAAGAGGTCGGCGTGCTGGGCGACCGCCCGCCGGTCGGCCATGACTGGGGCGTCAATCCATGGCTCTTCTCGCCCTCACCCCGCAGCATGACCTTCATCAAGAACGTGCTCGACGAGCTGATCGACATCTTCCCCGGCCAGTTCATCCATGTCGGCGGCGACGAGGCGGTAAAGGACCAGTGGCAGCGCTCGCCCGAGGTGCAGGCGCAGATGAAGGCGCTGGGCCTCAAGACCGAGAACCAGATGCAGGGCTGGATGATCTCCGAACTCGGCAAGCATCTGGCGAGCAAGGGCCGCCGCCTGATCGGCTGGGACGAAATCCTCGAAGGTGACGTCCCGACCAGCGCGACCGTCATGTCATGGCGCGGCGAGGCAGGCGCGGTCGAGGCGGCGAACAAGGGCCATGACGTCGTCATGTCGCCCGCCCCCAACCTGTATCTCGACAATATCCAGTCGACCGCCGGCGACGAACCGCCCGGCCGCATCGGGCTGCAGACGCTGGAAATGATCTATGGCTATGAGCCCGTCCGTCCCGGCGTGACGGCAGAGGCCGCCGCGCATGTGCTGGGGGCCCAGGGCAATGCGTGGTCCGAATATCTGGCGACGGCCAAGCAGAAGGAACACGCCACCTTCCCGCGCCTGTCCGCCATCGCCGAATTCACCTGGAGCCCGCGCGACAAGCGCGACTGGAAGGGCTTCGTCGACCGCCTCCCGCCGCAGATGCTGCGCTATGAACGACAGGGGATCGCGGCGGCCGATGCGGCGTTCGCGGTCACTTATGCGCTCGACGGTTCCAAGGGCGACGTGCTGCGCGGCAAGTCGCCCAAACTGGCGCTGACGACGCAGACCGGCGCGGGCACGATCCGCTACACCACCGACGGCAGCCAGCCGACCGCCCGGTCGCGCAGCTATGCCGCGCCGATCGCGCTGAAGCCGGGGCAGACGATCACTGCCGCCGCTTTCGCGAAGGACGGCCATGCCCTCGCCAAACCGCGCGCGTTCGACGCGACGCGGCCCGCACTGCTGCGCGCGACCGGCACGGCGGACATGGTGGCCTGTCCCAACGGCGCGCTGGGCCTGCGCGTGCCGCTGGTGTCGGGTCAGTCGGGCGATGCCCCGGCGTACAACGTCAACATCTTCGACACCTGCACCCAGGCGCCGAAAATGCCATTGGATGTCGCGCAGGCGTTCACCGTCACCGTCGCCCGCCTGCCGCGCCATTACGGCCTCGCACACGACTATACCGCGCTGCGCGAACATTTCGCGGTGACGCAGCATGGCGAGCTGGTGATGCGCACCGGTGGCTGTGACGGCACCATCGCCGCGACCTTCCCGCTGCCCGATCCGAACACCGCGCCCAACCGGTTCACGTTCAAGGGGACGTTCGCGAAACAGCCCGGCGATGCGGACGTCTGCCTGCAATTCACCTCCCCGCTATCCGACCCGTTCTACACCGTCGACACGCTGCAACTGGAAGACGCGAAGTGAAGAAGCCTGCCCTGTTCCTGCTGCTCGCCGCTGCCCCAGCCGCCTTGTGGGCCGCGCCGCGCGAGACGGTGACGCTCGACAAGGGGTGGCAGGTGCGGCTCGCCCCCGGTGACACGGCGGCCGAGGACCATCCCAAGGCCGCGCGCTGGTTGCCGGCCAAGGTGCCGGGCACGGTGCAGACCGACCTGATCGCAGCCAAGGTCACGCCCGACCCGTTCATCGGCCTCAATGAAGCGACCATCCAGTGGGTCGGGCGCAGCGACTGGGACTATAAGGGCACGCTGAACGCCTCCCCCGCGCTGCTCGCGCGCGGGCATGTCGATCTGGTGTTCGACGGGCTTGACACCTTTGCCGAGGTGTTCGTCAACGGCCAGAAGCTGCTCGCCGCCGACAATGCGCACCGCCGCTGGCGCGCGGATGCGAAGCCGCTGCTGAAGGCTGGCGCGAATGACATCCGCATCGCCTTCAAATCGCCCTTGGGCGTGCTGAAGCCGATGGTCGCGAAACTCGAAAACCCGCTGCCCGGCGAATATGATTCGACCGCGGGCGACGAGCCGGAGGCGCGGCAGACCTCGCCCTATATCCGCAAGCCCAAATATCATTACGGCTGGGACTGGGGTCCCCGCATCCTCAATGTCGGTCCCAATGGCGCGGTAAAGGTCGATGCGTGGGATGACGTGCGCATTGATACCCTGCGTGTCCAGCAGGAGGCGGTAACCCCGGCCGAGGCGCGCCTGTCCGCCGACGTGACCCTGATCGCCGACCGCGCCGCGACGGTACAGGTCGACGCGATCGTCACCGCCCCCGACGGGACCAAGGTCCGCGCCACCCGCACCGTCGCGGTCATGGCCGGCGAAAACCGGGTGAGCGTGCCGGTTGCCATCGCCAATCCGCAGCTCTGGTACCCCGCCGGCTATGGCGCGCAGCCGCTCTACACCGTCGCGACCGAAACCCGGCTGGGCGGCGAACTGGTGGATACGCAGCAGCGCGCGACCGGCATCCGCACCGTCGAACTGGTCCGGACCAAGGACGCGATCGGGCGCGGCTTCCTGTTCAAGATCAACGGGATTCCTGTGTTCGCCAAGGGCGCGAACCTGATCCCGTTCGACAGCTTCGGCCCGCGCGTCACCGACGCCTATATGGCAAAGATCATGGGCGACGCGCAGGCCGCGAACATGAACATGATCCGCATCTGGGGCGGCGGCATGTATTTGCCCGACAGCTTCTTCGACACTGCCGACCGGCTGGGCCTGATGATCTGGTCCGACTTCATGTTCGGCGGCGCGATCACCCCCTATGACCCCGACTATCGCGAAACCGTGAAGGTCGAGGCCGAGGAACAGGTCGACCGGGTGCAGGCGCATCCCTCGATCGTGCTGTGGTCGGGCAATAACGAAGTGCTGTCGGGCTGGGAGGGCTGGAGCGACCGCACCGCCTTCAAGAAGCGCGTCGGTGCCGACGAGCAGGAGCGTATCGGGGTCGGCATGGCGATCCTGTTCGACCGCGTGCTGCGCGACGCCGCCTCCGCCCGTGATGCCGACGTCCCCTATTGGCCCGGATCGCCCAGCGCCAATTACGAGGGCAAGCCCGACCAGGACGGCAATGGCGACCGCCATTACTGGGACGTGTGGGGCGGCAAGAAGCCCGCCACCGCCTATCTCGACAGCTGCCCGCGCTTCATGTCGGAATACGGGCTGCAAGCGATGCCCGACATGGCGACCCTCGCGAAATTCGCGAAGCCCGCCGACTATGCGGTCGATTTCCCGGTGATGACCGCGCACCAGAAATTCCTGAAGGGTGCCGGCCAACAGCGGCTGCTCGACTATATCCGCCTGCGCTACCGCGAGCCGCGCGATTTCGCCGACTTCGTGTATCTGTCGCAGGTCATGCAGGCCGACGGTATCCAGCTCGGCGCGCTGCACCACCGCGCCTGCCGCCCGGTCACCAGCGGCTCGCTCTACTGGCAGTTGAACGATGTGTGGCCCGGCGCGTCGTGGTCGAGCATCGACTATTATGGCCGGTGGAAGGCGCTGCACTTCGCCGCCCGCCGCTTCTACGCCCCGCTCGCTGTATCCGCTGCACGCAAGGCGGACGGGCCGACCGACATCACCCTGATCTCCGACCGCACCGTTCCGGTCACCGCCCTGTGGCGGATGCGGACGATGGACGTCGATGGCAAGGTGACGATGGCGCATGAAGCCGCGATCCAGCTGCCCGCGCTGTCGGCGACCAAGGTCGCGACGCTGACCGATGTCGACCTGTTCAAGGGTGCCAATCCGAAGCGCAGCGTGACCGTGGTCGAACTGGTCGTCGACGGCGCGGTCGCGTCGCGCGCACTGGTGACGGCATTGCCGGAAAAGGCGATGACGCTGCCCGATCCGGGCCTCACCAGCCGCTGGTCGACGGTCAATGGCAAGCCGGCGCTGACCATCACCACGCAGCGGCTGGCCCGTGCGCTGTGGATCGGCTTCGGCACCTTGGACGTGCAGGCGTCGGACAATTTCCTCGACCTGCTGCCGGGCGAAAGCGTCACGGTAACGATCGAGGGCAAGGCATCGGCCGGTGCGCTGAAGAAGGCGCTGCGCCTGCAAACGCTGGGGGCCGCCAAATGAGCATGCTTCTCGCCCTGCTGGCTGGCGCTGCCGAGCCGGACCCGCAGATCGCCGCGACCATCGCGGCGATGACGCCGGCGGAAAAGGCGGCGCAGCTGCAAAGCACCGCCCCGGCGCAGGGCGAGGTGCTGCCCGCCTATGACTATTGGAACGAAGCGCTGCACGGCCTCGCGCGCAACGGCGTCGCCACCGTCTTTCCGCAGGCGATCGGGCTGGCGGCGACCTGGGACGCGCCGCTGATGGAGCGGATCGGCACCGTCGTCTCGACCGAGGCGCGCGCAAAATACAACGCGCTGCCGGGCAGGAACCGGCGGCGCTACGAAGGGCTGACCATCTGGTCGCCCAACATCAACATCTTCCGCGACCCCCGCTGGGGCCGCGGCATGGAAACCTATGGCGAGGACCCGGTGCTGACCGGCGCGCTGGCGGTCGGCTATGTGCGCGGGCTTCAGGGACCGGACCCGCTGCAACCCCGCGTCATCGCCACGCCCAAGCATCTGGTCGCGCATAGCGGGCCGGAGGCGGGTCGCGACGCGTTCAGCGTGCAGACCGCGCCCTATGACATGGAGGCGACCTACCTCCCCGCCTTCCGCCGCGCGCTGACCGAGGGGAAGGCGCAATCGGTGATGTGCGCCTATAACGGCGTCCACGGCGTACCAGTCTGTGCCGCCGGCTGGCTCCTAAACGACCGCATCCGCCGCGACTGGGGCTGGAACGGGCTGGTCGTGTCGGACTGCGACGCGATCGGTAACATCGCCCATTATCAGCGCTATGCGCTCGACAACGCCGCTGGCTCCGCTGCGGCAATCAATGCCGGGATGGATCTCAACTGCGGCTCGGCCTACGCCGCGCTGCCCCGCGCGCTGGAACGCGGCCTGACCACGCAGGCCGTGGTCGACCGCGCACTCACCCGCACCTTCGAAGCGCGCAAGCGGCTGGGCGACGCGTTCGGCGCGAAGAGCCGCTGGGACAGCATCCCCGCCAGCGCGCTCCACACCCCCGCCAACCGCGCGCTGGCACTGGAGGTCGCCGCCAAGTCGCTGGTCCTGCTCCAGAACAATGGCGTCCTGCCGCTGAAACGCGGTGCCCGGATCGCGGTCGTCGGCCCCAATGCCGACAGCCTCGACGTGCTGGAGGCAAACTACAACGGCACCGCCGCCGACCCGGTAACCCCGCTGAAAGGGCTCACCAACCGCTTCGCCGTGACCTATGCGCAAGGGGCGACGCTGGCAGAGGGCGTCCCCCTGCCCGTGCCCCAGACCGCGTTCGGCGCGGGGCTGAAGACCGAGTTCTTCGCCGATCCGGCGATGACCGGCACGCCCGTCGTCACCCGCACCGACCGCATCATCGATTTCAACTGGGCGCGCACCAGCCCGGCGGCGAACCTGCCCGTGAACCGCTACGGCGTCCGCTGGACCGGCACGCTGACCCCGCCGGGGCCGGGCCGCTACACGCTGCGCATCGACATCAACCGTTGCTGGGACAAATGTTCGGGCCGCGACGCGGTGAAGCTGTGGGTCGATGGCAAGGACGTGCTGAGCGCCACCGGCACCGCCGCCGTCGAGGGAGCGGCCAACGACAGCAAGTCGGAGCGGATGGAGGCAGTACTCGACTTCGCCGACGCCAGCCCCAAATCCTTCCGCCTCGACCTCACCCATGCCAGCACCGACGACAGCATCCGCCTGACCTGGATCGCCCCCGCCGATCCGCAGCGCGCGCAGGCGGTCGCCGCCGCCCGCGCCGCCGATGCGGTCGTCGCATTCGTCGGCCTGTCCCCCGCCGTGGAGGGTGAGGCGCTGCGCCTCGAAGTCGCCGGCTTCTCGGGCGGCGACCGCACCGATATCGCCCTGCCGGCCGCACAGCAGCAGTTGCTCGAAGCGGTCAAGGCATCGGGCAAGCCGCTGGTCGTCGTGCTGCTTTCGGGCAGCGCGGTCGCGATGGAATGGGCAAAGCAACATGCCGACGCGATCGTCGCCGGCTGGTATCCCGGCGAGGTCGGCGGCACGGCCATCGCCGATCTGCTCGACGGCACGACCAATCCATCGGGTCGCCTGCCGGTGACCTTCTACGCCAAGACCAGCGACCTGCCCGCCTTTGTCGACTACAACATGAAGGGCCGCACCTATCGCTATTTCGACGGACAGCCGCTCTGGGGCTTCGGCCATGGGCTGAGCTACACCCGCTATGCCTATGGCGATGCGAAGGCGCCGACGACGCTGACCGCCGGCCAGCCGCTGAACGTCACCGCCCGCGTCACCAACACGGGAACACGGGCCGGTGAAGAAGTCGCACAGGCCTATCTGATCGCGCCCGCCGACGTGAACAAGGTCGGCGCATGGAACGATCCCGTGCTGCGCCACAGCCTCGTCGCCTTCCAGCGGGTCGCGCTGAAGCCGGGTCAGGGCAAGACGGTGACCTTCACCCTCGACCCGCGCCTGCTCAGCACAGTGTCGCTCGACGGCACCCGCGCGGTGCGGCCCGGCAGCTATCGCCTGTTCGTGGGCGGCGGCCAGCCGGGCGACACGCCCGGTCAGGAAATCGCGTTCACCATCACGGGCACGCAGGAGTTGCCGAAATGACCATGCTCTCCCGCCGCGCCCTGCTCGGCAGCAGCGCCGGCCTCGCGGTCGCGACCGCCCTGCCGGCGACGACCGTCACCCCGCCTGTGACCCGCCCCGACCTGTTCGTCGGCACCGGCGGCGACGGCCACACCTTTCCCGGCGCGACCATGCCGTTCGGGATGGTGCAGCTGTCCCCCGACACCGACACCGCGCGCTGGGCAACCTGTTCGGGCTATCACAAGGGCGACAGCTCGATCCTGGGGTTCAGCCATACGCACCTGTCGGGCACCGGCATCGGCGACATGCTCGACGTGCTGGTCGTGCCGACGCGCGGTCCCGTGCTCCTCGACGGCGGCCCGCTGGAGGACCCCGACAAGGGCTATCGCCAGCGCTACGGGCAAGAGGTCGCCGATCCCGGCTATTACGCCGTCACGCTCGAAAGCGGGGTCCGCTCCGAACTGACCGTGACCGAGCGTACCGGTATCCAGCGCCACCGCTTTCCCGCCGGGCGGGCGCACATCCTGATCGACATGTCGCACCTCGTCATGGAGGGGCCGAACCAGTCGCCCTATATCGACGACGCCGCGCTGACGCTGGAGGCCGACGGCACGCTGACCGGCACCCGCCGCGTTTTCCGCTGGGCCAAGGGGCGGCGGATCTTCTTCGCGATGCAGCTGTCGCGCAGACCCGACCGGATCGAGTTCTTCGGCGACAGCGACGCGCCGGCCGGCACGAAGGGCGTTGCGGGCAAGCGGGTCAAGGCGGTCCTGCACTATAACGACGCCGGCGCCGCGCCGATCATGATCCGCACCGGCATCTCGGCGGTCGACCTGAACGGTGCCAAGGCCAATCTGGCCGCCGAAGCGAAGCATTGGGATTTCGACCGCTATGTCCGCGCCGCGCGTTCGGCATGGGCGCGCGAGCTCGACCTGATCCGCTTCGACGGCGGCACCGAAGCGCAGCGCACCGTCGCCGCATCGGCGCTCTATCACGCCTCGATCGGCCCGACGCTCTTCTCCGACGTCGACGGCCGCTATATCGGCCTCGATCGCCAGACCCACACCGTGCCGCGTGGCGAGGCGGCGTACAGCGCCTATTCGCTGTGGGACACCTACCGCGCCTTCCATCCCTTGCAGACGCTGATCCGCCCCGCGCGCACGCAACAATTCACCCGCGACCTGATCCGCCAGACGCAGCAAAGCCCGTTCGGCCCGCCCGTCTGGCCGCTGCAGGGCGTGGAAACCGGCTGCATGATCGGCTGGCACGCGGTGCCGGTGATGGCCGAGGCACGGGCGAAGGGCGTCGCCGCCGACTATGCCGCCGCATGGGGGGGCGTGAAGAAGCGGTCGTTCGACTGGACCACGCCGAACCTCGACAACAGCATCGGCGTGCAGGCCTATGACGAGCTGGGCTATGCGCCTGCCGACCACATCTTCGAAAGCGTGTCGAAGACGCTGGAATTCGCGTATGACGACTATGCCGGCGCGTTCATCGCCGATGCCGCGGGCGATGCCGCCGGGGCCGCACGGTTGCGCAAGCGGTCCGGCAACTGGCGCAACGTGTTCGATACCAAACTGACCTTCGCGCGCGCGCGGCTCGCCGATGGCAGCTGGGCCGAACCCTTTGCCCCGAACGGCATCGGCCATTCGAAGAAGTGGCGCGACTATACCGAGAGCAACAGCTGGCAGGCGACGTTCCTCAACCAGCACGACGTCCCCGGCCTGATCGCGGCGATGGGCGGCGATGCCGCGTTCGAAGCGAAGCTGGACGGCCTGTTCAACGCTTCCTCCGAACTGCCAGCCGACGCGCCGCCCGACATTTCCGGGCTGGTCGGGCAATATGCCCACGGCAACGAACCCAGCCACCACGTCGCCTATCTCTATGCCTATTGCGGTGCGCCGTATAAGACGCAGGCGATGGTCCGCCGGCTGCTGACCGAAATGTACCACGACCGCCCCGACGGCATCATCGGCAACGACGACTGCGGACAGATGAGCGCGTGGTACCTGCTCTCCGCGCTCGGCTTCTATCCCGTCGATCCGGTCAGCGCGACCTATGTGCTGGGCTCCCCCCTGTTCGACCGGGCGACGGTGCAGGTCGGTGGTGGTCGCACGCTGGTGGTCGAGGCACGCGGCAATGCCCCCGACCGCCCCTATGTCCGCAGCGTGACGTGGAACGGGCGTCCGTGGACCAAGAGCTGGATCGCGCACGCCGATCTGGTCAAGGGCGGGCGGCTGGTGTTCGAGATGGCGGCGACCCCGAACAAGGCGTTCGGTCGTGCGCCTGGGGATCGGCCGGGCAGGCGGTGATCCTCGCCGCGCTCCTCGCCACCGCCGCGCCGGTCGTGGTGCCGCTGGATGCCGCGTGCGTCGTCGGGAGCGACCCGGCGGCGCAGGTGCTGCGCGAACGGCTGGCAGAGCGGGGGGCGGCGTGTCCCTCTCCTCCGTCATCCCGGCGAAAGCCGGGATCCACGGATGGGGAGACGGCAGCGACGGAGCCGAAAACGCCCGACACAATGGATTCCGGCCTTCGCCGGAATGACGGGGGGGCAGCGGTCACCATCCGCTTCACCCCCGCCCGCCTTGCCCCCGAAGCCTTCGCGATCGACACCACCGCCCGCACCATCACCATCCGCGCCGCGACCACCCGCGCGCGCCTGTTCGCCGCCGGCTACCTGCTGCGCCACCTCGACAACCTCACCCTCACCGCCCCGGCCCATGTCACCGAAGCCCCGGCGATGGCGATCCGCGGGACCCAGATCGGCTACCGCGCCAAGAACAACAGCTATGACGCCTGGGACCTGCCCATGCTGACGCGCCGGATCGAGGATTTCGCGCTGCTGGGCGGCAACCGCATCCAGTTCGTGGCACCCGTGTCGGACGATGCCGCCACCTCGCCGCTCTCACCCCTGCCCGCCACCGAAACGCTGATCGCGATCGCGCAGGCGACGCACCGGCTGGGGATCGACGTCGCGCTCTTCTATCCGCTGCTGCGCGACTATGAAAAGCCCGGCAGCGCCGATGCCGAAGTCGCCGACTTCACCACGCTGGCCGCGAAGCTTCCCGCGCTCGACGCGCTCTACATCCCCGGCGGCGATCCCGGCCATACCGCGCCCGACCGACTGTTCCCGGTCGCGGAGCGCATCGCGGCGGCCCTGCGACAGCGTTTCGCGAAGGCGGAAGTGCTGCTGTCGACCCAGGGGTTCGACGCCGCCGACCTCGACGCCTTCCACGCGCAACTGGCCCGGAACCCGCGCTGGCTGACCGCGATCTTCGTCGGCCCGCAGACGCGCGACAGCATCGCCGAGCATCGCCGCCGCATCGCCGGCCGCTACCCGATCGAAACCTATCCCGACACCGCGCACACGATGCACGCGCAATTCCCGATCCCCGACTGGCACCCGGCGTTCGCACTGACGCAAGGGCGCGAGCCGGTGAACCCCCGCCCCGCCGCGACCCAGCGCATCTTCGCATACCTCGCCCCGGCCACGCGCGGCTTCGTAACCTATAGCGAGGGCGTGAACGACGACTGGAACGTGACCCAGTGGTTCCGCCTCGGCTGGAACCCGGCCACGCCCTTGGCCGACATCGCCGACGACTATGCCCGGATGTTCGTCGGCGACCGGGCCTTTGCCGCCGTGCCGGCCGCGCTGGAGGGTAATTGGCGCGGCGATCCGTCGGCCAATGCCGGGATTGATGCGACACTGGCGCTGGTGAACGGCATCCGCCCGGCGCGCTGGGCCGACTGGCGGATCGACCTCTATCGCTACCGCGCGACCTATGACGCGCTGGTCCGCCATCGCCTGATCGCGGCCAAGGCCACGCAGGCCGAGGCGCTCTACACGCTGCGACAGGCGCCCGCGACCGGTGCGGAGGCCGCCGCCGTCGCCGCGCGCTTTGCCTATGCCCGCCCCGAACCGGCGATCGTCGCGTCGCTGCGCACCGACCTGACCACGCTTGCCGACCGGCTGTGGACGCGGGCGCGGATGCAGCTGTCGGTGCCGCGCCATGGCGCATCGAACTGGGAACGCGGCGCGAACCTCGACCGCGCCGACATCCAGCTGAACGACCGCACCGCCGTCGAGGCCGACATTGCCGACGCGCTGCCCCATCCCGACGCCGCCGCCCGACTGGCCGTGATCGGCGATCCGTGGCGCACCCGCGACATGGCGCTGTACGACGATCTGGGCGACCCGACCGCCGAACCGCATCTGGTGCGTGGGGCCGGCTTCGACGCCGATCCGCAATCGCTGGACAGCGCGATCGACGGCGTCGCCGATCATGTGCCCGATCAGGGCTGGCGCATGGCGGACCTGAGCTATGCCGAGGGGCTATACGAAACCCCGGTGCGGCTGCGCTATACGGGGCTGGAGCGGAACCGCCGCTACCGCCTGGTCGCGCGCTGGGCGGGCGAGGATTACGCGTTGCCGATGCGACTGACCGGTAACGGTGTCGAACTCCACCCCTTCCGCCCGCGCAGCGGCGACCGCGATACGGTCGAGACCGCCATTCCGCAGAGCCTCACTGCCAGCGGTACGCTGACCCTCGAATGGCATCGCCCCGCCGGCATCGGCGGCGGCGGGCGCGGTCATCAGATCGCGCAGGCCTGGCTGATCCCCGAACCCCTGTCTCCCGAATCAAACGCACCCGGAGTATCGCAATGACCCTTTCCCGCCGCAGCCTGATGGGCAGCAGCCTGATCGCCGGTGCCGCCGCCTGCGCCCCGCGCGCCGCGATCACCCCGGCCCCGACCGCGCTGCCCGCACCATGGGGGGCGACGCCCTCGCCGCGCCAGCTGAAATGGCATGACCATCGTCAGTACGGCTTCATCCATTTCTCGATCAACACCTTCACCGACAAGGAATGGGGGTACGGCGACGAAGACCCCAAGCTGTTCAACCCGACCGATTTCGACCCCGACCAGATCGTCGCGGCGGCAAAGGCCGGCGGCCTTACCGGCCTGATCCTGACCGCCAAGCATCATGACGGCTTCTGCCTGTGGCCGACGATGCTGACCGAACATTGCATCCGCAATTCGCCCTATAAAGGGGGCAAAGGCGACATTGTCGGCGAACTGGAGGCGGCATGCCGGCGCGGCGGGATCAACTTCGGCGTGTATCTGTCACCCTGGGACCGCAATCGCGCGGACTATGGCGCGCCCAGCTACATCACCTATTACCGCGCGCAGCTTACCGAATTGTGCACCCGCTATGGCAAGCTGTTCGAGGTGTGGTTCGACGGAGCGAACGGTGGCGACGGCTATTATGGCGGCGCGCGCGAGACGCGGAAAATCGATGCGGTTCAATATTATAACTGGCCGTCGATCATCGCGCTGGTCCACCAGCTGCAACCCGATGCCTGCACCTTCGATCCCCTGGGTGCCGACATTCGCTGGGTCGGCAACGAGGACGGCCATGCCGCCGACCCCTGCTGGCCGACCATGCCGAACCACCCCTATGACCAGGCCGAAGGTAACACCGGCGTGCGCGGTGCGCCGCTGTGGTGGCCGGCGGAGACCAACGTCTCGATCCGGCCGGGCTGGTTCTACCACGCCGACGAGGACGCCCAGGTTAAAAACCCCAGCAAAATCATGGAGATGTACGATCAGTCGGTCGGCCATGGCACGACCTTCCACCTCAACCTGCCCCCCGACCGCCGCGGCCGCATCCACGACCGCGACGTCGCCAGCCTGACCGCCTTCGGCAACGCCCTGCGCGCAACCTTCGCCAACGATCTGGCGGCCGGCGCGGTCGTCACCGCCAGCGCCGACACCGGCAGCACCGCCCGCAACGTCAACGACGGCAATCTCGACACCTTCTGGCTCGCCCCGGCGGATGCGAAGGATGCGAGCATCATCCTCGACCTGCCGCCGGGCCGCAGCTTCGACACGGTACGGTTGCAGGAATGGCTGCCGCTGGGTCTCCGTGTCACCCGCTTCGCCATCGACGTATCGGACGGCGGCGACCAGTGGACCACGGTCGCCGAAAAGGACATGGTCGGCCCGCAGCGCCTCGTGCGCCTCCCCGCCCCGATCGCGCCGCGCCGCGTCCGCTTCCGCACCGTCGCCGCCGAAGCCGGCCCGGCGATCCGCGAATTCGCGCTGTTCCGCTCGGTCGCCCCCATCGACCTGCCGCCGCTGAAGGTCAGCGATCCGAGCATCGTCGACCGTGCAGGGTGGAAGGTGACCGCCGCCAGCGCTCCCGGCGGCGAAGCCCTGCTCGACGCATCCCCGCGCACCGCGTGGACCAGCCCCGCGCCCGCGTCGCTGACCATCGACATGGGTCGCGCGGAAAAGCTCGCCGGCTTCACCCTGACCCCGACGCGGCACATCGACCCGAACGCCGCGCCGCCGATGAAATATCGCGTGGAAACCAGCGTCGACGGCAAGACGTGGAAGCCGGGTGGCGAAGGCGAATTCCCCAACATCAACTATGCCCGCGCGACCCAGCGCCTGCCGTTCACCGCCGCGCGCTCGGCCCGCTATCTGCGCTTCGCCTTCCCGCAGCCGGCGGTGCCTGCCCCGGCGATCGCCGTCGCGGAAATCGGCGCGTTCCGATAGGGCAGCTAGCTCCCCCCGTTTGCTTCGAGCGCAGGTTCGAGCCGAACGGGGGGAGGGGTAAGGGGATGTCGCCCCCTACCCCTTCGGCGCCAGCCGAACCGCCCCGGTAATCCCCGACCGCGCGCCCGGTACCGCCTCGATCAGCACCGCCACCACCTTAGCCCCGGCGGGCACCGGCACCACCAGCGGCCCGGCGTCGGGGTCGGTCTTCGCTCCGGCCTGCCGACCGTCGATATAGACGCTCGCCCGCCCCTCGACCTGCGCAAAGCTGACCATGCCGCCCTCCGCCATCACCCGCCGCCGTTCGGGCAGCGTGGCGCGGTACAGGCGGAACGACGGCCCGGCTTCGGGCGCGGCGGCGCTGCCGCTGCGGGTGAAGTCCCAGCTGTTATTGTCGTTGACCGGCGGCGTCAGGCCCGGATCGGGCGCGGTCGCGAACGATTTCGACCGTCGCCAGCCGAGGATGAACGCGCCCGGTGGCGTCACCGCAACCTGCGCGCGCGGCGTGGCCGCCACCCGGTCGATCACCAGTCGCGCCGGGCGCAGGCCCTCGGCGCTTGCCGCGATCGTCACCTTGCCGCGCCCCTCGCCCGCCTGCACGATCATCTGCGCGAGGCCGTTGAACAGCGACCGCGCAGGGGCCTTCTCGCTCTCATGGCTGTTGGGATCGCCATTGCCGACCCCGATCAGCGTCGCGCCGTCGACCGTGAAGCGGGTCATGCGGTTTGCGGTCGGAACGTGCCGCCCCTTCGCATCGACCGCATCGATCGTCACCGGCACGACATCCTCGCCATCGCCCAGCATTGCGGTACGCGCCGGGGTCAGCCGCAGCGCGACCGCGGGTCCCGCCGTTTCATGCACCGCGCGCGCGACCTCTCGCCCACCCTTCAACGCGATCGCCTCCAGCTTGCCCGGCGCATAGGGGACGGTGAACGCGTTGCCCATGATCCGGTCGACCGCCTGTTCGCCGACCATTCGCCCGTTCAGCACGACGCGGACCCGCTCGGCGTTGCTGGTGACGAGCAACTCGACCGGTTGCCCCTCCTTGCCCGGCCACGTCCAGTGCGGCGCAATGCCGACCACCGGCTCGCTATCGATCCAGTGCGCGCGGTGAATATCATAGGCGGTCTTGGGGAATCCGCACAGGTCGAGGATGCCGAAGAAGCTGGCGATGGTCGGCCAGGTGAACGGCGTCGGCTCGCCATGATAATCGAACCCGGTCCACACGAACCCGCCCGCGATGAAGCGGCGCTTCGCGATCTCGGCCCAGGCGTTCCGGTGGGTGGCACCCCACGGCGCCGCCTCGGTATCCATCGACGACATCACATGCGCCGCCTTGTCGGTCGCATAGGCCCCGCGCGTCATGAACGCGCTGGTATCCTCCGACGACGTGCTGGGCTTGCCCGGGTTCAGCGCGTGGAACTTGTCGTAATCGCCCTGATAGTAATTGAACCCCATCACATCGACGACGCTCGACACGTTCTGGGGATCGTAGAAGCTGCCGTTCATCGCCGCCGTCACCGGGCGGCTGTCGTCCAGCGCGTGGACATGGGCGGCCATCCGCCGGACCATCTCGACGCCGGCTTCGGTGCCCTGCATCGGTTCCTCGTTGAAGACCGACCACAGGATGATGCTGGGATGGTTGCGATGCGCGCGGACCAGCCATTCCAGTTGCGCCATATTCTCCGGCGCAGGATTGAAGATGCGGTTCTCGTCCATGACGACGAACCCCATCCGGTCACACAGTTGGTAGAAGGCGTCGGCCTGCGCATTGTGCGAACAGCGGATGGCGTTGACGCCGGTGTCCTTCATCCGTTGCAACCGCCACGCCAGCAGCGCGTCTGGCACCGCCACGCCGACCCCGGCATGGTCCTGATGCAGGCACACGCCCTTCAGCTTTACCGGTCGTTCGTTGAGGAGGAAGCCGGTTTGCGCATCGAAGCGTATCGTGCGGAACCCGATGGCGATGCGGCGTTCGTCGCCCCCGCCCGGCGCATCGGTGGCGACGCGGACGGTGTAGAGCGTCGGCGTCTCGATCGACCAGCGCTGCGGATCGGCGACGGGGAGCGACAGCGCCACCTGCCCCTCGCCTAGCGGCGACAATTCCGCCTGCCCCCGCGCGCTGCCGACCACCTTGCCGGCGGGGTCGAGCAGGTCGACCATCACGGTCGCCGTCGCTGCCGTCCGCGCGATGCTCTCCAGCGCGACCGTGACCGGCACCTGCCAGCGCCCGTCGCTGCCGAGGCGCGGATCGCAATGCACGCCATCGGTCGCAATCGATACCGGCGACCGCTTCGCCAGCCAGACGTGGCGATACAGGCCCGCGCCTTCATACCACCACCCCTCCATCGCGGTCGCATCGACCCGGATCGCGATGACGTTCAGCTCGTCGCCGAACCGCGCGAACGGGGTCAGGTCTACGGTGATCGCGTTGTAGCCCGAGAAATTGCGCGCTACGACGCTGCCGTTGATCCAGATTGTCGCGGCAGTCGCGATCGCGCCGAAATGCAGCTCGAGCTTCCTGCCGCGATCCTCGGGCGCAAGCCGCAGCGTGCGGCGATACCAGCCGATCCCGCGCGGGCGGTATCCTTGCGCGACATTCGCCGTCTCGACAAAACCCTGCGCCGATGCCCAGTCATGCGGCACGCTGACCGCTGCCCAGTCGGTGTCGTCATAGTCCATCGCCGCCGCGCCGCGCGCATTGCCCGCCTTGGCATTGGTGTAGGTCTCGTCATGCGTCGTCGGCAGCGGGGCGGCAATGTCGCCTTCGTGGAACAGCCAGCCGTTTGCCAGCAGGATGCGCGACGGGTCCTCGACCGGCAGCCGTTCGGGCAGGCCGGGGCGCGGCGACAGGCCGTGGAGCAGCCCGCTCGGTTCGGCCCGCGCAGCGTGCGCCGGCAGGGGCAGCGCACCTGCCGCCAGCGTGCCGGCAGTTCCGGCAAGAAGGGTCCGGCGATCGATCGGCATCATGGTCCTATATCCCTCTTGTCAGGCGTCGATCGCGGCGCGCAGCGCGCGCACGACGGTTGCATCGGTTCGCGCGAGGCCCGGCCCGGCAAAGCCCAGCGCGATCACGCGCGGATCGTCCTGCACCACGGCCACGCTGGCCGAGGCATGGATTTCCCCCGCCCCGGTCTGCGCCAGCAAGGCCGCGGTATTCTCGGGACGGACGCCCGATCCTGGCATCACCACGATCCGCCCCGCCGCCCGTTCATGCATCGCCCGGATCACCCCGACCCCATCGACCGCGCGGGTGGCCCCGCCCGAGGTCAGGATGCGGTGGAACCCCAGCGCCACCGCCGGTTCGACCACCGCGACCGGATCGACCAGCAGGTCGACCGCACGGTGCAGCGTCAGGTCGATATCGGCGCGCAGGCCCCGCACCGCCGCCAGCCACCGTGCCGTCGCCTCGCCATCGATCGCGCCGTCCCGCACCGCCCCGAAGACGAGGCCATCGACCCCGGCCGCGATTAGTGCGCGGGCATCGGCGATGGCGGTGTCCAGTTCGGGTGCGTCATAGGCAAAATCCCCCGCGCGCGGCCGGACCATCGCATGGACACGTACGCCCGCCGCCCGCGCCCGCTCGACCACCAGCGCCACCAGTCCCGGCGGCGGCGTCAACCCGCCGACCGACAGCGCCCCGCACAGTTCGATCCGATCCGCGCCGCCTGTGATCGCCGCATCGGCCCCGGCGGCACTGTCGATACAGATTTCCAACGTCGTGCGCGGCATGGTCCCTCCAGATTTATCTGACTAATGAAGCGTGCACGGCCAAGGTCAAGCCGGTTCGCACGCTTGACTCCCCTCGGCCACCCGCGTAAGCGCGCGGCCAGCCGTCGCATGGGGATTCGTCCTGTGTGTGACGTCCGTCCGAGACAGCAGGTGCGGGTTTCCCGCTTAATGTCCTGCCGAGACGGGGAATGTGTTATTCCGCCCGTGCGTGCCGAGGCACGTCGGGCCGGCCATGAAGCGACCGCTGCTCACTGCACGGCTCCGCATGGCGACCATGCCCCTCACGGACTTTCGCCCCGGTCGTCGCACCCTGCGACGGGCGGATTGTTCGCGGGCGTTTGCCGGTTCTGCCGGGACACGCCCCAGTAAAGGAGAACGGCATGGATCGCACTCAGAAGAGTGAAGCCGTCGCCGAGCTGAACCGCACCTTCAACGAGGTCGGCGTGGTGGTCGTCACCCGCAACCTCGGCATGACCGTCGCCCAGTCGACGAATCTGCGCAACAAGATGCGGGAAGCCGGCGCGAGCTACAAGGTCTCGAAGAACCGTCTTGCCCGGATCGCAGCCGAAGGCACGCCGTACGCGGTGTTGTCGGACCTGCTGACCGGCCCGACGGCGCTGGCGACGTCGACCGATCCCGTCGCTGCGGCGCGGGTCATCAACGACTTCGCCAAGACGAACGACAAGCTCGAGATCGTCGGCGGCGCCATGGGCGGCCAGATCCTCGACGCGGACGGCGTGAAGGCTCTTGCCTCGCTGCCCTCGCTCGACGAACTGCGCGCCAAGCTGGTCGGCCTCATCGTTGCCCCGGCAACGAAGATCGCCACCATCACGCAGGCACCCGCGGCCCAGATCGCGCGCGTGCTGTCGGCATATGCGGAGAAGGAAGCGGCCTGAAGGCACGCTTCCGACTAACACAACCCTATCTGATTTACGGAGAATATCATGGCTGACCTGAACGCAATCGTCGAACAGCTGAGCGCGCTGACCGTCCTCGAAGCAGCCGAGCTGTCGAAGCTGCTCGAAGAGAAGTGGGGCGTTTCGGCCGCTGCTGCCGTTGCAGCCGCTCCGGCCGCTGGCGGCGGCGCCGCTGCCCCGGCTGCTGAAGAGCAGACCGAGTTCGACGTGATCCTCACCGGCGACGGTGGCAAGAAGATCAACGTCATTAAGGAAGTCCGCGCCATCACCGGCCTCGGCCTGACCGAAGCCAAGGCGCTCGTCGAAGGCGCGCCGAAGGCCGTCAAGGAAGGCGTGAACAAGGACGAAGCCGCCAAGATCAAGGCGCAGCTCGAAGGCGCCGGCGCAACCGTCGAAGTCAAGTAAGCCGCAGGTGGGACGGCGGATCGACGATCCGCCATCTCCACCAAGGCCGGCCGGCGGGCCGCAAGGCCCGACCGACGGGATGGAATTCACTTCCATCCCGGCTCGACCAGAAAAAGGGGGCAGTCCGCACCGGACTGTCCCCTTTTTTCATGCCCGCTCGCGAAACCCGTCCCCGGCCGGACGACCGCAGCCGCCTTGCTTGCACCCGTCACGAAGTGCGGTCATCCTGCCCGCCATGTCGATCCCCTCGCTCGCGCTGCTTCTGGCGGCAAGCAACGTGCCCCTGCCGATCCAGGCGACGGACCTGCCCACGCAGCAACTGGCGCGGTGGACGCCGGGACCGATCCGCTGTGGCGATATCGCGGTCGATCCGGTCCATCTGTCCGCCGTTCCGCCTGCGCTGCGATGGGGCGCCGGCGATGTCCGCCCGGTAACGCTGCGGTTTCGGATCGACGCCAGCGGGCGTCCGCTTTCGATCCGGACCGACGGGGCGTCCTATGTTCCGAACAGCGAGGAGATTGCCCCGACCCTTGCCGCATCGACCTTCGCGCCCGGCACGCCCCGGACGGATTGCCGCGTCGACTATCAGCAGCAGATGCTCCCGTTGGCCAAGGCCGATCCCGCCGATCTGATGGCCTATTCGCTGGCCCCCACCAATGGCCCGTTGCCGCGTGAGGGATGGGAGCGGATCAGCCCCGCCGACAGCGATTGCCTGCGCCAGCCGCGACCGGCAGCCCTGCTTCGCGCCTACCCCGATTTCCGCAAGGTCGCGGGCAGACCGGGCGAACGGCAATGGTCGATGACCAGCTATGATCTGGATAAGAAGGGTCGCCCCGTCGCCGTGCGGACGATCGGCGGGACCGCTGACCCCACGCTCGATACCGCCGCGCGCAAGGCCGCTGCCGGTTCCCGCTTTGTCGACGGCAAGCGCCGGGGCTGCTTCTATCCCTATTGGCGCGACGCCTTGCGATTGGCGGCGCCACCCGTGCCCGACGAAGCCCAATTCGGCGCAACACCGCTATGTCCGGCGGCAGGATGGGCACAC
The DNA here is from genome assembly GCF_001421585.1 of Sphingomonas sp. Leaf23. Taxonomy (NCBI): domain Bacteria; kingdom Pseudomonadati; phylum Pseudomonadota; class Alphaproteobacteria; order Sphingomonadales; family Sphingomonadaceae; genus Sphingomonas; species Sphingomonas sp. Leaf23. Next base: position 881,451 of record NZ_LMKR01000002.1, on the reverse strand, counting down.
CCCCCGCGCCTGACCTATCCGCCGGCGTGGAATCGTCGTCGGATCGAAGGATGGGCGGTGGTGCAGTTCGACGTCGCACCCTGGGGTGAGATCGGGAACACCCGCGTGCTGGCCAGCGAGCCGGCCGAGGCTTTCGGGCAGCAGGCGATGCAGGTTGTCCGATCCGCGCGGCGCCCGGCATCGCCGACCGGCGCGAGCGGTTGCATCGAACGGGTCCGCTTCGCGATCCGTCCGGATGACGGAGCCGCCGTCGAGAATGCCGAGGAAGGCCCGCCACCGCAGTAATCGCGGGCCGGCGCGTCAGTCTTCGCCCTCATCCTGCGCACCGGCCGCATGGACCAGGATGTCGCCCGGCTGGCATTCCAGCACGCGACAGATGGCGTCGAGGGTCGTGAACCGGATCGCACGCGCCTTGCCCGTCTTCAGGATCGACAGGTTGGCGAGCGTGATATCCACCGCCTGCGCCAGTTCGGTCAGCGTCATGCGCCGGGCCTGCAATACTTCGTCGAGGCGGACCAGCACCGCCATCAGACCGTCCCTTCCAGGTCTTCGCGGAGCGCCGCCCCTTCGGCGAATACGCGGGCAAGGATGAAGGCGACCAGCACCGACAGCCAGCCACCGATCGAGATCGACGATCCATCGACCCGCACCCCCAGCCCATCGAAGCTCGGCACGATCAGCAGCAGCGGTACGTCGAGCAATTGAATGGCAAGCAGCGCCCACCCGATCGCCCGCACCCGCCGCGCGTTGGGCGACGCGAACGTCTCGCCGGACAGCACGGTACCGATGATCGCGATCAGGCGCGAAAAGATGATGTGCGCGGGCACCGACGCCACGACACCCAGCAGCAGCAGGGCACGAATGCCACCGACGACCCGTACGACGTCGACCGCCGGATATTTCGCCGCGATCCGCGCCGCCAGTGGGGCGTGGAACGGAAAACTCGCCAGCGCCCCCAACAGGAAGGCGATGGCAAAGGCGATGTTCAGGACCAGCAGGACGCGCAACACCACGACGGTAAATCGCAATATCCGGTCACGCCGCGCCATGCCGCCCCCTCTCCGTTACCACGAAACTATCGCGTTTATCGATTATCGGCAAGCAGTACACGCAGATCAGGTCCGGCGGACCTGGCCGTGCAACCGCACTTCCAGCCGGTCGACCATCCGGTCGCCGCGATCGGCGAAGATCGGGGCCAGCTTCCCCTGCGGCGCGGCCGGGCCGACCATGAAGGCGGCGGTGGTGCGCGATTCACGGCCATCCTCCCAGCGATAGCGCGCATCGATCGCGATCATCGGCACGAAGAACGCGCGGTCGTTCGCCTCGACGATGTTCACCGCCACGCGCGGCAGGGTCATCGTCGCCTCCAGATGGCGGCGCTCCCCCGCCCCCAGCGGGAACGGCTCCAGCCCGCGCTTGTCGGCGTCGGAGAAGAAGGTGGCGATCTGCTCATCCTGCCGGGCGTTGGCGGTAATCAGCAGCGTCGCGATGCGGACCTCGGCGACCGGGGTCGATGCCGGGTTGCCGACGGTCAGGTCGAAATCGAGCAGCGCGCGGTCGCCCTCCAGCCCGACCTTGAGCGGGGCCAGCTGGAATTCGAGGAACGGCCCCGGCGTCGGCGCGACCGGCGCAGGGGGCGGTGCGGGCGGCGTTACCGGGGCGACCGGCGGACGCACCGGCTTCGGCGCAGGAGCGACCGGCGTCGGTTCCGGCACGACCGGCGGCGCAGGCTCCAGCGGCGCCGGGACATATTGCACTTCGGCCGGACGGCGACGGGCGAGCGCGTACGCAATGCCGCTGGCAACCGCGATCCCGCCAAGGAACCACACCCACCACGGCAGCGCATCGTCGTTGGCCGGCGCGGGCGCGATCGCCGCCGGGGTCGCGGTTGCGACCGGCGAAGGGGTCGCGGACGGGGCGGGCGTCGGTTCGGGCAGGACCGGCGGCCCGACATAGGTCGGCTCGGCCGCCGGCACCGCTTCGGGCTGTACGCGCGGAGTCGGGGTCGGGCGCGGCGGGACCGGGGTCGCCGTGGCACGCGGGGCCGGCGTGGCGGTCGCACGCGGCACCGGCGCGATGGCGCGCGGCGTTGGCGCAGGCGTCACCCGCGGGGTCGGCGTCGCGCTCGGCGTCGGCGACGGAGTCGGCATCGGTTGCGGCGTGATGTCGTAGATCGGGATCGACCCGCCGGGCGACGTCTGCTGCGCGGCGGCGGGCACGGCGAGGATCGCGACGAGGGCCGCGAGCGGAAGCTGGAACTGCATGACGCCCCTCAACCGGGGTTTTTGCGTCCGCGTCAGCCTGTCACGGGCCGATATACGACGAAGCGAGCCATCGGCGCGCCCAACCGAAACGTCGGATGCGCCGCGTTGACAGCCCCTGCCCCGGCTTATATAGGACCGGCTTGCTTCAGGACCGGGAAAGAATGCGTCGTCGCGCAACGCATTGCATGCATAGGCCTGTCGCCATTCCAGGACGCTCGAACAGCTGCGGCCCCGTGTGGGTGACGCGGCTTTCGTCGTCCTGTTCGCACGCCAGCCCGGTGGCCACCGGGCACGAGATTTGACTGTAAGCGAGGCCCACGACCCTATGGCGACCAAGGCAACCGCAACCGGCACGCACAAGCGCCGCATCCGCAAGGTGTTCGGCGACATCCACGAAGTGGTGCAGATGCCGAACCTGATCGAAGTCCAGCGCGAGAGCTATGAACAGTTCCTGCGTTCGGACCCGTCGATCGGCTATGTCTCGGGCCTCGAAAAGACGCTGCGCTCGGTCTTCCCGATCCGCGACTTCGCCGGCACCGCCGAGCTGGATTTCGTGACGTACGAGCTGGAAGATCCCAAGTTCGACGTGGAAGAATGCCGTCAGCGCGGCATCACCTATGCGGCGCCGATGCGCGTTACCCTCCGCCTGATCGTGTTCGAGGTCGACGCCGATACCGAGGCCCGCAGCGTCCTCGATATCAAGGAGCAGGACGTGTACATGGGCGACATGCCGCTCATGACCGAGAACGGCACCTTCTTCATCAACGGCACCGAACGCGTCATCGTGTCGCAGATGCACCGCTCGCCGGGCGTGCTGTTCGACCATGACCGCGGCAAGACCCACGCCAGCGGCAAGTATCTCTTCGCCGCCCGCGTGATCCCGTATCGCGGTTCGTGGCTCGATTTCGAATTCGACGCGAAGGACATCGTGAACGTCCGCATCGACCGCAAGCGCAAGCTGCCGGTCACGTCGCTGCTCTATGCGCTGGGCATGACCGGCGAGGACATCCTCAACCACTTCTACAACCGCGTGACCTTCGTCCGTGGCGAAGGCGGCTGGCGCATCCCGTACGCGCCGGAAAACTGGCGTGGTCAGAAGCCGTCGTTCGATATCGTCGATGCGAACACCGGCGAAGTCGTGTTCCCGGCCGGCACCAAGATTTCGCCGCGCCTGGCGAACAAGGCGGGCAAGGACGGCCTGACCGACCTGCTGATTCCGACCGAAGAAATCTTCGGCCGCTACAGCGCCTATGACCTCATCAACGAAACCACCGGCCAGATCTATATCGAAGCCGGCGACGAGGTTTCGCCCGAGAACCTCGAACTGCTCGACCAGGCTGGCATCGAGCGGATCGAACTGCTCGACATCGATCACGTGTCGACGGGTCCGTGGATCCGCAACACGCTGAACGTCGACAAGGCCGAGGAGCGCGAACAGGCGCTCAGCGACATCTATCGCGTGATGCGCCCCGGCGAGCCGCCGACGCTGGAAACCGCCGAAGCACTGTTCGCCGGCCTGTTCTTCGATCCGGAGCGCTACGACCTGTCGGCCGTGGGCCGCGTCAAGCTGAACATGCGCCTCGACCTCGACGCGCCGGACACGGTGACCACGCTGCGCAGCGAGGACATCCTGTCGGTCGTCAAGACGCTGGTCGACCTGAAGGACGGCAAGGGCGAAGTCGACGACATCGACAACCTCGGCAACCGTCGCGTGCGGTCGGTCGGCGAGCTGCTGGAAAACCAGTATCGCGTCGGGCTGCTGCGCATGGAGCGTGCGGTCAAGGAGCGCATGTCGTCGGTCGATGTGTCGACGGTCATGCCGAACGACCTCATCAACGCGAAGCCCGCCGTGGCCGCGGTGCGTGAATTCTTCGGCTCGTCGCAGCTGTCGCAGTTCATGGACCAGACCAACCCGCTGTCGGAAGTCACCCACAAGCGTCGCGTTTCGGCCCTCGGGCCGGGCGGTCTGACGCGTGAGCGCGCCGGCTTCGAAGTCCGCGACGTCCACCCGACCCACTATGGCCGTATCTGCCCGATCGAAACGCCGGAAGGCCCGAACATCGGTCTGATCAACAGCCTCGCGACGTTCAGCCGCGTCAACAAGTACGGCTTCATCGAGACCCCCTATCGTCGCATCATCGACGGCAAGGTGTCGAACGAGGTCGTGTACCTGTCGGCGATGGAAGAGCAGAAGCACACCGTCGCACAGGCGTCGGCTGCGCTGAACGAAGACGGCAGCTTCGCCGAGGAACTGGTGTCCGCGCGTCAGGCCGGCGAATTCCTGATGGCGCTGCCCGAAAACGTCACGCTGATGGACGTCAGCCCCAAGCAGCTCGTGTCGGTTGCCGCCTCGCTCATTCCGTTCCTGGAAAACGATGACGCCAACCGCGCGCTGATGGGTTCGAACATGCAGCGGCAGGCCGTGCCGCTGGTTAAGGCCGAAGCGCCGTTCGTCGGCACCGGCATGGAAGAGACCGTGGCGCGCGATTCGGGCGCAGCGATCTCGGCCAAGCGCGCCGGCGTCGTCGATCAGGTCGATGCGGCCCGCATCGTCATCCGCGCGACCGGTGAGGTCGATGCGGCGGAGAGCGGCGTCGACATCTACACGTTGATGAAGTTCCAGCGTTCGAACCAGTCGACCTGCATCAACCAGCGTCCGCTGGTGAAGGTGGGCGATGTGGTCCGTGCCGGCGAAGTCATCGCCGACGGCCCGTCGACCGAGTTCGGCGAGCTGGCGCTGGGCCGCAACGCCCTCGTCGCGTTCATGCCGTGGAACGGGTACAACTACGAGGACTCGATCCTCATCAGCGAGCGGATCGTGAAGGACGACGTGTTCACGTCGATCCACATCGACGAGTTCGAAGTGATGGCCCGCGACACCAAGCTCGGGCCGGAAGACATCACCCGCGACATTCCGAACGTGGGTGAAGAAGCGCTGCGCAACCTCGACGAGGCGGGCATCGTGTACATCGGTGCTGAGGTCGAGCCAGGCGACATTCTCGCCGGCAAGATCACGCCGAAGGGCGAATCGCCGATGACGCCGGAGGAAAAGCTCCTTCGCGCGATCTTCGGTGAAAAGGCCAGCGACGTGCGCGACACCTCGCTCCGTCTGCCGCCGGGCGTGTCGGGTACGGTTGTCGACGTTCGCGTCTTCAACCGTCACGGCATCGACAAGGACGAGCGCGCGATGGCGATCGAGCGCGAGGAGATCGAGCGCCTGAAGAAGGACTCGGACGACGAGCGCGGCATCCTCAACCGTGCCACCTGGTCGCGCCTGCGCGAAATGCTCGAAGGGCAGACCGCGACGGCCGCGCCCAAGGGCGTCAAGAAGGGCGTGGTCATCGACCGCGACCTGCTCGACAGCGTCGAAAAGCACGAATGGTGGCGGTTCGCCGTCGCCGACGATGCGGCGCAGGGCAACCTCGAAGCCGTCAAGGCGCAGTATGACGAGGCGGTGAAGCGTATCACCGACAAGTTCCACGACCGCCGCGAGAAGCTGGAGCGCGGTGACGAGCTGCCGCCGGGCGTGCTGAAGATGGTCAAGGTGTTCGTCGCGGTGAAGCGCAAGCTGCAGCCGGGCGATAAGATGGCCGGCCGTCACGGCAACAAGGGCGTTATCTCGCGGATTCTGCCGCAGGAAGACATGCCGTTCCTCGAGGACGGTACCCCGGTCGACCTGGTGCTGAACCCGCTGGGCGTGCCGTCGCGCATGAACGTCGGTCAGATCTTCGAAACGCACCTTGGCTGGGCGGCGCGCAACCTGGGTATGCAGGTCGCACGGTCGCTGCGCGACTGGCGCGAGGCGAACCCCGATGCGGTCGGCGGCGAAATGCCGGCGGCGGTCAAGGATCGCCTGAAGGAGATCTACGGCGATCACTATGCCGAGGACCTCGACACCCGCTCGAACGAGCAGCTGGCCGAGCTGGTCCAGAACATCAGCACGGGCGTGCCGATGGGGACCCCGGTGTTCGACGGCGCACGCGAAAGCGACGTGTCGGACATGCTGGAACTGGCCGGGCTGCACAGCTCGGGTCAGTCGGTGCTGTTCGACGGGCGTACCGGCGATCAGTTCGACCGGATGGTCACCGTCGGCATCATCTACATGCTGAAGCTGCACCACCTGGTCGACGACAAGATCCACGCGCGTTCGATCGGGCCGTACTCGCTCGTTACCCAGCAGCCGCTGGGTGGTAAGGCGCAGTTCGGTGGCCAGCGCTTCGGGGAAATGGAAGTGTGGGCGCTCCAGGCGTACGGCGCTGCCTACACGCTCCAGGAAATGCTGACGGTGAAGTCCGACGACGTGGTCGGCCGCACCAAGGTCTATGAAGCGATCGTCAAGGGCGACGACACCTTCGAGGCCGGCATCCCCGAGAGCTTCAACGTGCTGGTCAAGGAAATGCGTTCGCTCGGCCTCAACATCGAGTTGAGCAGCATCGAAGAGAACGACGGCCTGGCCGAGGCGGCGGAGTAATGGATGGGCGTCGCGTCCGGTAACGACGCGGCGCCCCCTTCCCGCCCCGACGATTTTCCCTCTCCGTGAGGAAAGCAAAATGAACGAACTGACCAATTTCGCGAACCCGGTGGCCAAGCCGGAAACCTTCGACCAGATCCAGATCGGCATCGCCTCGCCGGAGCGTATCCGCTCGTGGTCGTTCGGCGAGATCAAGAAGCCCGAGACGATCAACTATCGCACGTTCAAGCCGGAACGTGACGGCCTGTTCTGCGCGCGCATCTTCGGTCCGATCAAGGATTACGAGTGCCTGTGCGGCAAGTACAAGCGCATGAAGTACAAGGGCATCGTCTGCGAAAAGTGCGGTGTCGAAGTCACGGTGTCGAAGGTCCGCCGTGAGCGGATGGGCCATATCGAACTGGCCGCCCCGGTCGCGCACATCTGGTTCCTGAAGTCGCTGCCGTCGCGCATCGGCCTGCTGCTCGACATGCAGTTGAAGCAGCTCGAGCGCGTGCTGTACTTCGAATCGTACATCGTGATCGAGCCGGGCCTGACCGCGCTGGAGAAGTATCAGCTTCTCACCGAGGACGAACTGCTCGATGCGCAGGATCAGTATGGCGAGGACGCGTTCTCGGCCGGGATCGGTGCCGAAGCGGTCAAGCAGATGCTGATCGACCTCGACCTCGAGGGCGAAAAGCGCGACCTTCTCGAAGAGCTGGCCGTCACCAAGTCGGAACTGAAGCCCAAGAAGATCATCAAGCGGCTGAAGGTCGTCGAGAGCTTCCTCGAATCGGGCAATCGTCCCGAGTGGATGATCCTCGACGTCGTGCCGGTCATCCCGCCCGAACTGCGTCCGCTGGTGCCGCTGGACGGCGGTCGCTTCGCGACGTCGGACCTGAACGACCTGTACCGCCGCGTCATCAACCGCAACAACCGGTTGAAGCGCCTCATGGAACTGCGCGCGCCGGACATCATCGTCCGCAACGAAAAGCGCATGTTGCAGGAAGCGGTCGACGCGCTGTTCGACAACGGCCGTCGCGGCCGCACGATCACCGGTGCCAACAAGCGTCCGCTGAAGTCGCTGTCCGACATGCTGAAGGGCAAGCAGGGCCGCTTCCGTCAGAACCTGCTCGGCAAGCGCGTCGACTATTCGGGTCGTTCGGTCATCGTGACCGGCCCGGAACTCAAGCTGCATCAGTGCGGCCTGCCGAAGAAGATGGCGCTCGAGCTGTTCAAGCCGTTCATTTATGCGCGCCTCGACGCCAAGGGCCTGAGCATGACGCTCAAGCAGGCCAAGAAGTGGGTCGAGAAGGAGCGCAAGGAAGTCTGGGACATCCTCGACGAAGTCATTCGCGAGCACCCGGTCATGCTGAACCGCGCGCCGACGCTCCACCGTCTGGGCATCCAGGCGTTCGAGCCGGTGCTGATCGAGGGCAAGGCGATCCAGCTGCACCCGCTGGTCTGCTCGGCATTCAACGCCGACTTCGACGGCGACCAGATGGCCGTCCACGTTCCGCTGTCGCTCGAAGCGCAGCTGGAAGCGCGCGTCCTGATGATGTCGACCAACAACATCCTGTCGCCCGCCAACGGCAAGCCGATCATCGTGCCGTCGCAGGACATGGTGCTGGGTCTCTATTATCTGTCGATGGAAAAGACGAACGAGCCGGGCGAAGGTATGCTGCTGGGCGACATGGCGGAGGTGCATCAGGCACTCCACGCCGGTGCCGTCACGCTGCACACCAAGATCGTCAGCCGCGTTCCGCAGACCGACGAACAGGGCAACCAGTATCTCAAGCGCTATGAGACCACGCCGGGTCGCATGCTGCTGGGCGAAACCCTGCCGAAGTCGCACAAGGTGCCGTTCGAAACGGTCAACCGCCTGCTGACCAAGAAGGATGTCGGCGACGTCATCGACGAGGTGTATCGCCACACCGGTCAGAAGGAGACCGTGCTGTTCGCCGATGCCATCATGGCGCTGGGCTTCCGTCACGCGTTCAAGGCCGGCATCTCGTTCGGCAAGGACGACATGCTGATCGCGCCGGACAAGGACAAGCTGGTCGACGAAACCCGCGACCAGGTGAAGGACTTCGAGCAGCAGTATCAGGATGGCCTGATCACGCAGCAGGAGAAGTACAACAAGGTGATCGACGCCTGGAGCCGTTGCGGCGATCAGGTCGCGACCAGCATGATGGACGAGATCAAGGCGGTTCGCCGCTACGAGGACGGCCCGGACAAGGGTCGTGAAAAGCCGATCAACTCGATCTACATGATGGCCCACTCGGGTGCCCGCGGTTCGCAGGCACAGATCAAGCAGCTGGCCGGCATGCGCGGGCTGATGGCCAAGCCGTCGGGCGAGATCATCGAAACGCCGATCATATCAAACTTCAAGGAAGGCCTGACCGTCCTTGAATACTTCAACTCGACCCACGGCGCCCGCAAGGGCCTGGCGGATACGGCGCTCAAGACGGCGAACTCGGGCTACCTGACCCGCCGTCTGGTCGACGTGTCGCAGGATTGCGTCGTCATCATGGACGATTGCGGTACCCAGCGCGCGCTGGAAATGCGCTCGATCATCGAAGGCGGCGCGACCATCGCGTCGCTGGGCGAGCGCATCCTCGGCCGGACCACGGCAGAGGACGTGATGGACCCGAAGACCGGCGAAGTCGTGTTCCCGACCGGAACGCTGCTCGACGAAGCCATGGTGGCCAAGATCGAATCACTGGGTCTCCAGGCGATGAAGATCCGTTCGCCGCTGGTCTGCGAAGCCAAGGTCGGCGTCTGTGGCACCTGCTACGGCCGTGACCTGGCGCGCGGTACCCCGGTGAACATCGGCGAAGCCGTCGGCGTCATCGCGGCGCAGTCGATCGGTGAGCCGGGCACGCAGCTGACCATGCGTACCTTCCACATCGGTGGTGCGGCGCAGCTGAACGAACAGTCGAACCTCGAAGCGCCGGTCGACGGCACGGTCGAGTTCCGCGACCTGCGCCTGATCGAGGATCAGCGTGGCCGGCGCGTGGTGCTCAGCCGTTCGGGCGAAATCGCGATCGTCGACATGGACGGCCGCGACCTGTCGGTCCACCGCATCCCCTACGGTGCGTACGTGCTGTTCGACGATGGCCACATCGTTTCGCAGGGCGACCGCATGGCGGAGTGGGACCCGTTCACCGCGCCGCTCATCACCGAAACCGGCGGTACGGTGAAGTTCATCGACCTGATCGAGAACAAGACCGTCACCGAGCGCGTCGACGAAGCGACCGGTATCGCCCAGCGCGAGATCATCGAATATCGCGCGACGACCAAGTCGAAGGAGGATCTGCGTCCGCGCATGACCCTGCTCGATGCGAACTCGGGCGAAGCCGCGCGCTACATGCTGGCACCGGGGGCAACCCTGTCGGTCGAGGACGGCGCACAGGTGCAGGCGGGTGACGTTCTCGCCCGTGTCGCCCGTGAATCGGCCAAGACCCGCGACATCACCGGCGGTCTGCCGCGCGTCGCCGAGCTGTTCGAGGCACGTATCCCGAAGGAGGCGGCGATCATCGCCAAGGTCTCGGGCCGCGTGATCTTCGGCAAGGATTACAAGGCGAAGCGCAAGATCGGCATCCAGCCCGAGGATGGCGGCGATGTCGTCGAGTATCTGATCCCGAAGTCGAAGGTGATCGACGTTCAGGAAGGCGACTATGTCAAGCGCGGCGACAACCTGATCGGTGGTTCGCCGAACCCGCACGACATTCTGGAAACGCTCGGCATCGAGCCGCTGGCCGAATATCTGGTCAGCGAAATCCAGGGCGTCTATCGACTGCAGGGCGTGAAGATCAACGACAAGCACATCGAGACGATCGTTCGTCAGATGCTGCAGAAGGTCGAGATCACCGACGGTGGCGACACCACCCTGCTGGCCGGCGAACAGCTCGATCGTGACGAGATGGACGAAGCCAACGCGAAGCTCGACGCAGGGCTCGCCCCCGCACAGGGCAAGCCGGTGCTGCTCGGCATCACCAAGGCATCGCTGCAGACCCGCAGCTTCATCTCGGCCGCATCGTTCCAGGAAACGACCCGCGTCCTCACCGAAGCATCGGTACAGGGCAAGATCGACAGCCTGAACGGCCTGAAGGAAAACGTCATCGTCGGCCGCCTGATCCCGGCGGGCACCGGTGCCGGCATGAACCGCCTGCGCGTTGCGGCATCGTCGCGTGATGCGGCGCTGCGGGTACAGCAGAAGGCACTGTCGGGCTTCATCGCGCCGCATTCGGCTGAGGAAGAACATGCCGCCGAACTGGCCCGTTCGCCCCGCGACGGCCAAGGCGCCAACGACCCGCTGGCCGATGTCGTGCCCTCGGGCACCGGCACCGACGCCGATGCGGGCGAGTATCTGAACGACTGATCGTTCGGGTCTTCGCTGAACTGACGAGCCGCCGTCCGGGCAACCGGGCGGCGGTTTCGTTTTTTGGGGGACGGCGCTCCCTCCTTCTGGTCAGCCCGGATCAAGTCCGGACTGACGACGGAAGTAGGCGTGGTGCCACCTTCCCTACCCGCCACACACCCCCTACCCTGCCGCAAACCAAGGGGGACCCATGCGCCGCATCCTGCTCACACTCCTGCTGCTCGCCGCGCCGGCAGCGGCCCAGACCTATCGCCCGCCCTTCGATCCATCGGCGCACAAGGGTCCGCGATCGGGGCCGGCAAATGAGGTCGCGGTCCTCGGATCGACCCACCTCTCGCAACTGCCCAAGAGCTTCCGCCCCGAAGCGCTCGGCCCGCTGCTCGACAAGCTGGCCGCGTGGCAGCCACAGGCGATCGCGATCGAGGCGCTGTCGGGCGCGCAGTGCGACGAACTCCGCCGCTACCCGTATCGTTATGCCGATACCGTGTCGTCCTACTGCCCGGACACCACCGCCGCCCGTACCGCGACCGGGCTGGACGTGCCGGCGGCGACGGCTGCGTTCGACAAGATGCTGGCCGACTGGCCGACCGCCCCCGTCCCCGCGCAACGCCGTCGCCTGTCGGCGACCTTCCTCGCTGCCGGGGAGGAAGCCTCCGCGCTGGTCCAGTGGCTCCGCCTGCCCCCCGCCGAACGCCGCGCGGGCGACGGGCTGGATGCAGCTTTGGTCGAACGCCTGACCAAGCTGGAAACCAGGCGCGACGAAAGCCTGATGATCGCCGCGCGCCTCGCCGCCCGGCTGGGGCTGGAGCGGGTCTATGCGATGGACGACCACAGCGCCGACCGGATGATGGCGAAGGCGGACGAAGCCCCGTACGGCGCGGCGATCCAGAAGGCGTGGGACAATCCCGCCGGGGCGAAACGGCGCGTCCTCAGCGAGGCGGCCGAGCGCGATCTGGCGACCGGGCCCGGCCTGCTGACGCTGTACCGCGCCTATAACGCGCCCGACATCGCACCGATCATCTACGCCAGCGACTTCGGCGCCGCGCTGGAGGAGCCGTCGCCCCAGCGGTTCGGGCGGCAATATGTCGGCTATTGGGAAACCCGCAACCTGCGCATGGCGGCGAATATCCGCGACATGCTGGGCGAACGGCCGGGCCGGCGCGCGCTGGTCGTGGTCGGGGTGTCGCACAAACCGTATCTCGACGCCTATCTCCACCAGATGCACGATGTCCGCGTGATCGACATGGTACCGCTGCTGCGCTGATCCGGAGCCGCCGACGCGGCCGATCGTTATCTCTCCGAAACAGGGAGAGGACATGCCATGGCGCAGGACGATGTGACCGCCGACACGCTGGCCGACAGCGTGGACGACGCCATGCTTGCCAAGACCAGCCCGCCGATCGGCGCGATGGTCCTGCTGGGCATCGCGGCGGGGGCGCAGATCGGTTTCGGCGCGATCGGCTACCTGGTGGCGCAGGCCGGGATGGTACCCGGCGGGGCGACGCAATTGCTGTCGGGCATCGCCTTTTCGGTCGGGCTGATGCTGGTGATGGTGACCGGCACGCAGCTGTTCACCGGCAACACAATGCTGGTCCTGCCCGCTGCCCAGCACCGCCTGGGCATCGGGGAGACGCTGCGCGACTGGAGCATCGTGTGGGTCGCCAATCTGGTCGGCAGCCTGGTCGTCGTCGCGCTGTTCGTGGCATCGGGCGCGCCGCATGCGATCGATGGCGCGGTCGGACAAGCCGCGCTCAAGACCGCGCATACCAAGCTCGCCAAGGACTGGATCGAATTGCTGGCGTCCGGCGTGCTGGCCAACATGCTCGTCTGCCTTGCCGTCTGGATGGCGACCGGGGCCAAGACCGTCGCGGGCAAGATCGCCGCGGTCATCGGTCCTGTCGCCTTGTTCGTCGCGGCCGGATTCGAACATTCGGTGGCGAACATGACGCTGCTGCCGATCGCATGGGGGCTGGACCCGGCGGCGGTGCCGGTCGAGGCGCTGCTCGGCAATCTGCTGCTGGTGACGGCGGGCAATATCGTCGGCGGTTCGCTGGTCGCGATCACGCTGGCGGCCGGGCACCGGGTGCTGGCGAAATAAGCGCGGCCGCCAAGACGGCATGCCCCGAATATGAAAGAGGCCGCCAGGGTCTCTCGACGCCTGACGACCTCAAGCATGGTCAGCGGCCGGAAGTTCCAGCCCGGGAGACCATGCGAGCCGCTTGCATGGGGTCACGGCGTTGACTGGGGGAGGATACCCCCCGCACGCGACCGACCTGCGTTAGCGGCGCGTCTCCCGAACGAACTGAACCGAACCCACTGCTGAACCATGAGACATCGGATCACCTCCTTTCGCTAGTTAAAGCCGTTACGCACCGACCGGTGCGCACGCAGAAGGTGGGCCATCGGACGGCCACGTACAAGACTTGTAATGCGTACGGTTCCGGCCATACTCCGCAGCCCGGCCCCGCCCGAGTCAGCGGCCCGCCGGACGACATCCCCGCACGACTTGGCCGATCGCCGGATCACCCGGAATGCGCAGCACCGGCCCCTTTCCGGTAGCCACACCGATCACGTCCGCACGCATAAGGGCGTCGAGGAAGGTCTGTCCGGTCGACACCGGCGTTTCCAACGCGCCGTCGACCACCTGCGCCGGAAAGGTCGCGGCGGCATCGTCGGTGAACAGCGCGATCGATGCGCCCTCCGCAACCCCGCGCGACAACAGGATGTGGCGGGCGGGACGGTCGCACCGAAGGGCAAAGGCGATTCGCCCGTCGGCGGTGTAAAGCGCGGCGTCGCGTTTCCCCGACCAACTCCCCGTGAGCGGCATCGCGCCATCTAGCTCGGGCGTCGGCAACTGGCCGGGCTTTCGCAGACGCGGGGAGGGCACAGGCGTGGGCGACGGAGTCGGCGTGACGCCCGGCGCCGGCGCGGGTGGCGGCGGTTCGCTCGAACACCCCGCCAGCGCCAGCAGCAGGACCAGCGCCCGCCCCCGCATCAGCGGCGGCAATCCTCGGTCACGCGCAGGACCTCGGCCCAGGCGGGCAGCACCAGCCGGCCGACCGGTGCCCCTTCGACCACGAACCGCCCGCGGCTGAACCCGATCGCATCGAGCAGCCGGTCGCTGGCGGGCAGCGCCACGCCGACCCCGCCCGCCATCGGCTGGAGGGTCAGCGTCCGCTGCGTGCTGGTGGTGCGTACCGTGACACTGCCCGCGCTCGGGCGGGCGGTGGCAAACGACATCGTCACCTGCCCGGCGGCACGGTCGCAGGTCAGCGTCGCCAGCGGCGCGGCACCGCGCACGCCATAGGTCGCCGCCGATCCGCCGCCGACCCCGCGATATTGCCAGTCACCCGGCGTCCGCGGCAGGTCGCGCCAGTCGGCGACCGGTGCCACGGGAATCGGGCGGGTCGGCACCGGACGTTGCGCGGGCGCCGGCACCTCTTCGGTCGCGGGCGGCGCACCGGGCGGTACACACCCGGCCAGCAGGATGACGGTGGCGAGGGGGAACAGGATACGCATGCCGCCCTTATGGGCGATGCAGACGGCAGCCTCAACCGAGGATCGGGCCCGTCCAACGTTCCAATCGTCCCCCTCGTCATTCCGGCGAAGGCGGGAGGTCGGCCTGCCTACCGCCCCCGCGCCCCGCCGCCGGCCATCCGCATCGCCTTCTGCTTGCCATAGCGCGTCTTGCGCGTGCCGGGCTTGCCCTCGTTCGAACGGCCCATGATCGGCGCCTTGTGCTCGCTCGCCGGCAGGCCCAGCTCCTCGTTCTCCAGCGAACGGATTTCGTCGCGCAGCCGCCCGGCGGTTTCGAATTCCAGGTTCGCCGCCGCCTCGCGCATCTGCTTTTCGAGGCTTTCGATATACGACCGCAGATTGTGGCCGACCATGTGGCGCGGGCCGTCCTCGTCGATCTCGACGGTCACCTGATCGCGCGATGCGACGTCGGCAATGATGTCGCCGATCTGGCGCTTGATCGTCGTCGGCGTGATGCCGTGCGCCTCGTTATATTCGCGCTGCTTCTCGCGGCGGCGGTCGGTTTCGGCGATGGCGCGCTCCATGCTGCCGGTCATGCGGTCGGCATAGAGGATCACCCGCCCGTCGACGTTGCGCGCGGCGCGGCCGATCGTCTGGATCAGCGAGGTTTCGGAGCGGAGGAACCCTTCCTTGTCGGCATCGAGGATCGCGACCAGCCCGCATTCGGGAATGTCCAGCCCCTCGCGCAGCAGGTTGATGCCGACCAGCACGTCATACACGCCCATGCGCAGGTCGCGGATCAGCTCGATGCGCTCCAGTGTCTCGACGTCCGAGTGCATGTAACGGACCTTCAGGCCGGCCTCGTGCATGAACTCGGTCAGATCCTCGGCCATGCGCTTGGTCAGCGTCGTGACGAGCGTGCGATAGCCGTTCTTCGCCGTTTCCTTCGCCTCGTGGATCAGGTCGTCGACCTGTTCCTCGACCGGTCGGATCGTGATCGGCGGATCGATGAGGCCAGTCGGGCGGATGACCTGTTCGCTGAACACGCCGCCGGTCTGCTCCATTTCCCAGCCGCCCGGCGTCGCCGACACGCACACCGTCTGCGGCCGCATCGCGTCCCATTCGTTGAAGCGCAGCGGCCGATTGTCGATCGCGCTGGGCAAGCGGAAACCGTACTCGGCCAGCGTGATCTTGCGGCGATGGTCGCCCCGCGACATGCCGTTGATCTGGCCGATCGTCTGGTGGCTTTCATCGACGAACAGCAACGCGTTTTCAGGCAGATATTCGAACAGCGTGGGCGGCGGCTCACCGGGCAGGCGGCCGGTCAGGAAGCGGCTGTAATTCTCGATCCCCGCGCACGAACCGGTGGCGGCTATCATTTCGAGGTCGAAATTGGTGCGCTGTTCCAGCCGCTGCGCCTCCAGCAGCTTGCCCTCCATCACCAGTTCCTTCAGCCGCTCGGCCAGCTCGTGCTTGATCGCCTCGCCCGCCTGTTTCAGCGTCGGCCCCGGCGTCACATAGTGCGAGTTCGCATAGACGCGGATCGAATTGAGGTTCGCGATCTTCTTGCCCGTCAGCGGATCGAACTCAGTAATCTCCTCGATATCGTCACCGAAAAAGGTGATGCGCCACGCGCTGTCCTCATAGTGCGACGGGAACAGCTCGAGGCTGTCGCCGCGCACCCGGAAATTGCCGCGCTGAAACGCCATGTCGTTGCGCTTGTACTGCAACGCGACCAGCTTGCGCACGATCTCGCGCTGGTCGACGACATCGCCTTTCTTGAGATCGAAAATCATCGCCGAATAGGTTTCGACCGACCCGATACCGTACAGGCACGACACCGATGCGACGATGATGACGTCATCGCGCTCCAGCAGCGACCGGGTGGCCGAATGCCGCATCCGGTCGATCGCCTCGTTGGTCGAGCTTTCCTTCTCGATATAGGTGTCCGACCGCGGCACATAGGCCTCGGGCTGGTAATAATCATAATAGCTGACGAAGTATTCGACGGCATTGTCGGGAAAGAACGACTTCATTTCGCCGTACAACTGCGCGGCGAGGATCTTGTTGGGCGCGAGGATCAGCGCGGGGCGCTGCAATTCCTCGATGGTCTTGGCCATGGTGAACGTCTTGCCCGAGCCGGTGACGCCCAGCAGCACCTGATCCTTTTCCCCCGCCCTGGCCGCCGCGACCAGTTCGCGGATCGCGGTCGGCTGGTCGCCGGCGGGTTCGTAATCGGACTTGATGACGAAGCGTTTGCCCGCATCCACCTTCGCCGGGCGCGCCGGGCGATGGGGTACGAAGGTCTGTCCGGTTTCGGGTTCGGACAGGTCGGTGCGGATCATGATCGCCATGCGTGCGAATATGGGTGACGCGGAACGGGACGGCAACATCGACCCTCGACACTTCTGCGAAAGCCGATAGCTTGGGGGTCAAAGGGGACATTCGATGCGCACACTGATCGCCACCGCCGCCTGCCTGCTGGCCGCGACACCGGCCATGGCCGAACCCGACTGGGCGCCCGCCGTCCGCGCCGATTACGGCGCGTCGCTGGGCCAGATGTGGGACTGGTTCCACCGCAACCCCGAATTGTCGTTCAAGGAGGTCAAGACCGCCGAGCGCATGGCGACCGAACTGCGCAAGGTGCCCGGCATGCAGGTCACCACGGGGGTCGGCGGGACGGGGGTCGTCGGCGTGCTGAAGAACGGCGCGGGTCCGACCGTGCTGGTCCGCGCCGACATGGACGGCCTGCCGGTCGAGGAAAAGTCCGGCCTGCCCAATGCCAGCAAGGCGCGCCAGGTCGGCGTCGATGGCGTCGAGGCGCCGGTGATGCACGCCTGCGGCCACGACACCCACATCACCGCAATGGTCGGTACCGCCCGCCGGCTGGCGGCGCTGAAGGACCGGTGGAAGGGGACGATCGTCTTCATCGTCCAGCCGGCCGAGGAACGCGTCGGGGGCGCGAAGGCGATGATCGCCGACGGTCTCTACAGCCGCTTCCCCAAGCCCGATTATGCGCTCGCCTTCCACGTCGCCGCCGGCCTGCCCGCCGGCATGGTGTCCGCGTCGGAGGGCATCCAGTATTCGTCGTCGGACTCGGTCGATATCGACGTCCCCGGCATCGGTGCGCATGGCGCCAGCCCGCATGCGGGCAAGGACCCGGTGTACATGGCGTCGCAGCTGGTGATCGCGCTACAGGGACTCATCAGCCGCGAACGCCAGCCGCTCGACCCCGGCGTCATCACCGTCGGATCGTTCCATGCCGGTCTCAAGCACAACATCATCAGCGACATGGCCAAGTTGCAGGTTACCGTCCGCGCCAATGACGAAGCGACGCGCAAGCAGCTGCTCGACGGCATCCAGCGGGTGACCACCGGCATCGGCACGCTGAACGGCATGCCCGCCGACAAGATGCCGACCGCCAAGGTGATCGAGGGCACGCCGACGACGATCAACGACGCCCCGCTCGCCCGCCGCCTCAACGCAGTGATGGCGACGACGCTGGGGCCGAAGAATGTCGTGCCGTTCGAACAGACCGGCATGGGCGCGGAGGACTTCGCCTACCTCGTCCAGCCCGACAGCAAGGTGAAAGGCTATTATTTCGCGGTCGGCGGCACGCCGATGGCGGATATCGTCGCAGCGAAAAATGGCGGCCCGGCGATCCCGTCGCACCATTCGCCGCTGTTCAAGGTCGCGCCGGAGCCGTCGATCGTGACAGGGACGATCGCGATGACGGCGGCCGTGCTCGATTTGCTGGGGCCGGCGTCGGGGAGCTGACACCCCGCCCGGCCCGTTCGGCCCCACCCACTCCGTTCGGTTCGAGCAGCTTCGAGCATGTCGAGAAGCGTCCGTCGAGAACGCCTTAGTTTGTGGCAACCCCTTCTCGATTACTGTTCTCGACAAGCTCGAACATCCACTCGAAGCAAACGGGTAGGAGAGTGATAGAGGGGCTGACAGTCCCTACCCGAACACCGACCAATCCGCCTTGTCCGCCAGCAATTCCAGCGCCCGGACCCCCAGAATAGAATTTCCATGCCGGTCGAGATTGTTCGACCACACCGCGATCGATGCGACCTGCGGCACGATCGCCAGGATGCCGCCCCCCACCCCGCTCTTGGCCGGCAAGCCCACCCGGTACGCGAAGTCGCCCGACCCGTCATATTGCCCGCTGGTCGTCATCAACGACAGCAACCGCCGCGTCCGCTGCGCCCGCGCGTCGCCCTCGCGATCGCCCGTCCGTGCGGTGCGGGTCAGGAACAGCCCGGCCTTCGCCAGCGATTGCGCGCTCAGCTCGATCGCGCATTGATGGACATAGGCTTCCATCACCTCGTCGATATCGCTGTGCAGATTGCCGTGATGCTTGGCAAAGCTCATCATCGCGCGGTTCAGGTTCCCGCCCTTGCGCCCGCTGTCGAGCACATCGTCGTTCAGGATGACCTGCTCCAGCCCGGCCTGCTCGCGTACAAACTCCACCACCGCCCGCGCCGACGCATCGTCGCCCTTGTGCTCGACCAGGATGTCGCACACCACCAGCGCACCGGCGTTGATGAACGGGTTGCGCGGCACACCCTTGTTGCGTTCGAGGTCGACGATCGAATTGAACGGATCGCCCGACGGTTCGCGCCCGACCCGCTTGAACACTTGGTCGCCGCACGCCTCCAGCGCCAGTTCCAATGCAAAGACCTTGGCGATGCTCTGGATCGGAAAGCGGATGTGCGAATAGCCGCCATGGTGGAGTTGTCCATCGGCGGTCGCCACCGCCATGCCGAACCAGTCGGGCGGATAATCCAGCCCCGCATCCGCCGCCGCCTCGATCTCGACGGCGTTGGCGGTGATCTCCTCCGTCACCTCGGCGACGATGCGGGCGAGGTCGGTCATGGGTGTTCCTCGGACAAGCTAATCGTTGCGGTACTAGCCCAAGCCGTTCGTCCTGAGTAGCCGCTAAGCCTGTCGAAGCGGCGTATCGAAGGACCGCCGCGGATGCCTCGATACGGGCTTTCGACAAGCTCAATCCCTACTCAGCACGAACGGGAGGGACGTGCCCCCTAGATCGAAACCAGGTTATTCAGGTTGATGATCGGCAACAGGATCGCCAGCACCATCATCAGCACCAGCCCACCCATCAGCAGCAGGACCATCGGCTCGACCAGCGCGACCAGCGTCGCGACCAGCGCGTCCAGCTCCCGCTCCAGTTCGCCCGACGCACGGTCGAGCGCGGGGGCGAGCCGCCCCGACGTCTCGCCCGAGGCGACGATCGCGACCAGCATCGACGGAAAAATCTCCGCCTCCCCCATCGCCGCGCGCAACGACAATCCCTCGCGCACCCGCGCCGCGACGGTCAGCGCCTTGTCGCGGACAAAGCGGTTGGGGGTGACGGCGGCGGCGGCGTGCAGCGCCTCGACCAGCGGCACCGCGCTGCCGACCAGCGTCGCGAGGCTGCCGGCGAAGCGCGCGGCGTTATGCTGGCGGCTGAACCGGCGGAACGGCGCCCGCGTCGCCAGCCGCCGGTCGACCCGCAGCCGGTTGCCCGGCACCTTCAGCCAGCGCGCACCGACCAGGAACAGCACCAGCGCCCCGACCGCGACGTACAGCCCATAGCTTTGGATAAACGCCGACAAGGCGATCAGCGCGCGCGTCAAGAACGGCAGTTCCGCCCCGCGCGACACGAACACGCGCACGATATCGGGCACGACATAGACCATCAGCAGCACCATCATGCCGAAGCTGACCGTCGCTAGCAGCGCCGGATACAGCAGCGCCAGCTGCATCTTCTGGCCATTGGCCTGCCGCGTCTCGACGAAATTGGCGAGGTGGTTGAGCACGTCGGGCAACCGCCCCGACTGTTCCCCCGCCGCTACCGACGCGCGATAAAACTCCGGAAACGCCTTGGGATGCCGCGCCAGCCCCTGCGCGAAACTGCGTCCGTCGAGGATCGCGGCGCGCACGTCGAGCAACAGCGCGTTGACCGCGGCATTGTCGGCCTGTCCGGCGACGATGCGCAGCGATTCCTCGATCGAGATGTCCGACCCGACCAGCGTTGCGATCTGCCGCGTCATCGTCGCCAGCGCCTTGGCCGACACCCCGCGCCGGAACAGGCGGGGGAGCTGGATACTGCCGAGCTTCGGGCCCTTTTCGGCGGCTTCCTCGACCGACAGCGGGAGTTCGCCGCGTTCGCGAAGCGCCGCGCGGGCGGCGGCCGGGCTGGACGCTTCGATCACACCCTTGACGGTCGCGCCGGTGCGGGATGCGGCGCGGTAGGTGTAGGCGGTCATGGCAGCCCCCACCCCATCCCAGCCCAATCCGTTCGGTTCGAGTAGCGATCGAGCTTGTCGAGAGCGCGTATCGAGAACGCCTCTCCCCGGGCAGGCAGTTCTCGACAGAAGCTTCTCGACAGGCTCGAAGCTGCTCGAACCGAACGGGGGGAATTAAAGGAGAGGTCGGTCACCCCTCGTCCCGCACGACCCGCGCGACCTCCTCGACGGTGGTCACCCCGGCCTTCACCTTCGCCACGCCGTCGTCCAGCAACGCCGGATTGCTCACCCGCGCCGCCCGCTCCAGCTCCGCCTCGGCCACACCGTTGTGGATCATCGCCTGCAACCGGTCATCGACCGCCACGACCTCGTACAGCCCGGCCCGCCCGCGATAGCCCTCGTTATGACACGCCTCGCACCCGCCCTTGCGCCAGATCTTCTTGCCGGGCTTGATCGCCCCGCCCAGCAGCACGCTGTCCGCCTCGGTCGACCGATCCTGCCACCGGCACTCGACGCACAACCGCCGCACCAGCCGCTGCGCAACCAGCCCAACCAGCATGGGGCTAAGCAGATAGCGCTCGACCCCCATGTCGATCAGCCGCGTGACCGATCCGATCGCGGTGTTGGTGTGCAGCGTCGACAGCACGAAATGCCCGGTCATCGAAGACCGGACCGCGGTCTGCGCCGTTTCCTGGTCGCGGATTTCGCCGACCATGATGACGTCGGGGTCCTGCCGCAGGATCGCGCGCAGCCCGCGTGCAAACGTCATGTCGGTTCGCGGATTGACCTGCGTCTGGGCGATGCCGGCTAGTTCGTACTCGATCGGGTCCTCGACCGTCATCACGTTGCGCCGACGATCGTTCAGCCGGGTCAGCGCGGTGTAGAGCGTCGTGGTCTTGCCCGATCCGGTCGGCCCGGTGACCAGCAACAGCCCGTGCGGCCGCTCCAACAACCGGGCGAACACCGCCTCGTCGCGCTCCGACATGCCCAGACCGGCAAGGTCGAGCATCATGCCGCCACGCTCCAGCAACCGCAGCACCACCCGCTCGCCATGCTGGGTCGGCATGGTCGACACGCGCGCATCGACGTCATGCCCACCGATGCGCAGCGTCACGCGCCCGTCCTGCGGCGTGCGGCGCTCGGCGATGTCGAGCTTCGCCATGACCTTGATCCGGCTGACCAGCAGCGGGGCGAGCGCGCGCGGCGGCTCGACGATGTCGCGCAGCACGCCGTCGATGCGGAAGCGGACGACGAGGCGCTTTTCCTGCGTCTCGACATGGACGTCGGACGCGCCCTCCTTGATCGCCTCCAGCAACAGCGCGTTGATCAGGCGGATGACCGGCGAATCGTCGCGCGCGTCGAGCAGGTCGTCGACCGCCGCCGCACTGTCGGCCAGCGCCGCGAGGTCGGTTTCGGCCAGTTCGATATCGGCGGCGGTCGATGCGCTGCCACCATAGCTTGCCTGCAACGCCGCATCGAACGCGCCATCCTCCAGCGCGACGAAGGGCACGCCGGGTGCCACCCGCTGCACCTCCAGCATCGCGTCCAGCGTCGCGTCCGCGCGGTGGACGCACTCCATGCCGCCCTTGCCCAGCCGGATGAGCACGCCGCCCTTGCGCGCATAGCCATAGGGCAGGCGCACCGGTTCGGCATGGAGCAGCGTGTCGGTCATGGCTGGAACTCCACGGTCGCGTTGACCCGGCCCGACGTGGCGCCGCGCTGCATCGCCACCCGCCGCACGCCGATCGTGCTGGTCGATGCGACCGAACTCAGCCACGTCACCACCGCCGGATAGGGCGCGTCGGTCAGCGTCGCGGTGATCGCGCCATTTGCCTCCGCAATGGTCGGCTGCAAGCCGGCGGTCGCGGCGGTCGACCCGATCACCGACTGCGGCGGCCCGGCGGCGATCGTCTGCGGTGCCGCCTCCAGCCGCCCGGCGGCGCGCACCCGCGCCATCAGCGTCTCGGCCTGGCGAATGTCGGCGCGCGCCTGTGCCCGCGCCGCCTGCACCGGCTTCACCACGCCGTACACCAGCACCACCCCGACGAGCAGCGCAGCCAAGGTCCCGACCAGCACCCGCTCACGCGTGGTCAGCCCCTGCCACCAGCTGTCGAAGCGGCCCAGCGCCGCCTCGATCCGGGCGTTACGTTTCAGCAGGACGATCATGCGCCGCGCGCCACAATGCGGAGCGTTCCGCCCGGTGCCGCCACGACCTGCGCCGCGACCCCCGCCGCCGACAGTGCCGCGCGCACCCGGTCGGCCATGCCCGTCTCGGGCGATTCGCAGTCGATGGTCAGCGCATTTCCCTCAAAGGTCATCGTCCGCACCACCAATACCGGCCCGATCGGGCTGAGCGCCCCGCCGACGCGCGACAGCAACGGCACGAAGCGGTTGGTCCCGGTCGGGCGCGGCAGCAGGTCGGCGACCCGCACCATGAAATCGGCGCCCCCGGTCGGCACCGCCGGCGCAGTCGTCGCGACCAGCTGTTGCAGCGAGTCATAGCGACGCTCGGCAATGCGTTGCAGCATCAGCGTATCGGCCACCGCGATCACGCCATGCGCCAGCGCGGCAATGCCGAGGATCATCGCAACCTTGCGCGTAGTGCTGGGCCACGCCGTGCGGCGGCGGGCATAAGCCCCCTGCCGCAGGTCGATCGGTGCCGCCGCCACGCGATCGGTGAGCGCGGCGGGCGGAAATGCCACGCCGTCGCCCGCCATCGCTTCGGGCAGCGGATCGCCCGACGCCGCCACCTTCGGCCGCCCCGCCGCCTCCCATGCCGCCGCCAGCATGGCCAGCGGCAACGCGAATCCGGTACCGTCGGCGGCGCGAACCAGCGCGCGACCACCGTCGACCTCGACGCTCCACCCCTCGACCGGCACCGGCAGCACCAGCGCATCGGGGAGGAACGCTGCCGTACCGATCCCGGCAGCCTCGGCAATGCCGATCCATTCCGCCATCACGCCATGCCGGACGACCGCCACCAGATAGCGCCGATCACCGACCGCATCGCCCAGCGCCAGATGCACCGCGTCCAGCGGATCGGCGATCCGGTCCTCGACCGCAAAGGGCAAGGCCGCCAGCCGTTTGGCCCGGCTGGGCAGCGGCAGGTCGACGCTCAGCAGAAGGACCGATTCGGACGGCACGAGCAAGGTTGTTGCCGCGACCGTCCCATCGACTAAGATGGCTTCGCCGCCCGCGACAGCCCACACGCCGGCGGCCGGACCGGCGGGGGCGGGTTCGATTGTCACAATGGCTTCATCGTGTGGACGCATTGGGGCGTGGATGCGCATCTTATTCCGAAAGTTTCGTGACACCTTGGCCGCGAACCCCGCCGCCCGCAAGGTTTCTGTCCCTGACAACCAGGCCGGCCTGACATTGGTCGAAATGATCGTCGTGCTGGCGATCATCGCGCTGGTTGCCGCGCTGATCGTGCCCAACGTCATCAACCGCCCCGATCAGGCGCGGGTGACGACGGCGGGCACCGATATCAAGTCGATCTCCGGCGCGCTGAAAATGTACCGGCTGGACAATGGCGACTATCCGACGACGACGCAGGGGCTGAAGGCGCTGGTCGAGAAACCGACCCAGCTGCCGGTGCCGGGCGCCTACCCGCCCGACGGCTATCTGTCGCAGATGCCGCAGGACCCGTGGGGCAATCCGTACGTCTACGAATCGACCGGCGGTCGATTCGCGATCAAGTCGCTCGGCAAGGACGGCAAGCCCGGCGGCGAGGGCCTCGACGCCGATATCGACGGGTCGGCGCGCTGATCCACACCGCCGCCCATCGTCACGCCCAATCCGGCATGACCCTGATCGAGATGCTGATCGTCCTCGCCATCATTGGCGTGGCGGCAGGTGCGGTCAGCCTCGGCATCGGTGCCGCCACCCGCGCGCCCAATGTCGAGACGGAGGCGCGTCGCCTCGCCGTCCGGCTGCAGGCGGCGGCGGACGACGCCATGCTCGGCGACCGGCTGATCGCGCTCACCACCGACACGCACGGCTATGGCTTTGCGCGGGTGGGGGCAAAGGGGCTGACCCCGATCACCGACGATGCGCTGGCGTTCCATACCCTGCCCGGCGGGATGGTGATGGCACTCGACACCGCGCCGCCGGTGATCCTGGGCGTCGACGGCACCGGCCAGCCACTGGGCGCGACCGTGACCGGCGGCGATCAGACCTGGCGGGTGCAATATGACGGCATCACCGCCCGCGCGACAAAGGTGCTGAAATGAAGATCCTCCCCGCTGTGCGGGGAGGGGGACCAGCCGCAGGCTGGTGGAGGGGCGTCGCCGCATACGCTGCCGTTGCGTTGCGCCGCCCTCCCCCTCCACCATGCTGCGCATGGTCCCCCTCCCCGCGGAGCGGGGAGGATCTTAGCGAATCCGGCTTTTCTTTGATCGAGGCGATGGTGGCGCTGGCGGTACTGGCGATCGCCACGGTAGGGCTGATCGGCGCGGTCGAGCAGCACATCGATTCGACCCGTGGCGTCGAACGACGCGCGATCGCGATGTGGGTCGCCGAAAACCGGCTGGCCGATCTGGAAGTGGGGACGCCGGAGGCGGATGGGGAAACGGTCGACATGCTGGGGCGGAACTGGAGCGTGACGGTGAATCGAACCGCCACCAGCGATCCCGCGCTCGACCGGGTGACCATCACCGTCGCCCCCGCCGGCGAAAGCGCGCCCATGGCCCGGCTCGACGGCTTCGTGCGGAAAGACGCGGCATGATCGTCGTCGAACGTCTGCGGCTCCGCGAACGCTGGGTCGACTGGCTCGCCGCCGCCGCGATCGTGTCGGTCGCCTTCGCGCTCGCCGGCCTCGTCTGGCGAATCGCGGGGCATGCCGATACCGGCGCGATCACCATCCCGTCTGCCGCCCGCGCCCGCGCGGTGACGGTCGACAGCGGACCCGCCATCGCCTGGGCTCCCTTCGGCAGCCCCACCGCCGCCGACGCGACCAGCCCCACCGGTATCCAGGCGATCCTGAAGGGCGTGGTCTTTGCCCGCCCCGCCGAACTCTCGATCTCGTTCGTGTCGCTCGGCAACGAACCGGCCAAGCCGTACAAGGTCGGCGATGCGCTGGCCGGCGCACAGGTGACCGAGATCCGCCGCGACCGCATCATCCTGAACAATGGCGGGCGGCTGGAATATCTCGCCTTCCCCGATCCCTTCGGACAGGCGACGCCGACGCCGGGCACTGCCCCCGCCCTTGCACCCGGACAGCCGATGGCCCAACCCTCGCCCACCACCGCCACCCCGCCGCCCAGCGCGCAGGCGGTGCTGTCGCGCCTGAATGCCACCCCGGTCGCGGGCGGCTATGCGATCGGGGCCAACGCCCCGCCCGGCATGCGGCAGGGCGATGTCGTGCAATCGGTCAACGGCGCGGCCATGACCGATCCGTCGGCGGTCAACTCGGCCATCGCCAGCGCCGCCGCATCGGGGCAGGCACAGATCACCATCCTTCGCGACGGCAAGCCGATCACCGTCTCCATTCCCATTCGTTAGGGTTTTCCCCCGTGCGCCACCGCTTCGCCTTCGCCTTCGTCGCCCTCGCGCTCGCCGCGACCAGCCTGTCGCCGGCCATGGCACAGACCCAGGCCGCCGACATCGTCGTCAACATGCGCGGCGTGGAGATCGCCGACGTCGCCGATCAGATCAGCCGCATCACCGGCCGCACGCTGATCCTCGACCCGAGCGTGAAGGGGCAGGTGACCGTCACCTCCGCCGAACCGCTGTCGCCCGGCGGGGTGTGGGAACTGTTCCAGTCGGTGCTGCGCGCCAACGGCTTCGCCGCCGTCCGCTCCGGTTCGGCCTGGCGCATCATTCCGCAGGCGAATGCGGTGCGCGACGGCGGCGTGCGCACGCGCGGGGTCGGCGGACAGGAGCTGACGACGCGGATGGTCCGCCTGTCCAACGTCCCCTCGGCCGACGCCGCGCGGATCGTGCGGCCGCTGGTCGCCAGCTTCGGCAGCGTCGAACCGCTGACCCAGCCCAATGCGATCGTCGTCACCGACTATGCCGATAACGTCCGCCGGATCGAGGCGCTGGCCCGCTCCTTGGACGGCGGCGGCGGGTCGACCTTCGCCACGATCACGCTGACGAACGGCAACGCCGCCGATATCGCGACGGCGATGCAGGCGGTGCTGGGCGAAGGCGGTGCGCGCGTCGCCGGCGATCCGCGCAGCAACACCATCCTCGTGCGCGGCACCCCCGCCGGCGTCGCGGAGGCACGCCGCATCGCCCAGTCGCTCGACGCACGCGGCGGCAGCGCCACCATGTCGACCCGCGTCTTCCGCCTGAACTATGCCGATGCCGAAAGCGTGACCGAGGTGCTGCGCGGCATATTGGGCCAGCAGCAGTCGGCGACCAACCCGGTCGCCCGCAGCCTGTCGACCATCAGCCAGCGCAACAATGCCGGCAATGCGCTGTCCGGCCTGATCGCCAATGGCGGTGCCAATGCCGGCGCACTGGCGGGGGCCGCAGGGGGCCTTGGCGGCGCGACCGGCACCGGCGGCAGCATCAGCACCGTGGGACAGAACCAGCAGGCGACACCGGCGCAGGGTTTCACCACCCCCGACATCACCGTCCAGCCCGCGCCCGATATCAACGCCGTCGTCGTGCGCGGCACGCCGACCGCCATCGCCCAGATCGAACGATTGATCCCGGACCTCGACGTCCGCCGCCCGCAGGTGCTGATCGAGGCCGCGATCGCCGAGATCACCGGCGAGGATGCTGAGCGCCTGTCGGTCCAGATCGGCACGGCCGGCGCGGCATTAACCCGCGTCAGCGGCGTCGGCACCTCGTTCAACAACGGCGGTGCATCGCTATCCGGTATCCTCAGCGTGCTGGGCGTGCCTGCCGCCGGACTGCTGTCGGGCGGCGGGATTGCCGGCAATATTGGCATCGGCAACGATTTCTCGATTCTGGTGCAGGCGCTTAGCACCTCGCAAAAGGCGAACCTGCTCTCGACCCCGCAGATCACCGTCCTCGACAACAAGCTCGGCGAGTTCGTCGTTGCACAAGAAGTGCCGTTCGTCACCGGCTCGATCCTGACCGGCAACGGCAACGCCAACCCGTACACCACCATTGAACGCAAGGACGTCGGCATCACCCTGCGCGTCCTGCCGCGCATCAATGCGGGCGACACTATCCGCCTCGAAGTCAGCCAGGAAGCGTCGTCGATCGCCCCGACCCAAGTCAGCGGCGCAGCGGATATCATCACCAACAAGCGTTCGGCCAACACCACCGTGCTCGCCGACAATGGCCAGACGATTATGCTGGGCGGCCTAACCAGCGACGATTACCAGCGATTGCGCAGCCAGGTACCAATTCTAGGCAGCCTGCCGGTCATCGGTGAGCTGTTCAAGAGTCGGCAGGAATCGCGCCAGAAGCGCACGCTATTCGTCTTCCTGAAACCCACCATCCTGCGCGACGGCGCCGACGCGGCGGCCGCCGCGCGCACCCGCTACGACCGGCTGCGGCAGGAGGAAGTGCTGCTGGGCGACAAGCGCAGCCTGCTCCTCAATCCCCCCGCCCCCCGCCTGACGATGGAAATCGACGGGATTTATTGATCGGTTCCACCGTCACCCCGGGCTTGACCCGGGGTGACGAAGGAAAGATCGACTACCCCCGACCCCCAACCGCTCCCCCAGCCACCGATCGATCAGGTCGATCGTATCGGGATCGGAAATCGGCCAGCCGCGATACTCCGCCGTGCCGCGCTCGGTCGTCACCAGCGGCTTGAACCCATGTTCGACCTTCGGCATCCGCACCACCGTCGCATCCGGATTGCTCGCCAGTGCGCCCAGCGCGGAGGGGATGGCCAGCCGGTTGCTCACCACCGTGTCGCCGGCGGCATAGAGCGCCAGCACCGGCATCTTCATCTGCCGCAGCACCGCCCCCGGCCCGACCGTGTAGAGCGAGGACGTCGCCGGATCGCTCAGCGTCTTCACCGCACCCTCCGCCTGCGCAGCCGTCCAGCCCGCCGCGACGAACGCATCGACCACGCCCGCCCGGCCCGCCGCAACCAGCCCCGGCGCACCCCCGCCGGTCAGGTCGTCCAGATAGCGCCGCGTCGCCTCGATCACCGGGGCCAGCGCGTCCGCCTTCATCCCCGACGTCGCCAGCTGCTCGTGCATCGAATCGAGGAACAGCTTGCCGCGTTCCCCCGCCGGGGCGGACAGCATCACTACCGCCGCGATCGGCGGTGCCTTGATCGGCGGCGGGGCGACCGCCAACGCCGGGCCGATCACCCCGCTCTGGCTCATCCCCAGCACCGCGATCCGCGCCGGATCGATCACATCGCCCCGCGTCCGCAGCCATGCCAGCACCGCCGCCGCATCGCGCTGTGCCACGTCGATCGCGTCGAAAAAGGTGCCGGTCGACTTGCCGACACCCCGCTTGTCGAAGCTCAGCGTCGCGATCCCCCGCGCCAGCAACCGCTGCTCCAACAGCGGATAAATGCCGTGCGGCGACTCCCCCGCCCCGCCCAGCAGCAGCACGACCGGCGGTCGCCGCACGCCCGGCGGCAGGCGCAGTTCGCCGGCCAGCATTACACCCGGATCGGACGCGATCCGCACCACCTCCTTGCTCGGCGGCGTCTGGGCAAGGAGCGGCGCGACCGGCGCTCCGATCAACAGGGCAAGCGGCAGCAGGCGTCGTGCGGCGATCATCATCACGCTCTCCGTCGGACAGGTTGGCAATAGGAAAGGGTCGGCCGCGCGGGGCCGGTCAGGTCAGGCGCTGGACCAGACGGACAGGTCGTCGTGCCAGCGCACCGCCAACCACAACAGCGCCAACTCCCCGCCGACGATGCCCAGTTGCGGCAAGGCGCAGGGATCGTAGAGGAACAGGACCCCCGAAAAGGCGACCATCGTCGCCAGCATCGCCGCCCCGAACCGCGCCAAGCGGGCAACACGTTCCCAGTCGCGCTCCAGCAGCGCCCATGCCACCGCGACATGGCCCGCCCCGATCGTGCCGGTCAGCAGCACCAGCAACGGCACCCCGTCCCGATTGCCGGCATGGACCGCCACATGCGGCCAGCCACTGCCCAGCGCACCCGCGCCGACCACCCCGAACGCCAGATAGGGGAAGCCGAGCGCCGCACTGACCAGCAACAGCCCCGCCATCGGCACCAGCACGCCGACCGCCAGCACATGCGTCGCCACCGCAAACCGCCCCTCGGGGGCCGCCAGCATCGCGCGCGCGGCGCTCGACAGGCATCCGGCAGCAAAGCCCAACCCCTCGCCAGCATCGGTCGCTTCGCCATATTCGGCGCGCATCGCCGCTGCCCAGTCGCGCCGCGCCTCCCCCAGCCAGCAGGTCGCCAGCGCCATCAGCAGCCGGGCGAGCAGCGCGTTCACGCCGGCACCGCGCCGGACGGATCGCTATCGGGCACATCGTCTGCGATCGACCGCGCCAGTGCCAGCCCGGCTCCGGTCAGACGATAGGCATGGCGCGGCGGGCGTCCCGGCCGGGTCGGCTCCTGCCACTGCGCCTCGACCAGCCCCTGATCCCCCATCCGCATCAGCAGCGGGTACAGCGTGCCCGACAACAGCCCGGCCTGCTTCATCAGGTCATAGCCATGCCGCCATTCCTGCGGCCGCTCCGACAACAGCCGCAGCAGCGCGATCATCTGTTTCGAAGGGCCTCGTTCGCGCACCATGGCATAAATCAAACATATGTAGATTTAAGAGTCAACGAGAAGCGCTGTCCTACAGGCCATCCCGCTGGCAAGGTGGCTCCACTGCTGGCGCAGTCCGCCCGAACCGACCACCAACGACGTTGTGCAAAACGCGCCACGAGTGTGAACTTCGTGAACTTTGGACGCAAAACGGGCGGCGGTCGTTCGACCACCGCCCGCTCCGCCATCGGCAGGGTGCCGCGCTTACAGCGCGACCACGCCGCCGTCGTTCTTGGTGATTACGATCGTCGCCGACCGGGGCCGGGTGCCCGCCGTGCCCGCGGCGCTGGCCGAAATCACGCTGCTGCCGCTGGTCGGCAGCGCCGGCCAGTTGCTGCTGATCGCGGCGACGTTACCGCCTTCGCCGGGATGCTGGATGTTCACGAACAGCGACCGGCCGTCGGGCGTCGATTCGATGCCGGTGATCTCGCACTGAACCGGCCCGACCAGGAAGCGGCGCAGCGCGGTGCCCGGTGCCTTGCCGATGCGGGTCGTCGCGGTGCTGGTCGCCGACACGCCGGTATTGGTGATGGTGCGGGTGCCGCCATCGCCGACCGAACCCGGCATCGCCGCCAGCATCATGCAGTTGGTGACGTCGGTGTACGCCCCGTCGTCGGTCTGGATCCACAGCACCGGCGTCACCTGCCCGCTGGCATTCGACGGCCGGCCGAACCACAGCCCGTCGGGGCTGGAGAAGTCGTTGGTCGCATCCAGCGCCGACAGGTTGATGTTGGTGGGATCAAGGTCCGACCCCGCGCCGAACGCGTAGACGTCCCATGCAAAGCGCGTCGCCTCGGTCGTGTCGCCGGCTTCGCGCAGGCGGATGATGTGGCCGTTGGCGTTGCCGGTCGAGCGCGAGCTGCTGTTGACCTTCGGATCGATATACGACCGCGGGTTGGCGGCATCGACCTGTGCCGGCGCGCGCGACGAATTGTTGGTCAGCGTGCAGTACATCTCGCCGGTCGCCGGGTTGACCGCGGTCCATTCCGGCCGGTCCATCCGCGTCGCACCCACCGCATCGCCGGCAAGGCGGGCGTGGGTCAGCACATCGGCCTGATCGGCAAAGGCATAGAGGCTGTTGGTCGCGGTCAGCCCGTTCTGCCCGAACACCAGCGCGATCCACTCGCCCGACCCGTCGGCGTTGAACTTCGCGACGTACAGCGTACCCGCATCGAGATACTTGTCGCCGATGGCCAACCGGTTGCTGGCGGTCGCATCCGCCTCGCTCCACGCGGTGTTCGACACGAACTTGTAGATATATTCGTTCTGCGCGTCGTCGCCCATGTAGAAGGCGGGCTTGACCCCGGCGATGGCGCGCCCCGGGCAGCAGCCTTCGTGGTTCATGCGGCCCAGCGCGGTGCGCTTGCGCGGAGTCGAGGTCGGGTCATAGGGATCGATCTCGACGCACCAGCCATATTGGTTCGGCTCGTTGCGGAAATCGCCGGTGCCGCCGACCGGCTTGGTCGGGTCGATCGTCGCGTTGAACTTGCCGATCAGCGTCGTGCCGGTCGTCGCCTCGGCCGCCGTGGTCCAGCCGTAATTGCCGCTGCGCTGCGACAGGCCGTAGCGGGTGAACGCCTGCGTCGACTTGGCCCCTACCAGCGCGGTGCGGGTCGTGTTGTCGCCGGTGTCGCGCCGGAAGTATCCCGCCCAGTTTTCCTCGCAGGTCATGTACGTGCCCCACGGCATATGGCCATTGGCGCAGTTGTTGATCGTGCCGCGCCCGGTCGTGCCGTCGGGCGAATAGGCGGTGAACAGCAGCGGGCTGCCCTTCGCCGGGCCGCTGAACGCGGTCGGGGTATAGGGGGTGATGCGGCGGTTGAGCGACGATCCCTGCACATAGGTCCACGTCCCCGACGTGCGGGTGACCTCGACCACCGACACGCCGTGGCATTCCATTTCCTTGACGACTTCCGACGTCGGCCGCGCGCCGTTCACCACCGTCTGTCCGTTGATGTGCAGATATTGTTCGGAGATATTCTCGTGGTTCATCACCAGCAGGCCGCGCGTCGAATTGTTCGCGTCGGGCGTGTTGGCGCTGGCGGCCAGCCCGAAATAGCTCATGCCGTCATGGTGATCGCCCGCACGCGCCGAATAGCCGGTGTCGGTGCCGTTATTGGCGAACGCCGACGTCGCGGCGTTGATCGGATCGCCCAGGCGATAGAGCACGCTGGCGGTATAGCCCGACGGCACGCTCACGATATCGGCCAGGCTGCGCGCGACGGCGGCGAAGCCCAGCGTCGGGGGCGATACCGTGACGGTGATGTCGCTGTTGCTGCTCGCACCCTTCGCGTCGGTCGCGGTATAGCGGATGACGACATTGGTCGCGGCCGACACGGCGGGCGCGATGAAGGTCGCGGTGCCCGGCGTCGTGCTCGAAATCGCGACGGTCGGTCCCGACACCTGGGTAAAGGTCTGGGTGACGATCGCATTGTCGTCGGTGGCGGTGCCGGTCAGCGTGACGACGCGCCCCGCGCTGGTCGCACCGCTCGACGTGGCGCCGACCACCGGTGCGGTATTGTCGATGCCCTGCACCTTGTCGTCGCACGCCGCCAGCAGCGATCCGCCCAACACCGCGACCGCCGCGGTCGATGCACCACCGCGCAGCGCCTGTCGCCGCGAATAACGCTGGTCGACCAGTTCCTGCAGGCTGGGGCCGGCGCTGGGGTTGGTTTCGATATCGCCATCGTCATAGCCGATGGTCAGGTCGGTGTTCGCCATTGTAATTCCCCGCATATCTGGACACCGGCCACGCCGGCACCCTCCCTGTCCCCTTCGTTGGCGTATCGCTGCGACAGCGCGGTTGCGGATCGATGAAGCCTGCATGGCGAAACGACGACAGTTCGATGACTGGCTTGTGCCCCCGCCGATGCCGGGCGTAGGGAACGGGGATGGCCGCCGACCCCCGCCCCGCCAATGACAGCGCGCCGATCCGGCCCAGCCTGTTCGACCGGGCGGTGGATGCCGCCCGGCGGGAGCGCGCCCCCGCCCCGCCCCCTGCGCCTACTCCGCCCCGCGCACCTCTCGACCGGGCATCGCTGTTGCTGGCCGCCGCGATCCTCGCCACGCCGCTGCTGACGTGGGGCGGCGCCGCCGTGCTGACCGCGCGCGCACAGGAGGAGGGCCGCGCCATCGCCCACCGCGCCGCGCCGCGGATCGCGGAACAGGCGGCGGCACAGCGTGCCCGCGTCCTGCTGCAACAGGCATGGCGCCTGCCGACGCTTGGCACCACGCTCGAAGCAACCGCCCGCGCTCTGCCAAAGGATGCCGCG
The DNA here is from genome assembly GCF_001421585.1 of Sphingomonas sp. Leaf23. Classification (NCBI taxonomy): domain Bacteria; kingdom Pseudomonadati; phylum Pseudomonadota; class Alphaproteobacteria; order Sphingomonadales; family Sphingomonadaceae; genus Sphingomonas; species Sphingomonas sp. Leaf23. The sequence continues at coordinate 847,677 of NZ_LMKR01000002.1, read as the reverse complement.
CTGCTGCGGGTCGAGCGCGACGGCGCGGGCCAGATGTCGATGCAGGTCGTCGCCCCCGATCCCGACCGCGTGGTCGCGGCACTGCCCGGCCTGCGCGCGACGGCGCAGGCACGTACCGATGGCGACGGGCGGATGCGCGTCACGCTGGAGCAGCGACGGTGACCCCGCGCCTGCCGCTGATCGCGTGCGGCGTCGCCGCGCTGCTGGCGATCCCCGCCTGTGATGCACTCGGCGACCTTGCCGCCGCCCGTGCCGCGCGCGATGCCGCCGCGGTCGAGGCCGGCGCAACCGTTCCGCCGCTCGCCACCGCCGACGCCGCCTTTCCGGCCGACAATGCCGCCGATGCCCGCGCCCGCCTGACCGCGCGGGTGCGCGCCGATGCCGCGCGCGGCGGGGTGCTGGTCGAAACCCTCACCCCCGATCCTGCCGCCCCGACACCGCTCACCGTCCTGACGCTGCGCGCGTCGGGCACGGAAAAGGCCGTCGTCGCCTTCGCCGACACGCTGGAGCGCGCACGCCCCGCCATCCGGGCGCAGGCATGGCGGCTGACCGCCGCGCCCGGCGGCGTGCGGCTCGACGCGACGCTGGTGGCACCATGGCGGGGCTGAGCCTGCGCCAGCACGCGCTGCTGGCCGGCGCGGTGCTGGTCGCGCTGGCCGTGCCGCCGTGGCTGCTGCGCGAACCGGCATCGGCAACGGTCACGCCGGTCGCCACGTCCCCGCTCGCCGCGCCGGCCGCGCCGCCACCCTTGCGCGCCGCCTTCGCCCGCACGCTGTTCGCCCCGCCCGCCGCCGATGCGCTCCCCGCCGATGCGCCACAGCTGCTCGGCGTCGTCGGCCGGCTTGGCCGCGACGCGGTGGCGTTGGTGCGCGGCAGCGACGGCACCCGCACCCTGTCGCCCGGCGACAGCATCGATGGCTGGCAACTGCGCAGCCTTGCTATCGACGCCGCCTATTTCACGCGCGGCGGGCAAAGCGCACGGGTGCCGATGCCCGGCAGCGACGATCAGCGATAGGCGATCTTCACCCGCACGTCGTTGCCCATCGCCGGGTCGTTGAGCGGCGCCAGATAGGCATTGCCGCGCTTGGAAATCTCCAGCGCCTGTGCGCCACCCGGGGCCAGCGCGGTGGCACTGTCCAGCGGCTGTTCGGCGCGGTGATACATATGCACCCGCTTGCTCTCGCACCCGCCGATCGCATCGAGCAGCCCCATCAGCGGCATCGCCAGCAACGACGCCTGCGCCTTCGCCATCGACAGCATCACCCGGCATTGCAGTCGCAGGTCGCCCAGCCGTCGGTCGGTCGGCGTCGTGCCCGTCGACAGGACGATCGGCCGCAACGACATGCCTTGCGACTGCGCGGGCGCGGTCAGGAACCACCGTCCCTTCGGCAGCTCGCCGAACGCGATCCGCCCATCGCCGTCGACCGCCACCGGCATAGCCTGTCCGGCATCGTTGCGCAGCGTGATCGGGATCGTCGTCGCAGGAATCCGGCTGCTGCCGCGCCACAGTTCGAACCGCAGCGCGCCGTTCGGGGCCAGTTCGCCGCGATCCCCGGCAAAGCGGCGCTGCCCGGCGCGCAGCACCTTCGCATCCAGCTTCAGCGGCTTGCCCGCGGTGACCACGATGTCGGGACCATCCGGTTCGACCTCCTGCGCCATTGCCGGAGCCACCATCACCATCGCCACGCCCACCATCGCCATCCGCATCGCACACTCCCGGTCGTTACGGGTGCAACATCACCTGCGGATTGCGGCGGAAGGATGGTCACATCGCGACGATCCGCGTCGCCAGCCGTTCCGCCTCCGCCGCGTCGTGCGTCACGTACAGGATCGGCAGGCGCAGCGCGTCGCGCAGCCGCTCGATCGTCACCATCACCTCTTCGCGCCGCGCCCGGTCGAGCGAGGACAGCGGCTCGTCCATCAACAGGAAGCGCGCGCCCGACAACAGCGCCCGCCCGATCGCCACCCGCTTCGCCTCGCCGCCCGACAAGGTGGCCGGCCAGCGGTCGAGCAACCCGCCCAGCCCCAGCAACGCCACCATGTCGTCAAAGCCGATCGGCGGCTCGCCCCGCCCCATGCCATAGCGCAGATTGGCCGCGACCCGGCGATGCGGGAACAGGCGCGGCGCCTGAAACACGTAACCGGCTCGGCGATCCGGCACCGACACGTCGATCCCCGCCGCCGCATCGAACAGTGTGACGCCACCGACCCGGACATGGCCCGCCGCCGGCCGCAGCAATCCGGCGACCATGTTCAGCACGCTCGACTTACCCACGCCCGACGGGCCGAACAGCACCGTCAGCCCATTGTCGCGCCCGTCATCGGGCACCACCGCGCCGACCACCGCCTCGCCCAACCGGACGGTCACGTCGATGTCAAAGGACATGGACCCTCCGCCCGCCGCGCCGCGCCAGCCATTCGGACGCAACCAGCGCGACCAGCGACAGCGCAACCGACATACCCGCCAGCCGTACTACGCTCGCCTCGCCACCCGGCACCTGCAACGCGCTATAGATGGCGAGCGGCAGCGTCGCCGTCTCCCCCGGCACGTTCGACACGAAAGTGATCGTCGCGCCGAACTCGCCCAGCGCCCGCGCGAACCCCAGCACCATGCCCGCCAATACACCGGGCAGGCTGAGCGGCGCGGTCACGCTCCAGAACACCCGCGCCCGGCTGGCGCCCAGCGTCCGCGCGACGCTTTCCAGCCGCCGGTCGACGCCCTCGATCGACAGGCGAATCGCACGGACCATCAGCGGCAATGCCATCACCGCCGCCGCGATCGCCGCCCCGCTCCAGCGGAACAGCACGCTGACGCCGAACCACACCTCCAGCCAGCGGCCGATCGGCCCGGTCGGCGCAAACGCCAGCAGCAACAGCCAGCCGGTGACGACCGGCGGCAGCACCAGCGGCAAGTGGACGATCCCGTCCAGCACCACCCGCCCCGGAAACCGCCCCCGCGCCAATATCCATGCCAGCGCATAGGCAACCGGCAGCGCGGCCAGCATCGCCACGCCCCCGATCTTCAACGACAGCAGGACGATCGCCCATTCGGCGTCATCGGGCATCAGCGTGGGCTGAATCCGTATCGCACAAAGATCGCGCGGCCCGCCGGGCTGACCAGGAACCGGCGGAACCGCTCACCCTCGACATTCCGCGACGCCTTCAGCCGGGCGATGGGATAGGTGATCGGCGGATGGCTCGCGGCGGGAAAGACGCCGACGACCCGGACCTTTGCCGACGCCTTCGCATCGGTCGCATAGACGATGCCGAGCGGCACGGCACCGCGCTCGACCAGCGCCAGCGCGGCGCGGACATTCTCCGCGCGCACCACCGACGGCGCCACCGCGTCCCAGCCGCGCAGCGCGGTCAGCGCCGCCTTGCCATAGCGTCCCGCCGGCACCGCATCGGGATCGGCCATCGCCAGCCGCCCGCCGTTCAGCGCCGGCCGCAGGTCGACACCGGGCCTGAGCGTCACGCGCACCCGGCTGTCGACCGGCGCGACCAGCACCAGCCGGTTGCCGAGCAGGTTGACCCGGCTTCCGTTGGCCAGCAGCCCGCGCTTGTCGAGGTCGTCCATCCATTCGACGTCGGCCGACACGAACAGGTCGGCGGGCGCTCCCGCCGCCGCCTGTCGTGCCAGTGCCGAGCTGGCAGCAAAGGACAGCGTCGGGCGGACATGGCCGCGCTTCGCCCAGGCATCGGCCGCCGCGTTCATCGATTCCTGCAGGCTCGCCGCCGCCAGCACGATCGGCGGCCGCGGCTGCGCGACCACGGGTCCGGCGAGCATCAGCCCCGCCAGCAGCAGCAAAATCCGCCGTATCATGTCGCCCCCCGTGTGTTGCCGGCGATCAGCCGCGTCCGGTCATCTGCCCGACGGCATTGCGACCGAACTGGGCGATCATCTCGCTGACCTCGCGTGCCTGTGCCATCGACCGGGCACCCTGGTCGCGCAGATAGTCCGACTGGATGCGCATGACTTCAGCGACATCGTTCGCCTGCGCCGCCGCACGCATGGCGCGAAACGCCTCCTGCGTATTCGCCTCCGCCTGCGACAGGATGGCCAGGCCGAGCTGCGATCCCTGCTCGGTCATCGCGCTGCCGGCGGCACGCATCCGCTCGCTGGCGGCGGCAGCGGGATTCGAATCGGTGTCGGCCATCGGTTGCTCCTGTCGCGGATAAAATGATACGTAGCGCAGGACGCTCGTGGCCTAAGAAGGTTCCGGCCGGCAGCTCCAAAATTCGGCGCCCGACTCGCTGATGCGCGCCCCACGCCGCCGATCACCCCTGATTCTGACAGTTTCCTGACTGAATCCAAAAAATATTTTCGGCTCGCCGTGGATGGCAAACGCTACATCGCAGCTGCGAACAGGCCGCGGGGCAAATGTCTCATTTTGGAACATCCCCCTCCACATGGCCCGTTTTGCACCGCAGCAATTTTCGCGCCGCCACGATCAGGCACGACCCGATCACACTGAAATTCGCCGAATTTTTGCATTTCGGAAATTTGCAATCGTCGTTTTTTTGGGACAGTTTGTCGCAAGAGAAAAGCAGGAGGGTTGAGAGGATGCACAGCAAGTATTCGGGACGTACGACGATCGCGACCCTCGCTGGTCTGGCCGCGCTGGGATGGGCCGGTGTCGCGCTGACCGTTCAGATGGTGATGAACGTCCTCTGACGATCTGATCCTGCCAAGCTAAAAAGGGCCGGCGCTGCCACAGCGCCGGCCCTTTTTGCATCCAGAAACGGCGCAGCCCGCGGGCCGCGCGCCTTAGTTGTCGTCGCCCATGCGCAGCGCGGCGATGAACGCTTCCTGCGGGATGCTGACCGACCCGTATTCGCGCATCTTCGCCTTGCCCTTCTTCTGCTTGTCCAGCAGCTTGCGCTTGCGACTGGCGTCACCGCCATAGCACTTCGCGGTCACGTCCTTGCGCATCGCGCTGATCGTCTCGCGCGCGATCACCTTGCCGCCGATCGCCGCCTGGATCGGAATCTTGAACAGATGGCGCGGGATCAGTTCCTTCAACCGCTCGACCATACCGCGCCCGCGCGTCTCGGCGGTGCCGCGGTGGACGATTATCGACAGCGCGTCGACCGGCTCCTCGTTGACGAGGATACTCATTTTCACGAGGTCGCCCTCGCGATACCCGATCTGTTCGTAGTCGAAGCTGGCATAGCCCTTCGACAGCGACTTCAGCCGGTCATAGAAATCAAACACCACTTCGTTGAGCGGCAATTCGTACACCGCCTGCGCGCGCCCGCCGACATAGGTCAGGTTCATCTGGATGCCGCGCCGGTCCTGGCACAGCTTCAGGATGCCGCCCAGATATTCGTCGGGGACATAGATCGTTGCCTGAATCCACGGCTCGCTGATCGTCTTGATCTTGTTGACGTCGGGCATGTCGGCCGGGTTGTGCAGGTCGATCTGCGTGATGCCGGCCGGATCGGGATGGGTCAGCTCGATCTGGTACACCACCGACGGCGCGGTGGTGATGAGGTCGAGGTCATATTCGCGGGTCAGCCGCTCCTGGATGATCTCCAGATGCAGCAGCCCGAGGAACCCGCAGCGGAAGCCGAAGCCCAGCGCCGCCGAGCTTTCCATCTCGAACGTGAAGCTGGCGTCGTTCAGCCGCAGCTTGCTGATCGATTCGCGCAGCTTTTCGAAATCGGCGGCATCGACCGGGAACAGGCCGCAGAACACCACCGACTGCACTTCCTTGAACCCGGGCAGCGGTTCGGCGGTCGGGCGCTTGGCGTCGGTGATCGTGTCGCCGACCATCGTCTGCGCCACTTCCTTGATCTGCGCGGTGATGAAGCCGATTTCGCCGGGACCCAGGTCGGGCAGCTGCTCGATCTTCGGGCGGAACGCGCCGACCCGGTCGACCAGGTGCGTGGTGTCGGCATTCATGAACTTGATCTGCTGGCCTTTGCGGATCGATCCGTCGATCACGCGGATCAGGATGACGACGCCCAGATACGGGTCGTACCAGCTGTCGACCAGCATCGCCTTCAGCGGCGCGCCCGCATCGCCCTTGGGCGCCGGGATATGCTCGACGATCGCGTCGAGAATCTCGTCGATCCCGATCCCCGCCTTCGCCGACGCAAGCACGGCATGCGCGGTGTCGAGGCCGATCAGGTCCTCGATCTCGGTCTTCACCCGTTCCGGTTCGGCGGCGGGCAGGTCGATCTTGTTGATGACCGGGATGATCTCATGGTCATGCTCGATCGACTGATAGACGTTGGCCAGCGTCTGCGCCTCGACCCCCTGCGCCGCGTCGACCACCAGCAGCGCGCCCTCGCACGCGGCCAAGCTGCGCGACACTTCATAGGCGAAGTCGACATGGCCCGGCGTGTCCATCAGGTTCAGGACATGGCCCTTCCATTCCAGGCGCACGGTCTGCGCCTTGATGGTGATGCCGCGTTCCTTTTCAATGTCCATGTTGTCGAGCACCTGCGCCGACATCTCGCGCTCGGCGAGGCCGCCGGTACGCTGGATCAGCCGGTCGGCCAGCGTCGACTTGCCATGGTCGATATGGGCGATGATCGAGAAATTACGCAGTTTGTCGAGCGGAGTGGCCACGGTCACACATTCGGAAAGAGTAGGATGCAAGCGCCCCTAGCAGCTTCCCCGCCAAAGCCAAACAGGCGGGCATACGAATCCCGCTTGCGGACCCCGAAACCGCCCGCTATAGGCGCGCCTCCAAGCAACGGCATGGCCCCAAACGGCCCGGTCGATACTCCGTCGGGGAGTAGCTCAGCCTGGTAGAGCACTGCCTTCGGGAGGCAGGGGCCGGAGGTTCGAATCCTCTCTCCCCGACCATTGGATGTTTGCCGCAAACGGCATCCCCATTGATTTCAGCGGTTTGACGGCGGCGGGTGCTACCCGGCGTCGCCACTTTCCGTGTCCGGGCCATTGTGCATTGCAGCATAGCCGCCATATCCTTCCCATGGTATCCACCGATACCGCGCGGAAGGAACCGGAATCATGGTGTCGCTCTCCACTACCATTGCGAACCTGTCGCGGATGCAGGGCGTCGGCCCGGCGCAGGTGCCCGACCGGCTGCACGACCTGACCGGCTTTACGCCCGATCCCGGCAATCTGCGCGCGCGGGTCCATATTCCCGCCGACCTGCGGCCCGGTGCCGCGCTGGTCGTGGCGCTGCACGGCTGTACGCAGGACGCGGCGGTCTATGATCACGGCACCGGCTGGTCGACGCTGGCCGACCGTGAGGGGTTCGCCGTGCTGTTCCCCGAACAGCGCCGCGCGAACAACGCCAATCTGTGCTTCAACTGGTTCGAGGCCGCCGATATCGGCCGCCACGGCGGGGAAGCCGAATCGATCGCGGCGATGATCGATCAGGTGGTGGCGGCCCACGCGATCGATCCGGCACGGGTGTTCATCACCGGCCTGTCGGCGGGCGGCGCGATGACCGCGGTGATGCTGGCGACCTGGCCCGAACGCTTTGCCGCCGGGGCGATCATCGGCGGCCTGCCCTATGGCACCGCGATCGGCGTCCGCGCCGCGCTGGAGCGGATGCACGGGACTGCCGCCACCGACACGCTCGCCATCGCCCCCGCCTCGGCCATCCCGCGCGTCGCCATCTGGCACGGCACCGCCGATGCGACCGTCGTCCTTGCCAACAGCGACGCGCTGGTTCGCCAGTGGCGCGCCGTCCACGCCCTGCCCGCCGAACCACAACAGGCCGGCAAGGGCCCGAACTGGTCGCACCGCGCATGGTGCAATGCACAGGGTCATGCGCTGGTCGAGGAATGGCGCATCGCCGGCATGGGCCACGGCGTACCGGTCGATCCGTCGAGCGGCATCGGCGCGGCGGGGCCGTTCATGCTCGATGTCGGCCTGTCGAGCACGCTGGAGATCGCGCGCGGCTGGGGCTTGGTCGCGCCCGCGCTCGACGCCGAAGTACCGCCGCCCGCCCGTCCCGCACCCGTTTCCCCGGCTCCGACAGCGGCACCGACCGGGGTGCAGGCGACGATCGAACATGCCCTGCGCACCGCCGGCCTGATGCGCTGACTTGCCCGGCGGGCGGCCGGACGGCACACAGGGTCATGCTCGCCCGCCCACCCCGCCCCCGCTCGCGCGCCTCGCGCATCGCCGCCGACGATGCCGGCCGCCGGGGCGAACGCATCGCCGGCTGGTGGCTGCGGCTGAAGGGTTGGCGCATCCTCGCGCGCCGCGTCCGGACGAAAGCGGGCGAGGTCGACCTGATCGCCCGTCGCGGGAACATCGTCGCCTTCGTCGAGGTAAAGACCCGCGCCACCGCCGCCGACCTCGACCACGCCATCGACGAACGCCGGTTGGCGCGGGTGGCAGCAGCGGCGGAGTTGCTCGCCCCAACCTATGCCGAGGGCTGCGACATGCGGATCGACGTCATCCTCCTCGCGCCGCGCACGGCTCCGCGTCATATCGAGAATGCGTGGATCGGGTATTAATTGCAGCTGCGAAAATCCGGCACCATTGCCCACATCCTCAATAGCCCCGTATGAAACATATCAACCTTCCGGGAACGAACTTGTGGCTGATATAATCGAGCTATCCCAACGAGTAATTGCCCGCGACGCCAAAAATAGTCCAAAGGTTGCCGCGTTATTTATCATTGCCTCTGGATGTTGGTTCGTTCTGGATCTGGCGGGTATCAAAGATCTGACTATCCCATGGCTTGCAGCTCCCCTGCTGCCGATAGCCGCTATCTATCTTATGGAACGATCCGGAACAATTCACTGGTTCAAGGGCATGACGCTCCCAAGCCTGTGCGTACTGGCAAGCGTGGTTGCTTTTGTTTGGGTCTTGAAGAGCAAATATCCCCTTCCAACGGTGTCGATATACGTCGCCTTAGGAAGTTTCATCGCAGCATTCAGCTTTCTCATGTTTCGGATGTGGACATATCAACCCATTGATCGGGACGTTCACTGAAAGTCGAGCCAACCAAACGAATGGACGCAGGTCCGCTTTCCTACCGCCGCCAAGCCTGCGACCATCCTCGCTGGTCGCCCGTCGCCCCGCTCTTTGACACCGCCGCACCACCCCAACGCAACACGCGCAAAAAACGCGGCAAGTGTGAACTTAGTGAACTTTGGCCGATTCAGCCTGTAAAATCAGGCACTTCTGGCGGAATAGCCGCATTGCGCCACCGCTCCACCGGCACCGCCACCGGCACGCTCTGCGCCCCCTCTTTCCGCTCCACCCGCTGGATCAGCGTCGCGCCCTGCTGCGCCGTGCCGCCGATGGTCGCGCGGGTGCGGACCCAGAAATGGTCGGACTTGAACCGCGTGCCGCCGGGCATCGTCACATCCTCGCGCGACAGGTCGTCCTTCGACAGATAGCCCTGTCGGTTGCGGATCGCGATCAGCCGCTGGGCCTTGTCCGGTTCGAACAGCACCGCCATCAATTCGGGCGTCGCCGCGTTCAGATTGATCGCGGTATCGCCCGGCAACGCGGTCACCATCCGCGCCAGCAGCTGCGCCTGCTCGGGCGGCAGGAACACCGCCAGCGGCCGCAAATCCTGCACCGGCCCGCGCTCACGGATCAGCGCGATGGCGGCGACCGCCTTCTCCTCCTCGATCCCCGCCGCCTTGGCGATGCGCAGGAACAGCAATTGCGGGATCGGGTCCAGATCGCGCCGCACCGAATTGACGTTGAAGCGCCCCTCGGCATCGGCAATCGCCAGGTCGAAGCGGCCGCCGTCGATCGCAATGCCGTTCTCGCTGATCGCGCCCCAGGGTTCGCCCGGATAGTCCGCCTCCGGCGCCACCCGCGCATCGCGTTGCAGCGCCGACAGCGCCGACAGCTCGCCCCCGCGCACGATCGCCAGTGCCCGCGACGCCTCCCGCGACCGGATCGACCGGTCGAGCGCCACTTCCTCACGGTTGATCATCAGCAGGACCAGCCCGCTGGCAATCGCCACGAACATCAACACGTTGACCAGGATCATACCCTGCTCGCGCTCCGGCACCCGCCTGCTCATGTCGTCTTCGCCGCGATCGGCAGCGTCACGACCCGCCGCAGGTTCCCCCCGCCCGGCCCGCCGACCTGCAACTCCACCACCACCGCGCGTGGCCAGTCGAGCGAGCGGTCAGGTGCCGGCGGCCAGCTGTCGCGCCAGCCGCCGTCGAAATAGCGCCAGCGCGCCGCCGCGACCTGATCCAGCACCAGTTGCGCGCGGCCATCGACCACCCGCTGCAACTGTCCCTCGGCGACGCGGTATCCGACGCCGATTGGCGGCCCGCCCAGCCCCGGTGCGCTGCGCCGGAACCGGACGCCCGCCGCGTCGCCCCCCATCGGCCCCGGCGCGATCTGGTCGAGGTCGGACGAGATCACCACCATCGCACGCTGCAGGTCGGCCACCCGGTCCAGCCGCGCCTCGGTGCGCCCGTCCACCCCGATCACGCTGTCGACCAGCGCCAGCCCGGCCACCGCGATCAGCGCGAACAGGCCGAGCGAGATCATCAGTTCGAGCAGGGTGAAGCCACCCTCCCCGGCGCGCGCGCGCGTCATGCCCCGCGGCTCTCCGCCACCTTCTCATACACGCCGTTGGTCGGCACCAGGATCGCGAAGTCACGCGCGCAGCTGCCGTCCGACCGAAAGCGCACCGGCCCGGTCACGCCGTCGAACCCGGCCTCGCGCAACACGCCTTCGCGCGTCATCTGGTCGCTGTCGCGCAGCGCCTTGGCGATCAGCGCGGCATCGTTGCCCAGCGCCGCGATGGCACCGGGCCGCCCGCCATTGCGCGCGGCATAGGCGGTGGCGAAGCTCGCGAACTTCGCCGGATCGGGGCTGGCGATCCACGCCCCCTCCAGCGCGGTCAGCGCGTCTGGGCGATAGTCGAGCGTCTGCATCGTCGCCAGCAACTGCATCCCCCGGTTCCTGAGCACCGGCGCGATCGCCACTGCCGTTCCGGGCACGAACGCCGCATCGCCCTCGACGCCCGGCGGGATCGTCGCCCCGGTCACCGGCACGATGGTCAGCCCCAGATCGGCCTCGCTCGCCCGCGCCGCCGCGACCGATGCCTGCGACCACGGCGTCCCGTCATCGACCGCCACGATCCGACGCACGCCGCGCGACCGGGCGTAGCTCAGGATCGCCGCCGTCGCCTGTGCGGGCGTAATCCCGAACACGAACGCCGATCCGCCCCGCGCCGCTGCATCGTTGGTCAGCGCCACGACCGGCACGCTGACCGCCGCCGCCACCGCGCGCGTCTCCGCCGCCGACAACGGCCCCAGCAGCATCGCCACCCCGCGCTTCACCGCCGCCCGCGCCGCATTCGCCGCGCCTGCTGCCGTGCCGCCGGTATCGATCACCGTGATCGCGCCCGCATCGGTTTGCGCAAGCATCGCCGCATTGCGTATGCTAAGCCCCAGCGCCGCGCGGTCTCCGGTCAGCGGAACCAGCAACGCGGCGGAGCGCTTGGCCCGTTTCGCAGCCATCAGGGGGGACGCGACCGATGCCACCGACGACAGCAGCACCGCATCGCGCAGCAGGTGAAGCGTCGAGCGCCGCGATCGCATTATCGAGTCCTTCGAGGTTGCTGGCACGTCGGCGTAGTATCCGCTTCGCCGCCCTCGGCATAGCCTCGTTCGCGGTGGCGATCGTCGCGACGCTGCCGGCCAGCCTGATCGCGGGCAACACCGACTGGCGCAGCGGTGTCGGCGGCACGGTGTGGGATGGCGAGGTCGGCATTGCCGGCGGCAGCCGTCTCGAATGGCATTTCGCGCCCTTGCGCAGCCTGACCAGCCTGGGGCTGGCGGTCGACTGGACCGCAACCGGGGCCGATACCGATCTGGGGGGGCAGGCGCTACTGCGTCCCGGCGGCGTACGGCTCGACCGGGTGAGCGGATCGGCCGACGCCTCGCTGCTGGCCGCGCTGCAACCCAATCTGCCCTTTGCCTGCGATTCGACGTGGCAGGTCGACCTGCCCGTCCTGTCGACCATCGCCGGATCGGCCATGGCCGATGGCCGCATCGCGATCGATCCGGGCAGCTGCGTGACGAAGCCCGGCAATGTCGCCACCCCGACCCCCGCCATGCTGCTGACCGCCGAGCATATCGGCACCCAGACCCGTGTCCGCCTCGTCCCTGCCGACCAGCGGCGCAAGACGCTGATGGATGCGACGATCAACGAGGACGGATCGCTGCGCTTCGCGCTGACCGGCGACGGCGCTGCGACGCTGCCCTTCACCGGCCTGCCCGCCGGCGCGAGCGTGCAGGGCAGCTTCTGAGGGTCCATTTGGAAATTGGCGAGAGCGCCAATTTCAGGCGGTACCGGCCCGCTCCCCCTCCCGGCCACCCACACGGTATTCTGATGGGTGGCCGGGAGGGGGAGCGGGCCGGCACCGCAGAAATGCGCCTTCAGCGCATTTTCAAACAGCTTCTAACAAGGTACCGCTACCAGTCGTCACGGGGGTTGGCGCGACCGGCGCTACGCGATAGCCCCTTGCCATGAACAGCCATCCAGCCTCCGCTGCGGTCCCCGACCGCGCCGCCCGCCTGAAGGCGATCATCGGTGGGTCCACCGGCAATCTGGTCGAATGGTTCGACTGGTATGTCTATGCGGCCTTCTCGCTCTATTTCGCGCCGCATTTCTTTCCCAGCACCGACCGGACGGCACAGCTGCTCGGTACCGCAGCGGTGTTCGCGGTCGGGTTCATCATGCGACCGATCGGTGCGTGGATCATGGGCATCTATGCCGACCGCCACGGGCGCAAGGCCGGGTTGTCGATCTCGGTCACGCTGATGTGCGCCGGATCGCTGATGATCGCGCTGACGCCGGGATTCGAAACGATCGGCATTGCCGCGCCGATCCTGCTGACGGTCGCGCGGCTGATGCAGGGGCTGTCGGTCGGCGGCGAATATGGCGCCAGCGCGACCTATCTGTCCGAAATGGCGGGCAAGGACCGGCGCGGCTTCTTCTCGTCCTTCCAATATGTCACGCTGATCTCGGGGCAGCTGCTCGCGATCCTCGTCCTGCTCGTGCTGCAATCGACGATGAGCGAGGGGCAGCTCGACGCATGGGGCTGGCGCATTCCGTTCGCCATCGGCGCGGTGCTGGCGGTGGTCGTGTTCTGGATCCGGCGCGGCCTGGCCGAAAGCCACAGCTTCACCAATGCCAAGGCGGCGGGTGCGCCAAAATCAGGCTTCCTCCAACTCGTGACCCAGCACCCGAAGGAGACCGCCGTCGTCATGCTGCTGACGGCGGGCGGCACGCTCGCCTTCTACGCCTATTCGATCTACATGCAGAAATTCCTGGTCAACACCTCCGGGTTCAGCCGGGAAGTCGCCAGCCAGATCAACGGCGTCACGCTGTTCGTCTTCATGCTGCTGCAACCCGTCGCCGGCGCGCTCAGCGACCGGATCGGGCGCAAGCCGCTGATGATCGCCTTCGGCCTGGCGGGTGTGCTGTTCACCTATCCGATCTTTTCCACGCTGGAGACGACGCGCGATCCGGTTACCGCCGGGCTGCTGGTGATGGGCGCGCTGGTAATCGTCACCGGCTATACCTCGATCAACGCGGTGGTGAAGGCCGAGCTGTTCCCGGCGCATATCCGCGCGCTGGGCGTGGCGCTGCCCTATGCGCTAGCCAACACCCTGTTCGGCGGCACGGCGGAGGTCGTCGCGCTGAAGTTCAAGGACGCCGGCTTCGAGCGCGGCTTCTACTGGTATGTGACCGCGATGATCGCCGTGTCGCTGGTCGTATACCTGCGGATGCGCGATACGCGAACGCACAGCCAGATCATGGAGGATTGAGGGGGCGCGTCCCCGTCGGTTCGCAGCGGACCCTAATCCCAGTCGTCGGGCGGAACGTCGTCCGGCCAGAATTCCGGCTCCGGGTCCGCCGCTGTCGCCACGACCGCCGGTAACGTCGGCACCGCCCCGTCGAACGCCACCCGGATCGCCGCGCCCATCGGCGTCGCCTGCTGGAACAGCGCCGCGACGGCACGCCCCTGTCGCAGCATCGCGCCGATCCATGCCGCGCGATCGGCGGTCAGATAGCCGATCTGCACCCCGCGCGTGCTCACCACCATCACCGCGTTGGGATCGACCGGATTGCGCGGTTCGGGCACCAGCGCGACCGGCTCGCCCGGCGTGCACAGCAGGATTTCAAACCGGCGATTGCCCCCGCCGCGATTGGGCCCGACGCGATTCGGAAAGTCGGCCCCGACCACGTGCAGGCTCAATTCACGCAACGCCGATCTCCCGCCGGAACCGCTCGGTCAGGCTGCGAAAGGTGATCGACCAACGCGTCGCCGCCATCGGCGCGATGCCGTGTTCCCACTCCCACCGCGCATCGCCGGTCAGGTGATAGGCATCGCCCGCCACCAGATCCTGCGCAAACCGGTCGAACCCGCCCGCGCTCCGCCGCCGGAACCGCAGCGTCGCCGGCGCGCCGATTGACAGGCCGACGACATGCTCGAACACCGGCCGGTCGCGGTGCCAGCCGATCCCGGCCCCCGGATCGTAACGGATCAGCAATCCTTGCACCAACGCGTCGGCCGGCACACCCGCGACACCCGCCGCCACGTCGCGCACCGCCAGCAGCCAGTCGGGCATCGCTTCGGCCCGCCCGACCTGCCCCGCCTCGAAATCATAATGCCAGCCATAGGAGGCGGTCAGCCGGAGGCCGGTCCACTGCTGGAACCGGAAGGGGGTGAGCGGCGCGGCATCGATCGCCGCCGCCAACGCGGGCAATTGCCCGGTCGGCAGCGCGCCCGGCCGATGGGTCAGTCCGGGCAGGACCGGTTCGGCAGCAAAGAGGTCGAGTTGCGGCATCGATGGAACGCAACATGGGTCGGCGGCGTCTGTCCATCAACCAGCGGCGACGATCACGATCGCCGGTCAAGAAACGGGGACAGCTTCATGCCACAGCATAGCGCGGGCATCCTGCTATATCGTCGCACGCCGAGCCCGGCGGTGCTGCTCATCCATCCCGGCGGCCCCTATTGGGCGCGGCGACAGGTGGGGGCGTGGCAAATCCCCAAGGGCCATATCGAACCCGACGAAGCGGTCGAGGACGCCGCCCGTCGCGAGGTGGCGGAGGAACTGGGCGTCGCGGTCGTCGCCCCGCTCGCGCCCCTGGGCATGGTGCGGCAGGCGGGCGGGAAATCGGTATCGGCCTTTGCGGCCGAACAGGATGTCGACACGCAGGCGATCACCAGCATGACGTTCGAACTGGAATGGCCGCCCCGCAGCGGCCGCCGCCGCAGCTTTCCCGAAGTCGACGCCGCGCGCTGGATGCCCGTCGCCGAGGCGCGGACCATGATGTTGAAAAGCCAGTTGCCGCTATTGGACCGGATCGAGCCGTTGCTGGGATAGGATCAATTTCTCGACAAGCTCGAAACAAGCGGCAGGGGTGAGGAGAACGGAACTCTCAAAAGCGTCATTCCCGCGAAGGCGGGAATCCATATACGCCAGCGTCACCGCAAAATCCGCAACGTCAGCGCCAATGGGCTCCCGCCTCCGCAGGAGTGACGAAGGTGCCAAACCGTCGCGCACGCCTCACCCGTCATCCCGGCGAAAGCCGAGATGACCAAGCAGGCTTACAAGATTTTCACCGCCACCGGCGCGTCCGCCGCCCGCGTCAACCGGTTCCTCAGCGGCAAGGTAAACGGCGCCGCCGCAATCTCGAACACATCGCCTTCTTCCGTCCGCACCCCGTCCGAAAACGACAGCGTGGCCGTGCCGAAGAAGTGGACATGAATGTCCCCAGGCCGCCGGAACAGCGGATATTTGAAGTGATGATGTTCGAGGTTGGACAGGCTGTGCGACATGTTCGCCTCGCCCGACAGGAACGGCTTTTCCCAGATCGTCTCGCCACCGCGCACGATCCGGCTCGTCCCCTCGACATGCTCGGGCGCCGCGCCGACCAGCAATTCGGGGCCGAGCGACGCCTGACGCAGCTTGCTGTGCGCCAACCACAGATAATTGTGCCGCTCGGTCACATGGTCGGAAAATTCGTTGGCGAGCGTCAGGCCGATGCGGTGCGGCGTACCGTCGGGACCGATCAGGTAGATGCCCGCCAGCTCCGGCTCCTCGCCGCCGTCCTGCGCGAAATGCGGCATGGCGAAGTCGTCGCCCGGCGCGACCAGCTGCGTGCCGTCGCCCTTGAAGAACCATTCGGGCTGCTGCCCGACCTGGCCCGCCGCCGGCTTGCCGCCCTCGACCCCCTCCAGGAACATCAGCATCGAATCGGTCTGGGTCGCGGCTTCGGCGGCGGCGCGGTGCATCTTGTCGCGCCCCTCGGCCGAACCGAGATGAGTGAGACCGGTGCCGGTCAGGATGACGTGCGCGGCATCGTCATGGTCGATCGGCGACCCGATCGCCCCGGCATCGAGCAGCGCGGCGATATCGACCGCCTCCCCCTGCCCCGCCGCCGCGAGCGCATCGTTGATGCTGTGGCCGGCCTCGATAGCGCGGAGCGCCAACGCGCGGACGCTCTCGACACCGGGGACGATATGCGCGCCCGTATCGGTCGCGGCGATGACGGCGCGCGACGGGGCCACGCGCTGCAACAGACGGAGGGTCATCGGGGATTCCTTATGCAAAGACGTCGGGGTCGGCGGGGGTATCGGCGATCGGGTTCGTCACCTTCGATCCCCACAGCGCGTAGAAGAGGATGTACAGCTCGCACGCGGCGGTCAGCAGGAACGACCATTGCAGACCATATTTGTCGGCCAGCCAGCCCTGCACCACCACCAGCGCGCCGCCGGCGATCGCCATGATGAGCAGCCCCGACCCTTCCTCGGTCAGCGGGCCCAGCCCCTTGATGCCCAGCGTAAAGATCGTCGGGAACATGATCGAATGGAACAACCCGACCAGGATCAGCGACCACATCGCCGCCGGCCCGTGCAGGAACGTCGCGCCCAGCATCACGATGAACGCGCCGATCGAAAAGAACGCCAGTACCTTGGCCGCGTCGACCTTCTGCATCACGACGCTGCCGACGAAGCGGCCGATCATCATGCCGCCCCACAGGAAGGTCAGGTAGCGCCCGGCCAGTTCGTTGGTCACATTGGCGATGTCGGGCTGGCTGACGAAGTTCACGAACAGGTTGGCGACACCGATCTCGGCGATCAGGTAGATGAAGATCGCGGGTACGCCGAACACCAGGTTGCGGTGGTTCCACAGCGAATGCTTCTTACGTTCTTCCTTGGCGACGCGGCTGGTCGCCGATCCCATGGCGGGCAGCGGAAAGCGCGCGATGACGACCGCCAGCACGACCAGCACGACCGCGACCAGTACATAGGGCAGGATCACCGACTGCGCATCGGCCAGCCTCTCGGCCTGGGTCAGTACCGTGCCTGCCTGCGACGTGCCGCCCTTCGACCGGCCAAGGATCAGATAGGCGCCGAACAGCGGGGCGAGCATCGTGCCCGCCGAATTCATCGCCTGCACCAGATTGAGCCGCGACGACGCGGTTTCCGACGGGCCGATGACGGCGACATAGGGGTTGGCCGCGACCTGCAGCAGCGTAATGCCGCTGGCGATGACGAACAGCATGAGCAGCGTCACGCCATAGGACGGCAGGCTGGCGGCCAGCACCATGCCCAACGCGCCCGCCGCCATGACGAGCAGCCCGATGACCAGCGATTTCTGATACCCGATCCGCTCGATCAGCTTGGCCGAGGGGATCGACGCGACGAAATAGGCGATGAACCACACACTCTCGATCAGCGTGGTCTGGGTATAGTTCAGGTCGAACACGCTGCGCAGGTGCGGCAGCAGCGTGTTGTTGATGACGGTGATGAACCCCCACATGAAGAACAGGCTGGCCAGCAGCGTCAGCGCGGGCGCGTAGCTGGCTCCGGCGGGGGCTGGCGTGCCCCCAACGGAGCGCGCGGAAATCGGGGCCGGCATCCTGGTCTTCTCCCTATTTGGTGGCATGGCGGGACGGTTTGTTCCGTCGCATCGCTTGCCCAATTCGATTTTGTCTGACTATATATGCCAACGCACGGCGTCAACGGCGCTTGGGGGATGCGGACGGGGGTGAAGGTTCGGGACACCGAATCGCACCACGGCGCGCGTCTCACCTGTCCTGAGCCGCCGTGCCCACACCCTCTTGGTGAACCGGAACTTCGATGACCGACATGCCTTCGCTGCGCAGCCGCGCATGGTTCGACAATCCCGACAATATCGACATGACGGCATTGTATATCGAACGGTATCTGAACTTCGGGCTCTCCCAGGAAGAGCTGCAGTCGGGCAAGCCGATCATCGGCATCGCCCAGACCGGCTCCGACCTGTCGCCCTGCAACCGCCACCACCTCGTCCTCGCCGAACGGCTGCGCGAGGGCATCCGCGAAGCGGGCGGCATCGTGCTGGAATTTCCGGTCCACCCAATCCAGGAAACCGGCAAGCGCCCGACCGCCGGGCTCGACCGCAACCTGGCCTATCTGGGGCTGGTCGAGGTACTGTACGGCTATCCGCTCGACGGCGTGGTGCTGACGATCGGCTGCGACAAGACGACGCCCGCCTGCCTGATGGCCGCCGCGACCGTGAACATCCCCGCCATCGCGCTGTCGGTCGGCCCGATGCTGAACGGCTGGCACAAGGGCGAGCGCACCGGATCGGGCACGATCGTGTGGAAGGCGCGCCAGATGCTGGCCGCCGGAGAGATCGACAACAAGGAATTCATCCGCCTCGTGTCGTCCTCCGCCCCGTCGACCGGCTATTGCAACACGATGGGCACGGCGACGACGATGAACTCGCTGGCCGAGGCGCTGGGCATGCAGCTCCCCGGTTCGGCCGCGATCCCCGCGCCCTATCGCGATCGGCAGGAGATCGCGTACCGCACGGGCCTGCGCATCGTCGACATGGTGCGTGAGGACCTGAAGCCGTCGCAGATTCTGACCAAGGATGCCTTCCACAACGCGATCAAGGTCAATTCGGCGATCGGCGGGTCGACCAACGCGCCGATCCACCTTGCCGCCATTGCCCGCCATATCGGCGTCGACCTGCCGATCGAGGATTGGCAGGAACAGGGGCACAAGGTACCGTTGCTGGTGAACCTGCAACCCGCCGGCGAATATCTGGGCGAGGATTATTACCGCGCGGGCGGCGTGCCCGCCGTCGTCAAGGAACTGATGGGCCAGGGCCTGATCGCCGAAGACGCGCTGACCGTGAACGGCAAGTCGATCGGCGAAAACTGCCGCGACGCGGTGATCGAGGATGAGAAGGTCATCCGCCCGTTCGATCAGCCGCTGAAGACCGATGCCGGCTTCATCGTGCTGAAGGGCAATCTGTTCGACGCGGCGGTGATGAAGACCAGCGTCATCGGCCCCGAATTCCGCGAACGCTATCTGTCCAACCCGAACGATCCCGAAGCGTTCGAAGGGCCGGCGGTCGTATTCGACGGGCCGGAGGACTACCACCACCGCATCGACGATCCCGCACTCGGCATCACGCCGGAAACGCTCATGTTCATGCGCGGCGCCGGGCCGATCGGCTATCCGGGCGCGGCCGAGGTCGTGAACATGCGCCCGCCGGCCTACCTCATCACCGAGGGCGTGAGCGCGCTCCCCTGCATCGGCGACGGTCGCCAGTCGGGCACGTCGGGCAGCCCGTCGATCCTGAACGCTTCGCCCGAAGCGGCGGCGGGCGGTGGCCTCGCGCTGCTGCGCACCGGCGACCGCGTGCGGATCGACCTGGGCCAGGGCCGCGCCGACGTGCTGCTGTCAGACGAGGAACTGGCGCAGCGCCGACAGGAGCTGGAGGCCGCCGGCGGGTACCAGTATCCGGCGTCGCAGACCCCGTGGCAAGCGATCCAGCGTTCGGTCGTCGGCCAGATGTCGACCGGCGCGATCCTCGAAGGCTCCGAAGCGTTCCAGCAGATCGCCCAGACGCAGGGATTGCCGCGCGACAACCACTGAGGGGCCATTGGGGCGCGATGGTCCTAATTCCCAACCGTTCGTGCTGAGTAGAGACTGAGCGAAGCCGAAGGCTCGTATCGAAGCACCGCCATGGTCCTTCGATACGCCGCTTCGACGTCGCTCAGCGGCTACTCAGGACAAACGGAGTGAGTAGGCACGCCTCCCGCTCTCCCACCCACCCCGTTCGGTTCGAGCAGCTTCGAGCCTGTCGAGAAGCGTCCGTCGAGAACGCCCTACTTGGGGCAACCCCTTCTCGACTTCGGTTCTCGACAAGCTCGAACCTGCGCTCGAAGCAAACGGGGAGTGGACAAGGGGAGGGAGGATCCAACCCCGTCTTGCCAACGCAACATCCCCCGGCCAAACTCTCCCGAAACAACAGGGGGATGGACCGTGAAACCGAACTGGCTGCTGCTGGCGAGCCTCCTCGCCCCCCTGCCCGCGCTGGCGCAGGACGCCAGCACGCCCACCGCGATCGCGCCCTCCGCGCAGGGCGACGTCTCGGTCACCATCTATAATGGCGACGTCGCGCTGGTGCAGGACGTCCGCCCGCTCGACCTGCGCTCGGGCACCGTGCGACAGGACTTCCCCGACGTCAGCGCGCAGATCCGCCCCGAAACCGTCTCGCTCGCGGTCCCCGACGCACGCATCGTCGAACAGAATTTCGACTTCGACCTCCTCTCCCCCTCCAGCCTGATGGAAAAGGCGGTGGGGGAGACCATCACGTTGCTGCGCACCAACCCCGCCACCGGCGCCGAATCGCGCGAACGGGCAAAGGTGCTGGCGGTGAATGGCGGCGTCGTGCTGCAGATCGGCGACCGGATCGAGGTACTGCGCGACGACGGCCTGCCGGTCCGCGCGATCTTTGACAAGGTGCCGCCGTCGCTGCGCGCCCGCCCCACCCTGTCGGTCACGCTCGACAGCGCCCGTAGCGGCACCCGCCCGGCGACGCTCTCCTATCTCAGCCGGGGTCTGGGCTGGAAAGCCGATTATGTCGCGCTGCTCGACCGCAAGAGCGGCACGATCGACGTACAGGGCTGGATCACGCTCACCAACACTACCGGCACGACCTTCACCAACGCGCGCACGCTGCTGGTCGCCGGGGAAGTCGGGTCGAGCGACGACGAGGACGTGTACCCGCCCCGCCCCCCGCGCCGCCGGCCGCTCCAGCAACCCGGCACCGAAACCGCGAACCGCGAACAGCTGGGCGATTTCTACCTCTATCCGCTGCCCGAACGCACCACGATCGCCGACAAGCAGACCAAGCAGGTCAGCTTCCTCGACGTGAAGGGCGCGGCGGCGACCACCGGCTATCGCTTCGTCAACAACTGGCTCGGCACCACGCAGCAGCCCGCCAGCGCCCAGAGCATCGTCCGCTTCAGCAATGCGGCGAAGGGCGGCCTCGGCGACGCGCTCCCCGCCGGCACGATCCGCGTCTATATGCGCGACGCGCGCGGCCAGCCGCAATTCACCGGCGAGGCGGCGATCGACCATACGCCGCAGGGGTCGAAGATCGCGCTGGCCACCGGCGACGCGTTCGACGTGAAGGTCCGCGCCGTCGTCGAAAGCCGTACCCGCATCAACGCCAATCGCTGGCAGACGAAGATGCGCTACACCCTCACCAACGCCATGCCGGGCGCGGTGACCGTGGAACTGGCGCAGGCCGGGCTGGACTGGAGCGACACCCGCATCCCCGAACAGAGCCGTCCGAGCGAGCGGGCCGATGCCGGGCAGGCGGTGTGGCAGGTACCGGTCCCCGCCAACGGATCGACCACCGTCACCGCGACCTTCGACACGCGCTACTGATGCGCAGGCAGTGCCGGATAGTGCGGACGGCGGACAGCCCGCCCGGCAAGGTGCCGTACCCCCGCGCAGGCGGGGGTCCAAGGTTGTCGGGCGCAGCGGCCAGTGAGCTTGGCTCTCGCCCTCCGCCTGCGCGGGGGTACGGAACAAGGGACCGCCGTTTTGCGACGAGCTACCAGACCGCCGTCGCAATCCTCCTCGCCACCGCCGCCACGCCGCTGGCAGCACGGGACATCACCCCTGTCCGTACCCCGGCGAAGGCCGGGGCCCAGTTGGGGAACGCCGATAACGGATCGCAACCGTCGCCCAACTGGACCCCGGCCTCCGCCGGGGTACGATCAGGTGAAATCAGCGACACGGTCACCTCCCCCGCACCACAGACCATCGCCGTCACCCTCTACCGCGCGCCCTATCGCTCCCCGCGGGAGGCGATGAACCTGCGCAATCTTCAAGGCTATGCGCTGGTCACCGAAACCCGCCGCGTCACCCTGCCGCGTGGCCGATCGGTGCTACGGTTCGAAGGGGTCGCCGGCGGCATCATCCCCGTCAGCGCGGTGGTCGAGGGCCTGCCCGGCGGCACGGTCGAGAAGAACCGCGACGCGCGCGTCCTGTCGCCCGCCGCGCTGGTCGACGGCACGCTCGGCAACCGCGTCACGCTGCGCCGGACCGATCGGCGGAGCGGCGTGGTGCGCGAAGAGGAGGCGACGATCCTGTCCGGCCCGACCGGCGGCGTGGTCGTACGGACGCCGAACGGCGTGGAGGCGCTGGGCTGTGCCGGCCTCGCCGACAGCCTGAAATACGCCCGCATCCCCGCGAACCTTGCCGCGAAACCGGTGCTGAGCGTCACCACCGACAGTCCGGCGCGCCGCACCGTGACCGTGCGCCTCTCCTATCTCGCCACCGGTTTCGACTGGTCGGCCAGCTATGTCGGGACGCTCAACGGCGACCGGCTGGACCTGTTCGCCTGGACCACGCTGGCCAACAGCAATGCAGAGGGGTTTGCCGATGCCGAGGTGCAGGTCGTCGCCGGCCGCCTGAACCGCGAACGCGTCGATCAGGTCCGGGCGGCGGCGACCGGGCTGCAACTGCGCTGCTATCCGCTCGGCACCACCACCTCCGACCTGCGCAGCGAACAGTTCGAAATGGCGGAAGAGATTATCGTCACCGCTTCGCGCATGGGCATCCCGCCACCCCCGCCCCCGCCGATGGCAGGCCCCCCGGCTCCACCCGCCCCGATGGCGCCCCCAGCCCCCGAAAATCTGGGTGACGTGAAACTATACCGCCTCCCCGGCCGCACGACCGTCACGGCAAAGGGCCAGAAACAGGTCGCGCTGCTGCGGCAGGACGGCGTCGCCTATACCCGCATCTATCGCCGCCGCATTCCCATCGCCCAGCCGATCGACGGCGGCGCGCTCGACATCGCGCTACGGGTAAAGAACGAAAAGGCCGATGGCCTCGGCATCCCCCTGCCCGCCGGCACCACCGCGCTCTACGCGCCGCGCGGCGACACTACGCTGCTGGTCGGCACCGGCACGATGACCGACCGGGCGGAGGGCGAGACGCTGCTGATCGGCGCGGGTAGCAGCCGACAGGTGCTGGTGACCCAGACTCCGCTTCCCGGTCGGGCCGCGCGGCTGACCGTCACCAACGCCCGCAAGGTGCCAGTCGATGTTGAACTGCCGATCGGCTATCCCGGCGGAAAGGTGGAAGCGGCCGGGCTGGAACGGATCGACGGCGTCCCGACCTGGCGGGTGACGATCGCGCCGGGTGACACCGCGACGCTCGACTATCGGTTCTGAAGACCGCCCTTATCCCCACCGTCACCCCGGGCTGGACCCGGGGTGACGAGAAGGAGGGGGCAAATCCTACCCAGCCGCCATCGCCCCCATCGTCACATAATCCAGCTTGCCCGTGCCCAGCACCGGCAGGCTCGCCACCACCCGCACATCGCGCGGCAGCGCCAGTTCGGACACGCCGTTCGCCCGGCCCCACGCCGACAGCTCCGCTGCCGCCGCCCCGGCCTGCGTGGTGAACAGCACCAGCTGCTCGCCCTTGCGCGCATCCGGCCGCGTGACGACGGCATGTTCGCCCCCTGGCCAGAGCTTCGCCGCATAGCCCTCGACCGCCGGCAGCGACACCATTTCGCCGCCGATCTTGGCAAAGCGCTTGGCCCGGCCGCGGATCGTCACGAAGCCGCTGTCGTCGATCGTCACGATATCGCCGGTATCGTGCCAGCCCTCCTCGGGCGGCTGGACCACGCCGGGCGCATCGACCTTCAGATAGCCGGCCATGATGTTCGGCCCCCGGATCGCCAGCCTTGCGCCCTCCTCGATCCCCGGAACCGGCTCCAGCCGTGCCTCGATTCCCGGCAGCATCCGCCCGACGCTGCCGGCGCGGAAGTGCATCGGCGTGTTGACCGCGATCACCGGGGCGGCCTCGGTCGCGCCATAGCCCTCGAGGATGCGCAAGCCGAACTTCTCGGCATAGGCGGCACGCGTCTCCGGCCGCACCCGCTCCGCCCCGGCAAAGATGTAGCGCAGCGCGTAGAAGTCATAGCCATGCGCCATCCGCGCATAGCCCGACAGGAAGGTATCGGTCCCGAACAGGATCGTCGCATTGGCGTCGTACGCCAGCGCCGGCACGATCCGGTAATGCAGCGGGCTGGGATACAGCACCGTCTTCACCCCCGACAGGATCGGCAGCAACGTCCCCCCGGTCAGGCCGAAACTGTGGAACACCGGCAGCGCGTTCAGCACCACGTCGGCGCGGTTGAAATCGATCCGCGACGACAGCTGCAGGCAGTTGGCCAGCAGGTTGCGATGGGTCAGCACCACCCCCTTCGGCACCCCCTCCGACCCGCTGGTGAACAGGATGACCGCCGGCGCATCCGCCGCCACCCGCTGTCGCCGATGCAGCCGCCCGGCCATGCGCGAGCGGACCAGCGCCATGACCTTTGCCCCGGCCCCGATGGTCTCCCGAATATCCTCCAGATAGCGGACGGCGATCCCCTCACCCGCCAGCCCGGTGACGACCTCGCCCAGCTTCGCCTGCTCGACGAACGCCCGCGCCGTCACGATCGTGCGGATCTGCGCCGCCGTGCACGCCGCGCGCAGGTTGGCGAGGCCGGCGGTATAGTTCAGCATCGCCGGCACGCGGCCCGTCGCCTGCAACGCAAAGAAGGTCACGACCACGCCGCCCACGTTGGGCAGCAGCACGCCGACCGCCTCCCCCTGCGTCGTACCGATGGTAAGTGGCCGGGCCAACGCCTGCGTCCCCGTGACCAGCCGGTCATAGGTCAGGGCAACACGCTGCACATCCTCGACCACGCCCATGCCCGCCCCGTGCAGGTGCCGCGCATCGATCAGCGCGTCGTACAGCGTGCGGTCGGTATCCGAGGTGGCGAAGATCATCTCGCTCATCACGTCGTACAGCCGCCGCCCGGCAATCGCCCGCCGCTCGCGCGCGCTCAACCCCTCGGGCAACGCAAACCGGCGCGGCGGCAGCACGGTCAGTTCGATCTTCGGGAACCAGTGCAGCCGTGCCTTTCCCTTCAGGCGCGAGAAACGGCTATATTGCGCGCCGTCGATCCTGACCGGCACGATCGGCGCATCGGCACGGTCGGCGACCATGCCGGGGCCGTCGAAAATCTTCATCAGCGCGCCGGTGACGGTGATCCGCCCTTCGGGGAAGATCACCAGCGTCCGCCCCTCGCGCACCGCCTTCACCATCGCCTTGGCCGACATCGGATTGGTCGGATCGACCGGGAAGGCGTCGAACAGCTTCAGCAGCGGCTGCATCCACCATGCCCGCGCGAACCGGCTATGGATCGCAAAGGTCGGCTTGCCCGGCAGGAACGCGGCCAGCAGCAGCCCGTCGAGGAACGAGACGTGGTTGACCACCACCACCGCCCGCGCGCCCGGTGCCGGCATGTTTTCCGCACCGGCCACCTCGACACGGTAGGCAAGGCGCAGCGCCATCCGCACGACGGCCTTGAACACCGTCTCGGGCAGCAGCCAGCACGAGATCAGCGCGATCGACAGCGTGGCAAAGCCCAGCGCGCCGAAGATGCCGGCGACACTGCTCCCGCCCGCCAGCATCGCCGTCACCACCGCGACCATCAACACGGTGACGATCGCGTTGATGACGTTGTTCGCCGCGATGATCTGCGACCGCTTTTCGGGCGCGCTCCACGTCTGGAGGATGGCGTAGAGCGGCACGACGAACACCCCGCCCGACAGCGCGATGCCCGCCAGGTCGACCAGCATATGCCAGCTGCCCGGCGTCGCGAGGAACGCGGCGATGTCCGCCCCCGGCGTCTCCACGACGAACCGCCCGCTGGTCAGCCACAGGTCGATCAGGAACACCGACAGCCCGATCGCGGCGACCGGCACGTAACGCGCCGACACCTCGCCCTTCAGCAGCCGGTTGACCAGCAGCGACCCCGCCGCGACCGACAGGCTGAACACCGCGAGGAACAGCGTCACGACCTCCGGCGCGGCGTTGAGCGTGCCCGCGACCAGCGGCGCGAACTCCGACAGCACCACCGCCCCGACCGAAAAGAACCAGCTGATCCCGAGGATCGCCAGCCACACCCCGCGCCCGCCATGAGCCGCGCGCAAAATCGCGGCAGTGCTGCGGAACGGGTTCAGGTCGATCCGCATGTCCGGCGCCGCCGACGACGCGCTCGGCACTGCCAGCGCCGCGAGGAACCCCAGCACCGCAAAGCCGAACGCGGCAACGCCTGCTTCCCATGGTGGAATGATCCCGCCCAGCAGCTGTCCCGTCAGGATCGCGACGAACGTCCCCGCCTCGACCAGGCCGGTACCGCCCATCAGCTCATGGGGGCGCAGATGCTGCGGCAGGATCGAATATTTGACCGGGCCAAAAACGGTCGAATGCACCCCCATCAGAAACAGACAGGTCAGCAGCACCGGCACCGATTCGAACCAGAACCCGGCCAGCGCCAGCGCCATGATGGCGATCTCCGCGCCCTTCACTGCACGGATCAGCCACGCCTTGTTCCACGCATCGGCCATCTGCCCGGCGAGCCCTGAAAACAGGAAATAGGGCAGGATGAACAGGCCGGTGGAAATGGTCGCCAGCGTCGCCGCCTTCGCCGGATCGGCGCGGTACAGCGTGAAATTGGCGAGGAACAGCAGCGCGAACTT
Organism: Sphingomonas sp. Leaf23; assembly: GCF_001421585.1. Lineage (NCBI taxonomy): Bacteria > Pseudomonadati > Pseudomonadota > Alphaproteobacteria > Sphingomonadales > Sphingomonadaceae > Sphingomonas > Sphingomonas sp. Leaf23. The sequence goes on along the minus strand of NZ_LMKR01000002.1, from coordinate 820,835 downwards.
CAGCAGATTGTCGTTCATCGCCGTCAGGAACTGCACCGTGAAGAGCGGTGCGTAGCGACGCCGGGCCAGCAACGAGAAATCAGGTGCGGACATGCATTCCCCTCGATCGGGTTCGAACCCGGTCCGGACGCGGACATGCCATAACCGCCATTCGCACCGTCCGCGTCAAGCCATCAGGGACATCAGCTGGAGCGCGTGGGGTCGGTCATCGGATCGGCCATTTCGCGCGGCGTCGGCAGGCGGCTGACCGGCAGCGATCCGGTCTGCCGCTCGATCATGCGGTGGACCCGCGGCGCATCCTCGCCCCGGTGCAGTGCCAGCAGCGCCTCGCTATTGGCGCGATCGGCCTCCGTCCGGCGCTGGTTGTGGCGGATATATTCCAGCCAGGTGGAAACGTGATAGCGCTCGATCCACAATTCGGGATCGTTCAGGTCGCGCAGCAGGGCCCAGTGATGCGCCCCGTCACGCCGCCGGATGCGCCGCCGCTCGTTCATCACGTTCAGGAACGTCACCACGTCCTTCGCCTCGATGCGATAATCGATCGTCACCACCACCGGCCCCGACCGCGCCTCCACCGGCACCTCGGTATCGGGCGTTTCCCAGCCGCGCGGGGCAAGGTTCGCCGTTTCGATATCGCGCAGCGGCAGCTTGAACCCGGCGACGACGCTCAGCATCTGGACCGCAGCGGCGGTCAGCAGCGCGGCCTCCACGCCCTTCCCTTCCGCGATCGATCCGAACAGCCAGCTGCCCATCGTCATCCCGCCGAACGCCGACATCTGGTACAGCGCCAGCGCGCGTGCCACGACCCAGCGCGGCGCGGCCATCTGGACCGATACGTTGAAGGTGCTGAGCGCCGCGACCCAGCCGGCACCCGCCAGCACCAATGCCGCCATGGTCAGCGGCAACCACGGGCTGAGCGCCGCGATCGCGCCGCCCGCCGACAGCGCGGTGGCGGCAACCCGCACCAGCTTTTCGGGCGCCCAGCGGCGGCGCAATCGCACGCTGGTCAGCGCCCCGCCGACCGCGCCCGCGCCGAACGCGCCCAGCAGCGCGCCATAGGTCAGCGGCCCGCCGGTCACCAGGTCGCGCGCGACCAGCGGCATCATCGCCGGCACCGCGCTGGCGGCGACGCCGAACAGCGCGGCGCGCAGCAACACCGTGCGCAGCGACGGCGACATCCGGACGTACCGCACGCCAGCGGCCATCGCGAGGCCCAGCGTCTCGCGCGGCAACAGGCGCGGGGCATAGTCCGGTTTCCACCGCGCCAGCACCGCGATCAGCCCGAGATAGCTCAGCGCGTTGGTCAGGAACGCCGCCGCCGCTCCCGCCGCCGCGACGATCGCGCCGCCGATCGCGGGTCCCACGCTGCGCGCGATATTGAACCCCATCGAATTGAGCGCGACCGCACTCGGCAACACGCTGCGCGGTACCATGTCGCCGACCGAAGCCTGCCATGCCGGGCCGTTGATCGCGGTGCCGCACCCGATCAGGAAGGTGAACGACAGCAACAGCCACGGGCTGAGCAGCCCCATCCATGCACACACCGCCAGCGCGACCGACACGACCAGCATGAAGCTCTGCGCCGCCAGCATCACCCGCCGCCGGTCGAGATTGTCGGCGACCGCGCCGGCCCAGAGCGACAACAGCATGATCGGCAGCGTCGTCGATGCCTGCACCAGCGCGATCATCTGCGGCGACGCGGCCAGCGACGTCATCATCCACGACGCGCCGACCGACTGGATCAACCCGCCGAAGTTCGACGCCATCGACGCGATCCAGATGGCGCGAAAGATCGGGATCGACAGCGGGGAGCTATGCGTCGCCGTCGCGGTCGTTGCAGGGGTCGATGCCATGACGGCTGAATGCGGCAAGCGCCGCTTTGTGCCAACCCACTTGCAACGCCGACCCCCGTCACGCCATGGACAGGACGATGCGCGATCCCTTCACCCTCGACGCGACCGGCGCGATGCTGACGATCCGCGCCACGCCGAAGGCATCGAAGACGGCGGTGACCGGGGTGGTCGCGCTGGAGGGCGACGCCACCGCGCTGGGCCTGCGCATCGCCGCCCCGCCGGTCGACGGCGCGGCGAACGACGAAGTGGTGCGCTTTGTCGCGAAGGCGCTGCGCGTCGGGCGGGGATCGGTGACGCTGGTCGCCGGGCAGACGGCGCGGGTGAAGCGGTTGCGGATCGTGGGGGATGCGGTGGCGCTGGAGAAGGCGTTGCGGGCGCTCCTACCTTGATCGTCATTCCCGCGCAGGCGGGAATCCATACACGCTACCGCCGCGGCTCTATCACAACGGTCAGCGGCAATGGGTTCCCGCCTGCGCAGGAACGACGAACTGACCCCCCTTCGTCATCCCGGCGAAGGCCGGGATCCATTGTGTCGGGCGGCAACGACGAAAACACGACGTAACCGCGTCCATGGATTCCGGCCTACGCCGGAATGACGAAGGGTCGGTCGACTAACGCCTCAAACAATCGCATGCGGCACGAACCGCGCAAGGTCGCGCGTGATCGGCCCGTCATCCTCGCGCACCGACAACGCCACCGCATCGTCGCCGACGATCCACGAGCCCACCACCGCGTGGTTGCCGTCGAACACCGGCAACGGGCTGAGCGCCTGCACGACATGCCCTTCCTCGCCATAGCCGCCGTCCGGCCCGCGCGCCGTCGTGGCCCCGTCGACCAGTTCGATATCCCACCCCTCGCGTGAAAAGATCGGCTTGCGGACATAGGCATCGCCAATCTCCGCCAGCGCCGCCGTATCATCAGCAAAGGCGGCGGGCAGCAGGTTCGGATGCCCCTTATGCCGCTGCCACAACAGCGGCAGGATGCCCTTGTTCGACAGCAACGCCTTCCACGCCGGCTCCAGGAACAACGTCTTCGTCGCCGCCAGCTGCCGGGCATAGGGTTCGCGCAGCATATCCTCCCACGGATACAGCTTGAACAGCGCGGCGATCAGCACGTCCTCGCCATCGACGAACGCGCCGTCGCCATCGACGCCGATCCGATCGATCGCGACGAACGCCGGGTCCAACCCGGCCTGCCGCGCGACATCCTCTAGATAGCGCACCGTCTGCCGATCCTCGACATGATCGTCGATCGACGCGAAATGCACCGTGCTGCCCCGCGTGAACAGCGCGCCGAAGCGTTCGACCAGCGCATCGTGCAGCCGGTTATACTGATCCGCACCCTCGGGCAGCGTCCCCTCGGCGATGCGATCCTCCAGCCACTGCCATTGGAACAGCGCCGTCTCGAAGATGCTGGTCGGCGTATCGGCGTTATATTCCAGCATCTTGGCCGGGCCGGTCCCGTCAAACGCAAAATCGAAGCGTCCATAGAGCGACGGCGCATGGGCGCGCCACGACGCCGCCACCACGTCGCGCATATCGTCGGGAATGGCGAGGCGGTGCATCAACGCGTCGCTGCCGACCACCTCGTCCACCAGATCGCGGCACATCCCGTGCAGCTCGGCGCTGGGACCCTCGATCCCCTGCTCCACCTCGTCGAGCGAGAAGGCGTAATACGCCTCCTCCTCCCAATATTTCTGCCCGTCCTGATGGTGGAAGGTGAATCCCATCCGCTCGGCGGTCGCCCGCCAGTCGGGGCGTTCGGCGACCGCGCGGCGTTCCATCAGTCGCGCCCGATCGTGCCGCCGTCGCGCGTGCCGTCCGACAGGCGCGGCGCGGCGTCCTTGGCCTGCGACAGCCGGGCGAGAATATCGTCGGCGCTCGACGATCCGGGCAGCAGCCCGGCGGCCTGCAACTTCGCGTCGAGGTCCGCGCCGGTGCGCATATCCTCCAGCTCGGCCGATGCGCGGAACTTCTCCTCGCGGATCGCCTGCCGCTCCTTCAACCGGGCCAGGCTGTCCGCCGCCGACCCGAGCGACGATGCCGCCCCGCCATAGCTGCTGGCGACCGAGGCCTGCGCCTTCTGCACGCTCTCGTTCGCGCGGACGACATCGACCTCGCGGCGCAGCGCGTCGATCTTGCCGTCGCCGGTCTTGATGATACCGCGGATCTTGTCCTCGGCGGCGCGCATGTCGGCGATCTGCGGGGTCTTGCTCGACTGTTCCTGCTCGATCGTGGCCAGCCGCTGGGCGACTTCGCGCGCCAGGTCCATGTCGCCACGCGCCATCGCGGCGCGGGCCGACGATTCATACTTGTCCCGCTGCGAGGTCAGCGCCTCCAGCTCCTTTTCCATCATCCGCCGCTTGGCGGTCAGCGTCGCCAGGTCGTCGCGCGCCTTCGCCTGCAACGACCCCGCATCGCGAATCTGCTGGTCGAGGATCGTCAGCGCCTTCGCATCGACGATCGACTGGCCGGTTTCATGCGCGGTGCCGCGGACCAGCGCGACCAGATTTTTCCACATCGACATCCAACCTACTCCGTTACGCGGCAAATTCGGTGCGCAGCTCGGACGCCGCCTCGATCGCGTTCTGCGCCAATACGCGCAGTTCGATCAGCACAGTACGCAGCGACGATTCGACCGACAACTCACCCACCAGCTCATAATATTCGCGTCCACCGACTTCGGCGATTGCGAAATTCGACAGCGGCACCAGCTTCTGCGTTTTCAGCAGGAAGCGGTTGAACGCATGCTGGTCGGCCTGTTCGTCGACCGGCCACAGCAGCGACGACACGACGATCTGCTCGCCCGCGACCGAAGCGAAGATCGCGAGGTCGCCGAAATGGTGCATCGTCAGCTTCAGGACCGGTTCGGCCTGCTCGATCCGCTCGACGCTCAATTCTTGCGTGTGCTCGCCGGTGCCCAGCGCATCGGCCAGCGCGGCCACGGTCCAGCTACGGGGTGCGTCGTCCATCCATCCCTCCGAAACGCCGGCCCGGTGTATTGGCCGCGCTTGACACCCCAAGCATAAGGCGCGACCAAAAAGCAAGGTGCGGGGGCAGTCGAGGAATGAAGCCATTCAGTCTGGGCAGATATCTCCGGCGCCTCTACCTCGCGGCCAGCGCGCTGCATCGCGGCGTGCTGCTCTCGCTGCTCGTGCTGCACATGGCGCTGTCATGGGAATTGCTGGCCTGGGCGGGCGAGGCGGACCTGACCGCCGCCCCGGCCTATCTCTACTGGTATGCGACCACCGCCTCGACGGTCGGCTATGGCGACCTGTCGCCGAAATCGGATGCCGGGCGGATCGTCACCGCGCTGTTCGTGATGCCCGGCGCGATCGCGCTGTTCACCGTGTCGATCGCCCGCGCCTTTGCCGGCGTGTCGGCGCGCTGGCGGCGACGGCGCATGGGGTTGGGGGACTATAGCGCGATGCGTGGCCATATCGTCCTGGTCGGCTACGACCCCGACCGCACGCCCCGTATGATCGCCGAGATCGTCGCCGACGGGCAGGGCCATGAACTGGTGCTGGTCGCGACGCAGGAACTGACCGGCGATGCAACCGACCACCGCTTCGTCCGCGTCGGATCGCTCACCGCCCCCGCCGATCTGCGCCGCGCCGGGGTCGCCACGGCAGAGCGGGTCATCGTCTATGGCCCGTCCGATCCCAATACGCTGGCCGCGACGCTGGCCGTCACCGCGCTCAACGACAGCGGCCATGTCGTCTGCTTCCTGCGCGATCCCGACACCGCCGGGCTGCTCACCGCGCACTGCCCGCAGGTGGAGGTCGTGTTGACCCCAACCGTCGAACTGGTGGTGAAGGCGTTGAGCGACCCCGGCTCCAGCCGCCTGATCGCGCAACTGGCCAGCCATACCGACGATGGCGGCACGCTGTACGCCACCGCCGCGCGAACCGCCGGCAGCTTCGACGACGCCGCGCGCGATCTGCGCACGCGCGGCGGGATATTGGTCGCGACCTGTGGTGCTGGCAGCAATTCGCCGGTATTCGACCCCGAAGGCCAGATCGCGGTCGGCGACCGGCTGTTCTACATCGCGCGCACAAGGATCGCGGCATGATTTTCGGCAGCCTGTTCGGCGGCGCTCCCCGTGAAGAAACCCCCGCCGTGGCGGTGGTGCGCAACATCACCATCGGACGACAGGTGCGGCTGGACGCGCTGGCGTGGCGGCGGCTAACCCGCGCGGCCTTCACCCTTGATCGCGATACGCTGGAGATCACCGCGCAGGGCTTGATCCGGTTGGACGATGGCAGCCATGTCCACCGTTTCTACACCGACGACGAACTGATGCTGCAGGCGGTCAGCCAGCGCGCGGACGGGGCGGATGCCGACGATTTCACCCTGTTCCGCCCCTGGTCATCGACCTATCCGACCGACTGGGCCGATACCGGTGCGTTCCGCCAGCGCCTGTCGCAGCCGCTGTGGGACGAACCCGACCTCGCCCGCTTCGACCGCTTCTGGTACCCTGACGACGACCGGGTGCAGCCGCCGGTCGAGCTGTGGGAAGCGGTGTACGAGGAACGCACCGGCGCGCCGGTCCGCCATATCAAGCAGGCCTGCATGCTCTATGCCCGCGAAGTGCCGCCCGAGGGGCAGGAACTGCTGCTGGCGCTGGCGATGCAGCCCGAGGGCGGCGACCTGACGCACGAAATCATGGTCGGGCTGCCGCTGCTACCCGCCGAATTCAACGCCTGAAGGGGGACCCGCGATGTTCGATATTGCCTATTTCACGAACGGGGCGGCGCATTTCATCGTCGCCTTCGGCCTTGCCTGCCTGTTCCTCACCGTCTTCAAATGGCTCTATCAGGTCTCGACCCCCTATGACGAACGCGCGCTGATCGCGGCGAACAACACCGCCGCGGCGGTGGCGCTGGGCGGGGCGATCATAGGGTTCGCGCTGCCGCTCGCCTCCGCATTGGAAGTGACCAGTGGCGTCGTCGAATTCACCGCCTGGGCGCTGCTTGCCGGCGTGATCCAGATCGTCGCCGCGCTCATCATCCGCCGCGTCGTCGTGCGGGACATGGCCGCGCGGATCGAAGCCGGCAACCTCGCCAGCGCGACCTACAGCGCGGCGACCTCGATCGGCGTGGGCCTGCTCAACGCCGCATCGATGACCTATTGAGGGGCCGATCCATGACCACCCTGCCCCCCCGCCGCAAACGCTCGGTCGCCGCCGGCCTCTCCGCCGTCGGTGCGGTCGCGATGCTGTCGGGCTGCGACGACAATAACGAACAGGCGCGCTTCGGCCCCCAGACGGAAGTCGCCGCGTTCCAGACGATCCAGCAATGCGTCGACAGCGGCCAGTACGACCGCGCCACCTGCGTCGCCGCCCAGCAAAAGGCGTTCAACGACGACGGCAAGGCCGCCCCGCGCTACGACAGCCAGGCGCTGTGCGAGGAACAGTTCGGCGCGGCGCAATGCCAGCGCCGCAGCGAAGGCGGACAAAGCTTCTTCACGCCGCTGCTCACCGGCTTCCTGATCGGACAGATCCTCAACAACAACTCGGCCCGCTACAATTATGGCGGGCTGTACCGCGAACGGCGCGATGGCAGCGGCGGCGGCGGTGGCTGGTATACCGGGTCGGGCGCGTATCTCAGCCCGAACAACGGCTATCGCTACAATGTCGGCAGCAAGGCGATCACGACCCCGGTCACAACCCAGCGCATCCAGACGCGCAGCTCGGTCGTCTCGCGCGGCGGCTTCGGCGGCCGGGTGAGCGCCAGGTCGAGCGGCGGCTGGGGCGGCGGGCGGTCGTTCGGGGGGTAATTTCCGAAAATCTCGTCATTCCCGCGCAGGCGGGAATCCATATGCGCTGACGTTCCGGCTCTGATCCCAGCGTCAGCGGCTATGGATTCCCGCCTTCGCAGGAATGACGATCCTGGGCCAACCCCGCCACGATGCCGTCCGCCGCCGCCGACACATCGCCCCACGTCACCGCGAACCCGGCATCGTCGCCATAATAGGGATCGGCCACCGCCTGTCCCGCGCGCCCCGGCACCACGTCCAGCAGCAACCCGACCACCGCCGTGGCATCCGCCGGCGCCCGCCGCCGCAGCTCGGCCAGATTGTCGCGGTCGAGCGCGTAGATATGGTCGAAGCGGCGAAAGTCCGCCGCCTGCACCTGTCGCCCGCGATAGCCGGAAATGTCGATCCCGTGCCGCCGCGCCTCGGCCTGCGCGCGGCGGTCGGGCGGGTCGCCGACATGCCACGCCCCGGTCCCGGCCGAATCGACCTCGATCGCCACCCCAACACGCACCGCCGCAGCACGCAACGCCGCCTCGGCCAGCGGCGAGCGACAGATATTGCCGAGGCAGACGAACAGGATCGATGGGGTTTGCGGCATCGGGCTCTCCAAGGCCCCCTCCCCAACCCCGTTCGGTTCGAGCAGCTTCGAGCCTGTCGAGAAGCGTCTGTCGAGAACTTGGTCGTTTGGGGCAACCCCTTCTCGACAAGCTCGAACCTTCGCTCGGAGCAACCGGGAAGAAGAAGCCGACAAAACCCATGGCATCCCCCGCCCCCTTACGCCAAGAGTATCCCAAAACAGGGGAGAGACGCATGGCGACCGCAGCAGTCACACCGATCGCGCCGAAACGGCTAGGCGAATGGATCGGCTGGGCGATAGTCGCCATCGTCGGCGCGGTCGCGCTCGGCTGGATCGCGCTGATGCGCGGCGAACCGGTCAACGCGCTGTGGATCGTCGTCGCATCGCTGTGCGTCTACGCCATCGCCTATCGCTTCTACGGCCTGTTCATCGCGTCGCGCGTGCTGCGCGTCGATCCGTCGCGCCCGACCCCCGCCGTCCGCCGCGACGACGGCCTCGATTACGTGCCGACGCACAAGGGCGTGCTGTTCGGCCACCATTTCGCGGCCATCGCCGGGGCCGGCCCGCTGGTCGGCCCGGTCCTCGCGGCACAAATGGGCTACCTCCCCGGCACGCTGTGGCTGCTCGCCGGGGTCGTGTTCGCCGGCGCCGTGCAGGATTTCCTGATCCTCTATTTCTCCACCCGCCGCGATGCCCGGTCGCTGGGCGACATGATCCGCAGCGAAATGGGGCTGATTCCCGGCACCATCGCGCTGATCGGCGTGCTGATGATCATGGTCATCCTGCTCGCCGTCCTCGCGCTGGTGGTGGTGAAGGCGCTGACCGGCAGTCCGTGGGGCACCTTCACCGTCTTCGCGACCATTCCGATCGCGGTGCTGATGGGTCTCTATGGCCGCTTCCTGCGCCCCGGCAAGATCGCCGAAATGTCGCTGATCGGCTTCGTTCTGCTGATGGCGGCGATCATCGGTGGGGAGCCGGTGGCCCATTCGCCGGTCTTCGCACCGATGTTCACCTATTCCGGCCCGGCGCTGGCGCTGATCCTGATGGCCTATGGCTTCGTCGCGTCGGTCGTGCCGGTGTGGCTGCTGCTCGCCCCGCGCGACTACCTGTCGACCTTCCTCAAGATCGGCGTGATCGCCGGCCTGGCGCTCGGCATCCTCTATGTCCGCCCCGACCTGCAGATGCCCGCCGTCACCCATTTCATCGACGGCACCGGCCCGGCCTTTTCGGGCAAGCTGTTCCCGTTCCTGTTCATCACCATCGCCTGCGGGGCCGTCTCCGGCTTCCACGCGCTGATCGCCAGCGGCACGACGCCCAAGATGGTGGCGAGCGAGGCCGACCTGCGCTTCATCGGCTATGGCGCGATGCTGACCGAGAGCTTCGTCGCGATCATGGCGCTGATCGCTGCCTGCGTCCTCGACCCCGCCGTCTATTTCGCGATGAACGCGCCTGCCGCGCTGATCGGCACGACCGCCGACAGCGCGGCACAGGCGATCGCCCAGTGGGGCTTCGTCATCACCCCCGACATGCTGACCCAGCTGGCGCGCGACGTCGGCGAAACCAGCATCCTGTCGCGCGCCGGCGGCGCGCCGACGCTGGCGGTCGGCATGGCGCATATCCTGTCCCAGGTGATCGGCGGACAGGCGATGATGGCGTTCTGGTACCACTTCGCGATTTTGTTCGAGGCGCTGTTCATCCTGACCACCGTCGATGCCGGTACCCGCGTCGCCCGCTTCATGATCCAGGACCTGCTCGGCAGCTTCATTCCGGCCATGAAGGAAACGCAGAAGCTTGGCCCCAACTTGATCGGCACCGCGCTCGCCGTCGCCGCATGGGGCTGGTTCCTCTACAGCGGCGTCACCGATCCGCTGGGCGGGATCAACACGCTGTGGCCGCTGTTCGGCATCTCGAACCAGATGCTCGCCGCCATCGCGCTGATCCTGTCGACGGTGCTGCTCTTCAAGATGAAGCGCGACCGCTATGCATGGGTGACGATCGTCCCGACCGCATGGCTGCTAATCTGCACGCTGACGGCGGGCTGGCAGAAGCTGTTCGACGCCAATCCGAAGATCGGCTTCCTCGCCCACGCAAACGTCTTTTCCGAAGCGCTGGCACGCGGCGAGATCCTGGCACCCGCCAAGACGGCGGCGGAGATGCAGCGGATCATCCTCAACGACCGCATCGACGCCGGCCTCTGCGTGCTGTTCATCGTCGTGGTGCTGTCGATCCTCGTCTACGGCATCGGCGCGATCCGCAAGGCAAAGGCATCGCCGACCCCGACCGCGCAGGAGGTCGGCGATGCCCTTCCTGCATAAGCTCGCCGAAACCGCGCGGCTGATGGTCGGCGTTCCCGATTACGATCGCTATGTCGCGCACCGGGCGGCACATCATCCGGACGAACCGGTCATGACGCTGAAGGAATTCCACCGCGACCGCGTGGCCCGCCGCTACGGCACCGGCCCCAGCGCCCCGCCGCGTTGTTGCTGAGCGCCACCCTCTCCCACCGTCACCCCGGACTTGATCCGGGGTCCCGCTTCTTCTGCGACCGTGGTTAAGAAGCGGGACCCCGGGTCAAGCCCGGGGTGACGAAGTTTGCAATGCCACCGCCTGCATCGGCGGCACCGCCCGGCATCAATCCCGAATATTCCGCCGGAACGTCTCCGGCAGGAACAGCACGCCCAGCACCAGCGTCACCACCGCCAGCACCACCGGATACCACAGCCCGTAATAAATATCCCCGGTCGCGGCGACCATCGCGAACGCCGTCGTCGGCAGGAACCCGCCGAACCAGCCATTGCCGATATGATAGGGCAGCGACATCGACGTATAGCGGATGCGGCTGGGGAACAGCTCGACCAGCAGCGCCGCGATCGGGCCATAGACCATGGTCACCAGGATCACCATGAACCACAGGATCAGGATCACCAGCGGCTTGTTGATCGCCGCCGGATCGGCCTTGGCCGGATAGCCCGCCGCGGTCAACGCCGCCGCGACCTCGCCCTGATACGCCGTGATCGCCGCCGCACGATCGGCACCCGTCACCTTGGAAGGATCGGGCGCGAGCAACACCCGGTCACCCACCGCAACGCTCGCGATCGTCCCCGCCGTCGCCTCGACATTGGTGTAGCTGATGCCATTCTTCGCCAGATAGGACTTTGCAATGTCGCAGCTTTTCGCATCGAACTTGTTCCGCCCGATCGGATCGAACTGGACCGAACAATCCTCGTCATGCGCGGTCACCCGCACCGGCGACGCCACCTGCGCCTTCGCCAGCGCCGGATTGGCGGCATTGGTCAGCGCACCGAATAGCGGGAAATAGGTCAGCGCCGCCAGCGCGCAGCCGCCCATGATGATCCATTTCCGCCCGATCTTGTCCGACAGCCAGCCAAAGAACACGAAGAACGGCGTGCCCAGCGCCAGCGATATGGCAAGCAGCACATTCACCGTCGCGCCGTCGACCTTCATCATCTTTTCGAGGAAGAACAGGACGTAGAACTGCCCGGTATACCACACCACCGCCTGCCCCATCGCCGCGCCGAACAGCGCGATCAGCACGAGCTTCAGGTTCGGCCAGCGCAGGAACGCCTCGGTCAGCGGGGCCTTCGACGTCTTGCCCTCTTCCTTCATCTTCAGGAACACCGGGCTTTCCGACAGCTGCAGCCGGATCCACATCGACACGCCCAGCAGCAGGATCGACACCAGGAACGGCAACCGCCAACCGAACCCGCCGAACGTCTCTTCGCCCAGCGCCGTGCGGAACCCGATCACGACCAAAAGAGCCGCGAACAGCCCCATCGTCGCCGTCGTCTGGATGAAGCTGGTATAGAGTCCGCGCTTCCCGTCGGGCGCATGTTCCGCGACATAGGTCGCCGCCCCGCCATACTCCCCGCCCAGCGCCAAGCCCTGCACGATGCGCAGCAGCACCAGGATGATCGGCGCGGCCACGCCGATGCTGGCATAGGACGGCAACAACCCGACCGCAAAGGTCGACAGGCCCATCAGCCCCATCGTCACCAGGAACGTGTTCTTGCGCCCGACCAGATCGCCGATCCGCCCGAACACCAGCGCGCCGAACGGCCGCACCGCAAAGCCGGCGGCAAACGCGCCCAGCGCCAGGATAAACCCGGTCGTCTCGTTCACGCCCGAAAAGAACTGCTTCGAAATATAGCTCGCCAGCAGCCCGTAGAGGTAGAAATCATACCATTCGAATACGGTGCCCAGCGACGACGCCGCGATCACCAGTTTCTCGTTCTGGCCCTTATGGGGCGTGGCTATCGCCTCTGCCATGGCGGCATCCTCTCGTTTTCCGGCGCGGTCTGTCGCCGCACCTTCTTGCCGCGCCAGTGTCATGCGCGCGCGCCATGGTGGCCAGTACGACCTTGGTCGTAGGGGGCACCGGCTTGACGCGCGCCCCCGCGACCGCACATCAGGCGCACAGGAGAGACATATGACCCAGACGATCCATGCGGCACCGCAGGACGCCGCCGCCAAGGTGGACAAGGCCGAGTACGACGCGCGCTATGCCGTGTCGCTTAATGACCCCGAAGCCTATTGGCGCGAGGGCGGCCGCTGCATCGACTGGTCGCGCCCTTATACGGAGGTGAAGGACACCTCGTTCGACGAGGCGGACTTCCGCATCCGCTGGTTCGCCGACGGGCAGACCAACGTCTCGGTCAACTGCCTCGACCGCCATCTCGCCGAACGCGGCGACAGCATCGCCATCCTCTGGGAAGGCGACGAACCCGGCGAGACGCGCAAGGTCACCTATCGCGAACTCCACCAGCAAGTGTGCTGCTTCGCCAACGTCCTGAAGGCGAAGGGCGTGAAGAAGGGCGATCGCGTCACCCTCTATCTGCCGATGGTCCCCGAAGCTGCCGCCGCGATGCTCGCCTGCACCCGCATCGGCGCGATCCATTCGATCGTCTTCGGCGGCTTCTCCCCCGACAGCCTCGCCAACCGCCTCGTCGATTGCGACAGCCGCCTGGTCATCACCGCCGACGAAGGCTGTCGCGGCGGCAAGCGCATTCCGCTGAAGGCCAATGTCGACAAGGCGATGGACCATGCCCCCGGCGTCGACACCGTCATCGTCATCCGTCGCAGCGGCGGCAACGTGCCGATGGTCGAGGGCCGCGACTTCTGGCTGCACGACCTCCTCGCCGACGCGTCGCCCGACTGCCCGGCCGAGCCAATGGACGCCGAAGACCCGCTGTTCATCCTCTATACGTCGGGATCGACCGGCAAGCCCAAGGGCGTGCTGCACACCACCGGCGGCTATCTGGTATGGGCGCACACCACCTTCCGCGACGTGTTCGATTACCGCGACGGCGAAGTCTTCTGGTGTACCGCCGACATCGGCTGGGTCACCGGGCACAGCTATGTCGTCTATGGCCCGTTGAGCAACGGCGCGACGACCGTCATGTTCGACGGCGTGCCCAACTATCCCGACCATGGCCGCTTCTGGGAAACCATCGACCGGTTGGGCGTCAACACCTTCTACACCGCCCCCACCGCCATCCGCGCGCTGATGCGCGAGGGCGACAGCTGGGTCACGAAGTCCAGCCGCGAGTCACTGCGCCTGCTGGGCAGCGTCGGCGAACCGATCAATCCGGAGGCATGGGACTGGTATCACCGCGTCGTCGGCGACCGCCGCTGCCCGATCGTCGATACCTGGTGGCAGACCGAAACCGGCGGCATCCTCATCTCGCCGCTGCCCTATGCCACCGACCTGAAACCCGGCAGCGCGACGAAGCCGCTGCCCGGTGTGCAGCCGATGATCGTCGATGCCGAGGGCAAGGAACTGACCGGCGCGACCGAGGGGAACCTCTGCATCACCGACAGCTGGCCGGGTCAGATGCGGACGGTGTGGGGCGACCACGACCGCTTCTTCCAGACCTATTTCACCACCTATCCCGGCAAATATTTCACCGGCGACGGCGTGCGCCGCGACGCGGATGGCTATTACTGGATTACCGGCCGCGTCGATGACGTCATCAACGTCAGCGGCCACCGCATGGGCACCGCCGAGGTCGAAAGCGCACTGGTGTCGCATCCGAAGGTCGCCGAGGCGGCGGTCGTCGGCATGCCGCATGACATCAAGGGCCAGGGCATCTACGCCTATGTGACGCTCAACGCCGGCGACGAACCGTCCGATGACCTGCGCGCCGAACTGCGCCAATGGGTCCGCAAGGAAATCGGCCCCGTCGCCACCCCCGACGCACTGCAATTCGCCCCTGGCCTGCCCAAAACCCGCTCGGGCAAGATCATGCGCCGCATCCTGCGCAAGATCGCCGAGAACGACACGTCGAACCTCGGCGATACCTCGACGCTGGCCGACCCGTCGGTCGTCGACACGCTGGTCGCCGAGCGTATCCAGCCGGCGTGAGGGGCGACCACCCACCCCTCCCGTCACCCCGGGCTTGACCCGGGGTCCCGCTTCTTTCTCCACCGTCGCAGAAGAAGCGGGACCCGGATCAGATCCGAGGTGACGACGGAGAGACCAGAACAGGCCGATGACCACCATCCTCGTCGCCGACGACCACCCCCTGTTCCGCCAAGCGCTGACCCTGGCCGTCCTCCAGGTCCGCCCCGACGCGAACATCGTCGAAGCCGGCTCGCTCGACCGCGCCGTCCAGGCCGTTCGCGAAGCCGACACCCTCGCCCTCATCCTGCTCGACCTGAACATGCCGGGCGCGGTCGGCTATAGCGGCGTGGCGCTGCTCCATGCCGAAGCCCCCGACGTCCCCATCCTCGTCGTCTCCGGCGCAGACCGCGCGGCGGCCTTTGCCCAGGTCGCCCGCTTCGGTGCGGTCGGCTTTGTCGGCAAGGATGCGCCGCTGGAATCGATCGAAGCCGCCATCGCCGCCGCCCTCGCCGGCAAACGCATGGCTGCCGACGATGCCGCGGAGGACGACATGGCGGCCCGCGTGGCCGCGCTCACCCCGACGCAACTGCGCGTCCTGCTCGGCGTCCTCGCCGGCCGCCTGAACAAACAGATCGCCCACGACCTCGGCATCGCCGAAGCGACGGTAAAAGTCCACATGACCGCCGTCCTGCGCAAGCTCGACGTCGGCAACCGCACCCAGGCCGCCGTCGCCGCCCGCGCGCTGGGGCTGGAGGTCACGGGATAGGCAGGCCATCCACCACAACGTCACCCTGGACTTGATCCGGGGTCCCGCTTCTTCTGCAACGATGGGTAGCGGCACCCCAGCGCTGTCCTACAAGGCCACGGCCTGCCATGATCGCGCCCGCTCTTTCGCATCGTCGCAACCCGCCCGCCGCCCGGCCACACTCGTCGCATCGACGAAGGCTGGGACCTCCACCAGCACCGCCCTACCCACGCCGCGAACCGCCCCGCTCCGACGTGCAACGAAAACGTGGCGAGTGTGAACTTTGTGAACTTTGGCCGAAAAATCCTTTGTTTCCAACGGCACGCCATGGACAAAGCCCGTGCCGTCGGACGGCGCTCCCCGCGCCGCCGGCCGGCCGCGCCTTTAGGCTCGCCGTAGCTGCGCTACTGCTTGTCCGGCGCGGCTAGCCACCCGTCGAACACCTCACCCGACAACGGCTTCAACAACACCGCCACCCCCGCGACCTGCGCCGCCTCGGCCAGCGTCCGGCTGGCACCCGCCGTCACCAGCGCCACGCGCAGCCCCGGCTTCTGCACCCGCAGCGCCGCGATCAGCGCCAGCCCATCGACCGTCCCGCCCAGATCGTGATCGACGAACGCGACGTCCTCGGTCACCGCCGACAACGCCTCCTCGACGCAAGCCGCCACCCGCACCTGGTGCCCCCGGCTCACCGCCAGCGCCGCCATCGCCCGCCGCACCCCGGCATCGTCATCGACGATCAGGCACGACAGCGGCCCGACCTCCCGCGCCGCCAACCGCTGTGGCACCGGCGCCACCACGCCCTCCACCATCGGCAGCGTCACCGCAAAGCGGCTCCCCCGCCCGACCCGGCTGTCGAGATCGACCTCAGCCCCCAGCAACGCCGCCGTCCGCGCGACGATCGCCAAGCCGAGGCCCAGCCCGGCATCCTCCGCCGTTGCCAGCCGTTCGAACTCGCGAAACACCCGTGCCCGGTCGGTATCGGCAATGCCCGGCCCGCTATCGACCACCTCGATCCGCGCCTGGCCCCCACGCCGCCGCACGCCGATCACCACCCCGCCCCGCGCCGTGTAGCGCACCGCATTGCCCAGCAGATTCTGCACGATCGACCGCAGCAGCACCCGGTCGGTTTCGACCACCGCGTCACCGGGCCCCAGCCGCAGCACCAGCCCCTTCGCCCGCGCCTGGTCGGCGAAACTGTCGACCAGCTCGGCCAGCAGGTCGCGTGACCCGAAGCGCGTCGGCACCGGCACGATTCCCCCGGCATCCAGCTTGGAAATGTCGAGCAGCGCGCGCAGCAGCTGGTCCGCCGCTGCGATCGACTGGTCGATCCGCTCGACCAGCGGCTTCGCCCGATCATCCGCCCCGCGCGCCAGCGCGGCGGTGAACAGCCGTGCGGCATGGAGCGGCTGCAACAGGTCGTGGCTGGCGGCGGCCAGGAACCGGGTCTTGTCCGCCGTCGCCCGCGCCAGCGCCGCATTCGCATCCGACAGCGCCCGCGTCCGCGCCTCGACCCGTCGCTCCAGCTCGGCCCGCGCCGTCTCGACGGCACGCAGTGCCTGCGCCTCGGCGGTAATATCCGAAAAGCACATGACATAGCCGCCGCCCGGCATCGGCCCGCCGACCGTCTTCAGCACCCGCCCGTCGCTGCGGACCCGTTCGAAACTGTGCTGCGTCCCCCGCCGCATATGCGCCAGCCGCCGCCGCACATGGTCGTCGACCTCGCCCGGCCCGCAATCGCCGCGCAGCGCATTGAACGCGATTGCATCGGCGATCGGCGCACCGACCCGGATCATGCCGGCCGGAAAGCCGAACAGGTCGAGGTACCGCTGATTCCACGCGACCAGGTTCAGCTCGGCATCGACTACGCTGACCCCCGGATCGATATGCTCCAGCGTCGCGGCCAGCAGCCCCTTGGAAAATTGCAGGCTCTGCCCGCTTTCATCCAGCATCCGGGCAACATCCTCGGCGCCCAGCCCCTCCCCCGACAATGCCGATGCGACCAGCCGCCGTGCCGACGACACCCCCACCGCCTGCGCCACCAGCCGCTCGGCCCGGCGTGCCGCACGGGCGTCGATATGGGTGCCGCTCCCCAGTTCGGCGGCGGCGCGCTCCTCGCCCACGAACCGCGCGACCAGCTGGGTCAGCTCGGACAGGTCGCGCACCGGCGGCACCCGGTCGTCGCGCACGAACGGCAGGCGCGGCGCACGCGACATGGCGACGATCGCATGGACGATCATGTTCGCGGCCAACGTCACCACTGCCGCCGTCGCAACCGCGCCCATGCCCGGCATCGCTGGGATCGGCAGCGGCGCACCGCTGAGCGTCGGCACGAACAGCAGCAGCGTCCATCCGCACAGGCCGGTGGCCAGCCCCGCCTTCGCCGCCATCGGATCGCGCCCGCCGCCCAGCACCGCCAGCACCAGCGCCGAGGCAAACTGCGCCATCGCCGTAAAGGCGACCAGCCCGATCGCCGCCAGCCCGCGCGTCGTCGGGATCAGCAGCGCGCTCAGCAACGCCACGCCGACAATGCCGACGATCACTACCCGCCGCACCCACAGCAAAGTCCGCCCGACATGCGCGGCGGCGGCCATGCGCGAGCTGCGCAGCAACAGCGGCGCGATCAGGTCGTTCGACACCATCGTCGCCAGCGCCACCGTCTCCATCACCACCATCGCCGTCGCCGCCGAAAACCCGCCGACGAACCCCAGCAGCGCGACGATGGGCGCACCCGCCGCCAACGGCATGGCGATGACCAACAGGTCGGGCCGCGTCACGCCGCCCTGCACCAGCGCGCCCCAGGTGATCGGCACGACCAGCAGCGCGGTCAGCGCCAGATAAGCGACGAACGGCCAGCGGGCGCGCGCCGGGTCCTGCGGGTCGTGCGCCGCGATCACCGTCACATGGAACTGGCGCGGCAGGCACAGCATCGCCGCCATCGCCAGCAGCGTCGCGATGGCGAAATCGCCGATCGCCGGCGGCCGGGCGAGGCCGCTTGCCAGCCGCGTCAGCCCGGCGGCCCGATCCATCGGTGCCGCCCCCGCCACCAGCCACAGCGCGAACAGCGCGACCGCGGCAAAGGCGGCCAGCTTGATGAGCGACTCCACCGCCACCGCCGCCAGCAACCCGCCATCGGCCCGCTCGCGCGCATCGCCGCGCGTGCCGAACGCGACGGCGAACCCGGCCAGCACGATCGCGGTCACGATCATCGGCCGGGTGGCATCGGCCATGCCCGACAGCGCGCCATAGCTGGTCGCGACCGACCGCAGCTGCAGCGCGACATAGGGCACGGTACCGGTCAGCGCGATCAGCGTTACCAGCGCCGCCACCCCCCGGCTGCGCGAAAACCGCCCGCCGATGAAGTCGGCGATCGACGTCGCCCCATCGGCCTGCACCGCGCCCACCAGCCGTACCAGCAACCGCCGCCCGCCGACGAACAACAGGATCGGCCCCAGATAGATCGGCAGATACGCCCAGCCATCGGCAACCGCGCTGCCGACCGCGCCGTTGAAGGTCCAGCTGCTGCAATAGACCGCCAGACCCAGCGTATAGACCACCCGCCGCTGCCCCGCCGCGATGCCCCGCCGCCGCACGATCCACGCCACCGCGAACAGCAGCGCGGCATAGCCGATCGCGACGACGAACAGCAGCAACCCGTCCATGGCGACCCTCCCCCTGCGGCGATCGACGTCGACACCGCCTTCATCGTCACCCCGGACTTGATCCGGGGTCCCGCTTCTTCTGCCACGCTCGTGAGTGAGCGGGCCCCCGGATCAAGTCCGGGGTGACGAAAGAGTCCTAAGTGCTGTCCTACGCCCCAGCCAAGGGGGATGTCAGTGGAAATCGCGCGACTTGGGCACCAGCCGCACGTCGCGCGGGTGGCGCGATGCCATCGGGCGAACGACCTCCGATTCCTGCACGCTCGCCTCGCCCAGCGTGTCGAGCAGGTCGCTGCGATCGCGCACCCGCGCGCCCATCAGGTGAACGATGCCCTCACGGGTGCGCTGCACCTCCCCCTCGACCAGCATCAGCCGCGCGCCCATCACCTCGCGCCGATACGCCTCGAACAGCCGCGCCCACAGCACGACATTGGTGATGCCGGTATCATCCTCCAGCGTGACGAAGATCGCATTGCCCTTGCCCGGCCGCTGGCGCACCAGGACCAGTCCGGCGCCGGTCACCTTCGCCCCCGCCTTCGCCGCCATGATATCAGCACAGCTCGCCACCCCCATCCGGTCCAGCCGCCCGCGCAAAAACTGCATCGGGTGGCCCTGCAACGACAGCCGCAGCGTCTGGTAATCGGTCACGACATGCTCGACCTCGGGCATCGCTGGCAGCGCCATGTCCGGCTCCGCGCCCAGCTCGGCGGCGCGGGCATGGGCGAACAGCGGCAGTTCGGCATCGGGCGTCCGCCGCACCTCCCACAGCGCCTCGCGCCGGTCGCGCCCGATCGAGCGGAACGCATCGGCATCGGCCAGCAGCCTGAGCGCGCGCTGCGGCAACCGCGCGCGCCGCGCCAGTTCCTCGACACTGGCAAAGGGGCGTGCGGCGACGATCGCCTCCGCCCAACGCTCGCGAAACCCATCCATTTGCCGAAACCCCAGCCTGAGCGCGAGCGAGCCCTGTTCCTTCGTCACCCCGGACTTGAGGGGTCCCGCTTCGCCTTCTGCGGTCGAGCGTAGGCAGCTCTCCAGCACATTGTCCCATGCGCTGACATTCACATCGATCCCGCGCACCGCGACACCATGATCGCGCGCGTCGCGGACGATCTGCGCCGGGGCATAGAACCCCATCGGCTGCGAATTGAGCAGCGCGCAGGCGAACACCGCCGGGTAGTGGCATTTTATCATGGAAGACACATAGACCAGCCGCGCGAACGACAGCGCGTGGCTCTCGGGAAAGCCATAGCTGCCGAACCCCTCGATCTGGCGAAAGCAACGCTCGGCGAAGTCGGGTTCGTAGCCGCGTGCGGTCATGCCGGTGACCAGCTTGTCGCGCAGTTCCTGGATCGTGCCGGGATTGCGGAACGTCGCCATCGCCTTGCGCAGCTTGTTCGCTTCGCCCGGCGTGAAACCGGCGGCAACGATCGCCAGCTTCATCACCTGTTCCTGAAACAACGGCACACCATATGTTCGGCTGAGCAGCGTCCTGAGCTCATCAGGGTCATGCGGTGGCTTGGGCGAGGGATAGGTGACGATCTCCTGCTTCGCCCGCCGCCGCAGATAGGGATGCACCATGTCCCCCTCGATCGGCCCCGGCCGCACGATCGCCACCTGCACCGACAGGTCGTAGAGATTCTCGGGCTTCAGGCGGGGCAGCATGTTCATCTGCGCCCGGCTCTCGACTTGGAACACGCCGATGCTGTCGCCCTTGTGCAGCATCTCGTATACCGCCTTGTCATCGGCCTTCAGGTCGACGGTCAGGTCGTGGTCGCCCAGCCCGTGGTGCCGCAACAGGTCGAACGCCTTGCGGATGCAGGTCAGCATGCCGAGCGCCAGCACATCGACCTTCATCAGCCCCAGCGCGTCGATATCGTCCTTGTCCCATTCGATGAAGGTCCGCCCTTCCATTGCGCCGTTATGGATCGGCACCATCTCGTCCAGCCGCCCCTGCGTCAGCACGAACCCGCCGACATGCTGCGACAGATGGCGGGGGAATTTCAGGATCTGGTCCACCAGATCGCGCAGCTGGGCGATCTCCGGATTGTCGAGGTCGAACCCGGCACTGGTATAGCGCCGCGCCTCCATATCGCCCGCGAAGCTGCCCCACACAGTACTGCCCAGCCGCTGCGTCACGTCGCGGGTCAGGCCCAGCACCTTGCCAACCTCCGCCACCGCACTGCGCGGACGATAATGGATGACGGTCGCCGCGATCCCGGCGCGGTCGCGGGTATAGCGGGCGTAGATATACTGGATCACCTCCTCGCGGCGTTCATGTTCGAAATCGACGTCGATGTCGGGCGGCTCGCCCCGCTGTTCGGACACGAAGCGCGAGAAGAGCAGGTCATGCTCGCTCGGATCGACCGAGGTGACGCCCAACAGGAAACACACGATCGAATTGGCCGCCGACCCACGCCCCTGGCACAATATCGGCGGGTCGCAGGTGCGCGCGAACCGGACCAGATCGTGGACCGTCAGGAAATAATGGGCGTAGTTCTGGCTGCGGATCAGCGCGAACTCCTCGTCCAGCCGCCGCCGCACCTCGACCGGCAGGTCGGGACCATAGCGATCCTGCGCGGCGGTCAGCGTCAGATGCTCCAGCCAGTCCTGCGCCTCCCACCCGTCGGGCACCGGCTCGTGCGGATATTCGTATTTCAGGTCGGTCAGACGAAACTCGATCCGCTTCAGCAGCCGCACGCTTTCGTCGACAGCCTCCGGGCAATCGCGAAACAGCCGCGCCATCTCCAGCGGGTCCTTCAGATGCCGCTCGGCATTCGCCGCCAGCTTGCGCCCTGCAGCGGCGATCGTCGTCCCCTCGCGAATGCAAGTGAGCACATCGTGCAGCGAGCGCTGTTCATGCGTCGCATAGAGCGCATCGTTGGTCGCGAGCAGCGGCACACCCACGGCTCTCGCCAGCGCCATCCTTGCCGCCAGTCGCCGCCGATCCCGCCCCCCGCGTGGCATCGCCGCCGCCAGCCACACCCGCCCCGGACAGGCATCGCCGAGCCGCGTCAGCAACGCCGCATCGGGCGCAGTGACGATCAGCAGTAGCCCCTCCTGCCGTGCGAGCAGGTCGGTCAGTTCGAGGTGACAGTCGCCCTTCCTCGCCCGCCGGTTACCCATGGTCAGCAGCCGTGTCAGCCGGCCCCATGCCGCGCGGTCGACCGGATAGGCGACGATGTCCGGCGTCCCATCGGCAAACACCAGCCGCGCACCGACGACCAGATCGAAGTCGTTGGGCAGCAATCCCTGCTCGACCAGCCCCTCGTTCGCCTTCTTCAGCGCCAGAAACGCCTGCACCACCCCCGCCACGGTATTGCGGTCGGCGATCCCGATCCCGGCCATCCCCAGCGCGTTCGCTTGTGCCACCATGTCGCACGGCGGCGACGCCCCGCGCAGGAACGAGAAATGCGTCGCGGCGATCAGTTCGGCAAAGGCCATCTCACCGACGCGCCCCGCCCGCCACGCCGCCTGCGCGGGAATGACGAAGGGCGGCAGGCCATCCCCTCACGCGAACACCCCATGCACATACCACATCGGGTCCGGCGTCTCGCGATCATACAACCCGTGCCGAAAGATCCAGTAACGCCGCCCGCGCACATCCTCGACCCGGTAGTAATCGCGCGTCCTGACCTTCGCCTGGCCCCTGCGCCACCACTGCGCGGCGATCCGCTCCGGCCCTTCGAAGCGGATCACGTCGTGCAGCACCCGCCGCCAGCGAAAGCGGTGCGGCGGACCATCGGGCACCTCGGCCATCACCTCGATCCGCTGCGGCGGGTCGAACAGGTGGATCGGGCGCAGCGGCGGCTCGCCCGCCTCCGGCACGTCCCAGCCGGTCGGCACCGGCGCGTCGATCGCGTCGATCGTCAACATACCCTGTTCGGGCAGGTGGCTGTCGCCCGGCGCCACCCGCGCGATCCGCCCGCGCCCCAACCGCGTGCTGAGCCGGTCGACCAGCGCCGCCATCGCCTCCTCGCTGACCGTGCCGCCCTCCAGCTGCAGCTGCGTGGGGGCCAGCGGTTCGAGCGCGGGCACGCTCATGCGGATCATGTCGAAGCCGAATCCCGGATCGATCGGATCGGACAGCGCATCGATCCGTTCGCGGAACAGCCGCAGGATCGACGGCGGATCGCGTAAAGGAAGCCCGCTTTCCACCGCCAGATCGCGCAGCGCGCCATCGGCACGGTACAACCGCACCGCAAAGCGCCGCCCACCCCGATCCCGCGCGGTCAGCTCCGCCTCCGCCTCCGCCGCCAGCTCTCCGATCGTCGAGAGCACATCGCCGTCGCGCGCGATCGGTTCGGCAAAGCGTCGTTCGAAGAACAACGCCGGCAGCGCCCGGCGCGGCCGCAACCGCTGGTCGGCATCGCCCAGCAGGCGCGCCAGTGCCGCCACCGTCTCCTCGCCAAAGCGTGCCGCGATCGGCGCGGTCGGGCGGCTCGCCAGATCGCCGATGGTGCGCAGCCCCGCGCGGCGCAGCGCCACCGCGATCTCGTCGTCCAGCCTGAGCGCCGCGACTCCCAGCCGCCGGATCGCCGCCGCCTCACTTGCCGCCGGGGCACTCTGGAACCGGGCGAGCGCCTGCGCCGCATCGGGTGTGTCGGCCAGCGCATGGCGCAGCATCCCGAACCGCGCCAGCCGCCCCTCGACCTCGGCGACCAGCGCGCCTTCGCCGCCGAACAGATGCGCGCAGCCGGTAATGTCCAGCGTCACCCCGTCGCCCCCGTCCAGCGCGACCAGCGGCGTGAACCGGTCGCAGGCATCGGCCATCCGCTCCAGCCAGCCATGATCGGCAAACGGATCGGCATCGACCGCGACCAGATCGGGCAACTGCGCCCGCGCATCGGCCAGCGCCATGCCGGGTGCCAGCCCCTTGTCCGCCGCCTGTGGGTCGACCGCAGCGATGCGCAGCGCGCCGCGCACCGTTTCGACACAGACGAACGGCGCATCATCCGGCACGACGCAGGGGGATCGGGATCGCAACCGGTCGGTGGGCAGGAACGGCCACCACAGCGCCAGATGGCGTCGGCCGCTGGGCCGGGCTGGTGAAGACGGCTTGCTCACGGTTCCACTCCACTTGCCAGCGACCATCGGCACCCCGGCCGCGCTGACGCAATAATTCGATGTCGAAGGTCGGATGCCCCGGCGCATTGGCCGGCAGCGGTTGCGATGCGCAGGACCGCACCGCCCAGCGGGTATCGGCAGCACTCGCCACCGGAGTCGCGGCAATGCGCAACAGCAGCGCCGTCACTCCGCTTTCCTCCGCCGCCAGCGCCAGGCGACGACTGGCGGTCAGGTCGAGCGGTCGGGGATCGCCATGCAGCTCGATCACCGCCACCCCGACCCCGGCACAGCGCACCACATCGGCGGCGGCGCGCAGCACCGACAGCGGATCGGGCAGGAAGCCGAGCAGCAGCCGCGCGGGATCGACGCCGATCTCGACCAGCCCCGGCGCGTGCAAATGCCCGCCCCCGCGCACCGCCGCCTCCTCGCGCAGCCACACGATGCCGCCACCGAGGCGGATCGACAGCATCCCCGCAAAGCCGGTCGCGCTGCCGGCATCGCCCGCTTCGCCCGCGAAAATCTCGTGCAGCCGCCCGCGCGCCAGGCCACCGCCCAGCGCGGCGTCGATATCGCCATGCCCGGTCGCCACCCGCACCGCCCTGGCCACCGGCGCACGCCGCTCCATGGCGGCGACTTGCCGCTTCAGCGCGGACAGGGTGGGCGACTCTAGGTTCATGGTTTGTTCTTATCCTCCAACCCTTATGGATTCGTCAATCCGGGTTGGACGGGGGAAGCGATCAACCGACCGGCAACGGCTCCACATCGACCGAGACGTGCATCGTCTGCGCGCCCGAGCCCAGCACGACGCCATCGATCGGGGCGATATCGGCATAGTCGCGGCCGATCGCCATCACGACGTGATCCTCGGCCATCCAGATGCCGTTGGTCGGATCGACGCCGACCCATCCCAATATGGGACCCGCCCACACCAGCACCCACGCATGAGTCGCATCGGCACCCACCAGCCGCTCCTGCCCCGGCGGCGGCAGCGTGCGCAGATAGCCTGAGCAATAGGCGGCGGGCAGCCCCGCGCCGCGTAGCCCCGACAGCATGATCTGCGCGAAATCCTGACACACCCCGCCGCGCTTGGCGAAGGCTTCGGCGGGCGGCGTGTCGACCAGCGTGGCGGTTGGATCGAAGGCGAAGTCGCGCTGGATACGCCGGGCGAGCGCGATCGCCGCGTCGAGGATGCCGCGATCGTCGGCCAGGTCCTCGGCACACCATGCCGCGATCTCGGGCACGATCGGCACATGCGCGGAGGGGAAGAGGTAGCTGACCGGGCTGGCCGGGCCGGCATCGGCGACGTTCGCCACCATGGTGCGAATGTCGGCCAGCGTCGGATCGGACGGCGACGGGAACGGGATCGGGCGATCCACGCTGACCGTCGCGCGACTCTCGATCGTCAGCGTCTTTTCGGGTCGTTCGACGACCAGCCGGGTGACGTTCGCCAACCCTGCCTGCGCCCGCGCCGGGTGGGTATGGCCGCCCGGTTCGACCAGCAGCGCATAGTCCTCCAGCGTCTGTCCCGACCACAGGATCGGCCGCAGCCTGAGGTTGCAGCGCGCAAACCCGGCCGCCTCCTCATAATCGAAGCGGGTGATGTGACGGATGGCATAGCGCATCATGCCAGCGTCAGCCCGGCTTCACGCAGCGCCTGCGCACCCTGCAGGAAATAGCGGGTGGCGATCGCATCGGACAGCTTCTGCAACTGCTGGTTGATCTCCAATACCCAGCCGCGATCGACCCGTTCCGCCGATGCCATCGCGATCCCGGCGGTCAGGCGCGCGGCGATGCGCTGTTGCGGTTCGGCGATGCCGGCATCGTTCAGCACCGGCAGCTTCGACAGATGCTCGACGATCGTCTCCACCTGAAACGCGATGCCGCGCGGATTGCCGGGGTCGAGCGCGATCAGGTCGATCACCGGTACCCGCGCAAAACCGATCAGGTAACGCTGGCGATAGCTGATCTGGCTGTCGGCCAAGTCGAGCAACGTCGACAGATCCTCGGCATTGGCCCGGCGCAGGTCGACCGCCAGCAAGGTCCGCGTCATCGCCAGCGCGCGTTCGATCCGCCGGCCCAGATCGTGGAACCGCCACGCATCGGTTCGCCCCATATGCTCGGCCGACAGCCCGGCGAGCGCAGCATAGCGGCGTTGCAACGTCCCCGCCCGGTCGAGCAGCGTCCCCCCGGTAGGATGCGGCGCATCCAGCAGCCGTACCATGTCCGCCGACAATCGGTCGCGCGACACGCCGCCGATACCGGTAGCCAGCCGGTTGACCGCGCGCACGCTGCCCCAGCCGTCGACCGACTCCATCGCCTCGCGCGCGAAATCGACCAGGTCGCGGCGGCGGTGGCTGGGCGGGCGCGGGGCCGCACCGGTATCGGCGATGATCGTCACCAGCCGCTCGACCGTCGCCGGGGCCAGCGCCGCTCCGGTATCGGCGGAGATCGAATGGCCGAACAGCACGCGGATAACACCCAGCAGCGCCTCGCCCCGCTCCAGATAGCGGCCCAGCCAGAACATGTTGTCGGCGACCCGGCTGGGCAACGTGCCGGGATTGCGGCGCAGTTCCACGCTGTCGGTCGGTTGCAGCAGCGACACCGGCTCGACCGGATCGGGGCCATGGACGATGACGTCCGCCGACCACGACCCCTCACCCATCACCGCCGCGCGCGCATCGGGCTGGTCGCCGATCCGCACGAACCCGCCGGGCAGCACGACCCAGCGCCCGTCGCCACCCCGCGCGGCAAAGACCCGGAGCGAGAAGGGTCGCGGCAACAACCCCTCGCCACAGGCGGTCGGCATGGTCGACAATTCGGCGACCTCCTGCCCGACATAATCCTGCGGGCGCAGCGCCATGGCGGCGGCCAACCGCTCGCGCGCCGAATCGTCCAGCGACGCGCCCAACACCGCACCACCGGGCAGCCCGGCGATCGCCGGCCCGGCAAAGGCGGGACCGATCACCAGCTGGTCGAGCGACGCCAATACCTGCGCCCGTGCCGCCGGATCGCCGCACCACCACGTCCCGATCGACGACAGCGCCGGCGCGCGGCCCAGCAACCGCTCGCCCAGCGCCGGCAGGAACGCGGCGAACGCCGGCGATTCGAGCACGCCCACGCCCGGCGCATTGGCGATCACGACATTGCCCGCCGCCATCGCGTCGACCAGGCCGGGCACGCCGATCGTCGAATTGGCATCGAACGCCAGCGGATCGATCAGCCGGGGATCGATCCGCCGCCACAATGCGTCGATCCGCTTGAGGCCGGCGATGGTGCGGACATAGACCTGATCGTCCCGCACCGCGAGGTCCGCGCCCTCGACCAGCAGGAACCCCAGATAGCGCGCCAGATGCGCCTGTTCGGGATAGCTCGGGTTGAGCTTGCCCGACGTCAGCAGCCCGATGCGCGGTTCGGCGCGGCGGCACGCAGCGGCAATGCCGGCGCGCATCGCGGCAAAGAACGGCGCGTGGCGTTCGACATTCACCCGCGACGGCAGTCCGCCCAGCGTCCGCCCCATCGCCAGCCGGTTTTCCAGCGCATAGCCCGCCCCGACCGGCACGCGCAGATGATCGGCCAGCACCCGCCAGCGCCCGTCCGGCCCCCGGCACAGGTCGGCGGCGACGAAGTGCAGCTGATGCCCGCCCGGCGGCGTCAGCCCGACCATCGGGCGCAGGAACAGTGGCGATCCGGTCACCAGCATCGCCGGCAGCACGCCCTCGGCCACCAGATGTTGTTCGCCGTGAATGTCGCCGATGATCCGCTCGAACAGCTCGGCGCGCTCCGCCATCCCCTCGGCGATGCCGCGCCATTCCCCGGCACCGATCAGCAGCGGGACCGGCGACAGCGGCCAGCGGCGCTCCTCCTTCTCACCGGCAGCGCGGTAGGCGGTGCCGATATCGTCGGCATGGCGCTGCGCCCGTTCGCGGGCACCCGCCAGCGTGTCGGGCACGCCCGCCAGTTCGTCGAACGCCGCCTCCCACGCCGCACGGTCGAGCCCGGTCGCCTCGCACAGCATATCGCCGCGCGGTGCCCGCGCGCGATAGTCGTCCAGCCAGCGCGCGTCCGTCACGTCGGCATCGACCTGTCCCCTGGTTGCGCGGCTGGCCATAACCCCTTCCCGATCCCGTGCGATCCCAAGCACGCACGCCGCCGGGGCGCAAGGCGTTTACGGAGCGTCAGACCGTTGCGAACGCAGGAAGGCGACAAATGGGCGCGGCGCGATCACGGGTCCCTCGCACCCACCGCCGATCACGCCACCGCGAGGCGCTGCTGCAACCGATGCACCTCGTTCACCGCCCCTGCGCCCTCCAGCCGGAACCGCGCGACCTCGGCGGCCAGCACTTCGGCCTCCTGCGCCAGGATGCGCGCGGCGGCGGTCGCTTCCTCGACCATCGCCGCGTTGCGCTGGGTCACATTGTCCATCTCGGACACGGCGGTATTGACCTGTTGCAGCCCGATCGACTGCTGTGCCGCCGACGTCGCGATACCCGATACCAGTTCGCTGATCTCGCCGATCCGGCCGATGATCCGCTGCAGCGCCTGCCCCGTGGCATTGACCAGATCGACCCCGGCATCGACCTGATCCGACGAAGCGGTGATCTTGACCTTCACGTCCTTCGCCGCATCGGCCGAACGCTGCGCCAGCGCGCGGACTTCGGATGCGACGACGGCAAAGCCCTTGCCCGCGTCACCCGCCCGCGCCGCTTCCACGCCGGCGTTCAGCGCCAGCAGGTTCGTCTGGAACGCGATGCCGTCGATCACGCTGATGATCTCGCTGATCTCGGCCGACGACCGCTGGATACCGCCCATCGCGTCGACCGCCTGCCGCACGATGCGGCCCGATTCCTCGGCCTCGCTGCGGGCCTCCCCGACGATCCGGTCGGCGCGCGACGCACCGTCGGCGGTCTGGCGCACCGTGCTGGTGATCTGGTCCATCGCGGCGGCGGTTTCCTCCAAGCTCGCCGCCTGCTGCTCGGTGCGCTGCGACAGGTCGTCGGACGCATGGCGGATATTGCCCGATCCGATGCGGATCTGCTCGCCCGAGCGGGTGACCATGCCCAGCGTCGCGCACATCTGCACCCGCATCGCTTCGAAACTGTCGGCCAGCGCCTGATATTCGGTGGGAAGCCCGTCGAGCGAGACAGTCAGGTCGCCCTGCGCCATGCGTTCGAACGCCGCGCCGCACCGTTCGATCACCGCGCGCCGCCCGGCCTGTTCGGCGGTGAAATAGGCGGCGAGCGCGATATCCATGTCGATCAGCGACGCCTTGACCAGCGCGGTCGCCGCCCACGCGCGCCTGCGGGCACCGAAGGGCAATCCGAACCGCCCCAGCACCAGCCGGGGCAGGACATGCTGCAACATCCGGGCATAGCCGCTGATATACCAGGTCGGCGCCAGCCCGATGCGCGCATGGACATTCCCGATATTGGTCGCGGCGGCGGCATAGTCGCGGTCGATCGGGCCGGAGAACAGCTTGCGCCAATGCTCCAGCTGCTTGTCGCGGGCATGGTCCATCCGCGCCTGCGACGCGAACATCCCCCGGATCGACGCCGTGTTGGCGATGTGGCGATACAGCGCGTTCAGCGCGGCGGGCGCATGGCGTTCGATCGCGCGCCGAACCATCGGAAACGCGCCATAGCTGCGCTCGTCATAGTCGAACGCCGCCAGGCGCTTGTCGAAATCAATCTCGTCCGATCCGCTCACCCGACCCTCCCTTGGTACGAAACGTACCGTACTGGAGCATGGGTTAACGTCGCGTAGCTGAAAGCTGAAAAATGACCGCGCGCCCGTAGCTTGGCGAGCGATCAGGCGGGCACCGCCGCGCGGCGCAGCCGGTCGTTGATCGCCGCGCCCAGCCCGTGATCGGGCACCGGCGCGACCGCGATCCGCACAGCATCGGCGGCATCGGCGACGTGCAGCGCATCGAACAGCCGCGCCGCCGCCTCCACCACGTCGCCCTGCGCCGACAGCGTATCGTCGCCCTGCACCGGCCCGAACCCGATCAGCCATTCGCCCGCCTGCCGGTCGGTCGCGTTCAGGCGCACCGGCTTGGACGGCGCATAATGGCTGACCAGTTGCCCCGGTGCCTCGATTCCCGGCCCGGCCCCGCCGACCGCGACGCCCAGCAGCTCGGCCACCGCCGCGCGCGGTATCGGGCCGGGGCGCAGTTCACGCACCTGCCCGTCGATACAGGCGATGATCGTCGATTCGATCCCGCGCGCCGTCGGCCCGGCGTCGATCACCATCGGGATGCGCCCGTCCAGGCTGCGCAGCACATGGTCGGCACGCGTCGGGCTGATCGATCCGCTGGCATTGGCCGACGGCGCGGCCAGCGGCCGACCGGTCGCGGCCAGCAGCGCCTGCATCGCATCATGGGCCGGCACCCGGATCGCGATCGTCGGCAACCCCGCCGTCACCAGCGACGCGATGCCCGCCCCCTCCCGCATCGGCAGCACCAGCGTCAGCGGCCCCGGCCAGAACGCCCCGGCCAATGCCTCGGCGGCAGCGTCGAAGACCGCCAGCGCCCCGGCCGCCGCGCGGTCGGGCACATGGACGATCAACGGGTTGAATCCGGGCCGACCCTTGGCCGCATAGATGCCGGCGACCGCCCGCGAATCGGTCGCGTCGGCGGCGAGGCCATAGACCGTCTCGGTCGGCACCGCGACGCATCCCCCATCCGCGATCACCGCCGCCGCCGCCGCGATGCCCGCCGTGCCGTAGGGTAAGGAAACGGTGGTGATCGAAGCGTTTGAAGCGGTCATGGTTCGGTGCCTATACCGCCAAAAGCCAAGGATCGAGAGAGGGCAAATGGACCTGACCCCCATCACCGCCGAACAGCGTTTCGTGCTGACCCATGCCGCCGGCATAGAAACGATCGCCGACGCCCCACGCTTCGCCGATGCGACCCCCGACCTGCTCGATGCGATCCTGACCGGGGTCGGCGATTTCGCCGCCGGCGAATGGCGGCCGCTGGCGCGCAAGGGCGATACGGTCGGCGCGCGCTGGACCCCCGATGGCGTGGTGATGCCCGATGGCTATCGCGCCGCCTATCAGGCCTATGTCGCCGGTGGCTGGGGCACGATCGGATCGCCCGCAGAATTCGGCGGACAGGCGCTGCCCTTCGCAGTGGCGACCGCCGTATTGGAGACGCTGGGCACCGCCGATCTGGGCTTTGCGCTCGCCCCGACGCTGACCGTCGGCGCGATCGAGGCGCTGACCCATCATGGCAGCCCCGAACAGCAGGCGCGCTACCTGCCCAAACTCGCGACCGGCGAATGGACCGGCACGATGAACCTGACCGAGCCGCAGGCCGGGTCGGACGTCGGTGCGCTGACCACCCGCGCCGAACCGGTCGGCGACGGCACCTGGCGGATCAGGGGCACGAAAATCTATATCTCGTTCGGCGATCACGACATGGCCGACAATATCGTCCACCTCGTTCTTGCCCGAACGCCCGGCGCGCCAGCGGGGACCAGGGGGATTTCGCTGTTCCTCGTCCCCAAATACCGGCTGGATGCGGACGGCGATCCCGGCGAGGCGAACGACGTCCGCGTCGTGTCGATCGAACACAAGATGGGGCTGCACGCCTCGCCCACCTGTGTCCTTTCGTTCGGCGATAACGGCGACTGTATCGGCGAACTGATCGGGGCAGAGGGCGGCGGCATGCGCGCAATGTTCACAATGATGAACAATGCGCGCCTGAATGTCGGGCTTCAGGGGGTGCAGGTGGCGGAGGCCGCGACGCAGCGTGCCGTCGCCTATGCCCGCGACCGTATCCAGTCGGCCCGCGCCTCGACCGGCGGTGCGCCGGTGGCGATCATCGAACATCCCGATGTCCGCCGGATGCTGCTGCGCATGACCGCGCAGACCATGGCGGCGCGTGCGCTGGTCTATTACGCCGCCGGGCAGGTCGATCGCGCGACGCTGGGCATCGACGGCGCGAAGGCGCGACTCGACCTCGTGACCCCGCTTGCGAAGGCGCATGGCACCGACATCGGCTGCGAGGTCGCGAGTCTTGGCGTGCAGGTCCATGGCGGCATGGGCTATGTCGAGGAAACCGGTGCCGCCCAATATTATCGCGATGCGCGGATCACCCCGATCTATGAAGGGACCAACGGTATCCAGGCCGCCGATCTGGTCGGGCGCAAGTTGGTGGGCGATGGCGGCGCGGGCGTCGAATCGCTGTTCGCCGACATGGACGGCGAGGTCGGCCATGCGGCGCTGCGCGACCTGTTGAACGACACCCGCGCGGTCGCGCGCTGGATGCTGGAGGCCGATGTCGATGACCGGCTGGCGGGCAGCTATCCGTTCCTGACGATGCTCGCCACCTGCACCTGTGGCTGGCTGCTGGAACGACAGGGCCGCGCGCTGGACCAGATCGACGACCCCGATTTCGTCGCGCGCAAGCGGGCGGCGGTCGCTTTCTATCTCGACCGGA
This sequence comes from Sphingomonas sp. Leaf23, assembly GCF_001421585.1. NCBI lineage: Bacteria > Pseudomonadati > Pseudomonadota > Alphaproteobacteria > Sphingomonadales > Sphingomonadaceae > Sphingomonas > Sphingomonas sp. Leaf23. Next base: position 788,383 of record NZ_LMKR01000002.1, on the reverse strand, counting down.
TCGTGCCCGAGGCACGCGGGCTGGGCATGGCGGCGATGACCGGCGCGGCCGGGCTGTACGCGCTCACCGCCGAACAGTTCGTAGCGGGGTGAGGGACGAAGGGCGGGCCGCTCGACAATCCGGTGCCGTTCGGAATTAAGGGCACCACCTCCCCCCGTCACCGCGGGCCTGACCCGGGGTCCCGCTTCTTCCTTCCCGGCTGACGAAAAAGCGGGACGCCGGATCAAGTCCAAGGTGACGAAGTGGTGCGTTGATAGCGCAGGCTTCGTCACCAACCTCACACGAAAAAGGGCCGGCATCGCGCTTGGCGATACCGGCCCCTGTTCCTTACCGTCGTCGCCCGATCAGGCGGCGGGCGGCACAGCCTCTTCCTCGTCGGCACGGACGCGGCGGCGGCGGCGCGGACGCTCCGCACCATCGTCGTTCGCCGACAGCGACGGCGGCAGGCGATCGGCCTCGATCGACGGTGCGACCTCGACCGGCTCGGCGGCGACCGCCTCGACGCGGGCGCGCGTCGTGCGGCGGCGGACGGGCTTGGCCTCGGCCGCAACCTCGGGCGCGATTTCGGCAGCGACGTTCTGCTGCGTGCCGAAATCGCCCTCTACGCCGCGCAGTTCCGCGCCGTCATTAGCCGGGGCGGTGGTGCGTCCGCCATCACGGCGCAGGCGCTCGCGCTGGGGCCGTTCCTCGCGCTGCGGGCGATCTTCGCGCGGGCCGCGATCGTCGCGCGCCTGGCGTTCCTCACGTGGCTGACGCTCTTCACGCGCTTGGCGTTCTTCACGCGGCTGACGCTCTTCGCGCGGAGCCCGGTCGTCGCGATAGTCGCGCTGGGCACGGGGCTGGCGATCGTCGCGATTGCCGCGATCCTCGCGCTGGTCCCGCTGCTGACCGCGATCGTCGCGGTTGCCGCGATCCTGGCCGCCGGTTTCGGCGCCATTGTCGCCGTCGCCGTCGAAATCATCCTCGTCATTGCCGTCGAACTCGTCGCGGCTGCGACGCTGTTCCTCGACCCGCGAACGCCCGGCTTCGAGCACACGGAAATAATGATCGGCGAACTGAAGGTAATATTCGGTGTTCACCCGGTCGCCGGCGCGCTGGGCGTCGGCGGCGAGGTTCTTGTACTTTTCGAGCAACTGCGCCGCGTTGCCGCGCGCGCGATTGTCGATACGGTTGCCGTTATCACGCGGATTGCCGCCGCCGCCGCTTCCCGGCTGGCGCTGACCACCGCGACCGCGACGGCGGCCGGGCTGACGATTGTTCATCAAGGGTTGGTTGTCCTGTCCTTACCTGTCCGTCGATCTCGCGATCCCGGGTGCGAGCCACTTCGCGAAACGATGCACGGGCACCGTCCGCCTGCCATGACCACCGGACGACAGTGGTTCACATGACGATGGAAGGAGCCACGCCCCGCAATCGACGCCTTGGTCGATGGTGCCTGCCCCGCTGCCGGTCTTAGCGGGTGCATCGGGGTTCTCCAAGCGGAAAGATGGGGTCCCGGTTCGTCTCGTCAACCGGCCACGACGCAGCGTGCCCGGTCACCCAGATCGCGGACCAGCCGCGCGGGCAGACCGGCGTCCCGCACCAGCGCCATCACCGCATCGCCCTGCGCATGGCCGATCTCGATCGCGGCGATCCCGTTCGGCGCGAGCAGTCGCGGCAGTTCGGGGATGATCCGGCGATAATCGTCCAGCCCGTCCGCCCCGGCGAACAGCGCACCGGCCGGTTCGTGGCCGACAACCTCACGCGGCAATGCTTCGTCGGTGCCGATATAGGGCGGGTTGGCGAGGATCAGGTCGAAGCGGCCATCGATCCCCGCCGTCCAGTCGCCCTGCATCCACGTCGCGCGCCCGGTCATCCCCAGCGCCTCGCCATTGCGCCGGGCATAGTCGAGCGCGACGCCCGAGGCATCGACGCCCAGCCCCGTCGCCTCGCGCCACTCGTCCAGCGCGGCGAGCAGCAACGTACCCGGCCCGGTGCCGAGGTCAAGGATACGCGCGGGCGAACGTCCGCCGAAATGCGCCACCGCTGCCTCGATCAGCGTCTCGCTATCGGCTCGCGGGACCAGCACGCCGGGACCGACCAGCAGGTCGATCGTCCAGAAGGCGCGGCTGCCGGTGATGTAGGCGACCGGTTCATGGGTCAGGCGGCGTTCGACCAGCGCTTCGAAGTCCGGCGGTACCGGATCGTCGAGCCGCGCGAGCAGCATCGCCTCGCGCGTGCAGCCAAGCGCATGGGCGGCGAGCAGTTCGGCGTCGAGCCGGGGGGAATCGGAAACGCCCGCGATCCGCGCCGTCGCCGCGACCAGTGCGCGACGCAGCGTCGTCTCACCCATCCAGCGTCGCCAGCCGCTCCGCCTCGTCCTGCGCGATCAGCGCGCCGATCAGTTCCTCCATCTCGCCTTCCAGGATTTCGGGCAGGCGGTGGAGGGTCAGGTTGATGCGGTGGTCGGTCACCCGCCCCTGCGGGAAATTATAGGTGCGGATGCGCTCCGACCGATCGCCCGACCCGACCATCGACCGGCGGGTGCCGGCGCGCTCGTCGGCCAGCCGCTGGCGTTCGGCTTCGTACAGGCGGGTACGCAGGACCTTGAGCGCCTTCGCCTTGTTCTTGTGCTGCGACTTTTCGTCCTGCTGGATCACGACGAGGCCGGTGGGAAGGTGGGTGATGCGCACCGCCGAATCGGTCGTGTTGACCGACTGGCCGCCGGGGCCGGACGAACGATAGACGTCGATGCGCAGGTCCTTGTCGTCGATCTGGACGTCGACATCCTCGGCTTCGGGCAGGACGGCGACGGTCGCGGCGCTGGTGTGGATGCGCCCGCCGCTTTCGGTCGCCGGCACGCGCTGTACGCGGTGGACGCCGCTTTCGAACTTCAACCGCGCGAACACGCCCGCGCCGGTGACGCTGGCCACGACTTCTTTGTAGCCGCCCGCGTCCGACACCGATGCCGAGATCAGTTCGACCCGCCAGCCGCGATTGTCGGCATAGCGCTGGTACATGCGGAACAGGTCGCCCGCGAACAGCGCCGCTTCGTCGCCGCCGGTGCCAGCCCGGATTTCGAGCATCGCCGCGCGTTCGTCGGCCGCGTCGCGCGGCAGCAGGGCGAGCGACAGCGCGCGTTCGGCAGCTTCGAGCTGCTGGCGGTTGGCGTGGAGTTCCTCCACCGCCATCTGCCGCAGGTCGTCATCGGCGTCCTGCGTCATATAGGAGAGGCTCTCGCTCTCCGCGCGCAGCCGCCGCACCTCACCCGCCGCCTGCGCGACCGGCTCCAGCTCGGCATATTCCTTCGACACCGCGACGAAGCGGTCGCCGGGCAGGTCGCCGGTCGCCATCTGCGCCGCCAGCTCGTCGCGCCGCGCCTCGATCTGGGCGATGCGTTCGGGGGCGATGGTCATGCCAGCGCAGCTACCGCTTTGCGCACCACGTCGATTGCGCGCTCGACGTCGACTGTAGCTTTAGCACCGGTAGCAAGGTTCTTAACATGGACCATTCGATCCAACGGAATGTCGCTCTTCTGAAGCTCATCGAACTCGGTGCCGCCAACTTCAACAACGAGCTTAGAGCCGCCAACACGCTTGTACTCTTTGCCTAGATTGAGATCATCCTTGAACGGCATCCGAGTCACTATCCCGGCTCTGCGGAACGAAGCCGTTAGGTTTTGCGCCATCGCAATATAGCTTCGGTCAGTATGGAGGACCACGACCTCTGCCACCTCAGCAGATTTTTCCTCCAACAGCATCGCCAGCCGCTCGATCCCCGCCGCCCAGCCAACGCCCGGCGTCGCCGGCCCGCCAAGGCTTTCGATCAACCCGTCATAACGTCCGCCGGCCAGCACGGTGCCCTGCGCACCCAACCGGTCGGTGACGAATTCGAACGCGGTGTGGCGGTAATAGTCGAGCCCACGCACGAGGCGGTCGTTGCGGGTCCACTGGACCCCCGCCGCATCCAGCCCAGACGTGACCGCCGCGAAGAAGTCCGCCGCTTCCGGCGTCAGGAACCCGTCGATCCCCGGCGCGCTGTCGGCGATCGGCCGGTCGCGCGGGTCCTTCGAATCGAGGATGCGCATCGGGTTCTTGTCGAGGCGCTTGAGGCTGTCCTCCGACAGGTCGCCGCGATGCGCTTCGAAATGTTCGACCAGTGCGGCGCGCCATGCGTCGCGCGTCTCGGCATCGCCCAGCGTGTTGAGCTGCAGCGTCACGCCATCCGAAATGCCCAGTTCCTTGAGCAGCTGATCGGCCATTGCCAGCAATTCGACATCGGCCATCGGTTCAGCCGCGCCGATCACTTCGGCGTCGATCTGGTGGAACTGGCGATAACGGCCCTTTTGCGGGCGTTCGTAGCGGAACACGGGGCCGTGGGTCGCGAGCTTCAGCGGGGCGTGCTGCTGCCACCCTTCGGTCAGGAACGCGCGGGCGATGCCGGCGGTGAATTCGGGGCGCAGCGTCAGCGAATCGCCGCCGCGGTCCTCGAACGAATACATCTCCTTCGACACGACATCGGTCGTCTCGCCCAGTGAACGCGCGAAGACGGCGGTCGATTCGAACACCGGCACCTCGACCCGGTTGAAGCAGTAGAGCCGGCGGACGCGCTCGAACGTCTCAGCCACATGGGTGAAGCGCCGTTCGAAGTCACCGAAAATGTCCTGGGTGCCGCGAACCGGGCGCGGAGTCGTGATCTTTGCCATTGTGCGCGCGATTTATGGCGTCCGGGGTACGAACGCCAGTGTTTACGCAGGCACGTGTCCCAGTTCGCCACTGGCCCGCGCCCGCCTGCCGTACACCGCCTCGAACAACGGGGTCGCCATGACGGTCGTGACGATCGCCATCAGCACCAGCATCGCGAACAGGGTCGGGCCGATGATCCCCTTTTGCAGGCCGATATTGATGATGATGAGCTCCATCAGCCCGCGCGAGTTCATCAGCGCGCCGATGCCCAGCGCGGTGCGGTTATCCTCGCCCGCCAACCGCGCCGCTGCCCAGCAGGCGCCGAACTTGGCGAGGATCGACACCGCCAGTACGCCCAGCGCGATCAGGAGCAACGGCAGCGAGCTGACCGTATCCATCCGCGTGTTGAGCCCGGAATAGGTGAAGAACATCGGCAGCAGCAGGACGACCGCCAGCGGCTCGACCTTGCGCTTCAGTTCCTCGACGAAAGCCCCGCGCGGCATGAACACACCGAGGATGAAGCCGCCGAAGATCGCATGGATGCCGATCGCGTCCATGAAGAAGGCCGACAGGCAGAACAGCATCAGCGTGATCGACAGCACGGTCATGCTCATCTCGCCCCTCGCCTCGACCGCGCGGCCAAGGGGGGCGAGCAACCGCTTGCCGAACAGGATCAGGAAGACGGCGTAGAGCAGCGCCCCGCCGATCGCCAGGATGGCGACACCCGCGCCCGCGCCGAACGTCGCCAGCACGATCGCCAGCACGCACCACGACACCGCATCGTCGAACGCCCCGGCGGTCAGCGACAGCGTGCCGAGCGCAGTGTCGGCAAGGCCGCGTTCGTGGATGATCCGCGCCAGCATCGGAAAGGCGGTGAGCGCGATGCAGGCGCCCATGAACAGCGTCGCACTGCCGGTCGAAATCCCTGGCGCGAATAGGCCGGGGACCTTCAGCAGCAGCGGCGTAATCAGCACTGCGAGCAGGAACGGCATGGCAATGCCCGCCGCCGACACCATCGCCGCGCTGCGCGCCTTGGTCTGGAAATGGTCGAGCCGCAGCGTCAACCCGACGAGGAACATGTAGAGGCCCACGCCCAGCTGCGCGCCGGCATAGAGCACCCCGCGCGTTTCCTTGGGGAAGATCGCCGCCTGCAGATCGGGGAAGAACAGCCCGAGCAGCGAGGGGCCGAGGACAACGCCGGCGATCATTTCCCCCACCACCTGCGGCTGATTCAGGAAGCGCTTGCCCGCCCAGCCGACCACGCGGCACGCGAGCAGGATCACCGCCAGCTGCAAAAAGAAATGGATCGAATAGTCGGACGGCGCAAAGCTCTTCGCCGCCTGTACTGCGGGCCCGTGCGGGTTCAGCACATCGCCGATCGCGGCGCCCATTTCGTTCAGCATCGCACCCTCCCCCGGGCATATTGTGGTCGGAGCAATAGGGCGGCATGCCGTGAAAGCAAGGCGTTGCACGAGGCGGTTGACCTATCCCGCTTCGCTGTGGCAGGTGCATCGCCCTGACGCCGATGCGCGTGGGCGGGTATAGCACAATGGTAGTGCAGCAGCCTTCCAAGCTGAATACGCGGGTTCGATTCCCGCTACCCGCTCCAACCCCACATCATCGCGATCCGAACAGGATGACGGCGCAGCCGGCAAGGCACAGGCTGGCGCCGATCAGGTCGAACCGGTCTGGCACCATCCCCTCGACCGCCCAGCCCCACAGCACCGCGCCCAATACATAGACGCCGCCATAGGCCGCATAGGCCCGTCCGGCCCCGGCGGTGTCGCTCTGCGCGAGGAGCCAGGCGAAGGCGATCAGCGCGGCGATGCCGGGGATCAGCCACCATGGCGAACGATCGAGCCGCCACCACGCCCAGAAGGCGAAGCAGCCGGCGATCTCGCAGAGCGCGGCCAGAACGAAGACGAAGGGGGTCGGGATGGTCACCTCCCGCTGGGGCACCGCCGCGCTACCTGCGCGGGCGGTGGTGGACAGGGCTGGATTCGAACCAGCGTACGGGAAACCCGGGCAGATTTACAGTCTGCTGCCTTTAACCACTCGGCCACCTGTCCAGCCGCCACTCAGGCGGGCAAGCCGCTTGAGCGAGGGCGCCCATTGCCGTCCCGGCGCGGCGCTGTCAACGCCTGCCTGCAACTTTGTTGCCGATTTGCGCGTGGCCACCCGACGCGGCTATGACGCGGCGATGACTGCGCCGACCCCGGCCGCACCCCCACGACACGAAAGACCGACATGGCCCGCAAAGGACACCGCCCCAGCAAGGCATCGCCGCAACGCCCCCGTTTCTGGGGCCGGCACGCCGCCTTCGCCGCGCTCGACAACCCCGAGCGGGTGATCCGCAAGATCTGGTGCACGCGCGAAATGGGGTCGCAGCTGGTCCTGCCCGAAGGCGTGCCGGTGGTCTTTGCCGAAGTCGCCGACCTCGCCCGCCTCGTGCCCGCCGACGCCCCGCACCAGGGCATCGTGATCGAAGCCGATCCGCTGGAGGACATTTGGCTGGCGGACCTGATCGAACAGGGGCGCGACGACGACCGCCCGATCCTGTTGCTCGACCAGGTGACCGACCCGCACAATGTCGGCGCGATCCTGCGCTCGGCCGCGGCATTCAATTGCCTGGGCGTGGTCACGCAGGACCGGCACGCGCCGCCCGAATCGGGCACGGTCGCGCGGTCGGCATCGGGCGCGCTGGAGAGCGTGCCGTGGGTCCGGGTGGTGAACCTGTCGCGGGCCCTGGTCGAGCTGGGCGATGCCGGGTACTGGCGTGTCGGGCTGACCGGCCATACCGAGACGACGCTGGCGCAGGCGCTGGGGCCGAAGCGGGTCGCTTTGGTCGTGGGTGCCGAGGGCGAGGGCATGCGGCAGAATACCGCGGCGCATTGCGACATCCTCGCCAAGCTGCCGATTTCGGATCGGATCGAGAGTTTGAACGTGTCGAATGCCGCGGCGATTGCGCTGTATGCGGTGGCGATGGCGCAGCAGGACTGACGCAGCACGCTGCTGCGCAGCCCCTGCAAGCCCGGCCGGCGGGCCATCGGCCCGTCCGACGACATGGGCTTTGCCCATGGCGGGTTGCGTTCGCGGAACCCCGTTCTCGATACGGGCTCTCGACTTCGCTCGATCCCTACTCGAACCGAACGGGATGGGTGGGGAAAGGGTCGGTCCAGAGCCCGACTGCCCCAAACACCAAAGCGGCATGGGCAAAGCCCATGCCGTCGGTCGGGCCGAGAGCCCGCCGGCCGCGCTTGGAAGGGCTGCGCGCCAGCTTGCGCTGCCGCGTCAGTCCTCCTTCGCGTCAATCCTCGGCCCCAATGGTGACCCGCATCCCCTCCAGCTCCGCCGTCACCGGCAGCTGGCACGACAGTCGCGAGGTCGCGTCACGGTCGTCGACTGCATCGAGCAGGTCGTCCTCGTCCGGGCTGACCGGCGGCAGGCGGTCGAGATAGGCCGCATCGACATGGACGTGGCAGGTCGCGCACGAACAGCAACCGCCGCACAGCGCCAAGATATCGTCGAAGCCGTTGATCTTCAGCACTTCCATGACGGACAGGCCGACCTCTGCGTCCACGGTTCGTTCTTCCCCGGCACGGTCGACGACGGTAAGCGTTGGCATCTGATCTTCTCCCTGTTCGCCGTCCCATGCCGGGGCGACCGACGCTTTTCAAGGACCCGCCATGGGACTTTCCGCCGAACAGCTGCGCACGTCGCTGGATGCGCTGGCCGCGCGTGAGCCTGCCTTTGCGGCGGCGCTGGCTTATGCCGGCTATCCCGAACCGCGCATCCGCGAGCGTGGCTATGTGACGCTACTGCGCACCATCGTCGGACAGCAGGTGAGCTACAAGGCGGCGGACGCGGTGTGGAAGAAGCTGGAGGCGTTGCTGGGCGATGCGGCCGACCCCGCGATGATCGCCACCAAGACCGACGAGGAGCTGCGCGCCGCCGGGCTGTCGCGGCAGAAGAGCGGCTATGCCCGGAGTCTCGCCGACGAGGTGCTGAGCGGGCGGCTCGACCTCGCCCATCTGCCGGAGGATGACGAGGAGGCCATCGCGCAGCTGGTGCGGGTGAAGGGGATCGGGCGGTGGTCGGCCGAAATCTACCTGTTGTTCGCCGAGGGGCGGCTGGACGTGTGGCCGGCGGGCGACTTGGCGGTGCAGGTCGAGATCGGCAAGATCCTGGGCCTGCCCGAGCGGCCGACCGAGAAGCAGATCCGCGAGCTGGCCGAACAATGGCGCCCGCATCGCAGCGCGGCGACGGTGTTCGCGTGGCACCATTATATGTTCGATCCGGCGACGCAGGCAGCGAAGAACAGCGCGATTTAGCGCCGGCCAAGGTCCAGCATAGCTGGACCAAGGCTCAAGGCGCGTCCGGCCGGCGGCGCGAAAAGCGCCGACCGACGGCACCGGCTTTGCCGGTGACGCTTCGTTGAAAACAAAGCCTTTTCCGGCCAAAGTTCACAAAGTTCACACTCGCCGCGTTTTTGCACACCATTTGCGGTTAGCTCGCAATAGCGATGGAATTGTCAAAGAGCGGAGCGACGCTGACAGCCCGATCCGGTGTAGGAAAACGATTTCCACCGTGCGGAGTTCCCGGCCACGCTGCCTCCGGAAATCGGAGGAGATCAGGCGCCGAACGCTTCTGCTTGCCGCCCTGTCGACGACCGCGCCACTCACCGCCCCGCCGCCGAACCGGCCACACCCTATGTAAAGACGATGGCGCTGCATCTGGCGGCGGACGGGCGTCAGTTTCCACATCCGTGATGGCGTGGAGCCGATGAAGAAGAAGCGGGACCCCGGATCAAGTCCGGGGTGACGTTGTGGGTTGTGCTATCTACCGCCCTGCCCACCAGTCGGCATAGGGCGTGTTCGCTACCTTATGCTGATTATAGTCAGGCGCGCCGTCGTCCCACCAGACGGGGCCGCGTTCGCCGAGGCCCACCTTCGCCGCATCGACTGCCTTGCGCGCCTTCGCGACCGCCGCGTCGTCGGCGGCGCGCTTGCCTGCGCCTACCGCGCGGCGGGCGTCCATCAGGGCATGGACCAGCCGGTCGCGCTCCGCTTCTGGCAGGTCGGGCCGGGTCGCGCGCCAGAGCACACTGTCGACCACGATATAGCGGCCATCGGGCGTGCGTGGCGGGTCGGTCATGCCGGTTCGATCAGCCGCCGTGCCTGCGCCCGTGCCTCGTCAGTGATTTCCGCGCCCGAGAGCATCCGGGCGATTTCCTCGCGGCGTTCGTCGCTGGTCAGCGGGCGGACGCCGGTGCGGGTGACGGTGCCGTCATGCGCCTTGGCGATCAGCAGGTGGCGGTCGCCGCGCGCCGCGACCTGCGGGCTGTGGGTGACGACGAGCAGCTGCGTGGCGCGCGACAGGCGGTGGAGCCGGTCGCCGATTGCCGAGGCGACCGCGCCGCCGACGCCGCGATCAATTTCGTCGAAGATCATGGTTGCCGCCCCGCCCTCTTCGGCCAGGGCCACCTTCAGCGCGAGGATGAAGCGCGAGAGTTCGCCGCCCGACGCAATCTTTGCCAGCGGGGCGAAGGGTGCGCCGGGGTTGGTCGAAATCTCGAATTCCACCCGGTCGCGGCCCGACGACGACCATTGCCCGTCGTCCAGTTCGGCGACGATGGTGCGGAACCGCGCGGCGTCGAGCTTCAGCGGGGCGAGTTCGCCCGCCACCGCTGCGTCGAGTCGCGCGGCGGCTTCGACGCGGGCGGCGTGGACGCGATCGGCCTCCTTGGCATAGGCGGTGCGTGCCTTGGTCACGGTCGCCTCCAGCTTGCCGAGGCCCGCTTCACCCGATTCGAGCAGGGCGAGTCGCGCGGCGAGGTCTTCGGCGAGGGTGGCGAGGTCGTCGGGCTGGACGCGGTGCTTGCGCGCCATCGCCCGCAGCGCGAACAGGCGGGATTCGTCGTCCTCCAGCGCGCCGGCGTCGAAGGCCAGTGCGTCGGTCGCGTCACGCAAGGTGGTCTCGGCGGCTTCGGCTTCGACCAGCGCGCGGTCGACCGCCGCCAGCGATTCGGTCAGCGCGGGATGCGCGTCGGCGATGCGTTCGAGCGCGCGGGCGGCCTGGCGGAGCGCCGACAATGCGCCGTTCGGGCCGTCGAGTCGTTCCTCGACCTGCGTCAGATCATCGGCGACCTTCTCGGCGCGCTGCATCGAACGGCGGCGTTCGGCCAGCGTCTCTTCCTCGCCCGATTCGGGGGCGAGTGCCGTCAGTTCGGCGACGGCATGTTCCAGCCATTCGCGGTCGCGCTGCGCCACCTCGATCTCGGCCAGCGCGGCGCCAAGGGCCGCTTCGGCGGTGCGCCAGTCGCGATAGGCGCGCGACAGCGACGCAGTGTCGATTCGGCCGAACCCGTCGAGCAGGCTGCGGTGGCCGCGCGGATTGAGCAGGCCGCGATCGTCGTGCTGGCCGTGGATCTCGACCAGATACGGGGCAATGTCGCGGAGAAGCCCGGCGGAGGCCGGCTGATCGTTGACGAAGCCGCGGCTGCCGCCATCGGCCTTGACGATGCGGCGGATGATGAGCGGTTCGCCGGGTTCGAGATCGAGGCCGTTGTCATCGAACAGCCGCGCGACCGGGCTGTCGGGCGCAGGGGCCCCGAAGATCGCGGTGACGGCAGCCTGTTTCGCGCCGTGGCGAACCAGCGCGGTATCGCCGCGTGCGCCAAGCGCCAGACCCAGCGCGTCGAGCAGGATCGATTTTCCCGCGCCGGTTTCCCCGGTCAACACGCCCAGACCAGCAGCGAAATCGAGGTCGAGCGCCTCGATCAGCACCACGTCACGGATGGAAAGCGCCGTCAGCATCGCGCCCTCCATAGCGGCGGAACAGCGCAAGAACAAATGGCTTCGTGCGGCATCGCGGGGGAACGGATGGTGCGGGGGTTCGATCCGTCGGCGTTCGGCGGTCGCCTTCCTTCTTCGTCACCCCGGACTTGATCCGGGGTGCCGCTTTCACCGGCCGGCGAAGAGGAAGAAGAAGCGGGACCCCGGGTCAAGCCCGGGGTGACGGTTGTGGGATGCGGTCGTCATTCCCGCCGGCGCAGGAATGACGATGGGGTGTCAGTTCCCCGTCGAACCGGTGGTCGTGCCACCCGTCGTCGGGCCGGTCGGCGACGGCGTGACCGCCGGCGGCGTCTTGGGCGCGGGCGTGGGATCGTCGCCCGGTTCGACCGTGACCGTGCCCGAGGGCGGCGGCGCGGGCGGCGCGTATTTCACCGGGATCGGCTTGGGCGGCGGCGGCGACTTGTCGTTGATGAGGTCGTAGGCGCGCTTGTACCAGTCGGTGCCCGGATAGTTGGCCCCCAGCACCGCCGCCGACTTCTTGGCCTCTGCCGGCACGCCCAGCGCCAGATAGGTTTCGGTCAGGCGCATCAGCGCTTCGGGCGCATGGGTCGTCGTCTGATATTGATCGACGACCGAGCGGAAGCGCATCGAGGCGGCGAGCCATTGGCCGCGCTGCTGATAGAAGCGGCCGATCTCCATTTCCTTGCCCGCCAGGTGATCGCGGACCAGATCGAGCTTCAGCCGGGCATCGGCGGCATAGGGCGTGTTGGGATAGCGGCGCGAGAGTTCGCCCAGCGCGTCCATCGCCTGCATCGTGATCTTCTGGTCACGGGTCACGTCGCTGATCTGTTCGTAATAGCTGAGCGCGATCAGGTAATAGGCATAGGGCGCGTCGCGGTTGCCGGGGTGGACCGACAGGAAACGCTGCGCACCGGCAATCGCCTTCGTATAGTCGGCGTCGAGATAATAGCTGAACGCACCCATCAGCTGCGCGCGGCGGGCCCAGACCGAATAGGGGTGCTGGCGCTCCACTTCGTCGAACAGCGCGGCGGCGACCTTGTACTGGTGGCGGTCGAGCCGGTCCTTGGCGGCGGAATACAGCGTGCCCACGTCGCGGGCGACATAGGGCAGGTCGCGGCCCGCACCGGCACCGCCACGGGCACAGCCGGAGAGGCCGAGACCGGCGATGGCGACGAGGATGAGCGCAGACGCGCGGGTCGATAGGGTACGCATATGGGCGATGCTTCTACTGCCACAGGGGTAGCGCGAACAGTCCCTTTCGCGCATGAGCACGCGGACCCGTTCAACGACGTTCCGGAGCGTAACCCATGCCCGTCACCAAGCTCGAAATGCACCGTGTCGAAAAGCCGTGGGGTCGCCATACCCTGGGCTTCGGATTCGCCGACCAGCCCGCCGATGCCGATCCGGTCGGCGAAATCTGGTACAAGGCGCCGGGCGACGACACGCCCGACCTGCTGGTCAAATATCTGTTTACGTCGGAAAAACTGTCGGTGCAGGTCCATCCCGACGACCGCCAGGCACAGGCACGCGGCCTGCCGCGCGGCAAGGACGAATGCTGGACGCTGCTGGCCGCCGAAGCCGACTCGACAATCGCGCTCGGCACGTTGGAACCGATGACCGCCGAACAGCTGCGCGATGCGGCGCTCGATGGGTCGATCGAGCAGAAGCTCGACTGGAAGCCGGTGAAGGCGGGCGATTTCTTTTATGCGAAGTCGGGCACGGTCCACGCGATCGGCGCGGGCATCACGCTGATCGAAATCCAGCAGAACTCGGAAACCACGTACCGGCTGTACGATTATGGCCGTCCGCGCGAGCTGCATCTGGACGACGGTGTCGCCGTGTCGGACGCGCGGCCGTTCGTCGCACCCGAAGCGCCGGGCAAGGTCAGCGACGATCGCACGATCCTGGTCAACGGGCCGAAATTCGTGCTGGAACGCTGGACCGGCGGCGCGCGCAACGTGACAGTTCCGGCCGGGGTCAAGGGCTGGTTCGTTCCGGTCACCGGCAATGGAACGGCGGACGGTACGCAATGGGCCGCCGGCGATTGCCTGACGTTCGAAGGTGACGTGCAAGTCGAGGCGAGCGACGACGCCGACCTGTTGTTCGCCTATCCGGGCGAACAATACGCCTGACGTGAAAATGAACGGAAGGTAGTTTTCCGTTCACGCAACTGGATAAGGGTACGCGTCGTTCTACTGCCCATCCTCTGGATAGGAGTGAAGACGATGCGTACCCCGATCCTTGCCGCGCTGGTTGCGGCCGTGACCCTGCCGACGATCGCCGCCGCCCCGGCGATGGCGCAGACCCCGCGCCAGGAATATCGCGACGAAGTGCGCGATGCCCGCCGCGATTATCGCCGCGACCTGCGCAATGCCGACAGCCCCCGCGATGTGCGCCGGGCCGACCGCGAATATCGCCGCGATGTGAACGATGCCCGCCGCGACCTGCGCCGCGACCAGCGCGACTGGCGGAGCTATCGCAACTATAACTACAACCGGTTCGAACCGGGGCAGCAGAACCGGTACTTCGCCGACCGCTATTATCGCGACGGCCGCTATTACCAGCCGCGCCGGCTGACCCGTAACGACCGCATCTATCGCGGGCAGGACAGCCGCTATTATTGCCGCCGCAGCGACGGCACGACCGGCCTGATCGTCGGTGGCCTGGGTGGCGGCGTGCTGGGCAATGTGATTGCCGGCGGCGATTCGCGCCTGCTGGGTACGCTGCTCGGCGGTGGTGCCGGTGCGCTGCTCGGCCGGTCGATCGACCGGGGCCAGGTGGTCTGCCGCTAAGCCCGATCCGGGGCGGCCTCGCGCCGCCCCGGCTTGCGTCCGCCGATGATATAGACGGCGAGCCCCGCCCAGATGAGGGCGAAACACCCCATCCGCACCGGCGTCAGCGTTTCGCCGAAGACGAGGATGGCGAGCAGGAACTGGAGCGACGGCGCCAGGAACTGCAGCATCCCCATCGTCGCCAGCCGCAACCGGCGCGCGGCCGCCGCGAACAGCAGCAACGGCGCGGTGGTGACCGCCCCGGCCAGCACCAGCAGCCAGGCCATCCCCGCCCCCTGATCGAACGCCAGCGGCTGCTTGCCCGACAGGAACAGCAGATAGCCGAGCGCGATCGGCGCGAGCAGCGTCGTTTCGACCATCAACCCTTCGAGCGCACCGACCGATACCGTTTTGCGGATCAGGCCGTAGAGCGCAAAGCTGATCGCGAGGCTGAGGCTGATGCCCAGCGCGATCCATGACGACCCAAGCGCGAACAGCGCCACCCCCGCCCCGGCCAGCGCCACCGCCGCCGCCTGTGTGCGGTTCATCCGTTCGCCGAGCAGCACGACGCCCAGCAGCACGTTCAGCAGCGGGTTGAGGAAATAGGCAAGGCTGGCAGCCAGCACTTCGCCGTGCAGTACCGCCCAGACATAGACCAGCCAGTTGATCGCGATGAACGCGGCGCTGGCGACGAGGTTGGCGAGCGCCCGGCGGTTGGCAAAGGCCGCGCGCAGCTGGCTGCCCCGCCCGACCGCCACGACGAGGACCGCGACCAGCAGCGCCGACCACAGGACGCGCTGCGCCACGATCTCACCCGCGTCGATCGGCCCCAGCAGCCGGAAATACAGGGGCAACAACCCCCACAGCACATAGGCGCCGACGCCGAACGCCAGCCCCCGCCGATCCGCCGCTTCGTCGGCCATGCCGGTTAGATCAGGCCGCCGGTCAGGAAGAGGCGCAGACCCGCGATGATGAGGATCACGAGGTTCAGGTTGCGGCCGGTATTTTTCGACGACAGCAGCCCGACGACGAAGCCGACCAGCGCGATCGGAAAGGCGATCCAGTTCATCAGCGAGACGATGGGGATGAGCGCGGGGATCGCGATCACCAGCGCGACGAGACCGATCAGGATCGAGACGATGTTCAACATGGGACACGACATGGCCCCGGCAGGCGCGCCGGGCAATGGCGATCGGCCATTTTTCCGTTACGGTGGAATCTTAACCCGCCGGCGATACCGTCGCGCGGACCTGACTTCGCGGGAGTGCGTCGCCGATGATTCGTGCCGTTTCGATCCTGGTGCCGCTGGCGCTGCTGGGTGCGTGCAACCAGGGCGCGCCGCCCGCGAACAATGTCGAGGCGCTGGATGCCGAACTGCTGCGCGGCAATGCCGGCGACCCGGCGGTGACGGCGGCGTTGCAGGACCAGATCATGGTCGACCCCAGCCTGACCGGGCAATCGGGCAATGGCGCGGTCAAGCCGGCCGACAAGCCGTACAGCGCCGCCGCCCCCGCCGCCAATGTCGCATCGGGCAGCGCGGCCAAGTCCGAATCGCTCGAAACGGCGCCCAAGGCCGGTGCCTGTCCGTCGTGCAAGGGCGGCCGCGAGGCGCTGACGCTGGGCGAACTGGCGGCGGTGCAAAAGGGCGGCAACCGGCAGTGCGCGGCCAAGGTCGGCTATAGTGCGGCATGGGCCAACCGCCTGCCCGCCGCCTTTGCGCTGCACCCCGATGCGCGCCTGTCCGAGGCGGCGGGGACCGATGCCGATGGCTGCCGGATGCGGGTGGTGAGCTTCACCATCGCCCAGCCGGTCGATCGCATGGTCGACTGGTATTACACGCGGGCGAAGAAGGGCGGCTATTCGGCCGAGCATCAGGCCGAGGGCGAACAGCATGTGCTGGGCGGCACGCGCGGCAATGCCGCCTATGCCGTGTTCCTGTCGCCCGAGGGGCGGGGCACGTCGGTCGACCTGATCGTCGACGGGGGCTGATCTTTACGCCTGGCGCCCGGCTCCCCATGTCGTTGCGGAGGGGAAACATATGCTGACCGTCGCCGCTGTGTTCGTTGCCTGTATCGTCTTGCTGCGGCTGTGGCCGGATGTGCCGGTTTCGCGGGTGCTGGCCGGGTTGCTGGTCGTGCCGGTGGCGCGGCGGTTCGCTTCGCTGACGCCGGGACACTGGCTGTTGTTCCTGATCCTGTCGGCGGCGGCGGGCACGGTGCTGTGGATGGGCGGCGACATGATCATCGTGTCGGCGATGGGGTCGCCCGAACTGGCCGGGGTGCTGCTGACGGTCGATGTCGCGGCGTATCTCGATGCGATGCTGGCGGCGCTGGCGGTGGCCGGCGCGGTGCGGGGGGTGTCGCTCAGGCTGTGGGTGGCGCGGGTGTTGCCGCGCGGGCGGGCGCGACGGACGCGGGCGGCGCGGGTCGCGCGCAAGGCGGCGAATGATGATGAGCCGGCGGGGGTTGGGCTGGCCGCCTGAGCCGTTACCGTCACCCCGGACTTGATCCGGGGTCCCGCTTCCTTGACCAAGGTAGGAGAAGAAGCGGGACCCCGGGTCAAGCCCGGGGTGACGATTTAGGGAGCGGGTGTCGCAGGAGCCTGCGGCGTCAACGGCACCGGGCCAGTCGGCCCGACCTCCAACAGCGAATCGCCGCCCAGGGACCGGTACAGCGTCACCCGGTTGGTCGCCGCGACCAGCTGCGTCGCGACCAGACGCCGCTGCGCGCTGTAGTAGCTGCGCTGCGCATCGAGGCTGGTGAGGAAGGTGTCGATGCCGCCCCGGTAGCGTGCCTCGGTCAGGCGGAACGTGTCCTGCGCCGCCAGCAGGTTGGTGCGTTCGGCGCGGGTCTGTTCGGCGATCGTTCCCTGCCGTGCCAGCGCGTCGGCGACGTCGCGGAACGCCGACTGGATCGTGCGTTCATAGGTGGCGAGCAGGACGTCGCGCTGGGCCTTGCTCGCCTCCACCCCTGCCCGCCCCGCCCCGGCGCGGAAGATCGGGTAGCTGAGCGAAGGCGCGACCGAATAGTTGAACGCGCCGCCGGTGAACAAGGTGCGCAGCGCGTCGCTGGCAAAACCGACCAGTCCGGTCAGCGACAGGCGCGGGAACAGCGCCGCGCGCGCCGCGCCGATATCGGCATTGGCGGCCAGCAGCTCGTATTCGGCCTGCACCACGTCGGGGCGGCGCAGCAGGATCGACGAATCGATGCCGGCCGGCAGGTCGGCGATGGTGGGCAGCGCCGCGTCGATCGACGCGGGCAGCAGCCGGGGATCGACCGGCGCCCCGACCAGCAGTTGCAGCGCATTGATATCCTGCGCCAGCTGCGTGCGCTGTTCGGCCAAATCGCTCTCGGCGGTCGCCAATATCTGTTCGGCCTGGCGCAGATCGGTGCGCGGGGCGATGCCGCCCTGCAGCCGGGCACGGGTCAGCGTGACGCTGCGCCGGGCGCTGGCGGCGGTCGCCTCGGCCACGGTCATCAGGCTGCGGTCGGCGCCATAGCTGGCCCATGCCTCGGCAATGTCGCCGACCAGGGTCAGGCGGGTGGCGCGGGCGCCGGCTTCGGTTGCGAAATAGCGGTTCTGTTCGGCCTCGGTGAGCGAACGGATGCGGCCGAACAGGTCGAGTTCGAACGCGGTCGCGCCGAGATCGAGCGAGAAGCTGCTGGGCGAACGGCTGCTGGTGACGACCGTGCCGCCGGTGCCGGTCCCGCCATTGCCGGTACCGCCGGTGCCGGTGCCACCACCGGTCGTCGGGATCGTCGTCGTCCCGTTGCTGCCGGTGCCGCGATAGCTGTAGCGGGCGGAGGCATCGACCTGCGGGAACAGGTCGGCGCGCTGGATGCGATATTGCGCGCGGGCCGCGCGGATGTTGGCGGCGGCGATGCGCAGGTCGCGATTGTTGACCAGCGCCTGTCCGACCAGCGTACGCAATCCGGGCGCGGTGAACACCTGTTCGAAGGTCAGCGCGGGCAGGCTTGCCTCGCTCTGCCGCAGATAGGCGTCGCCTACCGGCCAGGACGGCGGCACGACAGCGGTCGGCCGTTCATAGGCCGGGGTCATCGAACAGCCCGCCAGCAAGGTGGCGATAAGCGGGATCGTCAGCCGCTTCATGCTTCGGCCTCCTTGGTCGGCTTGTGCCGGAGCTTGGCGAGGCCGTCGCGCACGCCGCGCCGGACCAGCACGAAGAACAGCGGGATGTAGAAGATCGCCAGCACGGTCGCGGTGAACATGCCGCCGATCACCGCCGTGCCGATCGCGATACGGCTGTTGGCGCCGGCCCCGGTCGAGATGGCGAGCGGCAACACGCCGAAGATGAAAGCGAGCGACGTCATCAGGATCGGGCGCAGGCGGATGCGCGCCGCCTCCAGCGCGGCGTCGATGACGCGCGCACCCTTCTTCTCGGCCTGTTCGGCGAACTCGATCATCAGAATCGCGTTCTTGGCGGCAAGGCCCATGGTGGTGAGCAGCCCGATCTGGAGATAGACGTCGTTTTCGAGGCCGCGCAGCGTCACGAACGCGATCGCGCCGATCAGGCCGAGCGGAATGACCAGCAGCACCGCAATCGGGATCGACCAGCTTTCATACAGCGCGGCAAGACACAGGAAAACGACGAGGATCGACAGGCCGTAGAGGAGTGGCGCCTGTCCCGACGACAGCCGTTCCTGAAACGACAGCCCGGCCCACGCGACGCTGGTGCCCGGAATCTGTCCGGCAAGCTCGGCGATGCGGTTCATCGCCTCACCCGAGCTGACGCCCGCTGCCGCCTGCCCCTGGAACTCGAACGAGGGCAGGCCCTGGAACCGCGAGAGGGTGGTCGGTGCGACGGTCCAGCCGGTGCGGGCGAAGGAGGAGAAGGGCACCATCTGCCCATCCGATCCGCGCACGAACCATTGCGACAGGTTGGACGGCGCGCTGCGATACGGGGCGTCTCCCTGCACGAACACGCGCTTCACCCGGCCGCGATCGATGAAGTCGTTGACGTAGCGCCCGCCCCACGCGGTCGACAGCGTGTTGTTCACGTCGTTCTGGCTGAGCCCCAGCGTGGAGAGCCGCTGCTGGTCGATATCGACGTTCAGCGTGCCGATATCGGGCAGTTCGGACAGGCGCACGCCGGTCAGCATCGGATCGGCATTGGCGGCGGCGAGCAGCTTGTCGCGCGCCTCGGCAAATTCCGCCGCGCTCATCCCGCTGGCGTTCTGCAACTCCATGGTGAAGCCGTTCGCCTGCCCCAGCCCGCGCACGGCAGGCGGCAGCAGCGCGAAGACCTGCGCATCGCGGAAGCCGCGGAAGGCGGCCGACGCCCGCGAGACGATGGCATCGGCGCCATTGTCCTTGCCCGGACGTTCGGCCCAGTCGGTGAAGTTGATGAACCCCTGCCCCGTATTCTGCCCCGAGGCACCGCCGCCACCGCCGGCGACGACCAGCAGGGTACGGACATTGTCCTTTTCATAGGTCAGGAAATATTTCTCGACCTCGCGCTGCACCGCTTCGGTGCGGCCACGGGTCGCACCGGCGGGCAGCTGGAACCGGATCGAGGCCGCGCCCTGATCCTCGGTCGGCAGGAAGCTGGTCGGCAGGCGGAAGAACAGCAGCGCGAGGATGGCAAGGATCGCCGCATAAAGCAGTAGGTACAGCCATTTGCGGTCGATGACGTGGATGACGCCACGTTCGTATTTGTCGACGCCCTTGTCGAAATTGCGGTTGAATCCGTTCCGCAGCCGTTCGCCGACATGGGCGACGCGCGGGAATTTCCGCTCCAGCCAGCCGCCCTCCAGGCTACCGTCCTCGCCGCGCTTCTTCTGCTTCAGCAGCGTCGCGGTGAGGGCCGGCGACAGGATCAGCGCGACCAGCACCGACAGTACCATCGCCGCGACGATCGTTACCGAGAACTGGCGATAGATGACCCCGGTCGACCCGCCGAAGAACGCCATCGGCAGGAACACCGCCGACAGCACGATCCCGATCGCGATCAGCGCGACCTGGATTTCCTTCATCGACTGGATCGTCGCCTCGCGCGGCGACATGTCGGGATTTTCCTCGAGCAGACGCTCGACATTCTCCACGACCACGATCGCGTCGTCGACCAGCAGGCCGATGGCGAGGACGAGGCCGAACAGCGTCAGCGTGTTGATCGAGAAGCCGAAGAGATAGAAGACGCCGAACGTGCCGAGCAGCACCACCGGCACCGCGATCGTCGGGACCAAGGTCGCGCGCCAGCTCTGCAGGAAGACGAACATGACGATGACGACGAGGATCACCGCCTCGATCAGCGTCTTGACCACTTCCTCGATCGACAGCTTGATGAAGGCGGTGGTGTCGTTGGCATAGGCATAGGTGAGGCCGGCGGGGAATTTCGCCGACTGGCGCTCCACCTCCGCCTTCACCAGTTCGGCGGTTTCCAGCGCGTCGGCACCGGGGGCCAGGCTGATGGCGAGGCCGGCGCCGGGATGGGCGTTGACCCGGCTGAGCGCCGAATAGTTTTCCTGCCCCAGTTCGACCCGCGCGACGTCCGACAGGCGGACGGTCGACCCGTCGGGCAGCGTCTTGAGGATGATCGCCTTGAACTGTGCCGGGGTTTGCAGGCGCGACTGCGCGGTGACGGTCGCGTTCAGCTGCTGTTCGGGGCCGCTGGGCAGGCCGCCCAGTTCGCCGGCGGCGACTTCGGTATTCTGCGCCTGGATCGCGGTGACGACATCGCCGGGGATCAGCGAGAAGGAGGCAAGCCTGGCCGGGTCGAGCCAGATGCGCATCGCATATTGCGACCCGAACACGTTGGTTTCGCCGACGCCGTTGATCCGCGCGAGCGGTTCGACGAGGTTCGCCTCCATGAAGTCCGACACGTCGCCGTTGGTGCGCTGGTCGGTCTGGTCGAAGATGCCGACGATCATCAGGAAGTCGGGGTTCGACTTGGTGACGCGGATGCCCTGCTGCTGCACCTGTTGCGGCAGTCGCGACAGCGCCTGCTGCACCTGGTTCTGCACCTGCACCTGCGCGATATCGGCGTCGGTGCCCTTGTCGAAGGTCGCGCTGATCGTCACCTGCCCGCGCGAACTGCTCTGCGAGCTGAAATAGAGCAGGCCGTCGATGCCGGTCAGCTGCTGTTCGATGATCTGCGTCACCGAATTCTGGATCGTTTCCGCATTGGCGCCCGGATAGGTCGCGCGGATATTGACCTGTGGCGGGGCGACGTCGGGATATTGCGCGATCGGCAGCGACAGGATCGCGCCGAGGCCGCCCAGCATCACGATGATCGCAATCACCCATGCAAAGATCGGGCGGTCGATAAAGATGCGCGACATCGCTTATCCCGCCTTCTGTGGCGTGGCGGCCTTGTCACCCGCGGGCTTGGGCGCGATGCGTTGCGGCGTGTTCGCCGGCACCGGCTTGATCTTCGCATTGGGCTTCAGGTTCGCGGTCCCCTGCGTAATCACCTTGTCACCCGGATTGAGGCCGCCGGTCACGACCCAGAAATCGCCCTGGGTGCGGTCGGCCTGAATCTTCTTCTGTACCGCGGTGTCGTTCGGCCCGACGACGAAGACGGTCGCCTGCCCCTTGGGATCGCGGCTCACCGCCTGTTGCGGGACCAGGATCGCCTGCTGGTCGATCGCCTGCGCGAATTGCGCGCGGACGAACATGCCGGGCAACAGGATACCCTGCGGATTGGGGAAGCGGGCGCGCAGCGTGACGGTGCCGGTCTGGGCATTGACCATCACCTCGGCAAATTCGACCCTGCCGGTCTGGCCGAAGTCGCTGCCATCCTCCAGCCGCAGGCGGACGGCGGCCGAGGCAGGGACCACCCCGCCGCTGGCGAGTTCGCGGCGCAGCGCCAGCAGGTCGGCGGCGGATTGCTGTATATCGACGAAGATCGGGTCGAGCCGCTGGATCACCGCCAGCGGATCGGTCTGGTTGCTGGTGACCAGCGCGCCTTCGGTAAAATAGCTGCGCCCGATGCGGCCGGTGATCGGCGCGGGGACGTTGGTGAAGGACAGGTTCACGCGCGCCGTCTCCAGCTGCGCGCGGCTCTGTTCGACGGCGGCGGCGGCCTGGCGTGCCTGGGCGGCGGCGTCGGTATAGTCCTGGCGGCTGACCGCCTCGATTTCTGCCAGCGGGCGATAGCGGTCGGCGCGAACGCGCGTCGCCTCTGCATTGGCGCGGGCGCTGTTGAGGTTGGCGACCGCTTCGTTGGCCTGCGCGCGATAGAGGCGCGGATCAATCTGGTAGAGCGTCTGCCCGGCGCGGACGAGCGTACCTTCGGTGAAATAGCGCTTGCGGATGATGCCGGCGACCTGCGGGCGGACCTCCGACTGCTGGAAGGCGACGACGCGCGCGGCAAGGTCGGCGGTCTGGGCGACGCTGGTCGGTTGCACCACGACGAAGCCGACCTGTGCCGGCCCCTGATTGCCGCGCCCGTTCTTCGTCGCCTTTTCCTCACCGCCGCCACAGGCGGACAGCGCGAGCAATGCGGGCAGGAACCATAGCGGGCGGACGCGCGGCGACGCGGATCGGATCAAGGGCGGCAACCTTTGCACAGGAAAACGGCGCGAATGCGCCGACGCATAACTGCCAGCGCATCGATAAGTTTCGGTGCCGATTTCATACGCGTCGCATCGAATGGCGCAATGCGAAGGTTGTCGCAAATTGTCGCGGGTTTCGCAGAGATGCGTCCGATCCGCCATCTCCGTCACCCCGGACTTGATCCGGGGTCCCGCTTCTTCTTCAGGCGTGGTCGAGAAGCGGGACCCCGGGTCAAGCCCGGGGTGACGATGAAGGGCTTTTGAAACCGTTCAGCGACCGCCGGTCCAGCGATGCGCCTCGCGCGATTCCGGCTTCATCTCGATCGAATAGCCCGGCCGCGACGGCGCGCGGTATGCGCCGTTTTCGACCACGCACGGGTCGAGGAAATGTTCGTGGAGGTGATCGACGAATTCGGCCGCGCGTTCGTGCTTCACGCCCGAAAAGCACAGATAGTCGATCATCGACAGGTGCTGAACATATTCGCACAGGCCGACGCCGCCGGCATGCGGCCAGACGGCGAGATTGTATTTCGCGGCCATCAGCAGCACCGCCAGCACCTCGTTCACGCCGCCCAGGCGACAGGCATCGATCTGCACCACGTCGAGGGCGTGGCGCATGATGAACTGTTTGAAGACGATGCGGTTCTGGCACATCTCGCCGGTGGCGACCTGGACCGGACGCACCCCTTCGCGAATGGCGCGATGCCCCTCGACATCATCGGGCGAGGTCGGTTCCTCGATGAAGCGTGGGCGGGCGAAGGCGAGGTCGTTGACGCGCTCGATCGCCTGATCGACCTCCCACACCTGGTTCGCATCGATCATCAGGTCGATGTCCGGCCCGACCGTCTCGCGCGCCAGCGCCACGCGGCGGCGATCGTTTTCGGGATCGCCGCCGACCTTCAGCTTGATATGGGTGAAGCCGTCGGCCACCGCTTCCTTGCACAGCCGCACCAGCTTTTCGTCCGAATAGCCGAGCCAGCCGGGCGAGGTGGTGTAGGCGGGATAGCCCTCCGCCAGCAGCGTGGTGCGCCGTTCGCCCTTGCCGATCGCCCGCTCCTCCAGCAGCGCGAGCGCTTCGTCGGGGGTGATGCAGTCGGTCATGTATCGGAAATCGATCAGGCCGACGATCTCCGCCGGGCTCATCGATCCGATATAGTCCCACAGCGGCAGGCCCGCGGCCTTCGCCAGCAGGTCCCACACCGCGTTGACGACCGCACCGGTGGCGAGGTGGATGATCCCCTTTTCCGGGCCGACCCAGCGCAGCTGGCTGTCGCCGGTGATCCGCCGCCAGAACCCCGCCCCGTCGCGACGGATCTCGTCGAGCGACAGCCCCTCGACCAGCGGCGCCAGCGTCGCGATCGCCGCGCAGCACAGGTCGTTGCCGCGCCCGATGGTGAAGGTCAGGCCGTGCCCTTCAAGGTCCGGCGAATCGGTTTCGAGGATGCAATAGGCCGCCGAATAATCCGGTTCCGGATTCATGGCGTCCGATCCGTCCAGAAAGGCGGAGGTCGGAAACCGGATGTCGTGCACCGATAGCCGGGTGATGATGGTCATGCGCAGCCCCCATGCGGGCCGCCCGTACATGATCGATCCGCCCCGTTCCGGTCGTCAACCCCGACGCCGTGACGTTTTCATATTTGAACAGGATTTTTCTTGCAACCGCAAAGCGCGGGTCGCCGCGTATACTTCACGGATGATGGTCGTCGTCGACCAGCTGGTCCGAAATGCGCCGCGCCGCCGCCTGCACTGCCGCTGCCGCCGCGTCGATGCTGTCGACCTCGCCCAGCTTCGACAGATAGGGCATGGTCAGCGCCGCCGCCGCGCCGCGCCCGCGCAGGATCGGGGCCGACAGGTCGGTCACGCCGCTGACGAAGCGGCTGGGGATGCGTTCGATGCCCGTCGCGCGCACCTCTTCGGCATGGGCGCGGAACGCCGCCAGCGCTTCGGGCGTCGGCACGGGATCGAGCATTGCTTCCCAGCGCGCGCGCACGTCGTCGGGCTGAAAGGCGTAGAGGACGACGCCCGACGCCGCCTGCAACAGCGGCCGACGGTAGCCGACCCGCACCGAGAAGCCGAGCTGGTCGGCCGATTCCATCCGCGCGATCACCGCCATGTCGCCCATGGTATGCACCGCGACGTGGCACGACTGACCGGTTTCCTGCGCCAGTTGCCGCATTTCCGGCAACGCGACCTCGATCAGATAGCGGGTGCGCGGCTGGTTCATGCCGAGCGAGAACAGCCGGTCGCTGAGCGTATAGCCATCGCCCCCCGCCTCGGTCGTCAGATAGCCGCGATATTCCAGCACCTGCACCATGCGGAACAATTCGCCATGCGACCGGCCCAGCCGCTGCACGATCTGCGTCAGCGTCAGCGGCGCGGTAACCCCGGCCAGCAGTTCGAGGATATCCAGCCCCTTTTCCAGCGCGGGCGCGCGGTAGCGGCGGTCGTCGGCAACGTCGGCACCTTCGGCATCGGCGACGGGTTCAGCGGGCGGTGCGGGGGTCTGGCGCGTCATGGGCGCGACCTTCGCCGGAAAAGCAAGGGCTTGCAACCCGATGCCCGGCACCCGGTCCGGCAGCGCCGGCTCCACCCGCCGCTGCGCCGCACAAAGGCAGTGGTATGTTGTATCATATTACGCTACCGCATCGAGTCGTCGTAAACCGGAGTTTCTGCCCCATGTTCCGTCCCGCCCTGTGGCTGTCGACCACCGCCCTGGTCCTGCCCGCCGCCGCCTTTGCCCAGAGCAGCACGCCGGCCCCGGCCACCGACCGCTATCATAGCGAAGCCCCGCCCGAGATCATCGTCACCGCCCCGTATCAGCGCAACCAGGCCGACATCCTGTCGGGCACCAGCGTGCTGAGCGGCGAGGCGCTGACCCGCGAGCTGCGCCCGACGATCGGCGAGACGCTGGCCCGCCAGCCGGGCGTATCGGCCACCAGCTTCGGCCCGAACGCATCCCGCCCGGTGCTGCGCGGGCTTCAGGGGGAGCGTGTGCGCGTGCTGACCGACGGCATCGGCAGCTTCGACGTGTCCAACACCTCGGTCGACCATGCCGTGGCGATCAACCCGCTGACCGCCGACCGGATCGAGGTGCTGCGCGGGCCGTCCGCCTTGCTGTTCGGGTCTTCGGCGATCGGCGGCGTGGTGAACGTGATCGACAGCCGCATCCCGCGCCGCGTGCCCGATGAACCGGTCCATGCCGATGCCATCGCAACCTATGGCTCGGCCGCGAATGAGCGGAGCGGGTCGGCGGCGGTCGACGTGCCGGTGACCGACAAGATCGTGTTCCACCTCGACGGCACGTACGGCAAGACCGACGACCTCGACACTGGCGGCTACATCCTGTCGCGGCCGTTGCGTGCGCAGGCGGCGGCCAGCGCCGACGCCGAAACCCGCGAACTGGCCGACCTGCGCGGCAAGCTGCCCAATTCGCAGTCGGAAATGTGGGAGGTTGCCGGCGGCGCGGCGGTCGTCACCGATACCGGCAATCTCGGCTTCTCGGTCAGCCATCTCGACAATCGTTATGGCGTGCCGATCCGCTATTCGCTGGACGGCGGCGAGGCGGAGCAGGTGACGCTCCACGTCCAGCAGACCCGTGCCGACATGCGCGCCGAGGTCGATACCGGCGGCGGGCTGTTGGAAAAGATCCGCCTGCGCGCGGGCTTTGCCGATTACCGCCATGACGAGATCGAGGATACCGGCGCGATCGGCACCAGCTTCTTCAACCAGGGGCTCGAAGCGCGGCTGGAGCTGGTGCAGGCGGCGCGCGGCGGGTGGCGCGGCGCGGTCGGCGGACAGATGTTCATCCGCGACCTGAACATCGTCGGCGACGAGAAATTCCTGCCCAAGAGCGAGACGCAGCAATTCGGCCTATTCACGCTCCAGTCGTTCGACATGGGCGCGTTCCGGGCCGAAGCCGGCGGCCGGTACGAATATACCGTCGCGCGCGCCGCGGCCGACGACCTGCTGGGCAACGACAATATCCGCCGCAGCTTCGACAGCTTCTCCGGCTCGCTCGGCGGCAGCGTCGGGCTGGCCGAACACCTCCGCTTCGGCATCAACGGCAGCCACACCGAACGCGCGCCGTCGGCGGAGGAACTGTTCGCCAACGGCCCGCACGCCGGGACGCAGGCGTTCGAGGTCGGCAATGCGGGCTTTGCCAAGGAAATCAGCGATGGCATCGAGGCGACGCTGAAGGGATCGGGCGACGGCTACAGCTTCGGCCTGTCGGCGTATCACAACTGGTTCCGCAACTTCATCTACGAGAACCCGACCGGCACGGTGCGGGACGACCTGCCCGTGTTCCAGTACAGCCAGGCCGATGCGCGGTTGTGGGGGTTCGAGGCGGAAGCGTCGGCGCGCGTCGCAAAGTTTGGCGAGACGGCGATCAACGTCGATGGCCTGGCCGATTATACCCGCGCGACGATCGTCGATCGCGGCCCCGCCCCGCGCATCCCGCCGCTGCGCGTGCTGGGCGGGATCGAGGCGCAGGGCCGGATGGTGCAGGTGCGCGGCGAGGTCGAGCATGTGACGCGGCAGGACCGCGTGGCCGATCTGGAGACGACGACGCCGGCCTATACGATGGTCAACGCGTCGGTGTCGCTGAAGCCGTTCGGCAAGGGCAGCAACACCAGCCTGATGCTGTCGGCGAACAATATCTTTGACGTGGAGGCGCGCCGGCATGCCAGCTTCCTGAAGGATTACGCGCCGCTCGCCGGGCGCGATATTCGCGTGACCGCGCGGCTGGCGCTGTAATCCACCCGATCGTCGTCCCCGCCTGCGCGGGGACGACGAAGAAGGTGCGGGATGACGTCGACCGCCTGCGCCCCTATCTACGCCTCCATGTCCCGCGCCCGCGTCCTCCTGCTCAACGCCGCACTCGGGCCGCTCGATTACCGTGTGCCGCACGGCATGACGGTCGAGCCGGGTTCGATCGTCTCCGCCCCGCTTGGGCCGCGCCAGTTGCTGGGCGTGGTGTGGGATGCCGAGCGGCTGGCGGCGGAGGAGGTCGGCGACAATCGCCTGCGCCCGCTGCTGGGTGTTGCCGACGTACCGCCGATCGCCGCGCCCTTGCGCCGGCTGGTCGAGTGGACGGCGGGCTATTATCTGGCCGCCCCCGCCTCCGTGCTGCGCATGTGCCTTGCCTCCAATTCGGCGCTGGAGGGAGCGAAGCTCGCCATCGAATATCGCGCGACCGGCGTGGTGCCCGATCGGATGACGCCGCAGCGTGAACAGGCGCTGGAGCGGATCGGTGAGCGGCGCGGGCTGGTGCGCGAACTGGCGGCGATCGCCGACGTGTCCGACGCGGTGATCCGGGGGCTGGTAAAGCTGGGCGCGATCGAGGCGGTGTCAGTGGATATCGACCAGCCCTATCCCACGCCTGACCCCGATCATCACCAGCCGGCACTGTCCGACGATCAGCAGGCGGCGGCCGACCGGCTGACGGGGGCGGTGGATGCGGATGCCTTCCACCCCTTCCTGCTCGACGGCGTGACCGGATCGGGCAAGACCGAGGTGTATTTCGAGGCGGTGGCGGCAGCGATCCGGCAGGACCGGCAGGTACTGGTCCTCCTGCCCGAAATCGCGCTGACCGAACCGTTCCTCAAGCGCTTCACCGCGCGGTTCGGCTGTGAGCCGGTGCCGTGGCACAGCGACCTGCGCAGCACGCAGCGCCGCCGGGCATGGCGCGCGATCGCCAGCGGACAGGCAAAGGTCGTGGTCGGCGCGCGCTCCGCGCTGTTCCTGCCCTATGCCGATCTCGGGCTGATCGTCGTCGACGAGGCGCACGAGACGAGCTTCAAGCAGGAAGAGGGTGTGCACTATCACGCCCGCGACGTGGCGGTGATGCGCGGGCTGTTCGAAAAATGCCCGGTGATCCTCGCCAGCGCCACGCCCGCGATCGAGACAAGGCAACAGGTGGCGCAGGGCCGCTATACCGAGGTCAAGCTGCCCGGCCGCTATGGCAAGGCGCAGTTGCCGAGCATCGAGGCGATCGACCTGATCGAACAGCCGCCCGAACGCGGCCGCTGGATCGCGGCGCCGCTGGTCAAGGCGATCGACGAGACGCTGGGCCGCAAGGAACAGGCGCTGCTGTTCCTCAATCGGCGCGGCTATGCCCCGCTGACGTTGTGCCGGTCGTGTGGACATCGTTTCCAATGTCCCAACTGCACTGCGTGGATGGTCGAGCATCGGCTGATCCACCGGCTGTCGTGTCATCATTGCGGCCATGTGATCCCGACCCCGCGCGCCTGCCCCGAATGCAATGCGGAGGACGCGCTGGTCGCCTGCGGTCCCGGCGTGGAGCGCATCGCCGACGAAGCCGCCGCGCTGTGGCCGACCGCGAAGATCGCCATCGTCACCTCCGACACGATCTGGTCCCCGGCCAAGGCGGCGGAGTTTGTCGGGCGGATGGAGGCGGGCGATATCGATATCGTCGTCGGCACGCAGCTGGTGACGAAGGGCTATCACTTTCCCAACCTGACCTGTGTCGGGGTGATCGATGCCGACCTGGGGTTGCAGGGCGGCGATCTGCGCGCGTCCGAGCGGACCTTCCAGCAGATCGCGCAGGTCGCGGGGCGTGCCGGGCGCGGGACCAAGCCCGGCCATGTCTATATCCAGACGACCCAGCCGAACGCACCGGTGATGCAGGCGCTGATCTCCGGCGATGCCGACAGCTTCTATGCCGCCGAGACCGAGGCGCGCGCCGATGCCGGGGTGCCGCCGTTCGGCCGCTATGCCGCGATCATCGTGTCTTCGGAGGACAAGGGCGCGGCGGAGGTAACCGCCCGCGCGATCGGCCGCGCCGCGCCGCAGGTGGAGGGGGCCCATGTCTATGGCCCCGCCCCCGCCCCGCTCGCCATGCTGCGCGGACGGCACCGCTTCCGCCTGCTGGTCCATGCGACCCGCAGCCTCGACGTGCAGGACATGATCCGCGACTGGCTGGACGCGGTGGAATGGGGCGCCAAGGTGCGGGTCGCGGTGGATGTCGATCCGTACAGCTTCGTCTGACCCTTGGCGGCGGCGATTCAAGCAGTTAGCATCGTCGGCCAGGGTAGTGGGGAGCGTGACGATGCGGCGGCTGGTGCGATGGTTGGCGTGCGGCGCCATGGCGTTCTGGCCGGTGGTGGCGCAGGCCGAATGGCGCGAAGCGCGGTCGGACCATTTCATCGTCTATTCCGATGACCAGGCAAAGGACGTGGTGCGCTTTGCCGAGCGGCTCGAACGCTTCGATGCGACGCTGCGCCTGCTGACCAAGATGCCGGCGACGCCGATCGCGCTGCCCAACCGGGTCACCGTGTACATGACCGGCGACATGAGCAGCATCGCGCGGCTGGCGCGGTCGTCCAACGTCGCCGGCTTCTATATCCCGCGCGCCGGCGGATCGGTGGCGTTCGTGCCGAAGAACGCCTCCGGCAACGGCATCGACCCCGAAGAGGTGCTGTTCCACGAATATACCCACCATTTCATGCTGTCGAACTGGGCGGAATCGGCGTTCCCGCCATGGTATGTCGAAGGGTTCGCCGAATTCTTTGCACCCACCCGCTTTCGCGACGACGGTTCGATCGAAATCGCCCGCCCGCCGATGTACCGCGCGCGGCAGTTCGCCAACGGCATGCCGATTTCGGCCACCGAGCTGCTGACCGGCGATCCGCGCAAGATCGATTCGTCGGCGCTGTACGCCGGGGGCTGGCTGCTGACGCACATGCTGCTGCTCGATCCGGCACGGCGGGGGCAGCTCGGCCAGTTCATGGAGGCGATCTCGGCCGGGCAGCCCCCGGCAAAGGCGGCGGCGGCGATGGGCGATCCGCGCCAGCTCGA
Source organism: Sphingomonas sp. Leaf23 (assembly GCF_001421585.1). NCBI lineage: Bacteria > Pseudomonadati > Pseudomonadota > Alphaproteobacteria > Sphingomonadales > Sphingomonadaceae > Sphingomonas > Sphingomonas sp. Leaf23. Next base: position 757,802 of record NZ_LMKR01000002.1, on the reverse strand, counting down.
CCGCGACATGGCCCGCTATGCCCGCACGGGGCTGCGTTATTCGGTGATGCCTGCAGGAGCGGTGCCGCAACCCAAGGTGACACTGCGCACGCTGACCCCGGCCGAAGCCGCGATGATGCCGGTGCGCATCCGGTCGCGGCGCGGGGTCGACCGCAAGGCCGCGCTGGAACTGCTGCCGATGGCGCAGCGCCTGGCCGCCCCCTATCCGGCGGATGCGACGGTACAGACCGCGCTGGCCGAGGCCGAATACGATGCCGGCAACTATGCCGCCGCCGAAGCCGCCGCCCGCCGGGGGATCGCCGCCGATGCGCAGGCGATCGATGCACACGTCTATCTGGGCATGGCGCAGATGGCGCAGGCCCGCGCCGCGCACGACACCGATCCGGCCCGCTGGAAGGAAATCCGCCGGTCGTTCCTGGCCGCCAACCGGATCGAGAATGACGATCCCGAACCGCTGCGATTGTTCTACCAGACCTATCAGGTGCCCGGCCAGACCCCGAACGAGAATGCCCGCGCGGCGTTGCTGCGGGCGCATGCGCTGGGCCCGCAGGACCGGGGCTTGCGGATGGAAGCGGCGCGAGCGCTGCTCGACATGGACCGCGCGGCGGAGGCCAAGCAGGTGCTGGGGCCGGTCGCCTATGCCCCGCATGGCGGCGCGACCGCGGCCTTTGCCGCCGAACTGATCACGATCATCGACCGAGACGGCGCGAAGGCGGCGATCGCGCGCTGGCAGAAGGGGGCGAAGGCGGAACAGGACGACGAAGAAAGCTGACCCTGCGCCCCCTTGCCCCGCGCGCCGCTTTGTCCGAAACGGCGGCGTCATGACCAACGCCCCGCTGCCGCTCGTCCGACTGCTCGCCTCCTGGCTCACCGCGCTGGCGGCGATGCTGGTGCTGGCCGCGCCCGCCCGTGCCGACGACGTGTCGGCGGCGGCGCGCGGGGTGGTGCGCGTCGTGGTGATCGCGACGGTCGATGGCGAGATGGTCGATGTAGAGCACGGCACCGGCTTCGCGGTCGCGCCGGGCCGCATCGTCACCAACGCGCATGTCGTCGAACTGCTGGAGCGCTATCCCGGTGAAGCCGTGGTCGGCGTGGTCCCGTCGGAGGGCGACAAGTCGTTCGAGGGGCGCGTGCTGCGGCTCGACAAGTCGCGTGACCTGGCGCTGATCGAGGTCACCGGCGTGCGCCTGCCGCCGCTGACGCTCTACACCGGGCAGCTGGGGGAGAGCGATCCGCTGATCGCGCTCGGCTATCCCGGCAATGTCGACCTCGCGACCGCGCGGTCGGCCGATGATTTCGTGACGCCGACCGCGCCGGTGCGATCGCAGGGGGTGATGTCGGGCAACCGCACGCTGGAGGGGACCGCCGTGCTGGTCCATACCGCCAGCATCGCGCGCGGCAATTCGGGCGGCCCGCTGCTCGACCGGTGCGGCCGGGTATTGGGGGTCAATTCGGCGCTGACGCGGGGCGAGGAAGGCGATGCCAGCTTCGCCTTTGCCATCGCCGACAGCGAACTGATCGCGTTCCTGCGCGAGGCGAGCCAGCCTGTCTCGACCATCGCCACCCCCTGCCTGACGCTGGCCGATGCCGATGCGCGCGACCGGGCGGAGGCCGAGCGGCAGAGCGTCGAGGAGCGCGAACGCGCCCGCGCCGCCGCCGAACGCGCCCGCGACGACCGCGAGGCTGCGCTGGAGAAGGCGCGCGCCGACAATGCCAAGACCCGCGAGAACATGATCGCCGGGGCAGCGCTGCTGCTGGCGCTGTCGGTGCTGGCGATCGGCGGCGCGGGGCTGCTGGCGGGCAAGCGGCAGAAGCAGCGGCAGGCGCGCATCGCCGCGATCGCCGGCGGCGTGCTGTTCGTCGCGGCGATCGCAACCTTCCTGCTCAGGCCCGATTTCGATCCCGAATCGGTCGCCGCCGCCGACGAATCGGGCGGCACCGCCGCGACCCGCACGACCGCGCTCTCGGGGCCGCTGCTCTGCACGCTGGTGCCCGAACGCAGCCGGATCATCCTGCCGCCGGTCGAAACGGTCAGCCTGAGCTGGCGCGGCGACGGCTGCATGAACGGCCGCACCCAATATGCCGAGGCGCCGGGCGGCGGTTGGGAACGCATTCTCGTCCCCAACGAGGACGCGACCGTCTCCGTGCTGCGCTTCGATCCGGTCAGCGGCAGCTATACCAACAGCCGCTATCTGCTGTCGGCCGAGGCGATGACCCGTGCCCGCTCGCTCCGCGGGCAGGTGCAGCAAAAGGCGTGCGCCGCCGAAACCGGCGCGCGCGCCGCGCTGGCGACGCAGCAATCGGCGATTCGCACTTCCCTGCCGGCGCAGGTGAACGAGCGGCTGGTGTATCGCTGCACGGCGGCGAAGTAGGGCTTCCGCGGCCCGCCCGATCCCCGCCTGCGCGGGGCAAGGGCGGGCGTGGAAACCGGCAGCGTAATCCCCCGTTCAGCTTTCATCCGAATCGCATCGCGCGGACCCACGTCCCACAAAGCTTGCGAAATCGTGACACCGATGCTAGCGGCCCCTCGACCCATCGGGGGCGCATGGGCCGGTCAGCGGCGCGAATTCGGTTCGCGACGGCGGTTGGCATGGCAGCTCCCCTATCGGCATGGGACGTTGAATTGACCCCTGACAAGGACGCGCGCGTGGAGACATCCGGCGGAACTACTGGTGGCGGCGGTACGATCCAGGCGAGCCTGGGCGGCCGTTATGCGACCGCGCTGTTTGGCCTCGCCCAGCAGCAGGGCCAGCTGACGGCGGTCGAATCGAGCCTGAAGACGGTATCGGCCGCGATGGCCGAATCGGCCGACCTGTCGGCGCTGGTGAAGAGCCCGCTGGTCGGCCGCGACGATGCCGGCCGCGCCATCGCCGCGCTGGTACCGGTGCTGGGCCTCGACCCGCTCACCGCCAATTTCCTCGGCGTGCTGGCGCAGAATCGTCGTCTCGGCGACCTGCCCGCGATCATCCGTGCGTTTCGCGACCTTGCGGCCCGTTCGCGCGGCGAAACCAATGCGGAGGTCGTCTCGGCCCACCCGCTGGACGATGCCCAGGTCGATGCGCTGAAACAACAGCTGCGTCACCGCGTCGGCCGTGAGGTCGCGATCGACCTGAAGGTCGACCCCACGCTTCTTGGCGGACTGGTCGTGAAGATCGGCAGCCAGATGATCGATAGCTCGATCAAGACCCGACTGAACACGCTCGCGCACGCGATGAAAGGCTGAACATGGATATCCGCGCCGCAGAAATCTCGAAGGTCATCCGCGACCAGATCGCCAATTTCGGCACCGAAGCGCAGGTTTCGGAAGTCGGCCAGGTGCTGTCGGTCGGTGACGGCATCGCCCGCATCCACGGGCTCGACAACGTCCAGGCGGGCGAAATGGTCGAGTTCGGCGGCGGCATCCAGGGCATGGCGCTGAACCTCGAAGCCGATAACGTCGGCGTCGTGATCTTCGGGTCGGACGCATCGATCAAGGAAGGCGACACCGTCAAGCGCACCGGCACCATCGTCGACGTTCCCGTCGGCAAGGGGCTGCTGGGTCGCGTGGTCGATGGCCTCGGCAACCCGATCGACGGCAAGGGCCCGATCGTTTCGGAAAAGCGCGCCCGCGTCGACGTGAAGGCACCGGGTATCATCCCGCGCCAATCGGTGTCGGAGCCGATGCAGTCGGGCCTGAAGGCGATCGACGCCCTCGTCCCCGTCGGCCGTGGCCAGCGCGAACTGATCATCGGCGATCGTCAGACCGGCAAGTCGGCGGTCGCGATCGACACCTTCATCAACCAGAAGATCGCGAATGCGGGCGATGACGAGAGCAAGAAGCTCTATTGCGTCTATGTCGCCGTCGGCCAGAAGCGCTCGACCGTCGCCCAGCTGGTGCGCACGCTCGAAGAAAACGGCGCGATGGAATATTCGATCGTCGTCGCCGCGACCGCTTCGGACCCCGCTCCGCTGCAGTATCTGGCGCCGTACACCGGCACCGCGATGGGCGAATATTTCCGCGACAACGCGATGCACGCGCTGATCGTGTTCGACGATCTGTCGAAGCAGGCGGTTGCCTATCGTCAGATGTCGCTGCTGCTGCGCCGTCCGCCGGGCCGCGAAGCCTATCCGGGCGACGTGTTCTATCTCCACAGCCGCCTGCTGGAGCGCGCCGCCAAGATGTCGGACGCCAATGGCGGCGGTTCGCTGACCGCGCTGCCGATCATCGAAACCCAGGCGGGCGACGTGTCGGCCTATATCCCGACCAACGTGATCTCGATCACCGACGGCCAGATCTTCCTCGAAACCGACCTGTTCTTCGCCGGCATCCGTCCCGCGATCAACGTCGGCCTCTCGGTCAGCCGCGTCGGTTCCGCCGCGCAGACCAAGGCGATGAAGAAGGTTGCCGGCTCGATCAAGCTGGAGCTGGCGCAGTATCGCGAAATGGCCGCCTTCGCGCAGTTCGGGTCGGACCTCGACGCCAGCACGCAGAAGCTGCTGAACCGCGGTGCGCGCCTGACCGAGCTGCTGAAGCAGGCCCAGTTCTCGCCGATGCCGTTCGAGGAACAGGTCGCGTCGATCTTCGCCGGCACGCAGGGCTATCTCGACACCGTTCCGGTGAACGACGTCGTGCGCTACGAAGCGGCGATGCTGTCGGACCTCAAGGCGAACCACCCGCAGGTGCTGGCCAAGATCCGCGACACCAAGGATCTGGGCGACGAGGCGAAGTCGGGGCTGAAGGCCGCGCTCGACCAGTTCGCGAAGACCTTCGCGTAAGCCACATAGCCCTCTCTCCTTCAGGGGAGAGGGTTGGGAGAGGGGCAGAGCGGAACCGTCGTTGCGACAGTCCCCTCTCCCCGACCCTTTTCCCGCTTGTCGGGAACAGGGAGTAGGGAAGACAGATGGCAAGCCTCAAGGCCCTGAAACTGCGCATCGGCTCGGTGAAGTCGACGCAGAAGATCACCAAGGCGATGAAGATGGTCGCCGCCGCCAAGCTGCGCCGTGCGCAGGAGGCGGCCGAGGCCGGTCGCCCCTATGCCCAGCGGGTCGAGCAGGTCGTCGCCAGCCTGGCGAGCACTGCGCAGATCACCGAGGGCAGCTCGCCGCTGCTCGCCGGCACCGGTCGCGACCAGGTGCATTTGTTCGTCGTCGCAACGTCGGACAAGGGGCTGGCCGGCGCGTTCAATTCGAACATCGCCCGCCTCGCCCGCCGTCGCGCGCTCGAGATGCAGGCCGAGGGCAAGACCGTCAAGTTCCTGACGATCGGTCGCAAGGGCCGCGCCGTGCTGGCGCGCCAGTTCCGCGAGGGCTTCGTCCATGCGGTCGAGCCGGGTGACCTCGGCAAGCTGACCTTTGCAGATGCGAAGGGCTATGCCGACGACCTGATCCGCCGCTACGAAGCGGGCGAGTTCGACGTCGCACACCTGTTCTATGCCACGTTCAAGACGGTGCTGACGCAGGAGCCGACCGAACAGCAGCTGATCCCAGTCAAGATTCCCGACGCGACCAAGGTCCCGGCGGCCGACGCCGTGGTGGAATATGAGCCGAGCGAGGAAGCAATCCTCGACAGCCTGTTGCCGACCAACATCGCCGTGCAGATCTATCGCGCGATGAAGGAAAACGCGGCGTCGGAGCAGGGCTCGAAGATGACGGCGATGGACAATGCCACGCGCAACGCCGGCGACCTCATCAACCGCCTGACCATCGAATATAACCGCACCCGCCAGGCCGCGATCACGACCGAGCTGGTCGAGATCATCTCGGGCGCCGAAGCGCTGTGATCCGTGTCGCCGTCCTGCTGGCGCTCGTCGCCACGCTGGCCGGCTGCGGTCAGCCTGCCGCCGACAAGGCAGCGGAGCAGCCGCACGCGACGCCGACGCCGTTCGTCACCGGCGGCTGGGCCACCGTGCTGGGTGATGCGCCGCGCACGATCGAGCTGCTGAACGGCATGGGCTTTCGCCTGTCGGCCTATGCGCCGAAGGGCGGCGCATTCGTGACGACGGCACAGCCGACGCCGATGGGCGACCCGTCGGTCAAGCCGGTCAACACTGCCAATCTGAGCGTGACCGGCGATGCCCAGCGGATTGGCGAGCTGCGCTTCACGCTCGACATCGTGAATCTCGACGCCAGCCCGTTTGCGAAGGACCAGTTCATCCGCTGGGTGAACCGGCCGCTGGCATCGATGGCGCTGCCGGGGCAGGATGCCGTCGAAAAGGCGATCCGCACCGAAAGCCCCGCATCGGGTACCCTGCCCGGCGCGGACTACAAGATTACCCGTGAACCGATCGACGGCGGACGTCGCCTGATCGTGACCTTTACCCGTCCCGCGCCACAGGCCGGGGACAGCCACCCGAGGAACCCGTAATGGCAACCGCCGCAGACACCTACGCCCCGCAGGGCAGCACCAACAATACCGGCCGCATCAGCCAGGTGATCGGCGCGGTCGTCGACGTGACGTTCGACGGCGAACTGCCGGCCATCCTGTCGGCACTGGAAACCGACAATAACGGCAACCGGCTGGTCCTCGAAGTCGCGCAGCATCTGGGCGAGAGCACCGTCCGCACGATCGCGATGGACGCGACCGAGGGTCTGACCCGTGGCCAGGCGGTGCGCGACACCGGATCGCAGATCCGCGTGCCGGTCGGCCCCAAGACGCTCGGCCGCATCCTGAACGTCGTCGGCGAGCCGATCGACGAGCGTGGCCCCGTCGGCGCGGAAACCACCGCCCCGATCCATGCCAAGGCACCGGAATTCGTCGACCAGTCGACCGAGAGCGCGATCCTGGTCACCGGCATCAAGGTCATCGACCTGCTCGCGCCCTACGCCAAGGGCGGCAAGATCGGCCTGTTCGGCGGCGCCGGCGTCGGCAAGACGGTGCTGATTCAGGAACTGATCAACAACATCGCGAAGGGCCATGGCGGCACGTCGGTGTTCGCGGGCGTCGGTGAGCGGACCCGTGAAGGCAACGACCTGTACCACGAGTTCCTCGACGCGGGCGTCATCGCCAAGGATGCCGAGGGCAATCCGACGAGCGAAGGGTCGAAGGTCGCGCTGGTATACGGCCAGATGAACGAGCCGCCGGGCGCCCGTGCGCGCGTCGCGCTGTCGGGCCTGACGATCGCCGAATATTTCCGCGACGTCGAAGGGCAGGACGTGCTGTTCTTCGTCGACAATATCTTCCGCTTCACCCAGGCGGGTTCGGAAGTGTCGGCGCTGCTCGGCCGCATTCCGTCGGCGGTGGGCTATCAGCCCACCCTATCGACCGACATGGGCGCGCTGCAGGAGCGCATCACGTCGACCAACAAGGGCTCGATCACCTCGGTGCAGGCGATCTACGTTCCTGCCGACGATTTGACCGATCCGGCACCGGCGACCTCGTTTGCCCACCTCGACGCGACGACCGTGCTTAACCGCGCGATCTCCGAACTCGGCATCTATCCGGCGGTCGATCCGCTCGATTCGACCAGCCGCGTTCTGGAGCCGCGCACGGTCGGCCAGGAGCATTACGACACGGCACGCGCCGTGCAGTCGCTGCTCCAGCGCTACAAGTCGCTGCAGGACATCATCGCCATCCTCGGCATGGACGAGCTGAGCGAAGAGGATAAGGTCACGGTCGCCCGCGCCCGCAAGATCCAGAAGTTCCTCAGCCAGCCGTTCCACGTCGCCGAGGTCTTCACCGGCATCAGCGGCAAGTTCGTCGCGCTGGAAGACACGGTGAAGTCGTTCAAGGCGGTCGTCGAAGGCGAATACGATCACCTGCCGGAATCGGCCTTCTACATGGTCGGCGGCATCGACGAAGTCGTCGCCAAGGCGCAGAAGATGGCGCAGGACGCCTGATGACGGCGCTGCGCCGCGAAGATGCCGTGAACGACGTCTGTCCCTGGTCGGCCAAGCCGATCAGCGACGACGCCCTGACGGTGTATCGCGGCGCGGTGGTCGGCTTCTGCAATCCCGGCTGCCGGGACAAGTTCGATGCGGCCACCGCCGCGTTCGATCGCGCGATTGAAACGAGACCCTGACATGCTGCACTTCGAACTCGTGACCCCCGAAAAGCTGGTGCGCTCGGAATCGGTCTATATGGTCACCGTGCCGGGCACCGAAGGCGACTTCGGCGTGCTGGAGGGCCATGCCCCGTTCATGTCGACGATCCGCGACGGCGACGTCCTGATCGAGCGCACCGAAAAGGGCGAGGCCGAGCGCATCGCAATCCGCGGCGGCTTTGCCGAGGTGACCGCCAAGGGGCTGACGATCCTTGCCGAGCAGGCTGGGTAACGGCTTTCCGGTATCGGTTTAAGGCGAACGCCGCGTCGGACTGAGGTTCGGCGCGGCGTTCGTGTCTTGGGGCGACGTCGAGGGACGCACCCTGCCATCCCCCTCGTCACCCCGGGCTTGACCCGGGGTCCCGCTTGCTTGCCGCGATCGAAGAAGAAGCGGGACCCCGGATCAAGTCCGGGGTGACGGTGTGGGCAAGCGGTATCTTGCCCGGCCGCCCCTACCCCCGCGGATGCGCATTCCGATAGACGTCGAGCAGATGCGCGGCATCGACCGCCGTGTAGATTTGCGTCGACGACAGGCTGGCATGGCCCAGCAACGCCTGCAGCGAGCGCAAATCTGCCCCCCGCCCCAGCAGATGCGTCGCGAAGCTGTGCCGCAGCGCGTGCGGGCTGGTGCGATCGCCAAGGCCGAGCGCGACGCGGGCCGTGCGCACCGCCTTGCGCACCACCCCGGCGTCGAGCGGCCCGCCCTTCGCCCCGCGGAACAGCGGTGCATCGCGCGCGGTGCCCCAAGGCTGCTGCGCGACATAGGCCTCGACCGCCGCACGCACCGGCGGCAGGAGAGGCACCATCCGCGTCTTGTCGCGCTTGCCGATGACGACCAGCGTCTCGCCCAGCGGCAGGATACGACCGGTCAGTGACAGCGCTTCGCCGATGCGCAGCCCTGCGCCGTAGAGCAGCAGCAGGACTGCCCAGTCGCGCGCGCCGATCCACGGCTCGGCGGCGGCATCGGCGACTTCCCCGGCCAGTGCGACGGCCTCGTCGGGGGAGATCGGGCGGGGGACGCTTTTCGCGACGCGGGGGCCGCGCAGCGGCGGTGCTTCGCCTCCGGTGAAGGCAATGAACGCGCGCACCGCCGACAATTCGCGGGCGGCGGCGGCATTGCCCAGCCCCTGTTCGCGGCGATGGGCGAGGAAGGCGCGCAGGTCGGCGGCGGTGATGCGGTGGAGCATGGGCGCATCGACCGCACCGCCCCAATGGCCCTGCAGGAATGCAATCAGCCGCTCGGCGGTCGCGGCATAGGCCCGGACGGTATGCACCGACCGGCGGCGATCGCGGGACAGGTGGGTGGCGAAAGCCAGCGGCAGCGGCTGCGTCATGGTAGCCTGATAGCGCCATGCAGCAGCCGCTGTCGAACCCGGATCAGCCGATCTGCTGGCCCGACTTGGCCCAGTCGGCCATGAAGCCTTCGATGCCCTTGTCGGTCAGTGGATGCTTGACCAGCGCGCGGATGACCGACGGCGGTGCGGTCATCACGTCGGCGCCGAGCTTGGCCGATTCGAGGACGTGGATCGGATGACGGACGCTGGCGACGAGGATTTCGGTGCCGAAATCGTAATTGTCATAGATCAGGCGGATATCGCTGATCAGGCCCATGCCGTCGAAGCCGATATCGTCGTGGCGGCCGACGAAGGGCGAGACGAAGGTCGCGCCGGCCTTTGCCGCCAGCAGCGCCTGGTTCGCCGAAAAGCACAGCGTCACGTTGACCATGGTGCCATCGTCGCTCAACGCCTTGCAGGTCTTCAGGCCGTCGATCGTCAGCGGCACCTTCACCGCGACGTTATCGGCGATTTTGCGCAGGATTTCGGCCTCGCGCATCATGCCTGCGTGGTCGAGCGCGACCACTTCGGCCGACACCGGGCCATCGGTGATCGAGCAGATTTCGGCGACCACTTCGAGGAAGTCGCGGCCCGACTTGTGGATCAGCGACGGGTTGGTGGTGACGCCATCCAGCAGGCCGGTATCGGCCAGTTCGCGGATGTCGTTGGTATCGGCGGTGTCGACGAAGAATTTCATGGGACTCGGGTTCCTGGCGGATGGAGGCACTGGCCGCCCCATCGCGCATCGCCGCCGCCGGGGCAAGGTTTGCGGGGCGCGGCCCCTTTTCCTCCCGCCCGCGATCCACTATTTCCGCGCGCATGAACGCGCCGAAACCCGAATGGGCCCCCCACGCCGCCGTATGGATCGGCTATCCCAGCCACGCCGAACTGTGGCAGGAGGACCTCGACCCCGCCCGCGACGAGGTGGTCGCCTTTGCCCGCGCGGTCCATGCCGGCGGCCGGGGCGAAACGGTCCTGCTGGTCGCCGCCGATATAGAGGCAGCCGACGATGCACGCCGGCGGGCCCCCTTTACCGAAGTGGTGATCGAGCCGTTCGGCGATATCTGGCTGCGCGATACCGGCCCGATCATCGGCGGCGACGGCACCGCGCACCGCTTCCGGTTCAACGGCTGGGGCGGCAAATACGACCTGCCCGGCGACGACGATATCGGCCTGCGGCTGGCACGCGAGCGTGGGATGGCGGTCGCCGACCATGACTGGGTGGTCGAGGGCGGCGCGCTGGACGGCGACGGCACCGGGCTGGTGGTGACGACCGAGCAATGCCTGCTGAACCCCAACCGCAACGACCATTTCTATCGCGATGCTGCCGAGACGCGGCTGCGCGAGGATCTGGGCTATGACCGGGTGCTGTGGCTGGGCGATGGCCTGATCAACGACCATACCGACGGCCATGTCGACAACCTCGCGCGGTTCGTCGGGCCGAACCGGCTGGCGATCCCGCAAGCCGCGGAAAACGACCCCAACTGGCGCATCTATCAGGATGCCGCCGCCCGCGCGACGGCGTTCGGCGTGGAGGTCGTGCTGGTCCCCTCACCCGGTCGCGTGCTGTCGCCGGACGAGGAGATCATTCCGGGCAGCCACATGAACTTCTATATCGGCAATGCCGCCGTGGTCGTGCCGCTCTATGGCACCGGGACCGACGATGCGGCGGTCGCCGCCTTTGCCGAAATCTTTCCGGACCATGAGGTCGTGGGGCTGCGCGCCGACCATATCCTGACCGGCGGCGGCAGCTTCCACTGCATCAGCCAGCAGATTCCGGCGGCTTGATCGCCTTTGCGATCCGCGCCGCGCTGTCCGGGCTGATTGTCGCTGCCGTCGCACTGATTGCCCGGCGCAGCCCGGCGGCGGGGGCCCTGGTCGCGTCGCTGCCGCTCGTGTCGCTGCTCGGCATGATCTGGCTGTGGCGCGATACGGGGGACACGGCGCGGCTGGCGACCCATGCGGAGGCGACCTTCTGGTATGTCCTGCCCTCGCTTCCCATGTTCCTGATCGTGCCCGCGCTGCTGCGCCACGGCATCGGCTTTTGGTGGGCGCTGCTCGCCGGTTGCGGTGTCACGATCCTGCTGTATTGCGCCACTATCCCCGTCGCCGCCCGTTTCGGCGTCACGCTTTAGGACCCGCCATGACCGACATCACCGTTGCCGCGCTCCAGCTCGGCTTCACCGCCGATATCGACCGCAACATCGCCAATGTCTCTCGCCTCGTCCGCGAAGCTGCTGCGAAAGGGGCGCAGGTCGTGCTGCCGCCCGAACTGTTCGAGGGCGAATATTTCTGCCGGGTCGAGGACGAAGGGCTGTTCGCCAATGCGAAGCCGGTGGCCGAGCACAAGGCGGTGCTGGCGATGCAGGAACTGGCGCGCGAACTGAAGATCGCAATTCCCACCAGCTTCTTCGAACTGGATGGGCAGCATCATTACAACAGCCTGGCGATGATCGATCCCGATGGCCGCATCCAGGGCGTGTATCGCAAGAGCCATATCCCCGACGGGCCGGGATACGAGGAAAAATTCTATTTCCGCCCCGGCAATACCGGGTTCAAGGTGTGGGACGGCCCGGCGAAGCTGGGTGTCGGCATCTGCTGGGACCAATGGTATCCCGAAACCGCGCGCGCGCTGATGCTGATGGGCGCGCAGGTCCTGTTCTTCCCGACCGCGATCGGCAGCGAACCGCATGACACCAGCCTCGACACCGCGCGGCTGTGGCGCCGCGCGATGGTCGGCCATGCCGTGTCGAACGTCGTGCCGGTCGTCGCCGCCAACCGCGTCGGCGTGGAGCATGGCCAGACCTTTTACGGCACGTCGTTCATCACCGACGAACGCGGCGATATCGTCGCTGAACTGGACCGTGAGGAAGAGGGCGTCATCACCGCCACCTTCGACCTTGACCGGGTAAAACGCCACCGCGCGGCGTTCGGCTTCTTCCGCGATCGCCGGCCGGAACTGTACGGGCGGTTGGTGCAGGATATCTGAGCCTCCTCGTCACTCCCGCAGGGGCGGGAGTGACGATGGGTGGGTCAGTCCGCGAAGTTCGGCGCCCGCTTCTCCATCCCCGCGCGCACCGCCTCGACCTGATTGGGCATGCCCAGCAGCGCCTGTTGCTCGGCGCTTTCGGCGGCGAGGATCGTGGCGGCATCGGCATCGTCGGCAAGGTTCGCCATCCGCTTGGCGGCGCGGACGGCATCGGGGCTGCGCACTGCGATCGCGCGGGCGAGGACCATCGCCGCGCCATGCGGATCGTCGGCCAATCGCGTGACGAACCCGGCCCGCAGCGCCTCCTGCGCCGTAAATTCGCGCGCGGAGAAGGCGAGTTCGCGAAGCAGGTCACCCCGCACGTCGCGCCACAGCGCAAAGCCCGCCATGTCGGCGACCAGCCCCCATTTCGCCTCCAGGATTGCAAAGCGTGTGTCGGGTGCGGCGATCCGCACATCGGCCCCGGCCATGATCTGCATGCCCCCGCCGAACGCCAGCCCCTGCACCGCGGCGATCACCGGCATCGGCAGCATCCGCCAGCCCCACGCCACCTGCTGCACCCGATTGGCGATCCCGTGGCTGCGCGTTGCGAGGTCGAGGCCTGCCGCGTCACCAGCCATGCTGACCATGTCCAGCCCGGCGCAGAACGCCCGCCCCTCGCCCGACAGCACGACGCAGCGTGCCGACGACGCCCGCAGCCTGTCGATCGCGTCGATCAGCGCGTCGAACATCGCCGGGTCGATCGCGTTCATCTTGTCCCCGCGCGCCAGCCGCACCTCGGCAACGCCATCGACCGTCGAAATCGTCACCCGAGTCATGCGGCACCCTCATCCCGTTTTGTTCCGGGACCTAGCTACCCGGCGCAGGCGACCCGCGCCATGGCGGATCGCCCAGCCGATAACCGCGCCCGCGATCGGTGTGGAGCAGCGGTGGCCCGGCGGCATCGAGCTTGGCGCGCAGCCGCGACATCTGCACCTGCACGACGTTGGTGCCCGGATCGAACGCGCGGTCCCATACCGCCCGCAACAGCGCGTCGCGCGAAATGGTGCTGCCGGCCTGGTCGGCCAGATATTCCAGCACCGCATATTCGCGCGGCAGCAGGTGCAGCGCCACGCCGCCGCGCCACACCCGGCGCGCGGCGCGGTCGATGGTCAGGTCGCCGATGGTCATTACCCCGTCGTGCCGGACCCCGCGTAGTAGCGCGAGCAACCGCGCGACGATCTCGACCGGGTGCGCGCGCTCCAGCACCGCGTCGTCCGCGCCGGCCTCCAGCCCGGCGGCCAGCGCGTCGGCATCCTCGACCAGCAGCATCGCCCGCACCGACCGTTGGCCCGCGCGCACCATGTGCAACCGCCCCGGCGCGCACCCTTCATGCGGTCGCCAGCGCGCCAGGCGCACGGCAGCATGCGGGGCGTCGTGCAGCGGGCGCAACGCGATGCCGCGCCGCTGCGCCGGGGCGACGAGCGTCGGAACGGGATCAAGGGCAACGACGACATGCATCGACGCCACCTTAACCGCCCATCGCCGGCGGGTTACGCCAACCGGGTCCGAACCGGATCGATCTGTTCCAGCAGGCGCCGCGCATGGATCGCCACCCGCCACGACGCATCCCCGGCCGCGCGGTGCAGCGCCCCTGCCGGATCGGGGCCGGAGCGGACCAGCGCGTCGAGCGCGGTGATCCGCATCCGCTCGCACGGGTGGCGCGCGGCAAAGGCTTCGGCAAGGTCGAGCGCATCGGGCAGGTCGGCCCCGACCGCCAGCGTCACCAGCGCCTCGGCCGGGGTCGAGGTCAGCACCTGCGCGATCGTGTTGCCGCGAATGTCGAACCGATACTGGTCGAGCCATGGCTGCGCCGCATCATAGCCCAGGATATTGAGCGACACCGAAAACGCATCGGGCGGCAGCTGGACATGCACGTCGTCGCGCATCCGGTAGAGCAGCACCTTGCCCGGATCGAGCCGCGACCGCCCGACATGGCGCAGCCCCGCCGCCTCGCCCACCACGCCATCGATCGCGGTGACGTCATAGCGATAATCGTCGCTCCAATAGCCCGGCCCATGATAGCCGACCGTCAGGAACGGGAAATTATGGTCGTGCGGCAGGTCGTAGAAAAAGGCGCCACGCCCACCGGCCCGGAGCGCCCGGTCCTGTGCCGCCGGCCAGAAATTGGCGCGCAGCACGAACCGGCCGTCGGGCGGACGCAGCAGCAGCACCTGCGCGCCATAGGCATTGCCATCGACCTGTCCCCGGCACCGCTGGCGAAGTTCGGCCAGTGCCAGCTCGCCCAAAAATGTCCGGTTGCGCCCCAGCCGGGCCAGCGCGGAGCCGAGTGAGGCAAACGCCTCCTCGTCACGCACATCGACCGGTTCGGCGGCGAGCAGGTCGACCAGATCGTCCAGTCCGATCGCATCGCCGTCACCCGGATCGATCAGGCGGGCCATGCCGGCTCCACCCGTTGCTCGACCAGCGGCAGCATCGCCTGCGCGGCGGCGCGGATGTCGGGATGCGGGTCATCGGTCATCCCCTGCAACCGCGGCAGCGCGGCGCGGGCATCGGTGGCCAGCCATTCACGCATCGCGTCCCAGCGGACGAAGAACGCCGGATCGCGCGACAAGCTGTCGAAAACTTCCGCATCCGCCTGCCCCAGTTCGCGCAGCAGCGTCAGCAGCATCGTGCTGCGCGCGGCACCGTCGTCGAGCGTCGCCACGCGGACCAGCGCGCCGCCCACCCGGTCATATTCACGCAGGAACGGCGCGGCACCGGGACGCAGCGTGATCGTGACCGACACGACCGCCGATGCCGGATCGACCAGCAGCATCGCATCGCTGCGCCCGTCCAGCCGCACCACCGCACCATCGCCGAGCGGCTGCACCCCCAGCGGCCGGGCGGGTGCGGCGATGCCGCCATGCCAGTGTTCGTCGATACGGTCGGCACGCCATCGCCACAGCCGGGCCTGCCCCCCGCGCAGATACCGCGTCCACGACACCCGCCCGCCCACGACGACCGTATCGGGCAGCACCCGCGCGGCGGGGGCCAGCGGGTCGATCGCCGCCATCGTCACGCTGGCCACCGGCGTCTCCGCCAGCACCATGCCCGTGCGCAGCAGGTCGCGCTGGCTCTTGAACGGCGGTTCGAACAGCGGATCGTCCCGCAATCGCGCGATCCATGGGGCGAGCATTGCCGCGACCCATCCGGCATCCTCCACCAATGCACGCGCAACGGCCTCTCCCTCGGCCAGCGTCGTCACATCGGCAAAGCGTGCCGTTACCGCCCGAACCGCCGCATCGTCGGCCCACGCGCGCCCGGCGGCCAGCGACCGGACCCGCGCTGCCGCGATCGCATCGCGCAATCGGCCATCGATCGGTGACGGCATCTCAGTTCGGGTACATCTCGTACACCAGCATGGCGACGGCGATGATATATTCGAAGACCTGATCGCCCGACGCCTCCGCCGCGCGGATCGCGCCGGTCGTCGCGACCTGCGTACCCAGTTCGACGATTTCGGCCATCGCGATGGTGACGATCGGCATGTCCTTCTTTCCCCCAAAATACGACGACAGCGCGCCGCACCCGCGACCCTATGGCCCCGCAGCTGCCGCCCCTAGTTACAAGGCTGTTATGATCGCGCGCTTCAATCGGTCGGCGTTCCGCCCTATGACGCTGGCGATGACGTTCCCCGCCCCTTCGCCCGGTTTCGATCCGGCCCGTTTCTTTGCCGCGCGGCTCGATGGCCATGGATCGCGCCTCGGCATCGGGTATCAGGCGCATGGGGCCGACTGGTGCGAATTGCTGCTGCCGTTTCGCGACGACCTGATCGGTGATCCGGCGCGCGGGGTGCTGGCATCGGGGCCGATCGTCACGCTCATGGACATGGCGACCAGCGTCGGGGTGTGGCTGAAGCGCGGCGCGTTCCTGCCGCATGCCACGCTCGACCTGCGGCTCGATTATCTGCGGCCGGCCACGCCGGGGCGGACGGTCGTCGGGCGCGGCGAATGCTACCGCGTCGCGCGGCAGGTCGCGTTCGTGCGCGGCATCGCCCATGACGGCGACCCGCACGATCCGGTCGCGCATGTCGCGGGCACCTTCATGCTGCTGGACGGTGCGGCATGACGGTCTCTCCCTATGCCGAACTGCTCGGCATGACCTTCGACACCGATGCCGACGGCCATCCGTTCGTGACGATGGGCTTTGGCCGCGACGTGCTGGGGCGGCCCGGTTTCGTCCATGGCGGCGCGATCGGCGGGATGCTGGAAATGGCCGCATGGGTCGCGCTGCGCGCCGCGCTGGGCGAGGACGTCACGACGATCAAGCCGATCAACGTCACCATCGATTATATGCGCGGTGGGCGCGAGCGGACGACCTTTGCCGCCGGGAACGTCACCCGGCTGGGCGCGCGGATCGCCAATGTCACCGCCACCGCATGGCAGGACGACCGCGACCGCCCCATCGCCGCCGCCCGGCTGAATTATCTGCTGAAGCGGTAGCGCCCACCCGGATATTTTCGCCGCCCGCGATAGTTGTGCGACATTTGGACCCTATTGCCCCTGTTCCCGCATCGTGGCGGGCAGGGTTTGGAAGGAATGCGCATGGCGCGGTGGACGGTATTGGCACTGGCATTGGGCACCGCGCCCGGCGCATGGGCGGCACAGACCGCTCCCTCCTCTCCGACCCCGACCACCGCCCAGACCCAGACGCCCGAACCCGCCCAGCCCGGATCGGGCGGCGCGGGCGGCACCGACACCGAGAGCGAGGCGGAAGAGATCGTCGTCACCGGCCGCCCGCCCCCCGGATCGGTCCCCGGCGACATCAAGCCGGAATTGCAGCTCTCCCCCCGCGACATCCGCTCCTACGGCGTCAGCTCGGTCGCCGAACTGGTCACCGAACTCGCTCCCCAGCTGCAATCGGTGCGCGGCGGGCAGCCGGTATTCCTGGTCAACGGCCGCCGCTCGGCCGGTTTCCAGGAAATCCGCGACCTGCCGACCGAAGCGATCCTGCGCGTCGATATCCTGCCCGAAGAAGTCGCGCTGAAATACGGCTATCGTTCGGATCAAAAGGTCATCAACTTCGTCCTGCGCCCCCGTTTCCGCAGCTATACCGGCGAGTTGCAGGGCAGCGCGCCGACCGACGGCGGGTCGAGCAATTTCGAGGCCGAGGGCGGGTTGGTCCGCATCGACCAGGACAAGCGGTTCAACCTGAACCTGCAGGCCGAAACCACGTCGAACCTGCTGGAGAGCGAACGCGGGATCATTCCCAACACCACCGGCACGCCGTTCGACCTGACCGGCAATGTAACCTCGACCATCAGCGGCGCAGCGATCGATCCGGCATTGACCGCGCTGGCCGGTACGCCGGTGACGATCGCGGCGGTCCCGGCGGGCACGCCGACGCTGGCCGGCTTCGCAGCGGGGGCGAACACCCCGAACATTACCGACACCACACCGTTCCGCACGCTGTCGGGCGCGGTCGACCGGTTTTCGGCGAACGGCGTCTATGCGCGCAGCATCTTCGGCAATGTCGCGGCGACGGTGACGACGCGGGTCGAACATACCCGTACCGAATCGCTGCTGGGGCTGCCGGGCGTCTCGCTGACGCTGCCGGGCAATACGCCCTTCTCCCCCTTTGCCAGCGACGTGATCGTCCGCCGCTATGCCGACACCGATCCGCTGATGCGCAATGGCGAGACGACGACGGCCAATGCCGCGCTGGCGCTGAACGGCGATATTGGTCGCTGGCGCTGGACGGTGAACGGCAATTACGACCGCACCGAAACCAGCACCCGCACCGAACGCGGCGTCGATATCTCCGATATTCAGAGCGCGGTGACGGCCGGCACATTCAGCCCGTTCAGCGATCTCGGCACGCTGACCCGCACCGCCGACCGCGCGAAATCGGTGTCGAGCGCGGCGGGGCTGAACGCGCTGGTCGCCGGGTCGCCCTTCTCGCTCCCCGCCGGGGAAGCGAACACCAGCATCCGCGTGGCGGCGACGACGACCGACTTCACCAGCGATTCGCTGCGGGCCGGCATCGCCAATTCGACCAGCCTCGGCCGCGACAGCGGATCGATCCGCGCCAATATCGACCTGCCGATCGCCAATGCGGCGCGCGACGTGCTGTCGGCGCTCGGCCGGCTGTCGCTCAACGCCAATGCCGAGGTCGAGCAGCTGTCGGACTTCGGCACGCTCACCACCTATGGCTATGGCATCAACTGGCAGCCGATCACCGCGCTGCGCCTGCTTGCCTCGGTCAGCCATGAAGAAAATGCGCCGACGCAGCAGCAGCTGGGCAATCCGCTCATCACCACGCCGTTCGTGCGGACATTTGATTATGTGCGCGGCACGACCGTCGACGTCACCACCATCGGCGGCGGCAATCCCGATCTGGTGTCGAGCAACAGCCGCGTCATCAAGCTGGGCCTGAACGCGAAACCGTGGAGCGAGCGCGACATATCGTTCCAGTTCGACTATACCGACAGCCGGATCGATAATCCGATCCAGAGTTTCCCTGCCATCACCGCTGACATCCAGGCGGCGTTCCCCGACCGGTTCGTGCGCGATGCCGATGGCGTCCTGCTGCGCGTCGACAATCGCCCGATCAACTTCGCGCGCGCGGACAGCAGCCAGCTGCGCTATGGCATCAACTTTTCGAAACGGGTGACGACCGCGCGGTCGCGCCAGTTCGAGGCATTGCGCCAGGCGCGGATGGACGAGCGCCGTGCCGCGCGTGAAGCGGCCGAGGCCAATGGCGCGCCACCCCCGCCCCCGCCGGGCGATGCCCCGCCGCCCGGTGAAGGTCGCGGCGGTCCCGGTGGCGAAGGGCGGGGCCCAGGCGGTGGACGCGGCTTTGGCGGCCCCGGTGGTCCCGGCGGCGGCTTTGGCGGACGTGGCGGCGGCGGTGGCGGCTTTGGTGGCGGCGGGCGGATCTGGGCCAGCCTCTACCACACGGTCAACCTGACCAACACGATCCTGATCCGGCCGGGCCTGCCCGTGCTCGACCTGCTCAACGGATCGGCGATCAGCGATACCGGCGGCCAGCCGCGCCACCAGCTACAGTTCAACGGCGGCTACACCCGCGACGGCATCGGATCGCGGCTGGTGGTGAACTGGCAGTCGGGGACCGAGGTCGATGGCGGGGCGACGGGTTCCGCCCAGCGGCTGAACTTCGGCAGCCTCGCCACCGTCGGCCTGCGCCTGTTCGCCGATCTGGGGCAGCAGCCGGGGCTGGTGCGCGACAATCGCTGGCTGCGCGGATCGCGGATCAGCATCGGCGTCGACAACCTGTTCAATGCGCGCCAGCGGGTGACCGATGCGAACGGGATCGTGCCGATCAACTATCAACCGGGCTATCTCGACCCCAATGGCCGCACGGTGCGGCTGACGTTCCGGAAGCTGTTTTTTTAAGGGCGGGTCGACATTCAGACCGTACCCCCGCGCAGGCGGGGGTCCAGGGCCAAACAGCACGACTGTGGCGGATTACGCTCCTGGACCCCCGCCTGCGCGGGGGTACGGTCAGGGCGGGCTTCCGGCCCAGCCTTGTTCGAGGAGGGAGGTAGTCGCTCCCCTCAATGCGCCGGCATTTCCCGGCCCGGACGCGGCACGTCGGCGCGGTCGGCGGGGGTACTGTCGACGCTGGCCATGCGCGCGCCGCCAAAGCCCGGCGTCGCCTGATACAGCAGGGTGATCGCGACGCGGCGGTTGCGCGGGTCGTACGGGTCCTTGACGATCATCGGTTCGCGGTCGGCCACGCCCTCGATCCGTTCGAACCGGCGCTCGCCGACCCCGCCCAGCGCGAGGCGACGGCGCGTCGCCTCCGCGCGGCCCGACGACAGCATCCAGTTGTTCATGTCCTGCGGCCGGCCATAGGCGACGGCATCGGTGTGCCCGCGGATCATGATCGTGTTCGGCAGATCGCTGACGGTCTGCGCGATCATGGTCATCAGCTTGGCCGCCTCAGGCGCCAGCGCCGTGGTGCCAAGCGCGAACATCGAATAATCGGCATTGTCGACCAGATCGATCCGCACCCCGTCGCGCGTCGGCACGAACCGGACGTTGCGCGACAGCTTGCGCAGGTCGGCATTGCTCGCAAGCTTGCGCGCCAGGTCGCGCTTGACCTGTTCGAACGCCTTCTTGTCGGCGGCGGTCAGTTCGGCCTTGTTCTTCAACCGGCCCTTGTCGCCCGCCCCTTCCTTGGCACCGCCGCTGGAGTCCGCAGGAATGGTCAGCGAGCGGGTGCCGGTCTGCGCGGCGCGATGCGGGTAATTGTCCTGGTCGACGATCGATTCACCGCCGAACAGCCCGTTCGATCCGGCCGACCCGGCCTTTACCGTGACCAGCGTCGGCGCAAAGAAATCGGCCAGCCCCTTGCGCTGCTTCTCGGTCGTCGCGCCCAGCAGCCACATCAGCAGGAAGAACGCCATCATCGCCGTCACGAAATCGGCATAGGCGACCTTCCACGCACCGCCGTGATGGCCGCCATGGCCCTCGGCGATGATCTTCTTGACGATGATGACGGGGGGCGGCTGGTTATTGCCGTGCGGAGCGCGCGCCATGGATCAGCGCCCGCGCAGGCCGTCGAACACTTCGGCGAACCCCGGCTGGTTGTGATGCGCGATGCCCGAGCGCGCCGCTTCGATGACCAGCGGCTGCGGATGGCCGTGGAGCGAGGCGATGATAATCTGCTTGACCACGTGATAGATCGCGGCGTCGGCGTCGATCACCTGCTGCAACCGGCCGGCCAGCGGCCCGACCAGACCATAAGCAAGCAGAATGCCGAGGAAGGTGCCGACCAGCGCCGACCCGATCATCCCGCCCAGGATCGATGGCGGCTTGTCGATCGATCCCATCGTCTTCACCACGCCCAGCACGGCGGCGACGATGCCCAGTGCCGGCAGCGCGTCGGCCAGGCCCTGCAACGTCGCCTGCGGTCCCTGTTCCTCGTGGTGGTGGGTCTTGATGGCGTTGTCCATGACCTCCTCGACCGCGTGCACGTCCAGCGTGCCCGACGACACGACGATCAGGCGCAGCGTATCGGCGATCAGGTTGACCAGCGTATGGTCCTTCATCAACCGGGGATATTCGTTGAACACCGACGACGATTTCGGGTCCTCGACATGCGGTTCGAGCGCGATCGGCCCTTCGGCGCGCAGCATCTTCATCAGCTTCGACACCAGGAAGATCGCGTCCAGATAATCCTGCTTCTTGTACTTCGGCCCCTTCAGCACCTTCATGAAGCCGCTGCCCATGCCCTTCAGCTCGCGGCCCGAATTGCCGATGATGAGCGCGCCGACGGCGGCCCCACCGATGATGAGCATTTCGTGCGGCAGGGCGTGCAGCACGGGACCGAGCGAACCGCCGGTGAAGGCGAACCCGCCGAACACCATGGCGATAAGGACGACGAAGCCGATGGCCGGAAACATATGGCGCTTGCCCCTGGGTTACGAAATGGCGCCCCGCCGGTCGCGGCGCGTCATGTGATCCCCCTTTTGCGCGACAGACGTCGAGAAATCGTTACCGGCCACCGAATTGGGTCAGGCCGGGTCGCGGGCGATCACTTCAAATAATTGAAAAGCGACAGGTTCGCGAGCTTAGAGATCGTCGCCTGCGTTGCGTTCAGGATGGTCAGCGTCTTCTGGAACTGGACCGTCATCGTCGCGATATCGACGTCCTCCAGCGAGCTGCGCGCTTCTTCGCGGTCGATGCCGACCGATTCGAGCTGGCTCGATTCGATCTCCAGCCGCGCCGCCCGCGCGCCGTTGGCCGCGCGTGCCGACGTGATCTGCGCCTCGGCCGTGTTCAGCTTGCCGAGCGCCGAATTGATTGCCAGCGCATATTTGCTCCGCGCCGCATCCGCATCGAACGGAGTCGCCGGGTCGGTCGTGCCGGTGCCGGTCCCGCCGGTGGTACCACCGGTCGTTCCCCCCGTGGTACCGCCCGTGCCCGTCGCACCGCCGGTCGTCGCCGGGTCGGTCAGCGGCATTTCCATCGCCGCCTTCAGGTCGTCGATCAGCTTGAAGATATCCGTCGTGCCGGTGGCGCCACCGAACACGCGGCTGCCATCGATGCCGACCTGGATCTCGCTCGCATCGCCGATGCGGATGCGTGCGGTCGCGTCGATGTCGACGACGGTCGCCCCGGTCGCGTCGATGCCGGTATATTTGATCGCCCCGTCGGCATCCTTGGCAAAGGCGACGTCGCCCACCCCGCCGAAGATCGCATGGCCGCGCACGTCGCGGGTATTGGCCAGCGCCATCAACCCTTCGCGCAACTGCCCCAGTTCGGTCGCGATCGACACGCGGTCCTTGTCGTTCAGCGTTTCGCTGCCAGCGCGCGTCGCGAGTTCGCGCACGCGCACCAGCCGGTCGTCGACATTGCCAAGCGCGGTATCGGCCTGCGCCAGCAGCCCGCGCGACAAGGTGATGTTGGAGCGAAACGCGGTCGAATCCGCGTCGTCCTTCTTGATCCCGCCCAGCATCATCCACGCGGTCGAATCCTGCGACGCGACGTTCAGCTTCTTCGTCGTCATCTCGGTCTGATACCGGTTGAGATCGGCGTTCAGCCGCGACATCTGCGCAGCGGAGCGGTTGTAGAAGCTGGCGGTGGAAATCTGCATCATACGTCCTATCGGATCGCGAGAATCGTATCGAGCGTCTCGCGCGCGACCTGGATCACGCGGCTCGACGCCTGATAGGCCTGCTGGAACCGCATCAGGTTGACCGCTTCCTGATCCAGGTTGACGCCCGACGACGCATCGCGCGCATCGACGGCGGAATCACGGATCGCGCCCTGTGCGTCGGACACGGTCTTGCGCGCGGCCAGCGCCGACCCGTTGCTCGATTGCAGCGCGACGACCTTGGTTTCGAACGCACCGGTGCGCCGCGCCTCGGCCAGCACGGCCAGGTTGCCGCTGTCGCGCGGCCCCTTGCCGACCGTTGCCGCCGCGATTCTGCTGGGATCGTCGAACAGCCGCGTGACACGGCCGCTCGCATCGATCGCGAACATCGCGTTGCCGGTGCCGGTGTTACCCTTCGCATCCTCGCCAGCGGCGAACGCATCGTTGACGCCGGTGACGAACGAGGTCGCCAGATCGACGACTTGCGCGCGCATCTCGTTGATGCGCTGCGCCCCGTCGATCATGCCCGCCGTCGATCCGCCGCGCGGCGACAGCACGGTTTCCTTGCCATCGCGCATCGCGGCGAACACCGGCAGGTTGCTGGTTTCGTCGCGCCACATGCGCACGGTCGATGCCTTTATACCGTGGACCAGCGGCGGCGTGTCGCCTCCGCCGGCGCGCACCGTCACCCGGCCTACGGGATCGAACTGCACGTCGATGTCGATCAGCTCGCTCATCTCGTCGAGCATGCGGTCGCGCTGGTCGAGCAGCTGCACCTCGCCCACCGATCCGCGCGCCACGCGCGCCAGGCCATCGTTGATCCGGGCCAGCGCGGCGGCGTTGTTGCCGATCTTTTCAGCGGCGTTGACGGCGGTCTGGTCGAGATTGACCGACGCATCGTCCAGCGCCTTGACCGTACCCGAAAACGACTGGGCGACGCTTTCCGCCTCCTCCAGCATCGCCCGGCGCGGCGCGTCCGCCGACGGATCGGCCGACAAGGTAGTCCCTGCGTTGAAGAAGGCGGTCATCCGCGTGGTCAGCGCCCGGCTGCCCAGCGCATCCTCGATCCGGGTCATCCACACGATGCCGCCGTCGCTGCGCGATACGTCGGATGTGGTCTGGCGCACATCGGCCGACCGGAACATGTCGGCGGAACGCGAAATGCCGGCAACGGTCACGCCGCTGCCGGTCAGCTGTACCGACGATCCGACGCCGATCTCGGCCAGCGAGGTCGTGCGGCGGACATAGCCGGTGGTACCGGCATTCGCGATGTTATCCGACGTCGTGGTCAGCGCCGACTGGTACGCCCTGACCCCGCTCGCGCCGATCGACAGCAGGTCGCTCATCCGCTTTTCCCTTCGGAGGAGTTAACGGCAGCTTGCGACGGACTTTGCGTCGAATTGGCGGTATCCGCCTCGTTAACCTTCTGTGCCTTGGCCAGAAACTCGGTCATTGCCTTGCCGATGCCCAGCGGCGTCGTCACCGCCATGCCTTCGGCGACCTTTTGGTCCCACATGTCGCGGAACTGGCCGGCGGCCTTGTTTTCGAACAAGCCGTCCGCCAGCTTCGCCTGGCGCATCGATTTCAGCATCATGCCGGTGAAGACCGCCTCGAACCGTTCGCCCGCGGCCTTCAGGTTCTCCCTGGTGCCGGTGCGGCTGGTATCGACCCCGATGCCGGTCGTCGCGCCGATCATGCTCACAGGACCACCAGCTCGGCCTTGAGCGCACCCGATTCCTTCAGCGCCTCGAGGATCGCGACCAGATCGGCGGGCGACGCCCCGATCGCGTTGATCGCCTTCACCACATCGGCCAGCTTGGGGCCGGGATCGAGCAGGAACATCGGCTTGACCTCCTGCTCGACGGTCACGCCGCTCTTCTGTTCGACGGCGGTCTGGCCCTGGCTCAAGGGGGCAGGCTGGCTGATGCGCTGGTTCTCGTCGATCTTCACGGTCAGTTTGCCGTGCGTCACGGCCGAGGGCGACACGCGCACCGCCGAATTGATGACGACCGTGCCGGTGCGGGCGTTGACGATGACGCGCGCCGCCGTCTCGGCCGGCTGCACCGGCAGGTTCTCGACCTCGCTCATCAGCATCGAGCGGGTATCGGCCCCCGGTGCCGCGCGCATCGCCACCGACACCGCGTCGATCGCGGTCGCGGTGCCGGCACCGAAGCGGCGGTTGATCGCGCCTGCGACATTCTGCGCCGTGGTAAAATCGGCCTGCGCCAGATTGAAGGTCAGCGTGGGCGCGGTGGCAAAGCCGGTGTCGACCGTGCGCTCGACCGTCGCCCCGTCGGGAATGCGGCCGGCCGAGGGAATGTTGACCACGATCTTCGAGCCATCGGCACCTTCCGCCCCGAGGCCGCCGACCGCCAGGTTGCCCTGCGCCATCGCATAGATCTGTCCGTCGGCACCCATCAGCGGGGTCATCACCAGCGCACCGCCACGGAGCGACTTCGCCTTGCCCATCGAAGCGACGGTGACGTCGATCCGCTGGCCGGGCTTGGCAAAGGCGGGCAGTTCGGCGGTGATCATCACCACCGCCGCGTTCTTCAAGCCGGGATTGATACCCTGCGGCAGCTGCAGCCCCATGCGCGACGTGATCGCCTTCACCGACTGCACGGTATATTCCAGATTGTCGTCGCCGGTGCCGGGCAGGCCGACGACGATGCCGTAGCCGGTCAGCTGGTTGGACCGGATGCCCTGGAAACGGCCGAGGTCCTTGACCCGCTCCGCAGCAGCGGGCTGGATCATCAGGAGGGCGGCGAAGATGGCGAGCAGCAGGCGCATGGGCGGTCCTAGAACGGGCTGACGACCTGGAAGAAGCGGCTGAGCCACCCCTGCCGGCTGGCGCGGGCGACATCGCCCTTGCCGGTGTAGGAAATGCGGGCATCGGCGACGCGGGTCGACGGCACGCGGTTGTTGGCATCGACATCGGCGACGCGCACGATGCCCTTGATCGCGACGAATTCGTCGCCGCGATTGAGCGTCACCTGCTTGCGCCCCTGCACCAGCATCGTGCCGTTGGGATAGACTTCGGCGACGGTCACCGACAGCTCACCCGACAGCGCGTTGGTCTGATCCGCCGTGCCCGTACCGCCGAAATTGCGCTTGCCCGATGCCGACGCGATGTTCGGATCGAACGACAGCGGCCCGACCGACGGCGGGGTGATGCCGAAGCCGCCGCCGCTGTCCAGCTTGGACCCGGCCGACTTCGACGCACTGGTGCGTTCGACCAGCACGATGGTCAGCGGGTCGCCGACCTTCTTGGCACGCCAGCCCTCGTACAGCGCGGCATAGCCCTGATCGACCTGGAAGATCGCGCCGGTCGCGACGACCGGGGTCATCGGCGGCGCCGGGCGCGATGCCGAATAATCCTCGGGCGGCAATTTCCTGCCGAACAGCGGGCGGGCGGTTGCCGGCATTGCCGCCAGCACGACCGCGGCGAGCGCGAGGCCGCGCGCGGCGTCAGATGTTCTGGTTGACATATTTCAGCATTTCATCGGTGGCCGAGATCATCTTGGAATTGACCTCATAGGCGCGTTGCGTCTCGATCATGTCGACGAGTTCCTCAACGACGTTGACGTTCGATCCTTCCAGCATCCCCTGCCGGATGCGGGCGCGGCCATCGAGGCCGGCAACGCCGGTCTGCGCGGCACCCGATGCGCCGGTTTCGATCAGGAAATTGTCGCCGACCGGTTGCAGCCCCGCCGAATTGGCGAAGGTCGACACCTGGATCTGGCCGATCGGGGTCGCTTCGGTCTGGTTCGGGATGGTCGCGCTGACCGTGCCGTCGCCGCCGATGGTGATCGAGGTCGCCCCTTCCGGCAGGGTGATGCCGGGCATCACCTGATAGCCTTCGGTCGTGACCAGCATCCCCTGCGGCGACCGGCTGAAATTGCCGGCGCGGGTATAGCCCAGCTGCCCGCCGGGCAGCTGCACCTGGAAATAGCCATCACCTTCCAGCGCGACGTCCAGCGTGTTGCCGGTCGACGACAACGACCCCTGCGTCTGGATGCTGGCGGTCCCCTGCACCTTCACGCCGGTGCCGAGGTTCAATCCCGTGGCGTAGCGCGATTCGGCGGTCGAGGCGGCACCCTGCGCGGTGACGATCTGGTAGCTCAGCGCCTCGAACGAGGCACGGTCGCGCTTGAACCCGGTCGTGTTGACGTTCGCCAGGTTGTTCGAGATGACACGCATCCGCGTGTCCTGCGCGTCCAGCCCGGTGCGGGCGATGTGGAGTGCGGCATTGGCCATCGTGTCTTCCCCTTAACTCTGGACGCGCATCAGGTTGGCGGAGGATTCATCCATCTCCTTCGCCTGCTTCAGCATGCCCGCCTGCACTTCGTAGGACCGCTGGTTCTCGATCATGTCGACCAGCGCCTGCGTCATGTTGACGTTCGATTGTTCGAGCGCGCCCGAGCGCACCTTGGCGGTCATGTCGCCGGGCAGGACGCCGCCGCCGCGCACATGCAGCAGGTTGTCGATGCCCTTGACCGTCTGGCTGCCGGCGGTGCTCGCCAGCTTGATCTGTCCGATTTCCTGGTCCGGCGTGCCCGGCGCCGCGCCCTGCGGCACGATCATCACCCGGCCGTCGGCGGTGATGGAGATCGACTGGTAGGGCGGCACGGTGATCGGCCCGGCGGCACCCATGACCGGCAAGCGATCGCCGGTCTCCAGCGTGCCGGCGGCAGAAACCTGCAGGTCGCCGCGCCGGCTATAGGCTTCGGTGCCGTCGAGGCCCTGCACCGCCATCCAGCTGTCGCCCTCCATCGCGATGTCGAGCGGGCGGCCGGTGGCGAGGATCGCGCCGGCCCGGCGATCCATGTCGCGCACCTCTTCGGAAGAAGGCGAGCGGGTTTCGAGTTCGCCGTTCTTGCCCTTCAGCAACAGCTGCTCGAAATCCACCTTGTCCGCGCGATACCCGATCGTCGAGGCGTTCGCGATGTTGTTCGCGATCGTCGCCTGCGACGCCATGTGGCCGCGCATCCCCGACATTGCGGTGTAGACCAGCCGGTCCATCGAAACCTCCCAAGTATGACCCTCGCTACACAGCAAGGGTCATGCCAGTTTCATGCCTTACGCCCGCAGGTCGAGGATCGACCGCGTGATCTGGTTCGAGGTATCGAGCGCCTTCGAGTTCGCCT
The DNA here is from genome assembly GCF_001421585.1 of Sphingomonas sp. Leaf23. NCBI lineage: Bacteria > Pseudomonadati > Pseudomonadota > Alphaproteobacteria > Sphingomonadales > Sphingomonadaceae > Sphingomonas > Sphingomonas sp. Leaf23. Next base: position 729,709 of record NZ_LMKR01000002.1, on the reverse strand, counting down.
GGAAATTGCGCTGCGCGGCGATCAGGCTGACCAGTTCCTCGGTAATGTCGACGTTCGACCCTTCGATCATGCCCGACATCAGCGAACCCGCGCCGTTCTCACCCGAGCTGGCGAAGCTGGGATCGCCCGACAGGCCGGTCGCCTGCCAATTGCTGTTGCCCATCTGACGCAAGCCGGCCGAGTTCGAGAAGTTGACGATCGCGACCTGGCCCAGCGCCTTGGTATCGCCGTTCGAATAGCTGGCGGTGACGATGCCCTTTTCGTTGATCGTCACGCCCTGCAACCGGCCGACGGCGATGCCGTCCTGCCCCTGCGTGAACTTGAACGGCTTGGTGGTCGCCGCCGACGTGGTGGGAATGTTCAGCGTGATCTGCTGCTGCGCGACGCCGCTGGCCGGCATGAACGAATTGAACGTCGCGGCAACGGCGGTGGTGAGCTTGCCGGTATTGTCGAACTGGACCGGCACGGCCTGCGCGGCGGGGCTGCCGGTGGTCAGCGGCTGATCGCCGACGAAGCTATAGGCTTCCCAAGTGCTCGACAAATCCTCGGCGGCCGGCGGCGTGGTGACCACCGGCGCGGTCGTGCGCTTCAGATAGGTGGTCATCGTCATCGGATTGCCCGCGCCGTCATAGACGGTGGTGGCGATCGATTCATTGTAGCTGGTCGAATCGAACCGGTCGAACTTTGCGGTATCGGGTACGACCGAGCGGGCGTTCATGTTCAGATCGAGCGACACGTTGTTCGTGCCCGCCGGCTTGCCCGACGTGCTCGCGAGCACGAGGTCGGTCAGCGACGCGCGGGTCGTGGCGACGACGTTGCCCGAACCGTCGACCGGATAGACCTGCAGCCGCGCGCCCTGCGCATCGGTCACGAACTGGTTCGCATCGACGCGCAGCGACCCGTTGCGGGTAAAGGTCAGGCCGTCCTTGGTCGGGTCCTGCTTGAGCGCCAGGAACCCGTCACCGGCGATCGCGATATCGAGCGACGACGACGACTGGACTAGGTTGCCTTCGCCGAACTGCTGGCGGTTGCCCTTCACCACGGTACCCGACCCGACCATCTGCGTCGGTGCGACGGCCAGGTTCGATGCGATCACGTCGGCGAATTCGGCGCGGCTCTTCTTGAAGCCGGTCGTACCGACGTTGGCGAGGTTGTGCGAGATCGACGCCATGTCGACCTGCGAGGCCTTCAGACCGGATAGCGAAGTATAGAAGGACATGCGGGTTGCTCCTGCGAAAATTCAGATGAAGAGGGTGGAAATCAGGCGATCTTGCGAACGGTGTCGGCCAGCACCTGCTCGCCGCTGGTGAGCGTGAGCATCGGCTTGCCGCCATTGGGCATGACGGAGGATACCCCCGCCCAGGCGAGGTTGCGGGCCTTCACCACCTGTCCGCCGGCATCGGTCGCCGCGACACTGATGGTGTAGGGACCGGCGCCGGCGGCGGTGCCCGCATCGGTCTTTCCGTCCCACTGGTAATCAACCAGGCCGGCGGGCTGCGCGCCCAGCGACACCGCGCGGGCAAGGTTGCCTTCGGCGTCGCGGATCTCGACCTTCACCTGCGCGGCGTCCTTGTCGAGTTCGACCGCGCCGGTCACATTGCCCTTGCTGTCGGCGGTCGCGGTGGCGCCATCGGTCAGCACCGCCTTCCCGATCCACGACACCGCGTCGCTCGTCCCGCTGCCGGCCAGCCGGTTCGCCAGCGTCTTGAGCGTCGAGGTCATTTCGGTGATGCCCGACAGCGACGACATCTGCGCCATCTGCCCGACCATCTGGGTATTGTCGGTCGGGTTGAACGGGTCCTGATATTGCAGCTGTGCGGTCATCAGGCGCAGGAAATCGTCCTGCCCCAGCGAGCGCTGGCCGAGCTTTGCCTTGGCCGAGGCGTCGCTGGCGCCCTTGACCGTCGGAATATTCTGGATGGCGGTGGTGGTCATGATCAGCGTCCCAGCCGGAGCGTTTCGGTGATGAGCGACTTGGCGGTCGACATCACCTCGACATTGTTCTGATAGGTGCGGGCGGCATCGAGCATGTCGACCAGCTCGCGCGGTTCATCGACGGCGGCTTCCCACACATTCCCCTCGCCATCGGCCAGCGGGTTGCCGGGATCGTGGCGCTTGGACGGTGCCTCGCCCGCCGTCACCACCTGTGCCGCGTCGACCGTGGCAAGGCCGCTCGCCGCGTCGAAGCTGGTGCGGAACACCGGCTTCATCGTGCGATAGGCGCCCGCCTCGGTCGTCGACACCGCCCCGGCATTGGCCAGGTTCGAAGCGGTGGTGTTCATCCGGATCAGCTGCGCCGACATGGCGCGGCCCGATACTTCGAAGATGCTCATGGGTGCGGGCATGGGCTTATTCCCCCTTCAGCGCGCGGGTGATGGTGGAGATGCGGCCGTTCAGGAACGCCAGCGTCGTCTGATACGCCACGGCGTTCTCGGCAAAGGCGGTCTGTTCGGTGACCAGTTCGACGGTGTTGCCGTCGAGCGAGGGCTGGAGCGGCCGGCGATAGAGCGTGTTGCTGTCGATCGAGCGGTCGACATTGCCGCCCTGCTCGACGCCGGCCAGCGCCGCGCGGAAGTCGACATCCTTGGCCTTGAACCCCGGCGTCGAGGCATTGGCGATGTTCGATGCGAGCATGCCCATGCGCTGCGCCCGCACCTGCAGCGCGGTGCCGTGTATCCCGAACAGAGCATTGTCGGCCATCGGACGATCCCAAAGTCGGCGCGCCGGATGCGCGTCACACGGGATCACAGCAAAGGGCGTGCCAATTTCACGCCAGCGCCGCCGCCGATCTGCAAATCGGCCACGTTGCCGCCCGCCACCGGCAAACGGCAACCGCAGCCGGCAATCGCTTGCCGCCGCAAAACTGGCACCGTGTTTGCAGGGAAGCGGGCATGGATGCTTCCGCGCTCGCCCCCTATGCCGATCCGGTCGCCGCCGCCTTCGTGGTCGGCGGCACCGTGTTCGCGCTGCTGATCCGCACGCCGCCGGGCGACCTGGGTCGCGCGATCCGCGCACTTGCCGTTATCGGCCGACGCCCCTTTTCGGCCGGCGACGGACTGACCCAGATCGCCGCGCTGGGCCGTATCGCCAAAAATCACGGCGTGATGTCGCTCGACCGGTCGCGGATCGCCGATCCCGACATTGCCGACGCCATCGCCGCGATCGTCGACGGCACCGGGCCGGAGGGGGTGGCCGCGACACTGCGCCATCGCAACGAATCCCGCGCCGAACGCCACCTTGCCGCCGCCGACATGTGGGCCGCTGTCGCCGAACTGGCGCCGGCGCTGGGCATGGTCGGCACGCTGGTCGGGCTGGTTCGGATGTTCATGGCGATGACCGATCCGACCGCAATCGGGCAGGCGATGGCGATCGCGCTGCTGTCGACGCTCTACGGCGCGGTGCTGGCCGCGCTGGTCGGCATGCCGATCGCCGGCCGGCTGCGTCGGCTGGCCCGTGCCGAAGCATTTGAACGTGCCCGGTTCGAGGCACCTTTGGTCGCGCTCGCCAAGCGGGAGCGCCCACAATTCCGGGAGGCCGCAGAATGAGAATGAACCGTTTCGATACCGCCCCCGGTCGCCCGCTGTGGCTGACCACCCTTGCCGACCTGTCGCTGTTGCTGGTCGGGTTCTTCGTGTTCCTGCAGGCAGCACAGGCGGTCGACAAGCGCGCACTGACCGCCGGTATCCGGGCCGGGTTCGATGCCCAGCCGATCCCGATGACGGTCGACCGCGCGGTGATCGACGGCTTTGCCGCCGGCTCCGCCGCCCTGCCCGCCGGCACCGCGAGCAGCGTCGATTTCGTCCGTGGCGCGGCGGCCGACCGGCGTATCGCCGTCACGCTGACCGGCGGCACCGATGGTGACGTCGACCCCGCGACCGGCAGCGCCGCGATCCTCGCCACCGACCGGGCGCGTGCCGTTGCCGCGCTGCTGGTCCGCGAAGGTGCCGCGACGCCCGCACAGATCGCCTTCGCACCGCCCGGCACCGGCGGGCGCGGCGTGTTCATCGACCTGGGCTTTGCCGGTGAGCGGCAAGCCGTTGCCGACCGGCAAGCCCCGCTTGCCGCCCCTGCCGATGGAGCAGAGAAATGATCCGTTACAGCCTGTTCGCCGCACTGCTGCTCGCCGCCCCCGCGGCGGTCGCGCAGACATTCCAGTCGACCGCGCAGCTCGACGAGGCGGTGGTGCAGTTCACCGGGGCCAGCATCGGCATGGACGGCGGCGCGCAGATGCCGGTCGATCCCCGGCTGAAGCTGGCGCGTTGTCCGATGCCACAATTCGGCTGGCTGTCCGACCGGCAGGACGCGGTGGTCATCAGCTGCATGGCGCCGACGTGGAAAGTCTATGTGCCCGTCCGCCGCCTGACCCGCGTGGCGCCCGAACGCCCCGCCGCGGCTCCGGCAGCGGTCGTCGCCGCCAAGCCCGAACCGGTCATCCGCCGCGGCGACCCGATCATGGTGGAGGCCGGCGCCCCCGGCTTTTCGATCACCCGCGACGGCGTGGCGATGGGCGATGCGCCGGTGGGGGGTCGGTTGATGGTGAAGATCGACCCGGCCAAGCCGCCGATCCAGGCGATCGCGCTGGAATCGGGCCGGGCCGCGCTGCCGGGCTTCACCGGCTGATTCCCGAAAAAATAATCTCCCAGTAATTTTTGCTAAAGAAGTTCGGGATGCCGCCGTTTCTCCTCATGTCAGCAGTTCGCAAAGGACGGGGACATGGTGGATTCTGTCGGATCAAGGCTGGTTTCGTCGATCGGTGGGCGCGGTGTCGCGCGTACCGACGGGCAGACACGCACCGAAACGCCACAGGCGCCACAGGATGCGACGCCCGCCAAGAGCGGCGTATCGTTGCTGGCGAGCGGGACCACCGCCCAGGCGATGTCGTCGTCGCCACCGGTCGATACCGACCGGGTAGCGACGATCCGCAAGGCGATTTCGGAGGGCCGCTTCCCCTTGTCGCCCGCCACCATCGCCGACCGGCTCATCGCCCTGAAACTCGATTGGAACAGCAATGAACCGGCGTGATGCGCTGATCCAGATCATCGACAGCCTGCACGCCGAGATCGCGGCCCTGCAGACCAACGATGTGACCGCGCTGGAAACCGCCACGGCAATGAAGCTGAAGGGGATCGAGGCGGTTGCCGCCAATGACGACCTGCCGCTCGACGCCGAGCTGGAAACGCTGGCACGCGAGGCGCAGCGGCTGAACGAGACCGCGCGCATCTACGTCAACCTGATGGCGGCCAATGTCCGCCGGCGGATCGACCAGCTGGCCGGCGGCGGATTGCCGGCATACCGGCCAGGCATTGCCGCCTCGCCGCAGCGCATGGCCGCAGCGGCGTATCGCTGAACGCGCCACCGCGACGAATCCCGAACTGGCACGACGCTTGCTGTGCTCCCTCCTGAACAGGGGAAGCAGAGCATAGCCCGATGAGTGTCGTTCCGGTAGAATCCCGATCCTATGTCCACAGCGCGATCGCGAAGGCGAGCGCGCGGACGGGTGTCGATTTCAATTTCCTGCTGGGCCAGGCACAGGTCGAAAGCGGCCTGCAGACCAACGCACGCGCCGGCACCTCGACCGCGACCGGCCTCTACCAGTTCGTCGAGCAGAGCTGGCTGGGCGTGGTGAAGGCGCATGGTGCCGAGCACGGCATGGGCTGGGCCGCCGACAGCATCCGCCAAGGCAGCAACGGCCGCTATTATGTCGCCGACCCGGCCACGCGCCGCGCGATCCTCCAACTGCGCAGCGACCCGCAGGCATCGTCGCTGATGGCCGCCGAACATGCCGCCGACAACAAGACCGCGCTGGAGAGTGCGCTGGGCCGCAGCGCGACCGGCGCCGACCTCTACATGGCGCATTTCCTGGGGCTGGGCGGTGCGCGCCATTTCCTGACGTCGATGCAGAGCAATCCCGATCGGTCGGCGGCGGACATGTTCCCCGCCGCGGCCCGCGCCAACCGCTCGATCTTCTACGGTGCCGGCGGCCAGCCGCGCTCGCTCGCCGAAATCTACGACAAGATGGCGACGAAGCTGGATCGCGGGGCGAAGGCCGGCGGCGGCAGTGGGGTCGACATGACCGACATGCAGGGCGGCTTCCCGGTCAACCGGATGCAGCCCGCCGTCATGATGAACGGCTTCGACGGCGACGTCATCATGGGGAACGAGGCGCAGGGCGGCGACGCGGCGTGGCTGACCACCACCCTCGCCAATCTGAACGTCGTGCGCAGCCGTGGCGGCGACGCGGCGGCTACCCCCACGCAAATGGCCTCGCTCTATCGCCCGACCCCTGAATCGGCGCGGCTCGCCTATTCGATCCTCGCCAATCTGGGTAACGCATGATGCAGGCGATCCTGAGCAATCCCAAGAGCATCCTGCCCGCGCTGCGCGGGTCGGCGCTGCCCGGTGCCATCCTGCTGCTCGTGCTGCTGATGGTCGTGCCGATCCCGGCGTTCATGCTCGACATCTTCTTCGTCATGAACATCATGATCTCGATCGCGGTGTTGATGGTCGCGCTCAACGCGCAAAAGCCGCTCGACTTTTCCGCCTTTCCGACCGTGCTGCTGTTCGCGACGCTGTTCCGCCTCGGCCTGAACGTCGCATCGACCCGCGTCGTGCTGGTCCACGGCCATGAGGGCGAAGCGGCGGCGGGCCATGTCATCGAGGCGTTCGGCACCTTCCTGATCGGCGGCGACTATGTCGTCGGTCTCTTCGTCTTCTCGATCCTGATCATCATCAACATGATCGTGGTGACCAAGGGCGCGGGTCGCGTGTCCGAAGTGTCGGCGCGCTTCACCCTCGACGCCCTGCCCGGCAAGCAGATGGCGATCGACGCCGACCTGAACGCCGGCCTGATCACCCCCGACGAAGCCCGCAACAAGCGCATCGAGACCGGCGCCGAAGCCGATTTCTATGGCGCGATGGACGGTTCGTCGAAGTTCGTGAAGGGCGATGCGGTCGCCGGCCTGCTGATCCTCGCGATCAATATCGTCGGTGGCCTGATCCTGGGCGTCGTCAGCCACCAGATGGCGGTCGGACAGGCGGCACAGACCTATGTGCTGCTGGCGATCGGCGACGCGCTGGTCGCGCAGGTCCCTTCGCTGCTGCTGTCGATCGCCGCCGCCGCCATCGTGACCCGCGTCACCTCCACCTCGCAACAGGATCTGGCCGGACAGATCGGCAGCCAGTTCGCGTCGCACCGCACCTGGGCACCGGTCGCCGGTATCCTGGGGCTGCTGGCGATGCTGCCAGGGATGCCGTTCCTGGTGCTGGCACCCGCCGCCGGCATCGCCGGCTTCGCATCGTGGAAGCTCGCCAAGCAGAAGAACGCCCCCCCGCCCCCGCCGCCGGTCGAGGCACTGCCCGAAGCCGCCGACCTGTCGAAGATCGGCTGGGAGGAAGTGGCCGACACCTGCCACATCATGCTCGACATCGGATACGGCCTCGTGCCGCTGGTCGACGAGCGCAAAGGCGCGCCGCTGATGAGCCGGATCACCGGCGTTCGCCGCCAGCTGTCCAAGGAACTGGGCTTCGTCGTGCCGCAGGTGAAGGTGCGCGACGACATCAACCTCGCCCCGTACACCTATCGCATCTCGATCGGCGGCGTGGTCGTCGGCGAGGACATGGCGTCGGCGACCGAGATGCTGGCGCTAGACACCGGCCAGGCGGTCGGCGGGCTGCTGCACGGCAAGACCGCGAAGGACCCGACCTTCGGCCTCGACGCGATCTGGATCCAGCCGGGCGATGCCGATGCCGCGACCGGCGCGGGCTATCTGGTGGTCGATGCCGGAACCGTGATCGCCACCCATCTGAACCACGTCCTGACCGTCAACGCGACCGAGCTGCTGGGCCCGGACGAGGTACAGTCGCTGCTCGATGGCCTCAAAGACCGCGCCGCCAACCTGGTCGCGGCGCTGTGCCCGAACCCGCTGTCGCTGACCACGCTGACGCAGGTGCTGCGTGCGCTGCTGGCCGAGAATATCACGCTCAAGGAATTCCGCCGTATCGCCGCCGCCATCGTCGTGGTCGCGCAGCGGACGCAGGATGCCGACGAGATCGTCGAGCTGATCCGGCCGGAGCTGGGCGCGCTCATCATCCAGAAGCTGTGCGGCGTGCGCGAGCCGCTGCGGGTCATGACCCTCGAAGGGCAGCTGGAAGCGCTGCTGGGGCAGGCGATGCGCAATGACCCGAGCCGCCGCCATGCGATCGAGCCGGACCTCGGCCGCCGCATCGTCGACGCGCTGACCCATGCCGCGCAGCCGCTGATGGCCGAGGCCAAGCCGTTCGCGCTGGTCGTGCAGCCGTCGATCCGCGTCGCGATCCGCAAGCTCGTGAAAACCTGCCTGCCCGACACCCCGGTCATGAGCTTCTTCGAAGTTCCCGAGGACAAGGCAGTCGAAGTCGTCGCCGTCATCGGTGCCCCGGAGGCCATCCCAGCATGAACGCCCCCTTCTTTCCCCAGCCCGAGCTGAGCGTCCCGGTCTATACCCGGACGGCGAGGCCGAACGACGGCGATGCGATCGTCCGCCGCCATCTGCCGCTGGTCCGTCGCATCGCGTGGCACGTCCATGGCCATATGAGCACGATGGTCGATGTCGAGGATCTGGTGCAGGTCGGGCTGGTCGCCTTGGTCGAGGCGGTGCCGATGTTCGAGGACCGGGGGACGGTCACGTTCGAGCAGTATCTGGCCACCCGGCTGCGCGGGGCGATGATCGACGAGCTGCGCCGGCAGGCGACGATCAGCCGGGGCGCGATGAAGCGGCGGCGCGACTATGCGAAGGCGGTATCGACCCTGACGGTCGAACTGGGCCGCGCGCCGGTGCCGGCCGAGATCGCCGACCGGCTGGGCGTGCCGCTGGGGCGGTTGCGGGTCGACTATGCCGATGTCCAGTCAGTGCAGTTCGATTCGATCGACGACGTCTATACCGACGAAGCACCGTGGTTCATGGACGACGGCCCCGACGCGTTCGAGGCGCTGGCCGAAGGGCAGTTGCGCGAGACCCTGATCGCCGCGATCGGCGCGCTGCCCGAACGCGAGGCACAGGTGATCCAGCTCTATTATGTCGAGGAACTGAACCTCGAGGAAATCGGGCAGGTGCTGGGCGTCGGCGCGGCGCGTATCTGCCAGATCAAGAAGGCGGCGCATGAGAAGCTGAAAAAGGCGCTGGCGCGGGCGACCGGATAGGTTTCGGTTTGTTATCAGGTACTTGGGCGGGGTCGGACAGGGAGTCTGGCCCCGTTTTTGCGTCCAAAGTTCACAAAGTTCACACTCGTGCGCTGTTTGCGCGCGCGGTGTGGTGGGACGTTGAGTGGGCGGCGGCGATAGGAAAGAGCGGGTTACGGAGGTTAGCGTAGCGGGCAGGTTGTAGGAAAGTGGCGGTTCGCCCTACTCCACCTCGGCGTACCCCGGCGGAGGCCGGGGCCCAGGGTTGTGGGCGGCTGCCGTTGTGTTTGGGACTCTGGGTCCCCGCCTGCGCGGGGATCCTGGGGGTGTGGTGGGATACGCCCCCCCCTCCACCATGCTGCGCATGGTCCCCCTCCCCGCGCAGCGGGGAGGATCTTGGGTGTGCGCTATATATAGAGTCTGCGCACAGACATCGGAAACGCCGAAACCCCCGGTGACCGTATCGGGTCACCGGGGGCTGGTCCCGTCGCCGGGAGTTCCGCCGCCACCGCCTTCATCAAGGGGGAGCGGCGGCGGCGGAGCCGGGATTAGCCGAGCAGCTTCAGCACGCCCTGCTGCGACTGGTTCGCCTGGGCGAGCATCGCGGTCGACGCCTGGCCGAGGATCTGCGCCTTGGCGAGCGCCGTCGATTCCGCCGAGAAGTCGGTGTCTTCGATGCGGCTGCGCGCTTCCTGCAGGTTCGACGAGGTGGTCGTCAGGTTGTTGACGGTAACCTGCAGACGGTTCTGGACCGCACCGAGGTCGCCGCGGATCGACGAAACCTTGTCGAGCGCCTTATCGATGGCGTTCATCGCCACCGCGGCATTCGCCTGGGTCGAGACGTTCAGCGCGCCGCCGACCGTATCGGCCGAACCGCCCTGTGCCGACACGCCGACCTTGGCGAGCGAGGTGTCCGAACCTTCGACACGGATTTCCGCACCGGTGTCCGACTTCAGCTCGACACGACCGCGCAGGGTCAGGCCGGTGCCGATCGCACCCGTCGAGCCGCCGCCGTCATCGCCCTTCATGCCGATGACCATGCCCGCCGAGGTACCGCCGGTGCCGTCCTTCAGCGTGATGTCGTTGCCGGTCGACGAGGTGAGGATCAGGTTGCCCTTGTCATCGCTCGACGCGACCAGGCCGCTGATGCCGGCATCGTTGATGTTCTTCACCACGTCCGACATCGACATGCCGGTCGTGCCGTCGGAGTCGCTGAGCGTCACGGTCGAACCGTTGATGACCAGCGTGTTGGCAGCGACGATCTTCGACGAGTCGAGCGACACGGTCGCCTTCGTCGTCGCAGTCGCGGTGACACCCGACTTGTCGCTGACGGCGTTGATCGCGGCGGCCTTCGATGCGGCCGATGCGTCGTTCGATGCACCGACGGCGACGCCGTTGATCTTCACGTCGTCGGTGACGGCAAGCGCGGTCGCACCGACGGCCGAACCCTTCACGCCTTCATTGGCGGTGGTTTCGTTCAGGCCGAGCGCGGTCAGGCTGGCGGCGGAGCCGGTCGCGCTGCGCTTGATGTCGATCGCTTCGCCGGTCGAGCTCTGGAGCGCGACGAAGCCGCCATAGGTGCCGGCGGTGAAGCCGGCCTTGCCCGATGCCGTGCCGCCGATGGTGATCGACTTGCCGGTGTCGTTCGACAGGACGATCTTGCCTTCGTTGTCGAGCTGCGCGGTCACGCCGCCCACGTCGCGGTTGATCTTGTCGACCAGTTCCTGGCCATTGGCGCCGGTGATGTCGACGCCCGTGCCGCTGCCGACGGCGATCGTCAGGCTGCCGGTCGCGGTGATGCCGCCGGCCGAGATCGGGCCGCCCGACAGGGTGTTGTATGCCTTGGCCGACACGCCGGTCTGGCCGGTGTTGGCGTTGATGCTGGCGGCGGTCGTTTCCGCGTCGGCGGCGGTCAGGGCGGTGCCGAGGGCATTCTTGCCGTTCAGCTGCACGTCGCCGACGGCGACGGTCGCGGTGTCGATACGGCCGGTGGTCGCCTGGCCTTCGACGCGGTAGCCGTTCAGGCCGAGCGCGGTCGCCGAGGTGCTGGTGAGGCTGACCGAGGTGGTCTGGCCGGCCTGCGAACCGGTCTGCAGCGTTACGGCCTTCACCGTGCCGTCGAGCAGGTTGATGCCGTTGAAGTTGGTCTTGTTCGCGATGTCGTTGATCTGCGCGGTCAGCTGACCGACTTCCGACTGGAGCGACTTGCGTTCCGCCGAACCCAGCGTGCCGTTCGCGGCCTGGCCGGCGAGTTCCTTCATGCGCTGCAGCATGTTGGTGACTTCGCCCAGCGCGCCTTCGGCGGTCTGCGCCATCGAGATGCCGTCATTGGCGTTGCGCGCGGCGACGGCCATCGTCTTGATCTGGCTGGTCATGCGGCTGGCGATGGCGAGGCCGGCGGCGTCGTCCTTGGCCGAATTGATACGCTTGCCGGTCGACAGGCGCTCCATCGAGGCCTTCAGGGCGTCGTTGGCGGCGGACGAGGCGTTGGCGGCGCGGAGCGATCCGATGTTGGATCCGATGACGGTCATTGGGTGTGTCCTCCAGTGTGACTTCCAGCGCCCCGCGTCCCCCCTTGAAACGATCGGGATCGAAGCTGCTGCCCGGAGAAACGGCACGCATCGGGCGGTATTAAGCAAAAAAGTTCCGCCCCTCCCCCGGCCCTCGCGCGCGTACGAGGGCGTACGCGGAGTACAGAGCCGAATCGGGGCGGATTTTACCGGCCGTTAACCATTTGCCGGCAAAAGGGTGCCGTTCAGGGGGAATGTCCGAAACGATGCGCTCGATCTATCCATCCGCTGCCGTGCTCGGCGCCAAGTTCACGCTGGTTTCGTCGCTGCGCGCGCAGGGCTTCGCCCTTGCCAATGCCGGACAGAAGCCGGGGCCGAACGACGTGTTCCTGGTGATGGAGGGCGAAGTGCCGCCGATCGCGGCACGCACGCTGGTCCTGGCCGACGGCCCCGCATCGGCGACCCCGTTCGAAGGGGGCCGCCCGGCCCGCCTGTCCTATTCCCATGCCGACACCGAGCTGGCCCATGCCTTTGCCGCGGCGCTGCTGTGCGGCCGGCACGAGGCGGTCGCCGCCGATCCGGAAAGCCTGGCACTACAGGCACTCGCCCGCCGGGTCGCCGCCGCCGACATCACCGTGCTGGTGAACGGCCCGACCGGCACCGGCAAGGAAGTGCTGGCCCGCACCATCCACGCCGAGAGCGCGCGCGCCGATGGCCCGTTCATCGCAATCAACTGCGCCGCGCTCCCCGAAACCATGCTGGAAGCGATGCTGTTCGGCCATGTGAAGGGCGCGTTCACCGGCGCCGGCGCGGCGGGCGAAGGCTTTTTCCGCGCGGCGCATGGCGGCACGCTGCTGCTCGACGAGATCGCGGAAATGCCGCTGCCGCTGCAGGCCAAGCTGCTGCGCGTGTTGCAGGAGCGTGAGGTCGTGCCGATCGGCGCGACCCAGGCCGAGGCGATCGACGTCCGCGTCGTCGCCTGCGCCAATCGCGATTTGCAGGACGAGGTGGCCGCCGGCCGCTTCCGCGCCGATCTGTATTACCGCCTCAGCGTCTTTCCGCTCAGCACCCGCGCACTGGCCGACCGGCCGGGCGATGTCGCGGCGCTCGCCGCCGCGATGGTCGTGCGCCACGCGGGCATGCGGGGCACGTTGCCGTGGATTTCGGACGAGGCGCTGGCGCTGCTCGGCCGCCACGACTGGCCGGGCAATGCCCGCGAGCTGGAGAATGTGATCCAGCGTGCGCTGTTGCTGGGCATGGGCGACCGCATCGAGGCGCACGACATCGTGTTCGACCGGGCGAGCGCCGCCAACGTCGCCGCGACTGCCAGCGCGCCCCGCGCGGTGGAGCCGGTGGCGGCGACGCTGACCAACATCGTGCAGATCCACGAGTTCGCGGCGATCCGCCGCACGCTGGAGGAATGCGGCGGCAACCGGATCGAAACCGCCCGGCGGCTGGGGATTTCGGAGCGTACGCTGCGCTACCGCCTTGCCAAGGCGCGTGAGGCCGGCGAGCTGCTGGTCGCACCTGCCGCACAATCGATGGCGGCGTCGGCATGAGCGGCGTGGGCGGTGTCGGCGGCGCGATGGGAGTCGACCGGGTGATGCAGCTTCGTGCGCAGATCCTCGAACGGAACCAGGCCCTGTCGAAGGCGAACGCGCAGGTCGCGACCGCCCCGGTGCCGGCCGAACCGGCGAAGCCGACCAGCTTCGTCGAGGCGATGGGCGACGCGCTGAAGGGCGTGAACGCGCAGCAGAACAAGGCGAGCGAATTGTCGGCGATGTACGAACGCGGCGAGACCGTGGACATCGCGAAGGTGATGATGGCGCGCCAGCAGGCATCGGTCGGCTTCGAAGCCACGATGCAGGTCAGGAACAAACTCTTGTCCGCCTACAAGGACATCATGAGCATGCCGGTCTGATATGGAAAACGCTCTCGCCACCACCGGTGCAGGCGGCGTTCCCGCCGCCCCCGCGACAAAGTTCGCCAATCCGCTGACCCAGATCGGCGGGATCGTGAAGAATCCCGCCGTCAAGCGCAGCCTGCCGATGATCTTCATCGTCGGGCTGGTGCTGTCGGCGGCGCTCGCATGGATGGCACTGGCCACCCCGCCGCAGCGTACGCTGTTCCCGCAGCTGCCCGACAGCGACAAGCAGGCAGTCGTCGATGCGCTGGGCGCGGCGAAGATCACCAGCCATGTCGATGATTCGGGCGGGATCACCGTCGCCGAGGACGATTATCACCGCGCGCGCATCCTGCTGGCCGGCCAAGGCCTGCCGAAGGCCGCGCCGGGTGGCTATGCGATCCTCGACCAGCTGCCGATGGGCGTGTCGCGCGCCGTCGAGGGCGAACGGCTGCGCCAGGCGCGCGAGACCGAACTGGCCAAGTCGATCGGCGAGATCGAATCGGTCGCCGACGCCCGCGTCCACCTGGCGATGCCCGAATCCTCGGTGTTCGTGCGGGACAATGCGCAGCCGTCCGCTTCGGTCATCGTCCGACTGGAACCGGGCCGCAGCCTGACGCAGGCGCAGGTGCGCTCGATCGTCAACCTCGTCGCCAGCTCGGTGCCGGGGATGAAGGCAGACCAGGTGACGATCATCGACCAGATGGGCGCACTGCTGAGCAAGCCGACCGATGGCAGCGAGGGATCGACCCTGTCCGACGAGCGGATCGATTACCAGCGCCGGATCGAGGACAAGTATCGCGCGCAGCTCAACACGCTGCTGACCCCGCTGCTGGGTGCCGGCAATTTCTCGGCCGAGATCCAGGCCGATGTCGATCTGGACCAGAGCCAGGCGACGCGCGAAAGCTATGACAAGCAGGGCGTGGTGCGCGCCGAACAAGGCAATTGGCAGGGCAATACCCCCGGCGAGACGACCCCCGGCGGCATCCCCGGTGCGTTGAGCAACACGCCGCCTGCCGCATCGACGCTGGCGACTGCGACCCCCGGCCCCGCCGGTGCCACGGTCCAACCGGGAACCGCGCCGGGCGCCAGCCCGCCGGTCAAGACCAGCGAGAATTTCAACCGCGCCTATGACCTGGGCAAGGAAGTGTCGGTGACCCGCGCCGCCCCCGGATCGATCCGTCGCCTGTCGGTCGCCGTGCTGCTGCGCGAACCCGAAGGGGCAAAGCCGCGCAATCCGGCCGAAATCCAGCAGATCAACGATCTGGTGAAGGCGGCGGTCGGCTATAACCAGCAGCGCCAGGACACGGTGACGGTCATCAGCCGGAAATTCTCGCCCGATGCGACCGCGACCGATGTCGCCCGCCCGTGGTACGATGCCGACTGGGTACCGCTGGCCGCCCGCAACGGCACCGCACTCGTCATCGCGCTGCTGGTGCTGTTCATGGGCGTCCGCCCGATGGTCAAGGCGATCAACGAAAAGCGCAAGGCCGACGCCGCCGCCGAGACCGCCCGCGCCGCCGCCGCCGAAGCCGCGCAGCAGGCCGCGCTGACCGCCCCCGCCGGGCCGGAACCGGTCAGCATGGCGATGCTGGAAACCGCGCAGGGGTATGACGACCGGGTCGGGCTGGTCCGCGGCTTCACCCGCGACAATCCGACGCGCGCCGCGCTTGCCATCCGTGACATGATCCAGTCGGACGCCAAGTCGTGAACGCCCCCGTCCGTATCCAGACCGGCGTCGAACGCGCCGCCGTCCTGATGATGCTGGTCGGCGAGGAGGAAGCCGCCGCGATCCTGCAGAAGCTGGAACCCGAAGAGGTCCAGCAGCTGGGCAAGGCGATGTTCAGCGTCGCCGATGTCAGCGAGGACGAGGTGTCGGTGGTCCTCGACGATTTCGTCGAAAAGGCCCGCGAGCGCACCACGGTCGGCTTCGACCCGCGCCCGCATATCGAACAGGTGATGAACCGCGCGCTGGGTGCCGACAAGGCGGAGAGCGTGCTCGCCCGGATCACGCCGGTCGAGACCGCGTGCCAGATCGAGCTGCTCGACTGGATGGATGCGGCCGAGATCGTCAGCCTCATCAAGGACGAGCATCCGCAAATCGCCGCCGTCCTGCTCGCCAATCTCGAGCCGAGCGTCGCGGCGCAGGTGCTGGAGGGGCTGCCAGAGGCATCGCAGCCGCAGATCCTGCACCGCATCGCCAAGCTGGGGCCGATCACGCCCGAGGCGATCGATACGCTGAAATCGATGCTGACGCGCCGGTCGACCGGCCGTTCCAGCGGGACCGGCGTACAGCTGGGCGGGGCGAAGGATGCCGCCAAGATCCTGTCGTCGGGCCGCAAGGCGACCGAGACGCGGGTCATGCCGAAGCTGGCCAAGATCGACCGCGACATCGCCCGCCAGATCGAGGACCAGCTGTTCGTCTTCGACAACCTGCTGGAGATGGACGACAAGAATCTGGGCGTGCTGATCCGCAACGTCGACAGCGACCTGCTGGTGCGCGCGCTGAAGGGCGTGGACGAGAATGCGCGCGGCCGGTTCCTCGGCTGCATGTCGGCGCGCGCCGCCGACGGCATTCGCGACGAGATGGAGGCACGCGGTCCTATGAAGCTGGCCGAGGTGCTCGACGCGCAGAAGGGCGTCATCACCGTCGCGCGGCAGCTGGCCAAGGACGGGACGATCATGATGGGCGGCGGCGACGACGATTATGTTTGAGAGCGCCACGTCCCCGACATCCGCCTGCGGCTTCGTCGCCGGCTTCGCCAGCCGCCATGTCGCGGCGGCCGATATCCTGGCCCGCGCGTTCGGCGCGCCCGATCCGTTCGCGGCGACCGGCGTCGTGCCGGTGCGCCCGGCCGATTTCGGTGTCGCCGCCGGTGCCGCACAGTCGACTGGCCCCAAGCATTTCCGCCCGGCCGATCCCGATGCCAACCCGACCGAGGGCTGGGATCCGTTTTCGACCGTGGTCGACGAGGTGGCGTCGCCGCTGGACCCGGTGACCGAGGCGCATGCCGCGGGCTTTGCCGAGGGGCTGGCCGCCGCTGCCGCCGCCAGCCAGTCCGACACCGCGCGCGACCATGCGCTGCTCGCCAAGCTGGCCGATGCGCTGGGCACCGCGACGCATATCGACCGCGAGGCGATGGCCGCGCGGCTGCGCCAGACCGTGCTGACGCTAGTCCGCCAGATCGTGGGGGAGGTCGGCGTGTCGGCCAACCACCTGGTCGAACGGATCGACGCCGCCGCCGACCTGCTGGCCGATGGCGCGGAATCGGCGATCCTCCGGATGCATGAAGCTGACATGCCGCTGGTCGAGGGCAAGCTGCCCAAGGCGGTATTTGCCGTCGCCGACGCCCATGTCGAGCGTGGCGGCTTCATCCTCGAATCCGCCTCGACCGTGGTCGAGGATGGTCCGTCGCTCTGGCTGGAACAGCTGGGTGCCGTGATCGAAACCGTGCAGGTGCCGCGCTGATGCTCAACCGTTTCGCCGACGATTATCTGGGTGCCCTTGCCCCGACCGATTTCCGCCCGCGCGCGCGGGTGGCGGGCAAGCTCGCCAGCTATGACGGGCTGTTGATGGAAGCGGTCGGGCTGTCGCTGCCGGTCGGCACCGTGTGCCAGGTCGGCACCGGCGATGGCGGCCATGTCGAGGCGGAGGCGATCGGGTTTCGCAACGGTCGGACGCTGATGATGAACCTGGGCGGCCCGGCCCCCCTCCTCCCCGGTGCGCTGGTGCGGCCGGGCGACAAGCCGGGCGAGGCCGAGGTGGGCGAGGCGATGCTGGGCCGGGTGGTCGATGGCGCGGGCAAGCCGATCGACGGCAAGGGCCCGATCCGGGGTGCCACCCGCTGGCCGCTGGCCGGGCGTATCCAGTCGCCGCTGGACCGGGGCCGCGTGCTCGAACCGATGGACGTGGGCGTGCGCGCGATCAACGGGCTGTTGACCATCGGTCAGGGGCAGCGCGTCGGCATCATGGCGGGATCGGGCGTCGGCAAGTCGGTGCTGCTGGGCATGATGGTCCGCGCCGCCAAGGCCGATGTGATCGTCGTCGGGCTGATCGGCGAGCGCAGCCGCGAGGTTTCCGACTTCCTCGAAACCAAGCTCAAGGGCGATGCCCGTGCGCGGTCGGTCGTGGTCGCGGTGCCGGCCAATCATTCGCCGGTGCTGCGTATACGCGGCGCTTTGCGGGCAACCGCGATTGCCGAGGCGTTTCGCGAACAGGGCAAGAAGGTCCTGCTCATCATCGATTCGCTGACCCGTGTCGCGCACGCGGGCCGTGAGATCGGACTCGCGCTGGGCGAGCCGGCGTCGGCGCGCGGCTATCCGCCCTCGGCCATCGCGATGCTGCCGGGGCTGATCGAGCGGGCGGGCACGTGCGTGCGCACCGGCGGGTCGATCACCGCGATCTATACCGTGCTGGCCGATGGTGACGACAATAGCGACCCGGTGGTGGATTCGGCGCGGTCGATCCTCGACGGGCATATCGTGCTGAGCCGGCAGCTGGCCGAGCGCGGCGTCTATCCGGCGATCGACCTGGGGCCGTCGGTCAGCCGCGTGATGACCGACATCGCCGACAAGCCGCATCTGGCCGCCGCGCGGGTGCTGCGCCGGCATCTGGCGACGTATGAGGAAAATCGCGATCTGGTGCTGATGGGCGCGTATCGCCCCGGCACCGATCCGGCGATCGACGGCGCGCTGGCGGCGCATCCCGCCGTCATGGAATATGTGAAGCAGGATTCGGACGAGGTGGTGTCGTTGGACGATGCCGTTGCCGAACTGGTGGGGGTGTTCGGTGTCTGACAAGGCCAAGCGCCTGGCGCGCGTGCTGCGCGTGCGGACCATGCAGCTGAACCTGACCCAGGCCGAGGAAGCGCGCGCCGCCGCCCGCGTGGCGGAGGAGATCGCGCTGCGCGACCGCATCCTCCATCTGGCGCAGGCGGTGTCGCCGGTGCCGACCCCCAGCGCCAGCGCGCAGACGCTGGGCGCCGCCGCCCATTATCGCGAGAAACTCCACGCCACCGCGCGGGTCGTCGAGCACCGCGTGGCGCAGGCCGATGACGGGCTGACCCGCGCGAAGTCCGCGACGATGGCCGCCAAGCGCGACCAGAGCGCGGTCGAAAAGCTGCTGGAGCGCGCCCACGCCGCCCGTGCGTTGCGTGAACTGCGCGCGCTGGAAAATGCACCGCCGGTGCGCCGTCTCAATCGGCACGATCCTTGCTGATCGACCGGTCGAACGCTTTGACGGATCGACCCATGCAATTGCTCTCGGCCCTTTCCAGCACCACCTCCCCGCTTGCGATGCAGGCGCTGCCGCTTGTCGCGTCGGGCGCGGGCGACTTTGCCGCGTTGATCGCGGGGATGGTGCCGACGGGGGATGCGGTTCCGGGTGAGCGGCAGGCGGCTGCCCCGACCGGCAACCCCTTGCCGGTGATGCCTGCCGCGCCGGCCCTGCCGGTCGATGCGGTGCCGGCGGTTGCCCCGCCGCTGCCGGTATCGGCGACCGAGGCGGTGCTGATGCTGCCGCAGGAGGCCGATGCGCCGATCGTGGCGCAGGCCCGGCAGGTCGCGCCGGTGCTGGCCGCGACGGCGGTCGTCGGCGCGATGGCCGGCATACTGCCCGACGACGAACCCGCCGCCGCCCCGCCGCGTGCCGAGGATGTGGCGACCCGCGCGACGCAGCAGCTACCGGTGCCGGTGCGCTTCGCCCCGCTCCCGCCACGCGTGAAACGGGCCGAGCCCGCACCGTCGAACGATACGCCGCCGCCCGGCGAGAGCGAGGACGGCGATGATGCTGCCAAGCCGCCGTCGATCGTCGTCGCGCCGGCAGTCGTGCCGCAGCCGGCCGAGGCGATCCTTGTCGCAGCCCTCCCGACCCCGCCCGCCGTGCTGGCCGATGGTGCCAAGCCGGCGGCTGCGCTGGTGATTGAGGACGGACAAGTCGTTGCCACCGCACCCACCCCCGCCGGAGCGGGGCCAATGCGCATGGCGAAGCGCGCCGAGACGCCCGCCCCGATCGCCCGCCCCGCGCCCGTCGCCACGCAGATGCCTGATAGGACGCCGGTCGCCCGTGCCGCGCCGGCAAACGGGACGGTGACGCCGCTCGCCACCGATACGGTCGTGCCGGCGCATATCGTCGTGCCGCAGCAGACCGAGGACGTAGCGCCCGACCAGCGACAGGCCGCGCCGCGCATGGCCAGGATGCCGGCCGCGCAGACGACCGCGCCCTCTGTGGTGCCGGTCATGTCGCGTGCGGTGCCCGGCGTGACGTCGACCAAGCCAGCCATCCAAACCGCCGCGCCAGCTATCGCGGCCGATATGACATCGGCAACGCCAACCATCTCTGGCGCTACGCCGACCGTCGCGCCGCGTGCGACACCAACCAAGCCATCGGCCATGCCCACCGTACCGATCGCGGCGTCGACCGTCGCGGCCGCCGTGACCTTAAGCACGCCACCGGTCACGCCAGCCATTCCGACCGCTGAATCGACGTTCGCGCCGAATGGGGTGCCGAACAAGCCTCTGGCCGCGCCAACCGACCAGACCACTGCGCCGATCGCCGCACCCGCTGCGACGCCGAACAAGCCACTGGTCACGCAAACCGACCCGATCGCAGCGCCGATCGTCGCGCCCGCTGCGACGCCGACCAAGCTACCGGTCACGCCAACCGACCCAATCGCGGCGTCGACCGTCACACCCGCTGCGACGCCGACCAAGCTACCGGTCACGCCAACCATCCCGACCGCTGCGCCGATCGCCGCACCCGCTGCGACGCAGAACAAGTCACTGGTCACGCCAACCATCCCGACCACTGGGCCGTCCATCGCGCCCGATGCGACGCTGGTGAATCCTGTCATGTCGACCGTCGCACCAGCGGTCGTGCCGAACGCGCCCTTGATCAGGCCATCGGCCATGCCGGCGCTCGCAGCTGCGGCCGTACCCGCCACGCCAGCAGCATCGGCCACGCCGAGCATCGTGCCCGCCGCAACGACACTATCGGATGCCGGTGCGGTAAGCACTCCGGTCACGGTCGACGCGTTCGCGCCGGCTACCAACGCGACACCGCAGGTCGCCGATGCCGTGCCGGTCGATTTGTCGACAGCGATCCCACAGGTGTTGCGCGCCCAGAGTCAGCGCGAGGCGACGCCCGCCGCCGGCCCGGTGACGGTGCCGGTCGCACCCATGGTTTTGCCGGTGGACGCGGCCGTGCCAGCGCCGGTGGTAGTCGATGGCGTCGTCCGCGCCCGTCCGACGGTGCACGCCGCTGCGACGACGACCGCGCCTCTCGCCAACGATACCGCACCGACCGCTGCGATCCCGGCCGAGCGGGAGATGGCTGCGCCTGCACCCGCGAGCGCACCGACCGCGCGCCCGGACGGTCCCGCCGCCGAGCGCATCCCGATCGCCGGCGAGGCTGCCGCGCCGGTGGTGCCGGTCGCCGCGCCTACCGTGCAGCCGGTCACCGTTGCCCCCCCGGTTACGCGGATCTCCACCGCGCCGGTGTCCGATGAGACGCCTCCGGCACCTGAGACAGACGGCATCACGCCGGCCGTTCTGCACGAGAGCCATGCCGCCGCGCCGATGCCGCAGGTGACGCGCGTCGCCGCCGCGCCGGTGCAGACGCCAGCGCCGATGGTCGATGCCGGCTTCACCGATCGCGACGCCCCTGCCCCTCGCGTGCGGCGCGACGACGACCTGTCGGTCCCGGCCACCGGCGCCGCGCAGGCACCGGAGGCTGCCACATTGCGTCCGGTCGCGCCGACCGCGCATGCCGCGAGCGCCACGCTCGACACCCGCCAGCCGCAATGGGTGGAGGGGATGATCGACCGGATCACGACGCTGCGCGACGCGAACGGCACGAACAACGGCGAAACCCGCATCCGCCTGTCGCCCGATGCGCTGGGCGATGTCGAGGTGGCGATCCGCACCGGCGATGACGGCAAGCTGCATGTCCACTTCAGCAGCGACAATGCCGATGCCGGGCGCCTGCTAGCCGAGGCGCAGCCGCGCCTGGTGCAGATGGCCGAGGCACGCGGGCTGAAGCTGGGCGGGATGCAGGTCGATGTCGGCACGCAAGCGCAATCGCAACAGTCGCAGCGGCAGGCGCAGGATCAGGGCAACCCCGCCCCCCGCGCGCCGCGACCGGCGACCCAAGCCCATACCCAAACCACCCGATCCGATGATCGTATCGCCTGAGGAAGTATGACATGAGCGACAAGGACACGCCGGAGGAAAAACCGGCCAAGAAGAAGGGCAAGCTCGGCAAGATCATCGTCATGGCGGTCGGCGTCCTCGTCCTGCTGGGCGGTGGCGTCGGTGCCGGGCTGTATGCCAGTTCGTCCGGCCTGATCGGCGGCGGGCACGCCAAGGAAGGCGAGCATGAGGCGGTCAAGAAGGACCTGCCCAAGCTGGTCCCCAAGTCCGAGGAAGTGAAGGCCAGCGCCGCCGGCGGTGAAGGCGGTGGCGAAGGTGGCGGTAGCGGTGAGGGTGGCGGCGAAGGCGGCGGCGACGCGGCGGCCAACAACGGCGAGGGCGGCCGCCCGACGCCCGAGATGGAAGGCGGCGATCGCTATGCATCGAGCTATTACGCGATGGACAAGGAGTTCACCTCCAACCTGACCGACAGCACGCACTTCATCCAGGTCGGCATCGCCATCTCGACGTCGTACGACCACAAGGTGCTCGACAACCTGAAGACCCATGAAATCGCGATTCGCTCGGCGATCCTGCTGGCGCTGGGCGAGACCACCGAGGACCAGGTGTTCACCGCCGAGGGCAAGAAACAGCTGTCGCTGCGCATCAAAAAGGCGATCAACGACACTTTGGAGCAGAAAGAGGGCTTTGGCGGCGTCGGTAACGTTTATTTTACCCAATTTGTCGTTCAGTAAACGTGCATGGTTAACGCGCCATCCACCTCCGCGCCCGAGCGCCGCGAACGGGCCCGCCGGACGGCCCCGGCGTCGCACGTGCCCACGCTGGGCGCGGCGAACCTGAATCCGTTCGGCGACCTCCACGCGCTGGAGCATCTGTCGGCGCGGATGGCGCGGTCGCTGCGGCAGGTGTTCGAACCGTTGCTGCGCCGGGGCGTGCGCAGCTGGTCCGAACCGGTCGAGGTCGATCGATTCGCGGGCTATGTGCAGGCGCGGCGCAAGGACCGGCTGACCGGGTGGGTGCCGATGACGCTGTCGACCGGGGGAAGCCCGGCGATCATCGTGTTCGACGGCGCGTTCCTGCTCGAAGTGCTCGATATCTTCTTCGGCGGGTTCGGCGAGGCCCCCGCCCCGCTGCCGATCGAATTTTCGCCGGCGGCCGAGGCGATGCTGCGCCGGCTGGCCGGCGCGATCGCCCAGCCGCTGAGCGAGGCATGGGGTCCGCTGGCCGGCATCGGCTTCGAACCCGGCAACCCCGAATCGAACCCGGCGATGATGGGCGCGATCGATGGCGAGGACGCGGTGATCGCGACCCGGTTCGGCATTGCGGTGGGCGATGCGGAGCCGACCTTCATCGACATCCTCTATCCCGTCGCCGCGCTGAAACCCCATGCGCCGCAGCTGTCGACCAAGGTCCACGGCAAGAGCGCGCCCGATCCCAAATGGCTGGCGGGCCTGACCCGTGCGGTCATGTCGGTGAAGCTGCCGGTGCGATCGGTGCTGGCAGAACCGGTCGTGTCGCTCGCCCTGCTGCTGGAGCTGAAGGAGGGGGATATCATTCCGATCAGCTTTGGCCCGCAGGTGCCCGTCTGGGTCGCCAACCGGCGGCTGGGCACCGGCACGGTCGGCACCGCCAACGGACAGGCCGCGATCAAGCTCAACTCCATCGACCCCGGTTTCGAAGAGGAATTCCAATGAACGAGATGACCGGTGGCTTCCCCGCCGAAGCGTCGCTCGCCGCCAATTTCAAGCTGTTGCAGGATGTCGATGTCCGCCTGACCGTCGAGATCGGGTCGACGCAGCTGACGCTGCGCGAACTGCTGGCGCTGAGCGAATCGAGCGTGATCGAGCTGGACCGCGCCGCCAACGAGCTGCTCGACGTGTTCGTCAACGGCACGCTGATCGGGCGGGGCGAGGTGGTGACCGTCGGCGACCGCTTCGGCGTGCGCATGACCGAACTGGTCAGCCCGGACAAGCGGGTCAGCCGCTGATGATGTGGTCGTACATCCTGAAGCTGGTCATCCTGCTGCCGCTGGTGTGCGGGCTGATGATCGGCTGCCTGTATCTGTGGCGACGGCTGGAAGCGCGGATGCCGGGCAATCAGGGCGAACGGCTGGTCAAGGTGCGTGAGACGATGATGGTGTCGACCGGCACCAAGCTGGCCGTGCTGGAATTCGACGACCGGCTGCTGCTTGTATCGGTCAGCCGTAACGGGGTCACGCTGCTGGACCGGGGCGACAAGTGAGCGTCCTGGGGGGGAAGCTGGCGCCGGTATTGTCGCGGATGCGCTATCGGCCGTCGCCGATCGCCGCCGCGCGCCGGCGGACGATGGCGACCGTGCCGACGCAGACCGTCAAGGTCCGCCGGCCCGCGCGCACGCTGCCGCACTGGCGGTTCGAACTCGTGCTGGCGGTGCTGGGCCTCGCATTGATGCTGTTCCTGGCGGTGCCGGCGATGGCGCAGGGGGTGCCCGCCGCACCCGCGCCGACGCCGGGGGCCGCCGACGCGCTCGACCGGGCGCTGGGGCAACTGGGCGGCGCGAACGATGCGCCGATGGCGTTGTCGCTGCAGATCCTTATCATCATGGGGCTGTTGTCGGTCCTGCCCGGCATCCTGCTGATGATGACCAGCTTTACCCGGATCATCATCGTGCTGGCGGTGCTGCGCCAGGCGCTGGGCCTGCAACAGACGCCGCCGAACCAGGTGCTGATCGGCCTGTCGCTGTTCCTGTCGCTGTTCGTCATGTCGCCGGTGATCGGCCGGATCAACGAGACGGCGATCAAGCCCTATGCCGCCGGGCAGATCAGTTCGACCCAGATGATCGAGGCGGCCAGCCTGCCGCTCCATGCGTTCATGCTGAAGCAGACCCGGACCAAGGATGTCACGATGTTCGCGCAGATGGCCAAGATCGGCCCGATCGCGACGCCCGCCGACACGCCGTTCACGATCCTGCTGCCCGCCTTCGTCACCAGCGAACTCAAGACCGCGTTCCAGATCGCGTTCCTGATCTTCCTCCCCTTCATCGTCATCGACCTGGTGGTGGCGACCGTCCTCATGTCGCTCGGCATGATGATGCTGTCGCCGACGATCATCTCGCTGCCGTTCAAGTTGCTGCTGTTCGTGCTGGTCGATGGCTGGGCATTGACGATGGGCAGCCTTGCCGCCTCTTTCGGGACGTAACGCCATGGACGCAGGCTATTTCATGACCGTCGCGCGCGAAGCGATGTGGGTGCTGGCGCTGGTCGCGGCACCCATCCTGATTCCGGCGCTGCTCAGCGGGCTGATCCTCGGCATGATCCAGGCGGCGACGTCGATCAACGAGCAGACGCTGTCGTTCGTGCCGAAGCTGGCGGTGGTCGGCATCAGCCTGGCGGTGTTCGGGGGGATGATCCTCGGGCTGCTCAGCGATTTCACGACGAGTATCTTCGAGCGGATACCGGATCTGGTGCGGTGACGATCGTTTGCGCTCCTTCCGTCATTCCGGCGGAGGCCGGAATCCATGGAGGGGGGGACGGTTGCGCGTCATCGATAGCGCCCGACACAATGGATTCCGGCCTTCGCCGGAATGACGGGTTTGGGTTGGCTGGCGCCCATCTCCTCGCAACCCGTACCCCCGCGCAGGCGGGGGTCCAGGGTCGCGGGCGGCGGCATTCGTGGCTCTGGGCCCCCGCCTGCGCGGGGGCACGCCGGCGTGCGTGGGGACTGCTAGAGGCCAGCCAGCCATGCTAGGCTTCGGCCTGTCGGTCGAGCCGCAGCTCTGGGCGCTGCTCTTCACCATGGTCCGCATCGGCGCGGCGTTCATCGTCGCCCCCGTGTTCGGCGCGGTGGCGATGCCGGTGCAGGTGCGGGTGCTGCTGTCGGGCGCGATCGCGGTGCTGGTGCTGAAGGCACAGCCCTTTGCCATCCCGGCCGACATCTTTTCGGTCACCACCATCCTCAGCATCGCCGCCGAGGGGCTGGTGGGACTGGCCATCGGCTTTGTCCTGCAGATCGCGTTTGCCGCGCCGGTCATCGCCGCTGAGATCATCGGCATTTCGATGGGCATCGGCTTTGCGGCGATGGTCGATCCGCAGAACGGCGCGCAGAGCCCGGCGCTTGGCACCTTCCTGTCGGTGCTGCTGACCTTGCTGTTCCTGTCGCTCGACGGGCATCTGCTGCTGATCGACCTGATCGTGCGCTCCTATGAATTGCTGCCGCCGGGCGCGGCGTGGCTGAGCGCGGCCAAGCTGGAGAATATCGCGATCTTCGGCAGCTATGCGTTCCTGTCGGGGCTGCTGCTTGCGATGCCGGTCGGGTTCCTGCTGCTGTGCCTCAACCTCGTCATGGGGATGTTGTCGCGCTCCGCCCCCGCACTCAACCTGTTCGCAGTCGGGCTGCCGGCCAGCCTGTTCGTCGGGGTCGTCGCCTTGTTCGTCGCGCTGCCCGCGATGACCGATTATATGCTGGTCATCGTGCAGGAGGCGCTGGACGCCGCCAATACGCTGGTGCTGGGGGGCGTGCGTTGAGCGAAGACAAAACCGAAAGCCCAACCCAGAAGCGCCTCGACAAGGCGCGCGAAGATGGCGACGTCCTCAAGTCCAAGGAGCTGGGCGCGGCGCTGGTGATCCTGGCCGGGTGTGCGTGGCTGGCGCTGCTCGGCCCCTCGCTGGTCGGCGCGTGCAAGGCGATCATGACCGCCAGTTTCCGCTTCGGCCGGGCCGACGTCGAGGATTTCCAGCCGTGGCGCCCGCTGATCGAGGCCGGGTGGAAGCTGTTGCCGTCACTGGGCGGCATCCTCGCGCTCGCGGTATCGGCCAGCATATTGGCGCAGGCGGGGCTGACCGGCATCCGTTTTAATGGCGGCGCGCTGGCGCCCAAGGGATCGCGGATCAACCCGGCATCGGGGATGAAGCGCATCTTTGGCACGCAGGGCTGGATCGAGCTGGGCAAGTCGCTGCTGAAGGTTATCCTGCTGGGTGCCATCGGCTATGTCATGCTGAAGAAGGCGGCGATCAGTTCGGTCGGGCTGGTGTCGTCGAACGTCGATCAGGCGGTCGGCGATCTGGGCGGCACGTTCCTGACGCTTTTGTTCGTGATGGCGGGCGGGCTGGTGCTGATCGCCGGGCTGGACGTGCCGCTGGCGATCTTCCAGCGGATGCAGCGGTTGCAGATGACCAAGCAGGAAGTGCGCGACGAGCATAAGGAAAGCGACGGCGATCCGCATGTGAAGGCGCAGATCCGCCAGCGTCGCCACGATATTTTGAAGGGCGGTTTCAAGGCGGCGGTGGGCGAGGCGCAGGTCGTGCTGACCAACCCGACGCACTTCGCCGTCGCGCTACGCTACGACCATGGCCGCGACCAGGTGCCGGTGGTGGTGGCCAAGGGGCGCGGCGCGACCGCGATGGCGATCCGCGAACTGGCGGCGGAGGCGAAGATACCGATGCTCGAATATCCGCAGCTCGCCCGTGCGGTCTATTACACCAGCAAGCAGGGGCAGGAGATTCGCGACGACCTGTACCTCGCCATCGCGACCGTCCTGGCGTTCGTGATGGGCGTCAACCGGCAGGCGGGCGGCATCCAGCCGCCGGTGACCGTGCCGGAGGAGGCGCGCTACGACGAAAACGGCAATCTGGCGGTAAAAAACCCTTAAAGATTTGGCTGCCCGTGCCGTTGGATGGGGGAGACGGACCGGGGATCAACGATGGCAATCACGACGACCAGTGCGACGGCCACCGCCACCACGGCCAAGACGACGACCGCCACCACCACGACCAAGGCGACCACCCCCAACCTCGCCAATGCATTGGGCGCCGGGTCGGGGGTCGACACCGCCGCGCTGGTCAAGAACCTGGTCGAGGCGCAGTTCGCCGCCCGCAATGCCCGGCTGACGAAACAGTCCGACACGCTGACCGCGCAGGTATCGGCCGTGTCCGAGCTGAAATCGGGCATCACCGAATTCGCCAGCGCGCTGACGACGCTCGCCGAAAGCGGCGGGCTGACCACGCAGCTGAGCAGCAGCGGGTCGGCGGTGAAGGTGTCGACGGCCAGCGGTGCGAAGGTCGCGAGTCTCAACGCGAGCGTCACGGTCGCCCGCCTCGCCACGCCACAGGTCGCGGTTACGAAGGAATCGTTCAGCACCACCGGATCGGTCGGCACCGGCACGATCCAGCTGACGCTGGGCAGCGTCGATTCCACCGGAAAGTTCAACGGGAACGGCACGACCATCCCGCCGATCACCATCACGTCGAACGATGCGGCATCGCTGCAAAAGGTCGCCGACAAGATCACCGCCGCCAAGGCCGGCGTCACCGCCAGCGTGGTGAACGACGCCAACGGCCAGCGGCTGGTGCTGCGCAGCACCGACGGTGCGAACCAGGCGTTCACCGTCAGCACGACGCCCGATTCGGGCAGCACCGGGCTGGAGCGGCTGAACGTCGATTTCGACGATACGACGACCGATGGCGCCGAGATAGTGACCCGTGCGGGCAACGCGGTGTTCAGCGTCGACGGCGTGCCGATGGTCAGCGCATCGAACAAGATCACCGGCGCGGACGGCGTGATCCTCGAACTGAAGGGGGTGACGACCGATGGTCCGGTGACGCTCAGTTCGTCGACACCGACCGATGCGTTGAAGGACGCGGTGAACAACGTCGTCGCCGCCTATAACAACATGCTGGCATCGGTGAACAAGGCGACCGACCCGATCACCGGCGACCTGCGCGCCGATCCGGCGGCGATGGCGATGAAGCGGGCGCTGCAGAAGCTGAGCATCGCCGACCTGACCGGCAAGAAGGACGGCAGCCCGACCACGCTGGCGCAGATCGGCATCGCGACCAACAATGACGGATCGCTGCGCGTCGACAAGACGCAGCTGGCATCGGCGCTGGCCAAGAACCCGGACGCGGTGGAGGCGATGTTCGCCGCAGCCAGCGGCACCGACGGCACGACGGGCACCAGCCTGCCCGCCGCGCTCAACCGGATCGCGGTCAGTGCCAAGAGCACCACGCTGGGCCTTGGCGCCAGCGACAAGCGCTATGCCGATGCGCAGGGCGCGCTGGCCAAGGAACAGGCGAAGGTCGTCGAACAGACCGACCTGACCACCACCCGCATGACGCAGCAGTTCGCGGCGTCCGAAGCGCGGGTCGCGGCGTACAAGGCGCAACAGACCTTCATGGAAAACCAGATCAAGATGTGGTCGAAGAGCAACTGATGACCCGCTATGCCTCCGCATTGGCGGGCGATCCTGCCCAGACCTATCGCTCGGTCGACCTGGCCGCCCGCACCGGCGGCGCCGACCCGCACGCGCTGGTGTCGCTGTTGTACGAGGAAGCGATCCGTGCGCTGCGATCGGCGGCATGGGCGACCAACAACCGCCAATATGCGATGAAGGGCGAACGCGTGACCCGTGCGACCGCGATCCTGTTCGCGCTGGAAGCGGGACTCGATTACGAAAAGGGCGGCGACCTGTCGCAGACGCTGTCGCGGCTCTACACCGGGCTGCGCGACCAGATCGTCAACGCGAGCATCGGCCATGACGCGCAACCGTTCCTGAACGCCGCCGCCTCGCTGACCGACATCGCCGAGGCGTGGGAAGCGGTTCGGCCGCGCTGATCCCGGCGCGCCTGATTCCTGCGCTCAGCGGTGGCATCGGCTGCCATGATCCGCTAGCGGTGCGCGCATGAAGCAACCGCATATCGTCGCGCTGGGGGGCACGCTGCGCCCGACATCGGGAACCGCCGCCGCGCTGGAACGGGCGCTCGGCCATGCCGCGATGCTGGGTGCGCGCACGACGCTGCTGACCGGGCCGGCGATCGATTTCCCCAACTACGAACCCGAAACGGCAAGCGGCAATGCCCGCATCCAGTCGTTCCTGCGCGCGCTGCGCGATGCCGACGGGATCATCATCGGGTCGCCGGGCTATCACGGCACGCTGTCGGGGCTGGTCAAGAACGCGCTCGACCATGTGGAGCTGCTGCGCCGTGACGATCGCGTCTATTTCGATGGGATGCCGATCGGCATCGTCGCGACGGCAGCGGGATGGCAGGCGGCGGTGGCGACGATGACGACGCTGCGCACCGTCGCCCACGCCCTGCGCGGCTGGCCCACGCCGGTCGGCGTCGCGATCAACACGGTCGAGGACGGCGCGATCGACAAGGCCGACGGGCAGCTGCGGCTGATGGTCGAACAGATGATCGGGTTTATCACCCGGTAAATCGGATACGGTTTCATCTGTTATTAAATCATTCAAATTAGCCATGCCACCTCCACGGAGGAAGACGGACATGGCGGGCAGCAACGGCGGGTTTCGATCGATCGGCACGCGGATCCTCGCGATTCAGCTTGCCGCCGGCATAGCCATCGCCGCGGCGGTCGGTGGCGCCGGCTATTACGGCATGTCGGCGCTCACCGGGTCGATGACGTCGATCTATGACGATCGCATCGTGCCGCTGCGCCAGTTGAAGAAGGTGTCCGACGCCTATGGGCTGAACGTGGTCGACACGACCCATCAGCTGCGCGCGGGCAAGCTGAACTGGCAACAGGCGAGCAACAGGATCGACGCGGCCAACCGCATCGTCGGCGAACAATGGTCGGCCTATATGCGCACCAGCCAGACGGCCGAAGAAGCCGCGATCGCCGACACGGTGAAGGCGAACATGGCGCGGTCGAACGATGCGGTCAGCACGCTGCGCACGATCATCGCGCGTCGCGATGCCCCGGCACTGGCCTCCTTCGCCGACAACGACATGTACCCCGCGATCGATCCGACGACCTCGGAGATCGTCAAGCTGTCCGATTACCAGCTGGAATCGGCGCAGGCCGCGCGCGAAGCGGGCACGGCGCTGTCGTCGAAGCTGACGACCTACATGATCGTCATCGCGCTGATCGCGATGGCGGCGGCAGCGGCGGCGGCATGGTTCGTCGCCAATGCGATCCGACGCAACCTGAACCGTGCGACCGGCCTTGCCACCGCCGTGGCGGAGGGCGACGTGTCGGTGACGGTCGCTGCGAACAGCCGGGATGAGGTCGGCACGCTGATCGAGGCGCTGAACGCGATGGTCGTCCGCCTGCGCGGCGTGATCGGCGAGACCAACCAGGCCGCCGAAAGCGTCGCGGCGGGCAGCCAGCAGCTTTCGGCATCGTCGGAGCAGGTCAGCCAGGGCGCGACCGAGCAGGCCGCCGCCGCCGAAGAGGCTTCGGCATCGATGGAACAGATGGCCGCCAACATCAAACAGAATGCCGACAATGCCGCGCAGACCGAAAAGATCGCGCGCCAGTCGTCGAAGGATGCCGAGGCCAGCGGCCTCGCGGTCGACCGCGCCGTCTCCGCGATGCGCACCATCGCCGACAAGATCGGCATCGTGCAGGAAATCGCCCGCCAGACCGACCTGCTTTCGGAAGTGCGCAAGCTTGCCGAGCGCAGCCAGAGTGCGGCCGCCGAAATCAGCGCGGTATCGGGCGAGACGGTCGAGGCGGCGGCACAGGCCGGCGACATGCTGACCAAGCTGGTTCCCGACATCCGTCGCACCGCCGAACTGGTGTCGGAAATCAGCGCCGCGTGCCGCGAACAGGATATCGGCGCAAGCCAGATCAACCAGGCGTTGCAGCAGCTCGATCAGGTGACGCAGCAGAATGCGTCGGCGTCGGAACAGATCACCTCGACCTCCGAGGAACTGGCCAACCAGGCCGACGAGTTGCAGGCGAATATCGCGTTCTTCCGCACCGGAAACGGTGCCCCGACCGCGCCGCGCGCGCCGGTTCGCACGCCGGCCGCCAAGCCGGCGGCGGTACGGGCCAAGCCGGGGTCGGTCGGCGAGCAGCAGGCCCGCGTGCGGGGCTTTGCCCTCGACCTGACGCAGGGCGGCGCCGATGAGGATGATGCCGGGTTTGGGCGCGCCGCCTGAACCGATCAGCAGACCGGATCGGGCGTTAGCGCCCGATCCAGTGTTTGCGCACGAACCATGCGACGATGCCGGCGCTCATCGCGATGCATAGCGCGACCACCCCGGCAAAGGCCCAGGGTTCGTCGGCGAAGGGGATGCCCTTCACATTCATGCCGAGCAGGCCGGTGACGAAGGTCAGCGGCAGGAACACCATCGCCACGATCGCGATCTGCAGCGAGCGCTGGTCGAGCTGTTCGGCGCGCAGGTCGGTCAGCGTTTCGTGGATCAGCGCGGCGCGTTCGCGGATCGAATCGACCTCCTCCGCCATGCGCGCGGCACGGTCGGCGGCGGCGGCGAGGTGGAGCCGATCGTCGGCCTGCAGCCAGTCGCCGGGCAGTTGCCCCAGCTTTTCCAGCGCCGAACGCTGCGGCACCAGGAACCGGCGATAGCCGATCGCCCGGACGCGGGTGTGGGTCACCGCACGACGCTGTTCAAAGATGCGCGCCGGGTCCAATGCCTCTTCGCATTCGTCGAGCGTGTCGCCCAAATCGGCGATCAGCGGATCGAGCTGTTCGGTGATCGCGCTGGCAAACGCAACGATCAGGTCGCCGGGATCGGCGACGTCGCCGCCCTCCACCCGGTCGACCACCGTCCTGAACGCGGTCAGGTTGCGCCGGGTAACCGAATGGACCCGCCCGGCGCTGGCATAGAGCCGGATCGAGGCGAGCGGATCGGCGCTACTTAGCTGATCGTCGGACAGGCCGCGCAGGTTGACGAAGGCACCCTTGCCGATCGCGTCGCAGCGCGGGCGGGTTTCGACCGCGGTCAGCGGATCGATGACATATTCGGGCAGATGGGCATGGTCGCGCAGCCACGTCGCCACCGCATCCCCCTCCCCATGCAGGTGAATCCAGGTGAAGCCGCCGGTGGCATCGACCGCCGCCAGCGGATCGATCTCCGTCACCTTCCCCCCGTCGATATGCCATGCGCGACAGGTCATGCGAGGTCGATCGTCAGGCCGGGGAGCGGATCGGCCGGGACCGGGCCGGTGATCCGTACCGCATCGGCGCGGGCGCGGTCGAGGATTGCGGGGGGCACATCCGGCGCATGATGGATGCGGTCGGCCTGTCCCAGCCAGCGGGCTTCGCGGAGCGTCAGGTCGTCGGGATCGGCCGAGCGCAGGCGGATGACCTCCACCCGGCCCGCGACCGGGGCGACATCCTCCAGCCAGCGTGCGACGGCATCGTCGCCGTGCGCGACCATCGGGTCGAGCGGACCGCCCGCCGCTACGCCCAAACCGATCGCGCGGCGACGGTCGCCGCCATCGGGAAAGCGCGCGCGCAGCGCCGCGCGGGCCGCGCCCAGCCCCTCGGCCAATCGCCCGACGCCGGCGGGCAGCATCGCCTCAAGCCGTTGCCGGATCGCCGCCGCGAGGCCCGCCGAGACGCCGCCGGTGGAGATCGCGATCAGGATCGGCGACCGGTCGACGATCGCCGGCAGGGTGAAGTCGCAATCGGCGGGGCGGTCGACGGCGTTGACCAAGATGCCGCGTGCCTTCAGCGCGTCGATCGCGGTGCGGGCCTGCGTGTCGTCCTCGACAGCGACCACCGCGATGCGGGCATCGGCGGCGTCGGCGACGACGGTCAGGCCGGTGCGTTCGAGCAGGCGGCGCTTGGCATCGGCGGCCTCACCCTCCCCCACCAGGATCACGCTGCGCCCGGCGGTGCGCAGCAGGATCGGCAGCCCGTTCACAGCCAGGGCGGCAGGCGGTCGGCTTGCGCCAGCGCCTCGATTGGCGGGCGTTCACGCACCACCGCGAATTGGTCGCCCGATACCAGCACCTCGGGCACCAGCGCGCGCGAATTGTAGGTGGAGGCCATGGTCGCGCCGTACGCACCGGCGGTCATGAACGCGACCAGATCGTCGGCGACGACCACGTCCATATCGCGGCCGAGCGCAAAGGTATCGCCGGTCTCACACACCGGGCCGACGATGTTGGTCACCGCGCGCTCGCCGGTCGGGGTCACGGCGCGGATATCGTGATAGGCGTCGTAGAGGCTGGGTCGCAGCAGGTCGTTCATCGCCGCATCGACGACGACGAACGGCGCGGTCGCCCCCTGCTTCACGCGGATCACGCGCGACACCAGCACCCCGGCATTGGCGACGATCAACCGGCCGGGTTCGAACATCAGTCGCGCATCCCAGCCGGCGGTCGCCCGCGCGACCATTTCGCCATAGGCGGCGGGCGACGGCGGCAGCGGCTTGGCAGGGTCGTAGGGGACGCCCAGGCCACCGCCCAGATCGGCATGGGTGATATCGTGGCCGCTGGCGCGCAGCTCGGCGATCAGCACCCCGACCCGGCCGAACGCAGCCTCCAGCGGCACGAGATCGGTCAGCTGGCTGCCGATATGCACCGCAACGCCGCGCACCCGGATACCCGGCAGCGATGCGGCATGGGCATAGGCGGCGGGCGCGGCGTGGTAATCGATGCCGAACTTGTTCTCCTTGCCCCCCGTCGAAATCTTCGCATGGGTGCCGGCGATCACGTCGGGGTTCACCCGGATCGCGATGTGCGCGACCTTGCCCAGCCGGGTCGCGACCGCCGACAGCATGTCGAGTTCGGGTTCGGATTCGATGTTGAACTGCCCGATGCCGGCGGTCAGCCCCTGCGCCATTTCGTCCGCCGTCTTGCCGACGCCCGAAAATACGATTTTCTCCGGGTCCATGCCGGCGTCGAGCGCGCGGTACAGCTCGCCACCCGATACCACGTCGGCCCCCATGCCGGCACGGGCCAGCGTCGCCAGCACCGCCTTGTTCGGATTGGCCTTTACCGCGAACGCGACCAGCGGCTCACCCTTGCCCAGCCCCGCCACGGCGTCGCGAAACACCTGGACATGGCGTTCCAGCGTCGCGGTCGAATAGACATAAACCGGCGTGCCGACCGCATCGGCGATGGCGAGCAGGCTGACGTCCTCGGCATGGAGCGTGCCGTCGCGAAGGGTGAAATTGTCCATGGGTTGAGCCTTGGTCCGGTTCAGCTAATCACCGTTCGTCCTGAGTAGCCATTGAGCTTGTCAAAATGGCGTATCGAAGGACCCGTGCCACAGATGCTTCGATACGGGTCTTCGACTTCGCTCAGCCCCTACTCAGCACGAACGGTTGTGGTCTCATTGGCGTAATCAGCGCGGCGGCAGGGCGAAGGGATCGTCGCCACGCGCCTTCGATTCGGTCAGCAGTTCGTCGCTGCGCGAGGGGCGCTGCTGCGTCGTCGGATTGAGCAGCTCGCCCGACGTCGGCTGCGTGGTCGCGCCATAGGGTGCGGGCGGCAGCGACGCGTTTTCCTGCGGGTGCAGGTCGCGGCGCTGGCCGCACCCGGCCAGCGCGAGGGCGACGGCGAGGAGCGCGACCCCCCGCATCACTGGCCCCGCGCGGCGGCGATGGCTTCGCGCACCCGTTCGGGCGCGGTACCGCCGAAGCTCTTGCGGCTGGCGACCGAGGCATCGACGCTCAGCACGTCGAAGATGCCGGCATGGATGCGGTCGTCGATGCCGGTCAGGTCGTCGAGGGTCAGGCCATCGAGCCGACAACCCTTTTCCTCGGCCAGCTTCACCGCGCGGCCGGTGATATGGTGCGCCTCGCGGAACGGCACGCCCGCTTCGCGCACCAGCCAGTCGGCAAGGTCTGTCGCGGTGGAGAAGCCGGTTTCGGCGGCGGCGCGCATCCGGTCGGGGCGGAAGGTCGCGCTTTCGACCATGCCGGTCATCGCCGCGATCGACAGCGCCAGCAGGTCGGTCGCCTCGAACACCGGCGGCTTGTCGTCCTGCATGTCCTTCGAATAGGCGAGCGGCAGGCCCTTCATCGTCACCATCAGCGACGTCATGCAGCCCATGATCCGGCCGCTATGGCCGCGCACCAGTTCGGCGGCGTCGGGATTGCGCTTCTGCGGCATGATCGAGCTGCCGGTCGACCATTGGTCGGACAGCGAGACGAATCCGAACATCTGCGATGCCCAGATCACGAACTCTTCGGCCAGCCGCGACAGGTGGAGCGAGCATTGCACGGCGGCGGTCAGATATTCGATCGCGAAGTCGCGGTCGCTGACCGAATCGAGCGAATTGACCGTCGGCCCGGCAAAGCCCAGCGCCTGCGCCGTCGCATGGCGATCGAGCGGAAAGCCGGTCCCGGCCAGCGCCGCCGAGCCCAGCGGATTGTAGTTCAGCCGCGCACGGCAATCAGCGAAACGCCCGCGATCGCGCGCGACCATGGTGTGGTACGCCATCAGGTGATGGCCGAGCGTCACCGGCTGCGCCACCTGCAAATGGGTGAAACCCGGCATGACGGTGGCGGCATGTTCCTCCGCGCGCACCAGCAACGCCGCTTGCAACTGCCCCAGCGCCGCATCGACCGCATCGATCGCGTCGCGGGTCCACAGGCGGAAATCGGTCGCGACCTGATCGTTGCGCGACCGCGCGGTGTGCAGCCGCCCGGCGACGGGGCCGATCTTTTCGGCCAGCCGCGCCTCGGTCAGCATATGGATGTCCTCGAGCGTCAGGTCGTCGGGGACGCCGTGTTCGGCATAGTCGGCGGCGACCGCCTCCAGCCCGCCCAGGATCGTCGCCACGTCGGCGGCATCGACGATGCCCTGCGCGCCCAGCATCGTTGCGTGCGCACGGGACCCGGCGATATCCTGTCGCCACATCCGCTTGTCGAACGGGATCGACGCGTTTATCTCACGCATCACCGCCGACGGGCCTTCGGCGAAGCGCCCGCCCCACATGCTGTTGGAGCCTTCCATGCGCCCGGTAATCGCGCTTCTCCTTGGACTGAGCCTGTTCGTCGGCGCTTGCGATAAGCGAGCCGCCGCGCCGGAGCAAGCCGCCACGACCGACGACGGCACCGTGCCCGACGTCGCCGCCCCCGCCAACGACGCCGCGCCGGAAGCAGCCGGCAAGGTCGATCGCAGCCACAAGGGCGAGGCGATGCCGACGTTCGCGTTTCAGGACGCGGCGGGCAAGGGCGTGACGCTGGCCGATTTCCGCGGCAAGCCGGTGCTGCTGAACCTGTGGGCGACATGGTGCGCGCCGTGCGTGCGCGAGATGCCGACGCTCGACGCGCTGGCCGCGCGCGACGGCGCGACGCTGACCGTGCTTACCGTGTCGCAGGACATGGAGCCGGCCAAGGTCCAGGCGTTCCTGACCGAGCGGAAGCTCGCCAACCTGAAGGCGTATCGCGATCCCGATCTGAAATTCTCGACCGGGATGGGCATCAGCCTTCCGACGACGATCCTGTACGACACCGCCGGCAAGGAAGTGTGGCGGGTGACCGGCGGCATGGACTGGGCCGGGACGGACGCCGCCAAGCTGATCGGTGAGGCGAAGGGGTAATCGATCGCCAATTTCGTCATTCCCCGCGCTGGCGGGGAATGACGATGAGGGATTACCGATCCGGGGCGCGGTCGGCCGGGGGCACACCGGCCCCCTCCCCCGACCCATCGTCATCGAAATTCTCGCCCTGCCCGCCGCCGCCGGCATTGGCGCCGCTGCCATGCACTTCGCCATTGGGGCTGATCGTCGCGCGGTGGCCGGCTTCGGGCGGGATTTCGCGGCCGTCCGGCGCCGGCGCGATGCTGGCGGGCCGGGCTTCGGCGGCGGCCTGTCGCGCGGCGCGCTCGCGGTCATATTCCTGACCCGAATAGCCGGTCGGATTGTCGAAGGCATTGTGAGGTTCGATCCGTTCGGGATCGACCTTCGGATGCGCGGGGGTGTTGGTCATGGGGCAAGGCTCCTTTGCCCCATCAACCCTTTTAGATCACCGGCTGTTCCGGCACCGCTGCATCGCGCGGTTCGAACCGGTCGCGCAGGCGCAGGCCGATGAACAGCATCGTCGGCCAGAACATCGTGTTGACGATATCGAGCAGCGTGTCGTCCCAGCGCCACGACCCGTAATGCAGCCGGTCGAGCACCTCGTTGCCAAGTTCGGCCAGCGCCACCACTGCCAGCGGCACCGGCGTCGACAGACGGCGGCCGGTCAGTACGCGCGTCAGCAGCAGGACCGCCATGCCGGCATGGACGTGCAACAGGCTGTCGGCCATGCCGGTGCCGTCGCCGATCGCCTGAATCAGCTGGGCATAGAGTGCGGGAATATCCATGCGCCATGCGATGGACCAGCAGCGCCCCGACCTCAAGCAGCTTCAGTCGCGGTTGAGCCAGACGGTAATTTCCGGGTCCAGCACCGCCATCACGAAATAGGCGCCCGCCTGCTTCACCCGCGCCCACCAGCCCGACCGTTCGCGGTGCAGCGCGCGCGTCACCTGTTGCGAATCGGCGATCTCGCGGTCCATATAGGCGCGCATATGCGCAGCGAAGGCAGCGTCCTCCACCCGCAGCATCAGTTCCATGTTCAGGAACATCGACCGCATGTCGAAATTGGCCGAGCCGATATGCACCGCGTCGTCGGCGACGAACAATTTCGTGTGCAGCTTGGTCGGGCGATATTCGTAGAGTTCGGTGCCCTTGCGCAACAGCCCACGATAGGTGAAGCGCGCCGCTAGCAGTGCGATGGCATGGTCGGTCTTGGCCGGCACCACGATGCGCAGCCGGGTTCGCCGGGCGGCATGGTCCAGCCGGCGGGTCATCAGCGGGCCGGGCGCGAAATAGGCGGCGATCATGTCGATCCGCTCGCCATGGCGGATTTCGTGCTTCACCGTTCGCGCCCACGGCGACAGCCGCCGCGACGGGCCACCCAGCAGCCAGCGGATCGGCCCGCTATCCTCGCTCCAGTCGCGCAGCAGCTTCGACAATTTGCGCAAGGGCGCGCCGGGCAGCGCGGTCCACGCCTTCAGCGCGTCGAAATACCCCGCCAGCCGCCCGGCGGCGGGCCCGTCGACGATCAGCCCCAGATCGCGCCACGCCTGATCCGCGACCGTGCCGAAATAGGCATCCTCGATATTGAAGCCGCCGACGATCACGCGGGCGTCGTCGGCCAGCGCCAGCTTCTGGTGATTGCGCAGCAGGTAACGCCGCCCGATGCGTGGCACGAACACGCAGACATCGCCGCCCGCGGCGCGGAGCGGTTCGAAGAAGCGCCGGTTCGCCGCCGCCTCCGCGCCCAGCCCGTCGACGATCAGCGACACCCGCACGCCGCGCTGCGCCGCCGCGACCAGCGCGTCGCGGACCCGGACACCTGACGCATCCTCTTCCCAGATATAGAACAGGAACCGCAGCGACCGGCGCGCGCCGTCGATCAGCGCCAGCAGCGCCGTCAGCCGCTCCGGCCCTTCGGTCAACAATGTCAGCCGGTTTCCCGCGACGGTAAAGGTCGGCTCGCTGGCCCCGGTCATGTCCCCTCCCATTCGTTCGCAGGACGTAACGGCCGGCGGGTGGCCAAGTTTCATTGACTTTCCGAGCCGGCGTGCGTAGGCAGCACGCTTTCCGATACCCTCCGTTTTGCAAGGAAGGCGTTTCATGGCGCGCGTCACCGTCGAGGATTGCGTCGACAAGATCCCCAACCGTTTCGACCTGGTGTTGATGGCTGCCCAGCGCGCCCGCCAGATTTCGGGCGGTGCCGAACTCACCCTCGATCGCGACCGCGACAAGAACCCGGTCGTGGCGCTGCGCGAAATCGCCGAGGAGAACATCACTCCGGATCATCTGCGCGAATCGGTCATCACGTCGATGCAGAAGGTGCAGATCGACGACGAGGAAGCCCCGGACGAACTGGGTTCGCTGGCCGCATCGGCCGAGGCACTGCGCCTCACCGCCGCTGCCCCGCCGCGTAACCAGAATGTCGGTGGCGACTACGACGGCTGAGGCTGGTCGATTGTTGTGATGCGAGAGGGCGGTCCTGCGGGGCCGCCCTTTTCGTTTTTGGCGCGCTTTTCCCGGCAAAAGAAGGAGCGGGACCCCGGCGCAAGGCTGGGGTGACGTTACAATATTTATTCCCGCCGCGCGCCCGGCCGGCTGCCCAGCGCGTCGAGCGCATCGGCATTGTCCCGGCCCCAGGCGTAGAGCAGGTTCACCGGCTCGACGAACCGGCAGCCAAGCTCCGTCAGGCGATATTCGACCGCCGGCGGCATCACCGCCAGCACCTCGCGCGCGATCAGGCCGATCTCCTCCATCTCACGCAGCGTCTGGGTCAGCATCTTCTTCGAAATGCCCGGCAGGCTGCGCAGCAGCACGCCGGTGCGCGCTGTCCCGCCATGGCGGGCGTGCAGCGTGTGCAGCACCATGCTGGTCCATTTGGTGGCGAACAGCGACAGCACGCGGCGCGGCGCGCAATCCTCCCGCCATTCCGCCTCGTCCGTTCCGGGGTGCATGGGTACCTTTTGGTGCCTGGGGGTGGAGGGGGTGCCGTCTTTCGGCACGGTCGACGGGTTCCTAACTGGCCGGCTCGACAAAGGAAAGGAAGCGACATGGCGGCGAAGACGGCAATCGTGGCAGGGGCCAGCGGCATCATCGGCAGCGCGACGGCGGACCTGCTGGTACGCAAGGGCTGGACCGTCCACGGTCTGGCCCGTCGCCCGGTCGCGCAGGATGGCGTGCAGCCGCTGGCCGCAGACCTGCTCGACGCGGAGGGCACGAAGGCGGCGCTGGCCGGGATACAGGCCGATGCGGTATTCATCACCACCTGGTTGCGGCAGGATAGCGAGGCGGAGAATATCCGGGTCAATGCGGCGATGGTCCGCAACCTGCTGGCCGCCCTGCCCGCTCCCGACCGCGCGCGCCATGTCGCACTGGTCACCGGGCTCAAACATTATCTGGGGCCATTCGAGGCGTACGGACAGGGTAGCCTGCCGCAGACGCCGTTCCGCGAGGAACAGGGACGGCTGCCTGTGGATAACTTCTATTACGCGCAGGAGGACGAGCTGTTCGCCGCCGCCGCGCGCGACGGATCGACGTGGAGCGTCCACCGTCCGCATACCGTGATTGGCAAGGCGGTCGGCAACGCGATGAACATGGGCACGACGCTGGCGGTCTATGCGACGCTATGCCGCGAAACCGGACGGCCCTTCGCCTTTCCCGGGTCGGCAGCGCAGTGGAACGGGCTGACCGACATGACCGATGCGGGTTTGCTGGCCGAACATCTGCTCTGGGCCGCGGAGACGCCGGCGGCGCAGGACGAGGCGTTCAACGTCGTCAATGGCGACGTCTTTCGCTGGCAATGGATGTGGGGGCGGATCGCCGAGTGGTTCGGCGTGGAGCCCGCACCGTTCGACGGCACGCCGCGTCCGTTGGAGCAGCAGATGGTGGACGATGCCCCACGCTGGGCGGCAATCGCGGCAGCGCACGGGCTGGTCGAGCGTGACCTGACCCGGCTGGCGTCGCCGTGGCACACCGACGCCGATCTCGGCCGCCCGATCGAGGTCGTGACCGACATGTCGAAAAGCCGGCGGCTGGGCTTTACCGGTTACCGCCCGACCGACAATGCGTTCTTCGCGCTGTTCGACCGGCTGCGCGCCGACCGCATCATTCCGTGAATGCGTCCGGGGACGGTTCGTCCGTCTCCGCCGCGTCGGTCGAGGGTACGTCGCGGCGCCCCTTAAAGTTGGTGGCGATAACGTACCATTCCGACGAATCCTTGCGGCTCGCCGGCGGCTTGGCGTGCTTCACCGCCTGGAAATTGCGCTTCAGCTCGGCGACTAACTCGTTGTCGGCCCCGCCCGCCAGCACCTTCGCGACAAAATCGCCGCCGGGACGCAGGATTTCGCAGGCGAACATCACCGCCGCCTCGACCAGCGCCATGGTGCGCAAATGGTCGGTCTGCGGAT
Organism: Sphingomonas sp. Leaf23; assembly: GCF_001421585.1. Taxonomy (NCBI): domain Bacteria; kingdom Pseudomonadati; phylum Pseudomonadota; class Alphaproteobacteria; order Sphingomonadales; family Sphingomonadaceae; genus Sphingomonas; species Sphingomonas sp. Leaf23. The sequence continues at coordinate 688,369 of NZ_LMKR01000002.1, read as the reverse complement.
GGCCGACGGTGTTGGCGGCCATGTCGGACAGGACCAGATCGGCCTCCCCGCCCAGTTCCTCACGCAGGCGATCGGGCGCGTGGTCCGCGAGGAAGTCCATCTGCAGGATCGTGACGCCATCGATCGGGTCGACCGGCAACAGGTCGATGCCGACCACGGTGCAGTCCGGCCGCACCTTGCGCACGACCTGCGTCCAGCCGCCGGGCGCGATGCCGAGGTCGACGACGCGCTTGACGCCGCGCAGCAGCTTGAAGCGTTCGTCCAGCTCGATCAGCTTGTACGCGGCGCGGCTGCGATAGCCCTCGGCGCGGGCCTTCTTCACATAGGGGTCGTTAAGCTGGCGTTCGAGCCAACGCGTCGACTGGGCCGAGCGTGCACGCGCGGTGCGTACACGTTGGCGTCCGGGGGGGCTTCCGCGGGTCATCGGGTTCCTGCCATCAATCGGCGCAGGATTCCTTCGCGAATCCCACGGTCGGCGACCCCTAGCCGTTCAGCGGGCCAGAGCGCCAGAATCGTTTCGAGGATCGCGCAGCCCGCGACCACCAGATCGGCGCGTTCGCTGCCGATACACGGCACCGTGCCGCGTTCGGCCAGGCTCATGCCCGCCAGCCGCTGGCTGACCGCCAGCATCGATTCGGCGGGCACGATCAGCCCGTCGATCTGCGACCGGTCATAGGAGGCAAGCCCCAGATGCACGCTGGCGAGCGTCGTCACCGTGCCGCTGGTGCCGAGCAGCCGGCGCGGTTCGTCGGTCTGCGGCAGGCGCTTGGCAAAGGGCGCGAAGCTCTCCGTCACGCAGGCGCGCATCCGGGCATAGGCGCCCGAGGTCGTCGGCGCTTCCTTGCCCGCGCCCAGGCTCTCGGTCAGCGACACCACGCCCCAGGGTGCGGAATGCCAGTCGAGCACGCGCGGCACCGGCCCCGACGCGTCGAGCAGCACCAGTTCGGTCGATCCGCCGCCGATGTCGAATACCAGCGCCGGCCCGTCGCCGGGTTCGAGCAGCGCATGGCAGCCGAGGACCGCCAGCCGCGCCTCTTCCTCGGCAGTGATGATGTCGAGGTGGATGCCGGTTTCCTCCAGCACCCGTTCGACGAACGCCGGGCCGTTGGTGGCGCGGCGACACGCCTCGGTCGCGACCGAGCGGGCGAGCGTCACGTCGCGGCGTTTCAGCTTTTCGGCACAGATCTTCAGCGCGGCGACGGTGCGGTCCATCGCGGCGTCGGACAGGCGACCGGTCGCGGCCAGCCCCTCGCCCAGCCGGACGATGCGCGAAAAGGCATCGACCACCGCGAACCCGTCGCCCTGCGGCCGAGCGATCAGCAGCCGGCAGTTGTTGGTGCCGAGGTCGAGCGCAGCGTAATGACGCGCGCCCGGCCAGCGCGGCCGCGCCGGCGAAGAAGCTGCCTTGCGAGGAGCGCCGCGCGCGCCCCGGTGCGGCAACCGGGCGGAGAGATCCCCCATGCCGTCACTCACTTATGTTCTATCCGTCACGGCCGAACGCCGCTCGGTGCTTGAACGCCAGCCTAGCGAAGCCCGCCGTCCCCTACAAGGGATTGCGACGAATCGAACGATTCGGCGTTGACATGCCCGGACAGTCGCCCTATCCGACCGCCCTCGCTGCGACGCTGCCCTGTCGTCTAAAGGTAAGACTACGGACTCTGACTCCGTTAATTGAGGTTCGAATCCTCACGGGGCATCCAGCGAACTACCAAAATCGACGGTATTCCGGGGCATTAAGCTCTCGGCTTGGCTAACCTCTCGATTTGGTTAGCCATTACCTTCGACATTGCGGCGTCCGCACGGTCCGCGCGATCGGCATCGCCGGCGTAGCGCAGATACTCCTTCACGCTTTTATGACCGGTAATCGCCATCCCCTCTTCGCTGGTGCAACCAGCTTCGCGGCAACGCCGTGCTGCTGATTTTCGCAGACCGTGCGGCGAGCAATGCGGCAGGCCCGCAGCGATGCAGGCCTTCTTGATCATCCCGTAAAAGCCTTTCGGGGTGAAAGGCTCGCCGTCGCGGGTTTCGATCAGCGTCTTCCGCCCCAGGGGGCCGGCGTGCAAGGCTTGCGCCAATGGCTCCACCACGGGCACGTCGACAGCGTTGGTCGTCTTGCTCTGGTTCAGTTGGATGCGACCGGAACGGATCGTCTCATGGGTCATGTAGCGAACGTCCCCGCTCCGCTGGCCGCCGTAGAGGAGCATCGCGAACGCGAGACGGGGTTTGGTGCCCAATGGATGTTTCGCCTCGAACAGGGCGAGCTCGTCCTCTGTCCAACGGTGATACCCGACGGTTTCTGCTTTCGGGGGCTTGGTATCTCGAACGGGGTCAAAGCCGTGAGGCACGAGCTTCCCCCGGCGCGCGATCACGAACAGTTGAGCGAGCAGTTTCCGCAACCGGGCAGCGGCGTGCGGCTTATGCCGCATAGCGTTCATCAAGCGGGCGATACGTTCGGCATCGAACGCCCGCATCGGCGTGTCGCCAAAGGCGTCGCGAAATCGTTCGAGGACACCGCGATACACCGTTTGGGTTGCCGGCCTCAGATCCTGGAACGCGTTGTCCGAATAGTAGCGTGCGATGACGTCAGAGACGCTGCCAGGAATAATGCGATCGCCGCCGACCGGCGCCGGTTCGGCATCGAGGCAGGCCGCATACTCCCGCTCGAACGCTTTCGTCCCGACCGGTTCGCGAAAATAGTAGGTAGCATAGCCCTTACGCCGAAAGCGGTAGCGGCGCTTACCGTGGCGGTCGAGAAAGTTTGAAACATACGCGAGCTTCTTTGGCATCATAGGGATCCGAAAGCGTCCAAGCGCGCGTCGAGGTCGCTTGGATCGGTGGGGAGCGATAGTTCGACGGCTGTCATTTGAATCGTCACGCCGCCCTTGCCGTCGATGCGACCATGGATGGTCACCCGTTCCTCGCGAGCGATCCGCGCCCAGCGCCTAAGATCGGCTTCCCGAATAAGTGCCCGAACGGCCATTATCGAACCTCGCGGTGGGCTGAGGAATGTAGGAGGTTCACTTCGCGACTCCCGCCTGTTCGAAGCACCAGCAATGCAGGATGCGGTCGACGCGCGAGTTCACGGTCTTGGCGCCGACGAACTTGCGGATGCGCGACGTCTTGAGGTGGCGCTTGAGCTCGAGCATCGGCGGCAGCGGCAGCCGCCGCTCGCCACAGATCTGCTCGAACTGCGTGAGGTTGACCGCAATCACGTCCGGGTTGCGGCTGTGGTCGATCGGACTACTGAAGCCGGGTGGTTCACAACCCTGGATGTAGTCGAACCGCTCCCAGAACAGCTCGACCATCGGATGGTCCGCCGCGATCGCCCGCTGGCGCTCGAGCAGCATCCGCTCGATAAGGTGGCGCGCGGCCTGGTGGTCGCGCGACTGGATCGGCACGACGGTGGCGAGCGCATCGAGCATGCCGACGAGCTGCGCATGGTTCTTGGCCAGGCGACCGTTGCGAACCTCAGGCTGCGCCAGCATTGCCTTCTCGGCGGCCTGGAAAGACTGCCGGTAGACCGTCAGCAGCTCGGCTTCGCGCCGGGCGACGTGGACAATGAACCCGGACACGTCCTCGATAGGCATCCGGGCGAGCGTTTCGGCCGCCGCCTTTGTGTTCGGCCCCCAACCGGTCTTGTCGAACTCCATATGCATGATCCGCTCGAGGATGGCGGGCGACGCGTTCACCGGGTCGTTCTGCTCGATCACGATCGCCCCGCGGAACGGCGGCTCGAAGGTTTCCATGCCGCCATTGGCGACGCCCCGGGCGCGAACCGAGCGGCCGTTGTAGGCAGTCTTGAGCTCGTCCCACTCGAAGCGCTTGGCGTGCGGGGTGGTGGCATCGCGGTCGCCCTCCATCAGCACCACCGGCATGTTGGAGACCTTGCCGAGGATCCGCGCCATGGCGGCGGTAGTGGTCTTGGCCGGGTCGTTGCCCTCGAACCCGGCGCGGCCGTACAGCTTCCACAGGAACTCGATGAGCGTCGACTTGCCTGACCCAGGAATGCCGGTGATCTCGAGAAAGGCGAGGCTCTGCTGCTCGGCGCGGATCTGCTCGGCAAACAGCGCTCCGAACCAGAAGGCGAGCGTGACGAGGCCCTTTGGCCCGTAAGCGGTGATGAGCGGCTCGACCCAGGCGGCGTTAAGCTGGTCCGGATCGTAACGGATGTGGCGCAGCAGCTGCTCGTTCGAGCGCAGCTTCACCGCGTGCCGGCCGAACTCGAAATAGTCATCCTCGTTGCGGGTCACGACCCGTCCGCCGGCAACGCCGATGTCACCGAACACATAGGCACCGTGCTCTGCCGAGTAGCCGGTGAAGTGGATCGCCTCGACGGTCTGGATGCCCGCCAGCTGGCGCTGCATGATCCGGTCGAGCTGCTGCGTCGTACCGGTCCAGATGCCGCCGGGAGCGAGGCTGATGAGGCGTTTCTTGAACTCGGCGCCGGCTGCCAGCGCCGCGCCGGAGAAGGTCCCCTTGATGCGGTTCTGGCGGACGGGGAAGTCGACGCGCAGATAGTAGCAGCTGTCGTCGGTCGCCTCGTCGCGCTGGTAGTACAGCGCCCGGAAGGTGCAGTTGGCAATCTCGCGGACGAGGCCGGCTTCCCGCGCCGCGAGCTCGCGCTTGGCTTCAGGGTCGAGGTCACGGACCTGCGGGTTGTCGGCATAGGACGCGATGGTCTCGGCGATGCGTGCCGCATCGAAGCTCGCCCAGAACTGGCGGGTCTCGAACACGAACGGAAAGCTCGCCCAGCCCTCGCGGCACCAGATCAGGTGCGCCTTGTCGATCGCGGTGCCAGCGATGAGGATGTCGCCATTCCACCGGTACGTGTCGAGCTTGTCGGCGCCGAGGCGATCGCGCAGCGCCAGGTCGTTCCAGTCGAGCTTGCCGCCCTCACCTTCCGCTACCGGCTGCGCCGCGCCGCAGTCCCAGCCCTCGAGCCGAGCTTGCGCCACGAAGCGGCGGGTATACTCCGCGCCGGCCTTGCCGACGTCGAACGCCCAGATGAGCTTGGGCCGCAGGTTCGGGGTCGGTCCATTGGCGATCGCCTTGCGCAGCTCGGCCAACGCCAGCGCCGGGTAGTTGTAGCAGCTCATCGCCGAGACGGCGGTAACACCGGCGTTGTTGAGCGCGATGGCGTCGAAGATACCCTCGCAAATCCATATCTCGAGCGCGCCAGCGAGCTTTGCAGTGGTTTGCCATGGCGGTGCCCACCAGTGGCCGGCGTAGCTCTTGCCGGGCGCGAAGCGGGCCTTGCGGTCGAAGCGCGACGGCTGATCAATGAGCCGTTCCCACCACCCGCCGCCGGGCAGCGCAAAGCGCACGGTGGCCGAACCAATATCGCCTTGGCGGAAGTATTCCTGCGTGTAGGCGTCACGGATGCCGAGCAGCGACAGGCCACGGCCGTGCTGGAGGTAGGCGTCCGCCGCCGCCGTCGGGTTGCTGTCGTTCGCCTGGTAGCGGTTGGACCAGTGGTCAAAGAGCTCAGGATAGTGGTCCTTTACATGGACCTCCCACCCGCAGCGCTCGAGGCGGCCGCACTTCAACAGCCACGGCTTGTCGGCCTTGGCGTAGACCTCGCGCTTCGAGCAATCCGGGCAACGGCCCTTCTGCAGCCACGCACCATTGGTGACGAAGCCGAACTCGGCCATCAGCCTGGTGGTGACATCGGACAGCAGATCGGGGCGCATGGGATCCTGTACGCTACCGGGTGGCGGAGAATGGGGAAGGTCGGAAGAGCGGGAGGCGGTAGGGCAGCGGTGCGACCGGCACCGCCGGTCATCACAGGTTCAGCGGATCAGTCCCGCCGGTGGCAGGGACAACAGCAATTATCGTTGGCGGTATTCGGGCGATAGAAAACACCGCCCGGATTACATGCGACGGCGCCCGGCACAGCGGTTACCACCGCCCCTGCCGCACCATCGCGGGGATAGATGTCGGGACGCAGCAAATGACGCGAGACACCGGTACGCGCCTCGATCGCCAGCACCCGGGCGGCGGGCGCCTGCTTGTGCTTGTGGATCCAACGGAACACCGAAGGCTGGCTGACGTCGCATACGGCGGCGATCTTGTTCTGGCCGCCGGCGATGCGAACCGCCTCCAGCAGCGCTTCGTGCGGGGTGAGGTGACCGGAGNGTGCTTGTGGATCCAACGGAACACCGAAGGCTGGCTGACGTCGCATACGGCGGCGATCTTGTTCTGGCCGCCGGCGATGCGAACCGCCTCCAGCAGCGCTTCGTGCGGGGTGAGGTGACCGGAGCCGGGAGGTAGCGTCTGCATAGGCACACTATTAGCCACAGGAATACATTGGTCAATAGCCGCTATGCAGTAGCGCGCCATAACTGGAGTGATAGATGGACGAGATGACGCTCGCAACTCGCCTGAAGGCACGCATGGACGAAGTCGGCATGTCGCAGGCCGAACTGGCGCGACGGCTTGGCCTTGCCCAGCCCACCATCGCCAAGCTCGTGTCGGGCGCTTCGCAGCGGACCTCCCACCTCCACCGCATCGCTCGCGAGCTCAGCACCACGCCAGCCTATCTCATTGGCGAGACCGAAGATCCGTCCGAGGGGGCCGTGCCGCTGCCGACGCTCGAGACCGTGCTCGAGCAGTTCGGGCAAGTGTTCGTGCCGCTGCTCGACCTCAGCGAGCTCGTCGGCGGCCCGAGCACCACGACCACGCCGCGGTTCGAGCCGTTTCGGCGCGAGCGGATCGAGCCGATGATCCGCGGCCGCTTCGACCAGGTCTTCGCTTTCGAGATTCAGGGCGACGTCATGGAGCCGACGCTGCGCCTCGGCACACTGTGTCTCGTCGACCGGGCGCAGGACCGGATCACGATGCAGGACGAGATCTACGTCGTTGCCGTCGAGGGCATGATCGCGGTCAAGCGCATCCGTGCCAAACCCGACGGCACCTTCGTGCTGATGGCGGATAACCGGGCGGTCCCGGATGACCAAGCCGAGACGGAAAATCTGCGCGTTATCGGGCGCCTCGTTTGGCGGGCCGATAGGCTGTGAGCTTCTTGGCCGCTGGGAATTTTCGATATGAGCCGAGTATGTGCGCGTGCCAGTATCGGTTGCGATAAGCGCAGATGACCCCGTTCATATCTTCGTCAACGGCTTAATGTTGGGCACGGCCGGACGTCCGGCCGTGCCAGTCACAACACAACGATTGATCAGGACGTTAAATTGATTCCACAGAAGCCTTTGTTCCTCGACACGCTTTTGATTAGAGGCATTCGCCTCAAGAACCTTCTAAAATTCTAACTTCGGACACGCGAAGCGAACCGCCGCTTGCGTTCAGGTTTAATCCAGTCGCACTTGATGGCGCAGCGATAAGTTCGGAGATGACACCTTCACCTCCGTTAACGAACACCTCGATTGAGCCGACATCGAGGAAGAGGCTGACCGTTACCGTTCCACTAGCGGCGTCGTACGGAACGCTGCGATTCTGCCGCCATGCTACGTTGTTCGCTCCGTTGGGGCCGCTCGTGTCGCGCTTTACGAAAATCCGGTTGTCGCGCAGTTCGAAGCCGATCTGGGTGAAATACCCTTCGCCGCCGCGTACCGACAGCCATGCCCCGCCCGGCCAGTCGGTACCGACGCGGGTTAGCGTCAGGTCGATCCGCCCAGCGACGATGCCGGCATTGGCTGGCCAGACATAGTCGCTGCCGTCGGTGATCGTCTGGTCGGTCCCGGTCACGACACGCTGGAACGCGCCGTTCTGTGCCGCGATCGGTGACATGCGCAACCGAGGGGTACCGGTGGAGGTGCGTTGCAGGCGAATCTGGCGGACGATGCTCAGCTGGCCGCGATAGCCATACGGTGCCGGTAGGGTGTTGGCGTAGGACCAGTTGTTCATCCAGCCCAGCGTATAGGCGCTGGCCAACGGATCGGCCGCCTGCGGATCGCGCCATACCACCGCCGCGTAATAATCAGCCCCGCCGTCGAGCCATTGGCCGGTCGCACTGTCGGCGGTGAACGTCGTGCCGTCGAAGCTGCCGACCCAGTAATAGGTGCCGATGGTAAACCCACCCGACGTACCGTCGCCGCCGACCAGCAGCACCCATTTGTCGCCCTTCGTCGTCCCGTCAGCTTCGTACAGGTGTAGCGGGAAAAGGTGCGAACATTCCATCACTCCGCCGACCAGGTTCGATCCAAAGCCGCTCGCGTAGCTCCACTGTTTCAAGTCGGGCGAGGTATAGAAACCGATCTTGCCCTCTTCCGAAAGGGTCAGCACCCAGCGCGACGTGGGCGCATGCCAGAACACGGTAGGATCGCGAAACGGCTTGTTACCCGGGAAGTTGGGATGGACGATCGCGTGGAAGGTGAAGCTTGCCCCGCCGTCGCGCGAATACCAGAGCGCGGTTGACTGGTTCTGTCCGGCGGCATTGTCGGCGGGCATCGTCGCGAGCGCGATCAGCGTGCCCGCACCGAACCCGGCGGTATTGTTGGTGTCGATCACCGTGCTGCCGCTCCACACGTCGCCGAAGGAGGTGGTCCGCCGCGGGATCGACACCCCGCGATCAGACCAGGTAACCAGATCGGTCGAAGTCCAGCGCCGCCATTCGGTGCCGCCATTGGGCCAGGTCGGGTTGTAGAGCGCCCACATCGTCCAGCCATCGCCGATCCGGATCGGCCGCTGCGGATCGTTGATCCACCCGCCATTGGGCGCGGCGATGTGATAGCGCGGACGCCCGCTGACGGTCGTCGCGATCGGGCTCGACGTCGCGCTCGGGATCGGTGTCGGCGTCGGGGCCGGCGCGTAAACCAGCCCCCCGCCGCCGTCCCCCGATGCGCCGCACGCCGGCAATATGGGCAAGGTCGCGATCAGGCCGAGCGTCCGACGCCGTGAAAAAATCTGTGCCATGGCAATTTCCTCTCCGCGCGTGGCGAGCGGCCACGCGGCATGGTTCGCGCGCCGCCTGTGCCGGCGGTTCACGCGGTGCGTTGACGTCAGGAATTGCGGCGGCGGGGTCAGGGCCGCCGCCGCATGCGCGCTACATCTTGAAGCGGACGCCGAGGCTGAAATACCGTCCCTCGATCCGCAGATCGCGGCCGAACGATTGGGTTTCGTTGTAGAAGCGGTAATTCTTGAACGGCTGCGCCAGGATGTTGCTGACGTTCGCGACCAGTGAGACATTGCGGAATGCATCATAGCTGGCCGAAAAGTCGAGCCGCGAGATCGGCTGCACCAGCTCGCCCGCATATTGTTCTTCGTTGATGTTGCGGTTGTAGCTGGTGACGTGGCGCGATCGCCAGTTATACGACAGCCGGGCCGAGATACCGGCCTTTTCGTAGAAGCCGGTCAGGTTGTACGCCCATTTCGACAGGCCGGTGATCTCTACCTGGCGGTCGCCCTCACCCAGCGCGCGCGGCAGCTGGTTGGTGCCGTCGAGATAGGTGACGTTGCCCTGCACGCCGAAGCCCGACAGCGCACCGGGCAGGAAATCGAAGAAGGTCTGCAACGACGCCTCGATCCCCTTAATCCGGCCATCGCCGGCATTTTCCGGCCGGTTGAGCTGGACGCGACCATAGACGGGATCGTTCACGACCTGCGTATAATAGCCGATGAAGCCGTTCAGATCGCGATAGAAGGCGGCGATCGACGCCGATCCGTTCTTCGAGAAATACCATTCGAGGCTGGCGTCGTAATTCTTCGACGTCAGTGGGCGAAGGTCCGGATTGCCGCCCGAACCGACCGCATCGAACACCGGCGGCGTGCCGTCCGGCCCGACGCTGTTGCGGGTGATGTTGATCGACGGGTTGAGCTGGCCGAAGCCTGGCCGGGTGCGAGTCTGGGTATAGCCCAACCGCATCTGCCATTCGGGGGAAAAGCGCACGCGGGCGATGGCGGAGGGCAGCACGTCGACATAATTCTGTCGCGTGGTGGTCGGCACGATGCCCACCGTTCCGTCCGCCGCCTGCACCCGGCTGAACCCGCGATAGGTACCATCGGTGTGGACGATGCGCGCGCCGACGGTGCCGTCGATCCGCACCCCGCCGACGTCCACGTCGAACTTGCCCTGACCATAGGTCGCATAGCTCGCCTCGCTGGCGGTGAAGCCGCCCAGCGGATCGAACGGGATCTCCGGCGTGGCGAATTTCGTCACCGCCTCGCGGATGCCATTGTCCCATGGGAACAGCACGGTCGCGCGCTGCACCGATTGCAGCGCCAGCAGGCGGAGCGCCTCGCCATTGTCGCGAATGCCTTCGCGGCTGGGCGCCAGCCAGTTCTGGAACCGCTGCGGATCGCCGCGGAAGCCGTCGGTAATCAGGCCGAGCGCACCGCTCGGCAGGCTGTCGAGCGCGATGTTGAGCCCGGCGGTATAGGCATAGCGGTTGTTGTTCTGCGACGATGCGTTGCGGTCGCTGGCACGGAAGCCGAATTGCAGGCGCGGCACCCAGCTCCAGTCGGTTTCGAGGTCGAGGTCGATCCGCCCCTGTACCCCGTCGCCCTTTGTCACGAAATCGCGCTGGTAATAGCCGCGCCAGCGGGTGTTGGCGGGGTTGTCGATCGCATAGCTACCCAGGTCGAACACTGCCGATCCGCGCACGTCCCAGTCGACATTGATCGTTGGCGCGGACGCCAGCTGCGCGTCGAGGCTATATTCCGACGCTTCGTACTTGCTGTTGGTATAGGCGAAGTCGCCCGACAGGATCGCGCGGCCGGTGGTCCATTTGAACCCGGTCGCCGCCTGCCAGGTGTCGGTACGATCATTCTGGGTCGACCGGTAGAATTCCGGCACATAGCCGCCGGTCTTGGTAAAGCTCGCCGCCTTGTTCGGCTCGCCGGGCACCAGCACGACGTTGCTGAGCGTCGGGGCGACCCCGTCCGCGTCGCGGCGTTCGAAATTGACGTTGAACGCGTCGCGCAGCACTTCCCCGCGATAGGCCTGCCACAGCCCTTCGGCGAAGAGTTCGAGGTTCGGCGTCGGGCGCCACTGGATCGTGCCGTTCACCGCCGGGCGATGCCGCACGCCCTTTTCATAGAAATTGCCGGCATTGGCGGGAAAGCGGAAGTCGTTGCCGACGCCGGGGGTCGTCACCGTCAGGTCGTCGGCCGGGTCGTTCGCGCCGAAGCCGCGCGGTGAGATGACGGCGGAGTCCGCATAGCGATCGGCATTGCGATAGGTCGTGCGGACATAGCTGACATTGATGAGCGCGCCGATCTCACCGACCGGCGTGTCCCAGCGCTTGGTCAGCAACAGATTGCCCGCCGGGTCGAACGCCTTCGCCTGATCGTTGTAGGACGCGCGCAACTCGCCCGCGATCTCGGTATCCTTCACGTCGAACGGGCGGCGCGAGCGCAAATTGACGAGGCCGGCCAGCCCCGGTTCGATCAGGTCGGACGTACCCGATTTATACACCTCGATCCCCGCCGCGACGCCGGCCGGAAAGTCCTGCAAATGCAGCACCCGGTCCTCGGCCGAAAAGAATTCGCGGCCGTTGAAGGTGGTGGCGACGTCGGGCAGCCCGCGCACCAGAATGACGCCCGCTTCGTCATTGTAGCGCTGCACGGTGACGCCGGTCACGCGGGCGATCGCTTCAGCGGCGTTGTTGTCGGGCAGCTTGCCGATATCGTTCGACACGATCGCATCGACGATTGAAGGCGAGTTGCGCTTGATCTCCTGCGCCGATCCCAGCGCGGCACGATAACCGGTGACGATGATATCGGCACCGCCGTCATTTTCGGGTGCGGCCTCCGCCTCCGCTTGCGCGGTGCTGTCCTGCGCGGCGGCGGGGATCGCGGCCAGCGGGATCAGCGCGCTGGATGTCAAAAGGGCGAGCAACGTCTTCGGCATAAATCCTCCCAGATTTCCGTTATTTTTATCGGTAATGTTCGTCATGCTTCGGTCGGGCGTTCAGCCCGGTGCGGTCGCCCCGGTCATGGCCCTGCGGCTCCGGTCATCGGCCATGCCAACAGCATCAGCTTTGCGCTTCCGCCGCGCGCACTGGCGCTCCAGCGCAACTGCCCGCCCCCGCGAAAGAAGCGGTCGGTGATGGTGCGCGTACCGTCGTCGATGAACAGTTCGAGGATCGACTGGTCGGCCAGCAAGCGCAACCGCACGCGCTTGCCCTTCAGGTCCACCGGCGCGACATGGCGGTTGGCGAAGCCGTCATGGAAATGCGGCCCCGAACGGGTGCGGTCGATAAAGACCTCGTCGACGGTCGGGTTGATGCCAACCAGCGTCTGGTACCCCTGTTCGTCGGTCAGCGCGATCGTGATCTGTTCGGCGGTGCCGGTATCGATCTCGAAGGTCAGGTCCGCCGAACCGCCCGCAACCGGCAGATCGGTCGGCGTTTCGCCTAGTGTTGCCGCGAAATTCTGCCGCGCGCCGTGCAGCATCGAGACTTCGCGTACCGGCGCTTGCGCAATGCGATAGCCGGCGGGCGTCTTCTTCAACGTCACCTCGCGCGGCACGGTCATCAACCCGCGCGCCGGCCAGGTCGGAATCGCCTCGGCATAGCGCCAGTCGTTCGCCCATCCGATCCAGATGCGACGCGGGTCGTTCTTCGGCAGGTCGTTCCACGACACGGCGGCATAGAAATCCGCGCCATAGTCCATCCATTGCGCCTCGCCCGGCCAGCCCGCTACCGTCGTGAAGCGCTTCCCGTCGAAGTCCCCGACGAAATACTGCCCGCCCGAACCGCCGCCGACGGCATTGTCGCCCAGGTTGATGCCCAGCACCCAGCGCTTCTCGCCGGGCGCTCCGCCCTCCACCGGCAGTTCGAACAGGTCGGGACATTCCCAATTCTTGCCACGCCCGCCGGCCGGGCCGAAGCTGCTGGCAAAGGTCCATTGCTTCAGGTCGGGCGAAGTGAACAGGACGGCGCGATTCTCCAGCGCCATTACCGCGACCATGACCCAGCGTTTGGTGGGCGCGTACCAGAACACCTTGGGATCGCGGAACTCGGGCGATCCGACGCTCAGCACCTCGCCATGCACCGTCCAGGTCCGGCCCCGGTCGTTGCTGTAGGCGACATATTGCGACTGGAGCTTTGCCTTCGGGTTATGACCGGTATAGATCGCAACCAGCGGCGGTTTGCCGCCCTTGCCGAACCCGGTCGTGTTATTCCAGTCGACCACCGCGCTGCCCGAAAACGCCATAACGTCGGCGGTTTCCGGGATGGCGATCGGCAGTTCCTGCCAATGCACCAGATCGCGGCTAACCGCGTGGCCCCAGTTCATATGGCCCCAGCGGTCGCCGTGTGGGTTATACTGGTAGAACAGATGGTACTCACCCTCGTAATAGACGAGGCCGTTGGGATCGTTCATCCAGTTGGCAGCCGGCGCGAAGTGATAGGCCGGGCGCGGATCGGGTCGCTGTGCCGACGCGGCGGTGGTGAGCATCAGACCAGTCATGGCGAGGATCGCGAGCCGCTTCATGCCGCATTTCCCTTCAGATTCATGTCTTCCAGCGCGACGCCGTTCGTCTCCGGCATCACCCGCACCGTCCACACCAACTGCAACAGCATCATCGCGCCGAAGAAGGCGAAGACCCATCCGCCGACCGCGCTCGCCACGATTGGGAACAGCCATGTAATCGCCGCCGCGGCGACCCAGTGGGTGGTCGATCCTAAGGCCTGCCCCTTGCCGCGCACGTGGCTGGGGAATACTTCGGAAATGAACACCCAGATCACCGCGCCCTGGCTGATGGCAAAGGCTGCGATGAAGGCGAGCAGCCCGCCCAGGATCAGCATGCCGTTGGGCGTGCTGCGTTCGAGCTGGAACCCGACCATCAGCAGCGCTGCGGCACAAACGATCGATCCAACGAGCAGCAGCGGCCGCCGGCCGAACCGGTCGATGAAAAACAACGCGGCAACAGTAAACACCAGGTTGGTGCCGCCGACCGCGATCGACTGCAACAGTGCGCTGTCGGCACCCGCCCCGGCCAGTTCGAAAATGCGCGGCGCGTAATAGAGCAGCGCGTTGATGCCGGACAGCTGGTTAAACAGCGCGATTGCGATGGCGCAGGCGACCGGAAAGCTGTGCGCAGGCTGGAACAGGCGAGTGTCGCCCTGCGCTACGTCGCGCCGCTCCGCCGCCTCGATCCGCACTAGCTCGGCCTGCGGGTCGAGAAAGCCTAGCCGAGTCATGACCTTGATCGCTTGCCCGTTCTCGCCCTTTACCGCCAGCCAGCGCGGGCTTTCGGGCAGTAGGAAGGTGACCCCAAGGAACAACGCGGACGGCACCGCGACGATGCCGAACATCCACCGCCATGCCACTTCTGGCGGCAGCGACTGCGCAATCAGATAGTTGCTTAGGAACGCGATCAGAATGCCCAGGACAATGTTCAGCTGGTTCATCGCCACCAGTCGCCCGCGAAACTTCGCGGGTGATACCTCCGCGATATAGATCGGCGTCACCACCGACGCCGCGCCGATCGCCAGACCACCCAGGAACCGGAACGCGATCAGCATCGGCCAGCTCTGCGCCAGACCGGTGCCGAGCGACGACACGACATAGGCGATGGCGACCGACAGCATGATCGCCTTGCGACCATAGCGGTCGGCGGGCGCCCCGGTGACCAGCGATCCGATGACCGTCCCGATCAGCGCGGAGGCGACGGTGAAGCCCAGCGACGCATCGGTCAGCGCGAAACGTTCCTGCAGCGCCTGCGTCGCGCCGGAAATAACGGCGGTATCGAACCCGAACAACAGCCCGCCCAATGCCGCGCCGGCCGCGCTCAGCACGATCGCGGTCGTCGCCCGTGCATCGTCCACATCCTGCCGGCCACCCGGCGTCGCGACGCTATGCATCGGCGGTCTCCTTGTTCACGTGAAAGGGTTCGGCCGTGCGCCAGTGCATCGGCCATTGCCGGGTCGCGGTGCGATAGGCGAGCGCCAGCGCCCCAGTCAGCCCAGCCGATGCGCCCGCAGTCGGCGCGGCGATATAGTCGCACATGTCGATCGCCCGCATGCTGGCGTCATAGCCGGCGAGTTTCGCGACCAGCGCGGCGCGCACGCGCGGGTACATTTGCGGCTGCATCACGCCGCCGCCGACGATGATCCGGTCGGGCCGGATAACATAGGTCAGCGTGGCGCACAGCGCGGCGATATAGTCCGCCTCGATATCCCACGCCCGATGATCAGCGGGAAGCTGTTCGGCCGGAACGCCCCACCGCGCCCGCATCGCCGGCCCGCATGCCAGCCCTTCCAGACAGTCGCCGTGGAACGGGCAAATGCCGGCGAACGCCGCGTCACCGGCGGCGCGCGGCACCGCGATATGCCCCGCCTCAGGATGGTTCGCCCCACCATGCGGCGCACCGCCGATCAGCAGGCCGACGCCGATGCCGGTGCCGATGGTGACATAGCAGAAGCTGTCCAGCCCCTGCCCGCTGCCGAACAGCCGCTCCCCCACCGCCGCGCAATTAACATCGGTGTCGAGCGTCATCGGTGCATCGACGCCCTCGCGAAGCGTGCCCAGCAGGTCGACATTCTCCCAACCCGCCTTAGGCGTCGAGGTGATGTAGCCGTAATCCCCGGCCAGCGGGTTGAGCGACAACGGTCCGAAGCTGCCGACTGAAAATGCCGATAGTGCGCCATGGTCGCGCTGCGCATCGCGGAAGAAGGCGGTGGCCGCGCCCAGCGTTTCGGCCGGGGTGGTCGTGGCAATTCGAGTTTCGGTCAGGACGGTCCCATTACGGTCAGCGACGGCGCATAGGAACTTCGTGCCCCCCGCCTCAATCCCACCCAGCAGCAGTGGTTCGTTCACCACCGGTACCCCGCCCGGCCTTTACGACGCGAACCCACCCTCATCATCACTCTCCCCTCACCGCCGCTTTATGCGGTCCATACGACTAAATCTACAAAGGTGATTTAGTTGGTCAAGGGGAGAAATCAGCGCGTTATCAGTAACTTGGTTGGCAATCGTTTGCTGTTACCGCTAACCGGCCTAGGCGTTTTATGATAAAAGGGGGCATCTCTGCTATTGAGATCACGTTGGGCGGCGTCAGGCGCGCTTGAACAAACTGCTGAGATCAGGCGAATATTGCGCGTGCAGCGGCAGCAGCCCGGCCCCGATCGCTGCCGCCCGTTGCCCCAGCGTTCCGACCCGTATGTCGGGCGCAAAAAAATCTGGCGGGGCGTCGGCGGCAAGCTGCCGCTCGACCGCTGCGGCGATGCTGGCCAGCTCGTGCGCTTCGAGCGATCCGTCGAGAATGACCGCCTCCAGGTCGAGCAGGCTGTTGGCCCCTGCAATTGCAAAGGTCAGCGCCTCGGTGCAGCGGTGACGCCAGCCCTCCAGCGCGGCGGGCGTCGTCGCCCGGTCGCGGTCGTAGAGCGACGCATGATGAATAAGCGAATCGCGTCGACCGTCGACCATGACCGGCATCGACGCCAGCGCCCCGGCATTACCGTGCCGCCCCTGCACAACCTGCCCGGCCAGCACCAGCCCGCCGCCGACAAAGGTCCCGAGGTTGATGAACAGATAGCTTTGCAGGTCGCCCCCCGCCCCGCACAACAAATGCGCCAGCGTCGCGGCATTGCCATCATTGTCGAAAAAAGTCGGACAGTTCAGCCCGGCGCGCAGCCGGTCGGCCACGTCCTCCCGCCGCCATTCCGCCGCCTGACGTTCGGAAATGCCTAGCTCGTCGCGCCATTCGCCCAGAAACCACGGCATGGCAATGCCAACGCCCAGAAAGGTACCGGGTTCGCGCAGCGAAGCGGGCAGCTGTTCGTGCAGGAACCGGCCGATCCGCTCCACCGCCAAATCGATGGTCGGAAACGGGCTAGCATCGCGTTGCAGCGCCTGCTGCTGACCATCGAAATCTAGCAGGACCAGCGTCATCGCATTGCGCCCGATTTCGACACCAACCGTGTAACCACGCGCGCCGTTGATGCGATAAACAGTGGCCGGCTGCCCCATGCCGCCGGTGCGCTTTTCGGCTTGGAACAGCAATCCGTCGCTGTCGAGTTCGTCGATAATCCGTACGACTGCTTGCGGCGACAACCCTGTTACGCGCGCAAGTTCGGCCTTTGACGCACCGTTCAATCGCCGGATCGCCGACAGAATCAGCCGTTCGTTATACCGCCTCATCCCGCTAGCGTTCGTGCCCTTTCGCGCCATATGCATATGGGCATCCGCTCCATTTCGACCGTTGATCTGAGCATGCCATACACAGGATTCACTGGAATACCGCGCTTTGTAGCAATTTATCTCGCGCGCGACGGTTGAGCCCCGAGAGGTAAAAAGGCCTGATCCTGGCAAAGATTGGCGTCCTGGCAGGCCGGAGCCAAAGAGTACCGCTGGCTAGGAGCGCTGATGTTCCTGAGGTCCGGTCACGCGAGATTGAGCCGCGGCAGTCGGGCTCGAACACGCATTCCCGAGGCGATCGCCAAGGCGGACGGTCTCGTTCGCTTCACGGCGCATTCGACCGCGCTACCGCGAGCACGACGGACGCAAATTCCCGCTATTCGCAGCGCACGGTGGTCAGCACCAAGATGGACACCGCCCGCTCGCGTTGCGACCCCGAATTACACGCTTTTCCCCCCGCCTCGCCCGCGCGCTTTTCGTGGCGCTTTCGACGCATGCAGCGTCCCTAGCCAAACCGGCGGGAAAGCTGGGCGGAATGCCGCCATTCTCGGTCGCACCCGCGACGCAGATCGACGCAGCTGGCGAGGGTGCCGGCGGCGGGCCGTGTGAACGCGTTCGGTAGCGCGAAACACGGCGCGCGATCGCCAGCGAAAACCGGTCAGCGAACGCCCGAAAACGTCCAAATCGTGCACGTTTCGCGAGGTGGTTTAGTAGACAGGGGGGAGGCGGGAAACTTCTTATCTCTCGAACAGTCCTGCAATCTCAATGACTTGGGACGTTACAAAGACGCTTATCCCATCGTTACTGATAATAGACTTAGTTTCGAATATTTTAGTTTAAGAATATCGTGTCTTTACAGTGTGATAAGTGTTTTCGCCGGCGCCATGTAGGAAACGATAACGCCGAGCGTGTTACATGGAAAATGGCGGATTTCCGCCGTTTTTCCGGGGATCAAACCGGGGGATAAAGGAGATAAGACTTTTCCCGACCCCCCTCCCAAGCCGTGTTTCCGGCGGGGAGGCTCGTCCTCGGCCAGCGGCGGTAGCGCACAGCAGAAGGGCCGGAGCGCGCATCCGCGTCCCGGCCCTTGCCTGTACTCCGTTCGCCCGCCCGGGCAAAGCTCAGTCGGTGTCGGTGAACACCCAGCAGTGGATGCCGCCGCCGGTCAGACGGCTGTTGACTGTCTTCGCCGCGATGTAGCGCGGGTCGCTTGCCCGCAGCGCCCGGCCCAGCTGGGTGTCGAGCTTTAGCGTGATACCCGCTTGCTTGAACTCTTCTGCGAGCGCCGTGCGGTTGATGGCCAGCAGGCCGCTGGTCCGGCTGTGGTTGAAGACGACACCGCGTCGCTTCAGTTCGGCAATGCCCGCCCAGAAAGGTGCAACTGCATCAGAGGGATGCGGGGCATCGAAGCCCAGATCGTTCATTGCCGGCGGTGCCATGCCGATGTCGCGGCAGAGATCGCCGATCATCGCGTGGATGACGCGGCGTTCGGTACGGTTACGGGTGTGCTGCAGCTTTGCGGTCAGCCGCAGCACCTGGTTCTGGATCGCGATGCGCGACTGGATCGGCATCGCGGCCGGTAGCTGGCCCGCGCCGTGGAAGTGATCGAACAACACTCGAAATGCGCGCTCTTGATAGCGGACGACAAGTTCGCGGGTTACCGCATTCTGTGTCCGGTCGGGGTGTAGCGTTACCAACCACCCATGGAAGCTTTCCAATGAAAGCGTGATAGTTTCCTGCTCGCCCCCTAGAGAGGGTATCGTCGTTACGACGATACCTTTCGCTAGAACGGGATGAGTGCGAATCCGCTTGTGCTGCGATCCCCAGTTCAGACCTAACGCCTCGGCGATCGGCTTCATGACGACGTAAACGCCGTCATCCCTTCTAATGGTCGCGATCTGGTGCTGATCGAATGGGACAAGCTCGACGCTGGTTGCCATGGCCCTCCTCCTGTTGCTCTAGCTTCAGCCGCGACGGCCGTGGGAGAAGGTCATGTTGTCGAGCATGGTGCCCAACCGATCGCTCAGAACCAGCATTAAAGCCGACAGGTTGTGACAGGTGATTTCTGGCGTCTCGGTTGCGCGTTCAAGCCGGCCGTCGAAGGCAAGCTCTGCAACTCCGGCGAGCGCATCGCGCACTAGCGTCAGGTTCATGAACTCGTTCTCGCTGATGGCGTAATGGCCTTCCTCGTTCGTGGAACGGCGGGTAGTATTTGCGGTAGCTTGAGCCATGGGTCTGTTCCTTGGTTCGGGTCAGGCTCAGCGCAAGGTTGCCGCCTTGCGTTGGGCCGTCTTTTTCTCGTATCAATTAATTCCAATGTCAATAACTGGTACGAGAAAATCCCGAGGTCGCCCCAGGGTCGATGCGATACAGGTGTCTGTACGTATTCCGCCTGATGAACTGGCTCGCCTAGACCAGTGGATCGAGGAACAGCCCGACCGGCCGTCTCGACCGGAAGCATTGCGCCGTCTTGCGAAGTTGGCGATCGCGTCTGCGCAATGAGCAGCAGCCGGCAGCAATTCCGGACGGCAGTCCGGGCGGTTGCCCGTTGAAAGCCCCGGCCATCTTCCGAACAATCGACAAGCAACCAAACGCCCTACCACGACGATAAAAGGGGGTCAGGAAGCACACATCACGCTGCGTTCAGCAGTGATAAGTGATTGTTTTAGCACAGTTATGACCGGTTACTAACGTGGCAGGCAGCTGCGTACGTTCGCCAACAACGGATTGTTGGATACTTTTCCGCGCCGTCGATCCACTTGCGTATCGCTCATTTCTGTCGATCCTGACCGTCGTGACCCCCGGCGGACGGGCGGCAGCAATCACAGGACGAACCAGTGAGAACGACCCTTTGCGCCTCCGAGGCAGCCACGGACGCGGCTTGCCCCTGCCCCAACGAAGCGGTCGTGCGGGACATCGATCGGGTCATCACGGACCACCTAGGCGTGCTGGATGCCTGGATGGGTGCGCTGTGGCGCGTCCGCGATCGGGCCGAGTATGAGGGTGCCCTGCCCCCGCCGCGTCGTCCGACCACCGGATGCGCGGCGGCGGCGCACAGGGGGGACACATGAGTTTCGGACGCAAGGCGCTCAGCAAATCGATCTCGTTCGCGCCGGATCGCTACGCGATGCTGAAGGACGAGGCGGACCGGGAGGGTATATCGTTCAGCGCGCTGATCGAGCGGTATCTGGCGACGGCCATGGAGCAGCGTTCCGACGCCGAGGACGCTCTGCCTTCCTTGCCTTCACCGTCGGTGGCGGCGGTCCCGGCGGTTCGCATCGAGCCAGCCACGCCGGCACCGATCGAAATTGCGCCCCGCCCCGCCCGCGTACTGGAGGCCGAGCCGACCGTAGATGGAGCACCGCCGCCGCGCCGTCGGCAACGCTACGCGTTCGAAGGCTCGACGGGGCTCGGTATGCTGGTCGGCTTCATCGCAGCGCTCGCCGTACTGCTGCTTGTTCCCGGTGACGGCGTCGTCGCTGAGAAGATCGCGCTGGCCGCATTTGGGATGCGCGGCGATGGGTATGGCGCGGGCGTGATGCTGCTGAACCGGCACGCGGGCGAGGACGACATCACCCGCTACCTGTTCGCTACCGCCAACATTCCGGACAACCGCAAACGACTGTTCGCCTGTGCCAAGCGCGCCGGCAAAGGCAGCGATTATCGCGAGCTGGAGCCATGCCGGATCTACGTTCCCGGGCAGCGGCGTGAGCGCGAGTTGTTGCAGGGCATCGTTCGGTGACGTCTGGACGACCGTCATGCTGACGCCGGCGGTCGTCCGGTCCGCTTCCGGGGCGGCGAGCTACTATGCCGCCGACAACTATTACACCGATGGCCAGGCGACCGAAGCGAGCCTGTGGGTCGGCGAAGGTGCTGCGCAGCTCGGGCTGACCGGAGAGGTTGGCCGCGAACCGTTCGAAGCGGTGCTGCGAGGCGAGCTTCCCAATGGCGCGACGATCCCGGCCGGGGTGAATGGCAAGCATCGTGCTGGCATGGACTTCACCTTCTCGGCGCCGAAATCGATGTCGTTGCTAGCCTATGTTGGCGGTGACGCGCGGTTGCTGGCGGCGCACATGGCATCGGTCCGCTCGACCGTCGGATGGATCGAGCGCAACCTTGCCGAGACGCGGGTGGCGAAGGACGGCGCGCAGGAGACGGTGCGGTCGAGCAACCTGGTCGTCGCACTGTTCCAGCACGATACGAGCCGGGCGTTGGATCCGCAGGCGCATATCCACGCGATCATCGCCAACGCGACGCGGGGGCCGGACGGCAAGTGGCGGGCGGTTCACAACGACGCGTTGTGGGAGGGGTATTCGACCGCCGCCTCTGTCTACAACGCGGACCTGCGACAGCGGGTCGAGGCGCTGGGCTATTCGACCGAGCGCGTTGCCAAGCATGGCCAGTTCGAGATCTCGGGCATCCCTCGCGAAGTGATCGAGCGGTTCTCCACCCGGTCCGCCGAGATCGACGCGGCGATGAGGGGCATGAAGCATCAGACACCGGAGGCCCGGTCGGCGGTGACGATCGGAACCCGGGCCGCCAAACCGGTCGAGATCGACCGGGCGGAGTTGCGCGGAGAGTGGGTAGCGCGGGCGGAGAAGGCCGGCATCGATCTGCCTTCGATGGCGTCGGAAGCGAGCCGGATTGCGGCTCGCAGTCCGACGGCTTGGCGACGGTTGGTCGATGGCGCGCGGGGTGTCGGTGCGCAGGGCTTGGCACTGGCCGAGCGGCTTGGCATTCGGGTGAAGGCGCCGGACCCGTTGGTGCCGGAGCGCACCGGGCGGTTGGACCCAACGGCCTTCGCAGCGGCGCACGCGGTCGCTTCGGCCGTCCGGCATCTGGCGGAGCGTGAGGCTGCCTTTCCTACCCGGGAGGTGCTGAAGACGGCGCTCGATATGGGCGCGCCGGTCGGTGCGGCTGCGGTCGAGCAGCGGATGGCGACGTTGGTTGGTCGCGGATTGCTGATCGCGGGTGCTGACGGACGGATGATGACGACCGCTGCTGCGCTGGCGACGGAGCAGGCGATTGTTGACGGTGTGGTCGTGGGCAAAGGTGCTGTGGCCCCTGTTCTGAAACAGGCCCAAGCGCAGGAGCGCGTTGCCGCGGCGGCGCGGGCGGACGGGCGGCGTTTGAACGCTGGGCAGATGAGCGCCGCCACCCGCATCCTATCGAGCGCGGATCGGATCGTCGCGGTTCAGGGTGTGGCCGGCGCTGGCAAATCGTCGATGCTGAAGCCTGCGCTGGCGATTGCCGCCGAAGAAGGGCGCGCCGTGCTCGGACTGGCGGTGCAGAACACGGTTGCGCGGCGGCTCGGCCAGGACACCGGCGTCGAAGCGCGGACAGTCGCCTCGTTCCTGCACGAGCACGACGGGCGCGATCGGACCGACCAGCACGACCGGCGATCGGCTGCGTTGCTTCGGGGCGCGGTCGTCGTGATCGATGAAGCGTCGATGCTCGGCAACGACGCGATGCGGCGGCTTGTCGACGTCGCCAATCGCTATGAGCTCGGCCGCCTCGTACTGGTCGGGGATAGTCGGCAACTGGGAGCGGTTGAAGCTGGGCGACCGTTCGACATTGTCCAGCGTGCCGGCGACACGGCGTTCATGCCAACGAACCTGCGTGCCGCGAACGACGAGATGCGCGCGATCCATGCTGCCGCGCAGGCTGGCAACGTCGGCAAGCTGATGGGGCTGTTGAAGGCGGACACGATCGAAGCGCCGGGCGAAGGGGCCGAGACCGTCGCGCGGATTTGGATGGCCCTGTCGCCCGACGAACGCGGGCGCACCGGCATCTACACCTCCGGTCGCCAATTGCGCGCAGACGTGAACAGCGAGGTGCAACGATTGCGGATCGCGGCCGGCGAGCTGGGCCAAACGCCGGCGCGGTTGTCAGTCTACGATCCTGTTCACCTGAGCCGCGAGGAAGAGCGGATGGCACACCACTACACTCCCGGTCACATCGTGGAGTTTGCGAAGGATTTGCCGAGTCAGGGTATCGAACGCGGGCTGGCGCTTGTTGTTCGATCGGAACGCGGGGTCGTGACGTTGCAAAGGCGCAGCGGCGTCGAACAACGCTACCGGCCGGGTAAGCTGGCACCCAATCGCGTCGAGGATGCGGTTCGGGTCTATGAGCTGCGCAAGCTCACGCTGTTCGCCGGCGACCAGTTGCGCTGGACCGGCACCGATAATTCCCGCGGCCTGGTCAACGCCGACACCGCGATGCTGCGGGAGGTTCGGCCGGACGCGCTGTTGATCGAAACCAGCAGGGGCGACCGGATCGAACTGGCGCCGAAGGATTCGATGCTGCGTCGGATCGATCTCGCCTACGCAACCAGTGCTCACGCTGCGCAGGGTGCGACGAGCGATCGAGGTATCATCGCCGCCGACAGCCGTGAGGGACGCTTGATTTCTACTAGCCTGATGAGGGTGTTGGCCACGCGCGTGCGAGAGAGTGTTACGCTCGTCGTGGACGATGCCGTGCGGTTAGAGCGGGTTGCCGGACGTCGGGATGGTGCGAAGACGGAAGCGTCGATTGTCGGAGAAGCCGCCATGAAGAGCGACCCCGTGCCCGAAAAGCAGATTGCGCTCGAAATGACCGGAAAGGAGCTGGAACGGTCGATCGAACTCGAGATGTAGCAAATGGTGGGAAACGGAACGGCCGCTTTCGGACGGTCGATCACAGCAAGCTGCCGCTGCTTCAGGAACTGGCTAAAGAGGCACGAGCGCTTGTTCCTGGTACATTGCCGCTGGTCCTGTTTGGCGCACCGCAAATCAGACAGTCGCGCAGACACTCTGACCGAGATCCTGTGCCGTGGTTCAGATGACCCAATCCTAAAACCGACCTATTTGCTGTGGCGCTTTGTCAGCATCACAGTGACACGTTAATTGTGACAGCCCTCTCACATCACGCACCGGTTAAAGCGCTCAAGGTCAACAACCGCGGATGTCGCGGCCTCCTCAAACGAGTGCGTTGAGCCGAGGCACCGACACCATTTTGACGCCGGTGCTGCCTGTTTGACGCCGGTGCTGCCTGACGGACAACTGAAACTATTACTGCATCATATCGACATGGTCCGTCACAATGATCTGGATGTCCCTCACCAAGCTGTCGCAGTGCTTCCACAGAAGCCGGTACGGGGGCGCCATCGCAACTTAGCCCTCGTCTTCGACCCCGTCCGCCCGTAGATCCTCCGGATCTCGGTGGCATTCTCCGTCGCCTTCAGCTCACCGCTTGGCGGACCGGACAGCTGCGGATCGCGAGATCAACACCCTCGAACGCGATCGTCCCAACAGCCAGCTTAAACATCAGCGCCTCACGCACGGCTGGCCCGATGCATACTGCAAGGACCAAGTACAGCCGATCTTACGATGCGGTAGAATCAGTGACTTGCGAGATAACAACCATGTTAGAGGGCAAGGACAATCACTTTGCTAAGTACAGGCATATAGTTTATTAGGAAGTTGACTATCCAACTACGTTTTTTTAGAATTTTACCAGAATAGAAGGGCACAGTATTCGCCTGGTTACAGAAGGCGCCACCAGGTCGCTCCTCCCTTCGTTCGTTGAGTTGATCCATCGATCAAACCGTCGCGCAGCGCCGCCGCGATCGACGCGCCTTCGGCACTCGTGCCATCGTAGAGCTCGTAGTAGGTCGAACGACCATGACGTTCGAACCTCGCGACGGGGTCCTGCATCGTTGCCAGCTCCGGCAGCTGTAGCTTCATCGTGTTTCGACGACCGTTCGACAACGACTGCGTCATCGAACGGCGCTTCCCGGACCGATCGCGAACGATCCGGTCGCTTTCGAAAAAGGTATCGAATACGCTGAAGGGTATCTGGGTCTGCGTGGCGCCGCGTCCGTGTCGCAGCCTCATCAGGAGGACCTTGCCGTTCGCACTTGAAGCCGCCGCGCCCGTCTCATCGTCGTACACGATTATGACGACACCCCAGCCGAACGCCGCAGCCGCCCGCGTCAGACCCGGTAGGTCCGTCGGGACGATCGGCGTCAAGGAAGCCGGAAGCGATATCTGCAGCATCGTGTCACGCAGCCGAACTCGGATGCCTCCGAGATTTCCCAGCTCCCGCAGCGGCATCTCGGCGGCCAGAATAGATCGCCGTACGTCCGAGATCGCGAGCCTGCGGATGTAGCCGTCGAGCCTCCAACGATCCGCGACGACCGGTCCCCAGTCGCGCCCGAGCCATTCGTGCGCCGCCCACGCGTACGGACCGGCTTCCACTCCTGTTCCTTCGACCAGGTTCAGCATCGTGAGGGGCGCCGTCCGCGCGATCTCGCCATGTATGGCAACCGTTTCCTTCCAAAGCGCCGGACGTGCGCCCACGTACACGCCGTCCGCCCACAGGAAGACGTCCACCCAGCAGTCCCCGATGGCAACCTCCCGGTGGAGATGCTCTTCGAGCATGACGACCAGATCGGCGGCATGGTCACAGAACGATGTGATCCGGGCGTCGGCGTCACCGGCAGGCGACGCAGCCGCAACATAGAGAGCATTGCTCCCCGGTGCTCCCGCGTAAAGCGGAAGGGCGAAGCCGTGCTGGGTCAGCGGTTCGAAAGCGACCAGACGCAATGCGGAATGCCCTACAGCGCTCATGCCGCTGATCGATATCCGAGCCGATCTGCCACGACGGTCTCTATCTCGCGAGCGTAGCTGTCGGGCGTCTCGTTCGGTCTCCAATCATACGTGGCAAACTCAACGTCGAGGCCTCGCAGCGTTTCCAAGAACGCGACGTTCGTGCCCCTCGGATCCTCTAGCAGCTGCTGCGGAAACACCAGCAGTCGGGCGTGCCCCCCGCGAAGATCGACGGATCTCGAGTACGCCACCTCTATCGCCGAGGCCCGTCTATCGGGCCGATCGCGCCCGGGAGCCGCGAGAGAAGCGATCGCGATCCAGCTGCGGGATACTGACATCCAGGCGGGCAAGGACAGCTCCAACCCGCTCCTGAGTCGCGCTTCGTAGTATGCTCTGGTCGAGCCGAAGCCCCATGCCACATGCCTCATGCCGGAGCGCAGATCAGGGTCCAGTTCGTAATCCTCGATGTAGATCGAGGGATCGAGAACGTTGTCGTAGTAGCCTGCCATGAAGGCGCCGGTGTCGAACGGATACACATGATGCGGTTGCGGCAGCGCCTCGGGCGAGAGCACGATCGCGAACGGGAACAAATTCAGCTGGTCCGCCTTCTCATCCCCCTTGGCGAATCTGTACGCCGGACGTGCTAGGAAGAAGTAGAGCAAATCCTTATCGAAAACCGGACATCGGCGAGCCTCGATTAAGCCGCTCGACACGATCCGGCGTCCCCAGCCGACCGAAGTGACGTGGATGAGTTCCGCCACTCGCGGCTCAAGGCCCTCAGCCCCCGCCGCGACGTCGACCAGCTCGCGCTCGCCGCCTACGCCTCTGGGCCTTCTCCTCGCGTCCGGCTTCATCCGTCCTCGTTGGGCTGACTACTCCGCAAGGCTACACCAGGCCGTCGTCCCTCGACAACCTCGCTCTTCCGTCAGTGCCGAAAAGGACCTCTGGAGCGTTGACGGACGGCCTGGCGGCATGGCGCATTCGGCTTCTTGCGGATCATGTGCCGGCGCGCATGACGGAACGGCGCCTCGACCCGCTTCCGTTACGTAGCTAGCTTGCGTCTTTCAAAAGGGAGCGGGAACGCGATGCTAGAGATCAGGCGCAAGCAGCATCCAGTGGGGCAGGGCGGGTTCCACAGCGGTAGCATATCCGAGGACGGACGTGTCTTGCATCGCTACGTGTACGACTGCGGAGCGACGGCCGGCTACGCCTCCGCCCGCGATGATGCGATCGATCGACACATCGCATCCGTCGGCGCCGGTTCCAAGCTGCACACCCTTGTCCTCTCTCACATCCACGCCGATCACATTAATGGCCTCGAGCGTCTGCTGGAGGAGAGTACCGGCCTGCGAGTGGACACGATCATACTGCCGCTCGTGAACCACGTCGACCGCCTCATCTCATACGCGCGGACTGCGGCGGTCGATCCGGTCTCTGCGCGTTCGGCGTTCTATCAGGCGCTGGTGGTGAACCCGACCTCGGCGCTGTCCCGCTTCGAACCTCGTGTGATCATCTACGTGGAGCCCGGAGATCGGGGAGTGGGTGCTCCGGCCGACTTCGGCCCCGACCCCGATCCCAAGGAGCGCGGACGGTTCGATGGCGACCCGTCGGAACCCGATGGACCTGCATGGACGCTTGTTGGAACTGGTAGCGTCATCCGCGACGATGCCCGGGTGCGGCCAGATCAATCCTCCGCTCCGGTCAGGACGCTGGTCGTCTCCGACACCCAGGCCCTCCTCACCGCTTCTTCGTCAGGAGCTTGGCTGCTCGCGCCCTTCGTCGATCCCTCGTTCGCTTCCGATCGGGAGGACTTCCTAGACTGGCTCGCCGCCATCCGTCGACATCCGAGACGCGATCTGGAAGACTGGCTGAGCGATCCGGCGAACGTTCTCGACCTCGTAGCGAATCACGCATCGGACCTCGTCGCCGCATACTCAACCATCGAACGAAACCTAAACGTGACGTCCCTGTTGCTCTATTCGGGGCCGGCAAGGCGCCCTCCCGCCGGCGCCGTTCTTCGCTCAAAGGCGGGAAGATTCGAGTTCAAGCCGGCGGCCACGACCCGAACGGCGTGGCTCGCCACCGGAGACGCCGCCCTTGGCGATCGCAAACGCCGCGACGACTTCCTGACCCACTACCGTGACCTTGTGCCTCAGGCACACACGTTCATGCTCGCCCATCACGGTTCGGATCACAACTTCCACCCCGAACTGCTCGACACGATCGAGCCCGCCCTGTGCATCGCGGCAGCTGATGCGCATGGCGACTGGCGACATCCGGGCACGAGGGCGGTGCAGGCCGTATGCAGCCGGGGATCGTTCCTGCAGGTGGTGACTTCCGACGAACGGAGCACGGTGGAGGACGAGGTCACGCTGCCGTAGACCGGGCCCAGGGCGGGGCGCGACGACTGCGCTCCTCAGTCGTATCGATAGAGCGTGGAGGCTCCTCCGCCCGCGAGGAATGCGTCAACCGAGCCCCGCGCCGGCATGGTAGCGGGTGGGTCGGTCCGCAGTCCGGCGTCTATATAGGCGTCGATCGCACGCCCGGCGGGCCCCTGCGTGTCGAAGAGTTCGATAAGGACCTCGTCGCCTACGAATTCGAGCTTGATGACGATGTCCCGGGCGGGCGCGAACGCTTCCAGCTTGTAGGTGTTAGCAGCATCGGGGTTGCGCCTAGCGAAGGTGGGATTGATCTCTTTGATCTCACCCGTGTCGCGCATGATAGCCCGGATCGGCCCGTCGGTGAGACCATACCCGAGACGGCGGCGCACCTCACGAGCGACCGGTACCGGCAGCTGCGCCTGCGTGCCCCGCGCCAGCAGTACCTTAACGAAGACGCGACGCCAGCCGGCTTCAGGTTTGCCGGCGCTAGGAACCGTCGACCGCATCGTGACGGGGATGACACCGGCCGCGCGTCGCGTGACAGCTCTCCTGCTACCGAACAGCCGCTCGGCCGCAGCACGGCCACTGCCGGCGCGCCCGGACTTGCCGCGCAACCGCGCCTCGTCGAAGATGTACCCGCGTGCGACGAGCGCCTCCAGAAGCGCACGATCGAGGCGGCGGCTTAGACCATCGTCCACAGTGGCCAGCCTCGCCATCGCCTCCTCCAGGGAGCGATCCAGCTCACTTCCGCGATCAGACCTCAGCAGGGCGGACACCTCCTCGTTCCCCACGAGGCCGGCGGCGGTAAGATTGTTCGAACCGACGTAGATCCGGCTCTGCGCCTCGTCGCGGAAGGCGTAGAGCTTAGGATGGAAGATCGGCCCCGCCTCGTTGTGGCGGACCCACAGCTCGACGTCACCATCCAGCGCGAGCAGAGCCTCCAATCCTTCCCGGGACGTGTTGTCGCCATCGAGGCCGACGATGGCAAGCAGGCTGCCCCCTCGTCGCAGAAAGGCTTCGAGAGGTCCCCACAGCAGGGCCATGCCGGACGCCCTGACCCATGCCGTCGCGACGTCTATCCGATCCGCCGACGCGATCTCACGGCGCAGCACGTCGGCGAAGGCCTCGTTGCCGAACTGAGTCACAAGCATCGTCAATCCTCCCGGACATGGATCACGTAGACGCTCCGACCTTCGGTGACGCCGCTCGCGATGAGTGGAAGTCTGCACGAGAGGATTGACAGAAACAATCCCAGGAACAAATAAGGAACCAAGTTGACACCTCGTAATGAGTCATATATTCACCTCTATATGAGGTGCAGTATCCCGGATGGCAGCGCGAGATCGGCGGTTCACGCCTATGTAAGTCCTGACGTGCATCGGAACTTCGAGGCCTACGCCGCGGAGCTCGGCGTCCCGAGTTCGTCCTCGCTCCTCGCGCTCCTGATAGCCCGCGAGCTCCGCATCGAGCGACTCGGTCGAGAAGCGCGTCCGCCCGTGGTCCAGCCCAGGGGGGCTAAGGTGTCGACATACATCGACGGCGCGCGCGCGGAACGCTTCCGGGAGCGCGCGGCGGTTCTCGGTCGATCGCAGTCTGCATGCGCCGGCGAGTTGGTGGCCCGCGAGATGCAGGAACGGTGGCTAGATCGTTCGCTGGCGTCCATCGCCGAAGACGAAGGGTGACGGCTATGCAGGCCATCGCGGCGCCGCGAAACGGACGCTCCCTCGAAGGACAGGTGGCGCCGCGCCGGCAGCACGTGCTTGCTGCGGTCGACGCCGCGTCATCGCTTGGTGCCGGTGCGGCATGGCTCGCCGGTGCCGGACGACATGACGAAATCCAGGGCGACGAGAGGATGCGCGCAGCATGGGCAATCACCGCACTGTTGCTCGTCGACATGGCACGCACGGGCCTGCATGCTGACCCCACGCGCGCGTCGGAATGGTTCGGGTCGCCGATCGAGGCGGAAAGCGCGGCGGCTGTCGCACTCGCGCTCGCGCCGCTCGCCGGTGATCCCAGCCTTCAGCGCTTCCTGCCGTACCTGCTCGACACCTACGGACGCACGACCCGCCTGGACGTCATGCGCGACGGCGGCCTCGAAGGTAAAAGAGCGGAGCGGAAGAAAGCCGGTTCCTTTTACACGCCGGCGGACGTCGCCGACTTCATGGTCTCGACGATCGCCTCCGACGAGCCGGAAGCGGGAGAGTGGTGGCTGGATCCAGCCGTCGGAAGCGGCGTCTTCCTGGCCGCCGTTTTAAGGAGACGGATCGTCTCCGGAACCGTCGACGCGGTCGATTTCGCAGCGACCCGGCTGATCGGATGCGACATCTCTCCCCAGGCATGCGACTTCGCATCCTTCGTCATCCTCTCGGAGATGGCGGACCGGGTGCGCGAACCGCTGCGGGCATGGCGTGCCATCCGGGACAATATGCACGCGGTAAATTCGATCAGCCGCTCGCGGCGGGGAGACATGCGGGCGGCGCTGGCACCGAGCGACGGTCCTCTGCGCATGATCTGCAATCCGCCGTACGGAGCGGGCTCCGCATCCGGGGCGACGACCTCGGACGGCCGAGCCACCGGCGCGATGTACCTGCCGTTCGTGGAGCTGTCGTGGTGCGTGGCGCACGGCGAGCGCGACGCAACGACCATGGTGGTTCCGCTGTCGCTCGGAGCCAACCGCACCGCGGACCACAGGCGGTGCAGGACCCGCATGGCGGCTGCCGGCGGGCAGTGGACGCTACTCTTCTTCGACCGGCAGCCGCACGCCCTCTTCGGCGAGGAGGCTAAGACGCGGGCGACAATCGCGACGAGGCGTCCCGGAGCGACGCCGGCCGACATCCGCACCAGCCGACTGTTGAAGTGGACGAGCCGGTCGCGCGCTTCCATCTTTACCGAGGACCGAGCCGTCCCGCTCGAGGACTCCGCGATTGGCCGCCTCGTGCCGAAGCTCGGATCCTCCGCGGAAGCGACCCTGTATCGCCTCCTGGACGCCCATCGGCTACGCGCAGGGGCGAGGGCCGAGGCGGATCGAACGACGCCGTCGGAGATCGCGGGCGACACCTCGCCGTCGAGCGTCTTCGTGGCTGGAACGGCGTATAACTTCCTGAACGTCTATCGAGGACTGCCCGCGCTTCCCGCGGGTGCCGGGGAGATGAGCGCCAGCGGCGTGCACCGCCTGTCGTGCGCCGATGCGGAGGAGGCGGACGTGGTCACGGCTCTGCTAGTCTCGCGGATGGCGTTCTGGCTCTGGCACGTTGAGTGCGACGGCTTCCACGTCCCGGCCTGGTTCCTGTCCGAGTGCCCTCTGCTGAACGTGCGCTTCTCACCCGACGATCGCGCTCGTCTGGCCGCGGCCGGACGGGCGGCATGGGCGGGATTGCAGGAGGACTCGATCCAGAGCGTCAATCGGGGCAAGCTGACGATCGCCTTCCGGCCTACCGAGATCGCCGGGGTCCGCACGGAGATCGACCGGCTGCTCGCGGCGCGACTCGGAGCCGGCCCGGGCACCGCCGATCTGCTTGCCGACTTCGAGCGCCAGATCGTCTCGATCGACGGGACCGTCAGGCTATCCCGCACCAGTTTCGTTCCAGGAGCAACTCGATGAAGCCGACCGCCGAAGTAAAGGCGCTCAGCGCACTCACCAAGGACGAGTGGCGCGAGTACACTAAGACGGTGTGGAGCATCGCGAACGTCAGCCACGAGCTCCATCCCGCAACGTTTCCGGTCGAGATACCGAAGCGCCTCGTCAAGCTCTTCAGCTTCTGGGGGGAGACGGTGCTGGATCCGTTCGGCGGCGTGGGCTCCACTGCGGTCGCCGCGCGTCGCGAGGGACGGCGAGCGGTCTGCTTCGACCAGAACCGCAAGTACGTCGCCGAGATGAAGGCGAGACTGAAGAAGGAGGACCTCGACGGACCGGACTTTGAGGCAGTGCTGGGCGACTCCCGCGACCTGTCCCGGCTGCAGGATGGAAGCGTCGATCTAATCGTCACTAGCCCCCCCTATTGGGACAAGGCCGACTACGGCGGCAAGCCCAGCGACATCGGCACCGCCGGAAGCTACGTCGACTTCCTTGGCGAGCTCCGGCAGGTCTTCGCGGAGTGCGCACGAGTGCTGCGGCCCGGCCGCAAGCTCTGCGTCGTCACGGCCAACGTGAACCAGATGACCGATCATGGCCTGCTGACGTTCCCGCTGAGCACCGACATCGGCGTTATGCTCCGTGAACTTGGCCTCGTGATGATCAACGAGATCATCTGGTCCAAGGACGGCACCGGGGGCAGATGGGGTTCGGCGAACGGGCAGCGCCCCATTTTCGGAAGCTATCCGTACCCGCCCAACTTCCTGTTCAAAAACGTGCACGAGTACGTGATCGTCTTCGCCAAGCCTTCGCTTACGAAGTCGAAGGGCGCCAAGGTGCGGCCGTATGACGAACTGATGGGACTGGTGCCCGAGCTCAGAGCGGCGGAGTAGCCGTTCGGACCGGGAAGGCTCATCGCGCGACCGGATGGGTTCGCCATCCCTTGCATCGTCGTCTGACGCCGCATGAACCAGATGACGGACAGCTACGAGATCGATGAACGAGCGTCCGAACCGGGAAACAGATGTTAACCGCCTGAGCGTCCGGCTTTGGGTCTAGGGACCGCTGACAGAGCCGGCGTCACCGTTGACCGGTTGCAGGAAGCGGTCGAACCAGGCGACTGTTCGTTCGAACACGTCGCGCACGTTGGCGGGCGACTGGTGAAGGCTGTGACTTTCGCCACCGTAGCGGACCAATTCGGCCGTCCGCCCGCGCGAGTAGAGGCCTTGAAAGAAAAGCTCGGCCTGTGTCGGGGCGCCGCGGGTGTCAAACTCGCCGTGTAGCAGAAGCAACGGCGTCTCCACCTTGTTCACAAAGCTAAGCGGCGAGCTGCGTCGGTAGCCATCGGGGTCGATCCAGGGCAGGGCATGAAGACCGAACAGCTCGGTCATGCCGAGGTTTGTGCTCTTTTCGTGCTCGATGCCGGGATAGCCGCGCGCGGTGGGATCGAACTGGCCCCAGTTCGATACAAGCTCGCTAATCCCTGCAATCGCAACGCCCGCGCGGAAGCGACGCGTCTGCCCAAGCAGCCCCATGACGCTATAGCCGCCGTAGCTCTGCCCGAACACGCCGACGCGCGCCGGGTCAATGACGCCCAGCGCCGCGACCTTGTCCACCGCGGGTAGCACGCCCTTCGGCAGTTCCGTATAGACGTCGCGCTTTCCGTCGCGTGGTCCCAACGGCATTGACGGCACCAGCACTGCGTAGCCGCGTGCGGCGTAGAGGTAGAGGTTATACATGCCAGGCATGTCCCGCCCGGTCATGTAGTCGCCGTTCAGGTCGGCGGGCACCTGATAGCCGCCATAGACCCACACGAGCAGCGGCAGGCGCTGTCCCGCGCGATAGTTCGGCGGCAGGATCAGCGAACCGTTGAGCTTTGTCCCGTCCGCAGCATCATAGGCAATCAATCGCCGCTGGCCCCAGTTCACCGCGTCGAGATAGGTGTTGAGCGCAAGCAATTCGGTGCTGGTGCCGACGGCGCTACCTCGGCGCAGGTATTGCCCACTCCCCTCGTTCACCAGGTAGAGCAGCGACGGATGGGCGGGATCGGTGGCCAACGGTTGGCCCGCCGGTACCGGAAAGGGGATGCCGAGCGCCCCGGTGACGAGGTCGAGCGTTGCCAGCGACTGGGGGGCGCCGAGACGGTTAAGGACGACCAGTGGTCGTCCAGGCGAGACGGTGCCGTCGTCGGCCGGTGGCACGAACGCTCCGCCGCCCAGATCGGCGACCTTCACGAACCCCTGCCTGGGATCGAGCCGCAGCAGGGTTTGTCCTGACAACGCCGCCAGCGCCCCGTCGGCCGCGCGTAGCAGCCGGTCGGGCGCCGCGACCCCGGTGGGCACAGTGGCCGGCATCTCATCTTGCCCCTCGACCACCGTCCACGTACCGTCAGGGCCTCGCGCGGCGAGCCGGCGGCGATCGAGCCAAAGCGCTCCCGCCGGAAGTGGGCGCACTATGCCGGTCGCTTCGCCTCCAACCGATCGGCGTCCCGCCGCCGTTACACCGCCGGTGTCCGCGCGAGCGGTGAACAAGGGCGTCTCGGTTGCGTATGCGTCGTCTCGAGCGCGAAAAGCGACTGCACGCGCATCGGGCGACCAACCGTAGAGTTCCAGCGGCAGGCGTGCGGCGGCGGGCATTGTCACCCAGCGCACCGCCTTGCCAGGCACGAGGTCTGCGAAGCCGAGCCGCCGCTCGAGTGACCATTCCTCAAACCGCGGGTGGGGAAAAATCCGCCCCTCCACTGGCGGCAGCGCGCCAACCGTTGCCAGCACCGCAAACCGCTGACCGTCAGGCGACACCGAAGCGGTGAGCGCGCCGCGGAAAGGGTAGGTGGGCACAGCCGCGACCGCGAAGGCTGCGCCGGTAGCTGCATCCGCGACGCGGAAGGTCACTCTCGCGTTCATCGCAGCATCGGACGTGCGCGCGGCGCCGCTCGCCACTGCGCTCCCCGTCGGCTCCATGCCGTCGCGTAGGCGGGCAGCGTCGGCGGAGGCGATGCGATAGGGACGGGTGTAGTGCCCCACGGCCGCTGACACTTCACCGGCTGCGAGCGTGGCGATCAGCAGCCGCTGGCTGTCCAGCCATAGGAAAGGTGCGTTCTCGGGTAGCAAACCCACACTGCAGGCGTGAGCCGCGTCCGCTCCATCGCCTGCACCTCGGGCGCCGCCGCGTAGATCGAGCTGATCGAGTGGGCTGCCGTAGCGGGACTGGGTTATGACCGGCCAGTTACCTAGCCGCCGCAGCGCGCCGGTGTCACGTTCCCAGACGTAGAGTCGCACGTTGTCGCCCCCGCGCGGCTCGTCACCCTCCGGCGTGGTGGACAGCATCGCGAGTCGCCGCCCGTCAGGCGACCAAGTGGCACACCAGAAGCCAGCAGCGCGGGCAGCGCCATCGGTTATACGGCGTCGCTCGCCTGTGCGCGTAGAGAGCAGCCACACGTCAGAGCGCGTCGCGTCGACTTCGTAGGAGGTGCGGCCATACGCCTCGCCCGGCTTAGCCCCGCGCCGGATTACGGCAGCGACCCACTCGCCGTCGGGCGAGGTTGTTGTGCGGTCCAGAGTCTGCCGGTCCAGCAGGTCGTCCATCGTCAGCGGTCGTCCGACCGGGTCCGCGGCGGGCGCCGGGGCGGCACCTCCAAGAATCAGCAGAGAGGCAATGCCGGCCACGACGAGACAATGTCGTCTCGGCGTCGTGCAGAAGCGGGTATGGTCGGCCATACGCTAACCTTCAACCATCTCGATCCCGAACTCAAAGGGGTCCGTGGCGGATCGACATCGAACGTATCCCCTCGCCCCCAAAAGTTGGTGAAAGGCGGCAGTTTGGAAGGAGCTCGTAGGGTTGAACGAGCCCCTGAACAAACGTCCGTTCTCGGCATTGCAGCGGCGCCTTACGATTGTCCGCATATGGGTCACCAACCCAACTTTGCACGAACGCCGACTACTCCCCGCGATACTCGAGCGGTCTAGCCAGATCGTCGGTTTGCGGACTTCCGTACCCATCGCTCAAGGCATAAAAGGTTAGCCAAACTCATCCCGACATAAGGGGAGATTTATGCAA
This sequence comes from Sphingomonas sp. Leaf23, assembly GCF_001421585.1. NCBI lineage: Bacteria > Pseudomonadati > Pseudomonadota > Alphaproteobacteria > Sphingomonadales > Sphingomonadaceae > Sphingomonas > Sphingomonas sp. Leaf23. The sequence goes on along the minus strand of NZ_LMKR01000002.1, from coordinate 652,736 downwards.
AGAGCAGATAGGGTAGCCAACGTAGCCCCTTACGATTATGGGTAATTCGTAGTCCTCACGGGGCATCCAGCGATACCTTCCGTTCGATCGATGATCCCGATGGACCCGGCGACCGTTCGGTCGCGCGAGGGGCATGCCCCCTCGCCCCAATCAGGATGGATATTTCTTGAGCGCCAAAGTCTATCTGTCGGCCGATCGCCTGCTGGAAGATTCCTTCCGCCTCGCCAATCAGGTGTTCGATGCCGGGTTTCGCCCGACGCATATCGTCGGCATCTGGCGCGGCGGCGCGCCGGTCGGCATCGCGGTGCAGGAACTGCTGGAATATCGCGGCGTGCAGAGCGACCATATCGCGATCCGTACCGCATCCTATACCGGCATCGACCAGCAGGAGGCGGAAGTGCGCGTCTATGGCCTGGGCTATCTGGTCGATGTGCTGACGCGCGGGGATCGCCTGCTGCTGATCGACGACGTGTTCGATTCCGGCCGGTCGATCCGCGCGGTGCTGGGCGAGTTGCGGGACCGGTGCGGGGATCGCCTGCCGGACGAACTGAAGGTCGCGACCGTTTATTACAAGCCGTCGCGCAACGTGACCGACCTCGCCCCCGACTTCTTCGTGCACCGGACCAGCGACTGGCTGATCTTTCCACATGAGATCAACGGCCTGACCGAAGCGGAAATCCGCGCGCACAAGCACGGCGCCGATATCATCCTGCGCTGACGGCCGCGGGGCGGCGCTCAGCCGCCGGTCGGGCCGTGCCAGTCGATCCAGTGGCCATAGGCATGGCAGGTCGCCAGATGCCGCGTGCGCCCGTCCGGGTAGGTGGTGAGCGTCAGGTGGACGGCATCGCGCGCCTCGGTCCATTCGAAGCCGATGCGGGCGATCGGCGTATCGGCGGTGGCGAGCGCTTCGGCGACGGTCGCATGGGTGGCGGCATCGCAATATTGCAGCGACATCGCGTGGACGACGACCCGACAGGTGCCAGCGACGGCCGGCCGCGACAAGGCTTGTGGCAGCCAGTGGGCGATATCGTCGCGCTCCACCCGCGGCGGATGGGCGTGGGCGATCGCCAGCGCGTGGCGCAGCCGCTCGGCCCGCTCGGGCTGGTCGGCCCAGACATAGGCCATCAGCCGCTCCTGCGCCGCCGGATCGCCGACGATCAGCGGCCGCAGGTCGACGCCGGCCGCGCCGACGATCTCGACCGGGTGGGCCAGCGGTGGGCGACCGCGCCATTCGGGCGTGATCCGGACCGGCGACGCGGCATCGCCGACACGCACCCCGCCCAGATCGAACGCATAGCGGCCGAGATTGAGGTTGAGACCGGCACTGGCACCCAATTCGAGCAGTTCGACCGGCAGATCGACGTCGGCGCGCAGCGTCATCAGCGCGGCCATGATCGCGGCGCTGCGGGCGACCTCGTTGGTCTGGGGCGGTTCGCGCATCCAGTCGGCGATGAAGGCATCGGCCTGCGCCATCGTATCGCCGATCACGCCGTCGAAATCGCCGGTACGCGTGGCGTATAGCGTCGACAGCGCGGGGCGATCCCCGCGCCGCGCCAGCGCATGCAACGCGCCGTTGAAGCGCATCGCCAATGCATCCGCCGCCGGATCGCCCGGCCAGTCGTCGATCCGCCGCGCGGTCAGCGGCGCGCGGTGCAGTTGTCGTTCACCGGCATCGAGGATCGCCGCGACGAAGGAAGAGCCCAAGGCGCGCACGACCTGCGCCTGCCGGGCCAATGGTCCTGCCATGATGATCAGAACGCATCCCAGTCGTCATTGGCGACCTTGAGCGGCGCGGGCTCGGGCGGGGTTACCCAGCGACGCTGCGACCGCTTGGGCTGCAACGGCGTGACATTCGCCGCCGCACGCGGCGCGGAGGCGTCGGCAGTAGCCGGCGTGTCGATCGAAAAGGCGGCGACCGACAGGGCCAGCGCCTCGGCCTCCTCGACCAGTTGGCGCGAGGCGGCGGAGGTCTGTTCGACCATCGCCGCATTCTGCTGCGTCATCGCATCCATTTCAGCGATGGCGACGTTGATCTGGCCCAGGCTGGTCGCCTGATGATCCGACTGGCGCGCGATCGCGTCGATCGAACCGCCGACCCCGGCCACCCGCTCGATGATCCGCGCCAGTGCCTCGCCGGTCTGCTCGACCAGTTCCACGCCGGCGCCGACATGGGTCGACGCGGCCTTCACCTTCGTCTTCACCTCGGTCGCGGCATCGGCCGAACGCTGCGCCAGCGCGCGGACTTCGGACGCGACGACGGCAAAGCCCTTGCCCGCCTCGCCCGCCCGCGCCGCTTCGATTCCGGCGTTCAGCGCCAGCAGGTTCGTCTGGAACGCGATCCCGTCGATCAGGGTGATGATCTGTGCGATCTCGTCGCTGGCCTGTTCGATGCCGTGCATCGCCGCGATCGCCTGTCGCACGACCGCATCGCCACGTTCGGCCTCGCCGCGCGTCTCGGCCATCGCCCCGCTCGCCTCGGTCGCCGCGACCGCGCCTTCGCGGATCGAACGGGTCACGTCGTCCAGCGCGGAGGAGGATTGCTGCAACGCCGCCGCCTCGCGCTCGGTACGCTCGGCAAGGTCGGTGGCGGCCTGCGCGATCTCACCCGAATTGAGCTTGATCGAATCGACACTGCCCCGGACATCGCCCAGCACCTGGGCAAGGCTGGCGGTGGCAAGGTTGAAATCGTCCGACAGCACGCGGAAGGCGGCGGGCACATCGGCCAGCCGCGCGGTCAGGTCGGCCTGCGACAGGCTGCGCAAGCCCCCGCCGATCGCGGTCATCGCCGCTTCGCGGTCGCGATCGTCGGCCAGCTTGGCCGTGGCGGTATCGCGGAACACCAGCACCGCGCGCGCCATGTCGCCCAGTTCGTCGGTACGCCCCGCCGCATCTACGGCGATGTCGTGGCGGCCATTGGCAAGGTCGGCCATCGCCTGGGTCAGCGTCGTGATCGGCCGGGCGATCTGCCGGCTGAGCAACCGTGCCAAGGTGACCGCGATCGCGATCAGGGCGATGCCGCCCACGACCAGCGCGATGAGCGCCATGCGGATCGCCCCCGCCTGATCGTCGGCATGTCCCGCCATCGCGTCGGTTTCGGTGGCACGCAGCGCGCGCAGCGGCAGCGCGATCTTGCTCACCAGCACCTTTGCCCCCGCGCCGCGCACTTCTTCCTGCGCGGCGTCGCGCTCGCCCGCCTTTACACGCGCGATCAGCCGGTCGCCCCAGTTGCGCCGCCATGCCAGCGTCTCGCGCCGTGCCTCGGCCAGCTCGGCCTGTTCCGACGCGACCGTCAGCATCGCCGCCAGCTCGACCGCCGTCGCGTCGAACTCGACCCGCGCTTCCTCATAGGATTTGAGGTAGGTCGGGTCGCCGGTCACCAGGAAGCCGCGAAACTGGCTGTTCTGGCGCAGGATCGCGGTCTCCAGCGTCAATGCCTTTGCATAGACGTCCTGGCTGTGGTTGTTCCGCTCGGTCGTCCTGGCGATCATCAGGATGCTGGCAAGGAACACCAGCATGACCACCGCCGCCGAAGCGTTGATCGTCAGGAACGACAGGCCGAGCTTACGCGGTATCTTCATCGGAGCCGATCCGTTGGAAACAAAACAATCATGTCAGAACCGCGAGCGCAGCGTGATGCCGTAGGTGCGCGGTTCGGCGAGGTAGGAGGAGGTGATCGCATTGCCCGCCGCAAAGGCGGGCGATCCGAAGCGGGTTACCTGCGACACGCTGCCCGATCCCTGGAACGGGGCGGCGAAGGCGACCTGCTGATAATCGGTGTCGAGGATGTTCTGTCCCCAGAATTCGATCGCCCAACGCTGTTCGGGACCGCGCAGGCCGATGCGGGCGTTCATCAGGAAGAAGCCGTCCTGCTCCTTTTCGGCGAACAGGTCGGACCCGGTGTTATAGTCGCTCGACAAGCGGCTATCGACGTAGAACAGCGCGGTCAGGTTGCGCGACACCGCCGGGGTCCACACCGCCGAATTGGTGATGGTGTGACGCGGCGCGTTCGACATCTGGTTACCCGGCAGCAGGAACAGCGCGGCGTTCAGCGGCTCGCCCGATTCGCTGCCGATCAAGTTCCGGCGATATTGCGTGTGGGCATAGGTATAGCCCAAGTTGAAGGCGAGGTTCGGCGCGGGATAGGCGCCGGCCTCTAGTTCGAAGCCCTGCGTCACGACGCCCGCGCCGACCTTGCCGGTGCAGCGGCCGGTGGTGGAATCATTGTCGCGATCGGCCCCGCCCAGCGCATCGCTGCACGAACTGATGTTCTGCACGATGAAGTTGGTGCCGTTGAACGTATTCAGCTGGAAATTGCGGAAGGCCGAGCGGAACGCGGCCAGATTCGCGGTGAACTTGGCCGAGCTGTACTTCACGCCGACTTCGAACGCCTGCACCGTTTCCGGGTCGAAGCGCAGGTTCGATGCGTTGGCGGCGGTCGGCGTGGCGAAGACGTTTGCCGTCAGGTCGGAACGATCGAGATTATAGCCGCCCGCCTTGTAGCCACGCGCATAGGACGCATAGAGCAAGGTGCTGGGCACCGGCTTCCACGACAGCACGGTCGTGCCCGTAACCTGCCCTTCTCGCAACGAATCGCGGATCGGCACGCCGGTCAGCGCGGCGGTCGAATTGCCGGTACAGGTCAGCGTGATGATCCCCGCCGCCAGCGACCGCAGCGTCGCGTTGCTGCTGCCGAGCAGCGGGCCCAGCGCCGCCTGTTGTGCCGGGCAGACGGTGTTGTTGTTCACGAAGCTGGCGTTCAGCTGCTTGTGTTCGTTGGTGTAGCGCAGGCCGCCGGTCAGGCTGAGCGTGTCGGTCACCTTGAAGATATTATGGGTGAAGAACGCATAGTTGCTGCTGGTCTGGTCATAGGTATCGCGGATGCTGCCAAGGTCGTTCAGCGTCGACAGGCGATCGATGCCCGCGATGATCGTGGGCCCCACCGCCGGGGTCAGCGCGGCGCGCCCCACCGCGCTGAGGCAACCCGAGGCACGCGGGGTGCGCAGCGCCTCCAGCGGGTTGATCGTCGCCACCAGGCGGCAGGCGGCGAAGGCACCGAAATCGGTCCCGAAGCGGAGATTGTCGGCGACCTGCAGCTTTTCATGGGCGTAATAGCCACCGACCATCCAGTCGAGCCGGTTGCCAAACAGCCCGCCGCTCAGCCGCGTTTCCTGCGTAAAGGTGCGGAACTGGCGATAGGCGTTGCCGTCGTCGGCGCGGTAGCCGATGTCGACGCTGCCGTAATCGAGATCGGCGGCACCCCCCGCCTTGTATTCGCGATAGGCGCTGATCGAAATTAGCTGCATATTGGCAAAGGTCCAGCCGATCCGCGCCGAGCCGCCATAATCCTTTGTCACGTTGGAATAGGCGCGACCGCGCGAGTTCGCGATCTGGCGGTTATACGGGTCGCCGTTGCTGGGCAGCACGCCGCCCAGGCTGCGCAGGATCGTGACGATGCGGTTCTGCGCGGCGGGGACATAGTCGCCCGCGACACCCGGCGTCGGATCGAGCTTTTCCTGCGTGTCGAGATAGACCGCACCGCAGCATTTTTCGTTGCGATAGGTATAGTCGCTGATCAGCCGGATCGAGAACTCGTCGGTGGGGCGGAAGAACAGCTGCCCACGCACGAAATAGCGGTTGCGGTCGTTATAATCGGTGTTGTTGACGACATCGCGGTAGAAACCGTCGCGCTTGGCGAACACGCCATCGACGCGGAAGGCCAGCTTGTCCTTCACGATCGGCCCGGTCAGCGCACCGGCGAGGCGTACGGCGTTGAAATTGCCGTAGGTCGCCTCGCCATAGCCGCCGAAGTCGAACGAGGGATATTTGGTATAGATGCTGATCGCGCCGGCCGACGAATTGCGGCCCGATAGCGTGCCCTGCGGCCCGCGCAGCACCTCGATCCGTTCGACTTCGCCCAAATCGTTCAGGCCCGAACCGGTGCGGCTGCGATAGACGCCGTCGATGAACACCGCGACCGAGCTTTCGAGACCGGGATTGTCGCCGACGGTGCCGATGCCGCGCAGACGGGCGGTCGCGTTCGCCTCCGATCCGGTCGAGGACACGATCAGCGACGGCGAGAGCTGCGCCATCTGGCGGATGTCGGTCGCGCCCGAATTCTGGAGCGCGGCGGTGCTGTAGGCGCTGACCGCGATCGGCACATTCGACAGGCGCTGCGAACGGCGAGTCGCGGTGACGATGATGTCGGCGGTGTTGGCGGACTGATCCTCGGCGGGCTTGGCATCAGCCTTGTCCCCGGCGGTGGGCACGACGCCTCGCAACCCCTGCGCCGAAACCGGTGCCGCCACCGTCACACAGGCGCTTGCCGCCAGCAAAAATCCGCTCTTACGCATCCCCGCATCCCCCCGGACCGATTGTCCTTAGCAGGGAAGGCTTAGGGTACAGGTGGATACCAGTTGGTTAACGCTGTGGTCGCGATCCAACATTGCCTGTCGCCGGCCACACGCTACATCCGGTGCGGCATCGAAACGGGGTGGGACATGATCGTCGGCATTGACCTTGGCACCACCAACAGCGCCTGCGCCCTGTGGCGGGACGACCAGCCGGTCATGGTCCCGAACGCGCTGGGGGACTATCTGACCCCTTCCGCCGTCAGCATCGGCGACGATGACGCGGTGCTGGTCGACCGTGCCGCGCGTGACCGGATGGCGACGCATCCCGACCGCACCGTCACCAGTTTCAAGCGGCGGATCGGCACGCGCGAAACCGCCCGGCTGGCGAAGCGCGACTATGATGCGGAGGCGCTGTCGGCGCTGGTTCTCGCCAGCCTGAAACGCGACGCGGAGGCGTTCACCGGCGACACCGTGACCGGCGCGGTCGTGACCGTTCCCGCCTATTTCAACGACCGCCAGCGCAAGGCGACCAGGCGCGCGGGCGAGTTGGCCGGGCTGCCGATCAAGCGGCTCATCAACGAACCGACCGCCGCCGCGCTCGCCTATGGCATCGCCGACCGGGGCGACCGCGAACCCTTCCTCGTCTTCGACCTGGGCGGCGGTACGTTCGACGTGTCGATCGTCGAGATGTTCGACGGCGTGATCGAGGTGCGGGCCTCGGCCGGCGACAACCGGCTGGGTGGCGATGATTTCAACGATTGCCTGATCGACCTGACCCGCGCCACGCTCGATCCCGGGGGGCTGCTCGCCAGGCTGCCGCCCGACCGAGCGACAGCGCTGTTGGCGCAGGCGTCCGAACGGTGCCGCCGCGCGCTGAGCGAAGCGGACTCGGCCGACCTGTCGGTCACGGTGGGGGATACGGCGCTCAGCGTCCCCGTCACCGCCGCCGCGTTCGAGGAACATGCCGCCGCCCTGCTCCAGCGGATTCGCGAGCCCGTCCTGCGCTCGCTACGCGACAGCAGCATTGCCGCCGCCGCCCTGTCCGAAGTCGTGCTGGTCGGCGGGGCAACGCGGATGCCGATCGTCCGGCGTGCGGTAACCCGCATGTTCGGCCGCTTTCCCGCGACCACGGTGCATCCCGACCATGCCGTGGCGATGGGCGCGGCGGTGCAGGCCGGGCTGCTGGCGCGCGATGCGGGGCTGGACGAAATCCGGCTGACCGACGTCTGCCCGTTCACGCTGGGCGTCGACACCAGCGAACCCGACGGGCGCGGCGGCTTTCGCACCGGGCTGTTCTCGCCGATCATCGAACGCAATTCGGCGGTGCCGATCAGCCGGGTGTCGAGCTTCTCGACGGTTGTCGACAACCAGCGCCGGGTGCAGTTCGGCATCTATCAGGGTGAGGCGCGCGAGGTCGCGGGCAACGTCAAGCTGGGCGAGGCGACCATCGAGGTTCCCCGGCGTCCGGCGGGTGCCGTGTCGATCGAATGCCGCTTCAGCTATGACAGTTCGGGATTGCTGGAGGTCGACCTTGCCGTGCCGGAAACGGGCATGACCCGTAACCTGGTGATCGTCGACGACGAGGACGCGCCCGCCCCCGCCGAGATCGAGAAGCGCCGCGCGGCGCTGGCCGCGCTGAAGGTCCATCCGCGCGACGATGCGGTCAATGCCGCGCTGATGGCGCGTGCACGGCGGGCGTATGAATCCTTCCTCGGCGATACCCGCGCCGCGATCGGCCAGATGCTCGGCCAGTTCGAAAGCGTGCTGGCGACGCAGGACGAACGGTCGATCGCCGAGGCGCGCACCGCGTTCGGCGCGGCGCTCGACCAGATCGAGGGCGAACGGTTCCTGTGAAATACGGCATCTGGGCGATCCTCGACTGCGACCCGACGACGGATCGCGGGACGATTCGCCGCGCCTATGCCGCGCGGTTGAAGGCGATGGACGTCGATGCCGATCCGGACGGATTCGCCGCGCTGCGTGATGCGCGCGACGCCGCGCTGGCCCGCGCCGCCGAGCCGGACGCACCGGTAGCGGTCGAGCCGGTAGTCGCCGAAGAGGAGCCTGAATTGGACCCCGCGCCCGAGGCCGACCCGCTGGCCGAGGCGATGAACGCGCATTTCCACGCGCTCGAATCCCTGCTGTCCCCCGGTCACGACGCCCCGCCCACCCCCGACGAACTGGCCGACATCGATCGTCACGGCCGCACGCTGCTGGCCGATCCACGGCTGGAACAGGTCGATTTCGCCGCCGGCGCGGAGCGCTGGTTCGCCGAGACGCTGGCGGCGAGCGTGCCCCGCAGCGACCCGCTGCTCGAACCTGCTGCGGCGGCGTTCGGCTGGATCGACCGGCGTAACGATTATGCCCTGTCCGCCGATGCGCAGGTCATCGTCGAGCGGATCGGGGCGACCCGCTTCGTCGCGTTGCTCGACGATCCCCGGCACCGGTTCCACCGGGCATGGCGCGAGCTCAACCGCGCTGACGGGCGTGCACCGCTATGGAACCCGCGGGCACCCCGCCGCGAACTGCTGACGCTGATCCGCGACCGATTCCCGATGGTCGAAACCTGGCTGGAGCCGCTGCGGGTGACGGAGGTCGACGCCCCGAACCCGATCGGCCGCGTACCGATCGGGCTTGTCCTCTTCATCATCATCACCGTCCTGCGCCTCGCGCTATCAGGCAACGGAGAGCCGGACACGGTGCCCAGTGTGCCGCCCCGGATCGCTTATGTCGCCGATCCCGACCAGATCGCGCGCGAACTGACCGACCTCGACCATCGTCGGGTCGCGGAGCGCAACCCCGACCTGGCAACGGCAATCCGATCGACGACCGCGGCGATCAACAGCAACGGCGAGGAACGACGCGCACGGCAGACGATCCAGGACCTGTTGCGTACCCGCCTCTTGTCCGGCCTTGCCCGGGCGGACGACGGGTTGCTGCGGGACATCGCAAGGTTCGAGATCGATGCGAAAAAGGCGCTTCTTTCGACCAACCCGACCCGTTGCGACGACTTCTCCTTTCCGGCGGGCAACATGCTGCTGACCCCTCTTACCCGCGAGCGACAGACGAATTTGGTCCATCGGGCGATCCTGATGTCGGATGGCCGACCGACCAGCCTGCAAGACCGGTTCACGATCCACGGTTCGATCATCGATGACCTGCTGCGCCGTACCCGCTTGCCCGAAGATCGAGTGCGCAATGCCCTCTCGCGACTGGGCACGCACGAGGATGTGTGCCGGGTGGACATCGCGCTCAGGGAGGCGGCGCTGGCGCAGGGCCAGACCGGCATGAAGCTGCTGCGCGACATGCAGCCGAAGGTCGTCGGAGGTGAAGGCCAACGCCAGTAGGGACGCGTAGGCATCGGCGCGCGGCGGCGCACTTTCCCCCGCCGCCACAACCCGATATAGGGCGGCGATGACCGCGCAGACGATTACCCTGCCCGCCGACTGGCGCGACTTTCTGGCCCTGACCAAGCCCCGGGTGATGACGCTGGTCGTCTTTACCGGGCTGTGCGGGATGCTGGCGGCACCGGTGCCGATCCACCCGGTGCTGGGCTTTACCGCCGTGCTGTGCATTGCACTCGGCGCAGGCGCGGCGGGTGCGCTGAACCAGTGGTACGAGGCCGATCTCGACGCGAAGATGAAGCGGACACAGGGCCGCCCGCTGCCTGCCGGCCGCATGGACCGCGAATCGGCGCTGCATTTCGGCGTCGGCCTCGCGATCTTCTCGGTCGTGCTGATGGGACTGGCGGTGAATATCCCCGCCGCGATCATCCTGACCGTCTCGATCCTGTTCTACGTGCTGGTCTATACCGTGTGGCTGAAGCGCCGCACGCCGCAGAACATCGTCATCGGCGGGGCGGCGGGGGCGTTTCCACCGCTGATCGGCTGGGCGGCGGCGACCGGCGATGTCGCGCTGCTGCCGTTCCTGCTGTTCTGCCTCGTCTTCCTGTGGACGCCGCCGCATTTCTGGGCATTGGCGCTGTTCGTGAAGACCGACTACGCCAATGCCGGCGTGCCGATGCTGCCGGTGGTGGCGGGCGAGCGGGTGACGCGGACGCAGATCGGGCTCTACACGATTCCGATGGCGGCCGTTGCCGTCGCGCCGTGGCCGCTGGGGCTGACCGGAGCGATTTATGGCATTGCCGCCTGCCTGCTCACCGCCACCTTCGGCGTGCTGGCGGTGCAGGTCGCGACGCGCTCGACGCAACAGGACGACAAGATGAAGCCCGAAAAGCGGCTCTTCGCCTTTTCGATCCTGTATCTCTTTGCAATGTTCGGCGCGCTGGTCGCCGACCGGTGGGTATTGGCATGAGCGAACACGACGACCGGATTCGGGCCCGCCAGCGCGAACGGGCCAAGGTGATGGCGTGGCTGCTCGGCGCGTTCGTCCTGCTGATGTTCGCGATCACCATCGTCAAGATCCGGGCCGGGATGGGCGCATGACCCGGAACCTGCGCACCGCCCTGTTCGCCGCCGCCGCCGTCGTCGGCATGACGGGCGTGGGGTTCGCCAGCGTTCCGCTCTATCGCATGTTCTGCCAGGTGACCGGCTTCAACGGCACCACCCAGCGGGGGCAGGAAGCACCCGGCGGCATCGGCGACAAGGTGGTGGTCCGGTTCGACACCAACACCAACCCGGCGCTCGGTTGGGAATTCAGGCCCGAACGCGCGTCGGAAACGGTCGATATCGGCGCGCGCGACATGGCATTCTTCACCGCAAAGAACGTGTCGGGCCGCCCGGTGACGGGCACCGCGACCTTCAACGTGACGCCCAGCCAGGCGGGCAAATATTTCACGAAGATCCAGTGCTTCTGCTTCACCCAGCAGACGCTGCAACCCGGCGAAAAGATACGGATGCCGGTCATCTTCTTCGTCGATCCCAAGATGCTGGCCGATCCGGACGCGAAGGACATTCGCGCGATCACGCTGTCCTATACATTTTACCCGGTGGATTCGGCCGCGACGAAGAGCTAGGATCGCGCGCAAACACGTGCCAGCATAGGCGCGACGCATAATAGGGACGGATGATGGCAGGCGCGAAGAACCACGATTTTCACATCCTGCCCCCCAGCATCTGGCCGCTGGCAAGCTCGATGGCCGCGCTCATGCTGGCGGCGGGCGGCATCATGTGGATGAACGAAGCGGCGCTGGGCGGCCTGGTGTTCGGCGCCGGGCTGATCGCGACGCTCTCCTGCATGGGCTTCTGGTGGGCGGACGTCATCCGCGAGGCGAAGGCGGGCGACCATACGCCGGTGGTGCAGTTGCACCTGCGCTATGGCATGATCCTGTTCATCGCGTCCGAGGTGATGTTCTTCGTCGGCTGGTTCTGGTCGTGGTTCGACTTTTCGCTGTTCCCGGCTGCGGTGCAGTGGAGCCATGACGGCGGCACCGCGCTGATCGAGGCGGGCGATACCGCCGTCACCGCGCAGTGGCCGCCCGCCGGCCTCGAAGTGCTGAACGCCTTCGAACTGCCGCTGCTCAACACCTTCATCCTGCTGCTGTCGGGCACCACCGTGACCTGGGCGCACCACGCGCTGATCCACAACCAGCGCGGCGGCAAGCTGAAGGGCCTGTGGGGCGCGATCGGCGTGGGTGAGAATGACGGCGTGAAGAAGGGGCTGTGGCTCACCGTCCTGCTCGGCGCCCTCTTCTCGTGCATCCAGGCCTATGAATACATGCACGCGCCGATGCCGTTCAAAGGGCTGAACTATGGCGCGGCCTTCTACATGGCGACCGGGTTCCACGGTTTCCACGTGCTGGTCGGCACCATCTTCCTCGCCGTCAACCTGATCCGCGCGTACAAGGGCGACTTCACGCCCAAGCAGCATTTCGGCTTCGAAGCGGCCGCGTGGTATTGGCACTTCGTCGACGTCGTGTGGCTGTTCCTGTTCGTCGTCATCTATGTCTGGGGCGGCTGGGGCGCACCGATCCATGGTGGCTGATGCCTGAGCAGACGGGCGCGGGCGGTCCCGCGCCTTTCGATTGCGGCGTGCGCGGCCTGTGTCCGCGGTGCGGGGCCACGACCTTGTTTCGTGGCCCCGTTGCCTTTGCCGACCGGTGCAGCGCCTGCGCGCTCGATTTTACCGCGTTCAATGTCGGCGACGGGCCGGCGGCGTTCCTGACGCTGATCCTGGGCGGGATCGTCACCGTCCTTGCCATCTGGCTCGACCTGAAGGTTGGGCCGCCCTGGTGGGTGCATGTCGTGCTGTGGGTCCCGCTGACCATCGGCGGGGTGGTCGGGTCGCTGCGGGTGGCCAAGGGCGTGTTGCTGGCGCTCGAATATCGCAACGCCGCACGCGAAGGGAAGATCGACCCCCGGCCATGAAACGCCTGCCCATCCTCCCCACCCTGCTCGTCCTGCTTGCCGTTGCCGCAATGGTCGCGCTGGGCGTGTGGCAGTTGCAGCGCCGCACCGAAAAGGCCGCGCTGATCGCCCGCGCCGTCGCCAATCTCGACCGCCCGGCCCAGCCGTTGCCGCCACGGATCACCGACGACCTGCTGTTCGCGCGCGTCACGGCGAGCTGTGCGCGGGTCGACGGGTGGACGATGGGCGCCGGCCGCACCGCCACCGGCATGTCGGGCTATCGCCATATCGCCGCCTGCGTCTCGCCCACCGGGCAGCGCTTCGGCGTCGACATGGGCGTCGCGACCGATCCGAAGCTGCGCCCGGTCTGGACCGGCGGCGCGGTGGCAGGCACGCTCAGCCATGCGCCGGGCGGCCCCACCCTACTCGACCGGATGACCGGTAACGTCGCGCCGCCTGCGCCGATGATCGTGTCGGACATCGCCGCCCCCGGCCTGTCGCCCAGCCGCCGGCCCGATCCGGCCAGCCTGCCCGACAATCACCTGGGCTATTCGATCCAGTGGTTCGCCTTCGCCTTGGCCGCGGTCATCATATACTTGCTGGCACTTCGTCGCCGCAGCCGCTAACCGGCAGCGCCATGCGGTATGTCAGCACCAGGGGCGATGCGCCCGAACTCGACTTCGCCGGCGCGACGCTGGCCGGATTGGCGCGCGATGGCGGGCTGTATGTCCCGACACAGTGGCCGACGCTGACGCGCGACGAGATCGCGGCGCTGGCGGGCCTCAGCTATGCCGAGACGGCGGTGCGCATCATGCTGCCGTTCGTCGGCGATTCGCTGTCCGAAGCCGAACTGCGCTCGCTGTGCGACACCGCCTATGGCCGGTTCAGCCACAAGGCGGTGACCCCGCTGGTCCAGCTCGACCATGACCAATGGCTGCTGGAACTGTTCCATGGCCCCACGCTGGCGTTCAAGGACGTCGCGCTGCAGCTGCTGGGGCTGCTGTTCGAGAAGTTCCTGACCGGCACCAGCGACCGGCTGACCATCGTCGGCGCGACCAGCGGCGACACCGGGTCGGCGGCGATCGACGCGGTGGCGGGGCGCGAGAATATCGACATCTTCATGCTGCATCCGGCGGGCCGCGTGTCCGACGTGCAGCGGCGGCAGATGACGACCGTGCTGTCGCCCAACGTCCACAATATCGCGATCGAGGGCGATTTCGACACGGCGCAGGCGCTGGTCAAGGCGATGTTCAACGATCCCGGTTTCTCGGGGCGGTTCCGGCTGTCGGCGGTCAATTCGATCAACTGGGCGCGGTTGATGGCGCAGGTGGTCTATTATTTCTACGCCGCCGTGCGGCTGGGCGGGCCGGACAAGGCGATCGCCTTCTCGGTCCCGACCGGCAATTTCGGCGACGTGTTCGCCGGCTATGTCGCGGCGCAGATGGGGCTGCCGATCGCAAAGCTGATCGTCGCGACCAACGTCAACGACATCCTGCACCGCGCGCTGACCAACGGCGATTATTCGAGCGCGACGGTGACCCCCACCGCCACCCCGTCGATGGATATCCAGGTCAGCTCGAACTTCGAACGGCTGCTGCACGATCTGGGCGGCAGTGACGGGCTGGCGCTGGGGACACAGATGCGCGGGTTCGAAGCGACGCGCGCGATGCGGCTGACCAACGCGCAGCAGCAGGGGGCAGCGGGGTTGTTCCAGAGCGCACGCGTCGATGGCGACCGCATGGCGCAGGCGATGCGCTGGGCGTGCGACCATGCCGCGCAGACGATCGACCCGCACACCGCCATTGCCCTTGCCGCCGCACTCGACAGCGGGATCGACGCGCCGATGGTGACGCTGGCAACCGCGCACCCGGCCAAGTTCCCCGATGCGGTCGAGCGGGCGATCGGCACCCGTGCCACGCTGCCCCCGCGCGTCGGCGACCTGTTCGAGCGCGAGGAGCGTTATGTCACCCTGCCCGCCACGTTCGCGGCGGTAACGGACTGGATCGCGCAGCGCGCGACGCCGCGCACCTGATGGACCCGATCGCGCTGATCGGCGAGCCGTGGAGCGACTACGGGCTGATCGATTGCGGCCATGGTCGCAAGCTCGAACGCTATGGCTCCTATCGCTTCATCCGGCCCGAACCGCAGGCGATGTGGGCGCCCGCGCTCACCGACTGGGACGCGCATGGCGAGTTCGTGCCGGGATCGGACGAGGATGGCGGTGGGCGCTGGCAGTTCTTCAAACAGCCCCCGCGCGACTGGCCGCTGACCTGGCGCGAGGTGCGCTTTTCGGCGAGCAACACGCCGTTCCGTCATCTGGGCTTCTTTCCCGACATGGCGCCGGTCTGGGACTGGATGCGGGGGCGGATCGACGGGGCGAACGACCCGGAATGTCTGAACCTGTTCGGCTATACCGGGGTCGGATCGCTGGCATTGGCGGCAGCGGGCGCGCGCGTGGTGCATGTCGATGCGTCGAAGAAATCGGTCGAACAGGCGCGCGGCAATGCCGCCCTGTCCGACATGACCGACAAGCCGGTGCGCTGGCTGGTCGAGGATGCCGCAAAGTTCGTCGCGCGTGAGGTTCGGCGCGGGCGGCGGTACGACGGCATTATCCTCGATCCGCCGAAATGGGGCCGCGGGCCGAATGGCGAGGTGTGGAAGCTGGAGGAGCACCTCCCCGGCCTGATCGCCGATTGTCGGCAGTTGCTCGACAGCGAATCGCGCTTCCTGTTCCTCACCGTCTATGCGGTGCGCATGTCGGCGCTGGCGATCGGCGAGCTGCTGCGCCAGTCGCTCGGCGATCTGGGCGGCACGGTCGAATGCGGCGAGCTGGGCGTGCGCGAGGAGACGCGCGGGCTGACGCTGCCGACCGCCATTTTCGCACGCTGGAGCCGGTAGCCGCCTGCCCCGCCCCGGGCATAGAGCGGGAGCCGGTTATCGCCTCCGCCATTGCTGGGTGGTGTTTCCGGGCGAGCGGATCAGTCTTTAGAAGCCGATGGCAGGAAGCTGCCCGTGCGTGCTGAGTAGGGGCAGGTGCTTCGATACGCCCCTACGACAAGTTCAATGGCGCCTCAGGCCGAACGCGAAATCATAGCACGCCAGCGATGCTCACGGAATTAAGGATGTGGGAAAGTCGTCGACGCTATGGTCGGCGCGGGACCACCGTCCCGGCTTCCGTCATCAACGCCGCAGCGCTCCCGGACGGGACTTCCCGTCAAAGCGGGCCTGATGCCCGTCTTTGACCGGAAATGGTGCGGTCGAGAAGACTCGAACTTCCACGGCCTTTCGGCCACAACGACCTCAACGTTGCGCGTCTACCAGTTCCGCCACGACCGCACGTGAACACCTTGGGGTTGCCCCCTTGGCTGGCAGGAGGGTGCCCCTAGCAGCGCGTTGGCGGTCGTGCAAATGCTTTTATGCGTTATCGTCCACGCGCCGCCGCGCGGGCGATCGCGATGGCTTCGGCGGCGGTCATCACATCACCCAGGCCACTGCCCGACAACGCCGCCCGTTCGGCATCGCGCACCCGCTCCAGCGCGCGGGCGAGGCGCGGTGCGTCCCAGCGGCGCAGCGCCTGTGCGGTGGCCGCCTGTTCCTTGAAGAAGACGCGGTGGCGCTCCATCACCCGGTCGACGCTCTCGCTGTCATCGATATCGGCGCGCATCTCGGCCAGCGACAACAGTCGCCGGGCGACGCCGCGCAGCAACGGGATCGGCCCGCCCGGCATTTCGGGCAGCGCCGCCGCCGCCGCATCGCCCGCGATCATCGCACTGACGATGCCGTTCATCTCGGCATCCGCGATCGACGCGCCGATCGCGTCGAACGCCTCGCCATCGGCATCGCGCGGCCGGTCGGGCGACGCGTCGAGATACAGTGCCAGCTTTTCGATCTCGCTGGCCAGCACCGCGCGGTCCCCCGCCGTCACCGCCGCCAGCCGGTCGGGCAAATCGCCCAGCAGCCGCAGGCCGTGGTCGCGCGCCATCGCCACCGCCAGCTTCGCGGCCTGCGCCGCATCGGGCACATAGCAGGCGACGGCGACGGCGTTGAGCGAGGCGGTGACCAGCTTCACCAGCTTCGACGTACCCTTGACCGTCGGCGCGATGGCGGCGACCGGGTTGCCCGCCCGCTCGGCGGCGAGCAGCAGCGTCACCGCCTCGACCGATTCCTCGCCCATGCCGGTTACGCGGATCAGCCGTGCATCGCCAAACAGCGACATCGACGCGGCTTCATCGGCGAGCAGGCCGGGGCGGCTTTTCAGCATCGCGCCGTCCATGTCGACGCGTTCCGCCCCCTCGCCCACGCCCTTGGCCAGCCGCGCGGCCAGTGCCAGCGCACCCGCCGTATCGGGGCCGTGGAACAGGTAGAGCCGGATATCGGGGCCGGGCCGGTCGAGCTTGGCCGCGACCTGCTCGGGCCGGAGTTTCACGAGCCCGACTTGGGCAGGTTCAGCGCGATCCGGGTGACGATCTGGTCGGCGACGATCACCGACAGCCGTTCGAGCGCGGTGCGTTCGGCAGCGATGGTGGCATATTCGGAGCGCACCACATCGATGCCGGCATCCGACCCCGCCGTCGCGTCCAGCGTCACCGCGCCGTTCGACAGGTCGATCAGCTGATAGCGCGCGCGCAACGTCCGCCGTTCGCGCGTGATCGAATCGTCGCGCCGCACGCCCAAGCCGGTGATATCGTCGTCGAGCTTGATCTCCAGCCGATAGCGCGCCGGCCCTTCCGCCCGCAGCCGGTCGCGCAGGGCGTTGGCGACCAGCCAGCCATTCTGGCCCGCGATCGGCGCGACCTCGACGCCCGAGAGCGTCTGGCGCACGACCCCGCCCTCTCCGCCGGCATAGAGCGGACGCAGGCCACAACCGCCGAGCAGCAGGGCGCCAGCGAGGACGACTGCGCGGATCATGCGACGATGTTCACGAGGCGGTCGGGCACGACGATGATCTTGCGCGGCACCTTGCCCTCCAGCGCGCGGACGATCTTTTCGCTGGCGAGCGCCGCGGCCTCCGCGTCTTCCTTCGCGATACCCTTGGGCAGCACGATCGTGTCGCGCAGCTTGCCGTTCACCTGCACCGCGATGGTCGATTCGGCCTCGACCAGCATCGCCGGGTCGACCACCGGCCACGGCGCATCGGCGATCAGGCCGGTGCGTCCCAGCTGCGACCACGCCTCTTCCGCCAGATGCGGTATCATCGGGCTGACCAGCAGCAGCAGCGCGTCCATGTCGGCATCCGACATGCCCTTGGCCTTCTCCGCCTCGCCCAGCAGGGTGTAGAGCTTGGCCACTGCCTTGTTGAACTGCAGCGCGGTGATGTCGTCGGCGACGCCGGCGATGGTGCGATGGACGGCGCGGGTCAGTGCTTCCGGGCTCGAGCCGCCCGGTGCATGCGCCGCGACCAGCTTCCACACCCGCTTGACGAAGCGTTCGGCGCCTTCGATGCCGGCCTCGCTCCACGGCAGGTCGCGTTCGGGCGGGCTGTCGGACAGCATGAACCAGCGCGCGGCATCGGCACCGTAGCGATCGAGAATCGGTTCGGGATCGACCGTATTCTTCTTCGACTTCGACATCTTTTCGATGCGGCCGACGGTGACAGTTTCACCATCGGACTTGAGTACCGTGCGATCACCAACCTTCTCGACCTCGGTTGGCGAATAGAAGCCGTCAACGGTCACCATCTCGCGCGGGTTCGTACCATCCCAATCGACCACATCTTTGCGGGTCGTTCGATAGTACGTTTCGTGCGTGACCATGCCCTGCGTGAAGAGGCCGGCGAACGGCTCCTTCAGGTCGATCAGCCCGACATGGTTGAGCGCGCGCGTCCAGAAGCGGGCGTAGAGCAGGTGGAGGATCGCATGCTCGACCCCGCCGATATACTGCCCGACCGGCAGCCAGCTTTCCGCGACTGCGCGGTCAAAGGGCTTGTCGTCGGGCTGGCTGGCGAAGCGGATGAAATACCACGACGAATCGACGAAGGTGTCGAGCGTGTCGGTCTCGCGCCGCGCCGGTTTGCCGCACGCCGGGCAATCGACGTGCTTCCACGTCGCGTGGCGGTCCAGCGGGTTGCCGGGAATGTCGAACGACACGTCGTCGGGCAGTTTCACCGGCAGCTGATCGGTCGGGATCGGCACTACGCCGCAATCGTCGCAATGGACGATCGGGATCGGCGTGCCCCAGTAACGCTGGCGACTGACGCCCCAGTCGCGCAGGCGCCATACGGTCGTGCCCTTACCCCAGCCGCCGGCTTCGGCACGGTCGATCACCGCACGCTTGGCGGCGGCGACGTCCATGTCGTTGAGGAAGTCGGAGTTCACGAGGCGGCCGGGGCCGGTATAGGCTTCCGCGCCGTCGAACAGCGGATCGGTCAGGTCGCCATCGGCGACCACGCGACGGACATCGAGGCCGTATTTGCGCGCGAAATCGAGGTCGCGCTGATCGTGCGCCGGCACGCCCATTACCGCGCCGGTGCCGTAATCCATCAGCACAAAGTTCGCGATATAGACCGGCAGCTCAATGCCTGCAGCGAAGGGATGCTGCATCCGATAGCCGGTGTCGAAGCCCAGCTTTTCGGCCGTTTCCAGTTCGGCAGCGGTGGTCCCGCCCTGCTTGCACAGCTCGATGAACGCCGCGGCGTCCGGGTTCGCATCGGCCAGCGCCCGCGCGATCGGGTGATCGGCGGCGATCGCAACAAAGCTCGCGCCGAAGATCGTGTCGGGACGGGTCGAATAGACCTCGATCCGCTCACCGAACGGCGCGACCGGGGCAAAGGAGAATTGCAGCCCTTCCGACTTGCCGATCCAGTTTTCCTGCATCAACCGGACCTTGTCGGGCCACTGGTCGAGGCTTCCCAGCCCGGCGAGCAGGTCGTCGGCGAAGTCGGTGATCTTCAGGAACCACTGGCTCAGCTTGCGCTTCTCGACCAGCGCGCCCGAGCGCCAGCCGCGCCCGTCGATCACCTGTTCGTTCGCCAGCACGGTCATGTCGACCGGGTCCCAGTTGACCGCCGATTCCTTGCGATAGACGAGGCCGCCCTTGAGCAGTTCGAGGAACAGCGCCTGCTCATGCCCGTAATATTCGGGATCGCAGGTCGCGAACTCGCGGCTCCAGTCGAACGCAAGGCCCAGCCGCTTCAGCTGCGCCTTCATCGCCGCGATATTGGCGTAGGTCCACTGGCCGGGATGGACCTTCTTTTCCATCGCCGCATTTTCGGCCGGCATGCCGAAGGCGTCCCAGCCCATCGGATGCAGCACTTCATGGCCGGTCATCCGCAGGAAGCGCGCCAGCACGTCGCCCATCGTATAGTTGCGAACGTGCCCCATATGGATGCGCCCCGAGGGGTACGGGAACATCTCCAGCACATAGCGCTTGGGCTTGGACGAGTGGTCGTCGGCGACGAAAGTTTGCGCCGAGTCCCATGCGGCCTGCCAGCGGGCATCGGCCTCGGCCGGCGAAAAACGCGGGGTCATGGTCGTCGGATCAGCCCGTGATGGCCCCGCGGCGCAGGTCGCGCGCACGGGTCAGGATGATGTCTTCCAGCTTCTGCACGGTGGCGGCGGCGACCGGCGCCTCGATCCACTGGCCGCCCTGGTTCACCTGGCGCAGCGCCGCGACGCGCAGCGCGTCGGCGCGCAGGTCCTGGTCGAGGATCGTGACCGTCACCTTCGTGCGTTCGGTCGGCGTGGCCGGATTGACGTACCAGTCGGTGACGATGACGCCGCCGTTCGAATCGGTCTGGGTCAGCGGCATGAACGACAGCGTGTCGAGGCTGGCGCGCCACAGATAGCTGTTCACGCCGATCGTGGTGACCTTCGACGCGGCGAGGTCGCCCGCGACGCGGCCCTTGCCCCCGCTGCACGCGGCCATCGGCAAAGCAAGCGTTGCCAGCAACGCGATCAGCAGCGGGCGGTTCATCGGCGGTTCCTTGACTACAGGCCAATATGGCAATTCGGCCCGCTTCTATAGGAGGTGGCGCCGACCCGGCAAGCGGGTTGGTGTCGGTGGTGTCGCAACAGGCGGAAACGGCCTGTCGGTACGGATCGTGCGCAGAGGGGTGGTTTGGTCGGACAAATATGTGTGTTCGATGCAACACTGCGACGGAAAGCGACGTGGGGCGGTGGATACAGGAAACCGAATTGTGATATCGCCATTAGCGGGGAGTGAGGTTTGATATGACGGGTGGCAGGATCTTGGCTGGCATTGGACTGGGGGCGATGATCGCCGCCGGACTTGGTGCGTCGCCTGCCCTGTTCGCGCAGGAACAGCGCGCCCCGCGCGTCCTGAAGCAGCTCGACATGGACCGGATGCCGCTGGCCGGTTTCGGATCGTTCACGCCGGCATCGGCCGATCCACGACTCGCCGCCGCGCTGTCGCGCTCCGCACTCAACCCGACCGGGTTCCAGTTCACGCCGTCCGAAGGCGCCGTCATCGGCAGCCGCGCGATCAAGGCCGCCGTGCGCAGCGCCACGCTGCAGGCCGAACGCCCGACCGACCGGGTGGCCGCCGTTTCCCCGACGCTGACGCTGAACCCCGTCGCCTATAATCTGGGCGGATCGGTAGGCGGCAAGCGGCTGGCCGCGATCGGTGACCTGACCCGCCTCGACCTCGGCACGCAGCCGGGCAGCCGCGATCCGATCGGCACGGGCTATACCGCACGCAAGTTCAGCCTGCGGACGCCGGTCACCGCCGACCACGCGCTGACCGACCAGCCGAAGATGGTGGCCGATACCTCGGGCTATTCGCTCGATGGCGGCGGGTCGTACAAGCTGACCCGCAACCTCGATGTCACCGCCGGCATGCGCTATCGCACCGACCGCGAACGGATGCTGCGCGTCGCACCCGATCGCCGCGAGGGGCAGGCGGTGTATGTGGGGACCGCGTTCCGGTTCTGATTCGGGGCTTGCCGGCTCAGGGCGGCGGTTCAGATGGCTGAGCGTTGGAAGTCCGGTTTTTTGCGGTCGTAAACGGATATCGGTTGTTCGACGCGGCGTCGGACTTTCCGTCCCATCGTCAATACAAAGCCTCTGATCGAAGCGGGCGGTTCAGCACTGCCATTGCCAAGCTGTTAGCAGGCGTTCGACCAAGGTACGCGGATGCAAGCCGAACTGCGATCCTTGTTCAGTTCCGATGTCGACGATCTGCGATCCCATGCACCGGGTGAAGCCTTTTGCGTGACGCTGCGCGCCCTGATCGGACCCAGCGGCCTGCCGGGTGAGGAGTCGTTCGATTTCGAGGTCTGCTCGCCGGACTGGCTTGCCGCCGAGGTCGAACGCGACGTCCTGGTATCGGGTCGCTTCCATCTGTTCATGGCCCGGTTCGATTATGAGGCCGTCGAACGGTACGTCGCCAAACGGGTTGCGCAGGCGACCGGCACGGATTGGGCGGAGGTCGCCGCCAAGTTGGCGCGATGGTCGCGATGGGAATTTGAAGACTAGGTGGAATTTGAGCGCGAGGTCGCGTTTCCGTTTTCCTGAAAACAGCTATTCGAACGTTTCGCGCGCTGCATTGCCTTTGCCGATCGACGCAAGGCCTTGCCGACACGAGCGTCCCGCTGGACAGGTGCCGAGCTTCCGCATTTTAACGACGGCAGAGAAGAAGCGGGACCCCGGATCAAGTCCGGGGTGACGAGGATGGGGCCGGGCCGCATCACGGCATCTGTTGGCGCGCCTCGTCGATACTAGACACCCGTCAGAGCAACATCTCCGGTTCTGCCAGCGGCGACCGCCCTCCCCTCAATCATCCTCATCCTCGAACCCAACCAGGTCGAGCGCGCGTGCCTTGATCTGGCGAGTCATGCACCAGTGGACCAGCGCGTCCTCGCGGCCGTGGGTTACCCACACTTCCTTCGGCGCGATTTCGGTCAGGGTCTGGGTCAGTTCGTCCCAGTCGGCATGGTCGGACAGGATCAGCGGCAGTTCGACGCCGCGCTGGCGGGCGCGGGCGCGGACCCGCATCCAGCCGCTGGCCATCGCGGTGATCGGGTCGGGCAGCCGCCGCGACCAGCGATCGCCCAGCGCCGAGGGGGGCGCGACGATGATCCGCCCCTGCAATTCCGCCTTCGACGCGCCAGCCACCGGCCGCAACTCGCCCAGATCGACGCCCAGTTCGGCATAAAGGTCGCACAGCCGCTGCATCGCGCCGTGCAGGTAGATCGGGTCGTCGAACCCCATCGCCCGCGCCTCGGCAATCACCCGCTGCGCCTTGCCCAGCGCATAGGCACCGACCAGCACGCAGCGTTCCGGCTCCATCCGGAGCGCGGCGAGCAGCTTGTCGATCTCGTCGCGGGTCTCGGGGTGGCGGAACACCGGCAGGCCGAACGTCGCCTCGGTCACGAATACGTCGCACGGCACCGGCTGGAACGGGGCACAGGTCGGGTCGGGACGGCGTTTGTAATCGCCCGAGACGACGACGCGCTCGCCGGCATGGTCCAGTACGATCTGCGCCGATCCCAGCACATGGCCGGCGGGCACGAACGCGATATCATAGTCGCCCATGCCGATGCTCTCACCATAGGCGACCGGCACGCCGTTTTGCGGGCCATAGCGCGCCGCCATGATCGCCAGCGTTTCGGGCGTCGCCCATATCTGTCCATGGCCGCCGCGCGCATGGTCGGCATGGCCGTGGGTGATGAGCGCACGCGCGACCGGCTGCGACGGATCGATCCAGACGTCGATCGCGGGCAGGTGAATGCCGCTGGGATGCGGGGTGATCCATCGGGCAAGGGCCATGACAGCGAGATGGGGCGCGGGCGCGGCGGTGCCAAGGTCATCGAACCGACATATCGCCGGCGTAGGAGGCAAGGGTTTCGCAGCGATTGCCAGAATTTGTCGACGCCCGCCCCTTCCCGTTTTCCCCTGTTTGCGGCGGGGCTGGCCGCGTTCTGCGTGTATTTCGCGATGTACGCGTTCCGCAAACCGGTGATGGCGGTCGCCTTCGCCGATCAGCCGCCGCTGTGGCACCTGCTGGATTACAAGGCGACGCTGATCGTCGCGCAGGCGATCGGCTATGCCCTGTCGAAGATGGTCGGGGTGCGGGTCGTCGCCGAACATCGCAGCGACCGGCGTGCCATGCTGATCCTGTCGCTGGTCGGCGCGTCGTGGGCCGCGCTGCTGGGCTTTGCGCTGCTGCCCGCCTGGGCCGGGCCGCTGTGCCTGTTCCTCAACGGCCTGCCGCTCGGCATGATCTGGGGCCTCGTCATCCGCTATCTGGAGGGGCGGCGCGTGTCGGAACTGCTGGCGGCGATGCTGACCGCCAGCTTCATCCTGTCGTCCGGCGCAACGAAGACGGCGGGCGCGCTGCTGGTGCAGCACGGCGTCTCGCCCTTCTGGATGCCGGCGGTGGCGGGGCTGCTGTTCGCGCCGGTGCTGGTCGGCGCGCTGGCGGTGCTGGCGCGCACCCCGCCGCCCGATGCGCAGGACCGGGCCGAACGCGGTGTCCGCGCGCCGATGGACCGGGCGGCGCGCCATGCTTATCTGCGCGCCCATGCGCTGCCGCTGAGCGCGCTGGTGATCGGCTATACTCTCCTGACCGCGCTGCGCGATTTCCGCGACAATTTCGCCGCCGAACTGTGGGGGGAACTGGGCGACGGTGCGCCCGCCGCGATCTTTTCGCTGACCGAGATACCGGTGACGGTGGTGGTCCTCATCGGCCTCGCACTGCTGGCGATGGTGCGCAGCAACCTGCGCGCACTGATGGCGATCCATGGCGCGATCCTGTTCGGCGCACTGCTGCTATGCGCCGCGACCGCGCTGTTCCTGGCCGGGGCGATCGGGCCGGTCGCGTGGATGACGCTGATTGGCCTCGGCATCTACAGCGCCTATGCCCCGTTCAGCGCGGTGCTGTTCGACCGGATGATCTCGCTCGGCCGGTCGCCGGGCAATGCCGGCTTCCTGATCTATGTCGCCGATTCGTTCGGCTATGTCGGCAGCGTCGCGCTGTTGCTGGTGCGCGAACTGGCCGAGGGGCATGCGCGCTGGCTGGGCTTCTTCACGACCGCGACGATGGTGACCGGCATGGTGCTGGCGGTGGCGACCCTATTGTCGGGATGGTGGTTCCTTCGGCGATTTTCGCCCGAGAAATGACGTATCGGTGATGATATCGCCGCGATATCGTCAACATGTCGCCAGATATCTCGCGAATCTTCAAACATACGCACAAAAGTCACGCAGCCGTCATCATCCGCTGCCACAGGCGCTGTCGGGGGCCGAAACCGGCCGGGAACATGCGGTGGGACGCCGCAGGGGAGACAGCATGAAGTGGATGACGGGTGCGGCGATCCTCGCGATCGCGGCAATGACGACGCATGCCCAGGCGCAGACGACCGCGCCGGCCGATGCAACGCAGAACAACGATGCCGGCGGCACCGGCGGCGAGATCGTCGTGACCGGCCAGGCGACGACCTTTGCGAACACGCAGGTCACGCAGCCGATGCTCGAACGCCAATCGGCGCTGACCAGCGTCAACGACGTCATCAAGGAACTGCCCGGCGTGTTCGTGGCGGAGGGCGACGCGTTCGGTTCGTCCGACTGGGCAACCTCGATCAGCATCCGCGGGTTCAGCTCGGGCGGCGGCGGAGGCCAGCAGATCGGATCGACCATCGACGGCCTGCCCAATGGCGGATCGGGCTATGGCGGCGGATCGCGTGCCAACCGCTATCTCGACGTGCTCGACCTGAAGACGGTGATCGTGTCGCAGGGCACCGCCGACATCTCGTCGCGTTCGAACGAGGCGCTGGGCGGCACGCTCGATTACGTGACCAGCGACCCGACGCTCGACAGGCGCTACCGCTTCACGCTGGCCGGTGGCGATTTCGGCGCGCGCAAGATCTATGGCCGGGTCGATACCGGGCAGTTTGCCGGCGACACCCGCGCCTTCATCAGCGCGTCGACCAGCCGCGTGAAGGATTGGATCGGCGGATCGGGCGAGACTCGCCGCGACCATCTCGACGCGAAGTTCGTTAGCCGGATCGACCGGGTGAAGCTGACCGGCTGGGTCAGCTATGACGATGCCGACGAAGCCGAATTCGGGTCGGTCAGCCCGGAAATGTTCGCCAACGATCCGAACCACGATGCCTATACCGACAACTGGACCGGCATCCCGTATATCGACCAGGGCTATCGCTCGACCTCGCGGGCGCTCCGCCGCAACCTGTTCGGCTATCTGCGCGCCGAAACCGATCTGGGCGAGGTGAAGCTGTCGGGTGCGGCCTATTACCACCGGATGCGCGGGCGTGGCGACTTCGCGCCGCCCTATCTGGTCGATGTGCGCAACGACGGCACCGGCAATCCGGAGAGCGAGTTCACCGGCAGCCAGCCGACGATGATCGGCGGCGGCAATCTCGGCCGCTATTATTTCGTGACGCCGACGGGGGCGAAGGCGACGTTCCTGACCGGATGCCAGGGCACCGCGCTGGTCCCGGCAGTCTATTCGGCCAGCTGCTATGCGGCGGGATCGACCCCGGTCATGTCGTATCGCCACACCCATTACGAAAACGACCGGGGCGGCCTGAACGCCGATGCGGCGTGGACCCATGATTTCGGCGGGATCGAGAACACGGTGCGCGGCGGCCTGTGGTGGGAACGCGGCCGCGCCAACCAGCTGCGCGACTGGCACAAGATCACCAACGCGATCGTCGGCCCGGCGTTCGACGGCAAACCCTATTACCAGCAGTTCAGCACCGACTATGACCTCGACGAGATCATGTATTATGTCGAGGACGTGGTGAATGTCGGCCCGCTGACCGCGCGGTTCGGCGTGAAGCAGTTCTTCCTCGACCAGCGTCGGGCGGAATTGTTGAACGACCGCGCAGTGACGAAGCTCAGTTCGAACAGCCGCCCGCTGATTTCGACCGGCATCGTCTATCACGCGCCGGTCGACGGGCTGGAGGCATTTGCCGGCTATTCGCAGAATTTCGCCGCGATCGGCAACGGACCGCTGGGCGAACCACGCGAGGTGATCGCCCGGATCAAGCCGGAAACCGCCAACAACCTGGAAATCGGTGCACGCTATTCGACCGGCCGGGTCAAGGCGTCGCTCACCGCCTATGACATCAAGTTCAGCAACCGCATCCAGTCGATCTCGGCCAATCTGGTCACCGGCATCGATTATCTGGAGGAACAGGACAGCGTCTATCTGAACGTCGGCGGGATCAAGAGCCGGGGGATCGAGGCCGCGCTGGCCTATCGCGTGACGCAGGGGCTGACCCTGTCGGGCAACTATACGTACAACCACGCCACGTATCTGGGCACGGGTAATGCCGCGCAGGACGCCGATATCGGCGTGACGCCGGGGCGGCAGGTCATCAATTCGCCGCGCAACATGTGGGTCGCGGCGGCCGATTACGTACACGGCGTCTTCAAGGTCGGTGGTGCGGCCAAGTTCGTCGGCGACCGCTTCATCGGCAGCGACGGGACGGCCACCGCGCCGAACTTCACCACGGTCGACGCCTATGCCGGGATCGATCTGGGCGAGGTGAATGCGGTGATGAAGGGCATGGCGCTGACGGTACAGGCGACCAACCTGACCGATCGTCGCTATCTGGCGGGTGCGGACGGGGGTTCGGCGTTCCTCGGAACGCCACGCACCGTGTCGGCGGCGCTGACGTTCGACTTCTGAGCAACCCGCCTTCGGAGCCACAAAGCCGTTCGTGCTGAGTAGGGGCTGAGCTTGTCGAAGACCCGTATCGAAGTATCTGTCCCAGGTCCTTCGATACGCCATTTCGACAAGCTCAATGGCACCTCAGGACGAACGGTGTTGTTTGATCTGCTGACGATTGCGGTTCACCCAAAGGACATTCCATGGTCGACCTGTCGCGCCGCACGCTCCTGTCCACCGGGGCCGCCCTTGCCGGGGCGGCGGCGCTGCCCGCGTCGATCGCGCGGGCGGCTGCGATCGCGCCCGACCGGCGCACCGGCACGATCGCCGATGTGGCGCATGTCGTGATCCTCGCGCAGGAGAATCGCGGGTTCGACCATTATTTCGGGACGTTGAAGGGGGTTCGCGGATTTGGCGATCGCCTGCCCATCCCGACCCCGGCCGGCAATGTGTGGCAACAGGTCGACCGAACCGGCAAGGACGGCCCGCGCACCATCACCCCCTTCCACCTCGACACCCGCCGCCAGTTCGAACTGATGCGGATGGAGGGCACGCCGCACGCCTGGCCCGATGCGCAGCGCGCGTGGGACGAGGGCCGCATGGCGCATTGGCCCGAGGCCAAGCACCCACGCGCGATGGGCCATTATGCCCGCGCCGATATCCCGTTCCAGTTCGCGCTGGCCGAGGCGTTCACGCTCTGCGACGCCTATCACTGCGCGGTGCAGACCGGCACCAACACCAACCGCCTGTTCCTGTGGAGCGGCACCAACGATCCCGCCGGCACCCATGGCGGCCCCGCCATCGGCAATTCGCACGACGAGTTCGTCGAAAAGGGCGGCGCGTCCGATCCCTATCGCTGGACCACCACGGTCGAGCGGCTGCAGGCGGCGGGGGTCGACTGGCGCATCTATCAGGACATGGACGATAATTTCACCGACAACCCGCTGGTCGGCTTCGCGGCGTTTCGCGATGCCCATGCCGGGCGCGGCGATCCTGCGCTGAAGGACCGGGCGCTCACCACGCGCAGGCCGGACCAGTTGAAGGCCGATGTGCTGGCCGGCCGCCTGCCGCAAGTGTCCTACGTCATCGCCACCGCCGCCGGTTCCGAACATCCGGGTCCCTCCAGCCCGGCGCAGGGCGCGGACTATATCGCGCAGGTGCTCGACGCACTGACCGCCGATCCGACGGTGTGGGCACGCACCGTGCTGCTGGTGATGTTCGACGAGAATGACGGGTTCTTCGACCATATGCCGCCGCCCGCCCCGCCGTCGCGCGGGGCGGATGGTACGCTGCTGGGCGGAGCGACCGTCGACCTGGCCGGTGCCTATCATGACGTGCCGAGCATCGGCGACAAGGATATCGACCGGTCCGAATATCGCGGCCGTCCCTACGGGTTGGGGCCACGCGTGCCGCTCTACGCCATCTCGCCATGGAGCCGGGGCGGCTGGGTCAATTCGCAGGTGTTCGACCACACATCGGTCATCCGCTTCCTCGAAACCCGCTTCGGCTTTCACGAACCCAATATCGCACCGTGGCGGCGGGCGGTGTGCGGCGACCTGACCAGCGCCTTCGACTTCGCCGCCCGCGACGATGCGCCGCCGCGCCTGCCCGATCCGGGCGAGGATGCCCGCCGTGCCGCCGCGCTGAAGGGACAGGTCGATCCCCCCGCCCCGCCCGCCGCCGCGCCGTGGCAGGAAGCGGGCGTGCGCCGCTCGCGCCCGCTGCCCTATCGCCTCGAGGTGACCGATCGTGTTGCGGCGGACGGCATGACGCTGCGCTTTGCCGCCGAGGGCGCGGGCGCGGTGTTCCATGTCTATGACCGCCACGCGCTCGACCAGCCGCCGCGCCGCTATGTCGTCGGCGCGGGCGACCGGATCGAAGGGGCGTGGCGCTTCGACGCGAACGGTCGCTACGACCTGTGGGTGCTGGGGCCGAACGGCTTCCACCGCCATTTCGCGGGCACGCAGGGGGATGCCCTGCCCCCGGTCGCGGGAGCGGTCGGCGATGCCGGCCTGACACTCACCCTTCCCACCGCCGGGTTTCGCCTGCGCCGCCTGACCCCCGGCGGCGGCGCGGCGGAGGAGGCGCTCGCCCCCGGCCGCCATCGCTGGTCGCTCGAACAGGCGCTCGGCTGGTACGACGTGACGCTGACCCATGGCGCGCACCCCGCCTATCGCCGCCGCCTTGCCGGCCGGCACGACCGCGCCGGCCGGGCGAGCGTCAGCGATCCCTTTGTCGAAAGCCTGTCGTGATGCCGCTGCCCTTGTTCGCCCTCATGCTCGCCACCGCCACGCCGTGGCCCGCCCCGGCGCAGGCCGAACTCGACCGCGCGGTCGCGGCGGCGCGGCCGGGCGACTATGCGGTGTTCGATGCCGACGGTACGCTGTGGAGCAGCGATATCGAGGAAGCGGGCATCGCGTTCTTCGAACAACGCGGCTGGTTGTCGATCGACCGCCTGCCCCCCGAACTGCGCCCGATCCCGGTGGCGGCGGGCGAGAGCCTGTACGGCTATTACCGACGGCTGTGCGATTTCGATGCGAAGCTGTGCCTGCCATGGAGCGCGCAGGTCTTTGCCGGGCAGGATCTGGGCCTGCTGAAACAGCGGTTCGACGCGCTGCTCGCGCACCGCGGCGGCATCCCGGTGCGCTATCTGCTGGACGGCAAGCCGGTCGAGGAGCGGATCGAGCCCCCCCGCATCTATGCCGCGCAACGCGCGCTGGTCGCCGCGCTGACGGCAAAGGGCGTGGCGGTCTATATCGTCAGCGCGTCGCAGGAGGAGGTGGTACGCATGGTCGCCTCCGACCCGCGCTATGGCCTGTCGATCCCGCCCGAACGGGTGATCGGCACGTCGATGCTGCTGCGCGACGGTGCCGGCGCGATCTCCACCGCGCGCCGCGATATCGCGCAGGGGCTGGCGGCGGCGCCCGGTTACTGGTCCGCCCGTGGCGCGCTCATCCCCACTACCACGCTGTGGTCGCCATCGCCGTGGCAGGAGGGCAAGGTCGCCGCGATCCTCGCCTGTATCGACCCGGTGCGCCGGCCGATGCTGGTCGCGGGCGACAGCGGCAGCGACTGGGCGATGCTGTTCCATTCGGGCGGCGTGCGGCTGTGGATGGATCACGACGCGCCGACCACCGCCCGCCTGCGCGCGACGCGCACCGCACGCGGCGGCGAAGCGGCGCGGCGCTGGATTGAGGTCGACCGGCGCGCGCTGGCGCCGGTCGACTGAATTCAGGCGACGGCAGGGCGGCGCAACGCCACCACGATCCGATCGATCGCCGCCAGCACCAGCAGCGATGCCCCGAACAGCGGCAGGACCACGCCCGACACGACCAGCAGCGTGATCGCGCCGCGCAGTCGCGCCCCGCTGACCGGCGGCGGCGCGGCCAGTGTCCCGCGCGGTCGCCGACGCCACCACATCGTCACCCCGCTGACGACCAGCAGGACGATGGCGATGCACGGAAGCAGCATCAGCAGCTGGTTGGGCAGCCCGAAATAGCGGCCCATATGGATCTGCACGCCCAGCTCCACCGCCTTTGCCCCGACGCCATAGCGATCCCAGCCATTGGTCCACAGCAGCCGCCCCGACCAGCGATCGAACTGCAAGGTCCGCTGCCCCTCCGGTTGCCGGGGCGTGACCATCACGGTGTAGATGCCGGTCGGGCCGGCGGGCAGGTACAGCCGATAGCCGCCGATGATCCCCGCCGCCCGTGCCTTGGCGGCGATCGCATCGGTGCCGGTGATGGCGGCGGGATCGGCCATGGCGCTGTGGTGCGCGCCGCCGCCATGGTCGGCATGGGCCGGGTCGGATGTCGGCATCGGTGCCGTCGCCTGGCTCCACGGCACCTCGCCCAGCGTTGCCATCGGCGCGCTGTGCGGGGCTTCGTGGCCGAAGCGCGCGGCCTCGTTCCCGATACCCAGCGCGGTAAACGCGCCGCGCACCAGCGGCCCCTCCACCACTGCCCACGGCAGGCCGGTCAGCAGCAGGAATGCGATCAGCGCGACACTCCACACGCCGGTCACCGCATGCAGGTCGCGCCAGAAGACCCGGCCCCGTGCCCTGAGGCGCGGCCACAGCACCCCGGCCAGCGACCGCCGCCCCCGCGGCCACCACAGGAACAGCCCCGACACGATCAGCATCAGCGCCCAGCACGCCGCCAGCTCGACCACCGCATCCCCCCATGGGCCAAAGGTCAGCGACCCGTGCATCACATCGGCGAACCCGACCAGCGTGTGGGTATAGACATAGCTGCCCAGCGCCCGCGCCGATGCCGGATCGACCATCACCTGGCGCGGTTCGCCGCTGGCCGCATCGATCCACACCTTGGCCGGGCGGTCGGGCGCGTCGGGCAGGTCGATCCGCGTCGGGACGCCGGGCACTGCCCGCACCGCCGCCGCGATCATCCGCGACGGGGGCAGCGCGCGGGCGACCGGGGCCACGACCTGAAGATCGGGCATCAGCGCATCGTTCAGCTCGTCCTTGAACAGGTAGATCGCACCGGTAATGCTCAGAATCAGCAGGAATGGTGCGACGATCAGCCCGGCATAGAAATGCCAGCGCCAGATCGTGCGATAGAGGCGTGCGTCGCTCATGACCGCGCTCCGAACCGATAGCCGACC
The DNA here is from genome assembly GCF_001421585.1 of Sphingomonas sp. Leaf23. Lineage (NCBI taxonomy): Bacteria > Pseudomonadati > Pseudomonadota > Alphaproteobacteria > Sphingomonadales > Sphingomonadaceae > Sphingomonas > Sphingomonas sp. Leaf23. Next base: position 620,872 of record NZ_LMKR01000002.1, on the reverse strand, counting down.
CGCACCGACAGGGTGCGCGGATCGCCCGGATAGACGAAATTCGCGCCACCATTGGCGGTGTAATAGGTTGCATCGCCGACATTGGTCAGCATCGCGTCGATCCGCACCGGCCCGACCTCGCTCCCCAGCCCCAGATCGAACAGCGTATAGCTATCGAGCGTCACCGGGCTGCCGTTTACCAGCCGTCGCGCGCCGACATGATAGGCCCCGCCGCGCAGCTCGACCGGGCCCAGCGCCACGCGGGTCGATGCGGTGGCGCTGTGTTCGGGCGTGTCGCCCAGCCGCGCATCCCGCATCGCCGCCGTCGTCGTGCGCGTCACCCGCCCGTCGAGATACGCATAGCCGCCCTGCAGCCACCAGCCATCGACCGGGGTCCATTCGCCCTCGACCTCGACGCCTTGCACCTGCAACTGCCCTTCCTGCACCTGAAAGTTCACATCGGCCGGATCGGTCACCGCCACATCGTTGCGGCGGATGCGGAATGCCGACAGGCTGGCGCGCAGCCGGTCGCGGGTCAGGCGGATGCCCGCCTCGACCTGATCCGATGTTTCGGGCCGGAACGGCGATCCGTCGCGGCTGCGCGATCCAACCACGGCGTCCACGTCGAACCCCTTGTTATAGCCCCCGAACAGCGACCAGCCGCCGCCGATCCGCCATGTTGTGCCCAGCTGCCAAGTGGTGTTCGCGATCGTATCGGCATCGCGGGTCGTGCCCGCCGGCGTCGTGCGCAGGTTTTCGTAATCGAACACCGAATGGCGCACGCCCGCGACGACGTTCCACGCATCGGTCAGCGCGATCTGGTCCTGCGCATAGGCTGCAAAGCCGTCGACCTTGCCCTGCGTGAAGAAGCTGAACGCCAGCCGGGGCTGCCGCGTGGCATAGCTATAGACCGGGTTCAGCGCATCGATCGGCGCGATATCGCCGGCGACGATATCGAACTGGCGAAAGGTTGGGCGCTCGGCGCTGTGTTCGATCCCGAACAACAGGCTGTGGTCGATGCCCAGCGTCGTGGCATGGCCGCTCAGGTCAAGCTGCCCGATCATATAGCGATCCGCCTCGCGCCCGCGCCGGCCGTTGCGCTGGATGCGCGTCGGCTGGACGCTGACGGGGCCGAGCAGCCGCACCTGGTCGAGCGAGGTGTTGAACTCCGAATATTGGAAGCGCGGGGTCAGCGCCCACCCCGCTCCCATGTCGAACGCCACCCACGCCTGGATCAGCGGTGCGTCGGCGATCAGGTCGGTAAAGTTCGGCTCCCCCAGGAACGCCGATCGCCGCACCGTCGCCACGCCATTGCCGCGCACCGTGCCGACCACCGGCAGCCCCGGATTGTTGGCGGTGGTGCGCCGGACATATTCGGCGACCAGATGCGCCGACACCGATGTGCTCGGCCGCCATGCCAGCGTCAGCGCGACATTCTCGCGGTCCATATCCTGAACATCGACGGAGGTGCCCGACCGCTCGACCTCCACGGTCAGGCGAATGGCGAGCGTGTCGGTGACCGGGGTCGACAGGTCGACCGTCGCCATCTTCTGCCCGTACATGCCGCCGGTCAGCGCCACCGATCCTTGCGCGGCATCGGTCGGCTGCTTGGTGATGATCGACAGGATGCCGCCCACCCCCGACTGGCCGTACAGCACGGCGGACGGCCCTTTCAGCACCTCGACCCGCGCGATGTTCGACAGGGCGGAGGCGTCGACATCCTCGTAATAACGCTGGCGGATGCCGTTGCGCATCTGGTCCGCGACGAACCCGCGAATCTTCAGGCCGAAGCTCTGGTAGCGCGACACGCGGCTGCCGCCGATATTGGCCGACGGCACCGCGCGCAGCGCATCACCGACGCTGCGCACCCCGCGCGCGATCAGTTCCTCCTCGTCCAGCAGCTGGATCGATTGCGGCACGCGGTCGATCGGAATGCCCGACTTCGCGCCGAAATCCCCCGCCTTGGTGCCGGTGACGACGATCGTGTCGTCGCGAACCGGTTCGCGCGCATCGTCGCGCCCCTGCGCCTGCGCCACCGGCGCAAGGCACAGCATGGCCGCCGACGCGGCCCATATGGATGACATGAAAACTACCCCTGAACGCTTCAGGCGGCGGGCCACGACCAACCGCCGCACGCCATCGCGTGCAAAATACCGACGCGCCTGCCAGACGCATCGAACGGGATCAGGCGATAGCGGGCGGCCCGCGCAGCGGCGGCCGCAGCCTGACCGCCCGCCGTACCGGAAGCGCCACGACAACGCGCACGCCCAGTGCCAGGACAAAGGCGATGGCGATCGCCAGCACCACCGGATCGGCCCCACCAAGCGACGGCGCGCTCAACCCCGAAAAGGCGCAGGGCTGCGGCTTGTTGTCGTGCTGGCCGCCGTCCTTCGGGGCATGACCGCCATGCTCGGCACCCATGGCCGCGCCATGGTCCATCCCGGCCATCGCCGGCGCTGCCATGACGGGCGGCACGGGGCCAAATCCCGAACACAGCGCAATGACGACGCGCCCCTCGACCAGCATCGGCATGAACCCCGCGGGCACCACCGCCTTCATCGCCAACGCCACGACAATCACCAAAGCCGCCAGTGCGTTATGGGTCAGGAACAGGCGGCGAAAGCGGGACACCGCGCGGTAGTAGCGGAGCGGGTGGCGGTTGTCATGATGGTTCCCCGCACCCCATTGCCCCAACGGGTCGCACCACCCCCTTGCCCTGACACCGCCCAATCCCCAAAGCAGGCGGCATGGCACAGGAATCCCCACTCGACCGGTTTCGCGACGTCCTGCGCGGCACTTCGCGCGCGATTGCCGAGGAGCCGGAGGTGGAGCTGGGCTTCACCGCCGACGCGCCGGTCGCCTCGGGCAAGCATATCAAGGTGCCGATGCCCGCCCGTGCGCTGCCGGCGGACCAGGTGGCGGAGGCGCGCGGCCTTGCCGACGGCTTCGCGCTGAAGATGCGCTACCACGACACCGCGCTTCATGCCCGCGCCGCACCCGGCGATGCGGTGGCGCGTGCGGTGTTCGATGCGGTCGAACAGGCGCGGGTCGATGCGGTCGGGTCGGCGGGCTATGACGGGATCGCCGACAATCTCGACCGCGCGCTCGACCTGCGGATGCGATCGGACCCGATCACGCGGGCGCGGACGCGGGCCGAAGTGCCGCTGTCGACCGCCGTCCAGTTGATGGTGCGCGAACGGCTGACCGGGCGGCTGCCGCCTGCCGCCGCCATTCCCGCCATGACGCTGATTACCGACTGGATCGAGGCGCGCGCGGGGTCGCAGCTCGATGCCCTGTCCGCGCTGACCGACGACCAGGCGGCGTTCGGGCGCGGCATCACCCGCATCCTGCAGGACCTTGAACTGGTCGAGGGCGAGGTCGAGCCCGAACAGGCCGATGACGGCGGCGACGATTCGGAAGGGGAGAACGAGGAAACCCCGCAGGACGACGGCGACGACGAAGGCGAGCAGCAGGGTGGCGAGGGCCAAGTCGAAGCACGCGGCGAGGATCGCAGCGACGATCAGGCCGAAGCCCGCTCCGACGACATGTCGGAAGACGTCGATGCCGAGGGCGACGACATGGCCGATGGCGAGGATGAGGGCGGCATGATGCCGGTGCGTCCCAACCGCCCGTTCGCCGACCTGAACGCGCAGTTCGACTATCGCGCCTTCACCACCAAGTTCGACGAGGTGATCGCCGCGACCGAACTGTGCGACGCCGACGAGCTGGAACGGCTGCGCGCCTATCTCGACCAGCAACTCGTGCAGTTGCAGGGGGTCGTAACCAAGCTCGCCAACCGGTTGCAGCGCCGGCTGATGGCGCAACAATCGCGGTCGTGGGATTTCGACCAGGAAGAAGGGTTGCTCGATGCCGCGCGGCTGGCGCGCGTGGTCATCAACCCGGCGCAGTCGCTGAGCTACAAGATCGAGCGCGATACCGAGTTTCGCGATACCGTCGTCACGCTGCTGATCGACAATTCAGGCTCGATGCGCGGCCGCCCGATCGGCATCGCCGCGATCAGCGCCGACATCCTTGCCCGCACGCTCGAACGGGTGGGCGTAAAGGTCGAAATTCTCGGCTTCACCACCCGCGCGTGGAAGGGCGGGCAAGCCCGAGAGGCATGGCTGGCCGCCGGTCGCCCGCCCCAACCCGGCCGCCTCAACGATCTGCGCCACATCGTCTACAAACAGGCCGACGAGCCGTGGCGCCGCGCGAAGAAATCGCTCGGCCTGATGATGCGCGAAGGACTGCTGAAGGAGAATATCGACGGCGAGGCGCTGTTGTGGGCCCATGGCCGACTGATCGCCCGGCCCGAGGATCGCAAGGTGCTGATGGTCATCTCCGACGGTGCGCCGGTCGATGACTCCACCCTGTCGGTCAATTCCGGCAGCTATCTGGAACGGCATTTGCGGCAGGTGATCGCCTATATCGAGGGCAAGTCGCCGGTCGAACTGGTCGCGATCGGCATCGGCCACGACGTCACCCGCTGGTACAACCGCGCCGTCACGATCATGGATGCCGAGCAGCTGGCGGGTACGATGATCGAGCAGCTCGCCTCGCTGTTCGACACCCCATGAAGCCCGCCGCCCCGCCCGGCGGCTTTCGCGGGCCGGTGAAGCGGTCGATCACCATCGCCGGTCACGCGACCTCGATCAGCCTCGAACCCGGATTCTGGACGGCGCTGGAGGATGCGGCGGCGCGGCGGTCGCTGCCGCTGTCGGCGCTGGTCGCGGCGATCGACGGGTTGCGGATCGAAGGCGACGATCCACCGAACCTTGCCAGCGCGATCCGGTCATGGTTGCTGGGCGAGGTGGGCAACGTCCGTCCGGTTCAACCCTGACACTTTCTTCGTTATTCCCGCCTACGCGAGAGTGACGAATATCAAAGCGGAGCCGTCACCCCTGATCGGCGATGTCGGGCAATACCGGCGACACGGTAACCTCGCCCCGATCCCCTGCACGATATCCCAAACTGGCCCGCCCCTTCACCGGCCCGGCGACGTCGGCGACCAGATACAATGGCCGCCGCTTCGATTCGACATACAGCCGTCCGAGATATTCGCCGATCATCCCCAGCACGAACATCTGCACCGCGCCCAGGAATACGACGACCAGCATCGTCGACGTCCATCCCTGTACCGCGCTGCCCGAAATCCACCCGATCGCGATATAGGCGAACAGCAGCAGCGAAAGCCCTGTCAGCACCAGCCCCATATGGCTGGCCAGCCGCAGCGGCGCGGTGGAGAAACCGGTCACCGCGTCCAGCGCAAAGCGGATCATCTTGCCCAGCGGATATTTGCTCTCGCCTGCCAGCCGCTCGTCGCGGTCATAGGGGAACGGCACCTGCCGGAACCCGACCCATGCCACCATGCCACGAATGAAGCGCGCCTGTTCGGGCAGCGACAAAAACGCATCGAGCGCCCGCCGGCTCATCAGCCGGAAATCGCCGGTGTCGAGCGGGATCGGCGTATCGGTCACCCGGTCGAGCACGCGATAGAAGGCGGCGGCGGTCAGCTTCTTGAAGAACGTCTCGCCCTCGCGCTTGCGCCGCACCGCATACACGACATCGGCGCCCTCCGACTCCATCGTCGCGATCATGTCGGCCAGCAATTCGGGCGGGTCTTGCAGGTCGGCATCGATGATGAGGATGCGTTCGCCCGCACACAGGTCGAGGCCCGCGGTCAGTGCCAGCTGATGTCCATGGTTGCGCGACAGGTTGATCGCGACCAGCCGGGGATCGGCCGCCGCCAGCCGCTCCATGACGGCCCAGCTCTGGTCGCGCGATCCGTCGTTCACCAGCACGATTTCGTGATCGTCGCCCACCACCGCGTGCGCCGCCGCCGAAATGCGGGCGTGCAGCACGTCGAGGCACGCGGCCTCGTTATAGCAAGGGACGACGATGGACAGCGCGGGACGGATCATGGGGCGTGGCGTTACCCCAAGCCGCGCGACAGGAAAAGCCGGATGGCGTGTTTCCGCGTCACCCGATAGGATCAACCATCCGCCCGAGGAGAAACGTCGATGCGTGCGATCCTGCTGATCCTGCCGCTGTTGCTGGCCACACCCGCCGCCGCGCAGATCTGGGACGGGGGTCGCAGCGCCATGCGCGAAATGCCCGCCCCGCCTGCCCCGGCGTTCGACAGTGGCGTCGGCGACGTCAACCGCGCGATCCGCGACGGGCGACGGCGCGGCGATCTCAGCCGGTCGGAAGTGCGCGCGCTCTATGCCGAAAGCGTGATGGTCGAACGCCTCGCGCGGCAGGCGCGCGGCGGCGGTCCCGCCTTTGCCGACACCGCCGCGATCGACCAGCGCGTGCGGGCGCTGCGCGAACAGGTCGCGGCGGCGCGCGCCCGGCCCCGCTGATCCCCGGCTTGCAATGTAGGATTTCGACCGCCAGCGTCCCCGCCCCCAGCAATGGAACGAGGAACGGGCGATGATCGAGGCGACGGTCGGTGAAGGCGGCGCGAACCGTGCGGACGATGTGCGCACGGTGCAGTGGCTGTTGCTGCGCGGCGGGATCGAGCCGGGCGGGATCGACGGCATCGCCGGCCCGCGCCTGATTGCGGCGATCCGCGTGGCGCAGGACCGCTTCGGCATCGAACCCGATGGCCGGATCGATCCCGGCGGCACGACGCTCACCCGGCTGCGCGCGGCCCCGGCGCGGTGGGACGGCGACAGCAGCAACTGGCCGCAGGAGCGCAAGCTCGCCAGCCTCCATCCCAAGTTCCGCCCGCGCGTCGTCGCGGTCATCGCCCGGCTGCGCGCCGAACGTTTTCGCCCGGCGATCGTCTATGGCTGGCGATCGGTTGCGGTGCAGGACCGCCTGTTCCGCGCCGGCTCCAGCAAGGTCCGCTTCAGCTTCCACAATGCCCAGACCCCCGACGGCCTGCCCGCCGCATGGGCTGCCGACCTGGTCGATGAACGCTGGTATTGGCGCGAACCCGACGCCCATGTGTTCTTCCGCGCGCTGGGCCGGGTGGCAAAGGCCGAGGGGCTGGTATGGGGCGGGGACTGGAAATTCCGCGACTGGGCGCATGTGCAGGGCCGGCCCAATGGCGACCTTGCCGCCGTCCGCCGGCAAAGCGGGGCGTGACGCCCGACCCGCCGATCCTGCGTCAGCCCGGTACGTCCCCCAGCTTCGCCAGCGCCCACGCCGCCGCCTCCGCCACCACCGGATCGGCATCACCGCACGCCGCGCGCACCGGCGGCACCAGCGCCGCATCGCCGCTGTTTCCCGCCGCGATCAGCGCGTTGCGGACCATCCGGTTGCGCCCGATCCGCTTGATCGGCGATCCGCGAAACACCTCGCGGAACGCGGCGTCGTCCAGCGCGATCAGGTCGGCGAGGCGCGGCGCGGCCAGTTCCGCCCGTGCCGCAAACGCCCGGTTCGCCGCCGCTGTTGCTGCAAACTTGTTCCACGGACACACCGCCAGGCAATCGTCGCAGCCATAGATGCGATTGCCGATCCCTTCGCGCAGGTCGTGCGGGATGGGTCCGGCATGTTCGATCGTCAGGTAGGAGATGCAGCGCCGCGCATCCAGCCGATAGGGTGCCGGAAACGCATCCGTCGGGCATGCCCGCTGGCACGCATCGCACGACCCGCACGTATCGCGCCCGGCCCGGTCGGGCGTCAGGTCCAGCGTGGTGTAGATCGCGCCGAGGAACAGCCAGCTGCCATGATCCCGGCTGACCAGATTGGTGTGCTTGCCCTGCCACCCCAGCCCCGCGGCTTCTGCCAGCGGCTTTTCCATCACCGGCGCGGTGTCGACGAATACCTTCAGGTCGCAGCCCGATTCCTGCGCCAGCCAGCGGCCCAGCCGTTTCAGCGCCTTCTTGACCACGTCATGATAATCACCACCCTGCGCATAGACCGAGATGCGCCCCCGGTCGCCCACCCCCTCCAGCGCCAGCGGATCGGCGGCCGGCGCATAACTCATGCCGAGCGCGATGATCGACCGCACCTCGCCCCACAGCCCGGCAGGCGACCCGCGCTGCTCGGCGCGCTCCTCCATCCAGATCATCGACCCGTGCCGACCCTCGTCCAGCCATTCGCGCAGCCGCGCGGCGGTGCGCGGTGCGGCGTCGGCGCGGGCGATGCCGCACGCGACGAAGCCGCATTCGGCCGCCTGCGTACGTATCCGCGCGACGATATCGGTCGGGATGGCCTTGTCTTGGATCACTTCCCCCCGCTACGCTTTTCCATGCGCACGCTAAAGAGCGTCGTTGAGGGGATCCAAGCGTTGCGTAACGATCATTCGGCCGGAAACGGCCTTGCCCTGCATGCGACCGGGCTGGTCAAGCGGTTCGGCGACCGGAGGGTGGTCGACGGCATCGACCTGTCGGTGCCGACCGGCGCGGTGTACGGCGTGCTTGGCCCCAATGGCGCGGGCAAGACGACGACGCTGCGCATGCTGCTCGGCATCATCGAACCCGATGAAGGCAGTCGTTCGCTGCTCGGCCACGCGTCCCCGCGCGACGCATCGGATCGCGTCGGCTACCTGCCCGAGGAACGCGGCCTGTATCCCGGCATGAAGGCGCGCGAGGCGATCGCCTTCATGGGCGCGCTGCGCGGCCTCGACTGGTCGGTCGGGCGCAAGCGGGCGGCGGCGATGCTCGAACAGGCGGGCTTGGGCCACGCAATCGATTCCAAGATCCGCAAGCTGTCGAAGGGCATGGCGCAGTTCGTCCAGCTGCTGGGCAGCGTCGTCCACCAGCCCGATTTCCTGGTCCTCGACGAACCCTTTTCCGGGCTTGATCCGGTCAACCAGGAACGGCTGGAGGCGCTGATCCGGGCCGAGCGCGACCGGGGGGCGACCATCCTGTTTTCGACCCATGTCATGGCCCATGCCGAACGGCTGTGCGACCGGCTGTGCGTCATCGCCGGCGGGCGTCGCCGGTTCGAAGGGACGGTGGACGATGCCCGCGCGCTGCTGCCGATGAAGGCGCATTATGTGCCGCACCACCCCGCCCCCGGTATCGCGGGCCTCCTGCCCGCCGATGCACAGGAGGATCGCGGCGGCTGGCGCTTTACGCTGCCTGCCGACGGGATAGAGGGGACGCTGGTGCGGTTGATCGACGCGGGCTATGGCATTTCGGGGCTGTCGATCGAGCGGCCGGGACTGCACGACGCGTTCGTCCGCATCGTCGGCGACGCCGCGCGGGAGGATGCGGCATGAGCGCGCCTGCCAAGCTGATCCGCCAGACGCTGACCATCGCCCGGCGCGATTTCACCGCGACGGTGATGACGCCGATGTTCCTGCTGTTCCTGCTCGCCCCGCTGCTCTTCATCGGCTTCGGCCTGATGGGCAGCCTGGGCGCGATGACCGTGGGCCAGGGCGCGGAGGGCAAGGAAAAGATCTACGCCATCGCCACGCCCGACGATGCCGCGCGGCTGCTGGCCGCCGATGCGCGGGTCCGGCCCGCCGTCGCGACCGATCGCGGCCTGCCGCCGCTCGCGACCATCGCGCCTGCCGCCGATCCCGCCGCACAGGCGCGCGCGTTGCTGTCGAACCCCGATATCGACGTGCCCTCGGTTCTCTACGGCCCGCTCGACCGGCCACAGCTGATCCATGCCAACCCCGCCTCGACCACCGTCAAATATCTGGCGGTACTGGCCGAACAGGCGCAGCGCGACCGGCGCACCGGCCTCAGCGGTGCGCCCCTGTCGCGCCCGACCTTCACCCGCGTCGCGCGCGACAGCACGTCGCTGGGCGAAAAGAGCGCGGCGGGCACCTTTGCCGTCGTCACGCTGTTCGTCGTCACGCTGATGCTGGCGGGACAGGCGGTCGGCACCATGGCGGAGGAACGCTCGAACAAGGTGATCGAGGTGCTGGCCGCCGCCGTGCCGCTGGAATCGGTGTTCCTCGGCAAGCTGATCGGCATGTTCGGCGTGGCGATCCTGTTCCTCGCCTTCTGGGTGGCGGTCGGAATCAATGTCGGCGCGCTGATCCCGCCCGATCTTGCCCAGGGGCTGTCGGGCATCGCCCCCGCGATCGGCTTTCCGGGGTTCGCGCTGCTCTACATCCTGTATTTCACGCTCGCCTATATGCTGCTGGGATCGGTGTTCCTGACCGTCGGCGCACAGGCATCGACCCCGCGCGAAATCCAGATGCTGTCGCTGCCGATCACGATCTTCCAGATGGCGATGTTCGGTTTCGCGCTGGCGGCGATCGGCCGCCCCGACAGCTGGATCGCGACCGCGGCCGAACTGTTCCCGTTCAGCTCCCCCTTCGCCATGGCCGGCCGCGCTGCGACCAGCGCCGCGATCTGGCCGCACGTCGCGGCACTAGCGTGGCAGTTGCTGTGGGTTGCGATCACCATCAGCGTCGGCGCACGGCTGTTCCGGCGCGGCGTGCTGCAATCGGCGGGTCCGAAGTGGAAATGGTTCAAGCGGGGGTAGCGCGCCCCTGCGACTGATCTTGCCCTGCGGCGTCGGCGTAGCTGACCCTTTGCCCATCACTCCGTGCTTGACCCAGGGTACCGCTTCTTTGGGCTGACTCGTTCGTCCTGAGTAGCCACTGAGCTTGTCGAAGGGGCGTATCGAAGGACCGTTTGAGCGGGTGCTTCGATACGGGTCTTCGACTTCGCTCAGCCCCTACTCAGCACGAACGGGCAGGCTTCATGTCGTCATGCTCCAGCAACCGCCGACGAAATGCCACCCCGGATCAAGTCCGGGGTGACGGTTATCGACGTGCTGCGGCCCGAAAGTCTACTTCGTCACCAACGTCACGATCGACAGCCCCGGCGGCATCGGGATACGGCCCAGCAGATGCCGCTCCAGCCGGAAGATCGCCTCGAACGCGGTGTTGAGCGGCTTGGGCGGGGGCGAATCGTCGCTGTCGTCCTTGCCGCGAATCTTGCCCGCGACCCGGGCCGCGACGGCGGCGGGAAACAGCAGCGAATTGAAATAGCGTAGGCCGTTATGCTTCAGGCCCGCGTCCGCGATCGCCTTGGCCAGCGTCGCCTTCGAATAGCGGCGGTGGTGGTGGTTCACGACGTCGTGCGCGCTCCACATCCACTGATGTGCCGGAACCGTGACCAGGATCTTGCCACCGGGTGCCAGACGGTCGGCCATGCCGCGGAACGTCGCCACATCGTCCTCGATATGCTCGACCACGTCCAGCACCGCGATCATGTCATACTGGCCGGTTACCCCGGCCAGTGTCGGCAGCGGAGCGGTGCCGACCGGCTTGCCCAGCCGTTCGCTCGCGATTTCACGCGCCGCCGGATCGATCTCGATCGCGTCGACGTCGCCAAACGCGCCCAGCATCGGCAGGTTGTGCCCGGTGCCGCAGCCGATCTCGAGGATGCGCGCGCCGGGCTTCAGCGCGGCATAGCGCTCGACATAATCGGCCAGAATCTCGCGGCGGGCCCGATACCACCAATGCGTCGAGTCGTGCGCCGCCATGCGGTCGTAAACGATGCGGTCCATCTTATCCGAATACCCATGAACGATTGAGCGCGAAGGTGGCGAACGGCGTCACCAGCACGGCGGGGATCAGCGGCGTCCAGTCGGCCAGCCCGGCCAGATCGACCATGCCGTAGGTGAAGAGGCCGTTCAGCACCATGCCGAACCCCTGCACCACCAGGAACTTGATCGGCTGTTCGGCACCCCCGGTGCGCGTGCCATGCCCCTGAAAGCTCCAGCGACCATGCGCCACCCAGCCAAAGGCGGCGGCGACGACGAACGCCGGAATGACCGCGACAAAGGCATAGCCGGCGGGCAGGACATGATAGACCAGCGGCAGGTACACCGCCGAATAAATCACCGTCGACAGCCCACCGACAATACCGAAGCGGATCAACTGCCCCAGCACCCCGTCCGCCATCAACCGTTCGATCCGCGCGATCACCCGCGTGCCACCCTTGTCCTTTGCGCGCCATCCGATACAGCGCGCGTGTTGCCACCATGGCAGGACAGCCGCCGTAGAATGCGTGGCGGCTTGGGGAAAGCGATTTTGACCGACACGCCCGCGCGCCTCACCGAACTCGACCGTCACTGGCGGCGCTGGCTGTTGCTGGCGTGGGTGGCGATCGCCGCCTGGTTCCTGTGGCAACGCTGGAATGCGGTGCACTGGCTGGCCCTGTCCGACACCGACGACAATATGCGGTTGATGCAGGTGCGGGCGTGGATGGGCGGCCAGGGCTGGTACGACCTGCGCCAGTACCGGCTGAACCCGCCCGGCGGCCTCGACATCCACTGGTCACGGCTGGTCGACCTGCCGATCGCCGGGCTGCTCCTGCTGTTCAAGCCGTTCGCCGGCCCGGTCTGGGCCGAGAAGCTGGCGGTCGGCATCGCCCCGCTGCTGCCGATGGGGGTCGCGATGGCGGCGCTGGCGGTGACGGCGCGGCGGCTGGTCGCGCCGGTCGCGTGGCCGCTCGCGGTGCTGTTCCTGCTCGGCTGTTCGTCGACGCTGCTGATGTTCATGCCCGAACGCATCGACCATCACGGGTGGCAGCTCGCCTGCCTCGCCTGGACCGTCGCCGGCCTTGCCGATCCGAAACAGACCCGTGGCGGATGGGTCGTCGGGCTGTCGTCGGCCTGCTCGCTGACCATCGGCCTCGAACTCCTCCCCTATTGCGCGATGGCCGGCGGGATCGTCGCCTTGCGCTGGGTCTGGGACCGGGCGGAAGCGCGGCGGCTGACCGTCTATGGCGCGACGCTGGCCGGGGCGAGCGCGATCGGCTTCGTCGCCTTTGCCTCCAACGCCAATTACGCGATGCGCTGCGACGCGCTGACCCCGGTGTGGCTGTCGGCGGTGGTCGCGGGCGGCGCATTCCTGGTGCTGCTGGCGTGGATCAGCCCCAGGGCGTGGGGCGTGCGGCTGGTCCTGACGCTGATCGCCGGCGGCGTGCTGGCGGGGGCGTTTGCGGTGCTGTTCCCGCAATGCCTTGGCCGGCCCGAAGGCGTGTCGGAGGAACTGGCACGCACCTGGCTGAACAATGTGCGCGAGGCGAAACCGCTCTACACCATGCCCGGCCGCACGATCCTGCTGATCGTGACCGGGCCGATCATCGGGCTGTTCGGCGCGATCCTCGCGACGTGGCGCGCGCGCCGGTCGGCCAATTTCGTCGGCTGGGCGGTGACGACGCTCTTCACCGCGTTCGCGGTGGCGATGCTGTTCTGGCAAATCCGTTCGGGTCCCGCCGCACAGCTGCTGGCGATTCCCGGCACGGTCGCGCTCGCCTGGGTCGTGATCCCGTGGCTCCTGTCGCGCAAGAACGCAGCGGTGCGGGTGCTGGGCACGGCGGGGCTGGTCTCGCTGCTCCTGCTCGGCAACCTTGCCGTCGATCAGGTCGGCAAGCTGTTGTCGAAGCTGCCCGACCGCGGCCTTGCCGCCCATGTCCGAATCAAGCCGCAGGACGCCCGGACGAAGCAGGTGCTGCGCGCCGGTGCCCGCTGCGCCAGCCTGCCCGCGCTACAGGCGCTGAACCGCATACCGGCAGCAGTGATGTTCACCCATGTCGACCTCGGCCCCCGCCTGATCGTCGCCACGCACCATGACGGCATCACCGGCCCGTACCACCGCAACGGCGACGCGATCCTCGACGTGCATCACGCGTTTCAGGGCGATCCGGAGAATTTCCGCACCATCGCCCGGCGGCATGGCGCAACCTATCTGCTGACCTGCCCCAACATGGCGGAGACGACGGTCTATCGCGCACGCTCGCCCGGCGGATTCTACGACCAGCTGGCGCATGGCAAGGTACCGGGCTGGCTGACGCCGGTGCCGCTGCCCAAGGGGTCGCCGCTGAAGCTGTGGCGGATCGACTATGCCGGGATGGCGGGCAAGCCGGTTCCGGCACCCCGGACCTGATCCGCGGTCCCGCTGCCCTCGCCATTCCCGCCTGCGCGGGTGCGACGGCATGACGGGTTCTTCTCGTGGCCCACGACGCAAAACGCCCGCCCCCTTGGCAGGGGACGGGCGCTGCGACCAAGCGGCGGATCGGGTTTAGCGCGCCGCGACCAGCGCCGCGCTCGGCAGCGGCTTGGCGATGCGGAAGCGCACCGAGCGGCCACCGACGTCACCGGTTACGGTGCGGTCGCGCACGACCAGGCGGAACGGCTCGCCGGTCGACTTGACGGTGCCCGACAGCACGGTGTCGCCCTTGTCGGTGACGGTGCGGTTGTAATCGAACTTGTACCCGTCACGCTCGATCTCGTTGGCCGAGGCGAGGGTCGGGATCAGCATGCCCGCAACGACGAGGGCAACGCGAAAGGCGGCGGCGGCGGCAAGGCTGCGCATGGGTCTGTCTCCGGTCGGTTGGGGGTCGACGCTCGGGCGTCGTTCGTTGACCGGAGAAATGCGTTGTGCAGTGCAATATCGCAACTGCACAGGTTTTCAGCGCAATTGCAGAAAACGAAATCGTTATTCGGGCAGGAAGCGATGCACCACGTCGCGCGCCAGCCGCGCGGGCCGTTTCGTGATCGCATCCAGCGAACACCACGTGCTCTGCACCTCCGCCAGTACCTCTTCGCCCCGTTTGATAAGCGTCGAGAAATAGGCGCGCACGCCCTCCACCCGTTCGGCCACGACCGTCGCGACGATCGGATCGTCGAGGAACGCGGGCCGGCGATACGTGATCTCGTGCTTCAGCGCGACCCACAGGTGCTTGGCGACCGCATCGGCCGGGGCCACCCGCTCCCAATAGGCGACGACCGCGTCCTGCACCCATGACAGGTACACCGCATTGTTGACGTGCCCCATATGGTCGATGTCGCCGGGCGCGACGGCGAGCGGATGCTGGTGAGCCATGAAATTGGGATGGGGCTTGCTGACAGGGGAGTCAATGCGAGTCGCGGTGGGGCGAGGGGTTGGTCCGGCATGGCGCGTGCCTTCCCCGCAAACACCGTATCCCCGCGCAGGCGGGGATCCAGGGCGGCATACGCTGCCGTTGTTTGGCTTAACTCTGGATCCCCGCCTGCGCGGGGATACGGCGTTATTGCGCCGCCAGCGTTACGCCTTCCCGACCACGCTCTCCGGCAAATCCTTGCCGAACACCCGCTGGTAATATTCGGCGACCAGCGCGCGCTCGGCCTCGTCGCACTTGTTCAGGAACGACAGGCGGAACGCAAAGCCGACATCGCCGAAGATCAGCGCATTCTGCGCCCAGGTAATGACCGTCCGCGGCGACATGACCGTCGAGATATCACCGTTAACGAACCCGCGCCGGGTCATATCGGCGACGCGCACCATCTTCTCGACCGCTTCCTTGCCGCCCACCTTGTCATATTCGCCCGACTTGGCGAGCACGATCCGCGCTTCGGTCGCGGCCGGCAGGTAGTTCAGCGTAACGACGATGTTCCAGCGGTCCATCTGCCCCTGGTTGATCTGCTGCGTGCCATGATACAGCCCCGACGTATCGCCAAGGCCCACCGTATTGGCGGTCGCGAACAGCCGGAAATAGGGGTTCGGCCGGATCACCCGATTCTGGTCGAGCAGGGTCAGCTTGCCCTCGGTCTCCAGCACGCGCTGGATCACGAACATCACGTCGGGGCGGCCGGCGTCATATTCGTCGAACACCAGCGCGGTCGGCGTCTGCAATGCCCAGGGGAGCAGCCCTTCCTTGAACTCGGTGATCTGCTGCCCGTCCTTCAACACGATCGCGTCGCGCCCGATCAGGTCGATCCGGCTGATATGCGCGTCGAGGTTGATGCGGATGCACGGCCAGTTGAGGCGCGCCGCGACCTGTTCGATATGGGTCGACTTGCCGGTGCCGTGATAGCCCTGCACCATCACCCGGCGATTGTGGGCAAAGCCCGCGAGGATCGCCAGCGTCGTGTCGGGATCGAACACATAGGCCGGATCGGCATCGGGCACGCGTTCGTCGGCGACCGAGAAGGCGGGGACTTCCAGGTCGCTGTCGATGCCGAACATGTCCCGCACCTTCACCATCCGGTCGGGTGCGCTCAGGATCGTGGTCTCGGACGGCTGGGGCAGGGTATCGGTGGTCATGCGGGCCTTTCGCGTGGGCGCGAAGCAATGCGCCGCGGCGGTCTTTAGGACGAAGCGGGCCGCCTACTCAACCTTGCGCGGCAGTTGGAACAGCGTGACGAACCGTTCGGCGATGGCACGGTTCCCGGTCAGCGCGATTGCCCCTTCGTCCAGTGCGATGCCCAGCGGCTTGCGCCCGAAGATTACCGGCAGGAACGCCGGCGGCGGCCCGGCCAAGGTCGCGTCGACGTCCGCCACCTCCCCGCGCACCACCGCCAGCGTCCCCGCCGTCAGCGTCGCGGCATAGCGATCGTCGCCCAGCCGGAACGCGACTCGGGCGCGCACCTCCCCTGCCCGCTCGGGCACCAGCAGCATCTTCAGCGACAGCATCAGCGACACCGCCGAAAACGGCAGCGTCGGGTCGTGCGTCGGCGACCGCAGCGCCCATTTCGCCAGCGCGAGCACCACCGGCTCCGCCTCATGGCCCCAGCGGGTCAGCGCATAGACCTGCGCATTGGCGGGCGGCGGCAGGCGGTGGCGCTCGACGATCCCCGCCGCCTCCAGCCCGGCTAGCCGCTGCGTCAGGACGTTCGCACTGATCCCCGGCAATCCGCCGCGCAATTCGCCGAACCGGCGCGGCCCCAGCAACAGCTCGCGGATCAGCAACAGCGCCCAGCGTTCGCCGACATATTCCATGCCCAGCGCCGCGCCACAGGCATCGTCGTAGCGCCGCTTTTCCAAACTAGTTACTTTTTCTAACTCCATCGTTGCGTTCGCTTACTCCGAAGCGCATCCAATACAAACAGCGATTCGTGTGAACCTGGGGGAGAGGGTGCCATGCCGAAGATGATTTTCGTGAACCTGGCGGTCGCCGACGTGGCGGCTGCGACCCGGTTCTACGAAGCGATCGGTTTCGTGAAGAACGAACAATTCTCGAACGCGCGCGGGTCGGGGATGAACTGGTCCGACACGATCCACGTCATGCTGCTCGACCGCGATTTCTACGCGACCTTCACGCCCAAGCGGATCATCGATGCGAAGATCGAGAGCGGCGTACTGCTGGCGCTGTCGTTCGACGACCGGGCCGGCGTCGATGCCATCACCGATGCCGCACTGGCGGCGGGCGGGCGCGAACTGCACGACCCGCAAGACGAAGGGTATATGTACAGCCGCGCGTTCGAGGATCTCGACGGTCATGGCTGGGGCCCGTTCACCATGGACATGGCCGCGATGCAGGCGGCGCATGCGGGAGATGCGGCATGACCTATATCGATGGGTTCGTGACCCCGGTGCCACGGGGCAACCGCGCCGCCTATGAAGCGCATGTCGCAAAAGCGGCAGCGATCTTTGCCGATCTGGGCGCGACGCGGATGGTCGAATGCCGGGGCGACGACGTGCCGGTCGGTGAGCATACCGACTTCGCGCGATCGGTCGCGCTGGCGGACGACGAGGATGTGTTGTTCAGCTGGATCGAATATCCCGACCGGGCGACCCGCGACGCGGTGGGTGCGGCGATGATGGCCGATCCGCGCATGGCCGACCTCGACATGCCGTTCGATGGCAAGCGGATGATCTATGGCGGGTTCGACGGCGCGATGGTGGCGGGCGAGGACGCGACGCCGGGCTATGTCGATGGCTGCCTGACCCCGGTCGCCGCCGCCGATCGCGACGCCTATCTCGCTTTCGCCGCCGAATCGGCACAGGTGTTCCGCGACCATGGCGCGCTGCGCATCGTGGAGGGCTGGGGCGACGATGTGCCGCCCGGCACCCACACCGACTATGCCCGCGCCGTCGCCCTGCAAGAAGGTGAGGTCGCCTGCTATTCGTGGATCGAATGGCCGTCGAAGGACGCCCGCGACGCCGGATGGCAGGCGGTGATGGCCGACCCGCGCATGGCCGACCGCGCACTGCCCTTCGACGGCAGGCGCATGGTCTATGGCGGGTTCGTGCCGATCTTCGACCGCCGCTTCGGAGCAGAGGCATGAACCGGCAGGGCGATTTCATCTGGTACGAACTGCTGACCCGCGACCTCGACGCGGCGGCGGCCTTTTACGGCGACGTCATCGGCTGGACCGTGCAGGATTCGGGCATGCCGGGCATGGACTATCGCCTATTCGTCGCCCCCGACGGCGCGATGGTCGGCGGGCTGATGGCGATGCCGGCAGGCATGCCCGCGCCGACTTGGCTCGGCTATGTCGCGGTCGATGACGTCGATGCGACCGCCGCCGATTATGTCGCGGCGGGCGGCACGCAGCACATGCCGCCGACGACCATGCCCGGCGTCGGCCGCATGGCGATGCTGACCGATCCGCAAAACGCGGCACTCTACATCATGCGCAGCGAAAGCACGGAGACCAACACCGTGTTCCAGGCCGCCGATCAAGCCACGCCGGGGCATTTCGTCTGGAACCAGCTGACCGCCGCCGACCCCGATGCCGCCATCGCCTTCTACGTCGATCGATTCGGCTGGCGACAGGAAGGATCGATGCCGATGGGGGCATGGGGCGACTACAAGTTCCTGCTAAGCGGCGACGTTGCCATCGGCGCGGCGATGGGCATGGTGCCGGGTGGGGAAGCCGGCTGGCAATTCTACACCCATGTCGCCGATATCGACGCCGCCGCCGCGCGGATCGTGGACGGGGGCGGTCAGGTGCTGCAGGGACCCGACCAAATCCCCGGCGGCAGCTTTTCGGTCGTCGCCGTCGATCCTATGGGTACCCGCTTCGGCCTGACAGGAGCGCGCGCATGACCCCCGAACACGAAATCGCCATCGAACGGCGCATTCCCGCCCCCGTCGACACGGTGTGGCGCGCGTGGACCGAGCATCTGCCGAAATGGTGGGCACCGCGGCCATGGACGACCGAGTTGCTCGGCCTCGATCTCCATCCCGGCGGCCGCTTCGCCACCACGATGCGCGGCCCCGGCGGGGAAGCGATGACCGGCGAGGGCGTGATCCTCGACGTGGCGGACCGCCAGCGGATCGTCTTCACCAACGCCTTCGCGCCCGGCTGGCTACCGCAGCCGCAGCGGCTGGCCTTTGTCGGTTTCTTCACCTTCGATGCGGATGGCGACGGCGCGACGCTCTACCGCGCCGCCGCCCGCCACTGGGACGAGGAGACGGCGAAGATGCACGCGGAAATGGGGTTCGAAGGCGGCTGGGCGATGGTCGCGCAGCAGTTAGAGGCGGTGGCGCTGGGGCTGGATTGAGCCACCCTTTCTACCACCCCGCATCTCACCTCACCCACCCCGTTCGGTTCGAGCAGCTTCGAGCCTGTCGAGAAGCGTCCGTCGAGAACACGCCGTTTGGGGCACCCCCTTCTCGACTACGGTTCTCGACAAGCTCGAACCTGCGCTCGAAGCAAACGGGGGGCGTCAGGTTAGCTCACGCAAACGCCACCGCCCCCTTCAGCTGCTGATACGCCGCGATCACCTTCTGCAACGCCGCCTCATGGCTGCGATCGCCGCCGTTGCGATCCGGGTGGTACAGCCGCACCAGCTCCGAATAGCGTTTGCGCAAACCCGTCCGGTCGACATCGACCGCCAGCCCCATGACCTTCAGCGCCGACCGATCCGCCGGGCTAAGCGGCCGCCCGTCCTGCCGCTCGGCCCGTGCCTCGCGTGCCGTGCGGAACTTCGCCCCGATCGCGTCAAGGGGATCGGCGAAATCGGCCCAGGCCGGCCCCGGATCGGTCCCCGCCCGTGCAAAGGCGCGCGTCTCGCGCTCCCACCCGGCATAGGGCCGCTGGGCATCGTGGATTTCCTCCGCCGTCATGCCTGCGAAGTAGTTATACCCGGCGTTGAACGCGCGGATATGGTCGAGGCAGAACCAGCGATAGGCGCTCGGCCGGTCGCCCCCCTGCGGCGCACCCTCCAGCGGCGGCGCACGGAATTCGCCCGATTCCGGACAGCCCGGCACTTCACAGGGGCGGCCATTCGCCTCCATCCGCCCATGAAACCGGGCATTGGGACGATCCTTGGATAATCTCTCGCGCAGCCCGCGACTCCCTTTGGCAAAACGCGTTATATAGGTCGGATGACCGACACCGCCACCATGCCCCTCGCCGACCTGATCGCCGCCCGCCTGCAGGACGCCCTGTCCCCGGCACGGCTGACCGTGACCAACGACAGCCATCATCACGCCGGCCATATGGGCGACGATGGCACCGGCGAAACCCATTTCTCGGTAGCGATCGTCGCCGACGCCTTCACCGGCCAGTCGCGCGTCGCGCGGCAGCGGCTGGTGAACCATGCGCTCGCCGATCTGCTTGCGACCCGCATTCACGCGCTGGCGATCCGCGCCCGCGCACCCGGAGAGGCTGATTGACCTACGACCTGTGGTATTGGCCGACGATCCAGGGGCGCGGCGAATTCGTCCGCCTGCCGATGGAAGCGGCGGGCATCGACTATCGCGACCGCGCCCGGCAGGACGGGGTGGCGGCCATGCAGCACCAGTTGCAGCGCAGCCCCCGCGCACCGCTCGCCCCGCCCTTTCTCGACCTCGACGGCATCCGCATCGCGCAGGTCGCCAACATCCTGCAGCATCTGGGCGAACGCCACGGCCTCGCCCTCTCCAGCATCCGCGACCGGCAATGGGCAAACCAGTGGCAGCTGACCATCGCCGACCTGGTGAGCGAGGTGCACGCCGTCCACCACCCGGTCGCAACCGGCGCCTATTATGCCGAGCAACGTCCGGAAGCGGCGCGCGCGGCACAGCAGTTCCTGAGCGAACGCCTGCCCAAATATCTGCGCTATTTCAACGGGCTGATCGGCGAACATAGCGGCCCGTGGGCGATCGACCATCGCTGGACCTATGTCGACACCTCGCTGTTCCAGCTGGTCGAGGGGCTGCGCTATGCCTTTCCCCGGCGGATGGCGACGCTGGAGCGCGACCTCGCCCGTCTGATCGCGATCCACGACCAGGTGGCGAAGCTGCCCGGCATCGCCGCCTATCTTGCCAGCGACCGCCGGATTGCGTTCAATACCGACGACATTTTCCGCCATTACCCCGAACTGGACGCCGACTGATGGAAAACGACCGCTTCTTCCTGCAGACGATCCAGCCGGTCACCCACGATCTGGGCGGGTTCAAGGTTCATCGCACCCTGCCGACCCGCACCCGGACCATGGTCGGCCCGTTCATCTTCTTCGACCAGATGGGCCCGGCCGAACTCGACCCCGGACAGGGGATCGACGTGCGCCCGCACCCGCACATCAACCTCGCCACCGTCACCTATCTGTTCGGCGGGGCGATCGACCATCGCGATTCGCTTGGCACCCATGCCCGGATCGAACCCGGCGCGGTCAACCTGATGACCGCAGGCCACGGCATCGTCCATTCCGAACGCTCGCCTGCCGACGAACGCGCCGGCGGGCCGCTTCTGTCGGGTATCCAGACATGGCTGGCGGTGCCCGAGGATCGCGAAGAGATGGACCCGGCGTTCGAACATGTCGAAGCGGCCCGGCTGCCGGTCGTCTCGGCCAGCGGCGCGACCGCCCGCGTCGTCATGGGCGACCTGTGGGGCGTCTCCGCCCCCACCACCCAGTACGCCGCGACCATCTATGCCGATATCGTGCTGGAGGCGAACGGCGCGATCCCCATCGATGCCGGTGCCGACGAACGCGCGCTCTATTTGACGCATGGCGACGCCGCGCTGGACGGCGTGGCGCTCGAACCGATGACGCTCTACGTCCTGCGCCCCGGCATCGCCGCGACGCTGCGCTCCTCGGGCGGCGCGCGGGTGATGCTGTGCGGCGGCGAAGCGTTCACGACGCCGCGCTATGTCTGGTGGAATTTCGTCTCGTCGCGCCGCGACCGGATCGACCAGGCGAAGCAGGACTGGAAAGCGGGCAATTTCCCCAAGGTGCCGGGCGATTCGCAGGAATTCATCCCGATCCCCGAAGTGCCCAAGACGGTCAGCTATCCATGAGCGACCTGACCCGCATCGCACTGTCGACCGGCGTTGCGCTCGACGTCGCGGTGGCGGGCGATCCGGTCGATCCGGCGATGATCTTCCTCCACGGCTTTCCCGAATCGCACCGGACGTGGCGGCACCAGCTGCCCGAATTCGCACGTGACCATTATGTCGTCGCCCCCGACCAGCGCGGCTTTGCCGGGTCGGACAAGCCGCCTTCGGTCGCGGACTATGCCCCCGCCCGGCCGGTCGCCGACCTGATCGCGCTGGCCGATGCGATGGGGATCGGGCGCTTCACGCTGGTCGGCCATGACTGGGGCGGCGCGATCGCGTGGATGGCGGCGCTGAACCATCCCGACCGGATCGAGCGGCTCGTCATCCTGAACGCGCCGCATCCGCTGGTCTTCCAACGCTCGCTATTCGACGATCCGGCCCAGCGCGCCGCCAGCCAGTACATGACCCGCTTCCGCGACACGACGCTGGACCAGGGGCTCACCGAAGCGGGACTGGAGCATTTCTTCACGACCGGCTTCGCGAAGTTCGTGACTCACCCGATCGCCGACGCGGCCAAGGCGGCGTACCTCGCCGAATGGCGCCATCCCGGCGCGATGACCGCGATGCTCAACTGGTACCGCGCATCGCAGATCATCGTCCCCGCGATGGACGAGACGCCCGCACGCCCGGCATGGCTCGACGGCCCCTTCCCGCCGGTGACGCAACCGACGCTGGTGGTATGGGGAACGCAGGACCACGCCCTGCTGCCGGTGCAACTGGCGGGGCTCGACGCCTATGTCCCCGACCTGACGGTGGTGCGGGTCGAGGCGGGGCATTTCGTGCCGTGGGAGGCACCAGAGGCGGTGAACGCTGCGATCCGGGGGTGGTTGGCCTAACAGGACCTTACCTCACCCCGTTCGGTTCGAGCAGCTTCGAGCCTGTCGAGAAGCGTCCGTCGAGAACACGCCGTTTGGGGCAACCCCTTCTCGACTACGGTTCTCGACAAGCTCGAACCTCCGCTCGAAGCAAACGGAGGGGATAGGAGTGGGAAGGGCCTAGACCCGAACCTGCTTGGCCACCGAATCGAGCAGCCCGTTCACGAACCCCTTCTCGCGCCGGTCGTAGAACGCATCGGCGACGTCCAGATATTCGCTGATGACCGCCGCCACCGGCACATCCGCCCGCGCCAGCAACTCATACGTCCCGGCGCGCAGAATCTGCCGCATCGGCTTGTCCAGCCGTTCGATCGACCAGCCGCTCGACAGCTTGGTCGAAATCAGCGCGTCGATCTCTTCGCGGCGGGCATCGACGCCCTTGACCACATCGTCGAAGAAATGAACGTCGGCCTCGGCATATTCGACGTCTTCGATCGTCGCGCCCAGCCGGTGCTGGTGGAATTCATGGAGCAGCGCCGGGATCGGCGTCGCTTCCATCTCATGCTGGTACAGCGCCTGGACGGCGGCCAACCGGGCAGCGGCGCGCGCCTGACGGGCACCGCGCGGACGGGAATTCTTGCTGGTCATAAGCGCCGCCCCATAGCGCCACCTTGCCCCCGAAGTCGAGGGGGCGGTTTCCTACATGTGCCGCCCATGCCAGCATGCCCCAACGCTCTTTGCACCGTCCGCTTTTAAATTGCACCGTCCGCTTTTAAACCGTTCGCCGCCACCGCGCCCGCGCTCCACCCGGCGCGCAACTTGCGCACGAGTGTGAACTTAGTGAACTTTGGCCCGCCAGGACACACCCGTCCCCCCGCACAGGCGGGGGGCCAGAGCCAAACAGGACCGTCGCAAGTTGGGCCCTGGAACCCAACGATTACAGTCGTATAGCCACCGACCGCGCATGCGCCGGCAGCCCCTCTGCCCCGGCCAGCGTCACCGCCGCCGGCCCGATCTTCGCCAGCGCGGCGGCATCCAGCCCCAGGAAGCTGGTCCGCTTCATATAGTCCAGCACCGACAGCCCCGACGCGAACCGCGCCCGCCGCCCGGTCGGCAGCACATGGTTCGGCCCCGCGACATAATCGCCGACCGCTTCCGGCGTATAGCGCCCCAGGAACACCGACCCGGCATGGCGCACCGCCTTGAACAACGGCTCGGGGTCGCCGACCGCCAGCTCCAAATGCTCCGGCGCCAGCCGGTCGACCAGCGGCATCGCATCGCCGAGCGTCGGCACGATCACGATCGCCCCGTTCGCATCCCAGCTCGCCCGCGCGACCTGTCCGGTCGCCAGTTCGGCGATCTGCCGGTCGACCGCCGCCGCCACCTCATCGGCAAAGCCCGCATCGTCGGTGAACAGGATCGACTGGCTGGTCGGGTCATGCTCGGCCTGGCTCAGCAGGTCGGCGGCGATCCATTCCGGGTCGTTCTGCCCGTCGGCGACCACCACGATTTCGGACGGCCCGGCGACCATGTCGATGCCAACCACACCGTATAGCTGCCGCTTGGCCTCGGCGACCCACGCATTGCCCGGCCCCGTGACCACATCGACCGGCTTGATCCGGTCGGTACCATAAGCGAGCGCGGCGACGGCCTGCGCCCCGCCGATCCGCCACACCTCGTCCACGCCCGCCAGCGCGGCGGCGGCGAGAACCAGCGGGTTCACCTCGCCCTTCGGCGTCGGCGTGACCATCACAATCCGCTCGACGCCGGCGACTTTGGCCGGCACCACGTTCATCAGCACCGACGACGGATAGGCCGCGCGTCCGCCGGGCACATAGACCCCCGCCGCCTCGACCGCGCTCCACCGCGCGCCCAGCCGCACGCCATCGGCGTCCACCGCGTCGCGATCCTCGGGCCGCTGCTTCGCGTGATACGCCGCAATCCGGTCGTGCGCCAATTCCAGCGCCGCGCGCAGTTCGGGATCGATGCCCGCCAGCGCCGCATCGCACGTCGCCCGCTCGATCCGCCAGCCGGTCGTATCCGGATCGTGCCCGTCGAACTTCTCGGTAAACGCCCGCACCGCCGCATCGCCATCGTCGCGCACCGCGCGCAGGATCGCGGTCACGTCGCGCGCCACGTCGCTGTCCGCCTCGCGCCTGGCATCGACCAGCGCCGCGAAGTCGGCGGCGAAGCCCGCCGCGCTGGCGTCCAGCCGGATCATGCCGCCACCGCCCGGCGGAACGCATCGACCAGCGGCACGACCTGTTCCCGCGTCTTGAACGCCGCACGGTTGACGACCAGCCGCGACGTCACCTCGGCAATGGTTTCGACTTCCACTAGCCCATTCTCCTTCAGCGTGCGACCCGACGACACCAGGTCGACGATGCGCGGGGCGAGGCCCAGCACCGGGGCCAGCTCCATCGCGCCGTTCAGCTTGACGCATTCCGCCTGAACGCCCCGCGCGGCGAAGTGGCGCTGGGTCGTGTGCGGGTATTTGGTGGCGATCCGCACATGGCTCCACCCGCGCGGATCGTCGGTGGCGGCCATGCCGGCGGGTTCCGCGACCGAGATGCGGCAATGCCCGATCTTTAGGTCGACCGGCGCATACAGCTCCGAATAGTCGAACTCGGCCAGCACGTCCGACCCGACGATGCCCAGCTGCGCCGCGCCATGCGCCACGAACGTCGCGACGTCGAACGCGCGCACCCGGATCAGGTCGATGTCCGCGCGGTCGGTCCTGAACCGCAACGCCCGGCTGTCGGGATCGCGGAACGCCGCTTCGGGCACGATGCCGGCGCGGGCGAGCAGCGGCATGGCTTCGTCGAGGATACGCCCCTTGGGCACGGCGATGATGATGGGATCGGTCATGGGCAGGCCGGGCTTTACTTGGGGCGCACGGCGGGCGCAACAGACGGGCCATGGCCGACGAACCGACGAATCGCGATGCCTTTCGCCAGCAGGCGGCGTTCTGCGCGGCGATGGATGCGCCCGTGACCGCGGCGGTCTGCACCGCGCTCGCGGAGGCATTGACGCGGGAGAGCGCCACCGGGCGGCGCACGCTCGACTGGCCGGGGCAACCGATCCCCGACGCGCTGCCGCTGCGGCTGGTCGGCGGCCTCCACGCGCTTGCCCGAAAGGGCAGTGATCCCGAACTGACCGCGCTGTTCGCCGGACGGGGCGACGCGGTAGCGATCCTGCGCCGCGTGCTGGTCGAACACGACGCCGCGCTGCTGCCGTGGCTCGACGGCCCGCCGCAGACCAACGAACCGATGCGATCGGGCGTATTGATGACCGGGCTGCTTGCGGTCGCCGCCGCGCATGGTCCCGCGGTCGAGCTGCTCGAGATCGGGTCGAGCGCCGGCCTGAACCTGCTGATCGACCGCTATCGCTTCGACCTGGGCGGGGTGAGCGTTGGGCTGGACGACAGCCCGGTCACCATCCGCCCCGACTGGCGCGGGACCCCGCCGCCCGCCGCGCCGCTGGAAATCCGGTCGGTACGCGGCGTCGATATCCAACCGCTCGACGCCACCGACCCCGCCGTCGCTACCCGCCTCGCCGGCTATATCTGGGCCGATCAGCCCGAGCGGCAGGCGCGCCTTGCCGCCGCCACCGCGATGCAGCGTGCGCGGCCGGTCGATCTGGTGCAGGGCGATGCGGTCGACTGGCTCCGCGCCCGCCTTGCCGAGCCGCAGGCGGCGGGCGTTACCCGCGTCCTGCTGCATTCGGTCGTCTGGCAATATCTGGGCGATGCCCGCCGCGCCGCGATCACCGCGATGATGCAGGACGCCGCCGCAAACGCCACGCCCGAACGCCCGCTCGCCTGGGTCCGGATGGAGCCCGACCGGGTGCTGCAACGCCAGGAACTGATCGTCCAGCACTGGCCCGGCCAGCCCACGCCGCGCATGCTCGCCACCGCCCATGCCCATGGCGCGTGGATCGCAGGCGTGTGACCGAGGCCGACTTCATCGCCGCGCTGCGCCGCCTGCCGCTCCATGCCGGGGCGCATGGCCTGACCGACGATGCCGCGCATCTCGGCGACCTCGTGCTGACCAAGGACATGACCGTCGCGGGCATCCATTTCCTTGCCGGCGACCCGCCCGCCGATGTCGCGTGGAAACTGGTCGCGACCAACCTGTCCGACCTCGCCGCCAAGGGTGCCGTGCCGGTGGGGGTTATGCTCGGCTACCCGATCGGCGACGACGTCTGGGACCACGCCTTCCTGACCGGCCTCGACGCGGTACTGCGCGCGTTCGATTGCCCGTTGCTCGGCGGCGACACGGTGAAGGTGCCGCCGCACACCCCGCGCATACTGTCGTTGACCGCGCTCGGCCGCAGCGCCCATGCCCCCCGCCGCGACGGCGCGCAGCCTGGGGATAGCCTGTGGATAACTGGCACAATCGGCGATGCCGGCGCCGGCCTCGCCATCGCGCAGGGGGCGGCTGGGCCGCCGTCGCTGCTCGCCCGGTACCGTCGTCCGACGCCGCGGCTGGTCGAAGGACAGGCGCTCGCTCCCCATGTCCATGCGATGATGGACGTGTCCGACGGCCTGTTGATCGACGCCGGCCGCATGGCGGCGGCCAGCGGCCTTGCGGTGGAAATCGACCTCGCCTGCGTTCCGCTGTCCGACGATCTCAAGGCGTTCGGCCACGACGCGCTCACGGCGGCAACGGCCGGCGACGATTACGAACTGCTGTTCGCCTGCGAGGGCGAGCCTCCAGTCGCGGCAACGCGCATCGGCACGTTCCGCGAAGGAGACGGTCTGGACCTGCTCGACGCGGGTAATCCCATCCCCCTGCCCGATCGTCTCGGCTACCAGCACTAATCCTCCCCGGCACGGGGAGGGGGACCAGCGAAGCTGGTGGAGGGGGGTGTCCGCATACGGAACCATCGCATTGCGCGGTGAACCCCCTCCACCACCGCTTCGCGGCGGTCCCCCTCCCCGTGCCGGGGAGGATTTAGCTATTGCGCCCCTCGCCCATCGGCATAAGCTGCTCCCATCAAGGGCATCGACCCGACGAGACAGCCGGGCGGCCCCGTTCAGGAGGGGTTTGCGGATGACGATCGTCTATCTGGCCATGGCGTGTGCGGTATTGGCCGTGCTCTACGGCATCTTCACCGCCATGCAGGTGCTGCGCGCGCCAGCGGGCGATGCGCGGATGCAGGATATCGCCGCCGCCATCCAGGAAGGGGCCAAGGCGTATCTCG
Organism: Sphingomonas sp. Leaf23; assembly: GCF_001421585.1. Lineage (NCBI taxonomy): Bacteria > Pseudomonadati > Pseudomonadota > Alphaproteobacteria > Sphingomonadales > Sphingomonadaceae > Sphingomonas > Sphingomonas sp. Leaf23. Next base: position 592,973 of record NZ_LMKR01000002.1, on the reverse strand, counting down.
GCCGCCAGTATCGCACCATCGCCATCGTCGGCGTCATCGTCGCCATCATCCTGTTCCCGACGCTCGGCGCGCTATCGACCGTCGGCTTCGTCATCGGCGCGGTGCTGTCGGGCGTGGCGGGCTATGTCGGCATGGAAATTTCGGTCCGCGCCAACGTCCGCACCGCCGAAGCCGCGCGCGGGTCGCTGCAGGGCGGCCTCACCATGGCGTTCCGCTCGGGCGCGATCACCGGCATGCTGGTCGCGGGCCTCGGACTGTTCGCGATCGCCGGCATCTTCTGGTACCTCGTCGCCATTGCCGGCCATGGTCCGGGCGACCGCGAAGTGGTCGAAGCGCTGACCGCGCTGGCCTTCGGCGCGTCGCTCATCTCGATCTTCGCGCGGCTGGGCGGCGGCATCTTTACCAAGGCGGCCGATGTCGGCGCCGATCTGGTGGGCAAGGTCGAGGCGGGCATTCCGGAGGACGACCCCCGCAACCCCGCCGTCATCGCCGACAATGTGGGCGACAACGTGGGCGACTGCGCCGGCATGGCCGCCGACCTGTTCGAAACCTATGTCGTCACCATCGGCCTGACCATGGTGTCGATCGCGCTCTTGGTACAGGCACCGCCCGCCGAACTGCTGCGGCTGATGGCGCTGCCGCTGATCGTCGGCGGCGTGTGCATCGTCACCTCGATCCTCGGCACCTATATGGTCCGGCTCGGCAAGGGCCAGTCGATCATGGGCGCGCTGTACAAGGGGTTCTGGACCACCGCGCTGCTCGCCGTTCCCGCGATCTACTTCGCCGCCAGCTGGGCGCTGGGCGACCTCAACGCCGTGATCGGCGGCGCGGGCTTCCTCGATCCCGGCGGCGACACGCTGACCGTCGAGGGGGCGCTCGGCGCACAGGCCCCGGTCGCCGGACAGAGCTTTACCGGCATGGACCTGTTCTGGTGCATGATGATCGGCCTCGCCGTCACCGCCGCCTTGGTGTGGATCACCGAATATTACACCGGCACCGCCTATCGCCCGGTCAAGTCGATCGCGAAGGCCAGCGTCACCGGCCACGGCACCAACGTCATCCAGGGCCTTGCGATCAGCCTCGAATCGACCGCGCTGCCGACGCTGGTGATCGTCGTCGCGGTGGTCGCGTCGTACCAGCTCGCCGGGATCATCGGCGTCGCCTTTGCCGCCACCGCGCTGCTGGCGCTGGCCGGCATGGTCGTCGCCTTGGACGCGTACGGCCCGGTCACCGACAATGCCGGCGGCATCGCCGAAATGGCCAACCTGCCCGACGAGGTCCGCCGCCGCACCGACGCATTGGACGCGGTCGGCAACACGACCAAGGCGGTGACCAAGGGCTATGCGATCGGCTCCGCCGCGCTCGCCGCCCTCGTCCTGTTCGGGGCGTACACCACCGACCTGAAACTGTTCTTCCCCGACCTGACCGTCGATTTCTCGCTTTCCAATCCGTACGTCATCGTCGGGCTGCTGCTCGGCGCGCTGCTCCCCTACCTCTTCGGCGCATTCGGCATGACCGCGGTCGGCCGGGCGGCGGGATCGGTGGTCGAGGATGTCCGCGCGCAGTTCGCCGCCGACCCCGGCATCATGGCCGGCACCAGCCGTCCCAACTATGGCCGCACCGTCGACATCGTCACCCGCGCCGCGATCCGCGAGATGATCATCCCCTCGCTGCTCCCGGTCCTTTCGCCGGTCGCGGTCTATTACGTCGTCACGTGGGTGGCGGGACAGTCGCAGGGGTTCGCGGCACTCGGCGCGATGCTGCTCGGCGTCATCGTCTCGGGCCTGTTCGTCGCGATCTCGATGACCAGCGGCGGCGGCGCATGGGACAATGCCAAGAAATATATCGAGGACGGCAATTACGGCGGCAAGGGGTCGGAGGCGCACAAGGCGGCGGTTACCGGCGACACGGTGGGCGATCCGTACAAGGACACCGCCGGCCCTGCGGTCAACCCGATGATCAAGATCACCAACATCGTCGCCCTGCTGCTGCTCGCCGCGCTTGCCGGCGGGGGCGCGGGATAAGCCATTGCACCTCGCCGTGGCCGCGCTACCATCGCGGGCGAACGGCGGGGGCTTTTCGATTCAGGACGGACGCGCGCTGCCGGGGGGCGGCATCGCGCGGCCCCCGCCCCCCGGCGCATACGGGGGACGAGAATGCGGCTGTTGCCATGGATCGGATTGACGCTTGCCACCGCCCTGCCGGCACAGACCCCGGCGCCCGTCGCCGCGGTCGACCCGGCCACGCCCGTCCCGATCACCACCTTCGCCGAACTGCCACTGCTCGAATCTCCCAGCCTATCGCCCGACGGCACGCGGTTGATGGCGAAGGGCGCGGTGAACGGAAAGCAGGTGCTGCTGCTCACGTCGCTGATCGATACCAAGCAGAACCACACGATGGCTGCCCCCGAAAACACCGACATCAACTGGTGGCGCTGAGTCAATGACGACTGGGTCGTGATCGGTCTCGGTGCGCAGCAGGATTATTTCGGCCAGGAAATCTACGTCACCCGCGTGCTGGCGATCAGCACCGACCTGAAGACCACCCGCCGGCTCGACTGGAACAGCTCGGGCGTGCGCGCCGACGATGTGCTGTGGGTCGCGCATGACGGAACCCCGCGCATCCTGTTGTCGAAACAGACCGGCATCGAAACCGAAGCCGATTTCAACCCGTCGGTGTTCGAGATCGACGTATCGACCGGCAAGTCGCGCCGCGTGGCGGAGGGGCGTCCCAACGTCCGCACCTGGTACGCCGATGGCGAGGGGCAGGTCCGCGCCGCCTATCAATATAACGATGCCACGCGCAGCTCGGCGCTGCTGTACCGCGCGAACAACCGCGACAGTTTCCGCCCAATCGCCCGCCGCGCGCGCAAGGACGAGGACGGGATGACCATCCCGCTCACCTTCCGCGCCGATGGCACCACCGCCGTCGCCTATGACGACGAAGGCGGCTATACCGCGCTGTACGAAGTATCGCTGCCCGACCTGAAGCTCGGCAAGAAGCTCTACGCGCTCGACGGCTATGACGTCGACGACATCATCGACAACGCGCAGGAAAACGACGTGGTCGGTGCCACCGTCACCGACCATCATGGCCGGTCGGTCTGGTTCGACAACGACCTGAAGGAATTGCAGCAGGCGATCGACGGATCGGTCGGCGACCGCCGCGCCCGTATCATATCGTGGAACCGGACGCGCACCCGCTTCCTGATCGAAGTCGCCGCCGCGTCGCAGCCCGGCGCGCTGTATTTCTGGGACACCGGCAATGCAAAGATGAACCGGCTGGCCTGGAACAGCCCGATATTGCAGAGCCGCCGCCTCTCGCCGGTCAGCACCATCCGCTATGCCGCACGCGACGGGACGCCGATCGAAGCGGTGCTGACGATGCCCCGCCACCGGATGGGGCAAAAGAACCTGCCGCTGATCGTCCTCCCCCATGGCGGCCCGTCGGTGCGCGACAGCGAAGGCTGGGACTGGTGGACGCAATATCTGGCGGAGATCGGCTATGTCGTGATCCAGCCAAATTATCGCGGATCGTCGGGCTATGGCATCGCCTTTGCCAAGAAGGGCGCGGGCGAATGGGGCCTGAAGATGCAGGACGACCTGAACGATGCGGTCACCCATCTGGCGAAACAGGGCATCGCCGATCCGAAGCGGGTGTGCATGGTCGGCGCGTCCTATGGCGGCTATGCGGCGATGCGCGCGGCCCAGCGCGACGGAAATCTGTACCGCTGCGCGGTCAGCTATGCCGGCGTGTCGGATCTGGCGGCGCTGCGCCGGTACGACAGCCAGTTCCTGAACGGCCGCACCATCGGCGACTGGCTGAAGACGCAGGCCCCTGATTTCCAGCTGATCTCGCCGCGCTTCCATGCCGGGGATTTTTCGACCCCGATCCTGCTGATGCACGGCAAGGTCGACAAGCGCGTGCCGGTCGCCCAGTCGCGCAATCTCGCCGCCGAACTGAAGAAGGCGGGCAAGCCCTATCGCTACGTCGAACAGCCGCTGGGCGACCATTTCTTTTCCCGCAGCGAGGACCGGCTGCAATTCCTGAGCGAGATGACCGCGTTCCTGAAGGAGTATAATCCGTCGTAACGGCCGCTCGCCGTCCCCGCCTGCTCGAGAATGACGAACGGGCGGGACCCTTGCTTCACCCAATCCCACCCCTTATTTAGACCAAACAGTGTCGACCGGCCGTGCCAGCCACGGGTCCGGTCGTTCGCGCTTTCCTTTTTATCGTTTAGCGCCTATGGGAACCCGCCCGGTTGCCGGTGCGCCATAATCTCATGAGGTATTTGTTTGGCGAAGGAAGAACTTCTCGAAATGCGCGGCCAGGTGGTCGAACTGCTGCCCAACGCGATGTTCCGCGTCCGGCTCGAGAATGACCACGAAATCCTGGGGCACACCGCCGGCAAGATGCGCAAGAACCGCATCCGCGTGCTGGTCGGCGACGAAGTTCTCGTCGAACTCACCCCCTATGACCTGACCAAGGGTCGCATCACCTACCGCTTCAAGTAAGCGATAGCCGCATGACCGCGCCTTCGGCCATGCGCCTGATTCTCGCCTCGACCTCGCCCCGCCGCCGCGACCTGCTGGCACGGATCGGCGCGGTGCCCGATCGGGTCGAGGCGCCCGATATCGACGAAAGCCCGCTGAAGGGCGAATTGCCGCGCCCCTATGCGCTGCGCCTTGCCGAGGCGAAGGCGCGCGCGATCGGGCCGCAGGAAGGCGCTGTGGTGCTGGCCGGCGACACGACGATCGCGCTCGGCCGACGCATCCTGCCCCCCGCCACGACCGAGGATGTCCAGCGCGAGCTGCTGGGGCTGCTGTCCGGCCGTCGCCACCACTGCCTGTCCGCCGTCTGCGTGCTGATGCCCGACGGGCAGGCGCGCATCCGCATCGCCGACACGATCGTCGCGTTCAAGCGCCTCGAACCGCGCGAGATCGACGCCTATGTCGCGTGCGGCGAGGGCCTCGGCAAGGCCGGCGGCTATGCGATCCAGGGCCGGGCCGAGGCGTTCGTCCGCTTCCTGTCGGGCAGCCATTCGGGCGTGATCGGCCTGCCGCTGTTCGACACGCGCGCGTTGCTCGAAACCGCCGGCGTCCCGCTTGGCTGACTGGATCGTCGAGCGTGGCATCGGTGAGGTCCGCGCCGCACGGATCGTCGATGGCGATATCGTCGAAGCCCGCATCGAACCCGACGACACCCTGCGCGCCGGCACCATCCTGACCGCACGCCTCGTCCGCCGCTTGCCCGTCCGGGGCGAGGGCATCGTCGCATGGGACGGTGGCGAGGCCCTGCTCCACCCGCTGCCCCGCGCCGTGACCGAAGGCGCCACGCTGCTGGTCGAGCTCACCCGCCCCGCGACCCCCGAGCCCGGCAAGCCCAAGCGCGCCCGCGCCCGCCCCGCCCTGCCCGATGCGGTCCCGTGCGACGGCCCCTCGCTGGCCGACCTCCCCGACGCCCGCATCCTCGGCCCGTTCGACCGCGATGTGCTGGGCGAGGCCGGCTGGCCGCTGCTGATCGAGGAAGCGACGACCGGACAGGTCGGCTTTCCCGGCGGCGCGCTGACGATCTCGCTGACCCCGGCGATGACGCTGATCGACATCGACGGCGAACTGGCTCCGGCCGACCTTGCGATCAGCGGCGCCCGCGCGGCGGCACGCGCCATCGCCCGGCTCGACCTTGCCGGATCGATCGGCATCGACCTGCCGACGGTGGGGGACAAGAGCGTCCGCATCGCCGCTGCCGAAGCGGTCGACGCCATCCTGCCGCAACCCTTCGAACGCACCGCCGTCAACGGCTTCGGCTTTCTCCAGATCGTGCGTCGCCGCACCCGTGCCTCGCTGCCGGAACTGTTCGCACACGTCCCCGCCCATGCCCGCGCGCTGCTGCGACAGGCGCAGCGCGACCGGGGCAGCGGCGAACGCACGCTGACCGCGCATCCCGCCGTCATCGCCGCGATCGGCGCGCGGCCCGAATGGTGCCAAGCGGTCGAACGCACGCTGGGTGCCACGCTTGCCTTGCGGGCCGACGCCGGCCTCGCCATATCCGCCGGCCATGTCCAGGCCCGCTTCCCGTAACAACTGTCCGCTGTGTTCCGCCCCGACGGACGCCGCCTTTCGCCCGTTCTGCAGCCGCGGCTGTCGCGACCGCGACATGCTGAACTGGATGGGTGAGGGATATCGCATTCCCGGCCCGATGGCATCGTCGGATGAAAAAGGCGAAACCGGGCTGGACAGCGACGATCCGCCCCGCTAACAGGCCCGCTCTCCCGGACAACCGGGCGTGCCCGGATAGCTCAGTTGGTAGAGCATGCGACTGAAAATCGCAGTGTCGGCGGTTCGAATCCGTCTCCGGGCACCACTTCTCCCCCATCGCTGAACCGAACCGCGCCAGCCTCAGCGCGCGGCCACCGATTCGAACCAGATCATCTCGGTACGCCAGCCGCGTTCGCCCGCCAGCGTTGCCACCTTGTCGCGCCAGTCGCTGCCCCGGCTGCCAAGCGGGGGAGCCAGCATCGCCGGCTCGAACGGCCCCTTGCCGGTGACCAGCAACAGCCCGGACCAGCCGGCATGGTCCAGGTCGATCTGCAGCCGGTACCGATCGTTCCCCAGATCCTTGATCGGCACTTCGTCGCGCGACGCGCGCAGCGTGGCGGCAAAGGCGGCGCGATCGGCGATCAGCATCTCGATCCGCCCCGACGGCTCGATCCCGAGCAGTGCGAAGTCGAGCGACGGCTCGCCGATGTCGATGCCGACGATCGCGTTGGCCGCCTGTCGCCCGGCATAGGCCGAGGTGGCGGGCTGCGGCCGCATCTCGAACCGGCGCTGCGGGACGCTCAGCCGGTGGCCACCATTTGCGCGAATCTGGCGAAAGGCATCCAGCGCGGCACAACCCGCCGGCGTGATGACCGCCACATCGGCGAAATCCATCCGGCGCGTGGCGATGCCCCGGTCGCGCAGCGTCTCGCCGATCTCACGCTGGGCCTGCGCCGGATCGCCCGCCACGCCGGTCAGCGCGACGTCGACCCCGCCACCCGCCGCCGTGATGTCGGTGATGCTGAGCCAGGTACAGCCGACCGAGGGCAGCGCCGTGTCGATCGCGGATCGCGCGGTCTGCACCGGATCGCCCGATGCCACGGTCGGAACATCGCCCGTCGCCTGCTCGCCCCCGCCCCGCCCCGACAGGAACAGCAGGGCGGCTACCAGGATCGCGACCAGCGCCGCCGCGCCGCCCGCCCACAGCCACCGGCGCGGCAGACCGGACGACACGACACTCGGCACCTCCGCCGCGTCCAGCGCCGCCAGCACCGCCTCCATATCGCGCAGCCGCTGCGCCGGGTCGGGCCGCACCATCCGCTCGACGACGCTGCGCAGCGGGACCGGCACGGCGGACAGGTCCAGCCCGGCGCGGCGTTTGTCGACCGCATCGACCAGCGTACCGCCCAGCCCCAGATCGGCCCCGCGCGCCACCGCGAGGATCAGCAGCCCCAGGCTGTAGACATCGGTCCACGGCCCCAGCGCCCGATCGAAATCGCCCAGCTGTTCGGGCGCGACATAGCCCAGCTTGCCGGCAAAGCCGTCGCCCACGATCGTCGCGGTGCCGGGGTCGAGGTCCTTGGCGATGCCGAAATCGATCAGCTTGGCACGGCGCAGCTCACCCCCGCCCAGCAGCACGTTGTCGGGCGCCACATCGCGGTGGATCGCCCCCAGCCGATGCGCCGCGGCCAACCCCGATGCCAGCCGCCGCAGCAACCCGCCCAGTGCCACCGGATCGGGCTTAAGCGTCGGCAGCACGTCCGACAGGCTGGTCCCGTCGATATATTCGGTAACGATGTAGAGGACGCCCAGTTCGGGCTCCATCGCCAGCACGCGATACTGCACCACCGCCTCATGGTGCAGCCGGGTCAGCGTCTGCGCCTCGCGCCGGAACAGGGTGATGACGTTCGGATCGGCGGCCAGCGCCGGTAGCATCACCTTGATCGCGACGCGTTCGTCGGTGGCGAGGTTCGCGCCCTCGAACACCTCGCCCATGCCACCACGCGCCAGGAAGCGGCGCACGACGAACATATGGTTCAGCACGTCGCCGGGCTGGATATGGGCGCTGCGCTGCGCCACGGTGCCGCCGACGGGTTCGAACACGGTCCGGTCGGCATCACCCTCGCCCCGGCCGTCGCCCGGCTGGAACACGGTGCGGTCGTCGTCGTCGCCGGTCATGCCGCGCCCCGCCCCAGCGACAGCGCCGTCGCCTCCTCGACCGCGACCAGTACGATGGTCACATTGTCCGGTGCCCCACCCGCCAGCGCACTGGCGACCAGCCGGTCGAGCGCCGCCTGCCGGTCGGGCAGGGCCATGGCGGCGGCAATCGCGGCATCGCCGGTCGTCGCAGTCAGCCCGTCGCTGCACAGCAGGAACAGGTCGCCGGGCAGCGCATCGTCGGTCACCACGTCGACCGCCAGCCGCGCCCCCACCCCTACCGCGCGCGCCAGCACATGGCCGCGCGGATGGTCGCGCGCCTCCTCGGGCGAGATCAGCCCGCGATCGACCATTTCCTGCACCTGGCTATGGTCGCGGGTCAGCGGGTGCAGCACCCCGTCGCGCAGCACATAGGCGCGGCTGTCCCCGACCCAGATCGCGGAGAAACAGCCGTCGCGCACCAGCAGCGCGACCACGGTCGACCCCATCTGCTGCGTCCGCCGCTGCGCCTCGGCCCAGATGCGGCGGTTGGCGCTGTGCACCGCGTCGGCGACGGTGCGGGTCGCCTCGTGGAAGTCGCCGGGCAGGTCGATCGCCTCCAGCGCCTGCACCACCGCGTTCGATGCCCAGTCGCCATGGGCATGGCCGCCCATGCCATCGGCGACCGCCCACAGGCCCAGATCGGGCCGCGCGCAGAAACGATCCTCGTTGATCCGGCGCTTCAGCCCCGGATGGGTCGCGGCAAAGCCGCGCGCGCGGACGCCGCTCATGCCAGCATCTCCACGATCAGTTCGGCCGGATGGGGTCCGTCCAGCCCCTGCCCCTGCGCGCCGGACCAGCGCGTCACGACACCGCGCGGCGCAGCACCCGCCGCCGCCAGCCGATCCACATCCCAGCCTTCGGTAATCGCCGCATAGAGCAGGTCCTCGCACGCCGCCGGATCGAGCTGGGCATCGTCCGCCAGCAGCAGCACCGGAAAGCGCCGCCCTACCGCATCCTGCGACGCCGCGACCGCCCCGGCCACGCCCTCGCCCGTCGCCCGCCACGCCTGCGCCATGTCGAACCGCACGTCGAAATCGCCGGGGAAGCGCGCCCGCGCCGTCGCCAGCGCATCCGCCAGCCAGTCGTCGAGCGTGCCACGCGTTGCGGCATCCATGCCCCGCGCGACGAAATCGCCATGCGCGGGCAGCTTGCCGAACACCCACGCGGTCATAGCGTCCTCGGGCAGCGGAACGACCACAGCCCGGCGCGGCTGAACGGGTTGCGCTTCGTCGGTAGCGCGATGGCCAGCGTGCTGCGCGCCATGCCGTCACCAAAGCCGGCCTCGATCCGCTGTTCGCCGGCATTACGCTTTTCGGCGCGGTCCATCAGCCGGAACAGCGCCCACGGCCCCTCCGTCTCGATCCGCGCCAGTTCGGGACCGGGCGCAGCATCGCCGCCCGCCGGCGCGGCACCCGGTGCCGCCGGGCCATAGAGGATCAGCGACGCCTCGGGCAGCCCGCCATTGGCCGACCACAGAATCGGGCGCGGCTGGTTGCTGGTCGGCGTGAAGCGATAGCGAGTACCGCCGCTCGAGAGTTCGACCGTGCCGACCCCCTGCCCGAAACGCGCCACCGCCACCTTGATCGGCAGGCCACCGGCCAGCAGGTCGCGCAGCTCGGCACTGCGGGCAAAGGCCTCGGGCGTGGCGGGGTTCAGCGCCGCCGCCACCGGATCGCCCTCGCGCCAGCGCAATACCGGGCCGCCGGTGTCGATCAGCTTCGCCAGCCGCTGCTGCACGAATGAATCGATCACCCCGCCCATCCCGAACACGCGCAGCGTCTCAGCCATCGGCGCATCCGGGGCGCTTGCGAAGAAAGGGTAGTGCTCCTGGGCAACCCCCTGACACGCCGGCAGGACGCTCTGGGCATAGGCATCGGTCACCGCGCCACTCGCCGCGCCGATCTGCGCCGCGGCACCGCCGCCTGCCGCCTGGTTGACGAAGGATTGCAGCTGTGGCGGGGCCTGCGCCGCCGATGCCTTTACCGTGGCGAGCGCAGTGGCCATCGCCGCCTGGGTCGCGTCCGACCCGCCGCCACCACCGACCGACTGCGCGGCGATCACCGCTTGTCCCGCCGCCTTGATCCCGCCGATGAATTCATCGACCGGCGCCGAGCCGCGCCCGTCGCCGACATATTCGTGCAGGTTCGCGAAATAGCCGGTGATCTCGTCGCCCGCATCGATCCCGCTTGCCCGGTCGCGTCCGACTTCGTTCGCGACACGCCCCAGCCGCGACCGGTTCATGCCATAGCGCCCGGCCCGCGCCAGCCCGGCCTGCACCCCGCCGGTAAAGATCGTGTTCTTGCGCAGTTCGAGCAGCACGCGTTTCAGCGGCGACGGACTCTTGGTCAGCGCGCCGAACGCGGCGGGGTCGCGGAAATAGGCGCCGGGCTTCATCGCGGCGATGATCCCGTCCCATGCCGCGATATAGTCCTTGGCATACAGCCCCGCGACACCGGGGCGAACGTTGGACAATTCCTCGCCCACGCCCGCCTCGCCCGCGCCGCCCAGCACCCACAGGTCGCGCTTCAGATCCTGCTGCACCGTCGCCAACCCTGGCAGATACGCCTTCTCATAGCCTGCGCGCGTGAAGAAATAGGGGATGCGATAGGCCGCGACCGCATCGGGGTTGGCAAAGGCCAGCACATCCCCTTGCGACAGGATGTTCGCCGCCTCCCATGCCGGACCCGCCGACGCCGCCTTCTGTCGCATCACCGCATAGGCACGGTCGGCAAGGCTGAGCGTCTGCACCGCCGCGCGCGCCGACGCGACCAGTCCGGCGTCGAGCGGCGGGCGGCGATTGGCCCAGACCGACGCCATGTCGCGATCCTCCAGCAGCGCGTCGAGATGCCGGGTCAGCGCGGTGCGCTCCGCCTGGCTGTCGGCACCGGGATAGAGCTCGCCCGCCCAGTCGGCGGTGACCCACGCCTTTACCGCCTTCGCATCCATCGGGCCCTGCTGGCCGAGCATCAGATACACTTTCAGCGGTTCGTACAGCCGCATCGGATCGCGTCCATCGGCCCGCATCACCGCCTCCAGCCGCAACAGCAGGCGGGGCAGCAGGATGCGGCGCAGCGCCACGCGGTAGCTTTCCTCCGCCTGCTGGCTGAGACTCGACTGATACAACCCGAACGTCATCATCAGCGGCGGGCCACCGGCGCGCCGTTCGGCATAGCCGCGTGGCAAATTGCGCAGCGTGTCGAGCGCGGGCAGCGCGGCGCGCAGATCGGCGTCGTCCTCACGCACCTGCGCCAGATCGACACCCGCCTCGCGCAGCTGCTTTTCGGCCAGCTGCGCCCGCTCGGCCAGCGCATTATGGAACGCGCGGTTGCGGGCATAGCTGATGCCCCATGCCGCCAACACCAGCGCGGTCGCGATGCCGATTGCCGCCAGCACCGCGATCAACCGCGCGCGGTGCCGCGTCCGCGCACGCAGGTCGGTCGACCCCAGCCCGGCTTCGGGAAACATCACCTCGGTCAGCAGCCGGTTGAGGAAATAAGCGCGGCTGCGGGTTTCCATGCCGCCGGCGGGCGCTTCGTACACCTCGCCCATCGCCGCCAGGATACGGTCGAGCGGCGCCCCCTCCTGCACGCCGCTGGTCAGGTAGAATCCGCGCAACTGCGCCGGGGCATCGTCACCCGCGACGAACGCGCCCTCGGCAAAGCGCATCAGCCGCGCGCGCAGGCTGCGCAGCTGGGCGGGGAAGCCCAGCATCATGCCACGCCGCCGCTGGTCGACCTCTTCGAACAGTCGCCGTGCCTGCCGGTCGGCGATCGCCTGCGCCGATATGTCGAACGCCTGCGCCAGCGCCTCGGCGCTCGGCCGGCCATCGCCGTACGGCAATGTCGCACCGAACACTGCGCGCCGCCCCTCGACGTCCAGATCGTCGAAATAGGTGTCGAACCCGGCCAGCAGATCGGCCTTGGTCACGACCAGATACACCGGCACCGCCGTCTCCAGCGTCCGGCGCAGCTCGACCAGCCGTCGCCGTACCGCGCTGGCATGGGCGTCGATCGCCGCACAGTCGCTGCCGACCAGCGTATCGACCCCGATCGCGACGAGGATGCCGTTGATCGGTTGCGCCGGGCGATGGCGTTTCAGCAGGTTGAGGAACGCGCCCCATCCCGCCGCATCGACGGTCGCGTCCGAATCCTGCGTGGTATAGCGCCCGGCGGTATCGACCAGCACCGCTTCGTCGGCGAACCAGAAATCGAGGTTGCGGGTGCCGCCCACGCCCTTCGCCGCCTGTTCGACGAACGGGAAGCGCAGGCCCGAATGGAGCAGCGCGGTCGTCTTGCCCGCGCCCGGCGGGCCGATGATAACATACCACGGCCGGCTGTAGAGATAGTCGCGGCGATTGCCCGATGCGCTGCGCAGCTTCGCCAGCGCATCGCCCATGCGGCTGCCCAGCGCCTTGCCCTCTTCCTCGGCGGCGTCGGGTCCGGCAAGTTCTTTGGCGATGGCGTCCGACCGCTTCTTGGCCTGCCAGCGCCGCCAGCCCCACCATGCACCCCACAGCAGCGCGATGCCGACGACGAACGCGATCCGCACGCTCCACGGCCGGAAAAAGGCGAAGAACAACGGCAGCGCGAACAGGACGATCAGCGCCAGCACCAGCGCGGTCAGCAGCGTGACCGCATACCAGTTGGTGAAGAACCGCCGCATCACTGGCGCCTCGGCACGATGATCTCGACCCGGCGGTTCTGCGACTTGCCCTGCGGCGTATCGTTCGATGCGATCGGCACGCTTTCCCCCAGCCCCTTGGTCGTGACCCGCGACGGATCGGACAGGTCCTCGCGGATCAGCTTCCCGACCGTCTCCGCCCGCGCCTCCGACAGTGCCATATTGTCGGGGAAGCGCACCGTCGCCACGCGGTCGTTATCAGCATGGCCCTCGATCAGCACCGATCCGCGTTCGCCCTCGATCGCACGGCCGATGCGGTGGAACAGCGTCTCGCGCCCGGTCTCCAGTGCGTCCGATCCGGATTCGAACAGCTGCCCGACGGTGGTGCGCACCCGCACCGTCTGCGCATCCTCCTCGACCGTCACCAGCCCTTCGCGGATTTCGGGTTCGAGAAACTTGGCGAGGCGCGACGCCTGCGCACTCCGCGCCGCCGCCATCGTCTCGGCCGGGCGCGACAAGGTGAGGCGACTGTCGGGGTTCAGCGCGGCGAGCCGGTCGGACGGCAGGTCGCCGCTCGACGCCAGCATCAGCCGCAGCACCGCATAGACCAGCACCAGCAGCGCGAGTGCGCCCGCCGCCGCCAGCGCGAGGATGTTCATCCCGATCCGGGCCGGCGCGGCCTTTTCCCCGCACCAGTTGGGGACCAGTTCGACCTGCGACAGCGCGCGGACGTGCGGCAGCGCGCCGTACAACCGCGTCATGATCTCCTGCAACCGCCGCCGCCCGTCGGGCATCACGCGGAACCGCCCCTCAAACCCGGCCGCTAGGCACGCATGGAACAGCTCGATCAGGTCGAGATTGTCGTTCGGCGTGCGCAGCATGTCGTCGACCAGCTGCCAGAAACGGTCGCCACCGATATTTTCGTGGAAGAATTGCACGACCATCGACCGGCGCGCCCATTCCGCGCCATCGGCGCCGATGCCGGGCAGGTTCTGGGCGATGTCGTCGGCGGTCGCGCAGACGGCATATTTCGCGCGCTGGCGCTTTTCCTCCGGGTAGTGCGGCGCGATCGCCCGCTCGAACGTCGCGATCGCCTTGGCGCATTCGCGGTGGAATTCGGGCATCGGCATCCGCACCCGCCCGGCACGCACCGCCGCCAGCAGCGCGAGGACCGGTTCCGCTTCCGCCAGCATGATGTTGCGGACCTTGGGCGGGGTCGCCGGCAGCGGCACATCGTCTTCGGACAGCCGCGACGGGGCAAGGTTCCCGCTGCCCGGCGCATGGCCGGTACGCGACAGCGGTGGAGGCGCGCCATAGCCCGCATCCGGCGTCACGCCACGCCGCAGCCCCTGCAATGGCGACGGCCGGAAGACCGTCTTGTCGCCCTCGTCGCCGTCTTCGGTCACCGCGCGCTCCGTTTCACGCACCACAGTTCGAGCTTCAGCCCCGGCCAGTCACCCGCGACATGCAGGCCCAGCGCCGTCGCCTGCTGGAACTCGGCCCAGTCGGGCACGCCGCGATCCAGTTCGAAATAGACGAAGCCGGGCAGCACACGCAGCTGCGGCGGCGGGGTCGGGGTATGGCGCAGCGGCACGCCGGGCAGCGCGGAATCGACGATCTGCCGCATCCGCTGCACCGCGCCGATCTTTGCGACCGACGGAAACAGTCCGCGAATTTCCTCGACCGGCGCGGCGGCCGATACCGCGAGGTAGAAATAGCCGGTCTGGTACAGCGCGTGGTCGGTGATCCGCGAGACATAGGCCCCCGGCCCCGCCTGATCGAGCGGCAGCTGCACCGCCGACCGTTCGAACACTGCCGACAGCATCGATTGCAGCAGGTCGAACACCGGATCAAAACATTGCTGCGGATCGACATGATCGTAGCGCGGCAGCGGCGGTGCGCGGCGTTCGGGGCGGATTAGCGTGGCCAATTCCCCCGCCATCGACACCAGCGCCTCGAACAGACGTTCGGGATGGACCATCGGCAGATGCTGGAGATGGTCGAGCACCGGCAGCCAGCGATTGAGCGCCTGCAGCAGCAGGAACCCGGCAAAGGTATCCGACCCGCCATCGGTCGCCTCGACCGCGCGCAGGGCCAGCTCGCCCGCGCGCTGTCCGGCGCGCCCGGCGATGTCCGACAACCCGCCGCGCAACCGCGCCGCCGCCGCGATATCCAGCGTCGCCGGGATATAGCGGTCGTCGAGCATCACCCGCTTGTTCTGCACCTCGCGCACTTTCACGAGGCCCAGCGTCACCCGGCCATAGGTCTGGTCGCGGGTCACGCCGAAGCGGAGGTTCGGCCGCGCCAGCCCGACCGGCTCGCTGCTCCTATCGCTCGAAAAGCTGTCGGCAACCTCGGCATCGTCGACCAGGAAGCGCGCGTCGAGGCTGTCGCTGTCCGCCTCGCGAAACTGCACCGCACCGGGCTGTGCCGCCGGCAGCGTCAACGAAATCAGCGCATCGCGTGCATCGGCGGGAATGTCGAGTGGCGGCGGCGGCGGGATGTCGTCGGGGATCGAAAACGGCGTACCGTCGGGCAGGATGCCGGTCGCCCGCGTCACCGCGAACTTGCCCAGCGTCGCCACATCCTCGTCGATCACCAGCTCGGTCAGGCCCCATGGCCATGGCCGGATCGACGCGATCCGCGCGTTCAGCTGTGCCTCGGCGTGGCGGTCCTGCGCCTGAAAATGCTGCGGCCGCAGGAACATACCCTCGGACCACGCCACCCGGTTCTTCACCAACCTCTACCCCCTTCAGGCACGATGCACCGCGCCGGAGCCAAGTTACTGTCAGATCGTTTCGCCACAGCAATAGCTGCCGGAGGGACGCCCGGCACGGTTTTTGGTTCCAAGGGCAGGCCATGCAGCATCGCGACGATCCCGAACCGTCCTACGACCCGCGCTCGTGGAGCCGCCCCCGGCCGGTCGCCGCGCCGATGCCGCCCATCGCGAAGGCGGCACCCGCTGCCGCGCGGCGCAACCCGATACCGCTGCTCGCCGGGGTCGCCGTGACGCTGGGCGGCGCGATCCTCGCCTATGCCGCCCGCCCGGCGAACGACCCTGCCGCCGCCCCGACGCCGGCCCCTGCCGCCCCGGTCGGTGTCTCCTATGACCAGCGCGTGCTGAATATTGCGAGCGCCACCGCCATTGCCCCGACGCTGCGGTCGCTGGGCATCGCGCCGGCGGATGCCGATCGTACCGCCGACCTGGCGCAGCAGGCGCTGGGCGATACGTCCGGTCTCCTCCGCCTCGATGTCACGCTCGCCGGTGCGACGCTGCATGCCGCCACCGTGACGCATGCCGATGGCGGCGGCGTCGCGATCGAACGCGGCGGCAACGGCGCGCTGGTCGCCAAGCCGCTGACCGCCCGGCTGACGCGACGTTTGCGCTTCGTGCGGGGCGAGCTGGACGGGAACAGCTTCTATAGCTCGGCGGTCGCCGCCGGCGTCAGCGACGTGCTGGTCGGCCCGTTCGCCAACGCCTTTCGCTATGATTTCGACATCCAGCGCGAAATTTCGGCGGGCGACGTGTTCGAGGCGGGTTTCGAAGAGCGGATCAACGCCGATGGCGATGTCGTCGGCACGCCGCGCCTCGTCTACGCCTCGCTCGCCACCGCCGCCAAGACGCGCGCGCTCTACCAATATCGCCTGCCGGGCGATGCGGAGGCGGAATGGTTCGACAGCAGCGGGCGCAGCAGCCGCCGGTCGCTGATGCGGACCCCGGTCGATGCCGCGCGGATCAGTTCGGGCTTCGGCATGCGCGGCCACCCGATCCTGGGTTTTCGCAAGATGCATCGCGGCACCGACTTCGCCGCGCCCACCGGTACGCCAGTCTTCGCCGCCGGCGACGCCACCGTCACCTTTGCCGCGATGAAGGGGCCGAACGGCAATTTCGTCCGGCTGCGCCACGACAATGGCTGGGAAACGCTCTACCTGCACCTCAACCGCATCGCCCCCGCGATCGTGCCGGGCAGTCGCGTGGGTCAGGGGACGCAGATCGGAGAGGTCGGCACTACCGGCCGCTCGACCGGGCCGCACCTGCATTACGAAGTCCATATCGATGGCCAGGCGGTCGACCCGATGTCGATCGAAACCGGGGGCGGCCGCGCCATTCCGACAGCGGCCATGGCGGCATTCCGCAAGGTGCGCGACGCGATCGACGCGAAGCGGGCGGAGGCGATGTAGCCTCACGCCGGCCGCCGCCACCACACGAACGAAATCGCCGCCAGCAGCGCGATGGCCATCGCGAAACTGCCGTTCAGCCCGGCGGTCGACCCGCCCCACCGCGCGGCACCCGACAGGTCGAGGTCGACGATCGCCCCGAACGGCCCGACGCCCGGATTGGGGTCCAACCCGACGCCCAGCTGTTCCACTGCATTCCACGCGACATGCGCACCGATCGCCGCGCCCAGCCCGTGGTGCAGCGCCAGCAGGCCGAACAGCACCCCGCCCAGCAGCATGTTGACCAGCATCACCGGTACCGCGCCGCCCAGCACGGCATGCAGCGCGGCAAAGGCTAGCGCGGTCAGCGGCACCCCCGCCCGCGCCCCGATGCCCCGCACCAGCAGCGGCTGGACGACGCCGCGAAACATCGCCTCTTCCGCCACCACCTGCACCAGCACGACCAGCAGGCCGAACGGCAGCGCAAGCGATAGCGACGATCCGCCGCCCCGGCCCAGCGTGCCGGCAAGCGCGCAATAGCCGATCGCCAGCAACAGCGCGCAAAGCCCGACCGCCGCCCCTTGCGCAAACCCGGACCAGCGCCACGCGACGCCGCCCACCCTGCCCAGCCCCCATGCCAGCAACAGGATGGCGCCGAACACGATCGCACCGAATCCGGCCTCCGCCACCACCGGCGAAGCGCCCCGGACCAGATGGTCGGCAAAGGGCGCCACGCCCCACAGGCACACCCATGTCGCCAGCACCCCGGCCAGCGCCAGCGCGATCGCCCGCGCCCGCACGATCAGCGCGCCGCGACCCGCGCGCCTGCCCCGCCGCTCAGCATCGACTTGGCGCTATCCCCGACCAGGAAATACGGCCCCCAATAGAAGGGGTGCGAATATTGCGGCTGCGCGATCAGCGTCCGCTGCGCGCGTTGCAGCGCCTCGCCGATGCTGTGGGTGCGCGCCTCGCCATAGAAGCTGCGCATGAACTCGGTACTCTCCCGCTCGGCCGACACCTGCCAATAGGTCGCCAGCACCGACCGCGCATTGGCGGTCAGGAACGCGCGGACCAGCCCTTCCAGCGTCGAACCCGGCTCCTCCTGCCCGACCGCCCGGCGCAGCGCCTCGCCCCGCACGCCCGCCGCCGTATCGCATGCCGACAACACGATCAGGTTCGCATCGAACTTCAGCTTGGCGATTTCCGAGAAATCGAGCAGCCCGTCCGACCCCGGTTGCCCGAACGACGTGACCAGCGCGGGCGGCGACTTGGAACAGCCCCACAGCCCTTCCTCGATACCGTGCGTCGCGAAATGCACGACCTCATATTGGTCGAGGTCGCTGCGCCCCTCGACCGCGCTGTCGCTGAACGCCGCACCGGTCACGAACTGCGCGTCGCGCGTGCCCAGCGCGCCAGCGGCGATGTTCAGCTCGCGCCCGTCGATCGGTTTGAGCGACCGGGCGATCGTGCCCAGCCGGTCGGCGGCGACCATGCACCCGAACCCGACCCGGATCTGGCCCGGCGCATTGGGCAGCGGCACCGGCGATCCCGGCTGGTTCTGGCCAAAGCCCAGAAACGCCCGCTGCGCGCGCGATGCGGGTAGGGCGCGCGACACCAGGAACGATCGCGGCGACAGCGCGGTCGAAATTGACGCGTTCGCCGCCAGGAACGCGGTGCGCGAAAAATCGAACGGATCGCGCTTGGGTGCCTCCGGCGCATCGGGGGTGTAGCGCGTGACCAGCACACCCACCGGCAGCCGTTGCAGCGGCCCCGACGGATCAACCACGATCGCCCGCGACGCCGCCAACACCGGCGCCGCTGGTCCGCTGACCAGCCGGTACAGGGTGTAGGCCCGCACCTCGTCGAACGGCACCAGCTTGCCCAGCGCCAGGTCGCCGTCGATCGATGCGCGCAGCTGTTCGGCCAGTTGCAGCACCGCGCCGCGCGCCGCATCGCTCTCCGCGACCTGATACAGATACGTCCGGTCGGCGGTCACCACCATGCCATAGATGCGGCGGTTGAGCGTGGTGAGCTTCAGGAACGTCTCGCCCGGCTGCAACGCCGTGCGCAGTTCGGCCAGCGTCGCCGGGCTTTCGTCCAGCGTGCGGTACCGCGGATCGGCGGCCAGTTGCGCGTCGACCGCGAGCAGCCGGTTCTCCGCCGCCTCGCGCGCGCGGTTCAGTTCGGCGGTCGAGCTGCCCGGTGCTCCCTCACCCCCGCTCGACAGCGCATAGCGCAGCCGGGTGAGTTCGCGCTCCAGATCGGCGCGTTCGCGCACCGCCGCGCCCACCGCCGGATCGGCGGTGACGACGTTGCGCAATTCGGTGATCTGCCGTGCGACCGCCGGCTCGCCCGCCGCCTGCACCGCGCGAAAGAACAGGTCGTAGGTGTCGGCCGCCGGCCGGGCGGATTCGGCGACCAGCAGGTCGAGATAATCCTCCATGCCGATCGCGCCGCTGGGCGCCGTGCCGCCCGATGCGATCACCGCATCCACCGCATCGCGAAACGCCGCCCGCGCGTCGTTGCGCGAGGCACCGGCGCGGGCATAGACCGCCGCGCGCTCAAGTCCCGCCTCGGCGATCGCCGGCTCACTGCCGGTCCCGGCATTGGCGATCGACCCGCGCCGCAGCAGTTCGACGGTGGTGGTATAATGGTCCAGCGCCGCGCGATAATCGCCCGCCTGCGCGCGTAACCGTCCCTGTTGCCGCGCGATCCGCGCCCCCAGCCAATAGAGCTGCGTCTGGTCCAGCCGTTCGTTGGTGAGCGGGCGATAGATCGCGGCGGCGGCATCGATCTCGGTCAAGGCCCCGGCCCGGTCGCCGCGTCCCAGCAAGGCGATGCTGCGCGCATAATGCGCCTGCGCGTCGAGCACGAGCCGCGACAACTGCGCCGTATCGGCGAGCGCGGGCATCCCCCGGTCGCCCGCCGCCGGCTGGTTCAGCGCGACCAGCGTCGCGGCATCCTGCAGCGGCCGGTCGGTCGCACCCGGCATCCCGCCGGTACGGTCGAGCGTTGCCAGCGCCTCGATAAACGCACCCCGATTGATCGCGTCCAGCGCGCGATAGGTGTCGAGCTTGCGCAGCAGGAACGGCGTCCGCGTCGCCGGCACCGCGACGAAGATCGCGCGCGCATCCTCGAAATGCTGCGCGGCGGCATCGGGGAAGCGGATGTTGGAATCGGCCAGTCCGGCCTCCAGCAGCAATTCGGCCTTCAACGCGGGCGGCGCATCGGGGGTCAGCCGGGTCAGCGCATCGTTCAGCACGCGCGATGCCTCGACATGCAGCCCCTTGTGGTTGAGCGCGATCCCCTGCGTCAGCGCGGCGCTGGCGGTCGCTTCCGGTACCGGCAACGTGTCGCCACCTTGGCTGCCGGCGCGCAGCGGCAGGGTCGCTGCATCGACGCTGGCGGTCGCGACATAGGTCGCGGCGACCGTCGGGCGGCGCAGGCCGGCGGCGATGGTCAGCGCCTCCTCGACCTGCGGCAAGATCGCCGGCGCACCCGCCGCGACATAGCGCCGCTGTCCGCGCGTCAGGTCGAGCCGGATCGATTCCAGCCCGGTCTGCCTGTCGAAACAGCGCGCGGCGCCCCCCGGCGTTCCCGCGATCGTCACGTCGCGCCGGTCGGCACAATCGAATTGCGCGTCGACCGCGGCGACCGCCGCCGGTTCGACCGGTACGATCCGGATGCTGCCCAGCGGGCGGCTGGCCGCGACGCTGGAACAGGTGATGGCATAGGCCCGCGAAAACGGGTCGGGCGTCGCCGCATCGCCCCAATTGCGCGCCGCCGAACAGCGTTCGCCCGCCGCATTGCTCCCCAGGTTGAAACTGTCGAGCCGCGCGGGTGGCGTGGCGGTGCACCCCGCCAGCACGGCGGCGGCGACGCCCGACAGCAACGGGACGATACGGCTGGGGATCAAGGCTTCGGCTCCTGCACCGGGACAATGGGGGCGGCGACGGTCGGGGCGGGGGCGGCGGCATCGGCGGGCGTTTCGGGCGCCAGCGCGGGCAGCCCGCTCAGCAACGCTTCGTTATTGCCGCCGATAATCGGCGTGAAGGGTAGCGACACGTCCTGCAGGATGCCGAACACCGCCTGGCTGTCCCAGTCGAAGACCTGCAGCGTCGGCTGGATGACGATCGTCGTCAGGCACCCCGCGCCCGACCCGGCCAGACAGCCGTTGATCCGGCTGTTGGGCAGCAGCGCGGGCTGGATATCGATCACCGGATTGCCGAGCAGCGCCGCCCCCGCCCCGGTGATCCCGTTGATCTCTCCAAAAAAGGCGAAGCTCGCCGCCGATGGCGTGCCGAAGGTCGCGATGCGCAGCGCCGGGGTGACCGGTGCCGCCAGCGACCCGACCGTGACGCCCGATGACCGGCCGGGCACTGCCGTATTCTGGAACAGCGCATAGTCGCCGAACCGGACGCTCATCGACCGCGCCGCGATCATCGTCGTCGCATCGGGCGCGAAGAACCCGCCGCCCAGCTGCGTGTTGTAGAGCGCCGAATTGGGGTTGCCGATCAGCGCCTGTGCCTGCGCCCGCCCGGCATCGCCCGGCTGCAACGTGTCGAGGAACCCGGTCGTCAGCCCTGCCGCGATCCGGTTGCCCCGCAGGTCGAGGTCGTTGTCGCCCAGCAGCAACCGCCCGCCCGCATCGCTGGTCGCGATCAGGTGGATCGTCGCGGCATTGCCGGTCGTGCCGTCGCCGCCGATACGGATGCTCCGCCCGCTGCCGGTGGCGCTCACCTGCCCCGTCACGCGGATATCGCCGGTCGACAGCATCTCGACCGACCGGCCGATGCCCGGCGTCAGCGCCATCGTGCCGACCTCCATCGCGCCGGCACCACTGTCGAACGTCACCGTGTCCGCTGCGACCTGTCCGACCTCGGCCGCCGACAAGCGGAAGCCGTCGCTGCGCGTGCCGTCGCCGATACGCAGCGCCGTCGTCGCCGGATCGCGCGTGGCAAAGCGCACGCTCGATCCCTGGACGGCACCCGACAATTCGGCGTCGGCACCCCGGATCGACACCGACGGCCCGCCGCTCAACGCGCCGGCACGCACCAGCCCCGCCGCATCCAGCGTGATCCCGTTCCCACTGCCCGATGCCAGCGACAGCCCCGCACCACTGGTGACCTTCAACGCCCCGCCGGCCCGCGCCGCGCCCAGCGTGACGCCCGCACCGTCGACCGACAGCGCGCCACCCGCCGTCACCGCACCCGCATTGACCGCCCCGGTCGCACTGAGCGACAGGTCGCCGCCCGCCGCCGCATTCTGCAGCGTCAGCGCCGATCGCGCCTCCACCAGCAGCGCGCGTGCCGCCGCCAGCCGGTCGCGCACCTCGATCGAGGTACCGCGCAACGTCGCCGATCCGGCCGAATCGACGCTGGCCAGGCGCGCCGTGCCTGCATCGACCGACAGGTCGCCCCCGGTCGTGCGCAGCGCCGTCGCCCCGCCGCCCGTATCGCCCAGCGTCCCGGCAGTTTTGATCGTCAGCGCCTGCGCCGTCAGCGACCGCAGGCTGATATCGCCCGCCTCCAGCGTCGCGGTCCCGCCGACCGTCGCCGTGCCCAGCGCCAGCGTCGATCCGGCGCGTGCCTCCAGCGTCCCCGCGGTCAGGTCGCCTGCGCGCACCGACCCGCCGGTCGCGATCAGCGATACCAGGCCGCTTGCCGTCACCTGTCCGGTCGTCAGGTCGCCACCTGTCAGCGTCACCGCGACCCGCCCGACCTTCAGGTCGCCGGTCGTCACGCTCGCATCATGCGTCAACCGGTCGACCGGCGCATTGCCGTCGAAGCCGCCCAGCGATCCGGCCTCGACCGATCCCAGCCGGATCGCCTGCCCCCGCCCGGCGCGCACCGCCAGCGCGGAACCGGCCCCGGCGCGCAGTGCCGCACTCGACAGGTCGATACCCGCCGTCGCGTCGAGCACCATCGGTGCCGCACCGCCCGCCGTCCCGGTGGCCGTGCCGCTCGCCAGCGTCAGCCCCGACGTCCCGCCGATCGCGCCGCTGGTCGCGACCAGCCGAACCTCGCCACCGGCCTGCTGATTGCCGTCCAGCGCGATCGACCCTGCGGTGACGCGATAGGCACCACCCGCCGTCACCGCACCCGCCAGCGTCGCCGTACCACTCGCCCGCGCCGTGACGTTGCCGCCCATGCCGACCGTGCCCAGCCGCAGCCCACTACCGGTCGCATCCGCCACCAGCGATCCGCCGCCGGTGACCGTCGCGACGTCCACCGACTGTCCGGTCAATGCCGCATCGCCGGTCGCCGCCACTGTCGTCCCACTCAGCGCCCCCGCCCGCGCCGTCGCGGCGACAGCGCGCCCCGCCAGCCGCTCGAACCGTAGCGCATCGGCGGAAGTGACACCGACCGTGCCTCCCGCCGTAACCGTTCCCAATGTCCCGGTCGTGCCAGCGGCAAGCGTCGCATTGCCGGTCGCCTTCACCGTACCGATCGTCAGCGCACCACCCGAGGTGGCGGCCAGATTACCGCCGGATTCCGCCGAGGTAACGTCGATCGACTGCCCGCCAAGCGTCACATCGCCCGTCCCGACCGCCGCTGCGCCGGCAAGCGCCCCGCCCCGCGCGGTCGCGATGACATTCCGCCCTGCCAGCCGGTCGAAGCGCAGCGCGCCTGCCGACGTGGCATCGACCGTGCCTCCCGCCGTGACCGTTCCCAGCGTCGCGATCGTGCCAGCGGCAAGCGTCGCATTGCCGGTCGCCTTCGCCGTGCCGATCGTCAGCGCACCACCTGATGTGGCGGCCAGATTGCCGCCGGATTCCGCCGAGGTCACGTCGATCGACTGCCCGCCAAGCGTCACATCGCCGGTCCCGACCACCGCTGCGCCGACAAGCGCCCCGCCCTGCGCGGTCGCGGTGATGCTGCGCCCTGCCAGCCGCTCGAAGCGCAGCGCGCCCGCCGATGTGGCATTCAGCGTCCCGCCCGCCTCGACCGTCCCCAACGTGCCCGTCGTCCCGGCGGCAAGCACCGCATCGCCCGTCGTCCGAACTGCACCGATCGCCAGCGCCGCACCGGTCGTCGCCGACAGCGCCCCACCACTGTCCACCGATCCCACGTCGATCGACTGCGCGGTCAGCGTTGCATTACCCGCGGCCACCACCGCCGATCCGCTCAGCGCGCCGCCCTGCGCCGACGCCACGACGGTCCGTCCCGACAGCGTGCCGAACTGCATACCGCCGGTCGTCGTGATGCCGAGCGCACCGCCGGCGGTCACGTCGCCGAACCTGCCGGCCGCTCCGTTCAGCGTCGCATCGCCCGTCGCCGCGACGGTGCCGATCGCCAGCGTGCCCGTGGCGTCCGCCGTCAGCGTCCCGGCATCGATCCGGTCGAGCGTCACATCGGCACCGCTCAGCGTCACCGCCCCGGCCGAAGTGAGCGCGGTCCCCCGGATCGCCCCGCCGGTCGCGCTGATCGAGGCACCCGATACCCGGCCGAACGACAGGCCCTGCGCCCCTGCCAGCGTCACCGCGCCCGATCCATCGACCGATCCGAGCAGCGCCCGTCCCGCCGCCGTCAGCGACAGCGTGCTTCCGGTCACCGGCCCGGTCACGATCAGGTCGCCGACCGTCGCCTTTAGCGCGACGGGCAGCGCGCCGCCGTCGATCCGGTTGGCGGTGATCGCCGTCGCGGTGATCGAAATATTGCCGCCGACCACATCGCCCAGCACCGCATCGGTGCCGACCGTCAGTGAAAAGGGCTGTCCCGCCCCCGCCGACAGGCTGGTCCCGGTGCCCGCGACGAAGCCCGCGACCCGGCCATTGGGTGCCGCCACCGTCAACGCACCGGTCGCGCTGCGGACGAACGGCGTGCGGATATCGCGTCCCGACCGCACCGTCACCGCGCCGTTCGACGCGACGCCATCGGCGATCGACACATCGGCTCCGGCCCCGGTCCCGACGATCGACGCCGTGCCGCCCGACGCCACGCCCTGCACGAACACCGGCCCCAGCGCGTTCAACGCGACATCGCCCTGCGCGGTCGTGACCCGGCCCAGCGTGAGCGCACCACTGGCCGCCTGCACCTGCACGCCGCCGCTGGTGTCGATCGTGCCGCCGTTCACCGCACCGCCGGCGGCAACCGCCGACAGGCTCGCCGCACGCACATTGCCGAACCGCACCGCATTGCCGGTCAACGCCACCGCGCCATCGGTGGTGATCGCGCCGGTCGTCACATCGCCCGCTGCGCCCAGCGTGACCGGCCCGCCGACCCGTATGTCGCCGGTGCGGATCGCCGCACCGGTGGCGGTCGCCCCGGTCGCTGCCAGCCCGGCGGCCTGGACCGCGCCGACCGTGACGCCCTGCCCATCGGTCGTCAGCCGCACCGTGCCGCCGGCATCGATCCGGCTGTCGGTCAGGTCGATCGCACCGCCCGTCGCGCGCAACGTCACGTCTTCGCCGCCGCTGCCGTCGCTGTCGGCCCGGATCGACAGCCCGGTGCCGCTCCGCGTAATTCCGCCCGCTGTCGCCGTCGCGCGATACGCCCCGCGCGCGGCCTGCGTCCCGCCCAGCGTGATCGCCGATCCCGACAGGGTTGCCGCCGCATCGGACGCAAGCCCGCCGGTCACCGCCACCGACCCGCCCGTCGATGCGATGCCCACGCCGCCACCGGTGCTGCGCACCGCACCGCCGACCGTAATCGCCCGCGTGGCGTTCACGTCGATCGCCCCGGCATCGCTGGTCAGCGCGCCCGTGACGCCGATCCCACCACCCGCCGTCAGCGCGACACTCCGTCCGGCCGCACTGCCAAGCGACAGGTCACCCGACGTCGCGGTCAGCGATACCGCCCCGCTGCCGCCGCGCACATCGCCCAGCGTCACGCCGGTCCCGCTGGCCGTCACCCCGGTCGCCGCCGTCAGGCGCCCGGCGCGGAGCACCCCCCCGCTGGTCAACGTGACCGCCCGGTCGCGGCTCTCGATCGCGCCCAGCGTCAGCGCCGTTCCGCTCGCCAGCGTCACCGCGCCGCTGGCGCCGATGTCGCTCTGCACCGACAGCGTGCCCGCAGCGCGCAGGTCGATCCCCTGCAATGCGCCGCTCACCGCAATCCGCCCGACGCTCAGGTCGCCGCCGGTGCTCTCCGCGGTGAAGCCGTCGACCAGATCGAGCCGCCCGAAGCGCAGCGACCCGGCCGAACGGAACGCACCGCCGGTCGACGTATCGCCATCCAGCGCGGCGATCGTGCCCAGCGACCGCGCGGTCACATCGCCCAGTTGCACCGGCGCATCGCTGGCGGTGAACACCCGCACGGCCAGTGCGCGGTTGGTCCCGCCGGTAATCGCGCTGCCATCGGCCAGCACGATGCCCTGCGCGCCCGCCGCCTGCAGCTTGATGACGTCGCTGCGCCGGCTGCTGCCCGACTGGATCGCCAGCGCACGCGACCCGGTGATGCCGCCGTTCAGCGCGGTGACGTCGATCGCGCCGCCGCTGCGCAGCGTCGCACCACCCAGCGCCACCGACCCACCGCGCAGGCTCACCGCATCGGTCGCGACAACATCGCCGCCGACGCCCAGCGCGCCGCCCGCGACGGCGGCGATGCCCGCGCCGCTGGCGATCCCGCCGGTGGTCACCGCCCCGCTGCCGCGCACCTCGACCGCGCGGTCGGATGCCAGGTCGCCGGTGACGATCGTCGTCCCGCCGATCGACAGCGCCTCACGCACGTTCACATCGCCAAGGCCGATCGCCCCGCTGCCGACCGCACCGCGCAGCGCCCGCGCGTCGACCGAACCGATATCGATCGTGTTCGCACCGTCGCGCAGCGTCAGTTTAAGTCCCCCGCGCCGATCGTCGCCCGCGATCAACCGGCTGCGGTTGCCCAGCGTGATGTTGCCCGCACTGCTCCCCAGCGTTTCGAGCAGCAGCCCGTCATCGCCGGTATCGCCCGACCGCAGCGTCACCGCGCCGATGCCGACGATATCGCCATCGGTCGAAGCAACGCGGAACTGCCCGCCGGCGCGCTGCGTCACCGGATCGGTCGCGCCCAGCGTCACGCCGCGCCCGGACAGCAGCACATCGCCCCCGGCGGTGACATTGCCCGCCACGGCCAGGGCACCGCCCGATGCGATGGTCAGCGTGTCGCGGGTCTGCACCGCCCCGCCGAACGTCACAGCACCGCTGGCGCCGGCCGTGATATCCGCATCGCGATTGTTGGTATTGAGCGCGCCATCGACCAGCAGCCGCGCGACCCCGCCGGTCGCTGCCGCATCGCCTGCGACGGTGACGCCGCCGACCGCCGTCGCCGGCTTGCCCGCCGACAGCACGATCCCGCGCGATCCGGTGCTGGCGGTCGTCACCGCCGCCGATACCTGTAACAACGAATCGGTCAGCGTATCCTGCGACGCCAGCGCAAAGATCGCATTGTTGCCCGCCACCGTGCCGCGCACATACTGGCTGGTCCCGGCGACCGCGCTGCCCCGGTTCAGCGTCACCGACAACGGGCTGCCCGACCGATAGTCGAGCGTCACGTCGCTGGCAGTGACGAAGGCGACATCCTGCCCCTCCGCCACGAAATTGCCATGCGCGTCGATCTTGGGCGCCAGCATCACCAGCCCGCGCGTGCTGCCATCGACGCGCAGCTTCGCGCCCTGCTGCACGGTGATCGCCGCCTGGCTGTTGGCGCTGCCCTGCAACCGATAGCTGTTGCCCGCGCCCACGAAATCCTCGGGCTTGATGTCGAGCGTGGTCAGCACCAGCGACCCGGTGTTGAACGCCGCCTTCGATCCCACCAGGATGCCGTTGGCGTTGTGCACCCACACCGCGACATTGGGATCGCTGCTGAGCTTGCCCAGCAGTTGCGACGGCTTCGTCGACACATCGCGGTTCAGCACGGCGATATCACCGCGCAGCCCGCCCAGCAGCCGCGCGTCGGTGAAGTCGATCTCCTTGCCCTCGGGGATGTTGAACCCGTTCCAGTCGATGACGGTGTTGCGGGCGTTCAGGTCGACGCGCAGCTTGTCGCCACTGCCGCGGAAATCGGGCTTGAACCCGTCCGTCCGGATGTCCTTCACGTCATCCTTGGTCGGCAGCCGCACCTCCACGCTCTGGGCCGTGGCGACCGCCGGGTACAGCGCACCACAGGCGGTGGTGAGCGCGAGGACGGCGCGAAGGCGGCGAGCGGTGGCGGCGACGGGCATGGGGGTTTCCTATCGGGCGCGATCGCGCAACTGCGCGGTCAGCGAAACGAGTACACGCGCCGGTGGCCGACGTTCGTCGAGCAACAGCGCCTTGTCGAGCGGCTTGGCATAGGCGACGTCGAGCACGACGCTACCGGGCAGCGACAGCCGGACGCCGCCCCCCACACTCTTGAAATTGCGCGGCCCCTCGATCGCGGTGCGGTCGAGGTTGCGCAGGTAGAGATGGTCGTAGAAGCCGAAGAACTGCGCCTGCACCGGCGACCACAGCGGCACGTCGGCCCGCGCCTCGAACCGGCCGCCGACCGCATGGTCGCCGCTGTTCGAACCCGGATCATAGCCGCGCCCGATGGTCAGGCTGCCCAGCGCGAATTCCTCGTAGTTCAGCAGCGGGTCGTTCGACCATTGGAACTGGCCCTGTGCCGCCACGCTGAACACCGGCCCGACCCGCACCGTCGCGTCGATCGCGCTGCGGAACACCAGCGCCTGCGGATTGCCGTCCAGCCGCGACGTCAGCGTCCCGCTGCCAAAGCCGCGCTCGCTGGCGTCGAGGACGCCCAGTCCCTTGCGCAATTCGCCGGTGGCGGAAATCGACAGCCAGACATTGCCGTTCGCATCGACGAACTGCCGGTCGCCATCCAGCCCGATGAACACGACGCGCAATCTGTCGCGGGTCAGCGTCACCGCGTCGCGACCGCCGCCGACGCGCGACACCTGGTCGATATAGTCCAGCCCGCCACGCACCCGCGCATTCGACCGGATCGATCGCGCCAGCGGCCGTGCCACGTCGAATCCGGCGATCAGCGTATTGGTCCGCAGGTCGAGCGCCCCCAGATCGGGCCGCGACCATGCATAGGTCGCGCGCGCACCGAAGCTGGTGCCGGCGCTGTCGACCTCGAAGATATGCCCGCCCTGCACGATGAACTGTTCGGGGAAATCGACCGCCGCCGACGCACCCAGATAGGTGATGTCGCCAAGGCCGGTCAGACCGTACAGCTCGCCGCGCGCATAAACGGTTTCACGGCCCAGCAGCCGGGAATTATAGTTCTGGACGTTGGCGAACAGCGCGAAGCGGCGCGAGCTGACCGTCAGGTCGCCGATCACGTCGCCCTGCTTGCCGCCCGACGCGCGCAGCGACAGCGCGACGTCCAGCCCCGGCACGTCGCCGGCCAGCAGCAGCAATCGCTCCGCCTCGCGCTCGTTCAGCGGGTCCATGGCCTGGATCTTTGCCAGCCGCTGGCGCAGCAGCGGTTCATACCGCCCGGCATCGCCGCGCACGCGCAGTTCGACGATCCGCGCGGTCACAACCTCCAGCCGCAGTACGCCGTCGGCGATCTCCTGCGCCGGGATCTGCACCGACGCGATCCATCCCTCGGAACGCAGCGCGGCATTGGCGCGGTCGCGAATGTCGCACACCGCCGCAATCGACTGGTCGCCCGGCATCGGCTGCACCTTCGCCAGCGCCTCGGCGATCTGCGGTTGCAGCGGCGCGCCATCGGCCCGGCTGAATGCGACGCGGTTGAGCGACACGCGCAGCGGCGACTCCGCGAACGGGCAATTGCCGATGGCCAGCGCGCCGCGCGAATCTACCTCGGCACGCGATGCCCGATCGGGATCGGGTGCGGGCGGCGTCACCTCCTGCCGGCTGGGCAACGGCGCGACCTGCGCCCATCCCGCCGCCGGAACGGTCAAAGCGACCGCCCCCATCAGCAGCTTCCAACGTCCCGAACCCAGCTTCCGCAAACCGATACTCCCCCTTGTTGCCGACGCCGGTTGTCCCGTGTCGCCGGCCAGATGCTACGCCCGGAAGCGCGTCAGTCGTATGACTCGTAATATATCTGGTCGAGCCGCCACCCGTTCTTGCCCAGCGCAAATTCCATATCGCCGATCCG
Source organism: Sphingomonas sp. Leaf23 (assembly GCF_001421585.1). Taxonomy (NCBI): domain Bacteria; kingdom Pseudomonadati; phylum Pseudomonadota; class Alphaproteobacteria; order Sphingomonadales; family Sphingomonadaceae; genus Sphingomonas; species Sphingomonas sp. Leaf23. The sequence goes on along the minus strand of NZ_LMKR01000002.1, from coordinate 562,927 downwards.
GACGCGATCTTTCGCCCAGTTCGGATCGACCTTCGCCGTCGTGGTGGCTTCGACCAGCTGTCGCTGGGTTTGCCCCTCGCCATTGGTGTTATCGGGATTGTCGAGCAGCTTGCGGAGCACCGGCCCGACCTGTGCCGGATTCAGGCGAACCTTCGGACTGTCGTCCAGGTCGCCATGCTGCATCACCACCGGCGCACTCAGCGCAGCAAGTCCCGCAGCATCGTTCGCCAATGCAGCGGCGCGAAACTTCGTCCAGAACGCCTGAAACGACTGCTCCTGCGCCGAAGCCGCCGGTGTAGCGGTCGCCGTCACCATCGGCGTCGCCGGCGCGACTGGTGCCTCGGCCGGCGTCTCCACCGGCGCGGCGGGCGCTGCCGCATTTGCCTCGACCGCCGTATCGCCACCGCCGCCACAGGCCGACAGCAGCAGCAGCGTACCCAGCCCGATCGTCATCGTTACCGGTCCCTTCATCGTCCCTCCGGCCAGCGCATGGCCTTCACTGTGTATTGCTTGAGCGGGTAGCCGGAGACCTTCACCTGGTTCCCCTGATTGCCGCCCAGCAGCTGGATATGCGTCGCGGTCTGTCCGACGAAGAACGCGACATGGTTCCCCGACGACGATCCGGTCGATCCGTCGACCCCGCGCGGCGTGCGATAGATGTGGACGATGCAGCCATAGCGCGGCTCGCTCAGCGCCACGCCAAACTTGCCCCAGTCGGCGGCGCGCGCGCTGCGGATGCCGCGAATGCCGGCCTGTTCGAGGCACCAGTTCACGAACGACGCGCACCACGCGACCTCATCGGTCTTTGCGGCCAGCGTGGTGGTGGCGTGATATTCGACGATGCGCGGATTATGGGTCCGCCCGGCGACTTCGGCCACGCCCTTCTCGGCCAGCGCCACCCGCATCCACGGCGCGCCGATGGTCGATCCCGGCGGCTCCAGCTGCGCGCTGCGATGCGGCGCGGGCCGTGCGGCGGGGGCCGGACGGGCCGGCGCGGGCCGGGTCGCGACAGCGGTCCCGCCCATCCCCCGCCCCAGTGGCGCATCGCCGATCGGCAGGTTGCGGATCGACGGCGCCGTGACCGCGCGGGTCGGCGTGCCGCCGGTCGATCGGGCGGCGGACGGCGTGCGCGGCAATGCCGATCCGTTGACGCCCAGGCTGGACCAGGTTTTCGCGCCGACGACGCCATCGACCTCCAGCCCGCGACTCTGTTGATAACTGCGCACCGCGCGCTCGGTCGACTGGCCGAACACGCCGTCCAGTTCCAGCGGTGGCCGGGGGCGGGCCGTGGTGTTCAACAGATGCTGCAACATCTGGACCTGCTGGCCCCGAGCGCCTCGATCGATCTCTCCAAATCGCACGATTCCGTCTCCGCCTTATTATCGGCGCAACGTTGAACGTTCCGCCTTCGCAATGGATGCATCGTTTACCGTCTTTTGTCGGTCGCCCCCCGGATCGACGCCCCGGCGATCATCCACGCCGCCAGCGCGCATCGAACAGGATGATCGCAAGCCTAAGTCGCTGCAATCACTCGCCCGGACCATCCACCGCGCCCGATGCACCATCGAACCGATAGGTCAGCGCATCGCCGTCGACCGCCACCGCGATCGACCGCACCTCGTCACCGCGCATCCGCCGTTCCAGCAGCGCGACCGACATGTCGGGCAGCATCGAATTGGTCAGGATCGCATCGATCATCCGCCCGCCCGATGCCGCTTCGGTACAGCGTTCGACGATATGGTCGACCACCGCCGGATCAATGGTGAGCGCGATGCCGTGATTGTCGCGAATCCGCCGTTCGATCCGCCTCAAATGCAGCCGGACGATCCCGGCCAGCATGTCCTTGCTCAGCGGATAATAGGGCAGCACCGACAGCCGCCCGAGCAGCGCCGGCGGAAACACCTTCAGCAATTCAGGGCGAAGCGCCGTCGCCAGCGCATCGGGGGCGGGTGCGGTCTCCTCGTCCTCGGTCAGCGTCGCGATCAGGTCGGTGCCGACGTTCGACGTCAGCAGGATCACCGTGTTGCGGAAATCGATATGCCGCCCCTCGGCATCGTTCATGAACCCCTTGTCGAACACCTGGAAAAACATCTCGTGGACGTCGGGGTGCGCCTTCTCCACCTCGTCCAGCAGGACGACCGAATAGGGGCGTCGCCGCACCGCCTCGGTCAGCACGCCGCCCTGCCCATATCCGACATAGCCGGCCGGAGCACCTTTCAGCGTGGAGACGGTGTGCGCCTCCTGAAACTCGCTCATGCTGATGACGATCATCGAATCGTCGCCGGAAAACAGCAGCTCGGACAGGGCGTGCGCCGTCTCGGTCTTGCCGACGCCCGATGGCCCGCAAAGCATGAACACGCCGACCGGCTTGGCCGGATTGTCGAGCTTTGCGCGACTGGTCTGGATACGCTTGGCGATGGCATCCATCGCATGATCCTGCCCGATCACCCGCGATTTCAGCGCATCGCCGATCGTCAGCACGCTGGCGATCTCGTCCTTCACCATCCGCCCGACCGGGATGCCGGTCCAGTCGCCGACCACCGCCGCGATCGCGTCGCTGTCGACCACGCCGAACACCATCGGATCATCGCCCGCCGCGTCGCGCGCGGCCGCCAGCGCGGTGTCGAGCGCGCCCGCATCGTCGCCGTCGCGCGCCGCGCGCACCGCGTCCAGCGCGTCGCGTTCGGCGGTCCATTTCGCCTCGACCGCCTCGACCGCCGACCGCGCCTCGCCGATCGCCGCGTCCAGTTCGGCCAACCGATCGTCGCGGCGATAGCGTTGCTGCGTCTCACGCTCGACCACGCCGCGCTCCGCCTCCAGCAGCTCCAACCGCCGCCGCCGATCCTCGACCGCCGCCGGGGTCGCGTGCTGCGACACCGCGACCCGCGCGGCGGCGGTGTCGAGCAGGCTCACCGCCTTGTCCGGCAATTGCCGGGCGGGCACGTAACGCTGCGACAGCGTGACCGCCGCGCCCACCGCCTCGTCCAGCACGACCACGCCGTGATGCGCCTCCATCGCGCTAACCACCGATCGCAGCATGTCGACCGCGACGCCCGTCTCCGGCTCCGCCACGTCGACCGGCTGGAACCGGCGGGTCAGCGCCGGGTCCTTTTCGAAATACTGGCGATATTCGGCATAGGTCGTCGCCGCGATCGTACGCAGTCGCCCGCGTGCCAGCGCGGGTTTCAGCAGGTTGGCGGCATCGCCCGTCCCCGCCTGCCCGCCGGCGCCGACCAGCGTATGCGCCTCGTCGATGAACAGGATCACCGGGCTGGCCGCGCCCTCGACCTCGTCGATCACCTGCCGCAGCCGCTTCTCGAACTCGCCCTTCACGCCCGCGCCCGCCTGCATCAGCGTCACGTCGAGCGCGCGCAGCGTCACGCCCTTCAGCGCCGGGGGCACGTCGCCATCGGCGATGCGGCGGGCGAACCCTTCGACCACCGCCGTCTTGCCCACGCCCGCCTCACCGATCAGGATCGGGTTGTTCTGTCGCCGCCGCAGCAGCACGTCGACCAGTTGGCGGATTTCGGCATCGCGCCCGACGACCGCGTCGATCTCGCCCGCGCGCGCCTTCGCGGTCAGGTCGGTCGAATACCGCGCCAGCGCTTCCCCCGCCGGGGCCGGGCCGCTCGCCGCCGGGGTCGCCGGATCACCGGGCGCAACCGCGTTCGTCTCCGCCGACGGCTTCACGATCGCATCGAACTCCGCGCCCAGCCGGTCGGCCGCGATCTTGCGCCATTCGCCACTGGTCGCGAACAGCGCGTTGCGCAGCGTCGGCGTGCGCAGCATCCCGTACAGCAGATGCCCGGTGCGCACCTTGCCCGCGCCGAATTGCAGCGAGGCATAGAGCCAGCCCTTCTCGATCGCCTCCTCGACCTGTGGCGCGAAGTCGGAAATCGCCGACGCCCCGCGCGGCAGGATATCGAGCGCGCCGACGATATCACGCGCCAGCACCGCATCGTCGATGCCGAACGCCGCCCGGATCGCGGCGATATCACCGGTCGAATCCTGCACCAGCAAATGCAGCCAGTGGACCAGTTCGACATAGGGATTGCCGCGCATCCGGGCGAAACCGGTGGCGGATTCGATCGCCTGCAACGCGCTGGGATCGAGGCGTCCGAACAGGGCGGTACGGCTGATGTCGGTCATGCTGATCCTTGTCGGTCGATGGGCTTGGGCGAATGGACTAGTGGAGGGCGCGGCGCATGTCGGCGATCGACTGCGCCCCGGCGAGGGAGGCCGTTTTCGTTCGCGCGGCATCGATCGCGAACCCGTTGGTCGCGGCGTCCCAGCGAAAGGCGATCGGTTCGCGCGGTGCCGCGTTCGGCGAATAGGACTGGAACACCACGCCGATGCCAACCGGCGCACCCGACGACAGGATGCCTGCCGCGACCGGCCCGCCGCAGCTGGTGGTTTCATACTCGCCCTGCCCGATCGTCGGGACCAACGCGACGCGATCGCCCTGCACCACGCCGGCAAAACATCCCGGCACGCCGGGGGCCAGCATCGCCCTGCCCGTGACCAGCGCGGCGACCGCTCGATCACCCGCGATCAGCCGGAACGACTGCGCCCGGCTCACCCTGACGTCGCGCCAACCGGCGCGGGCGGCGCCCGCCTCGGCCGCCGCAACACTGGCCGCACTCGCCGATCCGGACATTTCGGTACGTGACGCCTCGATCGGCAACGCCTGTGCAGCGGACGCACCACAACCGATCAGGAACAGGGCCGGCATCAGCCGCCGCATCGCGCCGCGCGCGCAGATGCGGATCGTGGCCGTCATGCGACCCCGCTCCCCTGCGACCGATCCGTTGCCGCCCCGTCGCCAGCCCGCCGCAGATGCGCGTCGCGGCGCACCCCTGCGCCGCCGCCGCCCAGCCAGCCGCTCCACCCCAGCCGCGTCGCACCGTCCAGCCGGGCGGGGGTCGCGTCCGCCCCGTCGATCTCCAGCGCGACATCCCATTCGAGGTGGCTCGGCGCAAAGGCATCGAGCGCCTCCGACAGCACGCGGAAGCGCGCGCCTGACGGCATCAGCGCCGCATAATCCGCCGCCGATTTCGCGCAGATCACGACGCGGAACGCATCGCTCACCACCTTGGCCCGGCCGCCCAGCATCACCTCGTCGCCCAGCCGCGCGAACTGCCGGCCCAGCCGGGTGCGATCCTCCGCATCGATGTCGCGCCAGCGCGGCTGATATTCCTCGACCCGCACCGCCTGCCCCAGCAGGTGGGTCAGGGCGTCCTCGATCGCCCCGGCGCTGCGCCGCCCGGCGAACAGCGCGGCATAATGCACCCGCCCCGCCGCCGGAAACGCGGCGTCGGGCGATACGCCGTCGCCCGCTCCGGTCAGCCGCGCCAGCCCGATGGCGAAGCGATCGTCCTCCGGACGGTCTGCCTGTGCCGCCGGCTGCGAATCGCTCCATGCGCGAAAGAAGAATTGCAGCATCCGGCCGGCCAGCAGGTCGAGCCACCGCCCGAACGGTCGCGCCCGCGCATAGCGCCGCTCGAACGTCGCGAACTCGGTCATATGCTGCGGCAACGGGCCCATCGGCCCGGTCAGCCCCAGCCAGTATCCGCCGACCCGCGCCCGGCCGCCGCGCACCTCCACCTCGGCCAGCGTGGAATCGGGAAAGGCGAGCGAGGGCACCTGCGTCAGGTCGGCGACGCTCTGCGCCGGCCGCCGCGCCCGGCCGACACGTGGCAGGTGCCGCGCCCGCGCCTCCGCCCCCCGTACGATCGGGAACAGCCCGAAGCGCCCGGCATCGGCGGCGGCATCGGCCAGGAAGGTCAGATGGTCGGTCGGCGACCGATCCTCAGCGGCCATCGCTGAAACTCCCCTTCATTGGCGCTTGCGACCCAGGTTTCGGTGAAGCTGTTGATGCTGCTGAATTCGGCCAGAAACCGTTCGAGAACCGCGGAGAACAGGAACATCCGCCCCTTGTCGAATGCGGCATCGTCCAGCGTGACATGGATGCGATGCCCACGCGCGATCGACATGCGGTCCATGCCGGGCACCCGCCGCGCGACGCGTTCGGACCGGATCGCCGTCACGCCATCGACCTGCCGCCGCGACGCCGCATCGTCCTGCCGCCCATACAGCGCCAGGTGATCGCGCAGCACGCCGGGATCGTCGCCGTCCTGCGGCGCCAGCGTGGTATAATTGGGTGTCAAATGCCCGATCAGCCGCCACGCGGCATCGCCCAACCCCATCGGCGTCTGCGGCTTGGTCGGCGCACGCAGCACGCTGACGGTGCGCGCCGGCACGCCCGATACGGTGAAGTGATGCTCCCCGCGAAAGGTCAGCAATTCGGGAAGCTCGCGATTGGTGACCAGCGCGCGCACCGCCAGTTCATCCACCCCGTCCAGCCGCGATGCATCCCCCGGCGAGGTCAGCGCGATCCACGTCTCCGTGCCCGTATACTCCCCGCGCCGCCGCAGCCGCCGTTCGCGCGTCGACAGCCGGCGCGGGCGCAGCTGCGTGGTATAGAACAGCGCTTCGTTCCAGTCGTAGAGCAACGCGCCCGGCGCATAAAGTGGCGCGACCGTCCGCGCATCGACATTATTCGCGGCATAGGCCTGTACGTCGAGGATGCGGAACACCTCGTAATCGAGCGGCCGCGCGCGGTCGGGCACGACATGATGTTCGTGATCGAACCGCGACACGCGCACCCGGCCCAGCTGCTTTTCGAACAGATTGATCGCCGGCGTCGCGAACAGGCGGAAGTTCGACGGGTCCAGCGCATTGTGCAGGATCTGCGCCGATCGTGAGAACAGCAGCACCACGTCGCACGCGGTCGGGCTGACCCGGAACGCCCGGCCCAGCCCCTTCAGGTCGACGAACAGGAACCGTTCGGGACAGGCGAAATATTCGGTGAGCAACCGATAGCCCCGGAACGACCGCAGCTCGGGCGGCAACAGCGCCTGATCGTCGTCGAACCCGACCTGCCCCGGTTGCGGCAGGCGCATCCACCCCTCCGGCCCCGCCGCCGCATCGGCCGACCGCGCGATCGTCGCCACCGTTTCGCCGATGAGCTGGCGATAGAGTTCGGCCGGCACCGCCTCCGACCCCGCCAGATAGAGCGGCAGCGCATCGGGCAATATCTGCGGCAACGCCGCCCCGCCGGTCGTTTCGAACCGCAGCCGCAACCCCGCCTCGGCCCGCACGTCGGCGGCGGTGGCGAAGGGGGCGACGGCGGCACGGCTGGGCAGATATTCGGCCTGGGTGATCTTCAGCGGCCACAGCGTCACGTCGTGCCCGGTGCGGAACTCGACAGGCACGCCATTCTGTTCGGTCGCCGTCGCGGTCAGCGGCGTGCCGCGCGGCACGACATAGCCCTTGGTCAGGATCGGGTCGCCGTCCTTGGGCGCAAAGGCGGCAATGCACATCGATGGCGTCGGCGCGAGGTAATGCGGCTGGACGGCATGCAGCAGATGGTGGGTGAATTCGGGATATTGGTCCGCGATCTTCAGCTGCACACGGGCGCCGAGATAGGCGACCCCCTCGAGCAGCCGTTCGACATAGGGGTCGGGGTCGGTCGGGGTCTTCAGCCCCAGCCGCCCAGCCACCGCTTCATGTTCGATCCCGAACGCCCGCGCCTCTTCGCGCAGATAGGCGAGTTCGTCGTTATAATAGCGCAGCAGGCGCGGATCGATGCCGGTCGTCATTCGCGCACGTTGACGGAGGCGGTTTCGGCCTCGACTTCGGTTCGGAACTTCACCGGCATCGTCTGCGCCGCCGCGGTGATGTCGCCCTGGATCAGATAGGTCAGCGCGTGCGGATCGCTGGGGTCCTCGACCGGATCGACCGTCAGCCCTTCACGCGACAGGCGCGGTTCGAACAGCCGGATCGCCCGCCGGATCTCGCGCGCCCGCGCCAGCACCGCCCGCCGGTCGAGCGTGCGGCCGGCAAGGTCGGTGAGGCCGTAATTCAGCACCGATTCCTTCACATGCGGATAGGCGTCCAGATCGACCAGCGATTCCAGATTGGTGGTGTTGAACAACCACGCCAAATCGCGGCGGATCGTCGCGCGCAGCGCCGTTTCGTTGAAGCGCTCCAGCTTGGGCACCGAATAATAGCGGAATTTCTCGCGCGCGACGGCAGGCGCGGTCTCTTCGTCGTCGCGCATGCCCGAAATGTCGAGATCGGCGACCAGCTTGTCATAGAGCGTCGGCGTCAGCCGTTGCCGCACCGCCACGGGGTCAGCGAAGCTCGACCGAGCGGATCGAGAGCAGCGCGCGATCCTCGCCGTCCGATGCAGTCCACAGCCGCTGTCCGACACCGCGCCCGTCGTCCCGCCACCCGGTCGCGCGCGCGGCCAGTTCGGCCGGATCGTCAGACAGGTCGGGATAGCGCGCCGGCAGCAGCGCGGCGACGCGCGGCCCCGCCTTCAATGTCAGTTCGACCGGTGCCCACACGATATCGCGCAGGTCCTTCGGCCCTTCCGACGTCATCCTTGCCACCGCGTCGAACGGCAACAGGCCGTAGCGCCCGCCGATGATCGCCTCCACCACCGGGCCGAAGCGCGGATCGGCGTCCGCGATCCAGTCGACGTCCACGCCGTCGATGGTTCCGGGCGTATCGGGCGCGGCATCGAACGCCGCCGCGCGGACCTCCTCCGCCTCGGCGGTCGCGCCGGTTGCTGCCAGTTGCAGCGCCTCGGCGACGCCATCGGCCCAATCCGAGCCGCCATGAATGATTGCGCATTCGCGCCCGGCCATCACCGCCGCGCGCGTCGCCTCCGCATCGATCGCCTGACCGTAGACGACCGAGAGCATCTGCGCCTCCGGCGACAGCTGCGCCAGCGCGGTCAGATGCGTCTTTGCCTTCGCCCAGTCGCCCTGCACCGCCAGCAGCTGGAACAGGAACAATCGGGTCGGCACATGGCCGGGATCCGCCTTGACGACTTCGACCAGGGCACGGCGTGCCCCGTCGAAGTCGCCGGCACGCAGCAGGTCGTCGGCCTGCGAACCAGAACTGACGACCGCCGCCATCGTTTAGCCCGCCTCGTTCTGGCGGATATCGTAATAGGCGGTGACGACGCCGCCGTCCTTGCCACCCTGCGCGTTCTGCGCCTGATAGTCGAAGGTCACCTTTGCACAGTTGAACGTGACCGATTCCATGATCGCATCGCCGCCCGAGGCACCATTGTTATGGATGTCGGAGACGATGATGTCTTCCAGCTTGATCTTGTAATAGGTCAGCGGGTTGTTGCCGTCGCCCGCCTTCTGCGAATAGATGACCGCTTCCTTGATGTGCTTGCCCGAAGCGCAATGCTTGAACAGCAGCGGCGACGACTTGTCGACTTCCTTCTGGATGCGGATGTCGGAGATTTCGGCCTTGCCCGAACCACCGCCGGCACCGCCGCTGTGGAACGAACCATGCTGCACGGCGCCGAAATCGAACGAGATGATATCGATTTCGCCCTGGTGGTTCTTCTTGGACGATTCACCATGAACGCCGTCAATTTTGAGGAAAAGATCGACTGCCATTGACTTACTCCTGTTACAAACCGTGAAAGCCCGGACGAAAACCGTTCACGTCAGGACTTGGGCAAGCGTGAAACCATGCTCAGCGCCACATCCATCCCTTCGAGCTGGTAGTGCGGCACGAACATGAACTTCCCCTTGTAATAGCCTGGGTTCTCCTCGTCTGGGATCACCTCGATCTTGGCCTGCTTGAGCGGCAGGCGGGCCTTGGTTTCCTCGTTCGATGTCGTGGGCGATCCGTCGACATATTGGAGGACCCAATTGTTCAGATCGCGCTGAAGCTGTTCGGCCTCCCGCGATCCGCCGACCCAGTCGCGCACCATGCACTTCAGATAATGTGCAAAGCGGCAGCTGGCGAAGATGTAGGGCAGGCGCGCCGACAGGTTGGCGTTGGCGGTCGCCTCCTTCTTGTCATAGGCGGCGGGCCGGTGGACGGTCTGCGCGCCGATGAACGTCGCCTGATCGGTATTCTTGCGATGGACCAATGCCATCAGCCCGGCGGCGGACAGCTCCGCCTCGCGCCGGTCGGAAATGGCGATTTCGGTCGGGCATTTGTAATCGATGCCGCCTTCGTCGGTCGGGAACGCCGCCGTCGGCAGCTCCTCGACGGTGCCGCCCGATTCCACGCCGCGGATGCGGGTGGTCCAGCCATAGGTGTTGAACGCTTCGGTGATGCGCGTGCCCATCGCATAGGCGGCGTTCAGCCACAGATGGCTGTCATGCGCCCCGCCGGCGTCCTCTTCGAAATCGAATTCCTCGACCGGTTCGGTCTTGGCGCCATAGAGCGGACGCCCGAGGAACCGCGGCAGGGTCAGCGCCAGATAGCGGCTGTCCTCCGACGCGCGGAACGAACGCCACGCGCCATAATCGGTCGCGTCGAACAGCTTGCCCAGGTCACGCGGGTTCGACAGTTCGGTCCAGCTGTCCATGCCCAGCAGCGACGGCGCGGCGGCGGCGATGAACGGCGCGTGGCTTGCCGCACCGATCCGCGACAGCCCGCGCATGACCTCCAGGTCGGGGGCGCTGTGGTCGAAGCTGTAGTCGCAGACGAACGCGCCGTACGGCTGGCCGCCCAGCTGGCCGAACTCGTTCTCGTAGATCTTCTTGAACAGCGGGCTCTGGTCCCACGCCGCGTCGCGATACTGGCGGAACATCCGCCGCGCCTCTTCCTTCGACATGTTCATCACGCGGATTTTCATGTCTTTGCCGGTCGAGGTATTCATGACGAGGTAGTTGAGGCCCCGCCATGCCGACTCCATCGCCTGGAATTCCGGGTGATGGATGATCTGGTTGATCTGCTCGGTCAGCTTGCGATCGATCGCCGCGCGCATCGCATCGACCGTCGCGAACACGTCGCCGCCGACGATCTGCGCGTTCGACAGCGCCTGTTCGGCCAGCGTCTGCACCGCCTGTTCGATACGCGACCGGCGTTCCTCGGTCGCGGGCTTGAATTCCTTTTGCAGCAGCGCCTGGAAATCGCTCACCTCTTCCGAAGTGGCGGGCGCGGTGTCGTTGGTCTGGCTGAAGGCTTCCTGGGCCATGGTCCGCTCCTGTTCGCTACCGGGGTTCAGGCCTGGGGTGCCGACGGGGTGCCGTCAGCCTCGGTACGGGCCGCCGCGCGTTCGGCGAGCAGCGCCTTCAGCAGCGCCGGGTCGTTCAACACCTTGTCGAGCAGGTCCTGCGCGCCATGCTTGCCGTCCATGTACGACAGCAGGTCCTCCAGCTGGGTCCGCGCCTCCAGCAGCTTGGCCAGCGGTTCGATCCGCTTCGCGATCTGGCCGGGCGAGAAGTCGTTCATCGAATTGAGCGTCAGGTCGACGGCGAGCTTACCCTCGCCGGTCAGCGTGTTGTCGACGGCAAAGGCGACGCGCGGCGCGATCGCCTCCATCCGCTGGTCGAAATTATCCATGTCGAAATCGACGAATTCGCGGGATTCGGCGGCCTTCTTGTCCTTCAGGCTCTTGCCCGACAGGTCGGACATGACCCCCATGACGAAGGGCAGTTCGACTTTCTGGCGCGCGCCATAGGTCTCCACTTCGTATTCGATATGCACTCGGGGCTTGCGATTCTCCCGAATGAAACGCTGCCCGCTCTTGATCGCCATGTATCCGCATCCCTTCTGAACGTTTCGACCGGACCTGTATTTTGCCCGGCGCTGCGATGTCGCACCGGAATTACATCATGTCTGGACCGCCGCCGTCTTCGTTTCTGGATCGTAATACGCTCAAGGCCTCGTTTCGGCTCCCTGGTGCAATGTCATCTAGGATCGAAACGAAGTCCATTGTGATCCACCCCTTGATTCGGACGAGTGCTATCGGAATCGGGCTGGATGGTTCGGCCCTGGCATAATAATCCACGATGGAATCGATTGCGCGCGCCACGTCGTCGCGCGAGGCGATTCGCCCCGGTGCCGATCCCTGCGGCGCGGAGGCTGTCGCCGGAGTACCGCTCGCCATGTCGGCCATCGCCTCGTCCGGCGGGGCGGCGGCGACGAAGCTGTCCATCGCCTCGACGATCGAATCGATCGTGTCATAGGTCGCGGTGAAATTGGTGCCGGTCTGTCCGACCGCTTCCGATCGTTCGGACAGCACGCGGTCGGTGCGCAGGATCGCCGCGCGAATCTGGCCCAGCTGGTCGCGTTCCTCGGCGATGCGGTCGACCGGCGTATCGGCCAGCGCCGCGCGGAACGGGCCATAGCCATCGGCCACCGCGCCCTCGGTCGCGAAGCGTTCGAAATCGCCGCCGGAAAAGCTGCCGAGGCGCGGATGGTCGATCAACGGCACGCGGCGCAGCGGGGCCAGGAACTCGCCGATCCGCACCAGCGATTCACACGCGCCGCGCCGCCCCTCGATGCCATATTCCGCCAGCGTGGGGTGCGCGCTGTCCCAGAAGCGTTCGAGATAGCCCGCCAGCAACTCGAACGCGTCGCCGACCACCGCCAGCCGCCCGGCACGCGCGCCCGCCCGCGCCAGATAGACTGCCAGCCACAGGTCGCGGGTGTGCGCCATCTGATCGACGATCGCGCGGATCGTCGCGTCCCAGTCCACTTCGTCGGGCGGGGTGGCGAACGCCTGTTCGATCGTCTCGCGCGCGGGGTCGTACGACAGGTCGGGGCCGGCGGGCGCATCGTCCGCCACCGGCTGCAACAGGGTTTCCCGGTCGATCGGGGTCACGGCGGCCGCCGGCGCGATCAGGAGATCAGCTCGGCTTCGACCCGTCGGTTGGCCGGATTGGTGGCGCTACGCCCAGGGAGCGGTTGCGACGATCCGAAGCCCCGCGTCTCCAGCCGGGCCGGCGCGACACCATTTGCGATTAGATAGTCGGCGACGCGCTGCGCCCGGCGTACCGACAGCGGCACGTTGATGCCGCGCCCGCCGCGTTCGTCGGTATGCCCCTCGATCCGGAAGCGATGGCCCTGCAGTTCGGGCATCAGCAGCGACCGGGCAAAGACCTGCGCCGATGCCTCGCCCGCCGGGGTCAGCCGGTCGGAATTCAGCTCGAACCCGATCATCAGGTCGGCGCGGCGTCCCGCACCAGGATTGGCGGCCGGCGGCGGCGTGATCGCGGTGGCATAGGTCCGGGGACCGGCGCCATAGCTTCTGCGACCGGATCGTTCGGCGACGGCGCTGCGGGTCGGCCGCCGCTGGGTCCGCGCGACCGGTGCGGCCGCCGGCGTCGAGGCCGATGCATCGCCCCCCTCACCCGGCCGGGCAAGGCGGAAGCCGCGCGTTTCCGGGGCATCGCGGGTCACGCGATCCGGCGTCGCGCCATCGCATTTACCGGCAAAGGTGCAAAGATACCCCTCCACGGTCGGCGTCCGCGCAGGCTGTGCCTGTCCAGCAAGCGCCGGAACCGCGATCGTCCCTGCCATGGACAGTCCCGCCATGGACAGCAGTGCGAAGCGTAGCGTCATAGTCTCGTCCCCTTCCGGTTCCGATAACGATTAGGCCCCCGCCCTGTTGCCATATTCTAGCCGCGATTCGCGATGGATCACAATCCCGAAACGACCGTTTGATTTTCAAGCCATTGTACGGTGGCGGGACGAACGATAGGTTCGCGGGCAGGGACAAGGCAGTTCGGCCGCTGATGCAGCAGGCTGTCGCGCACGCAGGAGTAGCTGGTGGCGGACGCAGGGCAACGGCTCACCCAGATGTCGATCGACGTCGGCGACGAACAGGTCGTGTTGCAGCGAATCGAGAGCGAGGAACGGCTCGGCCGCCCCTTCACGGTGCGCGCGACGATCATCTCGCCGCTCGAACTCGACCTCTATCCCCATCTCGGCAAGCCCGCCGGGCTGGCGGTGCTGGAGGATGGTGAACTGCTGCGACGGTTCCACGGGCTGGTGACGGCGGGCGAATATGTCGAGGAAAAGCCCGATGGCCATCATTACCGCCTGACCATCGAACCCTGGACCTATTATCTGGCGCAGAACCGCCAGATGGCGATTTTTCAGGACAAGACCGCGGTCGAGATCATCCAGGCGGTGATCGAGGGCGCCGGCATCCAGGACGTCGATTACACCCGCCTTGCCAAGCCGCGCGTTACGCGGGGCTATACCGTCCAGTATCGCGAGAGCGATTTCGACTTCGTCTCGCGGTTGATGGAAGAGGAAGGCATTTATTACTTCTTCCGCCACGATGCCGACCGGCATGTGATGGTGCTGTGCGAGGGGCCGGCATCGCACCAGCCGGGCAATCCGCCACAGCTGCGCTTCAACGCCAACGCGATGTCGGTGTTCACCGCCAATTCGAAGAGCCGGTTCGACGCCCCGCGCGACATCCTTCAGACGTGGGTCGAACGCGTCGCATCCAGCGGGCAGGCACGGGTAACGGTGCGAGATTTCGATTTCGAATCGCCCGACCAGCCGCTGGCCAGCGAATCGACCGGACAGGGCGGCCACCCGCGCGACGACCGCGAAATCTTTGTCTATCCCGGCCGCTATACCCGCGAAAAGACCGGTCGCGGCGATCAGGAACAGACCGGACGCGAACGCGGCCAGACCCTGCTCGACGCACAGCGCGCCAATCGCCGCGTCTTTACCGGCACCAGCCAGGCATCGGGCATCACAACCGGACAGCGGCTGGACATCGCCGACCATCCCGCCGACCGGCTGAACGGGTCGTATATGGTGATCGCCGCGACCCATTCGATCGCCGCCGAAGCCTATCGCTCGGGCGAGCAGGAGGATGAGCAGCCGTACAATGTGAAGTTCGAGGCGGTACCCGCCGACACCGTGTTCCAGTCGCCGGCACAGACGCCGCGCCCGCGCGCGCAGGGCCTGGAAACCGCGATGGTCACCGGGCCTGCGGGTGAGACGATCTACACCGACGAATATGGCCGGGTGAAAATCCGCTTCCCGTGGGACCGTGCCGACACGCCGGGCGAACGCTCCACCTGCTGGGTGCGCGTGTCGCAGACCGGGGGGCTGGGCAACGTCATCCTGCCGCGGGTGGGCCATGAAGTGCTGGTCGACTTCCTCGACGGCGATCCCGACCGCCCGATCGTGATGGGCCGGGTGTTCAACCGGTCGCATATGCCGGTCTACGACCTGCCCGCGAACAAGACGCGCGCGGTATGGCGCACGCTGACCTATGGCGCGTCGGGCGATTATCCCGAGACGGAGGCGCTCGACAGCGGGCAGACCCGCACCTCGAACGAAATCCGGTTCGAGGACAAGGGCGGGCAGGAGGAACTGTTCATCCATGCCGAGCGTGACATGAACAGCCGCGTCCGCTTCGATGAATCGCGCCATGTCGGCCACAACCAGGACCGCCGCGTCGGGCTGGACCGCACCACCAATATCGGCCGCGACGACACCAACACGATCGGCCGCGACAGCAGGACCGACGTGAAGGGCAAGCGCGAGACGCATGTCATCGGCACCGACGGCCTGCTGGTCGATGGTGCGCTGTCGATCGAATCCAAGACGTCGATCACCATCCGCGTCAAGAATTCGAAGATCACCATCGGCCCCGACAGCATCACCATCCAGTCGCCGACGGTGAATGTGCAGGCGAACACCATGGCGGTCGTCAACGCCCCCGATACGCGGGTCAACGGCGCCACCACACTGGTGCTGAACGGCGCGCGCACCGACATCAATCCCGAAGGCGGCGGGGCGTTCGGCGCACCCGAGGCGCTGGGCCCCGCAGCGGGTGACGGCGGCCAATGACGCTTACCCTGTCGGTCGTCGCCGGCCCCGCCACCGCCGCGCCCCTGACGCTCGACCGGCGCGGCGCGGTGATCGGCCGGGCGGAGGGATGCGACTGGATGCTGGGCGATCCGACCCGGCACCTGTCGTCGCGGCATTGCGAAATCCGGTTCGACGGCAGCGACTATCGCCTGATTGATCGCAGCACCAACGGCACCTTCCTGGCCGATAGCGGGCAGCGCGTGTCGCCCGACCATGTGATCCGCGACGGCGATCGCTTCACCGCCGGGCCGTTCACCTTCCTCGCCCGGCTCGATGGCCCGGCGGCGGCGGCAAACGGCTGGGGCGGGTGGAACGACACGACGCCCCCCACCCCCGTGCCGGCCCATGACGGCTGGAGCCCGGCCGACACGGGCGGCGGGGCCAGCGCAGGCTGGGGGCCGCTCCCGTCTGCCGGACGCGGCAGCAGCGGCAGCAGCGGCAGCAGCGCCGGCTGGCAGCCGCAGACCGGCCCGTCGCTCGCCCGCCCCGAAGCGCATCGCGCGGCCGCGACCGGCTGGGGCCCGGCACCCGACCGCGCGTCCGGCGGGGCGACACCCGCCACGCCCGCCGCCGCCCCGCCGGTCGTATCGACGTGGGACAGCGCGATGCCGACGCCCGATCCGGCCTCCGCCTGGTCGAGCGCCGCGCCCGACCGGCCGCCGGCCCCCACCCCCGATGATCTGTGGGGCCGCATCGCGGAGGGCAATGTGGTCGATTGGGCCCGCGGCGGCTTCGGCCAGCCGGTCGAGGCACCGCGCGATCCGCTGGGCCTATCGCCACCACCGCCGCCGCCCGCGCCGACTCCGGTCGCCCAGCCGGCACCGCCCGCGCCGCCACCCGTTCCACCGGCCACGCCAGCCGCCGGCGATGCGTTCCTCGCCGCGCTCGGCATCGATCCGGCGCGCCTGTCCCCCGACGCCGCCGAACGCGGGGCGCTGTTGTTCCGGCGGCTGGTCGCCGGGCTGGTCGTGATGCTGGAGGCGCGAGCGCGGGCCAAGGCGCAGCTGGGCGCGGAGGCCACCGCCTATAGCCCCGAAGGCCATAACCCGCTGAAGTTCGCGCGCAGTCCCGACGATGCGCTGGCGATGCTGCTGGGGGTCGAACAGCCCGGCTTCATGGCCCCCGACCGCGCGGTCGAGGATGCATTTCGCGACCTGCAATCGCATCAGGTCGCGACGCTGCGCGCTATGCAGGGCGCACTGCGCACCACGCTCGAACGCTTCGCCCCCTCGGCGATCCGCGCGCGGGCCAAGGACGGCGGCGTCCTCGAACGCGTCCTGCCCGCCGCGCGCGATGCGGCGCTGTGGCAGGCCTATGAACGCGAATTCGGCGGCGTGGCGCAGGGGTCGGACGAGGCGTTCCTCGACATGTTCGCCAAGGAATTTCGCGAGGCATACAACGCACAGCCGCCCGGCCAGCGGGGGTGAGTCAACAGGCCGATCTACACTAAAGTGGTACCCCCGCGCAGGCGGGGGTCCAGGGTAACAAACCGACGACGTTTGCCGCTCTGGACCCCCGCCTGCGCGGGGGTACACATGGCGGAAATATTGCTGATAAACTCAGGGTAACGTTGTCCTCATACCCGGATGCCGTCCAATGGTGCCTGCAACAATTTCGGCTTCGTCGCGGCCAGATGCAGGATGAATTCGCCGAACAGGCCATTGGCCCAGGCGAACCAGTCGCGGGTGAACTTGGCCGCATCGTCCTTTTCAAACGCCTCGTGGATAAAGCCGGTGCCGGCATGGGTGCGCTTCAGCGTCGCGAGGCACTTCAGGATCGTCGCATCGTCGGTGGCGGTCAGCCCGCGCACGATCAGCGACATCGGCCAGATATAGTCCATGCCCTGGTGCGGCCCGCCAATCCCCTCGCCNCAGGATCGTCGCATCGTCGGTGGCGGTCAGCCCGCGCACGATCAGCGACATCGGCCAGATATAGTCCATGCCCTGGTGCGGCCCGCCAATCCCCTCGCCCGCGCGTCCCTTGAAGAACCACGGGTTGGCCTCGCTCCACGCCGCCGCCGCCGTCCGCTGCCACCGCGCATCGCTGGCAGGTACACAGCCGAGCCACGCGAGGCTGGAGAGCGAGGGTACGTTGGCATCGTCCATGAAGATCGCATTGCCAAAGCCGTCGACCTCATAGGCCCACACGTCGCGCCCATCGGGCAGCCGCATCGTGCCATGCTGGGCCACGGCGGCGGCGACCTCGTTGGCCAGCGCGGTCGCCTCATTGGCGAGCGAGCTGTCCTTGCGCGCTTCATTGGCGACCTGCGCCATTTCGCGCAGCGTCGTCACCGCGAACATATTGGCCGGCACGAACAGAGGATACTGGCAGGCATCGTCCGACGGGCGGAAGCCCGAATGGATCATGCCCACCTTGCGCGTCGGCGCGCCGTATCCGGCGAGCAGCGTCTCGGTCGGCTGGCGGCTGGCGCGCTGGAACTTGTAGGGGCCGGGGCCTTGTTTCCGCTGCTGTTCGCGGAAGGTCCGCACGATCGCGCGCATCGCCTCCGCCCAGGTCGCGTCGAACGGCGCGGCGTCGCGGGTGGTGGACCAGTATCCATGGCTTAGCCGCATCGAGTAGCAGAGCGAATCGATCTCCCACTTCCGCTCGGCCACCCCCGGCTTCATCTCGGTCTCGTCGACCTTCGCCCATTCGAGCGAGGTCTTCGCGGTCGGGTCTTCCATGAAGGCATTGGCATAGGGGTCGATCAGCACCGAGCGGGCGTGGCGCGCGATCAGCCCGCGGAACAGCTCGCGCAGCTTCGCGTCGCGGGGCGCCAGATGCAGGTACGACTTCACCTGCGCCGCCGAATCGCGCAGCCACAGGCAGGGGATGTCGCCGGTGATGACGAAGCTGTCGGCCTTGCCGCCGACCATCCCCATCCGCACCGTGGTGTCGAGCGTGTTGGGATAGGCGTTGGCGAACAGCCATGCGAGTTCCGGATCGGCGATCATCCCGCTGACCCGCGCGATCTCCTGCTCGACCGACTTGCTGACGAACCGGCGATCGGCGGGCGCCGGTCGCTTGCTCGCAAACGCCGGCTTGCCCTGCGCCATCGCGAAACCCCCGGTCGCCAGCCCTGCGCCCAGCAAAGCGCCCTGCGTCATCAACGTGCGGCGGTCGGTCGGCATCGGGCAGTCTCCTTCGGGGTGGCCCCAGCTAGGTCAGCGATACCCCGTCTGGCAATGGGGCTGACGCCCGCGCCGATCCCAGCTAGGCTGGACGCGGCGACGATCGTGGACGCGGCCCCCGCGATCGACCTGTCGCCCTTCTCATTCGGGCGGTTTTCAGGCGGAGACGGACATGACCATCGGCGGATCGAGCGCGGCGGCGCAGCTGGCAGCGATCGCGCCCTGGGCGTCCCCCGCCCCGGCGATCACCTCTGCCGAGCGCCTCGCCCGGATCGACCGCGCCCGTGCGCTGACCGAGGCCGCCGGCGCGCAGGCGCTGCTGGTCCATACCGGCGCGTCGCTGCAATATTTTACCGGCATTCCTTGGGGGCCGAGCGAGCGGATGGTCGCGCTCCTCCTGCCCGTCACCGGCACGCCGCGCATCATTTGCCCGGCGTTCGAGCGCGGCACGCTGGAGGCCGACCTCACCATCCCCGCCGAGCTGCTATTGTGGGAGGAGGATGCGGACCCGACCGCGCTGGTCGCAGGCGCGCTGCCTGCCGGCGCTACGCTGGCGGTCGACCCGCTGCTGCCCTTCGCCTGGGGGCAGAAGCTCGCGCGCCACGGCCTGACGCTGGCCGACGGTGCGCCCGCCATCGACGGGTGTCGCCAGGTGAAGTCGGCGGCCGAGCTGGCGCTGCTGCAACAGGCAAAGGACATGACGCTCCAGGTGCAGGCCGCCGCCGCACGCATCCTGCGCCCCGGCATCCTCGCCAGCGAAGTCGTCCGCTTCATCGACGACGCGCACCGCGCGGTCGGTGGCGGCGGGTCGTTCTTTTGCATCGTCCAGTTCGGCCGCGCCACCGCCTTTCCCCACGGCCTGCCCGGCGACCGCGCGCTGGCGGAAGGCGAGCTGGTGCTGATCGACACCGGCTGCCGGGTGGAGGGCTATCACAGCGACATCACCCGCACCTATGCCTTCGGCCAGGTCGCCGACGAAATGCGCGCGATCTGGGACATCGAACACGCCGCACAAGCCGCCGCCTTCGCCGCCGCCGCGCCCGGCGTGCCGGCGCAAGCCGTCGACGCCGCCGCCCGCGCGGTGCTGGTGCGCGAGGGGCTGGGCCCCGACTATCGCCTGCCAGGCCTGCCGCACCGCACCGGCCACGGCATCGGCCTGTCGATCCACGAACCCGCCTATCTGGTGCGCGGCGACACGACGCCGCTCGAACCCGGCATGTGCTTTTCCAACGAACCGATGATCGTCGTCCCCGACCGCTTTGGTATCCGGCTGGAGGACCATTTCTTCGTCACCGACGATGGCGCGAAATGGTTCACCCAGCCGCAGCCCTCGATCGACCGGCCGTTCGGGTGAGGCAATTTCCATGGAGTGCCATCCGGTGCTCCAAATTGCCAAGTTAATTGAGCAACGTATCGGCAGTCTTCAACAAGCCCCTGCCTGCTCGGCGCCATACCGCGCTTGGGCACTTGTATATTTCGACCCAGCATCGGCCGATAGCTGCTCTATCAGCTTGGCGCACGAAAACCCAGACATATCCAAGTACTGCTTGGCCGACCGAACTGCCTGTTCGTTCCAATCTACATTTAAACTATCGACCGCCGCCGTAGCGTCCGTAGCGCTATACCCACTGCCCGCATCGGATGAGAGCTGCTCAATAAGTCCTTTACGAGAGAATCCGGTCATATCCAGATACTGCTGAGCGCTGCGTGCAGCATTCGCTTGTGGCCCAAAGAGGCCAATGTTTGAGCTGTCGTCCGGTTTTTTCGCGGCGGAAGTCGCTTGTTCAGCGCCAGCCGAGGTCAAAGATTCCGCAGTTACGTTTTCGCCGGTAGCCATTTTCGAGGAAGGCACATTCTTTTTGCCCGAACCGAAAAGTGATCCAATAAACGCGAGCGCGACGAGGATGCCGAAAACTACCAAACACCCTTTTCCTAGCGAATTTCCCTTCTTGGCTGGCTTTGAACCGTTAAAACTGTCCGAGGCCTTTTGCTCGAAAGAATAACCGCAAAAGCGGCAGATTTTCGCCTCAACCTTTACCAGCTCAGCGCATTGCGGGCACTTTTTCTCGTCAGATTCCAAGTTCATTCCCCTTCCCCTGCCGACACTTCATGCCGTAGCGGCGACCGTGTCAACGCCGCGGGTTAAAAGGTAGGAAATTTTGAACTTGGACGCGGGCGCCAGTGCCGGGAGCGAAATGCTATTGAACCGTTCCCCTACCCCCGTAACCGCGCCGCCACCACCGGACCCAGCCGCGCAACGATGCGGTCCACCCCTTGCGCATTGGGGTGAATCCCATCGGGCTGCATCAGCGCCCGGTTGCCGATCACGCCCGTCAGGATGAACGGGTCGAGCGTCGCGCCGTACTGCTTCGCCATGTCGGGCCAGATGCGGTTGAACTGCGCGGCATAGTCCGGCCCCAGATTGGGCGGCACCATCATGCCGGTCAGCACCACCGGAATCCCGCGCTGCTTCAGTTCGTCCAGCATCGCGACGAAATTCGCCCGCGTTTCGGCCGGCGGAATCTGGCGCAGCAGGTCGTTGCCGCCCAGCCCCAGCAACACGAGGTCGGGCTTGCGATCCAGCTTGTCGAGCGTGAAGGCCAGCCGCTGCCGCCCCGCCGCGCTGGTGTCGCCCGAAATCCCGGCATTCACCACGCGGGCATTGATCCCCTGCCCCCGCAACACATCCTGCAGATCGTCGGGCAGGCTGTCGCCGCGCGCGAGGCCATAGCCCGCGTACAAGCTGTCGCCGAACGCCACCACCAGCCGCTCCGGCCCCGCGACCGGCGCCTTAGGCTCGACCGGGTTCGGCGTCGCCGCCGCAGCGATATTCACCGGCGTGGCGTCGTTCGCCTCCGACAAATCCGGCCCACCGCATCCCGCCAGCAGCAAAGCGCCTTGGAGAAGGATGACTGCGCCCGCATATGTGGGTCCCTGCTTCGTCACTGGCGAAAAACTCCATGCCCTCGGTTCCGAACGATATGGTCATCGACGCACGCGGTGTCACCCTGACGCTGGGCGATGGCGACGCCGCCACCCGCATCCTCCACGGTATCGACCTGGCCGTGCCCACCGGGACCAGCGTCGCGCTGCTCGGTGCCTCCGGATCGGGCAAGTCCTCGCTGATGGCGGTGCTGTCGGGGCTGGAGCGCGCCAGCGGCGGGCAGGTCCATGTTGCGGGCGCGGATTTCGGCGCGATGGGCGAGGATGATCTGGCGCGCGCCCGGCGCGGGCGGATCGGCATCGTGTTGCAGGCATTCCACCTGCTGCCGACGATGACCGCGCTCGAAAATGTCGCGGTGCCGATGGAGCTGGCCGGCGAGAGAGACGCCTTCGCACGGGCCGAGGCCGAGCTGGTCGCGGTGGGCTTAAGCCACCGGCTTCACCATTATCCGACGCAATTGTCGGGCGGCGAGCAACAGCGCGTCGCCATCGCCCGCGCGCTGGCCGGGCGGCCGACGCTGGTGTTTGCCGACGAACCGACCGGCAATCTCGACCGCGCGACGGGGCAGGCGATCATGGACCTGCTGTTCGAACGCCGGGCCGCGACGCAGGCCACGTTGCTGGTCATCACCCATGACCCGGCACTGGCCGAGCGCTGCGACCGGGTGGTCGAGCTGGCCGATGGCCGCATCGCGCGGGATACGGGGCGGTGATGGGCGCGCGACAAGCCTCCGCCGTCCTTACCCCGGCGAAGGCCGGGGCCCAGTTGGGGGGCATCGGTAATTGGCGGCCGGGGCTTGCCAACTCGACCTCGCCCCCTGCGATACATTTGCCGAAACTCGGACCATCCCCCGCATGCCGTACCCCCTCGCAGGCGGGGGTCCAGGGCGGCACACGCACGCGGCTGCTTTGCTTGGCTCTGGACCCCCGCCTGCGCGGGGGTACGGCAGGGCGCGCGGATCGATCCTGTATCGGAATCCGGACATGAGCGAGTGGCGTCTGGCGTGGACCTTCGCCCGCCGCGAACTCGATGCCCGCTTCCGGGGCCTGCGGCTGTTGCTGGTCTGCCTGATCCTCGGCGTCGGTGCGCTGGCGGCGATCGGCAGCCTGACGCGATCGATCACCGGCGAACTGGCGGCGCGCGGGCAGAGCCTGCTCGGCGGCGATCTCGAGCTCTCCGTATCGCAGCGTACCGCCAGCGATGCCGAACGCCGGGCGATGGCGCGGCTGGGACGGGTGTCGGAAACGCTGCGGATGCAGTCGATGGCCGCCAACTTCGACGGCCAGACCGCCCCGATCGAGCTGAAGGCGGTCGATGCCCCCTATCCCCTCTACGGCACGCTCACCCTGCGAAGCGGCACTGCGCGCCCGTTGTCGCCGACCGAGACCTATGTCGGACAGGCGCTGGTCGAACGGCTGAAACTGCGCGTCGGCGGGTCGCTACGCTATGGCACCGCGCGCTTCACCGTTGCCGGGATCATCGCCGATGAACCCGACCGGCTGAGCGAAGGCTTTACGCTGGGCGCGGTGGCGCTGGTGTCGCTGGAGGGGTTGCAGCGTACCGGCCTGATCGCGCCGGGCAGCCTGTACGAAAGCAAATACCGCATCGCCAGCCGCTATGATCCGGCGCAGGCGATCAAGGCGTTTACCGACCGCTATCCCGCGCAGGGCTGGGACACGCGCACCCGCGACCGCGCCTCGCCAGGGGCGGAACGCTTCCTGTCGCGGATGGGCGAATTCCTCGTGCTGGTCGGACTGACCGCCCTCGTTATCGCCGGGATCGGGGTCGGCAACGGCGTATCGAGCTATCTTGCCACCCGCCGATCGAGCATCGCGACGCTGAAGGTATTGGGTGCGACCTCCGGCCTGATCGCGCGGGTCTATCTGTTGCAGATCGTCGCGGTGTCGGCGGTCGGCATCGCGGTGGGCCTCGCGATCGGCATCGCCGCCGTCCCGCTGATCGTGGCGCTGGCGGGCGATGTCCTGCCGGTCGCGCCGGCCTTTGCGATCCATCCGTTGCCGCTGCTGCAGGCCGCGGCCTATGGCCTGCTGATCGCGCTCGCCTTTGCCGCGCCGCCGTTGTTGGCGGCGGGCGCAGTGCCGGCCGCCGGGCTGTTGCGCGGCGTGCATGACGGGCGGCGCGCGCCCCGGTGGAAGGCTGCGGCATGGATGGGCGCGGCCTTTGCCGGGATCGTCGCGCTGGTGCTGGTGACCAGCGAACGACCCTGGTTCGGCGCGGCGTTCCTTGGCGCGGCGGGCGGACTTCTCCTTCTATTATCGCTACTTGGTTCGCTGATCCGCAGGCTGGCGGCCCGATTGCCCCGGTCGCGCCAACCGCTGTGGCGACTGGCAGTGGCGGCGCTGCACCGCCCCGGCGCACGTACGGGCGCGCTGGTGGTCGCCTTGGGGCTGGGCCTGACCCTGTTCGTGCTGCTGGCGGCGATCCGCACCAGCCTCGACGCCAACATCCAACGAACCGTTCCAGCGCGCGCACCCGCGCTTTTCGCCCTCGATGTGCCTCCCGCCCGCGAATCATCGTTCCGCACAACCATCGTCAGCATCCAGCCCGACGCCGAAATCCAGACCGTGCCCCTGATGCGCGGCACGATCACCGCCTATGGCAAGACCCGCGTCGCCGACCTGAAGACGATCCCCGAAGGCGCGTGGGCGCTGCGCGGCGAACGCGGCCTGACCTTCGCCGCCGACCTGCCGCCGGGCAGCGAACTGGTGGCGGGCAGATGGTGGCCGGCAAACTATAGCGGGCCACCGCTGGTGTCGGTCGACGAACGCATGGCCGAGGCGCTGGCGCTGAAGCTCGGCGACCCGCTGACGATCAGCGTCGCGGGACAGGAGCGCACCGCCCGCATCGCATCCTTTCGCAAGATCGAATGGGACACGATGGGGTTCAATTTCGTGATGGTGTTCAGCCCCAACACCCTGTCCGACGTGCCGCACAACCTGGCGGCGACGATCACCATGCCGCCGGGCCGCGAACGCGCCGTCGTCCGCGCGCTGTCGGCCGACTTCCCCTCGACCTCGGTGGTCGAGGTGCGCGAGGTGATCGGGCAGGTACGGACCATCGTGTCACAGATGGCGACCGCGATCGCGGCGGCGGCGGGGATCGCGATTCTGGCCGGCATCGCCGTGCTGATCGGCGCGATCGCGGCCGCGCGCGAGACGCGGACCTATGATTCGGTAATCCTGAAGACGCTGGGCGCGACCCGCGGGCAGATATTGGCCGCGCAGGGGCTGGAATATCTGCTGCTGGCGGTGATCCTTGCCGTACTGGCGGCGGCGATCGGGATCGCCGGGGGCTGGTATGTCGTGGTCGAGCTGTTCGCGTTCGACTGGCTGCCGGATTATGGCGCGATCGCCATGACGCTGGCGGTGGGGGTCGGGGTTACGGTGGGGATCGGGCTGCTTGGCGCGTTGCCGATCCTGTCGGCGCGACCGGCGCGGGCGCTGCGGGAGCTGTAAAGTCCTCCCCGGCACGGGGAGGGGGACCGCCGCGTGAGCGGTGGTGGAGGGGGACCTCCCCGAAACGCAACGGTGCCGTATGCCGACGCCCCCCTCCACCAGCTGCGCTGGTCCCCCTCCCCGTGCCGGGGAGGATGAAAAAAGCCCCGGCAGTTGCCTGCCGGGGCTTGTCGATTACACCGCTGCGCGGGGAGCGCCGCCGCCGCGACCGCGGCCGCCACGGCTGCGACCACCGCCGCCGCCACCGTTACCACCCGGACGGCCACCGCCACCCGGACGCCCGCCACCACCGACACCGGCTTCGCGTTGCGGACGGCCACCGCCGCCTTGGCCTTCGCCACGCTGCGGCTGGCCGCCACCACGCGACGGATTGCCGACCGGACCGCCGCGACCATGCGCCGGCTTTGCGCCATGGGCATGGGTCGCACGCGGCCGCGCGGGGCCACGCTCGCTGGGCAGGCGCTCGGGACGATCGGGGGCATAGGGTGCCCGGCTCGCCTTGATCTGCGCGCTCTGCTGCAGGAAATCGTCGGGTAGCGGCACGACGTCGATCTTCTGCTTGGTCAGCCGCTCGATCCCCTTCAGGAACGGCCGCTCGTCATCGGCGCAGAAGCTGAACGCCACGCCCGACGCACCCGCACGCGCGGTGCGGCCGATGCGGTGGACATATTGTTCCGACACGTTGGGCAGTTCGAAGTTCACGACATGGCTGACGCCCGACACGTCGATGCCGCGCGCGGCGATATCGGTCGCGACCAGGATCGGCACGGTGCCGTCACGGAACGCGGCCAGCGCCTTTTCACGCTGCGGCTGCGACTTGTTGCCATGGATCGCGTTCGACGCGAT
The DNA here is from genome assembly GCF_001421585.1 of Sphingomonas sp. Leaf23. Classification (NCBI taxonomy): domain Bacteria; kingdom Pseudomonadati; phylum Pseudomonadota; class Alphaproteobacteria; order Sphingomonadales; family Sphingomonadaceae; genus Sphingomonas; species Sphingomonas sp. Leaf23. The sequence goes on along the minus strand of NZ_LMKR01000002.1, from coordinate 536,855 downwards.
GCCGTTGGCCGCCAGCAGCTTCACGACGCGGTCGGCGCCATGCTTGGTGCGGGTGAACACCAGCGCGCGGTCGATCTTGGTATTGCGGAAGAACATCGTCAGCAGCGTCTGCTTCTCCGCCTGCTGGACGAAGGTGACGTACTGTTCGACACGCTCGGCGGTCGACGACACCGGCGTCACCTGCACGGTGGCCGGATCGGTCAGATACTTGTCGGCCAGCTCGCGAATGTCCTTGGGCATGGTGGCCGAGAAGAACAGCGTCTGGCGCGACTTCGGCACCATCGACACGATGCGGCGCAGCGCATGGATGAAGCCCAGGTCGAGCATCTGGTCCGCTTCGTCGAGGACGAGGATTTCCAGCTCACCCAGACCCAGGACCTTCTGGTCGATCAGGTCGAGCAGACGGCCCGGCGTCGCGACGAGGATGTCGACGCCCGGCGCGACATCACGGATGTTGCGCGGCACCGGCACGCCGCCGAAGACGGTCGCGACGGTCAGCTTGCTGTGCTTGGCATAGGCGCGAGCGTTGTCCGCGATCTGGCTGACCAGTTCGCGCGTTGGCGCCAGCACCAGCATGCGGCAGCGCATCGGGCGGCGACGGACATTCGCCTTCACCAGCAGGTCGATCGAGGGGAGGACGAACGCGGCGGTCTTGCCGGTGCCGGTCTGGGCGATGCCCAGCAGGTCGCGCCCTTCGAGCACCAGCGGGATCGCGTCGCGCTGGATCGGGGTCGGGGTTTCGTAATTCTTTGCGGCGAGCGCGTCGAGGATCGACTTCGACAGGCCGAGCGACTGGAAGGTCATGGTAGTTCCTGAAATACTTCCGGCACCCGTGGCGCAACGATGGCGTACGGGTAGCGGGGCAAAAAATGCCACCCGCGTGACTGGGGAAGCCGGTTGGAGCTGCGACGCGGAGCCGAGACCAAGGAGGTCCGATCACGCTGCCTGAAAAGCGTCGCTGCGCTGCGGCAAATAGGGGAAACCAGCTCGAAGGTCAAGTATGCCGCCCCGGCCAACGTAGTTTGAAGGTGGTAACACCCGTCCGGACGCCCTACACCGTGGCGATGACCGACCCTGCCCCGGCCGGCGCACGCCCGAACGATGCGTCACCCGCAAACCCCGTGGTCGATGCCTTGCCCCGTCGCCAGCTCTATCTGTTGGGGGAAGCGGCCGACCGCCTGCTTGCCGCCGAAGACCCGGCGCGGATGGTCGACGACCTGTTCACGCTGATCGCCGACGAACTGCGGCTCGACGTCTTCTTCAACTACCGGATCGATGGCGACGAACTGGTGCTGGAAACCCATGGCGGGCTGACGCCGGGCGAGGCAACGGCGTTCGACCGGCTGGCGATGGGACAGGCGGTGTGCGGCTGCGTCGCGCGCGATCGCCGGCCGATCACCGCCTTCGGTGTGCAGACATCGGACGACCCGATGGCGCAATTCGTCCGCGGCCTGGGCGTCGACGCCTATGTCTGCACGCCGCTGATGCACGGATCGACGCTGCTCGGCACGCTCAGCTTCGGGCGGCGCTGGACCGACCGGTTCGACGCCGACGAACTCGCCTTCATCCGCACCGTCTGCCACTATGTCGCGCTCGCCAAGCATCGCCTGCGGATCGAGGCAGAGCTGCGCGCCGGGATCGCATCGCGCGAACGGTTGCTCGCCGAACTCAACCACCGCGTCCGCAACGCGCTGCAGACCGCCGTCGCCGTCGTCCGGCTGGGCGCGGCCGATACGGTGGACGATTCGGCACGCACCGCCCTGGCCGTCGCCGCTGCCCGGCTGGAGGTGCTGGCCACCGCGCATCGCCCGCTCTACGCGACCGACAGCCCCAGCCGGATCGACATCGCAGCGCTGATCGACTCGCTGGTCGAGCGTAGCGACGACGAACCGGTCGAGATCACGGTCAGCGGCACGGTGGCGCTGCCGCTCGAACAGGCCGCTGCCATCGCGCTGCTGACCCACGCCCTCGTCACCGCCGAACCCGATGCAGTGACTGCCATCACGATCGCGCGGCTGCCGGAAGCCCTCAGCATCATACTGACCGGCCCGGCCATGGGGCAGGCGAACCCGGTGCTGGACGACAGCCGCCTCGTGCGCGGGCTGGCGCGACAGCTGCGCGCGACCATCCTGCGCGATGGCGAACGGCTGACGCTCAGTGTAGCCGGCCGCGACGATGGCTGATCGTTCACGCATCCTGCTGGTCGAGGACGAAGCGCTGGTCGCGATGCTGGTGGAGGACGCGCTGGTCCTGCACGGCCATGTCGTCACCGGCATCGCCGACACCCGCGCCGACGCGCTGGCACTCGCCGCTGCCGACCCGCCCGACCTTGCGCTGTGCGACGTCCGGCTGGCGCGCGGCGATTGCGGGCGCGGGATCGCCGCGACGCTGGCCGAACAGGGCATCCCCTGCCTGTTCCTCAGCGGCAACTGCCCTGATGTCGCAGACCACCCGCTGATCCTCGGCTGCGTGGCGAAACCGTTCCACACCGCCGCGATCGGCCCGGTGATCGACGCCGCGCTGGCCCGGTTGCGCGGCGATACGGCGGCACGGACACCCGGCGAGCTACGCTTCTACTAATCCCGCTCGATCCGTCCGCCTTCGACATGATAGCGGGTGGCATCGGCCGGCATGTCGCTGAACAGCGCCGCCTCGGTCCCCGTCAGCCACACCTGCCCTGCCCCCGCCGCCCGCGCGAACAGCGCCGCGCGGCGGGCGGGGTCGAGATGCGCGGCCACTTCGTCGAGCAGCAGGACCGGCCGCCGCCCGGCACGCTCCGCGACCAGTTCGGCATGCGCCAGCACCAGCCCCAGCAACAGCGCCTTCTGCTCGCCGGTCGAACAGCGCGCCGCCGCCATGCCGCGGTCGCGGTCGGTGACGATCAGGTCGACGCGGTGCGGCCCACTCAGCGCCCGCCCCGCCGCCGCATCGCGCGCGCGCCCCGCCGCCAGTTCGCGGGCGAACAGCCCCGCATCGCCATGCCACCCCTCCAGCGACAAGGCGGCGCGTGGGAAATCGGTTGCGGGCAGCGCCGCGATCCGCGCGTCCAGCATCGCCACCGCCTCCGCCCGCGCCGCGCCAAGCGCCAGCCCGTGCTCGACCATCCGCGCCTCCAGCGCCGACAGCCAGTCGGGATCGGGCATCGCGTCCTCCGCCAGCAACCGGTTGCGCTGCCGCATCGCCGCGTCATAGCGCGTCGCCTGCGTCGCGTGCGCCGGGTTCAGCGCCAGCGTCATCCGGTCGAGGAACCGGCGCCGCTCGCCCGCCGGCTCGACGAACAGCCGGTCCATCGCCGGTGTCAGCCACAGCACCGACAGCCATTCGGCCAGCGCCGTTGCCGCCGCACCCGCACCGTTCACCCGCACGATCCGCCGTTCGGGCGCACTCGGCTGGGTTCCCGTCCCGATCCGCACGTCGTCGGTCAGGTCGGCGGCGACGCCGAAGCCGCCCGCCCCGCCCTCGCGCGCCATGTCGGACAACGGCGCACGGCGCAGCCCCCGGCCCGGTGCCAGTAGCGACACCGCCTCCAGCACATTGGTCTTGCCCGCGCCATTGGGCCCGCTCAGCACGACGAAGCCGCCACCCGGTTCGATGGTGCCGCCCGCATGGTTGCGAAAATCGGTCAGGGTCAGGCGGGTGAGCATGTGCGCGTGACCGTTAGCGGCGCGAGCGCCCGCGCGAAACCCTCCGGCCGCACGGTGGTTTGTTATACAAACGCAACTTTCCGGCGCTTCGCGAATTGGGAAGGTTCGACTTACGACAGGAATCGCCGATGCCCCGTTTCGTCCTGATGGCCGCCGCCGCGTTCGCACTCACTGCCTGCGGCTCGCAAAGCCCCGAGCAGCAGCGTGCGGAACAGCTGCGCGACCAGGCCGATGCCGAGGCCGACGCGATCGAAGCCGCCGCCGAGAACCAGACTGCGCAGATGAAGGTCGAGGCGGAAGGGCTGGTCAATCAGGCCGGGCAGGCCGGCGGCTATGATGCCGAACGGCTGAAGGTCCGCGCCGACGCGATCCGCGAAGAATCCAAGCTGGTCGAACAGCAGGCCGAAGCACGCGCCAAGGCCGTGCGCGACCGCGGCGAAGCGCAGGCCAGCGCCGCGCTGGCAAAGTAACAAGTACTTACAATCAACCGTCACCCCGGGTTTGACCCGGGGTGACATCGTAAGCAGCCGTCCTAAATCCCCGCCAGCCCCAGCTCGCGCAACCTTGCCTGCGCCGCGTGATACGCCACCGGCTCGGCGATATTGAGCCGCCGCCGCGCGACGTCGAGCGGTTCGGCCAGCAGCGCCTCATAATCCTGGGCATGCAGCCATTTCGCCCGTCGCCCATGGCGATACCCCTCCCACACCGCTTTCGCGAACGCCCGCTCGCCGGTGATGCGTAGCGATTTCAATGCCGCGCCAAGGCCGATCGCGGCCCAACCCAGCCCGCCGGTCTGCGCATAGGAAAAGGCGACGAGGCACGCTTCGCCCAGATGCTCTTCGGCGGTGTAGCCGGTCAGGATGTGCCAGATGTCGTGGACGTCGCGCTCGCGCCGGCCGAACCACGCGACCGGATGTGCTGCGTCCTGCCACCCTTCGCCATCGGCGTAGCTGATATCGGCCAGCCCCTGCGCCGAAAAGCCGGTGCGGTCGAGGAACGCGCGATATTGCGCGCCGACGCTGCCATCGGGCAGCGCATCGACCCACGCCCGGTCGGAAAACCGCCGTGCCAGCTCGATATGGTCATAGGCGATGCGCCCGCCGCCCGGCTCCTGCAGCAGGCGCGCATAGTTGCGGTGGCTGGTATCGGCGTTCAGCGCGCGCATGATGCGGAACACCTGTACCGTGTCGTTGCCATCGGCAAGCAACCGCCGAAGCGCCGCCCATGCCGCACCCCAGTCGCGACGCAGCGGCTGCAATGTCTCGATTCCCTGCGTCGCCATGCCCGCCTCCGCTACTTACATCCATGTAAGTATTCCGGCGGTGCGATGGCGTCAAGTCGCCGGGCGATCAGCCCGCCTTGGGCTTGGAACGCGGCGCATTGTTCACGACGAACTGCCCACCACGCTCGCACGACGCACTGATGACCGGGAAGGACAGGTCGGTGTTGCTGGCAAGAATGGCCGGCATCGCCGCCTGGCATTCGGCGACCGAAGTATAGCTGGCCGGAGCAACCCGCTCCCGCGTGCAGGTCGCGCCATCGTCGCCGCAACCCAGGATCGTCATGACATAGACCAACGGTGCCATTTTCCGTCTCCTCGATGGTTTCAATACATTCCACCGCAGCTTGTTCCGACGAAGCGTTGCCTATCCACGCCAGCCTCCCCAAATGGCGCTTGCCATGCCGCCTGAAACCCATTCCGCCTCCGGTCCGACCCGGCCGATGCTGGCGACGCTCCGTCGCTTCCTCCCCTATCTCTGGCCCGCCGATGCGCCGGGGCTGAAGGTGCGCATCGTCGCGGCGCTGTTGCTGGTCGTCGCGTCGAAGCTGGTGCAGGTCTATGGCGCGCCGTTCGCGCTGCAGGGCGCGATCGACACCATGGCGGCGGGATCGCGCGACGCGCTATGGCTGGTGGTCGCGCTGGTCGCGGGCTATGCCGCCGCGCGCTTCGGCGGCACGCTGTTCGACAATCTGCGCAACGTCGTGTTCGAACGCGTCGGACAGGATGCGACGCGGCGGCTGGCGGCATCCGTCTTCCGCCACCTCCATGCCCTGTCGCTGCGCTTCCACCTCGAACGGCGTACCGGCGCGGTGACGAAGGTGGTCGAACGGGGCACCAAAAGCATCGACACGATGCTGTATTTCCTGCTGTTCAACATCGCGCCGACCATCCTCGAACTGACCCTGGTCCTGTCGATCTTCGGCACGCGGTTCGGCGCGTGGCTGGTCGGCGGCACGGTGGCGATGGTCGTGTTCTACATCGCCTTCACCCGCTGGGTCACCGACTGGCGTTCGGCCTTGCGCGAACGGATGAACGACCTCGACACCGGCGCGGTCGCGCATGCGGTTGATTCGTTGCTGAACTTCGAAACCGTCAAATATTTCGGCGCAGAGGAGCGCGAGGCAGAGCGCTACGATCGCGCCATCGCCGGCTATGCCGATGCCGCGGTAAAGTCCGAAAACTCACTGGCGCTGCTGAATATCGGGCAGGCGCTCATCACTGCGCTGATGCTGGGCGGCGGCATGGCGCTGATCGTGTTCGGATGGAGCAGCGGGCGGTTCACGCCGGGTGACGTCGTGCTGGTGTCGACGCTGCTGACGCAGCTCTTCCGCCCGCTCGACCTGCTCGGCATGGTCTATCGCACCGTGCGGCAGGGCGTGGTCGACATGGGGGCGATGTTCGACCTGATCGACGCGCCGGCCGAGATCGTCGATGCCCCCGACGCCCCGCCGCTCAGCGTGCGCGAAGGCCATGTCCGCTTCGAAAATGTCGGCTTCGGCTATGGCGACGGGCGGCAGATCCTGAACGGGATCGACCTCGACATTCCGCCGGGCACCACGCTGGCGGTCGTCGGCCCGTCGGGCGCGGGCAAGTCGACGCTCGCCCGGCTGCTGTTCCGCTTCTACGATCCCACCGCCGGGCGGATCACGATCGACGGACAGGATATCGCGCAGGTCGCGCAAGGCTCGCTGCGCAGCGCGATCGGCATCGTGCCCCAGGATACCGTGCTGTTCAACGACACCATCGGCTACAACATCGCCTATGGCCGCGCCGGGGCCAGCGCTGACGACATTGCCGAGGCAGCACGCGGTGCATCGATCGCGCCGTTCATCGCCAGCCTGCCCGAAGGCTACGCCACCCGTGTCGGCGAACGCGGTCTGAAGCTGTCGGGTGGTGAGAAACAGCGCGTGGCGATTGCCCGCACGTTGCTGAAGAACCCGCCGGTCCTGATCCTCGACGAAGCGACCAGCGCGCTCGACAGCCGTACCGAGGCCGACATCCTCGACACGCTGGAGGCGATCGAGCGGGGCCGCACCACCATCGTCATCGCCCACCGCCTGTCGACCGTGGTCCATGCCGACCGCATCGTCGTGCTGGAGGGCGGGCGCGTCGCCGAAAGCGGGTCGCACGCCGACCTGCTGCGCCTGGGCGGCACCTATGCCGAAATGTGGGCGCGCCAGGCCGACGAGCGCGAGGCGGCACTGGCCGAGGCGTAGGGGTTTCATCATCGCCCATGGACACTCCGCCGCGCTGGCGCGTATCCCCCGCGCATTGCGGGAGGAACGCGCATGAAGGATTCCCTGAAGAAGGCGGCGGTGACGACCGCGCTGGTCGGCGGCGGGCTGGCGCTCTGGACGGCACTGGCCGCCAGCGCGGCGGAGGCACTGGTCCCGGCGGACGGCGAATTTGTCGATGTGCCCGGCGCCCGGCTGCATTATGTCGATACCGGCGGCGACGGCCCGGCGATCGTGCTGCTGCACGGCATCTATGGCCAGCTGCGCAACTTCACCTATGCGCTGACCGACCAGCTGCGGGACCACCGGCTGATCGTCGTTGACCGCCCGGGCTGGGGCCATTCCAGCGTCGAGGGCGACCATCCGACGATCGAGACGCAGGCGCGGATGATCGCCGACCTGATCGATGCGCTGGGCCTCGACCGTCCGCTGCTGGTCGGCCATTCGATGGGCGGCGCGGTCGCGCTGGCGATGGCGCTGAACCAGCCGGCGAAGATTCGCGGCCTCGCCCTCATCGCCCCGCTGACGCAACGGATGACCGCCGCCCCCCCGATCTTTCGTGGCAAGGCGCCACCCGCCGCGGTGCGCGGGCTGGCCGCATGGACGATCGGCGTGCCGCTGACCACGCTGACCGGCCCTGCCGTGTCGAAACAGGTATTCGCGCCTGATGCCGTGCCGCTCGACTTCGGCACGCGCGGCGGCGGGCTCGTCGCGCTGCGCCCGTCGAGCTTCCAGGCCGGCGCCGCCGAGCTGACCGACGCCAACCGCGCGCTGGCGACGATGGTACCGCGCTATGGCGCGATCAAGCTGCCGGTCGCGATCCTCTATGGCCGGGACGATGAATTGCTCGATCCGGTCAGCCAGGGCGACGTGACCGCCGGCGAAATTCCCGGCGCGAAACTGACCAAGATCGGCGGCGGGCATATGATCCCGGTCACCCATCCGGCCGAAACGGCGGCATGGCTGCGCACGGCGGCAGCGGTGGGAACGCAGTAGACCCGGCCCCACCGATACGCGTCCCCCCGGCACAGGCTTGGGCGACGCGTATCGCTGGTTCGACGATATCCTCCCCCCCTCGACGCGCCTGCCCCGCATCCCTAGGTGGGACCCGATGGTGCTCGACCCGATCCCCGTATTGCAATCGACCTTCGGCTTTCCCGACTTTCGCGGGGTGCAGCGGCAGGTCGTCGACCGGGTGCTGGCCGGGCAGCGCACACTGGCGGTGATGCCGACCGGTGCGGGCAAGTCGCTGACCTACCAGCTGCCGGCACAAATGCTGCCGGGCACCTGTGTCGTCGTTTCCCCGCTGATCGCGCTGATGCATGACCAGCTGCGCGCTGCCACCGCCGTCGGCATCCGCGCCGCGACGCTGACCAGCGCCGACGACAACCGTGCGGAAACGCGCGGCCGCTTCCTCGATGGCGAACTCGACCTGCTTTACGTCGCACCCGAACGCGCCTCGGGCAGCGATTTCCGCGAGCTGCTTTCGCGCGGCAACCTGTCGCTGTTCGCGATCGACGAGGCGCATTGCGTCAGCGAATGGGGCCACGACTTCCGCCCCGATTACCGCCTGCTGCGCCCACTGTTCGACCAGTTTCCCGAGGTGCCCCGCCTTGCGCTGACGGCGACGGCGGACGCGCATACCCGCGCCGATATCCTCGAACAGCTGGGCATCCCGCACGAAGGGCTGATCGTCGCCGGGTTCGACCGGCCCAACATCCGCTACCACATCACCCCGCGCGACCAGGGCACGCGCCAGATCGCCGACGTGATTGCCGCGACCCCCGGCCCCGGCATCGTCTATGTCCAGTCACGCGCCGGCACGGAGCGGCTGGCGGAGGCGCTGGCGAAGACCGGCCGCCCGGTACGCGTCTATCACGCCGGGCTCGACCCTGCCGTCCGCCAGCGCAACCAGCATGAATTCGTCGCGTCCGAAGACATGGTGATGGTCGCCACCATCGCGTTCGGCATGGGCATCGACAAGCCCGACGTCCGCTTCGTCGCACATGCCGGACTGCCGAAATCGATCGAGGCCTATTATCAGGAAACCGGCCGTGCGGGCCGCGACGGCGATCCGGCGGTCGCGCACCTGTTCTGGGGCGCCGACGACTTTGCCCGCGCGCGCCAGCGGATCGGCGAGGTCGAACCCGCCCGCCAGCCGGGCGAGCGCCAGCGGCTGAATGCGCTGGGCGCGCTGGTCGAAACCGCCGGATGCCGCCGCGCCATCCTGCTGAAGCATTTCGGCGAGTCGCCGCCCGAATTCTGCGGGAATTGCGACAATTGCCTGACCCCGCCCAATGCGGTCGACGCGACGCAGGTCGCGCAGAAATATCTCTCGGCCGTATTCCGCACCGGCATGATGTTCGGCGCGACCTATATCGAACAGGTGCTGACCGGCCAGTCGACCGAGCGCAGCATGACCAATGGCCATGAAAACCTGTCGGTGTGGAGCATCGTCGAGGGCGACGAACTGGCGCTCCTGAAACCCGTCGGCCGCGCGCTGCAATTGCGCGATGCGCTGCGTGCGAACGAGCATGGCGGGCTGGAATTCGGCCCTGCCGCACGCGGGCTGCTGAAGGGCGGCGACACGCTGTCGCTGATCGTGCCGCCCAAGCGCGAACGGCGGCGCGGTCGTGGCGGCACGTCGACGACGCCCAACCCGACCGGCGACCCGCTGTTCGAGGCACTGCGCGCCAAGCGCCGCGAACTGGCGCAGGAAGCCGGCGTGCCGCCCTATGTCATCTTCCACGATTCGGTCCTGCGCGAGATGGCCAGCGACCGTCCGCAGACGATCGGCGGCATGCGCCAGATCACCGGTGTGGGGGAGAAGAAGCTGCAAGCCTATGGCGACGCATTCCTGAGCGTCATCCAGCAACACTAAGCTCCTCCCCCCATGCAAATCCGCCGTATCGACGACCGCATTTCGGTCAGCCCGCAGATCACCGCCGACGACGTTGCGACGCTGAAGGCGCAAGGCTTCACCACCATCGTCAACAACCGCCCCGATGGCGAGGAAGCGGGCCAGCCGGCGGGCGATGCCATTGCGGACGCGGCGGCGGCGGCGGGCCTCGCCTATCACGCCATCCCGATCACCCATGCCGGGTTCAGCCACCCGCAGCTGGACGCTATGGCCAAAATCCTCGGCGAAACCGACGGCCCGATCCTCGCCTATTGCCGGTCGGGCACGCGGTCGTGCAATCTCTGGGCGCTGGCCAGCGCCAAGCAGGGCGGCGATCCCGCGACGCTGGTCGCGGCGGGCAGCGCGGCGGGATATGACCTGTCGGGCATCCGCCCCACGCTGGACGCGCTGTCGCAGGGCTGAGACGCCACCGGCCATGCGGACTCCCCCCAAAATGGGGGCCCGTTGCCCGAACCCCGGCAACGACGCGGCCCCAGCATGGGGAGTCCACGGGAGGATAAGCGACACTTTCGGCGACATGCTTAATCGACGGTACGTTAACGCACTGAACCCATTCGGTTTTCCGCGTTAACCAAATCACAACCCCATTGCCGGCAATCTCTTGCCTGTACAAATGGGGGTTCGAAACATGGGCATTGGACAGAAAGGCGCCCGCTTCCTCTCGGAAAGCCGGGTGGAAGACGCAGGCGCAAACAACAGCACGGCGTGGTTCGATCTCGGCATCTGCTATTCCAGCGGGTCCGGCGGGACAGGGATCGACCTGGTCGAGGCGCATAAATGGTTCAACCTCGCCGCCATGTCGGGCGTCGAGGCGGCACAGGCATGGCGCGCCGAAATCGCGTGCGACATGACCCCGCGCCAGATCGCCGACGCGCAAAAGGCGGCACGGGCATTCCTGCAGGGCGGCGCGCGGGCGCACTGACCGGCGACGCCGACGGGTCCGGTGGCGTTGCGCCGCCGGGGGCAGAACCCGTTGGCGAGTGACAACGGCCGATCAATTCTCTTCCGTCACCCCGGACTTGATCCGGGGTCCCGCTTCTCCGCAACCACGGTTGGGCCCCAGGTCCATCGTCCTCGTGCGTCATTCCCGCGCAGGCGGGAATCCATTACCGCCAACGCCGGGGCATGATCCGCGACGCTGGCGCATATGGACTCCCGCCTTCGCGGGAGTGACGATTGGTATCAGCTACTCTTCGCTGCCGGTTTCTTCGCCGGTGCCTTCTTGGCAGGCGCCTTCTTCGCCGCGCCGTCCTTGGCCGCCGCCGCCTTCTTCGGCGCAGCCTTCTTCGCGGCCGGCTTCTTCTTGCCCTTGGCCGGGGCCGCCGCCGCGCGATCGTCGATCAGCTGCGCGGCTTCCTCCAGCGTCAGTGCATTCGGTTCGACCGACTTCGGGATCGTCGCGTTGGTCGTGCCGTCGGTGACGTACGGGCCATAGCGGCCTTCCATCAGCTTGATCTCCAGCTCGGTACGCGGGTGGTTGCCCAGCACCTTCAGCGGCTCCTTTGCCGCCCCGCGCGCCGCGCGTCCGCCGCCCGCCGCCGCTTCGGCCAGCTTGACGACCGCCGCATTCATGCCGGTTTCGAACACGTCCGCCGTCGACTGCAACCGCGCATATTTGCCGGCATGCTTGAGATACGGGCCATAGCGCCCGATCGCCGCCTCGATCGGCTCGCCCGTTTCCGGGTGGTTGCCGATGGTTCGCGGCAGGCTCAGCAGCTTCAGCGCCCATTCGAGGTTCAGCTCGCCGATATCCTTCGGGATCGACGCGCGCTTGGCCTCCTTGCCCTCGCCCAGCTGGATGTACGGCCCGAAGCGCCCCGACTTGCGTTCGACCTCCAGCCCCGTCTCCGGGTCCTTGCCCAGCCCTTCCGGCCCGGCATCGCCGCTCTCCTCGCCGCCCGGCTGCGCGAAGCGACGGGTGTACTTGCACTCCGGGTAGTTGGAGCAGGCGATGAACGCACCGAACTTGCCACCGCGCAGCGCAAGGCGCCCCTCGCCGCAATTCGGGCACAGGCGCGGATCGGTGCCATCGGCCTTTTCGGGGAACAGGTATGATCCGAGGAACTGGTCCAGCTCGGCGGTGATCGCGCTCGGCTGCTGTTCCATCACCTCCGACGTGCGCGGCTTGAAATCGCGCCAGAACGCCTCGAGCACCGCCTGCCATTCGGCCCGGCCACCCGACACGTCGTCCAGCTCCTCCTCCAGCTCGGCGGTAAAGTCGTAGCCGACATATTTCTCGAAGAAGCGTTCGAGGAACGCTGTCAGCAACCGCCCGGTTTCCTCGGCGAAAAACCGGTTCTTTTCGACGCGGACGTACCCGCGATCCTTCAGCACCTGGATAATCGAGGCATAGGTCGACGGGCGACCGATCCCCAATTCCTCCAGCCGCTTGACCAGCGACGCTTCCGAAAAACGCGGCGGCGGCTGGGTGAAATGCTGCTCGGCGACGACGTCCTTCTTGGTCGGGCTGTCGCCCGAGCGCAGCAGCGGCAAGCGGCGCGAATCCTCGTCCGCCGCATCGTCGCGGCCTTCCTCGTACAGCGCGAGGTATCCGGGGAACAACACGACCTGACCAGTCGCGCGCAGGCCGGTCTGCCCGGTCTGGTCCTCCAGCTCGACCGCCGTGCGCTCCATCCGCGCCGACGCCATCTGGCTGGCCAGCGCCCGCTTCCAGATCAGGTCGTATAGCCGGCCATGATCGCCAGAGCCCGCGCGGTCCTTCGAAAAATCGGTAGGGCGGATCGCCTCGTGCGCTTCCTGCGCATTCTTGGCCTTGGTCTGGTATTGCCGCGGCTTGTCGGGGACATAGCTGCCGTCATAGCGGTTCGCGATCGCCCCGCGCGCGGCATCGATCGCCGACCCGTCCATCTGCACGCCGTCGGTCCTCATGTAGGTGATCGCGCCATCTTCGTAGAGCGACTGCGCGATCCGCATCGTGTGGCTGGCCGAAAAGCCCAGCTTGCGCGCGGCCTCCTGTTGCAGCGTCGACGTGGTGAAGGGCGGCGGCGGGTTGCGCGTCGCAGGCTTCGTCTCGACATTGACCACGGTGAAGCGGCCATCGACCACCGCCGCCTTCGCGACCTCCGCCGATCCGGCATCGCCCAGCGACAGGCGGTCGAGCTTCTTGCCCTTGAGCTTAACGAGGCGCGCATCGAACGGCGTGCCGTCGGCCTCCATCTTCGCGATGACCGACCAATATTCCTGCGCGATGAACGTCTCGATCTCGCGCTCGCGCTCGACCAGCAGGCGCAGCGCCACTGACTGCACGCGCCCCGCCGACTTGGCCCCCGGCAGCTTGCGCCACAGCACCGGCGACAGCGTGAAGCCCACCAGATAATCGAGCGCCCGGCGCGCCCGGTACGCGTCGATCAGGTCGGTATCCAACTCGCGCGGGGCCTTCATCGCCGCCAGGATCGCCGGCTTGGTGATCGCGTTGAACGTGACCCGCTCGACCTCTTTGGGCAGCGCGCGGCGCTTCTTCAGCACCTCCTGCACATGCCAGCTGATCGCCTCGCCCTCGCGATCAGGGTCGGTTGCGAGGATCAGTCGGTCGGCGGTCTTCGCCAGATCAGTGATCGCCTTGAGCTGCTTCGTCTTGTCGGCGTACGTCTCCCAATCCATCGCGAAGCCGTCGTCGGGGTTCACCGACCCGTCCTTCGGCGGCAGGTCGCGAACGTGACCATAGGAGGCGAGGACGCGGTAATCCGACCCCAGATATTTTTCGATGGTCTTCGCCTTGGCGGGCGATTCGACGATGACGAGCTGCATGATGTGGCGGTCGGTCCTTGTGCGTACGCGTACGAGAGTGGGGAGCGCCGGGGGGTGGCGTCAAGTCGGTGCTAAGCGGAACATGTTACGACATGGCCTGTCCGATCAGGCAAATACCGCCTCGACCGGTTCGGGCTGCACCGCACGATAGGTCGCGATGGCCATGTACCAGCCCGCGAGCTGCGAAATGGTCGATGCGAAATTGATCACGAACGACATACCGGGCGATATGATGTCCGCTTCGGGCAACGCGATCGAAGCGACAAGGGCGGCGATGCTCGGTGCATAGAGTGCCACGACTGCTAGAATGATCGGCACCAGCAAGGGTCGGGTGCGGGCAGCACTGGCGGCCATCGCCTCGGACGGTGTGGTCTTTTCGGCAAACAGTATCGGCACTGCGGCGAGCCACCGCGCCAACAACCAGATGCCCGGCAGGATCAGCAGGACGAAACCCAGCGCGGTGGCGAGGTTGGACACGAGGTTCAGCAGGAACAGACCACTGACGTCGCCCGACGCATCCTTCGCCAACAGGCCGCCCGCCCGCATCGCACGGCGGGTCAAAACATAGTGCAGCACGAACGAGGCGATCGATGCGGCGAAGAAGGAAAGGGGCATTATTCCCGCCCCGCCCAGATCACCCCACATGCCGAGGGCGATGAGCGGCACGAGCCCAACCACCGCCGCAACCGGGTCGCGCCGAAGCTCGACCGCCGTACCGCGCAACAATTCCACTGCGTCCCCGATCATCATCCCCCCAGACTGACCCGCCCGCCCGCGTGACGCTCCAGCCGCCCGGCCAGCTCGAGTTCGAGCAGCACCGTCTGCACCACCGGCGTCGCGCATCCCGATTGCCGCACCAGTTCGTCGACCGCCACCGGCACCGGCCCCAGCAACCCCGTGATCCGCGCCCGCTCCGCCTCGCTGGCATCCGCCGCCGCCGGTTCGGGGCGATAGGCACCGCCGGGCGAGCGCACCGCGCGCGCATCGATCGGGCGCAGCATTTCCGCCACGTCGGCCGCGTTCTGCACCAATGTCGCGCCTTCGCGGATCAGCGCGTTGCACCCCTGCGCCCGCGGGTCGAGCGGCGATCCGGGCACCGCCATCACCTCGCGCCCCGCCTCGCCCGCCAGTCGCGCGGTGATGAGCGAGCCGGAACGCGGTGCGGCCTCCACGACCACCGTGCCCAGCGCCAGCCCGGCAATGATCCGGTTGCGCGAGGGGAAATGGCGGGCGAGCGGCTGCGTCCCCGGCGGCTGTTCGGCGACCAGCAGCCCGCGCGTCGCCACCTCTTCCTGCAGCCCCGCATTTTCCGGTGGGAACACGACGTCGATCCCGCTGGCGATAACGCCGATCGTGGCGTGGCCGATCGCGCCCTGATGCACCGCCGTATCGATCCCCCGCGCCAGCCCCGACACCACGCAAAAGCCCGCCGCGCCCAGTTCCTCGGCCAGCCCGCGCGCAAAGCGGCACGCCGCCGCCGAGGCATTGCGCGCCCCCACCATTGCCACCATCGGCCGCTTCAACAGGTCGAGGTCGCCGCGCACGATCAGCGCCGGCGGCGCGCTGTCGATTTCCGCCAGCAAGGCCGGATAGTCGGGATCGCCGAGCAGCAGATAGCGCCCGCCCAGCCCCCGCACGGTCGCGATCTCGCGCCGCACCACGGCTTCGTCGGCCAGCACCGGCGCGCGCCCGCCGCCCCGCGCCGCCAGCGTCGGCAGCGCCTCGATCGCCGCCACCGCATCGCCGTACCGCTCGATCAGCGCGCGAAACGTGACCGGCCCGATATTGGCCGACCGGATCAGCCGCAACGCCGCGAACCGCGCGGCCTGCGGTTCAGTCACGCTTGCGGCCGATCCTCGGCTCGGTCCCCGCGATCAGTCGCGCGATATTCTCGCGGTGCTTCCACAACACGATCAGCGCGAGGCCAAGGAACAGCACGGCTAGGTCGAGCCGCCCCAGCGCCGCTGCCGCGATCGGCGCGGCCACCGCCGCCGCCATCCCCGCGACCGAGGAGATGCGGATCGTCCCCAGCAGCCCCAGCCAGACGATGGCATAGACGAGGCCCGCGATCGGGCTGAGTGCCACCACGACGCCCATCATCGTCGCCACGCCCTTGCCGCCACGAAACCGCAGCCACAGCGGGTAACAATGGCCGACGAACGCCGCCGCACCCGCGACCAGTTCCTCGCCCGGAAACAGCGCCGCCACGACCCACACCGCCGCCGCGCCCTTCAGCAGGTCGAGCAGCAGCGTCGCCGCCGCCAGCCCCTTGCGCCCGGTGCGCAGCACGTTGGTCGCGCCGATATTGCCCGATCCGATGGCGCGCAGATCGCCTGCCCCGGCGATCCGCGTGAGCAAGATGCCCCACGGGATCGAACCGAGCAGATAGCCGATCAGCAATGCCGCCACCGGCGGGAACCAGAGAATGTCGCTCGGCAGGATCGCCCCCGTTACTTGCCGTCTGTGATGGTCAGGGTAAGGGGTTCGGCGGCGGCTTGCAACGCGGCGGGCGATGCCGATGGAGGACCGAGAGCATCATGGACCCGGCGGCACAACCGATCCTGTTCTTCGATTCGGGCGTGGGCGGCCTGTCGGTCGTCGCCCCGACCGCCAGGCTGCTGCCGACCGCGCCGATCGTCTATGCCGCCGACTCGGCCGGTTTCCCCTATGGTACCCGGAGCGAGGCGGAGATCGCCGCACGCGTGCCTGCGCTGCTGGGGCGACTGGTCGAACGCTTTTCCCCGCGCCTGGTGGTCATCGCGTGCAACACCGCCTCCACCATCGCGCTGCCGGTGGTGCGCGCCGCGCTGGACGTGCCGGTGGTCGGCACCGTGCCCGCGATCAAGGTCGCGGCGGCACGGAGCGCCACGCGGGTGATCGGCGTGCTGGGCACGCAGGCAACGGTGCGCCAACCCTATGTCGACGACCTCGCCGCGCGCTTCGCCGCCGACTGCACCGTGCTGCGCCACGGATCGGCGGCGCTGGTCGAACTGGCCGAAAGCGCGCTCGCCGGCATCCCGCCGCCGCCCGCCGCGGTCGCCGCCGAACTGGCCGGACTGTTCGACCAGCCGGGGGGGGAGCGAATCGACGTGATCGTCAATGCCTGCACCCATTTCCCGCTGCTGGAGGAAGCGATGCGGGCCATTGCCCCACAGGTCGCGTTCGTCGATGGCGGCCCCGGCATCGCCCGGCGTATCGTGGCGTTGACCGCGGGACAGGACTTCCCCGCGACTCCGGTGCCCGGCCGGCTGGTGTTCACCCGGCTGGGGGCACGCGAACGCACCATCGCGGCGGGGCTGGAACAGCAGGGATTCGCATCGGTCGAGGCGCTGTAGGCCGCGCGACCGGCACCGCCCCCTTGGACAATATGTCCAACCCGGCCGATCACCGTAACCGCTTTTATCCGCTGGCAACCGTGCGTTCCAACAGGTACACCCCCGCCCCATGAGCATCGACGCAGTTCCGGCCCGCTCGGTCGATTACAACCGTGTCTTCGCACAGGCGATCGACCGTCTGCACGAAGAGGGGCGCTACCGCGTCTTCATCGACATCCTGCGCAACAAGGGGCAGTTCCCCAATGCGCGCTGCTTCGCCGGGCATAACGGGCCGAAGCCGATCACCGTCTGGTGCTCCAACGACTATCTCGCGATGGGCCAGCATCCGTCGGTCATCGCCGCGATGGAGGGCGCGCTGCACGATGTCGGCGCAGGCTCTGGCGGCACCCGCAATATCGGCGGCAACACCCACTACCACATCGACCTCGAAACCGAACTCGCCGACCTGCACGACAAGGAAGCGGCGCTGCTGTTCACGAGCGGCTATGTCTCGAACGAGGCCACGCTGTCGACGATCGCGCGCATCCTGCCGGGCTGCATCATCTTTTCCGACGAACTGAACCATGCGTCGATGATCGCCGGCATCCGCCATTCGGGCTGCGAAAAGCGGGTGTTCCGCCACAACGACCTGGCGCATCTCGAAGAGCTGCTGGCGGCCGAGGACCCGGCGGTGCCCAAGCTGATCGCGTTCGAAAGCGTGTATTCGATGGACGGCGACGTCGCCCCGATCCACGCGATCTGCGACCTGGCCGACAAGTATAACGCGCTGACCTATCTCGACGAAGTGCACGCCGTCGGCATGTACGGCGCGCGTGGCGGCGGCATTTCCGAACGCGACGACGCCGCATCGCGCCTGACCATCATCGAAGGGACGCTGGGCAAGGCGTTCGGCGTCATGGGCGGCTATATCGCCGCCGACCGCACCGTGATCGACGTCATCCGCTCCTATGCGCCGGGGTTCATCTTCACGACCTCGCTGTCGCCGGTGCTGGTTGCCGGCGCGCTCGCCAGCGTCCGCCACCTGAAGGCCTCGCCCGCCGAGCGCGAAGGGCAACAGGCCGCCGCCGCGATGCTGAAGACGCTGTTCACGCAAGCCGGCCTGCCGGTGATGGATACGACGACGCACATCGTGCCGCTGATGGTCGGCGACCCGGTAAAGGCCAAGCGGATCAGCGACATCCTGCTCCGCGAATACGGCGTGTACGTCCAACCGATCAATTACCCGACCGTGCCGCGCGGCACCGAACGGCTGCGCTTCACCCCCGGCCCGGCGCATGACGAGGCGATGATGCGCGAGCTGACCGCCGCACTGGTCGAAATCTGGGGCCGGCTGGAACTGAAGAAAGCGGCCTGACCAACATCCTCCCCGGTACGGGGAGGATCGCCGCCCCTAAACCTCGACCCGATTGCCGCCGGCCGCGATCGCTGTATCGATCTTTGCGCGCGCCTCGCGCAGGATCGCGTCGATATCGCCGACATGATCCGACACCACCGCCGCCGATGCGGTGACCTTTCCGATCGAGGCGCCGGTATCGCGCAGCCGGAAATTGCGCTGTTCCAGCAACGTAAGCGCCTCTTCGGCCAGTTCGCGCACGGCGGTGGCGGTCTGTCCGGGGACGACGACGATGAATTCGTTACCGCCCCACCGGATCGCCTGTTCGTTGGGAAAGGTCCGCTTCAGCTTCGCGGCAAACGAGTTGAGGATATTGTCGCCGACCGAATGGCCGAAATCGCGGTTGATCGCGACCAGCCGGTCGATGCTGAACATCAGCACCACGAACCGGCGGTCCTGCTGCCCGATCTGTTCGAGGATACGCTGCGCCCCGGTCTGGTTGAGCGTGTGGGTCAGCCGGTCATGCTCGGCATCGTCGCCCGGCCCGATCTGCGACAGGACCAGCGCGCGCAGTGCCGCGATCTGGTCGCGCAGCGCCACCAGCTCGCGCTCGGTCGTCGCGACCCGGACGGCCAGCACCGCCGCATCCGCCGGCCCCGACCGCCGCTCACGCAGCGCCGCCGCGATATCCGCCGCCCGCGCGGTAGTCAGCGCGCCATCTTCGTCGATCGCGCGATCGACATCTTCGGATGAGATCGGGTCCGACTGGTACAAATATACCAGCGCAAAATCGTAAAATTCGACGCTCGGCTCCAGCCGATGTTGCTCCAGAAAAGCCAGCGCGGCGCGAGCCTGCTCGAACGTCGTTGTCATGACAGCATGATTATCCGGCAGGTATAAGCATTTCAACGCGATATAGACTTTGAGCGCCACGAACTGTTGGTGAACAGACGGTTATCCATCCGCCCGATATTCGGCGATATCACGGTTGCGCCAGCAATCCGGTCAGCAACGTCAATGCCGCCAGACCGACCGACAGCGGGATGCGCAGCCGCATCCACCATGGCGGCACATGCCCGGCCCGGACCAGCGCCATGTCGACCAGCAGCGACCCCAGCAGCCCGGCGGCGACGATCGCCGCGCTCGACACGACCGAGCTGAACAACACCGCCCCCGCCGCCAGCGCGACCAGCGACGGCACGACCGCGATGGCCAGCCACAGCGTCAGCGCCGCGCCGCTCACCCGCGCCACCGCCGCACCCCACCACATGCCGCCCAGGAAGCTGAGGATCAGCGCGGCATACAGCAGCGACAGCGCCAGCATCATCCCGCCCTTGGCCGGATCGATCAGCCGCACCGCGACGGCGACCATCGGCGGCAGCAACCCCGCATAGCCGAGCAGCAGCGCCGCCACCGGCGGCCGCACGCGCACCGGCGTCGAGGCGGCCAGCGGATCAGTCACGGCAATAACCTTCGCCCGACGCGACGGTCAGGCAATCCTTCTTGCCCGCCAGCCATTTCAGGCCCGTGGCATCGCCGTTGCTCGGGCGCAGAAGCAGCGTGTCGGCACCGCGCTTGAACCGGATGCCCTCGGGCGTGACGGTGCCGGTATATTGCCCCTTGTTGTCGAGGTCGTACTGCATCTCCAGCGTCACCGCGCCCGGCGTCGCTGCCTGGGTCACGTTCAGATACATGCCCTCGACCCCGATCCAGCGGCCAAGATAGCGGGTCGCCTCTGCCGCGGCCGTTGCCGCCGCAGCCGCCGTCGCGCTGGGGGTGGGGGTCGGCGTCGGGGTCAATGCGGGCGTGGGCGTCGGACTGGGTGCACTTGGCGCGATCAGCGCGGGCAACGGCGTCGCGGCGCTGTTCTCGATCTCGGCCTGGGTCGCGGCCCCTTCGCTGCGTCGCTCGTTGGCGCCGCACGCGCTGAGTACCAAAGCCGCGACGATGATCGTTCCACGCATCCGTTCGTCCTTTCCTGCACCTCGTCGACACAGCCTAGCCTTGCCGTGTCCCGACCGCTAGAAGCGCGCCATGGCCCGCATCGCACTCGCATCCGACCACGCCGCCCTGACGCTCAAGGCAGAACTCGCCACTTGGTTGCATGACCAGGGGCATGATGTCGCCGATCTGGGCCCGCATGACGCGACCAGCGTCGATTATCCCGACTATGGATACAAGCTCGGGCAAGCGGTTGGCAGCGGCGAAGCGGACTTCGGCGTCGCGCTGTGCGGATCGGGCATCGGCATCTCGATCGCGGTCAACCGCGTGCCGACATGCCGCTGCGCGCTGGTGTCCGAACCGCTCTCGGCGTCGCTCGCACGCGAACATAACGACGCGAACGTCATCGCGATGGGCGCACGGCTGATCGGCGGCGAAATGGCGAAGGCGTGCCTGACCGCGTTCCTCTCGACCCCGTTCGGCGGCGACCGTCACCAGCGCCGCGTCGACAAGCTCGGCCAACCGCCTGCCTGATCGGGCAAGCCCGATTCACCGGGTGGCAATTATGTGACGTCGGCAGTAAAGCGCGCGCGACCTCTTTCTCAGCGGGAGCCGCGCCCCATGACCGACCAGTTCCGCCCCGACGGTTTCTTCGAAACCACCCTTGCCGATGCCGATCCCGCCGTGTTCGCGGGGGTCGCCCACGAACTGGAGCGCGAGCGCTACCAGATCGAACTGATCGCATCGGAAAACATCGTGTCGAAGGCGGTGCTGGAGGCACAGGGCAGCGTCTTCACCAACAAGTACGCCGAGGGCTATCCCGGCAAGCGCTACTACCAGGGCTGCCACCCTTCGGACGAGGTCGAGACCCTCGCGATCGAGCGCGCCAAGCAGCTGTTCGGCTGCGGCTTCGTCAACGTGCAGCCGCATTCGGGCGCGCAGGCGAACGGCGCGGTGATGCTGGCGCTGACCAAGCCCGGCGACACGATCATGGGCATGAGCCTCGACGCCGGCGGTCACCTGACCCATGGTGCCAAGGCGGCGATGTCGGGCAAGTGGTTCAACGCGGTGCAGTATGGCGTCGACCGTGAGACGCACCTGATCGACTACGATCAGGTCGCCGCACTGGCCCGCGAACACAAGCCCACGCTCATCATCGCCGGTGGCTCGGCCTATCCGCGCCATATCGATTTCGCGAAGTTTCGCGCGATCGCCGATGAAGTGGGCGCGAAGTTCATGGTCGACATGGCGCATTTCGCCGGCATCGTCGCCGCCGGGCTGCACCCGACCCCGTTCGGCCATGCCGATGTCGTCACCACCACCACGCACAAGACGTTGCGCGGCCCCCGCGGCGGCATGGTGCTGACCAACGACGAAGCCATCGCCAAAAAGATCAACTCGGCGGTGTTCCCCGGCCTCCAGGGCGGCCCGCTGATGCACGTCATCGCCGCCAAGGCGGTCGCGTTCGGCGAAGCGCTGCGCCCCGAATTCAAGGACTATATCCGCGCCGTCGTCGAAAACGCGCAGACGCTGGCCGCCACCCTCAAGGAACGCGGGGCGAACGTCATCGCCGGCGGCACCGACACCCATCTGGCGCTGATCGACCTCACCCCGCTGGGCGTCACCGGCAAGGATGCCGACGAGGCGCTGGAGCGTGCGGCGATCACCTGCAACAAGAACGGCATCCCGTTCGATCCCCTCCCCCCGGTCAAGACCAGCGGCATCCGCGTCGGATCGCCCGCCGGCACCACCCGCGGCTTCGGCAAGGCGGAGTTCACCGAAATCGGCCATATGGTCGCCGATGTGCTCGACGGCCTGCGCAACAAGGGCGAAGCCGGGGACCCTGCGGTCGAGGCGGACGTTAAGGCACGGGTTCGGGCGCTGTGCGAGCGGTTCCCGATCTATCCGGGTCTGTAAGGAGTTCGAGAAATGCAGGACAAGTCGGTTGGCAAGAGCATGGCGAAATGGGGTGCGCTGGGCGCGGTGATCGCGATTCCGGTTCCCTTTGTCGGCCCGCTGATCGGCGCCGCCGCCGGCGCCGGCTATGCGTACTACAAGGCGAAGAAGCAGCCGCGCTACTGATGCGGCACCCCGGCCGCCCCGCGTCATCGCGGGGCGGCGGGTCCAACGGGAATTTCGATGCGCTGTCCCTTTTGCGCCCATGAAGACAGTCAGGTGAAGGACAGCCGTCCCAGCGACGACGGCGCCGCCATCCGCCGCCGCCGGCAATGTTCGGGCTGCGGCGCACGCTTCACCACCTTCGAACGCATCCAGCTGCGCGACCTGACTGTCGTGAAATCGGGCGACCGCCGCCAGCCCTTCGATCGCGACAAACTGCTGCGCTCGGTCGCGACCGCCTGTCGCAAGCGGCCGATCACTCCGTCACAGGTCGAACGCCTCGTATCCGGCATCCAGCGCCAGCTGGAAACCACCGGCGACAGCGAAGTCCCCTCGGGCCGCATCGGCGAGCTGGTGATGGAGGGCCTGCAGGGCCTCGATCCCGTCGCCTACATCCGCTTCGCCAGCGTCTATAAGGACTTCCGCGAGGCGAAGGATTTCGAGGAGTTTGCGGGCACCGTGGGGGATGCGGCGAAGGGGTGAGGCCCCCTCACCCCCACACTCTCCGTTCGGTTCGAGCAGCTTCGAGCCTGTCGAGAAGCGTCCGTCGAGAACCCGGCCACTTGGGGCACCCCCTTCCCCCCATCCGGTTCGACCGGTATCGAGCTTGCAAGAGATACGCCCGTCGAGAACCCGTCTCGACCCCGCGAACCCAAGGCCCGCCATGTTCTACGTCTATATCCTCAAATGCTCGGACGGCACCTACTATACCGGCCACACCGACGACCTCGACCGCCGCATCGCCGAGCATCAGTCGGGCGCGTTCGAAGGCTACACCCATGACCGCCGCCCGGTCGAACTGATGTGGCACGAAACCTTCCAGACCCGCACCGACGCGCTGGAGCGCGAGGCACAGGTCAAGGACTGGTCGCGCAAGAAGAAGGAAGGGCTGTTCCGCGGCGACTGGTCGACGATTTCGACGGCAGCCAGCTCTCGGCGGACGGATCTCGACCAGCTCGATCCTGCTCGAACCGAACGGGGGGATAGCAGCGCGCCCGTCATCGTCCTCGTCCGCCCGCAACTAGGGCAAAACATCGGCAAGGCCGCCCGCGCCATGCTGAACTTCGGCCTCGTCGAAATGCGCCTCGTCGCCCCGCGCGACGGCTGGCCCAACCCCGAAGCCGGCCCGGCGGCCAGCGGTGCCGACCAGGTGCTGCGCGACGCCACCGTCTATGAAACGGTCGCCGAAGCGGTCGCCGACTGCGCCCATGTCTACGCCACGACGGTGCGCAAGCGCGGCATCACCAAACCGGTCGTCACCCCCGAAGCCGCCGCACAGGCGATCCGCGCCGAACCCGGCCGCTCGGCGATCCTGTTCGGCCCCGAACGCTCGGGCCTCGAAACCGACGACGTGGCGCTGGCCCGCACGATCCTGACCGTGCCGATCAACCCCGAGTTCGGCTCGCTCAATCTCGCGCAGGCGGTGATCCTCGTCGCCTATGAATGGTCGAAGGGTGAGGGCCTGGCCAGCCCGCCCACCGTCGATCTGGGCGTCCCCGCCCCGCATGAGGAGCTGGAGGGCATGATTGGTCAGCTGGACGACATGCTGGAGGCCGCGCGCTTCTTCTATCCCCCCGAACGCGCCGCGACGTCACGCCGGACGCTGCGCACGCTGATCACGAAAGCGGGCTGGACGTCACAGGAAGTGCGGACGATGCGCGGCGTATTGTCGGCACTGGATGGCGCGAAGCGGCGGCGGTAATACCCGAAATCCGTTCGGTTCGAGCAGCTTCGAGCTTGTCGAGAAGCGTCCGTCGAGAACGCCGTTGTTTGGGCCACTCCCCTCTCGACAAGCTCGAACCTCCGTTCGAAGCAAACGGATAGGAGCAAGAGGGAGGTCGGCTCACCCCCGCGTGGCGTCGAACCGCGCCAACTCATACCCGATCGACGCCTCGACCAGCCGCTCCCACAAATCGGCAACCACATCCTCCGGCACGCCCATCGCGACCGCCGCCGCCCGTGCATTCGCGATGACTTCCGCCTTGCGCGCCTCGTCACGCACCGCGCCCCGCCCCGGCTTGATCCGCGCCGCCGCGTCCATATACGCAAACCGCCGCGCCAGCAGCGCGACCAGTTCGCGGTCCAGCGCGTCCACGCCGGCGCGGACTTCGGTCATGGTGGTACAGTCGGGGCCGGGCAGGATCGTCATGGCCGCGGGGTGTGGCGCGCGACGGCCACCTTGTCCAGCTTGACTCTGCGGAACCCAGCGTCTAACCGCGCCCCTTCGCAATTCGGCCCCGCATTCCCGGTGAAGCGGTGGCCCTGACCACAAGTCGGAGGCGAAGACCGGGAGCCGCGATCGTCCCCGGACGGTCAAACGTCATACCAGATTGCATTGGAAATACGATGTCGAAGCGCTCCAGCGCCAAGTACAAGCTCGATCGCCGCCTTGGCGAGAATATCTGGGGTCGCCCCAAGAGCCCGGTGAACAAGCGTGAATACGGCCCCGGCCAGCACGGTCAGCGTCGCAAGGGCAAGATGTCGGACTTCGGCATCCAGCTGCGCGCGAAGCAGAAGCTGAAGGGCTATTACGGCGACGTCACCGAAAAGCAGTTCAAGCGCACCTACGAAGAAGCGTCGCGCATGAAGGGCGACACCGGTCAGAACCTGATCGGCCTGCTCGAACAGCGCCTCGACATGATCGTATACCGTGCGAAGTTCGCGCCGACCGTGTTCGCCGCGCGTCAGCTCGTCAGCCACGGCCACGTCCGCGTCAACGGCGTGAAGTGCAACATCGCATCGCGTCGTTGCTATGTCGGCGACGAAATCTCGCTGGGCACCAAGGCGCAGGAAATGGCGCTGGTCCTCGAAGCGCAGACCCTCGCCGAGCGTGACGTGCCCGAATATATCGGCACCGAAGGCACCAAGGTCACCTTCACCCGCGTTCCGACGCTGGACGAAGTGCCCTATCCGGTGAAGATGGAACCGAACCTGGTGGTGGAATTTTACTCGCGCTGATCTCGCGCCGAGCCAAGGTCCAGCAAAGCTGGACCGAGGCCAAACTTCGGCGCGAGCGGCCGGCGGGGCCAAGGCCCCGACCGACGACATGGGCTTCGCCCATGGCGCTGGCAGAACCAAAAAGGGCGGCCCCGCAACGGGTCGCCCTTTCTGCGTCCGCGATCCGCGCGCAGCCCAAGCCGACGACCCGATAAACCGCTTTCCTACACGCGGCCCCATCGCCACGATCGCCAACGCGGCCCGTCGCGTCCGCACGCTCTTTGACCTCGCGAACCTCCGTTACGACACCGACCGCCATCCGCGATGGTCGCCGCGCGCACGATCATCACGAGTGTGAACTTAGTGAACTTTGGCCACCCGGCGCCGGCCCAGCCCACCGCGCGCAAACACACCACTAGTGTGAACTTTGTGAACTTTGGCGCGCCGCTACAGCCCGCTCGCCCTGAGCTGCGCCCGCAAATTGGCCCGCGTGGCGGCGTCCACCGGCGGTAATTCGCGCGCCGCCTTGCCCCGGCGCAGCCGCGCCCGGTCGCGTTCGTCGGGCGATACCACCCGCACGCGCACCGGCACCACGCCCGCCCCGCGCACGCCCAGCGCCTCGGCCGCGCCACGCGACAGATCGAGGATGCGGCCCCGGCCCGCAAACGGCCCGCGATCATTGACTCGCACCAGGATACGCCGCCCGGTGTCGAGCGCAGTCACCTCGACATAGCTGGGCAAGGGCAGCGTGGTGTGCGCCGCGCTCACCCCCTTGGGCCGGAACCGCTCGCCATTGGCCGTCCGCCGACCCGACTCGCTGCCATACCAGCTCGCCATCCCCAGCATGTCGTAGCTCGGGTCCGCCGCCGGGGCATAACTGACACCCCGCACCTGATACGGCGCACCGATCTTGACCGCCGCGTCGCTGACCGGCCGATAGTCGCCCCCGGCACAGGCGGACAGGAGCAGCGAAACGACGGGAACAAGGGAACGCGGTACCATGGCCGCGACGGTAGCGGATCGCGTCCCCCTTGCCGACCCCCACCCGCCCCCGCTACGCCGCATGCCCAAAGGAGACGCCCCCATGAAGACCCGCGCCGCCGTCGCATTCGAAGCGAAGCGCCCCCTCGAAATCGTCGAACTCGACCTCGAAGGTCCCAAGGCCGGCGAAGTGCTGATCGAGATCATGGCGACCGGCATCTGCCACACCGACGCCTACACCTTGGACGGCTTCGACAGCGAAGGCATCTTCCCGAGCGTGCTCGGCCATGAAGGCGCCGGCATCGTCCGCGAAATCGGCGCAGGCGTGACCAGTGTCGCGGTCGGCGATCACGTCATCCCGCTCTACACCCCCGAATGTCGCCAGTGTAAGTCGTGCCTGTCGGGCAAGACCAACCTGTGCACCGCGATTCGGCAGACGCAGGGGAAAGGGCTGATGCCCGACGGCACGACGCGGTTCAGCTACAAGGGCCAGCCGATCTACCATTACATGGGCTGCTCGACCTTCTCGAACTTCACCGTCCTGCCCGAGATCGCGGTCGCGAAGATCCGCGAGGACGCCCCGTTCCAGACCAGCTGCTATGTCGGCTGCGGCGTCACCACTGGCGTCGGCGCGGTGGTCAACACCGCGAAGGTCGCGCCGGGCGACAACATCATCGTCTTCGGCCTCGGCGGCATTGGCCTCAACGTGCTGCAGGGTGCGAAGATGGCCGGCGCGAACATGATCGTCGGCGTCGACATCAACCCGGATCGCGAGGAATGGGGCCGCCGCTTCGGCATGACCCATTTCGTCAACCCGAAGGATGTCGGCGGCGATCTGGTCCAGCATCTCGTTGCGCTGACCGATGGCGGGGCGGACTATACGTTCGACTGCACCGGCAACACCGACGTCATGCGCCAGGCGCTGGAGGCGTGCCACCGTGGCTGGGGCACCAGCATCATCATCGGCGTGGCGGAGGCGGGCAAGGAAATCGCCACCCGCCCGTTCCAGCTGGTCACCGGGCGCAACTGGCGCGGCACCGCGTTCGGCGGGGCGAAGGGGCGGACGGACGTGCCGAAGATCGTCGACTGGTACATGAACGGCAAGATCGAGATCGACCCGATGATCACCCATGTCCTGAGCCTGGAGGAGATCAACAAGGGCTTCGACCTGATGCACGCCGGCGAAAGCATCCGCTCCGTCGTCGTCTATTGACGCTTTGGTTTTGACAGGTGAAATTTCTTCGCGAATATAAGCGAAGAGAGGATAGGCGATGACGCACGGGCTGGTCCCTGCCAAGCTGGGCTTTGGCGGGGCCGCGATCGGTAATCTGTATCGACCGGTCGGTGATGACGCCGCCCGTGCAACGATCGACGCCGCGTGGGACCGGGGCATCCGCTGCTTCGACACCGCGCCGCATTATGGCTTCGGCCTGTCCGAACGCCGGCTGGGCGATGCGCTGGCCGACCTCGACCCCAATGGACACGCCTTCGTTTCGACCAAGGTCGGCCGCGTGCTGCGTCCCGCCCCCGACCGCGACCTTGCCGCCGAGCGACAGGGGTTCGTCTCCCCCGAACCGGTCGAAAGCGCGTTCGATTATTCACGGGACGGGGTGCTCGCCTCGTTCGACGCCAGCCGGGCGCGGCTGCGGCGCGATCGGATCGACCTGCTGCTGGCGCATGACCTGGGCGAACTGACCCACGGCGCGGATGCGGCGGCGCAGATGGCGACGTTTCTCGACGGCGGCTATCCGGCGATGCGGGCGCTGCGCGACGCCGGCATGGTCGGCGCGATCGGCATCGGCGTGAACGAGATCGCGGTGTGCGAGGACCTGCTCGACCGGGTGGAACTCGACGCCATCCTGCTCGCCGGGCGCTACACGCTGCTCGAACAGGCGGCGCTCGACACGCTGCTGCCGCGCTGTGCGGCGCGGGGGGTGCGGGTGATCGTCGGGGGGCCGTATAATTCGGGCATCCTCGCCTCGGGCACCGGGCCGGACGCCCGCTATAATTACGAAGCGCCCCCGGCCGAGGTGACGCGCCGGGTCGATGCCATCGCCGCGATCTGTGCGCGCCACGCCGTGCCGATGGCCGCCGCCGCGCTGCAATTCCCGATGGCGCACCCCGCCGTGACGGCGGTGATCCCCGGCATGGCGGATGTGGGCGAAGTGGCACAGGCCGCGACGCTCGCCACGATGCCGCTGCCGCCCGCGCTGTGGACCGACCTGATCGACGCCGGCCTGATCCGCGCCGACGCCCCCGTTCCCATGGAGACTGCATGACCCGCCTGTCCGGCAAAACCGCCATCGTCACTGCTGCGGCGCAAGGCATCGGCCGCGCCGCCGCCGAACTTTTCGCTCGCGAAGGCGCCCGCGTCCTTGGCGTCGACATCAACGCCGACGCGCTGGCGACGCTGGCCGGATGCGAACCGCATGTCGTCGACCTGATGGACGGACAGGCGATCAGGGACTTCGCCGCACAGGTCGGCACGGTCGATATCCTGTTCAACTGCGCCGGGTTCGTCCATGCCGGCACGATCCTGACGACCGAAGAGGCTGACTGGGACTTCAGCTTCGACCTGAACGCCCGGTCGCAATATCGCCTGATCCGCGCGCTGCTGCCCGCGATGATCGCGAATGGCGGCGGGTCGATCGTCAACATGTCGTCGGTCGCCAGCCATGTGATCGCGGTGCCCGGCCGCTTCGTCTACACCGCGTCGAAGGCGGCGGTGATCGGCCTTACCAAATCGGTCGCGCTAGATTTCGTGGGGTCCGGCATCCGCTGCAACGCGATCTGCCCCGGCACGGTCCAGTCGCCCTCGCTGGAGGAACGCATGGCCGCGACCGGCGATGCGGAGGCCGCGCGCGCCGCCTTTACCGCGCGCCAGCCGATGGGGCGGCTGGGCCGCGCGGAGGAGATTGCCGAACTGGCGCTGTACCTCGCCTCCGATGCGTCGTCCTACACCACCGGCGCGGTGCATGTGATCGACGGCGGCTGGTCGAACGCATGATCCGCGTCCTGACCCTCGACCTGGTGGACGATGCGGCGGCGATCGCCGAATATGAACGCTGGCATGTGCCGGGCAATGTCCCCGCACCGGTATTGGCCGCGATCCGCGCGGCGGGGGTTCAGGAAATGCAGATTTTCCGCCACGGCACGCGACTGGTGATGACGATGACCGTCGCACCCGATTTCGATCCCGGCGCAAAGGCCGATGCCGACGCCGCCGATCCCGAAGTCGCGGCATGGGAAGCGCGCATGGGGCAGTTCCAGCGCGCGCTGCCCGGTGCGCCCGATGGCAGCCGCTGGACGCCGATGACCCCGATCTTTGCGCTGAGCGACCATCCATGATCGCCCCCGGCGCCCCGCCCCGCTCCACCCCGGCCGGGACCGGGGGCCGCTTCGTCACGCCGGGCTTTGCCGCCGGCTTCGCGGTCGTCGTCAGCCTGTTCTTCCTCTGGGCGATCGCCAACAACTTCAACGACCTGCTGATCCGCCAATTTCAAAAGGCGCTCGACCTGAACCGGGCGCAGGCCGGGCTGGTGCAGTTCGCCTTTTACATCGGCTATTTCGTCATGGCGCTGCCCGCCGGGCTGGTGCTGCGGCGCTTCGGCTATCGCATCGGCATCCTGGCCGGCCTCGCCTTCTACGCGGTCGGCGCGCTGCTGTTCTATCCCGCCGCCGAGGTGCGCGACTATGCCGCGTTCCTGGGGGCGCTGTTCGTCATCGCCTCGGGCGCGGCGTTCCTCGAAACCGCCGCCAATCCCTATATCGTCGCCTTCGGCGATCCGGCGCGCGCCGAACAGCGGCTCAACCTGGCGCAGGCATTCAATGGCCTGGGCGGCGCGATCGCCCCGATCATCGGCGCGAAGTTCATCTTTTCGGGCGTCGAGCATGACCGCGCTGCGCTCGACGCGATGGCCCCCGCCGCCCGTGCCGCCTATCGCGCGGCAGAGGCGCAGATGGTGCAGCTGCCCTATCTGGTGCTCGCCGGCGTCGTCGTGCTGATCGCGCTGGCCGTTGCCATCGTCCGCCTGCCCGAAGTCCCGCGCGAAACCGGCGGCAACACGCTGCAGGGGTTGCGATCGGTGCTGCGGGTCCGGGCATTGCGCTGGGCAGTGGTCGCGCAATTCTTCTATGTCGGCGCGCAGGTCGGGGTGTGGAGCTTCTTCATCGACGTGGTGAAGACGATCAGCCCCGCGACGCCCGAACGCGAGGCCGCCTATCTGCTGTCGGTCAGCCTCGCGCTGTTCCTTGCCGGGCGGTTGATCGGCACGCTCCTGATGCACCGCATCGCTGCGACCCGGCTGCTCGCCGTCTTCGCGCTTGCCAATATCGCACTGATGCTTGTCGCCGCGCTTGGCCACGGCATGATCGCGATCTACGCGCTGGCGCTCAGCAGCCTGTTCATGTCGATCATGTTCCCCACCATCTTCTCGCTCGGCGTCCGCGACCTGGGGCCCCGCGCCCCGCTCGGCGCACCGCTGATCGTGATGGCGGTGATCGGCGGGGCGGTATTCCCGCCGCTGATGGGGTGGCTGAGCCATGGCATGGTATCGATCCAGACCGCGATGCTGGTGCCCGGCATGTCCTTTGCGGTGGTGCTGGCCTTTGCGCTGACGGTACGGCCCGCCGCTCAGCGGTAGAAGCGGACCTTCGCCAGTTCGAGCCACGCCCGCCCGCCCGGCTCCCCGGTCAGGCGGAACGCGACACTGCGTAATTGGGTCAGGTCTAACGGGGTGTCACCGCTAGCAAAGGCGCTGAACGGCAGGCGGATTTCGCGGCGCTCGCCGCTCGCCTCGAACGACGCGCGGCTCGCCTGCCGCGCGCCATAGACGTCGAACGCGACGCCGTAGCGCCCCGCCCCGCGTGCCTCGAACGCGATGCCGGTAAAGCCGCGCGCATCCGCGACGTCGATCGCCCCCTTGGTCAACGGCAGCACCAGCGCGGCGAACGGCCGATCGGCCGCGCCCAGCCGGGCCACCGCGAACAGATGCCGCTCATGCGGCCCATCGGGACGCACCACGTCCAGCCGGCTGTGGTCGGTGCCCGCCTCGACGCTCTCGACCGGCAGCGTGTCGAGGTCGGTGCGCCCGTCACCCCGCGCACCGGTATCGATCGGGCCGGCCATGGCGTGGACCGGCATCGGCGTTGCCTCGCGCGCATCGATCCGTCGCCGCAGATCGTCCAGCGGCATTTCCCGCCCGGCGACGAACACCCGCCGGACATCGTGCAAGTCGTCGATCGCCACGTCGGGCCGCCCGCCGACCAGCAGCAGGTCGGCCCGCTGGCCGACCGCGATCCGGCCTTGGTCGCGCTGGCGCACTATGTCCGCCGCCCCGCCAGTCGCCGCGACCAATGCCTCGGCCGGGGTCAGCCCCAAACCGGCGAGCAGCCGCGTCTCGCGCACCGCGCTCGACCCGTGATAGACGCCGCCGATCCCGGCATCGGTGCCCACGCCGATGCGGATACCCGCCGCGTGCAGCGTGCGGACATTGGCCTGCATGATCGCCCAGCGTTTCGATTCGAGTTCGGGGATCGCCTCGACCGGCCGCGCCATCCGCGCCGCCTCCGCCGCCCGCTCGGGTGCGGCCAGATGCCGCCATTCCAGCGCCGTGAAGGTCCGGTCCTGCTGTGGTTCGTACACCACCAACGTCGGCACATAGGCGACTTGCTTCGCACGCATCAGCGCGATCAGCTCGGCATCTACGGGCGCATCGCCGATCCCATGCCCCAGCGCATCGACCCCGGCGGCGGCGGCGATCTTCGCCCCGGCCAGCGTGACCGTATGGGTGATGACCGGCAGCCCGGCGGCATGGGCATCGTCGACGATGGCCGAGAGGGTCGGCACGTTCATGCTGGCAAGATCGGGCGAACGGCCATAGCGCCAGCCATCAGCGAACACCTTGATGACGTCGGGCTGGTACGCCAGCGCGGTCTTCATCGCGACATGCGCCGCGCGCGGGGTGGTCGCGGTCAGCGTGAAGAAGCTGCCCCACCCATATTCGGTGCCATGCCCGCCCGGCACACCCAGCCGGATGGCGAGGTTCAGGCGCGGCGTCGGGATGCGCCCCTCGGCGGCGATGGCGCGGATGGGGCCGAGCATCTCGCCCGACAGCGAGAAGTCGTTGGCGCTGGTGATACCGTTGGCGAGGTGCGAGGCCCAAGCCTTGCCCAGATCGTCGGGACTGCCATAGCCGGATGCCCGCAAATGGGTGTGAAGATCGTGCAGCCCCGGCAACAGCGTCAGCCCGCGTGCATCGATGACCCGCGCCCCGCGTGGCCGTTTCAGTTGTGGTCCAACGCCCGCGATCCGGTCGCCGACGACCAGCACATCGCCCACCACCGCAGGCGCGCCGGTCCCGTCGAACACCCGCGCGCCCCGGATCAGCACCACCGTTTCCCGCTGCGCCGGCCGGTCGGCGGCGATCAGTAGCAGCGGCAGCAGCGCGAGCAGGAGACGATGGAGCATGGGTCCATGTGTACCGGCTATACCGTGCGCGTCCAACGGTTGCGCAGGCGCAGCCAGGACGTAGGATGCGCGCCCATGCAGACCATCAGAGCGATCATCATCGGAGCCGCAGGCGCAATGCTGGCCGCGGCGGCCCCCGATCCGGGGGTCAAGGCCGCCGTCCGCGCCGCGCTGGCCAAGGCACCGGCGGGCACTCGCTTCGGCATGGTGGTGCGCGATGCCGCCGGTGTCGAACAGGTCGCGATCGAACCCGACCGGCGGTTCGTGCCGGCGTCGAACACCAAGATCTTCACGACGCTCGCGAGCTTCGCCACCCTGCCGCTCGACGCCGCCGACGATGGCGGCGCGGGGGTGCGGTTGGAGGGGCGCGACGTCGTGCTGGTGGGCGCGGGCGATGCGCGGCTGTCGAGTGCGGCGGACTGCCGGGTCGATTGCCTGGCCACGCTCGCCGATGCGGTGGCGGCGAAAACGCGGGTGGTGGGCGACGTGATCGGCGACGACAGCCGCTTTCCCGACCAGCGCTGGTCGCCGGGGATGGGGTGGAACAACATGGCCGGGCGCTATGGCACCGCCGCCTCCGCCCTCACGCTGGACGACAATGAACTGGTAGTGACGGTCGTCGCGGAAGGGGGCCGCGCGGTGGTCGGCGGATCGGACTATTACCGCATCGACAACCGCGTCCGGGTCGGCACCACCAGCAACATATCGTTCGACCGGATGCCGGGTAGCGATGTGCTGCGGCTGTCGGGGACGGTTGCGCCGGGGCCGGGAACGACGGTGCGGGTCGGGGTCGAGGATGCCGCGCATCATGCCGCGTGGACGTTGGCGACGTTGTTGCGGGAGCGGGGTGTGCGGGTGACCGGCGCGGTCGGGGTGCGGCATCGGCCGTACCGGGCGGAGGAGGATGGCGCGGTCGTGGAAGCTGGCACGATGCCGCCGATGTTGGCGCGACTGCAGCCCGCGCCGCTGATCGAGGATGTCGCGACCACCAACAAGGCGAGCCAGAACCTGCACGCCGAACTGCTGCTACGCCGGATCGGGCGGGTCAGCGGCGGCGGGTCGATCGGCGACGGGCTGAAGCGGGTCGCGGCGATGATGGCGTCGGCGGGCGTGCCGCGCACCGCATGGGACCTGTCCGACGGGTCGGGCATGTCGACCTATAACCGGGTGACCCCGCGCGCGATGGTGACGCTGCTGACCTGGGCACAGACGCAGCCGTGGGGAGCGCGGTGGCTGGCGACGCTGCCGGTCGGCGGGGTCGACGGCACGCTGTCGCGCCGGTTCCGCGACACACCGCTCGCCGGCAAGGTCCACGCCAAGACGGGGACGCTGAGCGGGGTATCGGCGCTGGCCGGCACGATGACGGCGGCGAGCGGACAGGTGCTGACCTTTGCGCTCTATGCCAACGACAATCCCGACGGCACGTCGGCGACCCCGGCGATGGACGCCGCGCTGCTGGCCGCCGCCGCCGCGCTATAGCCGCACGTTATGGCGCTCTAACCAAAATTGGGCGAGTGTTACCGGAACGCTACGGTTCCGTGAAAACCCGCCGCGCCGCCCCTTCCGCGACGCAACGCTTTTGTTGCTTATTGTTGCCAACAGCCGCTCACGGGGAAATGGCGGCGCAGGCTTGGGGGCAAGATTATGCGGGCTGGCAAGGCACGGGTGCTGTTGGGCGGATCGCTGTTCGTCGCGATGATCGCGGCGGGACAGGCGGGCGCACAGACGGTGAGCGAAGGGGTGACGACGGCGGAAGCCGCCACGCCGACCGGCGTCGCTGTGCAGACGACGCCCGCGTCGACGGCCGACGACGGCGAAATCCTGGTCACCGGATCGCGGATCAAGCGCGACCCGAACAACAGCTCGCTACCGCTGCAGATCATCAGCAATGCCGAGATCGAGCGCAACGCGATCGCCAGCCCCGAACAGCTCATCAGCCTGCTGACCAGCAACGGGTCGGGCGCGGACAACCTGGCGTCGAATGCCGACGTCACCACCGGGGCGCAGCGCGGGACAAATGGCCTGTCCGCCGCAAACCTGCGTGGTCAGGGCGCGGCGGCGACGCTGGTCCTGCTCAACAGCCGGCGGGTCGCGGCGCACGGCCTGTCGGGCGCGGCGGTCGACGTGAACCAGATCCCATTCGCGGCGATCGAGCGGGTCGAGGTGCTGAAGGACGGTGCCTCGGCGATCTATGGCACCGACGCGATCGGCGGCGTCATCAACTTCATCACCCGCACCGATTACAAGGGCGTCGGCGTGATGGGCGCGAGCGACATCACCGAACAGGGTGACGGCGCCATCTATCGCGTGTCGGCCATCGCCGGTTTCGGCGATCTGGACGATCAGGGGTTCAACGTGATGGGCGCGGTCGCCTATCGCTGGAACAACATTTTGTTCGGGTCGAACCGCGACTTCGTGAACGGTAACCAGCCGAACCGCGGCCTGTCGGTCGACACGCGCGGCACGCCGATCGCCACCGCCTTTCCGCTCAACCGCTCGACGCTGCAAGGCAGCACGCTGGGGGGCGGCACGCTGCTGGGCGGCACCGCGAGCGCGCAGGTACTGGCTGGCCTCGTCATTCCCGGTACCACCACGGCGGCGAGCGGCGGGATCAACCCGCTCGACCTGCCCGGCGGTGCGGGATGTGAATCGATGGACGGCGGCATGGCGTATGACGATGCGCTGTGGAACAACGTGTCGGCGCGCTATGCCTGCGCATGGGACACGGGCCGCGCGGCGGTGATCCAGCAGCCGATCAAGACGCTGACCTACCTCGCCCGCGCCGTCGCGCGGGTGGCGGAGGATCACCAGATTTCGCTGGAGGTCACCGGATCGAACGCCAATTCGGCCAAGCTGTTCTCCAACGCGCAGGTGTCGAGCAACACCACCAATTTCCAGGTCGCCTATCCGCGCAATGCGCTGACCGCCGCGACCTATGATGCGGTCTATAACGCGATCGCGGCAACCTTCCCGGCGGTGGCGGCCAATCGCAACAAGCCGATTGCTTTCCGCTGGCGCTGCATCGCCTGCGGCCCGCGCGAATACGAAACCGATACCAAGACGATCCGCGTCACCCTCGCCGCCGAAGGGCCGTTGTGGCAGGGTTGGGATTACCGCGCGGGCGGTTCGTACGCCAAGAGCGAGTCCAGCTCGGTGCTGGGCAGCGGCTATTATTATCGCGGGACGCTCAGCAACGGTGCCTATGATCCCAGCGCCCCGACCGCAGCCGGGGCGATCGGGCCGGGCCTTGCCGGATTGCTCAACAGCGGCATCCTGAACCCCTTCTCGATCAACCAGAGCGATGCGGCGCTGGCCGGGTTGGCGGCGGTGTCGGCCGAAGGGGCGACGCTGTACGGCGGGCGGTACGAGGTGAAGCAGATCGATTACTCGATCGCCGGCCCGCTGTTCCGCCTGCCCGGCGGCAAGGCGCAGATGGCGGCAGGGATCGATTTCCGCAGCGAATCCTACAGCTTCAACGGATCGGCTGCCGCCGCCGCCTCCGCCCCGGTCATCTTCCTCGCGGCATTCGACAATGTGAACGCGCTGCGTGCCAAGAACCGGCAGGTGAAGGCGGCCTATACCGAAGTGCTGCTGCCGCTGTTCCGCGGGTTCGAGCTGACCGGCGCGCTGCGCGTCGACGATTATGGCGATTTCGGCACCAGCACGAATCCCAAGGTGTCGGTGAAGTATCGTCCGTGGGAACCGGTGATGGTCCGGGGATCGTTCAGCACCGGCTTCCGCGTGCCGACCTTCAACCAGATTTTCAACGGCACCACCGAATCGCCCTATTCGGGCCGCGACCTTGCCGACCCGGTGCGCTGCCCCGGCGGCATTCCCAACACCACGACCCCGGCGTGCCAAGCGGTACAGCCCACCATCCTGACCGGCGGCAACCCCAACCTCGGCCCCGAAAGCGCCCGGATGTTCAGCGCGGGTATCGTGATCCAGCCGGCACCGAAGTTCAGCGCTTCGCTCGATTTCTGGGCGATCAATGTCGACGACACGATCCAGCTGCTGACCGAGCGTGAGCTGATCGACAATGCCGCGCTGTTTTCCGACCGGTTCCGTCGCGATCCGACCACCAACGAACTGGTCGCGATCGATCGCACCTGGATCAACGCCGGCGCGCGGCGGACGCAAGGCCTCGAACTCACCGCGCGCGGCGGGGTGGATGCGTTCGGCGGCAGCTTCCTCGCTGGGATCGACGGCACCTATTTGCTGAAGAAGCGCGAGAAGCTGACGCAGAATTCGCCCTATGGCCCCAGCCTGATCGGCGTGTTCAGCTTTGCCGGCGACCTGGGCCTGCGGTGGAAGCATAATGCGTTCGTCAGCTATACCAACGAAGCGGTGACGATCGCGCTGACCCAGCAATATCGCGACGGGTACAAGAACCAAGCGCTGCCCGGCATCCTGGCGGGCACGGTCACGCGGGCCGACTTCAACGAAGATGTGAAGCCCTATGTCACCTATAACCTCGCGGTCAGTTTCCTGAACCTCGGCAACAAGGCGACGCGCCTGACGCTGGGGGTGAAGAACCTCTTCGACGTCGATCCGCCGTTTGCCATCACCTATGATTCGAACACCGGGTCGGGCGGGTCGTGGGAACCGCGCGTTGCCGATCCGCGCGGGCGGGCGTTTACCGTGCAGGCGGATGTGAAGTTCTAGGGGAGCTGTCTTGCCTCCCCTGCCCGTTTGGTTCGAGCAGCTTCGAGCTTGTCGAGAAGCGGCAGTCGAGAACGCGCCGTTCGGGGCAACCCCCTTCTCGACTACGGTTCTCGACAGGCTCGAACCTGCGCTCGAAGCGAACGGATAGGGAAAGGGGGTAGAAGATGATCGCCGCCCTCCTCGCCGCCGCGACGGCGCAGCCGGTTGCCGAGGTACGCGTCGCGTTCGACCGGCGGGGAGAGACGGCGGTCGTCGAACGCGGCCTGGCCGACATCGCCGCCGACCGCGCGGTCACCGCCGACGATCCGGTGCGGGTCGCCTCCATCTCCAAGCTGGTAACCGCGATCGCGGTGCTGCGACTGGTCGATGCGGGGACGCTCGACCTCGATGCCGATGTGTCGGACCTGCTTGGCTGGCGGTTGCGGCATCCGCGCTATCCCGATGTGCCGATCACGCTCCGGCTGTTGCTGTCGCACCGCGCGGGGATCGTCGACGGGGTGGACTATGTGTTGCCACTGGATGCCGAACTGGCGCCGGTGCTGGCCGATCCGAAGGCGTGGGATGCGGCCCATGCGCCCGGACAGTGGTTCGCCTATGCCAATCTCAACTTCCCGATCGTCGCCAGCGTGGTCGAACGCGCGACGGGCGAGCGGTTCGACCGGGCGATGGAGCGGCTGGTGTTTCGGCCGCTGGGGATCACCGCATGCTATAACTGGGCAAGCTGTTCGCCCGAAATGGCCGCCCGCGCGGTGGTGCAGTATCGCGGGCGAGCACCGACCAAGGACGATCATCACGGCCGCGCGCCCGCCTGTTCGGTCGAACCGGCGCGCGATGGATCGTGCGACCTCTCGCGGTGGCGCGCGGGCAGGAACGGGGCGATGTTCTCACCCCAGGGGGGCCTGCGTATCTCGGCGCGCGGGCTGGCGGCGGTCGGGCGAATGCTGCTGCGGCGGGGGCGGAGCGACCGCGGACGGATATTGTCGCCGCGCGCCTTTGCGACGCTGACGACGCCGCTGTGGACGTGGGACGGGACCAATGGCGACACCGGCAGCGATGCGACCACGGGCGCGAAGCAGGGCGGCTTCATGTGCCGCTATGGGCTGGCGGTGACGTTCCTTGCCACGCCGGTCGCCGGGTGTCGCGACGATCCGTTCGGCGATGGTCGACTACGGATCGGCCATGCGGGCGATGCCTATGGCCTGCGGTCGGGGCTGTGGGTCGACCTGCAGGCCGGGACCGGCGTCGCCTATGTCGCGACCGATGTGCCGGTCGCGGCGTCGACGCGGTCGGCGTTCACCCCGACCGAGGAGTGGCTGGCACGGGGGCGGTAGGGCCCCCTCCCCCTCAATGCTTCTTCGGCAGGACGTGCAGCACGCCGGCGATGACCGCGCCGATCAGGATGCCGAACACCGCCGCACCGGCCGCGTTGACGATCCATTCCAGCACGCCGCCCAGGGCCGGCACCGCCTCCGCCACATGATGCGCAGTGTCGTGGACGAGGTGCGGGAGCGTTACGAAGCCGAACTCCTCCAGCCCGTGCAGGATGATCTGTCCGCCGACCCACAGCATCGCGGCGGTGCCGATCAGTGCCAGCGCCTTCAGCACCACCGGCATCGCCTGAACCAGCCCGCGCCCGATCGTCTGGGCCAGCGCGCTCGACCGGCGGGCGAGCGCGAGGCCGATATCGTCCATCTTCACGATCAGCGCGACGGCGCCATAGACGCCGATGGTGATCGCGATGCCGACCACCGCCAGCGCGACCCCCTGCATCCAGATCGACAGCGCGGGCAGTTCGTTGAGCGCGATAATCATGATTTCGCCCGACAGGATCATGTCGGTGCGGATCGCGCCGCTGACCTGCTGGCGCTCCAGCTCGACCGGGTCGGTGGTCGTCGCGGCTTCCTCGGCATGGTGGCCGCCGAACAGCGGGGCGAGGATCTTTTCCGCGCCCTCGAAGCACAGGAACGCGCCGCCTGCCATCAGGATCGGGGTGACTGCCCAGGGCGCGAAGAACTTCAGGATCAGCAGCACCGGCAGCAGGATCAGCAGCTTGTTGCGCAGCGACCCCAGCGCGATCTTGCCGATGATCGGCAGTTCGCGCGCCGGCGACAGGCCGACGACATAGCGCGGGGTGACCGCCGCATCGTCGATCACGACGCCTGCCGCCTTTGCCCCCGCACGCCCCGCCGCAGCGCTCACATCGTCGAGCGAGGCCGCTGCGAGCTTTGCGATCGCCGCGATATCGTCGAGCAACGCAACCAAACCACCAGCCATCGCCTGTTCCCCAAAGCCGTTTGCGCCGAGCGGTAGCGACCGGATCGACACAATTCCACGAAAAGCGTCGAACGCCGCAAATCGCCCGTTAACGCTGTTCGCCAGTAGCGCTGCGCCGGCTTGCGCCGAATTTTCGCTGTCGCTCCATGCGTATACGATCATTGTAATTTTTTGTTGCTGAAGCAGAACCCCTTATTTGCACCTGTGTCAGTCATATTCATTCGCGCGAAGTTAATGCCCGACAAAGATGATCTTAAGCTCCCCCGGTCAATGTCCCCCCCATCGCGCACCACTGAGAATGCGCAACGACACCAAACTTGCCGGGGACCTACGCAATGCGAGCGACGATCAAGATGAAATTGGGGGCGACCTTTGCGGTCGTCTTGCTGTTGCTGGCCGGCGTCGTCGGCTATGGCATCGACCGTCTGGGGATGCTCAACCAGGCGATGAGCGATCTGGTGGACGATCCGGCGACGGCGCTCGACCGTATCCAGCAGTTCAACATGGCGTCGACACTGGCGATCGTCGCCGAAAAGAATTTGGCGCTGTCCGACGATCCGCAGATCGTGCAGCAGCAGCTTTCCAATTTCCGGCAGCAACGCGCGCGCGCTGACGAACTGATCGGACAGGCGCCGCCAATGGCGGACGACACCGACCGGGCGCAATATGCCTCCATCCGCACGCAGTGGAATGAGTATAAGACGGTGGCGGATCGGATCGTCCCGCTCGCCCTTGGGAACAAGAATCTGGAAGCAGGCGCGATCTCGCTGCGCGACGCGCGTCCGATCGCGGAAAAGATGCGCACCCAGGTCCAGGACGTGGTGCAGCGCCAGCGTGCCGAGATGAAGAAAGCCGATGACGCGGGCGACACGTTGTACGCGTCGTCGCAGACGACGTTGCTGACGGCGGCGATCGCCGCGCTGATCCTCGCCGTCACCGGTGCGCTGTGGATCGGCATGATCGTGGCAAAGGGGCTGAAGCGGGTCGGCGTCGCGCTGGACGCGGTGGCGATCGGTGATCTCGATCAGGAAGTGACCGTCACCAGCAATGACGAGATCAAGGATCTGGTCGACACGGTGAATCGCATGACGGTGGCGCTGCGCAAGTCGGCGGCACTGGCGGATACGATCGCACAGGGCGACCTGACCGTCGATCACAGCCCCGCGTCGGACAAGGACAAGCTGGGCCACGCGCTGGTGTCGATGGTCGAGCGGCTGCGGGGTGTGGTCGGCGATGCGACCGGCGCGGCGAACAACGTCGCCGCCGGCAGCCAGGAACTGTCGGCGTCGTCGGAACAGGTGAGCCAGGGCGCGACCGAACAGGCCGCCTCTGCCGAGGAAGCATCGGCATCGATGGAGCAGATGGCCGCCAACATCAAACAGAACGCCGACAATGCCGCCCAGACCGAAAAGATAGCGCGCCAGTCGTCGAAGGACGCTGAAGCGAGCGGCGTCGCGGTCGACAAGGCGGTCGTCGCGATGCGCACCATCGCCGAAAAGATCGGCATCGTGCAGGAAATCGCGCGGCAGACCGACCTGCTGGCGCTGAACGCGGCGGTCGAGGCGGCGCGTGCCGGCGAACATGGTCGCGGCTTCGCGGTCGTGGCTTCGGAAGTCCGCAAGCTCGCCGAGCGCAGCCAGACCGCCGCTGCCGAAATCAGCG
Organism: Sphingomonas sp. Leaf23; assembly: GCF_001421585.1. Taxonomy (NCBI): domain Bacteria; kingdom Pseudomonadati; phylum Pseudomonadota; class Alphaproteobacteria; order Sphingomonadales; family Sphingomonadaceae; genus Sphingomonas; species Sphingomonas sp. Leaf23. The sequence goes on along the minus strand of NZ_LMKR01000002.1, from coordinate 495,292 downwards.
CGGTGTCGGGCGACACGGTGCAGGCGGCGGCACAGGCCGGCGAGATGCTGACCAAGCTGGTGCCTGACATCCGTCGAACCGCCGAACTGGTGTCGGAAATCAGCGCGGCGTGCCGCGAACAGGATATCGGCGCGAGCCAGATCAACCAGGCGCTGCAGCAGCTCGACACCGTGACGCAGCAGAACGCGTCGGCGTCGGAACAGATCACCTCGACCTCCGAGGAATTGGCGGGACAGGCGAACGACCTGCAGCAGAGCATCGCCTTCTTCCGCATCGATGACGCGCGCGCCACGCATCGCCCGGCCGCGCGCAAGCCGGCGGTGCGCGCCAAGGGAACCGCTGCGGCGCACCGGACCAAGGCCACATCGGTTGCCGGGCAACAGAGCCGCGTGCGCGGCTTTGCGCTGGACCTGGCGCAGGGTGGCCCCGACGGCGACGACGCCGCGTTCGGCCGCGCCGCCTGATCCGACGACCGGCCGCCGATGGGGGCATCGGGCGGCCGGTCGCCAGCAACGCTTGAAACAGGGGAACATCGCATGGGACGCAACGCAATCGGCTGTGCCGCCATTGCTCTAACGATGGTTTCGGCACCGGTGCAGGCGCAGGAGGCGCCGGCGGGTCCGCTGAGCGTCGACATCGTGTACAAGGGCGATGTCGTCGGCGTCGCGGCGGGGGAAGCGCGCGGCGTCCGCTATCTCGACAATATCGACCTGCTCGCCGCGCTCGACCTCGACCGGGCGGTGGGATGGCGCGGGGGTACCGCCTTTGCCAGCCTGCTCAACAATATGGGCGGGCGACCCAACGACATTGCCGGCACGTTGCAGGGCGTGAACAATATCGAGGTCGCCGGTGCCGACCTGCTGCTGTACCAGGCATGGGTCCAGCAGAATTTCGCCGACGACCGGCTGTCGGTGCTGGTCGGCAAATACGACCTGAACAGCGAATTCTATGCCAATGATGCCGCATCGCACCTGATCGCGCCGGCGTTCGGGATCGGGTCCGAACTGGCGGCGACCGGTCCCAACGGGCCGTCGATCTTTCCGCGCACCGACCTGGCCATCCGCGTTCGCGCCGGGGACGAGCGGCAGTATGTGCAGGCGGTGGCGATCCGCGCGCCGCGCGGGATCGCCGACACGCACGGACACCGCTCGACGCTGTTCGTCGCCGAGGCGGGACGGCAGGGCATGCTGTCCTTTACGGTGGGCGGTTGGGCCTATAGCCGGCGGCAACCGCGCATCATTCCGCCCGGTGTCACCACCGGCCCCGGCGAGGCGGCGTCGCACGGCGTCTATGTCTCGGTCGAGACCGACCTTGCCGGACAGGCCGATCAGCCGGGCCATTGGCGCGCCTTTGCCCGTGCCGGATGGTCGGACGGGCGGACCACGCCCTTTGCCGGCGGGGTGCAGCTGGGCGTGACCGGCCATGGCATCGTCCCCGCCCGTCCCGACAGCCAGCTGTCGATCGGCGTGGCCAGTGCCGACCTCAGCACCCCTTATCGCCGGGCCAATCCGGCGGGCGAACCGGCGCTGACCGGATCGGAGGGGATGGTCGAGCTGACCTATAGCGACCGGGTGCTGCCGTTCCTGACGCTCCAGCCCGACGTGCAATATGTCCGCCGTCCGGGGGGCCTGCGCGATGCGGAGGACGCGGTGGTGCTGGGGCTGCGCGCGATCGTCGCGTGGAAGGCGCTGTAGCGGCCTGTCCGTATTCCCTGGATCAAGTCCGGGGTGACAAGGGGCTATGCCGCCGCCAGCACCGGTCGGGCGGCAATCCCGGCATCGACCAGATTGCCGACGAACTGGTCGGTGCAGTGCGACCAGCAATAGGCGGTGCCGGCGCGGGCGCAGGCGTCGCGATCGGCGGTCAGCGCCTGGGCGACGGCCACCGCCAGATCGTCGTCGACCGCGCCGATCCGCTGCGTGCCGCCACCCATGCCGTCCAGCCCGATGATGTCGAGCGGTCCCGGTACCGGATAGCCCGCGACCGGCGTGCCGCACGCCAGCGCCTCGATCATCACCAGCCCGAAGGTGTCGGTGCGGCTGGGGAAGACCAGCACGTCGGCGGCGCGATAGGCGGCGGCGAGCGCCGCGCCCTGTTTCAACCCGATGAACTGGGCGAGCGGATAGCGGCGCTCCAGTTCGGCGCGCGCCGGGCCGTCACCGACCAGCAGCTTGGTGCCCGGCACGTCGAGCGCCAGGAACGCCTCGATATTCTTTTCGACCGCGATCCGCCCGACATGGAGCAGGATCGGGCGCGGCAGGGTGGCGACGTCCAGTTGCCCGCCATCGGGTTTGAACAAGGACAGGTCGACACCGCGCGACCAGCGCCTTGTATGGGCGATGCCATGGTCGCGCAGCGAGGCGGCGACGCGGGCGGTGGCGGTCATCACCCCGCTGGCGCGGGCATGGAAGCGGCGCAGGAACGGCCAGAACAGCCCGGCCGGCAGATGCGTCCGCATCGCCAGATAGTCGGCGAAATTGGTATGGAACGAGGTGGTGAAGCGCGCGCCATGCCGCCGGCACCAGCCCCGCGCCGCCCAGCCGAGCGGCCCTTCGGTCGCGATGTGGATCGCGTCGGGCCGGAAGGCTTCGATCCGCCGGCCCAGTTCCGGCCCGCAGCCCAGCGCCAGCCGGATTTCGGGATAGCCGGGGCAGGCCCGGGTGGCGAAGCCGTCGGGGGTGTAGGTTTCGACGATGTGCCCGCGTTGTTGCAGGCGGCCGATCGTCGTCTGCAACGTGCGGACGACGCCGTTGACCTGCGGGCTCCACGCGTCGCTGACGATCGCGATCCTCACGCGGTGGCGACCGCGTGGGGCGCGGCGTCGACGCTGCCCGCCGCCTTTGCCAGTTCCTTTTCCCAGGTCAGCGCACGCCAGTCGATCAGCGACATGGCGCCGGCATGATCCTCGACCAGCGCGGTGCAGCTCTCCACCCAGTCGCCGTCATTATAGTACATGATGTCGCCGATCTGGCGGATCTCGGCGGTGTGGATATGGCCGCATACCACGCCGTCGACGCCGTGTTCGGCGGCCGCATGCGCCACCGTTTCCTCGAACCGGCCGATGAAGTTCACCGCGTTCTTCACGCGATGCTTGGCATAGGCCGACAGCGACCAATAGGGCAGGCCGAGCTTGCGCCGGGTGAAGTTCCACACACTGTTGGCCTTCAGCAGCGCGGTGTAGGCATAGTCGCCGAGGAAGGCGAGCCACTTGGCATAGAGCACCACGCCGTCGAACTTGTCGCCGTGCAGCACCAGCAGGCGGCGGCCGTCGGCGGTTTCGTGGATATCCTCCTCGACCATTTCCACGCCGCCGAATTCGAGACCGGTATAGTCGCGAAATGCCTCGTCATGGTTGCCGGGGATATAGATGACGCGGGTGCCGCGGCGCGCGAACTTCAGGATCGAGCGGATGACGTCGTTATGGCTGGACGGCCAGTACCAGCCGCGCCGGATCTGCCACCCGTCGACGATATCGCCGACCAGGTACAGCGTCTCGCATTCGAACGAATGGAGGAAGTCGACCAGCTGGGTCGCGCTGCATCCCGGCGTGCCGAGATGGACGTCGGAAATGAAGACGGTGCGGTAGGACTTTTTCGGACCCTCCGCCTGATAGCTTTGCGGATCGTTAATCCAGTCCGGTATCTTGCGCGCCAGCGACTTTGCAGGCGTTTCCGGCGACTTTTGCCGATCGGTCCGGGATACAAATGCCGTCGTCATCGTATTTCCCCACGATAGTGGGCCGGACTTGCGTCCTGGCGATGGCGATGCAGTAACGCGCCTCGGCGACAATAGTATTGCGCGGGTGTGACGGCCGCTCTCATCAAATTGAAACCTTGCTGACACGCCTCCGCCATTGGCCTGTCATCGATCGGCGTCATTGTGGCTGGCCAGACAAGCCGCACGGCGCTGGACAAGGAAACTCACGGATTGGCTCAGGAATTGAACCGCGTCGGCGTGGCGAGCGCCTATGATCGCTGGGCGCCCATCTATGACCTGGTATTCGGGCCGGTGTTCCGCCGGGGCCGCCGCGCGGCGATCGACGCGGCCGAGACGGTCGGCGGCCGTATCCTCGAGGTGGGCGTCGGCACCGGCATCTCGTTGCCGCACTATCGCGCCGAGAGCCGGATCACCGGCATCGATATCGCCGACCAGATGCTGGACAAGGCGCGCGACCGGGTGAAGCGGTTGCGGCTGGATCATGTCGAGCGGATCGCGATCGGCGATGCCGAGGCGCTGGATTTCGACGATGCGTCGTTCGACGTGGTGGTCGCGCAATATGTCGTGTCGGCTGTGCCGCATCCCGACCGCGCCTTGAGCGAGTTCCTGCGCGTGGTGCGGCCCGGCGGCATGATCGTGATCGCGACCCGGCTGGGCGCGGAGGCCGGTGTCCGCGCCAGAATCGAGCGCGCGCTGATGCCCATCACCAGTCGCCTTGGCTGGCGCACCGATTTCCCGTGGTCGATCTATGGCGACTGGGCGGCGCGCAACCCGCAGGCGGAGCTGGTCGAGCGCCGGCCGCTGCCCCCGCTCGGCCATTTCTCGCTGGTGTGCTTCCGCCGCGCCGGCGCGGCCGGACAGGACAACCACCCGACGCCCGCGCTCGGCGCGACCGCCTGAACCACATTTTTTTCAAAGGCTTGGACAATGCCCGGATTCAAGGAAGCGTTGCACGAACAGCGGTGGGACGATCATCGCTATTACCACCACAGCATCATCAACCAGGCGCTGCACTTCGTCAGCGCGACCACGTTCCTGATCGCCTATGTGGTCGTGTGGATCGACCCGGCGGTGGCGAGCCTGCTCGGCTGGCTGGTGGCGATGACCGCGCGGCAGTCGGGGCATTTCTTCTTCGAGCCCAAGACCTACGATCATATGAACCAGGCGACGCACGAACATAAGGAAGAGATCAAGGTCGGGTACAACCTGTTCCGCAAGGTCGTCTTCATGGGGCTGTGGGCGGCGACGCCGATCCCGCTACTGCTCGACCCGACCTTCTTCGGGGTGTTCGAACCGCATGTCGGGTTCGTCGGGTTCCTGCGGCACCTGGCGCTGCTGTGGTTGGCGTTCGCGGTCGGGGGCCTGCTGTTCCGGGTGATCCAGCTGTTCATCCAGCGCGACGTGATGACCGGGATCGTGTGGGCGACCAAGATCATCACCGATCCGTTCAACGACTTCATCCTGTACCGGAAAGCGCCGGTGCAGCTGTTGAAGGGCGCGCGGATCGATACGGATTTGCAGGAGGCGGCGCGGCACTAAGCGCCGGGCAAGGCGCAGCGAACGCTGCGCCAAGCCTAAAGGCGCGCCCGGCCGGCGGCGCGAAAAGCGCCGTCCAACGCCATGGGCTTTGCCCATGGCGGGCCGCCAAAGTTCACAAAGTTCACACTCGCGACCGATTTGCGCACTTGCGAACCGGTCGCATTAATTGCGACTGAGGGGCTCGACGGGGAGAAAGAGCGGCGGCGAGCGTGGCAGGGCGTCGCGGTGTAGGAAAGCACGTTCCGGCACAGCCATGGCGGAGCGAAACCCCGCTCGTTCCGCCCCTGCAACATTATCCGCGCCCGCCACCTGTTAACGCGCCGGCGGCACCCCATATACGATCTGGCCCCGTCGAACCCGGCTGGTCCCGCTACCGGCGCCGGCCGGTCGACCCTCTCCGCGTGGCCCGGCGGTCCGTTTGCTCGAATGATGACTGGACCGACATGCAGGACGATTGGCGACGGGGCACCCCGACCGCGGTGACGACTTCGCGGGCGATGAACGTGGGCATCGCGCGCGCCGATGTGGAAGCGCTGTGCCGCAAGCATGGCGCGTCGATCAGCGCGATCGAGACGCTGCATTCGGGTGGTACGCATGTCGTGCTGAAGAATGGTGATGCGGCCGACACGATGCGCAAGGCGTTCGGCAAGAAGTTGATCGCCGGCACGGTCGTGCGGACGCCGTGGGTGCGCAACGGCTGATCCGGCGAGCGATCCCCCGATGACCCGCGACACCCCCGCCCTTGCCCGCGCAGTCGAACTGGCTGCGTCGGGTGACTTTTCTTCGGTGAACCAGATCCGGCAGGCATTGCGCCGCGAGGGCTATGCCACGCTGGCGCAGGACCTGTCGGGCCATCAGGCGAACCGGGCGATCATCGAGGCGCTGCACGCGGCAGCCGACGCCCGGCGGGGGTAAGCAGCAGTCGCGATCGAGGTGCGGCCGGCAGCGATCCGGCCGTCCCTTGGCCTTTGGCGGGGGAGCGGCTATCCCCGCCCCAGCCGCCGCGACAGGGTTTCCTTCAGCACCTGTCGCCGCAGCATCTTGTTGGTGGTGCCGGGGGCGGTCCACCACCAGCCGTCGCTCCGCATCGCCCGTGCCGCCTGCACGAACCGCGCGACGACTTCGGCGAAGGCGGCGTCGTCGTAATTGAGGCTGAAGATCAGGCGGCCGGTGCCGACCCAGCTCAATGCCAGCCCCTCGGCGCGGGCATAATATTGCAGCATCCAGTTGTAGCGCGACGGTATGGTGTAGGTGATCGTCCACACCGTCTGCATGCCCGCCGCGCGCACGGGCAGGTCGGCGGCCGCCATCGCCGCGTTGAATTGCGCCAGCCGCGCATCCCAGCGGGCGTCGACGCCCGCGTACATCGCCTGTACCTCAGGGCTGTCGAGCCGTTCGAGGAACACGTCCATCGCCCCCATCACATAGGGGTGCGCGTTGAACGTGCCGCGCGCGAAGCAGATGTCGGCGGGGTTTTCCGGGCGGAAGCGCCGCATCAGGTCGGCGCGGCCGCACACGACGCCGATGGGTAAGCCACCGCCCAGCGTCTTGCCATAGGTCACCATGTCGGGAGCTACGCCGAACGCCTCGGCCATGCCGCCCTTCGCCAAGCGGAAGCCCATGAACACTTCGTCGAAGATCAGGACGATGCCGGCCCGCGTGCAGACGTCGCGCAGCCTGACCAGCCAGTCGCGATAGGCGGCGCGGTCGAGATGCGCGGCGCGGCTGCTGTCGATCATCGTGCCGTCGGACGGCGCGCCCTTGTTCGGGTGCATCGCCTGGAGCGGGTTGACGAGGACGCAGGCGATATCCTTGCGCGTGGCGAGGACGTGCAGCGTGCGGTCGGACAGTTCGGACAGGGTAAGCGTGTTGTCGGCTGGGGTCGGGTTGCCGATGCCCGGCTGCACATCGCCCCACCAGCCATGATAGGCCCCGGCGAAGCGCACCACGCGGCGGCGGCCGGTGTGATAGCGCGCGAGGCGCACCGCCTGCATCACCGCTTCGGTGCCCGACATGTGGAACGACACCTCGTCCATGCCGCTGATCGCCTTCAGCCGCGCGACATTGGCAGCGATGACCGGATGGTAGTTGCCGAGCACCGGGCCGAGATCGGCGACGCGTGCGCTCCCTTGCGCAATGCAGTCCTTGTAGAAATCATGGCCGAACAGGTTGACGCCGTAGGAGCCGGCGAGGTCGTAGAAGACGTTACCGTCGAGGTCGGTGACGGTGACGCCCGACGAGGATTGGTAGAAGGCACCGGTCGACAATTGCTCGCGGACCTTCGCGCTGAACTGGAACGGTACGCGGTAGCGGCCGGTGAATTGCAGGTCGGACAGCCCCTCGCGCAATTCTTTGGTCGCGGCGACCGTGTTGGGAAAACGGGTGGCGTAGAGCGCGGAGAGGCGTTCGAAGCCGGCGCGACGCTGTTCGGCGATCTCGGCCGGGGCATCGTCGGCGGCGAAGAAGCGCGCGTCGTCATAGTCGTAGAACGCGATCTGGCGCGCGATGCGCTGGCCCCAGCGGACATGGCCGGTCAGCGAGCCGTGCTTGGCGCGGCTGAGCGCCAGGCGGGCGCGCCCCTTGGTGGCGGCAAGACCGGCGACTCCGGCGGCGAATGCGAGGGCAAGAGGCATCATGGCTGACGCAAATATGACCCGATAAGGAAATATTGATGACGGTCATGGACCGCACCGCCCCCTCGCCCGCACCCTCCCGGCTCAACCGCGCCATCGCCCGGCTGACCGATATCGAATCGCTGAACTATGCCGCGACCAACTGGCTGCCGCGTCGGACGCTGACCCGCGCGATGGGGTGGTTCAGCAAGGTCGAACAGCCGCTGGTGGCGAAGGCGTCGATCGCGGTGTGGCGGAGCTTTTGCGATGTCGACCTGTCCGATGCGGCGGAGACGCGCTGGCCATCGATGCACGCCTGCTTCATCCGGCGGTTGCGGCCCGGCGCGCGGACGTTTTCGGCGCGGGGGCATCAGGTAGCGTCGCCATCCGACGGGATCATCGTCGCCAGCGGAAGCGTAACCGGCGATTCGATCGTGCAGGCCAAGGGGAAACGCTATTCGATCGCCGAGCTGACCGGGGGCGAGGGCGAGGCGTATCTGGGCGGGAGCTTCGTCACGCTGCGGCTGACCGCCGGCATGTATCACCGGTTTCATGCGCCGCAGGACGGGCGGGTCGAGCGGGTGCGCTATTTCCCCGGCGATTGTTTCAACGTGAATCCGCCGGCACTGAAGCGGGTCGACCGGCTATATTGCCGCAACGAACGGGCGACGGTGCGGATGCGGCTGGGCGACGGGACGCCGATCCTGCTGGTGCCGGTGGCGGCGATCCTGGTCGCGGCGATCCGGCTGACCTTCCTCGATACGGTCAAGCTGTTGCGCGAACGGGCGGAGCCGGTGGCCGAAATCGATGTGGCGGTGCGTCAGGGAGAGGAAATGGGGTGGTTCGAACATGGTTCGACCATCGTGCTGCTGACGCCGGCGCCGTTCGTGCTGGCGGAGGGCATGCAGACCGGCGACCGGGTGCGCGCGGGCGATGTGTTGTTCGAGCGGGTGGTGATCGAGGATATTTAGCGGCCGGCGGCGCTGCGTCGGGTGATCCGGGGTGACGGACGGGGTTGCGTTGCGCCCCCGCCTCACGCCACTCTGTCGGCGAGGAGGGAGGCGGGATGAGCGGCATCGTCGATGCGCATCTGCATGTGTGGCGGATCGATGCGCCGTTCCATGGCTGGCCGGCGGTGACCGATGGCGCGCTGTATCGCAGCCATTCGTTGGCCGATGCGCGCGCGGCGATGGGGGATGCGCCGGTCGAGCGGGTCGTGCTGGTGCAGGCGCAGACCGACGACCGCGAAACCGACTGGCTGCTGGAGATGGCCGACGCCGATCCGTGGGTCGCGGGGGTGGTCGGCTGGGTCGCGCTGGACGGCCCGCAGGCGCCCGAGCGGATCGCGGCGCTGGCGGCGAACCCCAGGCTGCTGGGCCTCAGGCCGATGGTGCAGGCGATCGCCGATAGCGACTGGCTGCTGCGCGACGATGTGGCGCGCGGGGTGGCGGCGATGGTCGCGCACGGGCTGCGGTTCGATGCGCTGGTCCAGCCGCGGCATCTGGGCGTGCTGGCGACCCTGGCCGATCGCTGGCCGGACCTGAAGATCGTGATCGATCACGCCGCCAAGCCGGCGCCGCCGGGCGATGCCGACTGGGCGGCCGGGATGGCGGCGCTGGCGGCGCGGCCGTCGGTGTGGTGCAAGCTGTCGGGGCTGCGCACCGAACAGGCGGCGGGGGCCGATCCGCTGGCGCTTGGCGGCATGGTCGAACGATTGGTCGGATGGTTCGGGAAACGGTTGCTGTGGGGCAGCGACTGGCCGGTGCTGTCGGTGGCGGGCGACAGCTATGGCGACTGGCTGGCGACGGTGCGGGTGCTGACTCTCGCATTGTCGGAAGGCGAGCGGGCGCGGTTGATGGGTGGCGCGGCGCGGGCATTCTACGGGATCTGACCGCCATGTGCCGTATCCCCGCGCGGGCGGGATACGAAGGGTCGTCGGGAAGTGGCGCGCTCCACCCTTCCAATCCGCCCCCCCTGCCCGCTACAAGCAGCCCAACTCGAAGGGGAATTGCCATGGTTCGTTCGCTGGTCGCCGTGTTGCTGGCCTCCTGCCTCGCCCTGCCCGCCGCCGCGCAGACCGCGCCGGTCGCGCAGACCGCCGCGCGCGATCCGGGGGCGAATGCGCCGGTCAGCTATGCCGTGTCGTTCCCGCAGGCGCAGCATCATCGCGCGCGGATCGTCGCGACGTGGCGATCGGTGCCCGCCGGCCCGTTGCGCGTGCAGATGTCGCGCTCGTCGCCCGGCCGCTATGCGATCCATGAATTCGCCAAGAACGTCTATGACGTCAGCGCGACCGACGGCGCCGGGCGGCCGCTCAAGCTGACGCGCACCGATCCCTATGCCTGGAGCGTGGCGGGCCATGACGGCACGGTCGTCGTCGCCTACACACTGTATGGCGACCGGGGTGACGGCACCTATGCGCAGATCGATGCGACCCACGCCCATCTGAACATGCCCGCGACGTTCCTGTGGGCGAACGGATATGACGCGCAGCCGATCAGCGTGCGCTTCACCAGTCCCGACCCGACCTGGAAGGTCGCGACGCAGTTGCCCGCCGGCACCGCGCCGGGCAGCTATTGGGCGCCGAACCTGCAATATTTCATGGACAGCCCGACCGAGCTGTCGGACCATATGGTCCGCGAATGGCAGGAGGCGGGCAAGACGTATCGCCTGACGCTGCACCATGGCGGCACCGCTGCCGACATGGACCGCTTCACCGCGAAGGCGAAGAAGGTCGTGGCCGAGGAGATCAGGATCTTCGGCGCGCCCGCGCCCTATGATTTCGGCACCTATACCTTCATCGCCGACTATCGCCCGTCGGTGAACGGCGACGGGATGGAGCATCGTAACTCGACGATCATCACCGACAAACGATCGCTGGCCGAGGCGAAGGACGACCAGCTCGGCACGCTGGCGCATGAGTTCTTCCACAGCTGGAACGTCGAGCGGCTGCGCCCGCGCGAGCTGGAGCCGTTCGACTTCACCCGCGCCAACCCGACCCCCTCGCTGTGGCTGGCCGAGGGGTTCACCAGCTACTACGGGCCGCTGGCGATCCGCCGTGCCGGGCTGTCGTCGGTCGATGAATGGCTGGACGAGATGGGCGGCATGGTGAACGGGGTGGTCAACAGCCCGGCGCGCATCGCCGCACGGACCAATGCCTCGCCGCAGGAAATGAGTCTCCGCGCGCCGTTCGTCGATGCGGCGACCACGATCGATCCGGTCGAGCCGAACATCTTCGTCTCCTATTACCCCTATGGCGCGGTGATCGGCCTGTCGCTCGACCTGCAGCTGCGCCAGCGGTTTCCGGGCAAGACCCTCGACGATTACATGCGGCTGTTGTGGCAGACGCATGGCGCGACCGAGCGGTCCTATACCCCCGCCGACCTGCGCGCGGCGCTGACCACGCTGACCGGGGACAAGGCGTTTGCCGACCAGTTTTTCGACCGGTCGATCGAGGGCAGCTTCCTGCCCGATTTCACGCCGCTGCTGGATCAGGCCGGGCTGGTGCTGCGCGCGGCGGCACCGGGTACCGGCTGGATCGGGCGGGCCAATGCGACGCAGGAAGCGGACGGGGTGACGCTGGCGCTGTCGCCGGCGCAGAACACGCCGCTGTTCGCCGCCGGGGTGGATCGCGGCGACGTGCTGCTGTCGCTGGGCGGGCAGCCGGTCGGCAGCGTGGCGGCGTGGACGGCGGGCGTCGCGGCGCTGAAGCCCGGTACGCCGGTCGAGCTGCGGTATCGCCAGCGCGGGATTGAGCGCGTGGCGACGCTGACCCCGGTGGCCGATCCGACGCTGCAGATCGTGCGCGGCGAGACGGTCGGGCGCGCGCCGACCGCACAGCAGCGCGCGTTCCGGCTGAAGTGGCTGGGCGCGGAATAGGCGCGATGCGGCTGTGCGCCGATGTCGGCGGCTCGTTCGTCGACATCGCCGCGTTCGACGACGCAGCCCGGATCGTGTGGCGGCGCAAGACCCGCACCCCTGTCGATGATTGGGCGGGGTTCGTCGCGATCTTTGCGGAGGCTGCGGAGGCGGTTCCCTGCGCGGCCGTGTCGATCGCGACCGCCGGGCTGGTCGATCCGGTCGGCGGGGTCGTGACCAGTGCGAACATCCCGTGCATCGATGGTCGGCGGCTGGCGGACGACCTGCGCGCGGCGCTGGCGCTGCCGGTGACCGTGGTGAACGATGCCGATGCGTTCGTGCTGGCCGAGGCGACGCTGGGCGCGGCCAAGGGGCATGAGCGGGTGTTCGGCATCATCCTGGGCACCGGGGTCGGTGGCGGGCTGGTCGAACGCGGGCGGATCGTCAGTGGTGCTGGCGGGATCGGCGGCGAATGGGGACACGGACAGGTGATCCATGCCAGCCCCGTGGCGCCCGAGGCGATGCCGGTCTTTGCGTGCGGTTGCGGACGGCGGGGGTGTCTCGACACGATCGGCAGCGCGCGCGGGCTGGAGCGGCTGCACCGGTTTCTGCACGGCGTGGAGGCGGACAGCATCGCGATCACGCGCGGGGCGGAGGCGGGCGATGTGCAGGCGGCGGCGACGGTCGCGTGGTTCTGCGACCTGCTCGGCGGGCCGATCGCGATGCTGCTGCACGCGGTGTCGGCCACGATCGTGCCGGTCGGCGGGGGGCTGGCCAATGCGACCGGATTGATCGCGGCGCTGGACGCGCGGGTGCGGACCAACCTGCTCACCCCGGTCACGACGGCGGTCGTCGTGCCGGGGCGATTGGGCGACGAAGCCGGGTTGATCGGGGCATTCGTCGCGGGAGGTTAGTCTTTACCCTCACCCTTCCCACCCGGCTGCGCCGGGCGGGCCCCTTCCCTCTCCCGGCGGGAGAGGGAGGGAGCGGCGAAGCCGTTAGCGGCGATGGCCCGGGCGGCCGTTGCGGTCGTGCTTGTCGACGCGGACCTTATACGCCAGCGCGTCGAAGCGGCGGTCGAGGTCGCGGCGTTCCTGCATCGACAGGCCGTTCGAGCGGCGATAGCGCTGTTCGAGATTGGCGATCTGGCGGAATTCGGCGCGCAGGTTCACCGCTTCACGCCGGCTGAGCGAGCCGTTGCGGATGCCCTGATCGATGCGGCGCTCGATCTGCGCCTGGCGCTGGTTGACCGACTGCCACGGCTGGGCGGCGGCAGGCAGGGCGGTCAGCGCAACGCCAAGACCGGCGAGCATCAGTGCGAACTTCTTCATCCCTTTTCTCCTTTGTCGAACCATCGGGGTCGAAGGTGAAAATGGCGAACGCGTGTCGCAGGGGTTTGTCGCAAAGGGCGGAAAATTGTGTCGGATTGTCGCGACTTGGCCGGGTTCGTTCAGCTTTGGGTGGGTTCAGGCCGGCAACCCCTTCGCGCGCAGGATCGGGGTCAGCACCTTCTCCATCGCGGCATAGCCGGCGGGCGTCGGATGCACGCCGTCATTCGCAAAGCCCGGCCGCATCGCACCGGCGGGCGTCGCCAGTGCCGGGGTGTAGTCGACGAAGGTGACGCGGTTCTTCGCCGCATAGTCCCTGATCCACGCATTGATCGCGCGGATCAGGGCGACGGTCGGCAGGCCAGGTTTCCACGGGAAACCGTCCGCCGGCGGTACGCTCGCCAGCAGCACGCCGATGCCGGCTGCCCGCGCGATCATCACCATCATCGCGAGGTTGTCGTGGGTCTGCGCCGGGGTCATCGGCCCGGTATTGCCGGCGATGTCGTTGGTGCCGGCCATGATGTGGACGAACTTCGGACGGTGGGCGACGACGTCGGCCATCATGCGCAGCACCATTTGCGGCGTCGTCTGGCCGCTGATCCCGCGTCCGACGCGGCCGGGGCGGAAGAAGTCGGGGCGGCTGCCGCGCCACCCTTCGGTGATCGAATCGCCCATGAACACGATGTCGGTCTTCGCCCCCGACGCGGCGAGCGCGGCATTGTCGGCGGCATAGCGCCCCAGCCACGGCCAGTCGGTCGCGAGCTGGCGCTGGTGCTTCACCTCCCAGCTTTCCTCCTGCGCGGCACAGGCGGCGGCGGGCAGCAGGGCGGCCCCGGCGGCAAGGCCGAGGAAATGGCGACGATCAGGGGTCATAACGATCCTTGCAGGCGGCAGATTTCGGGGCGGATATCGCCGTCGCGCGGGGTCGCACCGCGCGCGTCGAACAGGATGCTGGCGGGCTTGCCCCGCGCGCTGCGGGTCCAGGCCGGGCGACCATCGCCATTGGGATCGCCGGTGGTGGCAAAGGCGACCCAGTAATCCTGCAGCCACACCGGCCCGGCGCGGCGGTCGTTGAAGATATAGTCGATTTCGGCCGCATGGGTCGTCGGCCCCGCCCCGCCGTCGCGCGCCAGGTCGAACTCATAGCGCCAGACCGGCCAGTTGCGGGTGGCGAGCAGGGTGGCGAGGTTGCCGGCCGGGCAGCGGAAGGTCGCGTCGGTCGCGATCTGCTGGTCGCGGGTGCCCAGACGCGGATGCGGCAGCGGGTCGGCATCGTCCAGGCGGTAGAAGGTCCGCGCACCCTCTGCATTGGTGCCGAACGACAGGTCGACGAACCCGTCGCGTGCCGGGCGATCGCCGGGCAGGTCGAGTTCGAGCATGTTGCTGCCGAGGAGGACCGGCCGCTTGGGCGCGGTGACGAACAGCCGGTCGGGCGTATCGGGCAGGACCGCGCCGTCGATGGTGGTGCGCAGGTACAGATAATCGTCGGCGGTCAGCTTCGCATCGTGCAGCTTCAGGTCGGCCGCCAGCAGCGCGGCGGGCGATGCGGTGCGAAGCGGTGCACTGCCACGGGTGCCGAGCAGCACGTCCAATTGGTCGCCGATGCGGAACGCTTCCTTCAAGGGCCGCCAGGGCAGGCCGAAGCCGGGGGTGCCCGATTCCATCGCCGCCTTGGCAAACAATCCGCGCGCCAGTGGCGAGGCGAGGAGCAGCGACACGTCCTGCGAGCCGGCGCTTTCGCCGGCGATGGTGACGTTATCGGGATCGCCGCCGAACTTGGCGATATTATCGCGGACCCAGCGCAGCGCCGCGATCTGGTCCATCAGGCCGTAATTGCCGCTCTTGCCATCGGCCTCCGCCGCCAGGGCCCGGTGGGGCAGGAAGCCGAAGATGCCGAGCCGGTACTGGAGCGCGACGACGACCACCCCGCGCTTGCCGATCGACGACAGCGCCATGTCGCCCGCCGATCCGGCGCGGTTGCTGCCGCCGTGAATCCACACGATCACCGGGCGTTTGCCGGTCAGCGCCGGCGTGCCGACGTCGAGCGTCAGGCAGTCTTCGCTGGCGAACACATGGTCGGCGCGGTTCCAGCCATAGTCGTTCTGGAGGCAGGCGGGCGCACGGTCGGTCGCCGCGCGGATGCCGGTCCATTCGACCACCGGCTGCGGTTCGCGCCAGCGGTTCGCGCCGAGCGGCGGTGCGGCGAAGGGGATGCCGCGAAAGACGGTGCGGTCGGCCTCGGCCTTGCCCTCGACAATGCCGCCGGACACGGAGACGCGCGGCGGTGTGGGGGTGGCGGGGGTGGCTTCCTGCGCGGTGGCGGGGGTGGCCGTGGCGAGGAGTAACGCTGCCCAGATTGCCTTCATCGCCGTGCCCCTGTGTGTTGTCGTCCGGCGAGTAGCAAATCCTCCCCGGCACGGGGAGGGGGACCGTCGCCGAAGGCGATGGTGGAGTGGGATCGCCCCGCAACGCAGCGGTTCCGGTTGCGGACACCCCCCTCCACCATGCTGCGCATGGTCCCCCTCCCCGCGCAGCGGGGAGGAGCTTTTTACTTCGGGCAGGTCAGCTTTACGTCCGCCGTGGTGCCGAGCGCCACGCGCGCCACGCTGACGGTCAGCGCGCCATCGGTGGTCAGGACGAAGGGCGTGTCGACCTTTGCCATGTTCACATTGCCGCCAAAGCATTTGAGCGGCACGCCCAGCGTCTTCCACTGGCCGACGCCCAGCTGCTCCATCCGGCCGAGCGCGACCTGCCCGCCGCCCGGACCACTGCGCAGCGCCAGCGCGACCGGCTTGGTGGGTGCGGCATCGACGCGCATCGTCGCGGTCAGCATGACGTCGCCATTGGTCTGGCGGGTCAGGTCGACCGGCGACTGGGTGCTGAGCAGGATCTGCGCCGGGCCGGTGCCATCGACAACGAAGCGGCGCGCCCCTTCCTGAACGCCGTGGTCGGTCGCGGTGACCTTCACCCGGCCGGCACCCGACTGCGCGGGGACGGTGGTGATGCGGGTGTTGCCGCCGGTGCCGGCGCCGCCGACCTCCAGCGACCATGCGGTCGCGGGCAGGCCCTTGTCCATGAACACGTCGCCGGCATCGACCTCGGCGACCTTCGGGTCCTCCGACAGCGCGGGCACGGTCGTCTTGCTGGCACCGGTCAGGCCATAGCCCAGTGGGAACTGGGTCGGGCCGGTGGCGTCGGCGGTTGCGGGCCAGGCGAACGACAGCGTGCCCGAAAAGTCGCGCTTCGCCTTGCCGCTGCGGTCCTTCAGCAGTGCGTCGGCGACGCCGGCCCCTTCCGATCCGGGCAGCCAGGCGACGACGAACGCGTCGGCAGCGTTGATCGCGGCGTTCACGAACAGCGGCCGACCGGTCAGCATGACGGCGACGACGGGAATGCCCTGCGCCTTCAGCTTCTTCATCGTTTCGATGGGGGCACGCAGTTCGGGGCGCAGCTGCAGCGTCTTGATGTCGCCCTGGAACTCGGCATAGGGCGTTTCGCCGAACACGACGATCGCCGCATCGGGCTTCGCGCCGGTGAAGCTGCCATCGGCCGACAGCATGGCCGAACCGCCCGCCGCCTTCGCCGCTGCTTCCAGCCCCTGATAGATCGAGGTCGCGCCGGGGAAATATTTCGGGTCGATCCCCGTCCCCTGCCACGTCAGCGTCCAGCCGCCCGACTGGCGCGCGACATCGTTCGCACCGTCACCGGCGACCAGCACGCGCGCGCCGGCCTTGATCGGCAGCAGCGAGCCGTTGTTCTTGAGCAGCACCAGCGACTTCGCCACCGCTTCGCGCGCGATGGCGCGATGCTGCGGGCTGCCGAGCAGGTCGAACTGGCCCGACAGCGGCCGCGACGACGGCTTGCCCGCTTCGAACAAGCCGGCGCGCAGTTTGACGCGCAGGACGTTCGACACCGCGTCGTCGAGGCGGCTCATCGGCACTTCGCCCGACTTCACCTGCTTAACCAGGTTTTCCCAGATCGGCTTCCAGCTGTCGGGCGCCATGTACATGTCGAGGCCGGCGTTGATCGCGCGCGGGCACGATGCGTTGGTGCAGCCCGCGACCTGGCCGTGCGCGTTCCAGTCGCTGACGATGAACCCGCCAAAGCCCATGCGCTTTTTCAGCACGTCGGTCATCAGGCCCTTGTGCCCGGTGATCTTTTCGCCGTTCCAGCTCGAAAAGCTGGCCATGACCGTCTGCACGCCGGCGTTGATCGCCGAGACATAGGGCGTGCCGTGGATGTCGCGCAGCTGGGTTTCGGAAATCTTCGCGTCGCCCTGATCCTGCCCGCCGAAGGTGCCGCCGTCCGCCAGGAAATGCTTGGTCGAGGCGAGGACGTAGGGACCCTTCAGCTGGTTGGTCGAGCCGGGCGTGCCCTGCAGCCCCTCGATGAACTGGGTGACGTAGCTGGCGACGAGCTTCGGGTCGGACGAATAGCCTTCATAGGCGCGGCCCCAGCGCAGGTCCTGCGGAACGGTGATCGTCGGCGCGAAGGTCCATTCGATGCCGGTCGCGCGGATTTCGGCCGCGGTCGCCTGCGCGATCTTTCGCATCAAGGCCGGGTCGTGCATCGCGCCCAACCCGACATTGTGCGGGAACAGCGTCGCGCCGACGATGTTGCTGTGGCCGTGCACCGCATCGGTGCCCCAGATGACGGGGATGCCGACGCCGCCGCCCGACGTGTCGACCGACGCCGCATAGAATTTGTCGGCGAGCTTCAACCATTCGGCCGCGGGCGCGAATTCGTCGTTGTTGGGCGCCGAGTTACCACCGTTCAGCACCGAGCCGAGGTGATAGCGCTTCACGTCCTCGGGCGTCAGGCTGGCGATATCGCCCTGCACGACCTGCCCCACCTTTTCCTCCAGCGTCATCCGCTTGAGCAGGTCGGCGATGCGCGCCTCGATCTTGGGATCGGTCTTGTACGGCCAGTTCGCCTGTGGCCAAATGTCGGGATGGACGGTCGCGGCGGAGGCCGGCGCGGGCACGGTCTGTGCGGCGGCGGGCAGCGCGCCCAGGACCAGGGCGGTGCCCAACAAGAACGTCGTAACCGGTTTCATCGCATCGCTCTCCCCGACGCGGCCCTCGCGACGCGCGTTCCTCTTCACGCTCCGTTCGGCAATTCCGACAGCGTTGTCAACGCCCAAACCGCCCTTTTCGATAGTGATTTTCGGATTGAACCGCCCGGACGGCTGGTCCACGCTGTTGTCCGACAAACCGGCGGCAGGACCGTCGTACAGGGAGATTTGCGTTTTGCCCCCCATCCTTGCGGCCGCTTGCCGGCGATGACCGAGCGCGCGCCCATCCGCCTGTCGGGCACCAACCTCGAACGGGCGGCCGACCATAACCAGCGGGTGACGCTGCATGCGATCCGCGTGTCGGGATCGCTGACGCGGATCGAACTGGCCAACATCACCGGGCTGACCCCGCCGGCGATCGCCAACATCACCCGGCGGCTGCTGGGCGAGGGGCTGGTGCTGGAGGCCGGGCAGCGGCGCGGCGGGCGCGGGCAGCCGCCGACGAAGCTGGTGGTGAACCCCGCTGCCTGCTTCGCGATCGGCATCAATATCGACCGCGACCATGTGACGATCGTGCTGGTCGATTTCGCCGGACAGACGCTGGCACGCGCCACCCGCGAGGTCGATTTCGCGATGCCCGACGACGTGGCGGCCTTCTATCGATCGGCGGTCGACGGACTGATCGCCGAGGCGGGGATCGAACGGCAGCGCATCGTCGGCATCGGCGTGGCGCGGCCCGACGATCTGGGCACGGTCGACCTGCCCGGCCGGCCGGAAAGCTATACCGCGTGGGAAGCGGTCGACATGGCCGCGCTGTTCGCCCAGCCGATCGACCTGCCGGTCTTCGTGGAGAACGACGCCGCCGCCGCCGCGATGGGCGAGTTGCAGCTGGGCCATGGCCAGCACCAGGCCAGTTTCTTCTACGTCCTGATCTCGTCCGCGCTGGGCGGCGGGCTGGTGCTCGACGGCAGCTATTATCGCGGGGCGCAGGGCCGTTCGGGTGAGCTGGGCTTCCTGTTGGGCAGCGACGGCCGGGGCGGGCAGACGCAGATCCAGCATACCGTGTCGCTGTCGGGGTTGTCGCACCCGTTGCGCGATGCGGGCTTTACGCTGGCCGACATGCTGGGCGCGCGCGGTGACGATCCCGCGTTGCTGGCGGTGGTCGATGCGTGGATCGACGCGTCGGTCGAGCGGCTGGTCGAACCGCTGGTCGCGATCAACTGCCTCATCAATCCGGCGGCGGTGTTCGTCGGCGGGCGGCTGCCCGGCGCGCATGTCGACACGCTGGCCGAGCGGCTGAACACGCGGATGCACACGGTGACCAATGTGCCCGCGCTGGCCCCGGTGCGGCGCGCGATGCTGGCGGAGGATGCCCCGGCGGTCGGCGCGGCGATCCTGCCGTTCAGCCATTTCCTGCTGCCCAGCGCCACCGCGCTGTGGAAGGCGGAGGACGCCGGCTGAGGATCAGCCGCGCGGCAGCGGCGGGTGTGGTGCCAGCGGTATCGCCCCGCCCTTAAACGCGGCGACCAGCGCCAGTTCGAACCGCGCGCCGCATCCGGTCGCGCTGGGGCGGGTTGGCGCGATCGGATCGGGGGACTGGGCATCGTTGTGCATGGCGTCGCCTTCAGGGCTGGATCGGCCAGTATCGTGACGGATGGTTAAATCGCGATTAGCGACAAGGGAGGGGCAATGATCGGACGAAACGGTGCTCTGGGCGGCATCCTCGCGGCGGCAACGATGGTCGTCGGCGCATCGGCGGTGGCCACGCCGCAACCGGCAGCGGCGGTCGAGGCGCTGGTCGACCGGTTCGATGCGGCACGGGCCGCCTTCGATCCCGCCACCCTCGCCGCCACGCTGGCAGACGATTATGTCGAGATTTCGCCCGTCGGCACGGTCGATTCCCGTGCGGCGGTGCTGGGCTTCTACACCCCCGACCATCGCAACCCGGTGCCACCGATGCGCCAGGACGAACGCGTCGTGCGCGTGAACGGTGCCTTTGCATCGATGACCGAACGCAAGCAGCTGACCATGCCGGGCGGCACCGTCCGGGCGATCCGCGTCGGCTATGTCGCGCGCCGGACGGGCGGTGGATGGCGGCTGGTGTCGGCGCAATATACCCCGATCCCGCCGGCACGCTGAGCCTTCGTCCTATCGGCGGCATAATTCCGATTTCAATTTGCCTTTTTCACCAAATCCTGCGACGCTGCGCGCCTTTCACAAGTAAAAAGGTTTTGGGGGATGAACATGGCTTTCGATCCGGCGGTGCAGGGGACGCATGGCATTTTGCCGATGGCCGGGATCGAACTGGGCGGCACCAAATGCGTTTGCACGCTGGCGCACGGACCGGGCCGGATCATCGCGCAGGAAACCGTCCCGACCGAGCATCCGTCCGTCACCCTGCCCGCCATCGCCGCGATCCTGCAACGCTGGTGGGACGCCGGCGGGTTCGCGGCGCTGGGTATCGCCAGCTTCGGCCCGGTCGACCTCGACCCCGCGTCGCCGACCTGGGGCCATATCCTGGCGACGACCAAGCCCGACTGGCCGATGACCGACGTCGCGGGTCCGCTGTCGCAGGGCTTCGACGTGCCGTGCGCGTTCGATACCGACGTCAACGGCGCGGCCTTTGCCGAAATGCTGTGGGGCTGTGCGCAGGGGCTGGACGACTTTGCCTATGTCACGATCGGCACCGGCGTTGGCGTCGGGCTGCTGGTCAACGGCAAGCCGACGCGCGGGATCGGCCATGCCGAGATCGGCCATCTGCGCGTCCCCCGGCTGCGCAGCGACATGCTGCCCAGCGGCTGCCCGTTCCATGACGATTGCGTCGAGGGGCTGGCATCGGGAACGGGGATCAAGGCGGCGCTGGGCGACGTCCATGTTTCGACCCTCGCCGAGGATCATCCGGTGTGGGATCGGGTCGAAGCGGCGATCACCGCCATGTGCCATGCGATGGTGTGCACCACCGGCCCCAAGCGGATCGCGATCGGCGGCGGGGTGATGAACAAGCAGCCGCATCTGCTGGCCCGGATCGAACCGGCGCTGCGCGCCAGCATCAACGGCTATCTGCCGCTGCCGGAGCGCGACTATGTCGTTGCCCCCGCGCTGGGCGATCAGGCGGGGCCGCTGGGGTCGATCGCGCTGGCGCAGGTCGCGCTGGGCGATCGGGTGGTGGCGTAAGCGTCCCGCCGGAACGTCCGTCACCCCGACCGTGATCCGGGGTGACGGACGGATACATCCTACCGCTGGAACGACACCCGGTTGCCCGCGCCGGCGATGTTGACGCGCGCCTTGCTGCCATCGGGAGTGCGATAGAAGACGGTGTTGCTGGCGCCTTCGATCCGAACCGATCCGCGTGGCGCGAGGTCGATGACGACGCGGTTGCCGGCCCCCTGGATCACCAGCGCGCTGCACCGCCCGGTGATGCGCATGGTGTTGCCGGCACCCTCGACGGTGGCGACCCCGCCGTCGCAGTCCAGTTCCTGCGTCGCCCCCGCCCCCTGCTGGCGGACCTGTGCCGGCAGCGTGGCCGGCAGTGCGAGGGCGGATAACAACAGGACAACGCGAACGACCATGATCTCTCTCCCGTGAACGTCAGGCGGCGAGCCTAATCATGTCGGGGCCGGGAGACCATGGCCGCTGCGACGATCAGTGCAGGCTCTTGGTCGACGCGGCGTTGCGTGGGGCCGTGCGGCCCGCCGCGATGGCGAAAGCGCAGAGCGCTCCGTAGCACAACGCCGGCACGACGAACGCCGCGCCATGCCCGACCGCACCCGACACCAGCCCGACGATCAGCGGAATGACCGCGCCACCAAAGATCGCGGTGCACAGCAGGCCGGAGGTCGCCGCCTCGCTGGCGGTCGAGCGTTCGAGGGTCAGGGTGAAGATCACCGGGAACATGATCGAGTTGAACAGCCCGATGCCGAGCGCCACGAAGCCCGCACCGACCCCGCCGACCAGCGCGACGTACAGGCACATGGCGACGGCGATGCCGGTGAACAGCGCCAGCAGCTTGTGCGCCTTCACCTTCGACAGCAGCACTGATCCGATCGCGCGGCCAATCATCGCGCCCAGCCAGTAGAAGGCAACCGCCTTGCCCGCTTCCTGCAGCGAAACGCCGGGAACCCCGTCGCTACCCATCGCCAGATCCAGCAGCGGCACGCCGAACGCCGCGTCCGATGCGCCCCACACGGTATCGCCGTTCAGGAACAGCGCCATCTGCGTGCCGATCGCGACTTCCGCGCCGACATAGATGAAGATCGCGGCGGCCCCCAGGATCGCCCAGCGCGACGAGAAGGCGTCGCGCAGCAGGGCGGCGGGCGACGGCGTGTTCGCCGGCGCTTCGGGCACGGCGGCCGACACGACCTTGCGGCTGAGGAAGAAGAATACCGCCAACGCCGCGATCAGCCCGGCGATCCAGAAATAGGCGCGGTCGATCCCGGCCAGCGCGCCGGCGCGCACCGCTTCGGTCAGCACCGTGCCGTCCTTCACCTCGACCCCTTCGAGGAACAGGCTGGCGCCGAGCAGCGGCCCGAGGAACGTGCCGAACGAATTGAACGTCTGGCTGAGCGTCAGGCGGAAATGGCTGAGCTTCGGATCGCCCAGCGCGGCGGCCAGCGGGTTCGCCGCGACCTGCAGGATGGTGATGCCCGAGGCGAGGATGAACAGGCCGAGCAGCACGATCGGGAAGACCGCGAGGTTCGCCGCGACCAGCATCGTCAGGCAGCCGACGACCATGGTGATGAGCGCGAACAGGATCGAGGGCACCGCCTTCAACCGACCGAGCAGGATCGCGGCGGGCATCGAGATCAGGCCGTAGGCGAGGAAGAACGCCGATGCGGCAAACTGCGCCTCGAAATCACTCAGCGTGAAGATGCCCTTCACCGCCGCGACCAGCGGGTCGATCAGCGAGGTGATGAAGCCCCATGCGAAGAACAGCGTGGTGACGGCGGCGAACGCCAGCCCGGTGGTGGCGGAACCCGCCCGTGTCTGTGCCAAAGCGGCCTCCCCTTCTCAGCGCTTGTCGGACTAATTCGACAATTTGCTTGCGATATTGGTCGGTCGCCGAGCGGGGCAGCGTTGTCAAGAAATTGGTAAGGATTGGGTGTCCCGCCTCTCGTCACCCCGGCCTTGAGCCGGGGTCCCGCTTCTTGTCCTACGGTCGGCAATAAAGCGGGACCCCGGATCAGGTCCGGGGTGACGATAAGGGCATCGGCAGCGAGCCTATCCCAGCCGCGCCACCATCCCCGCCGCCAGTTCCGACAGCGTATCGTCGCGCGCGCCCATCACCACGATGCGATCGCCCGCCCGCGCCTGTTCGACCAGGAACGCCGCCGCATCCGCCCGATCGGCGATGTGGCGTGCCGGCGTACCCAGCGCGGTCAGGTCGGCGACGATATCGGCGCTGGTCACCTCGCGCGCGACGGTGCCGCCGCGATAGACCGGATCGGGCAGCACCAGCAGGTCGTCCGCCGCCAGCCGATCGGCGAACATCGCCACCAGTTCGCGGCGCATGACCTTCAGCGGGCCATAGCCGTGCGGCTGGAACAGCAGCAACAGGCGGCCGGGCGCGCTGCGCAGCGTGGCGATGGTCGCGGCGATCTTGTCGGGGTTGTGGCCGAAATCGTCGATCACGGCGACGCCGCCCGCCTGCCCCACCAGTTCGAACCGGCGCTTGAGGCCTGAGAAACCGGCGATCGCCCGCACCGCATCGGCGATCGGCACGCCGATGGCGGCAACCGCGCCGATCGCGGCAAGGGCGTTGGCGACATTGTGGCGGCCGGGTACGGCAAGCCGCACGTCATGGGTCGCGCCGTCCACGACCAGTTCGAACCGGCTGGCAAAGGGATCGAGCACCATCGCGCGGGCGGTGAGGTCGGCAGTGCCCTCGACCGCGAAGGTCGTGCGCTTGTCCGCCGGGATCGTCGCGGCAAGCGCCGCCGCCTCGGCATCGCCGACATTGACGACCACCCGCCCCGCCCGCTCTGCAAAGCCACCGAACAGCGCGCGCAGTTCGTCGAGCGACTTGTGGTCGAGGCTGACATTGTTCAGCACCGCGACGGTCGGGCGATAGAAGGCGATCGACCCGTCGCTCTCGTCGACCTCGCTGACGAACGCATCCCCCTGCCCCACCAGCGCGCTGGCGAAGGGGCGGTCGGGGGCCGCGAAATCCTTCATCACCGCGCCGTTCATCACGGTCGGATCGCGGCCGAGCGTGTGGAGGATAAAGCCGATCATGCCGGTCACGGTCGATTTGCCGCTGGTACCGGCCACCCCGATCGACAGCGGGGCTTCGTTGAACAGCTCGGCCAGCAGCTCGGCGCGGCCCATCCGCCTGGCACCCACCCGTTCGGCGGCGACGATATCGGCGACGGTCGGCTCGATCGCGGCGGAGGCGACCACGATCTGCCCGGCGGACACGATGCCGCTGCCATCCTGGGGAAACAGCGCGATGCCGAGCGCGCGGAGCGCGTCGAACTTGGCAGGCAGGCTCGCCTGATCCAGCGAGCGGTCGGAGCCGGCGACGGTCGCGCCGCGTCCGGCAAGGATCATGGCGAGGGGCATCATGCCCGACCCGCCGATCCCGACGAGGAAGAAGGATTTGCCGTACAGCATCGCCCGGCGCTATCGAGCTTGGCCAGAAGTGGCAAGCGGGGTTGCGTGATGCGTATCGGAGTCGTGGCACCGGCGCGGCGGGTGGATGAGGACCAGATGGCCCGGACACAGGGCTATGCCGCGCTCACCTATCCGACGCTCGACCTGGTGGTCCATCCGCAGTGTTTTCTCGACGTCGGGCATTTCGCGGGCACCGATGAACAGCGTGCGGCCGCGTTCCTCGAATTCGCCAATGATCCGGGGTTCGACGCGATCTGGTTCGCGCGCGGCGGATACGGGTCGAACCGCATCCTCGACAGGGTGATGCCGCAGCTGAACCGCGCGGCGGCGGCGAAGAGCTATCTCGGCTTTTCCGACATGGGGTTCCTGCTGGCGGCACTTTACGCCCGGCGGATCGGGCGGCCGATCCACGGGCCGATGGCGGCGCAGGTCGGCAAGGCGGGCGGCACCAACAGCGCGGCGCGCGCGCTCGCCTGGCTGGTCAATCGCGATCGCACGATGCTGGCGCCCGAGCTGGACGGACGGCCGACCGTTGCGTTCAACCTGGTGATCCTGTGCGCGCTGATCGGCACGCCGTGGCTGCCCGACCTGACCGACCATGTCGTGATCGTCGAGGAAGTGGGCGAGGACCTGTACCGCATCGACCGCCTGTTCTGGCAGCTAAGCGAAGCGACGCAGCTGAAGGGCATCGCCGGCATCCGACTGGGCGCGGTGACCGATCGCCATCCCGACGATACGGGCTTTGGCGAGACCGAGGAGCAGATCGCCGCCAAATGGGCGAAGACGATGGGCGTGCCGTATCTGGGGCGCGCGCATGTCGGCCATTATGCCGATAACATGGTGGTGCCGTTCGGGGTGGCGTGAGGGGTTATTGGCCGGTCAGCGCCGCGATGACCGTCTGCGCATCGCGTTGCTGCCAGTAGCGCACGTCGATCCGTTCGAACGCCTCGGCCCGCGCGGTCAACGGATCGGGACGCACCGCGCGCACAAACCGCAGTCCCCAGCGGTCGCCAAAAACCACGCGGTCCCGGCCCATTGCGATCGACCAAGTGGTGTGCCCCGCCACGCCGGCAAGGCAACCGCTCGATAGCA
This sequence comes from Sphingomonas sp. Leaf23, assembly GCF_001421585.1. NCBI lineage: Bacteria > Pseudomonadati > Pseudomonadota > Alphaproteobacteria > Sphingomonadales > Sphingomonadaceae > Sphingomonas > Sphingomonas sp. Leaf23. The sequence goes on along the minus strand of NZ_LMKR01000002.1, from coordinate 469,523 downwards.
ACGCACGCGCGACCCCGGTCGCATCTGCATCACGCGGAACGTCGACTACGCAAGCGTGCGGCGCATCGACGTCATCGGCAAGACAGACGCTGTCGCGCATGACCAGCAACGGCCAGTCCTCGCCGGGCCGAGCGGCGGGCAGGACATGGTCGTCCAGATATTCGAGGACACCATGCTCGTCATACGGCCGACGCTGCAACCGGATCTGCAGTTCCGATCCATCGGGCATTGCGACGATCCACGATATACCCTCTTCCTGCAGAAAGGCTTCGCAGCGTAGGAAAGTCCAGGTTTCACCGACCGGATGCAGCAGGCCATCGAGGTCCACAAAGGCCCTGATCACCCGGTGCAGCCGGCCCGGTCGCAGATACTGACAGGCTTTCGGACGGTCACGCTGGCCGAACCATCCGAACACTGCCTTACTCCCCGAACGTCCTTGCCGCCGGGCTAACCGTCACCGCGCCGCCGGCACGCACCTCCTGCACCTCCAGCGCGCGCTCCGCCACGCCGTCGCGGCCGAAGCGGAAGGCGCCGTCGAGGCCGGCGAAACCGTCCTCGGCACGCAGGCGGCTTTCGGGGAAGTCGCGGCCGATCGTCCAGTCGCGGGCGATGCGCACCGTCAGCAGCACCGAATCATAGCCAAGGCTCGACAGGCGGTACGGCGCGGCGTTGAAGCGGGCGCGGTATTTGGTCGCGAACTGGCGATACAGGCTGTTCGACACGCTGGCATACCACGCACCGTTCAGCGCCGGCATCGATCCCAGCCCGGTTTCGGTGTTCCACAGTTCGGTGCCGAGCACCTTGGCCGAACGGCTGGTGGACTTGCGGATCGCGGGGACCGCCAGCGCGGCCTGTCCCGCCTGATCGGCGATCAGCACCGCTTCATAGGGCGAGGTCTTCGGCAGCTTGGCGACCGCCGCGCCGATCCCGCCGCGCGCATAGGTCTGGATCGAGACGACCTGTCCGCCCGCCTGCTCCACCGCGCGCAGGAAGCTGGTCGAGGCGCGCTGGCCATAGACGCCGGCGGGGACAAGGCCGGCGAACCGGGTCATGCCGTTGGTGCGGGCATAGCCGACGACGCGATCGATCGACTGCGCCGGGGTATAGCCCAGCAGATAGGCACCGCCCCCGGCGACCGACACGTCGTTCGAATAGCTGATGACCGGCACCTTCGCCGCGCGCGCGATCGGCGCGACCGCGCGCACATCGTCGGCAAGCAGCGGGCCGAGGATCAGCCGGTTGCCCTCCTCGATCGCCCGCTGCGCGGCGGCGGCGGCACCCAGCGCCGTGTCATAGGTGGTGATTCGCACCCGTTCGCTGCGCGTGTCGAGCAGGGCCAGCTGCGTCGCATTGGCGATCGAGCGGCCGACGCCGCCATTGGGCCCGCTCAGCGGCACCAGCAGCGCGACGCGGTGGCGCTGCGTGTCCTCCGGAATGCCGCCGGTCACCGGGCCGGGCCGGGTCGGCTGCGGACGGGTAGTGGTGGGCGGTGCCTGTTCGACCGGCCCCTTGGGCACGAGCGTCGCGCAACCGGCGAGCAATGCCGCGCCGATCAGCGCCGTGGCGCGCGCGATGTGGTGCCGCCATTGCCGTGGCGCTATCGTGTCTGCCATGGACCTCCCCCTGATGACCGAAAAACTTGCCCCCGGCCTCTACATCGTCGCGACCCCCATCGGCAATCTCGGTGACCTGACTATCCGTGCCGCCGATATTTTATCGCGCGCGGACGTCATCGCCGTCGAGGACAGCCGGGTGACCGCCGGGCTGCTGCGCCATATTGGGGCGAAGCGGCCGATGATCCCCTATCACGACCACAATGCCGAGGGGATGCGCCCCGGCCTGATCGCGCGGATGGGCAGCGAGGCGGTGGCGCTGGTATCGGATGCCGGTACGCCGTTGATTTCCGATCCGGGATACAAGCTGGTGCGCGATGCGCGCGCGGCGGGCCATGCGGTCGTCACCATCCCCGGCCCCTGCGCCGCGGTCGCCGCGCTGACGCTGGCAGGGCTGCCGACCGACCGGTTCCTGTTCGCAGGCTTCCTTCCGTCCAAGGCGCACGCCCGCGCCGATGCCATCGCCGAAATCGCGGGCATCCGCGCGACGCTGGTCTTCTACGAAAGCGGGCAGCGCTTGTCGGCGACCCTAGCGGCGCTGGCCGAGGGGCTGGGCAATCGCGACTGCGGCGTGGCGCGGGAAATTACGAAACGATTCGAGGAATGCGTGACGGGCACGCTGTCGGTGCTGGCGGAACGCTATGCCGATGCCCCGCCCAAGGGCGAGATCGTGATCGTCGTCGCGCCCCCCGGCGCACCCCCGCCGGCGACGCAGGACGATGCCGATAGCGCCCTGCGCGAGGCGCTGACCCGATTGCCCGCGTCCAAGGCGGCGGGCGAAGTCGCCAAGGCGCTGGGGCTGGACCGGCGCGAGCTGTATGCGCGAGCGATGGCGATGAAGGGGGAATAGCCCCGACCCTTTCGCCATCCTGACATCACCCCGGATCAGGCTCGGGGTGACGTGCAGGATCAGACGAGCTTCACGCCGCGATGTTGCGCAGCGCGGTCATCTGCGTCGGCCGGACGGCATGGTTGATCGGCAGGGTATCGCCACAACAGGCGCACTCGGCGATCACGCGCCCGACAAACCATTGCGACGCCCCGCAGGTCGGGCAGCTGTTGCGCCCATGCAGCGCATAAAGGGGTACGCGGGTCGGCATCGATACGGTTCGTTCCACGGCAGTCTCCCTAGAAAACAGGGAACGCCACCACCGCATCACGGTTCCGCTACGAAAGGTACCAACGACCGACGAGGACACGAAAGGTTCCAGACTGCAAGCGACGCCCGACCATGCCCGCCACCGGTTCGCCGCAGTTCCGGGTCAGGCCGGCGCGCGTTCGTCCAACAAGGTGGGCGCGTCAAGTCCCAGCAGTTCGATATGCGCACGAATCCGCGGCCAATGCCCGGTCAGGAACCGCTCGCGCTCTGCCGTCCGCAGCCGTTCGACGGCACCCGGCAGCACGAACATGCCGACGCCCCGCCGCACCTCGACATAGCCATCGTCCTGAAATGTCTGGTACGCCTTGGCCACGGTCAGCGGGTTCGCGCCATGTTCGGCGGCAAAGGCGCGTACCGAGGGCAGCTGGTCCCCGACGCGATATTCGCCGCGCAGGATCGCAGCGGCGATCAACGCACGCAGGCGAAGATATACGGGCGTGTCTTCGTGATCGATCGCTGTCATGCTGACTTAATACAGCAAGCGGCGAAAATGTCCATCTTTCACCCGTCCCATCGCGTACCGATCCGCGCCAGATCGGGACGGGGCCGTTCGTCGAGCGGACGGCCGGGCGAACCGATGAAGACGAAGCCGGCAACGCGCTCGGCCGGGGACCCGAACGCGTCGCGCACCGTATCGCTATACGCCATCCATCCGGTCAGCCAGCTGGCGACATAGCCCATGGCGTGGGCGGCATGGAGCAGGTTCATCGTCGCCGCACCCGCCGACAGTTCCTGTTCCCAGCGCGGGATATGGCTGTCGACCGGCGTGGACAGCACGACGATCAGCGCCTCGCCTTCGTTCGCGAAGCGATCCGACGCCTCCAGCTGCGCCTCCGTCACCCCCGGATTTTCCGCCGCTTGCGCCTGCCGCAGCAGCGCCGCGAATGCCTGTCGCCTGTCGGCGGGCACCACGACGAAGCGCCACGGGGCGAGCTTGCCATGATCGGGCGTGCGCGCGGCGATGGCGATCATCGCGTCGATCTCGGCATCGTCCGGCCCCGGCGCCACCATGTCGCGCGGCTTGCCCGACCGACGCGTCTGGAGGTAGCCGAGCAGCGAGGAGCGGTCGTTGAAGGTCATGGGCGGTGATGTAGGCGCCGCCTTGCCCCGCGCCAAGCATCGTCACATTCGCAACAATCCGGCTTGGCATCGCGATTTTCGCCGTTAGGCTCGTTCGATCCGCGCGCACCGCCCGCCAAGGGGCCGGGCGCGCCAGTTTTTTCCGGGGGATGCATCCTTGTTCGGCCTACCCATCATTCCATCGATCGCGGCGGGGTTCCTGATCCTGCTGCTCGTCATGGGCGGCGTCGCCGCTGCCAGTAAGGGCGACGAATTCGCCGGCCATCCCAAGGGGCTGTACGTCCTGTTCTTTGCCGAGATGTGGGAGCGCTTCTCCTATTACGGCATGCGCGCGCTGCTGATCTTTTATCTCACCAAGCACTGGCTGTTCGGCGACGGTGAATCCAACCTGATCTACGGCGCGTATACCTCGCTGGTGTACATCACGCCGGTGCTGGGCGGCTATCTCGCCGACCGCTATCTGGGGCAGCGCAAGGCGGTGCTGTTCGGTGCGGTGATCCTGACCATCGGCCACCTGCTGATGGCGTTCGAGGGGCAGACCGGCATCACCGACCCCCTCGTCAAGCAGGCCGATCCGGCGATCAACATCTTCTGGGCGGCGCTGGCGTGCATCATCGTCGGGTCGGGCTTCCTGAAGGCCAACATCTCGGTGATCGTCGGGCAGCTCTACAGCCGCACCGACCTGCGTCGCGACGGCGCCTACACCATCTTCTATGTCGGGATTAACGTCGGCGCGGCGCTGGGCGTGATCTTTGCCGGTTTCCTCGGGGAAACCTATGGCTGGGCGTACGGCTTCGGCGCGGCGGGGATCGGCATGCTGCTGGGCCTGGTCGTGTTCGTGCTGGGCAAGCCGCTGCTGAAGGGCCAGGGCGAGGCCCCCCGCCCGCTGTCGAAGGCGACCGAATGGGGGCTGTACGGCCTTGGCGTCGCGTCGATCGGCGTCATCTGGGCACTGATCCAGTATCAGTCGGTGATCGAAACGCTGCTCATCATCTCGGGCGTGGCGCTGCTCGCCTATGTCCTGTTCGAATCGTTCAAACTGCCCAAGCAGCCGCGCGAACGGATGTTCGCCATCCTGTTCCTGATTGCGCTGAACCCGGTCTTCTGGGGCCTGTTCGAACAGGCGGGCGGATCGCTGAACCTCTACACCGACCGCTTCGTCGATCGCGGCGGCGTGCCCGCATCGCTGTTCCAGTCGATCAACGCCATCTACATCGTGCTGCTCGGCCCGATCTTTGCGGCGTTGTGGGTGGCGCTCGCCAAGCGCAATCTAGAACCCTCGGCCCCGGCCAAGTTCGCGCTGGCGCTGTTGCAGGTCGGCTTCTCGTTCCTAGTGTTCGTGTGGGGCGCCAAGACCGTCGGCCCGGAAATCGCGACGCCGGTGCTGTTCGTGTTCCTGATCTATTTCTTCCAGACCACCGGCGAACTGTGCCTGTCGCCGGTCGGCCTGTCGGCGATGAACCGGCTGGCGCCCAAGCACCTCGCCTCGCTCATCATGGGCGCATGGTTCTACATGACGGCGGTCGGCAATTTCGTGGCGGGCAAGATCGGCGAGGCGACCGGCGGCCATGACGGCGAAATGACCAAGGAAGGCACGCTGTCGGTCTATAACAGCATCGGGTGGTGGACGATCGGCATCGGCGTCGTCGTGCTGCTGCTCTCCCCGATCGTGAAGCGGTGGATGCACCTCGACACGCTGGCCGACGAAACCGACCACAGCCTGGCGGGCCAGGCCGAAATCGGCGAGCCCAAGGCCGCGGGCGTCGATGTGTGGAAGGAAGAGAAGTAATCTTCCCGCACGACCGGGCGGTGATCACCACCCGGTCGTGCAAATTTTGTTGCATGTCCCGAAAACCACGGTATTCCGCCGGTCTTCCCTTCGGGGGCGCTTAGCTCAGTTGGTAGAGCATCTCGTTTACACCGAGAGGGTCGGCGGTTCGAGCCCGTCAGCGCCCACCACCGCGCAGCGCAGGATGTGCTGCAAGCAGCACAAACCATGCGCCAGCGCGGCCAGCGGGTCGAAGCTCACGCCATAAGGCGTGGCTTCGCCACGACTGACGGCGTGGGCGGGCGCGATCTCCGCCATATCCTACGTTACGACCCACGCGGCGCACGACCCGCCAATTAATGGGGAGACCCCGGCCTTAGGTGGGGCGACGTATGCGGCGGGGGCTACATCAGCCTGAGTCTGGCTACCTGCCCGCCGCGTCTACCGCCACACGCCCCCCGTGTCCCTACGCCCAGCCCAGCCCAGCTTTCGCCACCGCCTGCCCATAGCCTTCCAGCCCCGCCACTGCGCGCGCGGTAAGGGTGACGAAGGCGCGGCGGCGGTCGTTCGGGTCTTCGCGGCGCATCAGCAGCCCGGCATCGGTCATCGCGGTGATCCAGCGCAGCGCCGTGGTCGGCGGCACGGCGGAGGCGATGCACAGGCTCGATACCGAGACGGTCAGCCCCTCCAGCCGCGCGGCGAACAGGTCGAGCAGCATGTCCCATGCCGGGTCGGCGAACAGGCCGTCGGCGAAATACTGGTCGCGCAGCCGGCGCGCGCGGATCGCGCCGCGCACGGTGGCGGCGGTGATCTCGACCGGGGTGCTGTCCTCCGCCAGCGGGGCCACGAAATCCGATCCCCGGTCGCGCACGCCGTCGCCACCCGTACCGTCGCGGCCGAGCTTCAGCAGTGCCTCGGCGACACGGACGATCTCGGCATTCAGCCGTCGCAATCGTTCGGCATCGCGCTCGGCAGCGTGCAGGCCGCCGCTGGCGCCCGCGCCGAGCGCAATGGCGGCGACGAGTTCCTCGGGGCCCGCAGCGCACAACAAGGTCGCCGGGCCACCGAGCAGATGCAGCGACACGAGGTCGAGCGCGTCGAGTGGGAAGCTGACCACGATCTGCGCCCGGTCCCGCTGCGCCCGCCGGGCGAGCACGGGCAGCGCATCGTCGAGCGCGGCCAGCACCACGCCCGCGGCTTCGATGAGCAACAGGTCGGCATGCGGCAAGGCGTCGAGCGCATCGGCAATTCCGGCAAAACCGATCGTGTCACCGATGGTCACCCCGGCCGCGCGGGCCGCGACCGCCGCATCGTCCGCCGCAATTCGATCATCCGCGACGATGATCGCCCGCCGCACCGATTGCCCGCCAAACCCAACGAAATCCGTCAACCCGTCCCCCTGTCACGACCGTATACCGGCGCGATAGGACGGTTGCGGCGGGTTGGCGAGCCTTTCGGCGACGCCCGGAGCAGGAGTGACCCCGGCTGCACCATCGCGATGCCCGCGCCGCGACGATGATCCGACCGGGTCCGGTCCCGCGCTACTCCATCGACTTGACGATCTCCTCGACCATCTTCTTGGCATCGGCCAGCAGCATCATCGTGTTGTCGCGGTAGAAGACCTCGTTATCGACCCCGGCATAGCCGACGCCGCCCATCGACCGCTTGATGAACAGCACGGTTTTCGCCTTTTCGACGTCGAGCACCGGCATGCCGTAGATCGGCGAGGTCTTGTCGGTCTTGGCCGCCGGGTTGGTCACGTCGTTGGCACCGATCACGAAGGCGACATCGGTCTGCGCGAATTCGGAATTGATGTCCTCCAGCTCGAACACGTCGTCATAGGGCACGTTCGCTTCGGCCAGCAGCACGTTCATATGCCCCGGCATCCGCCCCGCGACCGGGTGGATGGCATATTTCACGCGGACGCCATGCGCCTTCAGCTTGTCGCCCATTTCCTTGAGCGCGTGTTGCGCCTGCGCCACCGCCATGCCGTATCCGGGGACGATGATGACCTGTTCGGCCTGTTGCATCAGGAAGGCGGCGTCCTCGGCGCTCCCGCGCTTCCACGGGCGGTCGATCGCCGCCGCGCCGCCCCCGCCGCTGTCGGTCGCGCCGAAGCCGCCGGCGATCACGCTGATGAAGCTGCGATTCATCGCCCGGCACATGATGTAGCTTAGGATCGCGCCCGACGACCCGACCAGCGCGCCGGTGACGATCATCGCGGTGTTGCCGAGCGTGAAGCCCATCGCCGCCGCCGCCCAGCCCGAATAGCTGTTGAGCATCGACACGACGACCGGCATGTCCGCCCCGCCGATCGGGATGATGAGCAGGAAGCCGATCGCGAACGACAGCACGACGATCGCCCAGAACGGCCAAGCGTCCTGCGTATGCGCGAACTGCGCGACCAGCAGCAGGATCGCGGCCAGCACGCCCAGGTTGATGACGTGCCGGCCGGGCAGCAGGATCGGCTTGCCCGACATCGATCCGTTAAGTTTCAGGAAGGCGATGACCGATCCCGAAAAGGTGATCGCACCGATCGCGACGCCCAGGCCCATTTCGACCTTGCTGACGGGGTTAATGACCGCGAACGGCTGTCCGATCATCGGGATCACCATCGATGCGATGCCGAACGCCTGCGGGTTCAGGTACGCGGCGATGCCGACCAGCACGGCGGCGAGACCGACAAGACTGTGGAAGGCGGCGACCAGCTGCGGCATCGCGGTCATCGCGATGCGTTTCGCGGTGGTCAGGCCGATGATCGCACCGATCGCGATGGCGATCAGGATTTCGGCAAAGGTGATGCTGTCGATCCGGGTGAACTGCGTCCAGATGTCATAGTCGGCAGTCTGTTCGACGACCGTCACCTCCATCAGAGGCAGGTGCGTGAAGATCGTGGTCAGCACCGCGATCCCCATGCCGACCATGCCCAGCCGATTGCCCCGCCGGCTGGTGGCGGGCGACGACAGGCCGCGAAGGGCCAGGATGAAGCACACCCCCGCCACCAGATAGGCGAAGGCGACCCATGGATTGACCGGAGCAGCTTCGTGCATCGCCCTCACCCCTTCTTCTTGTACATGGCGAGCATGCGTTCGGTGACGGCGAACCCGCCGAAGATGTTGATGCTGGCCAGCACCACGCCCAGCAGCCCGAGCCACTTGGCCCCCGGCACCCCGGCGGCGGCAGCGGCGATCAGCGCGCCGACGATGATGACCGAGGAGATGGCGTTGGTCACCGCCATCAACGGCGTGTGCAGCGCGGGCGTCACCGACCAGACGACATAATAGCCGACGAAGCAGGCGAGGACGAAGATCGACAGGATCGAGAGGAAGTCCATCGGCTACTCCGCTGGATGAAGGACGTTCAGGTCCTCCCCGGCACGGGGAGGGGGACCCTTGTGGAAGGGCTCAAGATCCTCCCCAAGCATGCTTGGGGAGGGGGACCGCCGGCACAGCCGGGGGTGGAGGGGCAGCGCGGCGGCCGCGATCGCTTCGGCGGCCGCAGCAGGGTCGGCCAACACGTCACGGGCGGGTATGCGGTGAATGGTCAGGCCGTACGCAGCGAGAGCAGCATCGCGCACCCCGTCCCGCGCCGGCCGATTTCCGCGATCATGCGCCTCGCCGTCGATCTCGACCGCCAGCTTCGCGCGTGCGCAGTAGAAGTCGAGGATGTAGGTCAGCACCGGGTGCTGGCGGCGGAACTTCAGCCCATATGGTTCGAGCCGCAGCTGTTGCCACAACAGCACTTCGGGCAGGCTCATCGCCCTTCGCAGCTGCCGCGCACGCACGACCGTCGAGGCCCCTCCACCACGCTGCGCGTGGTCCCCCTCCCCATGCCGAGCATGGGGAGGAACTGAAGGAGCTGCCCCTCTCACCGTTTCGCCAGCACCTGTTCGGCCAGCAACCGCTGGATCGCGGCCGGGTCGGCCTTGCGGCTGACCTTCAGCACCATCGGCGTCGCCTGTCCGGTGACCCACAGGTGCAGGTCGCTGTCGAGGTCGAAGGTGCCCGTGCTTTCGACCGAGAAGCTGGTGATCGAGCGGTACGGCACGCTGCGAAACGCGATCTTGGAGCCGGTGATCCCCTGCACGTCGACCAGCACGAAGCGCAGGTTGGTCAGGAACGCGGTGTCGCGCAGCGAGCGGAAGGCGGCCAGCACCTGTTCCCCGTCGATCAGGGCGTGGCCGTATTTCTCGTGGATTTCGGCCGGATCGACCTCGTGGCTGCTGAACAGGCCCATATTTCGTCTCCCTTGTATCAGGCGGTCAGGCGCGGATGTACCACTTGCCCGTTCTGCGTCAGGCGGATCGCCTGCGTCACTTCATCGTCGGCGGGCAGGACCGGGCGTCCGGCGTCCTTGTCCCAATAGGCCGACAGGAAATTGAACAGGTTGCGGGCGAACAGCGCCGATGCGTCGGCGGCAAGGCGGCCGGGCACGTTGCGATGGCCGACGATCTTCACGCCGTGCCGCTCGACCACTTCGCCCGCGACCGCGCCCTCGACATTGCCGCCCTGTTCGACCGCGAGGTCGACGATGACGCTGCCCGGTCGCATCGAGGCGACCTGTGCGTCACTGACCAATCGGGGAGCAGGCTTGCCCGGAATCAGCGCGGTGGTGATGACGATATCCTGTTTCGCGATATGCGCGGAAACCAGTTCGGCCTGGGCCGCCTGATATTCGGCGCTCATTTCGCCGGCATAGCCGCCCGCGCCTTCGCCCTCGATCCCCGCCACCTTGTCGACGAAGATCGGTTTCGCGCCGAGCGACTGGATCTGTTCCTTGGTCGCCGATCGGACGTCGGTCGCGCTGACCTGCGCGCCCAGCCGGCGCGCGGTCGCGATCGCCTGCAGCCCGGCGACGCCGACGCCCATCACGAACACGCGCGCCGCGCTGATCGTGCCGGCCGCCGTCATCATCATCGGGAAGGCGCGGCCATATTCGGCCGCCGCGTCCAGCACCGCCTTGTACCCCGCCAAGTTCGCCTGCGACGACAATATGTCCATCGACTGGGCGCGGGTGATGCGCGGCATCCATTCCATCGCCAGCGCCTCGACCCCCAGCGCCGCATAGCCATCGATCCGCGCGCGGTCGCCGAACGGATTGAGTGCCCCCACCAGCCACGCGCCCTGCTTCGCCCCGGCCAGGCTGTCGGGCACCGGCGCCGCGACGCCCAGCAGGATATCGGCATCGGCCAGCACCTGCGCACGGGCGCCGATCGTCGCCCCGGCGGCGGCATAGGCGGCATCGTCGATCGACGCGCCAGCGCCCGCCCCCGCCTCCACGGCGACCTCGGCTCCCAGGCCGATCAGCTTCTTGACCGTTTCGGGCGTCGCGGCGACCCGGCGTTCGCCAGCGGCCTGTTCGGCGAGCAGCGCGACCTTCACGTCAGGCAGCGATCAGATAGATGACCAGTGCGGCGAGCGCGGCGCAGACCACCGCGCCCCAGGTGAACCAGCGCAGGAAGCTGGTGTAGGTCCCGGCATGGGCGGGCGTGCGGCCTTCGACTGCCATTCGATCTCCCCTCGATCGTTTTTCTTAAGCGCAAGCGTAGCGCGCCACCGCCGGCCCGCCAACCCTGCTTGCGACATCGTGATCGTTACGGCCGCGCAAATATCGATCCCGCCGCCGGCTTAAGCCGAATTTTACGAACGATAGCGCATGGTTGCACCGTTACGGGACGATAGGGACACACAGGCAGCATATGACGCGCGACGGGCAAAGGCTGTTGATGGTGATCGACGACGAACCGGCCCAGCGCCGGCTGGTCGCGGCGATCGCGGGGCGTCGCGGGTGGCGCACGCTGTTCGCACGCGATGGCGAAACCGCGCTGGCGATGCTCGGCACGCCCGACGGCATGGCGCTGGACGCGGTGCTGCTCGACCATTGGTCGCCCGACAGCGATCCGACCGCGCTGATCGCCGAGCTGCGGCGCAACCGCCCGGCGCTGCCCATCCTGCTGCTGACCGCCAATGAATCGGTCGCGGGCGCGGTGGCGGCGATGCGCGCGGGGGCAAGCGATTTCCTGGTCAAGCCGATCGCCGCCGAACGGCTGCTGACCGCGCTGGAAGCGGCGGCGGGCGGCGCGACGCGGGGCGAATTGCGGCCGCTGACCGAAAAACTGTCGATGACGCTGGCATTCGACGAGATCGTCGGGTCGGCCCCGTCTTTCCGCGCGGCGCTGGCCATCGCGGCGAAGGCAGCGCGGGCGCGCGTGCCGGTGTTGATCGAGGGCGAAAGCGGCGTGGGAAAGGAAGTGGTCGCCGAGGCGATCCACGCCGCCAGCCCCCGCGCACGCAAGCCGATGGTCCGGGTAAACTGCGGCGCGATCCCCGCCAACCTGGTCGAAAGCGAGCTGTTCGGCCACGAAAAGGGCGCGTTCACCGGCGCGTTCGAACGCAAGATCGGCCGGTTCCAGGAAGCGGACGGCGGCACGATCTTCCTCGACGAGATCGGCGAGATGCCGTTCGAGACGCAGGTGAAGCTGCTGCGCGTGCTGCAATCGGGCGAAATCCATTCGGTCGGCGCGCGCCATCCGCGTGAGGTGGACGTCCGCGTAATCGCGGCGACCAACAAGACGCTGACGCAGGAGGTGGAGGCCGGGCGTTTCCGCGAAGACCTCTATTACCGACTGAACGTCGTGCAGGTCACCATCCCCCCCTTGCGCGACCGGATCGGCGACATTCCCGCACTCGCCCGCCACCTGATGGGGCGGATCGCGCAGCAGCCGGGGCTCCGGCCGCTGGGCATCACCGACGAGGCGATCGCGCTGCTCGGCACCTATCCGTGGCCGGGCAATGTGCGGCAGTTGCAGAACGCGTTGTTCCGCGCGGCGGTGCTGTGCGACGGCGATGCGCTGACCCGTGCCGATTTCCCCGAAATCGCGCAGATTGCAGAAGGGGGGGCGCCGCAACCGGTCCTGCCCGTCCATCGGCAGGACGTGGGCGGCGGGGTCACGCTGTTCCGGCCCGACGGAAACTTGCGCGCGCTGGAAGAGATCGAGGCCGACGTCATCCGCCTCGCGATCGGCCATTATCGCGGCCGCATGACCGAGGTCGCCCGGCGGCTGGGGATCGGGCGCTCGACGTTGTATCGGAAATTGGGCGAGTTGGGGATCGACCAGAACGCGGCGTGAGGGGGAGCTGGCGCTGCATTTCCGTATCGTCACCCCGGACTTGATCCGAGGTCCCGCTTCTAATTACGGCAGAAGAAGAAGCGGGACCCCGGGTCAGGCCCGGGGTGACGAGTCGGGTTGGTGGTTTGACCGGCAACAAGCCGTATCCCCGCGAAGGCGGGGATCCAGAGCCACGGGCGTCGCGCTTTGCAACCCTGGATCCCCGCCTGCGCGGGGATACGGAGTTGGGCGGCAGGCTACGCCACCACCTCCCGCCACGCCCCCGGTGCCAGCCCCTCGACACTCCATGCCCCCACCCGCCAGCGGACCAGCCGAAGCGTCGGCAGGCCGACCGCCGCCGTCATCCGCCGCACCTGCCGGTTGCGGCCTTCGCGGATCGTGATCGACAGCCAGTGATCGGGCACCGATTTGCGGAACCGCACCGGCGGCACCCGCTCCCATAATTCCGGCGGATCGATCGCCGCCACCTCGGCCGGGCGGGTCGGGCCGTCGTTCAGCACCACGCCCTGCCGCAACCGGTTGAGCGCCCCCTCGTCCGGCGCGCCCTCCACCTGCACCCAATAGGTTTTCGGCAGCTTGAACCGGGGGTCGGCGATCCGCGCCTGCAGGGCGCCGTCGTCGGTCAGCAGCAACAGCCCCTCGCTGTCGCGGTCCAGCCGCCCGGCGGGATAGACGCCGGGTACCGCGACATGATCGGACAGCGTGGCCCGCGCGCCCTCGGTCCCGCGATCGGTGAATTGCGACAGCACGCCGTACGGTTTGTTGAGCAGGATCAGCCGGGCCATGGCACCCTGTCGGCGATCCGCCCCGCGCTGTCGAGGGGGATGGAACCGGCTATCCCCGCCGGCCGTCCCTTGGGTATAGCGCAGCGCGACCATCGATGGAGAGCGTCCATGAAGACCGTTTCGACCGCCCGCGCCCATGGCGGCACGCAGGGCGTCTATACCCATGAATCGACCGCGACCGGCACCACCATGACGTTTTCGGTGTTCGTACCGCCGCTGAAGGAGGGGCAACGCGCGCCGGTGCTCTGGTATCTCTCCGGCCTGACCTGCACCCATGCCAATGTCACCGACAAGGGCGAGTTCCGCGCGGCCTGCGCCGAACACGGCATCGCCTTCATCGCGCCCGACACCTCACCGCGCGGCGACGGGGTGCCCGACGATCCGGACGGGGCGTGGGATTTCGGCCTTGGCGCGGGTTTCTATGTCGATGCGACCGAAGCCCCCTTCGCCAAACACTATCGGATGCGGTCCTATGTCGAGGAGGAGCTGCCCGCGCTGATCGCCGCCGAATTTCCGATGCTCGACGGCGCGCGGCAATCGATCACCGGCCATTCGATGGGCGGGCATGGCGCGCTGACCATCGGCCTGCGCAACCCGGATCGCTTCCGCTCGATCTCCGCCTTCGCGCCGATCGTCGCGCCGTCCCAGGTACCGTGGGGGCAAAAGGCGCTCGGCGGCTATCTCGGCCCCGATCGGTCGGCATGGCGCGCGGCCGATGCGGTGGCGATGATCGAGGATGGCGCACGGGTGAAGGAACTGCTGATCGATCAGGGCGATGCCGACGCGTTCCTGACTGAACAGCTACGCCCGGAATTGCTGGCGAAGGTGTGCGCCGATGCCGGGATCGACTGCACGCTCCGGATGCAGCCGGGATACGACCACAGCTATTATTTCATCTCGACCTTCCTGGCCGATCATGTGCGCTGGCATGCGGAGCGGTTGAAGGAAGCCTGGCCTGCCGTACCCCCGCGCAGGCGGGGGTCCAGGGCCCAGCAGAACAACGGTCCGCGATTGTGGCTCTGGATCCCCGCCTGCGCGGGGATACGCCTAACCGGAAAACAACGAAGGCGCCTACCCCTCGCCGCGATCCTCGATCAACTCCAGCACGTCGCCGATCAGCGCGCGCATCGCCGTCCGCGCGGCGTGCGGGTCGCGCGCGGCGATCGCGTCCGCGACGGCGGCATGCTGCTCGACGCTGGCCGATCGGCCGACGATGGTGTTGGTGAAGCGGATCGAGGTATTGAGCGCGGTCGCCACCATCTCGCGGAACTGGGCGTAGAACGGGTTCTTCGCCGCCAGCAGGATCGCGACGTGAAAGTCGATATCGGCGTCGAGGCCGTCATCCTCCCCGCGTTCGGCCGCCGCCATCCGCGCCAGCCCCTGCGCGATGCGCGCCAGATCCTCGTCGTCCGCCGCGACCGCCGCCAGCGCCGCCGCCTCCGGCTCGATCGCCACGCGCAGCTGGTTGAACTGGCGCAGCAGCTCGACCGAGAATTTGCGGTCGAGCAGCCAATGCAGCACATCGGGGTCGAACAGGTTCCACGCCGATGCCGGGCGCACCACCGTCCCCTGCCGCGGGCGGGCGCTTACCAGCCCCTTGGCGGTCAGCATCTTCACCGCTTCGCGCGTGACCGACCGGCTGATGCCGTGCGCCTTGCCGATGTCCGCCTCGGTCGGGAACGGGCGGTCGTCATATTCGCCGGTAACGATCGCGCGCCCGAGCGTGTCGAGCGTCGCCCGCGTCAGATTGCCGCCGGGCATCCCGGTCATCCGCGCCGCCATGATCCGCTTCTCTCCCTCGTCTGTGCCGCTTCGTGCTGGACACTCGCCATTCGTCGTATAATTGTCCCGTCCAAAGCGCCAGTGGGCGGGGGAGGAATAGCATGCGTCTGTCGACGATCGACCTGATCGTGGTCGTGATCTACGCGATCGGCATTTTCGGTCTGGCCCAATGGGTCAGCCGCGACAAGGGTGGGCAGGAAAAGGATTCGTCCGATTATTTCCTGGCGTCCAAATCGCTGCCGTGGTGGGCGATCGGCGCGTCGCTGATCGCGGCGAACATCTCGGCCGAACAGATCGTCGGCATGGCCGGGTCGGGCTATCAGATCGGCCTGGCGATCGCGTCCTATGAATGGATGGCGGCGCTGACCCTGCTGATCGTCGGCAAATTCTTCCTGCCGATTTTCCTCCGCAACGAAATCTACACGATGCCGCAGTTCCTCGAACAGCGGTACGGCCCGTCGATCCGCACACTGATGGCGGTGTTCTGGCTGGCGCTGTACGTGTTCGTGAACCTGACCAGCATCATCTGGCTCGGATCGATCGCGGTAACGAAGGTCGCGGGTGTGGACCAGACGGTGGCGCTGGTCGCGCTCGGCCTGTTCGCGCTCCTCTATCAGCTGCGCGGCGGGCTGAAGGCGGTGGCGCTGACCGATATCGTGCAGGTGACGTTGCTCGTGTTCGGCGGCCTGACCATCTCGTACCTTACCCTGTCGCAGATCGGCGGCGATGCGGGCGTGCTGGGCGGCTTTGCCGAACTCAGCCGCCGCGCGCCCGAAAAGTTCGACATGATCCTGACCGCCGACAATCCCTTCTACAAGGATCTGCCCGGCCTCTCGGTCCTGATCGGCGGTATGTGGATCGCGAATCTCAGCTATTGGGGGTTCAACCAGTATATCATCCAGCGCGCGCTGGCCGCGAAGTCGCTGCCCGAGGCGCAGAAGGGCATCGTCTTCGCCGCCTTTCTCAAGCTGCTGATGCCGCTGGTGATCGTGGTGCCGGGCATCGCCGCCGTCGTGCTGGCCCCCGACCTCGCCAAGCCCGACGAAGCCTACCCCACGATGATGCGGCTGCTGCCCTCCGGGCTATTGGGCCTCGTCTTTGCCGCGCTGATCGCCGCGATCATTGCGTCGACCGCGTCAAAGATCAATTCGATCGCGACGATCTTCACGCTCGACCTCTATGCCAAGCGCACCAGCGAAAGCGGCGCGATGGACAAGGCGACCGAGCGCAAGCTGGTCCGCATCGGCCGCATCGCCGCCAGCGTCGCGATCCTGGTCGCCATCATCGCGGCAAAACCGCTGCTGGGCGGCGCGGACCAGGCATTCCAGTTCATCCAGGAATTCTCGGGCTTCTTCACGCCAGGGATCACCGTCATCTTCCTACTGGGCCTGTTCTGGAAACGCGCCACCGAAGCCGGCGCGATCGGCGCGGCGATCGCCTCGGTCGTGCTGTCGTGGCTGTTGCGCACCGTGGCGCCGGGCATCCCGTTCATGGACCGGATGGGCATCGTGTTCGTGCTGAGCCTCGGCCTCGCCATCGTCCTGTCGCTGGCGATCAAGGGGCGCGGTGATGCCGACCGGATCACGATGGAGGGGGTGCGCTTCAACACTTCCACCGGGTTCAACATCGCCAGCCTCGGCGTCGTCCTGATCCTCATCGCGCTGTACGCGACATGGTGGTGAGCCCGTTCATTGCGATCGATTGGGGCACGACCAACCGCCGCGCCTACCGGGTCGAGGACGGACGGATCGCTGCCACGCTGCGCAGTCCGCAGGGGGTGTCGACCACCCCGGCCGATGCCTATCCGGCCGAGCTGGCCGCGATCCGGGCGGAACTGGGTGACCTGCCCGTGCTGATGGCGGGCATGGTCGGCTCGACCATCGGCTGGCGCGTCGCCCCGTACGTCGCGGTGCCGGCGGGAATCGGGGAGATCGCCGCAGCGCTGACCCGGATCGACGACCGCACCGCGATCGTGCCGGGGCTGTCGTTCACCGACGGCACGCAGGGCGACGTGATGCGCGGTGAAGAGGTGCAGTTGCTCGGCGCGGCGCTTGCCGGACAGGTACCGGCGGATGCGTTGCTGTGCCAGCCGGGCACCCATTGCAAATGGGTCGAGCTGCGCGGCAACAAGGTCACCGCCTTCACCACCGCGATGACCGGCGAGCTGTTCGCGCTGCTGCGCGGTGGCGGGGTGTTGGCGCCGCAGCTGGCAGCACCCGTCGCTGCCGGCGATGCATTTCGCGACGGCGTGCGCGAAGGGGCGAAGCGCGACCTTGCCGCCAGCCTGTTCGGCATTCGCGCCGCCCATGTCCTGGGCCTGCGCGACGAATCGCAAGCCGCATCCTATGCCAGCGGCGTGCTGATCGGCGGCGACGTCGCCGCGCGGATCGATGGCGGGCGCGACGTCCATCTGGTGGCCGATGGCGACCTTGCCACGCTGTACGCCACCGCGATCGAAACCCTGGGCGGTCGTGCCCTTGTCAGCGGGTGCGAGGCTGCCTTTATCGCCGGCATCACCCAAATCCGAAAGTTGTCCGCATGAGCCACCTGACCGCCTTCGACACCGCCTTTGCCCGTTGCCCGCTGGTCGCGATCCTGCGTGGGGTCCAACCGCACGAGGTGGAGGATATTGGCGACGCGCTGGTCGATGCCGGCTTCACCATCGTCGAAGTGCCGCTCAATTCGCCCGACCCGTATGAGAGCATCACCCGCCTGTCCAAGAAGCTGGAGGGCTATGCCGTCGTCGGCGCAGGAACGGTTTTGAACGTCGATCAGGTGGCGCAGGTCGAAGCGGCCGGCGGCACGCTCATCATCTCCCCCAACGCCAATACCGCCGTCATTTCGGCGGCGGCGGAGCGCGGGCTGGTCGCCATGCCCGGCATCGCCACCCCGACCGAGGCCTTTGCCGCGTTGGACGCGGGCGCGGCGGCGCTGAAGCTGTTCCCCGCCGAAGCAGCCAGTCCGGCGGTGATGAAAGCGATGCGTGCCGTCCTGCCGCGCGACGTGCGGATGCTGCCGGTCGGTGGCATCGTGCCCTCGGTGCTGGCCGACTGGCACAAGGCCGGCGCGGCGGGGTACGGCCTTGGCTCGGCGCTGTACGTGCCGGGGATGGACGCCGCGACGGTCGGTGAACGCGCGCGGGCGTTTGTCGCGGCGTGGCAGGCGCTGGAGGGGTAGAACGGCACGATACCCCATTCGTCCCTCCCGCCTGCGCGGGAAGGACGGGTCTGGCTGTTTTCGAACGCGACCAATCCGTTGCGCCCCGCAACCGAACGCGGGCTGGCGAGTTCCTCGGCCATGCCGACCCGAGCCATCCGAACCCGCGACGCTTCGCCCCTTGCCCGCGCCCTGCCCGTGCTGTGCGCGATTTCGCAGCTGCTGACCCCGTTGTTGCCAGGCATCGGCATCGGCCGCAGCATTGGCGAACAATCGAACATGGTGCGCACGCTGGTGACGCCGGAGGGCTGGGCGTTCGCGATCTGGGGGGCACTCTATACCGGCACATTGGTCTTCGCGGTGTATCAGGCATTGCCGAAGCAGCGCGGCAACCCGCTGCTCGCCCGGTTGCGCCTGCCGGCGTCGGGTGCGTTTCTCGGCAATGCGTTATGGGCGGCCTATACGCAGGTTTTCGGGCTCGGCTTCCCTTCCGCGATCATCATACTGTTCACGCTCATCTGCCTGATCGCGACGCTGCGCACCTTTTCCGGATGGCCGCACGGATTTTCGGCCGGAGAGCGCTGGTGCGCCGCACTGCCGCTAACGGCGCTCACCAGCTGGCTGACGGTCGCGTCGATCGTGAACATCGCCGCGTCGCTGCGTTTCCACGGGATCGACGGCGGCGCGGCAACGCCGATGATCGCGGCGGTGCTGTTGCTGGTCGCCGGCGCGATCGCCGCGGTGGCGCTGATCGCGACGCGCGGCTGCCCGCCGTTCGCGCTCGTCTTCCTGTGGGCGCTCGCCGCGATCTGGGCGGCGGGTGGTCAGGCGTCGACGCTGGTCGCGCTCGCCGTCCTCGCCGCCGCGCTGCTGGTGGTCGTCGGCACGCTGACCGGCCTGTCGCGCGGCGGGGTGCGCCACTGGCTGGGGCGGTAGCGGCGCGTTACCCCGCGCGCAGCGGCCCCAGATCGCCCAGGCCCACCGTCCCGCTCGCCATCGCCAGCATCCGGTCGAGCGAGACCTTCGCCTTCAGGCGCAGCTCCTCCTCGATCTCGATACGCGGGCTCAGGTCGCGCAGCGCGATGTAGAGCTTTTCCAGCGTGTTGAGCGCCATGTACGGGCAGATGTTGCAGTTGCAGTTGCCGTCCGCGCCCGGCGCGCCGATGAATGTCTTGTTCGGCAGCGCCTTTTCCATCTGGTGGATGATGTGCGGCTCGGTCGCGACGATCAGCGTGTCGCCGGGAAATTCGCTGGCATAGGCCAGGATGCCGCTGGTCGACCCGACATAATCGGCATGGTCGAGGATGATCGCCGGGCATTCGGGATGCGCCGCGACCGGGGCGTCGGGGTACTGCGCCTTGAGCTTCAGCAGCTCGGTCTCGCTGAACGCCTCGTGCACGATGCACACGCCCGGCCACAGCAACATGTCGCGCCCGGTCTTGCGCATCAGGTATCCGCCCAGATTGCGGTCGGGCCCGAAGATCACCTTCTGGTCGGCGGGCAGCTGCGCCAGAATCTTTTCCGCCGACGACGAGGTGACGATGATGTCGCTAAGCGCCTTCACCTCGGTCGAACAGTTGATGTAGGTCAGCGCGATATGGTCGGGATGCTGCGCACGAAACGCGGCGAACTGTTCGGGCGGGCAGCTGTCCTCCAGCGAACAGCCGGCGTCCATGTCGGGCAGGATCACCGTCTTGTCGGGCGACAGGATCTTGGCCGTCTCCGCCATGAAGCGCACGCCGCAGAACGCGATGACATCGGCATCGGTCGCCGCTGCCTTACGGCTGAGGTCGAGGCTGTCGCCGACGAAATCGGCGAGGTCCTGTATCTCGGGCTTCTGGTAGTAATGGCCGAGGATGACGGCGTTGCGCTCACGGCGCAGCCGGTCGATTTCGGCCAGCAGATCGGTGCCGGTGGGCAATTCGGTGCGCGCGTTCATCATCGTCTCCCTGTGACCCTGCCCCTAGGTCGGTCCCGGTGTGTCCGCAAGTCGCTCTCTCCCCTCCCTGCTTAAGGCAGGGAGAACAAGCTCACCGCCGATTGCCCAGCACCTCGGCCGGCGGCGTCGACACGTCCCAGCGCTCGCCGTTGCGGCTCCCGCGTTCCGCCGGGAAGGTCACGACCACCCGCACATCGCCCTCCCCCGCCGCCGCCAGCGGGGCGGCCAATACGCGGGCAAGGCTGGCCCGCGCCAGTTCGCGCGCCTGCGCCAGCCGTTCGGGACTGCGTGCCTCGCGCTCGGCGCGGCCCTGCGCCACCGCCGACACGCGCTGCGCCAGCGCGGCGGCGGCGTCGCGGGTGACGATCAGCCCGTGGGTTTCGCTGAGCGTCCGCCCCGCTTCGTCGATATTGGGTTTGGCGACGGTCACGTCGGGCGCATCGACCACCAGCGTCCGGGTATCGGCCGACCAGCTCAGCTGCCCCTCGCCGATCCCGCCCAGATCGACGAAATAATCGACCGAATAGGGCATCTTGACCACCTGATCGGTGCGCAGCCAGCCGAAGCCGCGCGTATCGTTCGCCGTCGCCTGCAACGTGCCCGACAGCGACGCGACCTTCAGCGCGCTCGCCCCCGACAGGCGCGCGGTAATGATCCGGGTCACCGCCTGCCCGCTATCGGGTTCGGTGGTGATGGTGTAGCGCTCCTCGTACCGCTGCCACACCATCCAGCCGCCGACCGCGAGCGCGAGCAACACGACGACCGCCACGCCCAGCCGAAGTGCCTGCGGCCTTACATGCGATGCCATGTCGCGCCCTCCTGCCGCACGATCCCGCGCCGTTCCATGTCGATCAGGTGCGCCAGCACCGACCGTTCCGCCGCGCCCAGCAGCTTCGGGTGCAGCCCGACATACATGCCTGCGACCATCGCCGGAATGTCGTGGGTGCCGCGTTCGATCGCACGCGCGATCTGCCCCTCGCGCTGCTTGCGATGGCCGAGCATGCCCCGCACCAGACGCCGGGGATTATCGACCTGATCGCCATGCGCGGGATAATAGACCCGGTCCTCACGCCCCAGCAGCTTGTCGAGGCTGGCCATATAGTCGCCCATGTCGCCATCGGGCGGCGACACGATCGTCGTCGACCAGCCCATGACATGATCGCCGCTGAACAGCGCGCCGCTTTCGGACAGGGCAAAGGCAAGGTGGTTCGACGTGTGCCCCGGTGTCGCGACCGCGACCAATGTCCAGCCATCGCCCGCCACCGCCTCGCCATCGGCCAGCACCCGGTCGGGGCGATAGTCGACGTCGAACGCGGCATCGGCGCGCGGGCCGGCATCGTCCATCGTCAGCGCCGCGCAGCCGATGATCGCCGCGCCGGTACGCTCGGCCAGCGGCCTTGCCCCCGGACTATGGTCGCGGTGGGTGTGGGTGCACAGGATCGCCGCAACCTCGCGCCCGCCGACCGCCGCCAGCAAGGCATCCAGATGCACGTCGTCGACCGGCCCCGGATCGATGATCGCCACCGCGCCGCTGCCGCCGACGATGAAGCTCTGCGTGCCGGTATGGGTATAGGGCGATACGTTGCGGGCCAGCACGCGCGTCACCAGCGGTTCGAGCGGCTGGGCCATGCCGGGGGGAAATTCAGCCATTGCCGTGCGAGATGGCGGCTGTTGTGACGGGATGCAAGACGATGGGCCGGCCGGCGCATTGCCGACCGGCCCTGTCGCGAACGAACGGGGCAGAACGTCCGCGAACCCGGGTTAATCCTTTTCGGCCATCTCCGCCTGCACTTCGCGGATGCTGTCGTCGATGCCTTCCAGCGCGCTCGCACGCGCCTCCGCCGGCATGTCCGCATTCATCGCGATCGACGCACGGGCCGAACGCAGCCCGGCCAGCGCCGCCTGCATGCCCTGCCGGGCATAAGCCTCACCCTGCTGCGCCTGCACCTGCCCCTGCGCGGCGCGGGCGGCACCCATCGCGGCCAGCTTTGCGCCCTGTTCGGCACGGAACTGGGCATCGCGGGTGATGATGCGGATGCGATCGGAACAGACGACCGTGACCTGCTTGCCGCCTTCGGTGCGGGTCATGGTGGTCTGCGTGCCCGGACCGCAATTGGCATTCGTGACCTGGATTTCGGGAAGGTCGTTGACCGTCTGCCCCAGCAGCTTGCCATTGGCGTCGAAGCGCTGGACGACGATCTTGCGCACTTCGCCATTGGCCGGGGCCGGGGTTGGCACGCGGACGACCTTGATCGCCGCGGGCATGGCGGGATTGGCGGGCAACGCCGGCAGCGCGGGCTTTGCCGGGTCGGTCGGCTGCGTCATCGCCGCCGGCTTGGCGACGATCACCGGCAGCGTCGCGGCCTGTGCCGGCACGATTGCCGCGACCGGGGCCAGCGCTTCGGCCGCCTGCGCTTCGACCCGCGCGATATCGACGCCGGTCGCGGTCTCCACCTTCGACCGGATCGTCTCGGCGGCCTTCGTTCCCGATGCGGTCATCCCCAGACCGATGATGGCGAGGGTCAGCGTGGCACCGCCGGCGATACGGCGGGTGGCGGGCGACATCACCCGATGCTTCGACAACATGATGAGTCTCCCTTTCAGTTCATGGACGCCGTGCAGGTGGCAGGCGGCGGACAGCGCCTGGCCGTGCGCGGACTTGACGATGGCGGTGGCATAGGCGTGGCGGACACCCGGCGTGGCGCGGGCCAGCACCATCGCGTCGCACGCCATTTCCTGGTCCGCCCGGAACGCACGGAAGGCACGCCATGCGACCGGATTGAACCAGTGGCAGCCGAGCACGACCAGCGCGACCCAGTTCGCCAGCAGATCGCCCCGCGCATGGTGGCCCAGTTCGTGCGCCAGCGCCAATGCCTGTTCGCGCTCGTCATAACGGTCCCGAAAATCGACCGGCATCGCGACGTAGCGGCGCACCACCCCGAAGGCGAGCGGCCCTGCGGCATGGCGGCTCTCGATCATCTGGACATGGCCGCCCGCCACCCCCTTGGCCCGGCCCGATGCCAGCACCTTTGCGCAGAAGCGGCTGTGCTGCACGATATGCCACGCAACGAACGCGATCGCGCCCAGCAGCCACAGCGCGACGACGATCAGCGGCACGTCCGCCATGCCCCAGCCTTGCGGCAGCGCGGGCACCTCCGCAACCGGCACGCCCAACATGATGACGCCGGGTTCGGTCGCGGCACCGATCGGTGCGAACTCCACCGGACGCCACGCATCGGGGATCGGCGGCAGGATCATGCGCAGCGCGGGCAGCGCCCACAGTGCATATGCCGCCTGCGGACCGAAACGCCGCGCAACGGGACCGCGCAGGCCCAGCACCAGCAGCATCAGCAGCGTCGTCGCCGCGATCGTCTCCACCGCCCATCCGATCATTGTTTCAGCGCCTTTAACAGAGCCTCGATCTCGTCGATTTCCTTCGCGCTCAGCTGGTCGCGTTCGGCCAGATGCGCGACCAGCGGCGTCAGGCTGCCGCCGAACAGCTTGTCGATGAACCGCTGCGATTCACCCGCGACATATTCCTCGCGCGCGACCAGCGGGCGGTAGCGATAGCGCCGCCCGTCCTCCTCCGCGCCGACGGCATCCTTCGCCAGCAGCCGCCCGAGCAGGGTCTTGACGGTGTTCGCGGTCCAGCCCCGCGCCGGGGCGACACGTTCCACCACCTCCTGCGCGGTGAGCGGGTTCTTGTCCCAGAGCACTTCCATCACGGCATGCTCGGCATCGCTGATTCGTTCGGCCATGACGAATGACTACGCCCGTGGTCATTCCGTTTACAAGCGTAATCTTTGGCGCGCGAGTCGCCTGTCGGAATTCCTTACACTCGACCCTATGCGGCTTTCGGCATTAACCATCGAAAGCCCCGCAATCGGCCTGTCGCCGAAACTGGCACGCGGCCTGCAGGGTTACGAGTGTCCGATGCGTTCGCGCTTCAATACGGGCGAACCGGCAGCATCCCCCCCTGCGCCGGTTCGCCCACCCCGGACTTCCCACCGCAACGGCCGCGACGCGCCTGCACAGGATCGGTGGTTCCCCTCACCCGCCAACCCCGATATTACGCGCGGCACCACAGCCGGAGCGTACCCCCTTGATCCTATCCACCCTCGCCGCCGCCACCGGTGACGTCGGCATGGCCGCCAGCCATATCCGCTATGTCGATCTGGGCCTCGATCCGGTCGCGCTGAACCTCGGCTTCTTTCAACTGAAATGGTATTCGCTGGCGTATATCACCGGCATCCTGGCCGGGTGGTGGTATCTGCTGAAGCTGCTCGACCAGCCGGGCGCCCCGATGGCGCGGCGCCATGCCGACGATTTCGTGTTCTATGCGACGCTCGGCATCATCCTTGGCGGGCGGCTGGGCTATGCAATCTTCTACGCGCCCGAGATGTTTTCCGATCCGATCAAGATCCTGCGGCTGTGGGATGGCGGCATGTCGTTCCACGGCGGCATGGTCGGGCTGATCCTCGGCATCTGGTGGCTGGCGCGCAAGCACGGCCTGCGCCCGCTGCGGGTCGCGGATTACGTCACCTGCGTCGCGCCGATCGGCCAGTTCCTGGGCCGCATCGCCAATTTCGTGAACGGCGAGCTGTGGGGCAAGCCCAGCGACGCGCCGTGGGCGATCGTGTTCCCGCGCACCGTTGCCGGCGGCCTCGATCCCGCGCGCCATCCCAGCCAGCTGTACGAGGCGCTGGGCGAAGGGTTGATCCTGTTCCTGATCCTGTCCTTCCTCTTCTGGCGCACCGATGCCCGCTACAAGCCCGGCTTCCTGCTCGGCACCGGCATGGCCGGGTTCGGCGTCGCGCGCTTCATCATCGAATTCTGGCGCGAGCCCGATGCGCAGCTGGTCGCCTTCGCGCAGGCGACGGGGCTGCACATGGGCCAGTGGCTGACGCTGCCGATGATCGCGATCGGCATCTACCTGATGGTCACGTCGAAGCGCCGCCGCGTCCGCGTCGAACCGATCGCGGGGTCGGAGAGCGTGGCGTGATGGCAACCCAAATCCTCCCCGGCACGGGGAGGGGGACCATGCGCAGCATGGTGGAGGGGGGCATCCTCGAACGCAGCCGTTGTGGAGCAGGACACCCCCCTCCACCCCTCACTATCGCGAGCGGTCCCCCTCCCCGTGCCGGGGAGGATCTGGCGTGACCGACCCCGCCCTCCCCGAACGCCTCGCCCGCGCGATCACGCTGGCCGGGCCGATCAGCCTTGCCCAGTTCATGGGCGCGGCCAACGCGCATTATTACGCGACGCGCGATCCGCTGGGCGCGAATGGCGACTTCACCACCGCGCCCGAAATCAGCCAGATGTTCGGCGAGCTGATCGGCCTGGGGCTCGCCGACAGCTGGGACCGTGCCGGGCGGCCGGCGGCGCGCTATGTCGAGTTCGGGCCGGGCCGCGGCACGCTCGCCGCCGATGCGCTGCGTTCGATGGCGTCGGCGGGCTGCGTGGCCCCGGTGCACCTGATCGAAACCAGCCCGACGCTGCGCGACGAACAGGCCAAGCGCGTGCCGCAGGCGGAATGGGCGGTCGATACCGTTGGCCTGCCCGACGACGGCGCGCTGCTGGTCGTCGCCAACGAATTCTTCGATGCGCTCCCCATCCGCCAGCTGGTCAAGACGGCGGACGGCTGGCGCGAGCGGCTGGTCGCGTGTCAGGACACGCTGTTCCTGCCGGTGATGGGCCAGCGCGGCTTCGATCCGATCATCCCGCCCGCCTTCCGCGATGCCCCGATCGGATCGGTGCTGGAAACCGCCCCCGCCGCCGTCGCGATCCTGCGCCAACTGGCGAAGCGGATCGTGGCGCAGGGTGGCTGCGCGATCATCATCGACTATGGGTATGCCGGCCCCGCGCTGGGCGACACGTTGCAGGCGGTGCGCGGACACAGCTTCGTCAACCCTTATGACGATCCGGGCGAACAGGACCTGACCGCGCATGTCGATTTCGGCACGCTGATCGAGGCCGCGCGCGCCGAGGACGCGGTCGCCTATGGCCCGGTCGATCAGGGTGTGTTGCTGAAGGCGCTGGGCATCGATGCCCGCACGCAGGCACTGGCCGCCCGCAGCCCCGAGCGCGCCGACGCCCTGCGCGCCGATCGCGACCGGCTGGTCGAGGACGAGCAGATGGGCACACTGTTCAAGGCAATCGCGATCACCTCGCCCGGCTGGCCGGTGCCGGCGGGGTTCGCGGCATGACGCTGGTGCTGCGTGACGCGACGGTCGCCGATGCCGCACTGCTGGTGAAGATCGGCACCGAGACGTTCGCCGACACCTTCGGCCACCTCTACCACCCCGACGACCTTGCCGCGTTCCTCGCGCGCTTCACGGTCGCGGCGTGGGAGGCGGAACTGACCGACCCGCGTTTCTATGTCGTGCTGGCGATGTCCGGCGACGAGGCGGTCGGCTATGCCAAGCTCGGTCCGCCGTCGCTGCCGTTCGAGCCGACCGGCGTGGCGATCGAACTGCGCCAATTCTATCTGCGCAAGGCAGCGCAGGGCACCGGCCTCGCCGCGACGCTGATGGAGCATATGCTGGCCAAGGCGCGCGGGACCGGTGCCGACGAACTGTTCCTGTCGGTCTTCGTCGACAATCACCGCGCCCGGCGGTTCTACGAACGCTATGGGTTCGAACGGGTCGGCACCTATGACTTCATGGTCGGCAACCACCGGGACGAGGATGACGTGATGCGGGTGGCGCTATGACGGTCGAAGTATTGCGCGCGCACGCGCTGGACGGCGTGGTGCACGGGTTTCTCGGGCGGCGCGGCGGGGTATCGACGGGAGTCGTCGCCGGCCTCAACACCGGCCTCGGATCGGGCGAGGATCCCGCCGCCATCGCCGAGAATCGCGCGCGCGTCGTCGACGCGGTGCTGCCCGGTGCGGCGCTGTGCGGGCTGTACCAGATCCATTCGGCGTCGGTCGTCCGCGTCCTGACCGCCTTTCCCGATGGCGAACGGCCGCAGGGGGATGCGATGGTCACCGAACGGCCGGGCATCCTGCTCGGCATCCTGACCGCCGATTGCGCGCCGGTGCTGCTCGCCGACCGGGAAGCGGGTGTCGTCGGCGCGGCCCATGCCGGGTGGAAGGGCGCGCTGGCCGGCGTGACCGACGCGACCATCGCCCAGATGGAAAAGCTCGGCGCGCGTGCCGACCGCATCGCCGCCGCCGTCGGCCCGTGCATCGCGCGAGCAAGCTATGAGGTCGATATGGGCTTCGTCGAACGCTTCTGTTCGACCGATCCCGCGAATGAGCGCTTCTTTGCCGAGAACCGCCCCAGCCATGCCCGCTTCGACCTCGAAGCCTATGTCGTCCACCGCCTCGCCGCAGCGGGCGTCCGGCGGATCGAGGCGCTGGGGCAGGATACCTACGCGCAGGAGGACCGCTTCTTCAGCTTCCGCCGCGCGACGCATCGTGGCGAGGCGGATTACGGACGGCAGCTGTCGGTGATCGGGCTGGCGCAGCCCTGAGCCCTCGCCGGAATGACGGGTGGGCACGCTCGCCCGAGTTGGTTTCTTTCGTAACTATCGTTAGGCTCTCCCGAAAATAGGAGAGATTCGCGTGACCAACGAAACCGAAGCCGACCTGACCGGCGTCCCCCCGCGCCGCCGCCCCAAGCCGCCGGTCGATACCGTCGGCGGCCGCCGGCTTAGCCCCGCGACGCTGATGATGGGCCATGGCTATGATCCGGTATTGTCCGAAGGGTCGCTGAAACCGCCGATCTTCGCGACTTCGACCTATGTCTTCCCCAACGCGGCGGCGGGCAAGCGCCATTTCGAAGGGGTGACCGGCAAGCGTCCGGGCGGGGCCGAGGGTCTCGTCTATTCGCGCTTCAACGGCCCGAACCAGGAAATCCTCGAGGACCGCCTTGGCGTCTGGGAAGCGGCGGAGGACGCGCTGGTGTTCTCCAGCGGCATGTCGGCGATTGCCACGCTGTTCCTGTCGATGGTCCAGCCCGGCGACACGATCATCCATTCCGGCCCGCTCTATGCCGCGACCGAGACGCTGATCGGCCGGGTGCTCGGCCGCTTCGGGGTCAAGTATTTCGACTTCCCCGCCGGCGCGACGCAGGACGAGATCGAAGCGGTGCTGCACCAGGCCGAGGGCCGCGTCCCGCTGATCTACCTCGAAAGCCCGGCGAACCCGACCAACGCGCTGGTCGATATCGAAGCGGTCGCGGCCGCCCGCGACGCGGTGTTCGGCACCGGCGACGACAAGCCGCCGATCGCGATCGACAACACCTTCCTCGGGCCGTTGTGGCAACAACCGCTGCAACATGGTGCCGATCTGGTCGTCTATTCGCTGACCAAATATGCCGGCGGGCATAGCGATCTGGTCGCGGGCGGCGTGCTGGGGTCGAAGGCGCACATCAACACCATCCGGTCGATGCGCAACACGATCGGCACGATCTGCGACCCGAACACCGCGTGGATGCTGCTCCGCTCGCTGGAGACGCTCGAACTGCGCATGAGCCGCGCGGGCGAGAATGCGGAAAAGGTCTGCGCCTTCCTCCGCGATCATCCCAAGGTCGAACGCGTCGGCTATCTCGGCTTCCTGAAGGATGCGAAGGGCATGGAGCGGCAGGCCGACATCTATGCCCGCCACTGCACCGGCGGCGGATCGACCTTCTCGCTCTACCTGAACGGCGGCGAGCGCGAGGCGTTCGCGTTCCTCGATGCGCTGGTCATCGCCAAGCTGGCAGTGAGCCTGGGCGGAACCGAGACGCTGGCCAGCCATCCGGCGGGGATGACGCACCTTTCGGTGCCCGATGCGCGCAAGGCGGCGCTGGGGATTACCGACAACCTCGTGCGCATCTCGATCGGGGTCGAGGACGCCGACGACCTGATCGCCGATTTCGAACAGGCACTGGCGGCAATCTGATCGAAAGATCCTCCCCGCTCCGCGGGGAGGATCTTGAGTCGACAGCGGAGAGAACGTCCGGCATGACCGCTCGCCTTATGCCGCCCCGTTTCGCCTTCACCGTCACCGCCACGTCCGGCCGCGCCCGCACCGGCACCATCGCCATGCAGCGCGGGGACATCCGCACGCCCGCCTTCATGCCGGTCGGCACCGCCGCCACCGTGAAGGCGATGAAGCCGCAGGACGTGCGCGCGTCGGGGGCCGATATCCTGCTTGGCAACACCTACCACCTGATGCTGCGCCCCAGCGCCGAGCGCGTCGCGCGGCTGGGGGGCCTGCACAAGTTCATGGGCTGGGACCGGCCGATCCTGACCGACAGTGGCGGGTATCAGGTGATGAGCCTGTCCGAGTTGACCAAGCGATCGGAGGATGGCGTCGAATTCAAAAGCCATCTCGACGGCACGCGTCATTTGATGAGCCCCGAACGCTCGATGGAAATCCAGCGGCTGCTCGGCTCCGATATCGTGATGGCATTCGACGAACTGGTCCCGACCACCTCGACCCGCGAGGTACAGGCCAAGGCGATGGAACGCTCGATGCGCTGGGCGCGCCGCAGCCGCGCCGGCTTCGATTCGGGCGAGGAACACGCATCGCGCGCCGCGCTGTTCGGTATCCAGCAGGGCGCGCTCGACGAAGGCTTGCGCAAGGCCTCCGCCGACGCACTGATCGACATCGGCTTCGACGGCTATGCGGTCGGTGGCCTCGCGGTGGGGGAAGGGCAGGCGGCGATGTTCGGCGTGCTCGACTATGCGCCGCAGCAGCTGCCGGTGGACAAGCCCCGCTATCTGATGGGCGTCGGCAAGCCCGACGATATCGTCGGCGCGGTGGAGCGCGGCATCGACATGTTCGACTGCGTGCTGCCGACCCGGTCGGGCCGCACCGGACAGGCGTTCACCCGTTCAGGCCCGATCAACATCCGCAACGCCAAATTTGCCGAGGATTTGGCCCCGGTCGATCCCGACTGCGCCTGCCCGGTGTGCCACGGCCACAGCCGCGCCTATCTCCACCATCTCGTCCGCGCGGGCGAGATTCTGGGGGCGATGCTGATGACCGAGCATAACCTGTATTTCTATCAGGCGCTGATGGCCGACCTGCGCGCGGCGATCGCGAACGATACGCTTGCCGATTTTGCCGACGATTTCCGGGCACGCTACAACGCCCCCAAGCATTGAACCCCGACAAGAGGGAGAGGATTATGACCGACAAGACCGACCTGAACGAAGTGACCGCCGCCGCCAAGGAAGTGAAGCGCGTTGCCGACGCCGCCGCCGACACCCGGCAGCCGTCCAAGGGACAGGGCTGGCCGGTGGTGCCGATCAGCATCGGCATTGGATCCGCCGCCCTTGCCGCCGCGCTGCTCTATGCCAATTCGGGGCGCAAGAAGGGCTGATATCGGGCGGGGCGCCGGCGAAGCGCCCCCTTCGTAACCGATGATACGTTGACACTCCGGGGGGATGCGGCCCACACCTTGCCGCATCATCCGTTCCGGAGAATGTCCCCCATGCGTTTCGGCCTTGCGCTGCTGATCTCGACCGCCCTGCTTAGCCCGGCCCATGCGCAGCAGCGCCCCGCCCCGGCGGCCCCCGCCGCCAGCGCGACCGTGCCGCCGATCGCCTATACCGAACGCACGCTCGCCAACGGCCTGCGCGTCTATGCCATTCGCGATACCTCCAGCGCGAACGTGTCGGTGCAGGTGTGGTACGATGTCGGGTCGAAGGACGATCCCGCAGGGCGGTCGGGCTTTGCGCACATGTTCGAACACCTGATGTTCAAGGCGACGCGCAATCTGGTGCCCGAACAGCTCGACCGGCTGACCGAGGATGTCGGCGGGTACAACAACGCGTCGACCGCCGACGACTACACCAATTATTACGAGGTGGTGCCCGCCAACCACCTGCAGCGGCTGCTGTTCGCCGAGGCAGACCGGATGGCGACGCTGGTCGTCGATCCCAAGACCTTCGCCTCGGAGCGCGAGGTCGTGAAGGAGGAATTGCGCAGCCGCATCCTCGCCCAACCCTATGGCAAGCTGTTTGGCCTGTACGCGCCGATGGTGTCGTATAGCCGCCATCCCTATGCCCGGCCGGGCATCGGATCGATCGCCGATCTGGATGCGGCGACGATCGACGATATCCGCGCGTTCCACGCGACCTATTACCGGCCCGACAATGCGGTGCTGGTCGTCGCGGGCAATTTCGACCCTGCGCAGCTGAACCGCTGGGTCGATCAGTATTTCGCGCCGATCGCGAAACCCAACCGCCCGATCCCGCGCGTGACCGTCGGCGAACCGGTCCGTCAGCAACCGGTGACGAAGACGGTGTACGAGGCGAACACGCCGCTGCCCGCGATCCTCATCAGCTATCCGCTGCCGCCGGCCAACCATCCCGATCAGGCGGCGCTGAAGGTGCTCGACGCGATCCTATCGGGCGGCGACAATTCGCGCCTGCACCAGAGCCTCGTCTATCGCGACCAGATCGCGCAGGATGTCGGCGTGCAGCTCGATGCCAAGCAGGGTCCGGGCACGCTGTCGCTCTACGCGATCCTCGCCGGTGGCAAGTCGGTGGCGGACGGTGAAGCGGCACTGAAGCGCGAGGTCGCGAGCATCATCGCCACCCCGCCGACCGCCGCCGAACTGGCCGAGGCGAAGAACGAGATCACCACCGCCGAACTGCTCTCGCGCGAGACGGCGGAAGGCAAGGCATCGGCACTGGCGCAGGGCGTGATCGTCGAGCGCGATCCGCAAGCCGCCGACAAGGCGCTGGCCGCGATCGGTCGCGTCACCGCCGCCGATGTGCAGCGCGTGGCGAAGACGTGGCTCGCCGCCGGCCGCGCCGCCACCGTCCGCTACCTGCCCGATACGCCCAAGCCGGCGGGTGCCGCCAGCGACACGATCGCAGTCGCCAACAGCGTGGTCACCGCCCCACTGGCCGTGCCACCGGGCATCACGATCCACACGCCCGCCGCAGAGGGCCAGCGCATCCTGCCGCCCGCGCCCGCTGCGCCGGTACAGGTCGCGATTCCGGTGCCGGTCGAACGCCGACTGCCCAACGGCATGCGCGTCGTGCTGGTCGAAAAGCGCGGGGTGCCGGTGGTCACCGCCGCACTGGTCGCGGGCGGCGGGGCCGCCGCCGATCCCGACAACCGTGCCGGGGTGGGCGAACTGACCGCCGGGCTGCTGACGCAAGGGACCAAAACGCGTTCGGCGACCGAAATCGCGCGCGCGGTCGAATCGCTCGGCGGCAGCATCGGCAGCGGCGCGGGCTGGGATTCGCAGAATGTCACGCTGACCGTCGGATCGGCGCAGGCGGCACCGGCGCTCGGCATCCTCGCCGACGTCGCGCGCAATCCGGCGTTCGCGCAAGGTGAGATCGACCGGCTGCGCACGCGGACGATCGATGGCGTCAGCGTCGCGCTGACCGATCCGGGGCAGTTGTCGAACCTCGTTGCCGATCGCGCGGTGTTTGGCGGCGCGCCGTACGGCCACCCGGCCAGCGGCACGCCGACCACGCTGAAGGCGATCACCCGCGCCGACATCACCGCCGCCTATGGCCGCGCATGGCAGCCGGAACAGACGACGCTGGTGCTGGTCGGTGACATTACGCCGGACGCGGGCATGCAGCTGGCGACGCAGCTGTTCGGCGACTGGCGCGGACAGCCGCAAGCGACGCCGGCCCGCCCGCCGGAGGTCGCACCGCCCGCCCCGCGCGTGATCGTCGTCGACATGTCCGGCGCCGGACAGGCCGGCGTGGTCGTCGCCCGGCCGGGCATCGCCCGCAGCGACGCGGCCTATTTCCCCGCCGCCGTCGCCAATGCGACGTTGGGCGTCGGCTTTTCGTCGCGACTGAACCAGGAAATCCGCATCAAGCGCGGACTGGCGTACGGTGCCCGATCCGAACTGGACGCGCGTCGCAATGGCGGCGCGGTCGGCGCGTCGACGCAGACCAAGAACCCGTCCGCGCCGGAGGTGGTAAAGATCATCACCGACGAGATGCGCCGCATGGGTGCCGAGCCTGCCCCGGAAGCCGAACTGGCGACGCGCAAGGCGGTGCTGACCGGCAATTTCGGCCGCACCATCGAACGCACCAGCGGCATCGCGGGCACGATCGTCACCTATGTGTCGGACGGCGTGCCGCTGGCGCGCATTGCGACCTTCCTCCCCTCGATCGAGGCGGTCGGACCGGCAGCGGTGCAGCAGGCGGCGGCAAGGGTCATGGACCCGAAGGCGGCAAGCATCGTCGTGGTCGGCGACGCGAAGCAGTTCCTCGAACCGCTCCGCGCCGCCTATCCGCAGCTGGTGGTGATCCCGGCGGCATCGATCGATCTGAGCCGCGCGGACCTGGGGGTGAAGTAAAACGCTCTCGTCACCCCGGACTTGATCCGGGGTCCCGCTTCTCCTTCTTCGACGGTCGTTAAGAAGCGGGACCCCGGGTCAAGCCCGGGGTGACGGGATAGGTTTCCGTTAACCCATTTCAAATCTTGCGACTTTCGATACCTTTTCCGGCTAGGTCCTGCGACATGGCGGCCCTCCCCCCCCTCGACCGGCGCACGCGCAGGATCGCCGGTGCAGCCCTGCTGCTGATTGGCGGGGCGATCGCGGTGCGCGCGGGGATCGCCGCACGCGAGCATCGCGATCCGCCCGCGCCGCCGCCGGCCGCCGCCACCGGATACGAAGCCGACGACCATTTCCCGGGCGCAGCGCAGCTGCTGGCCGACGCGCCGGTACGGCGGGGGGAGACCGGCACCGCGCCGCTCCCTGCCCTCCCGGCAAATGTCGACGCCGATGTCGGCGACGCCTCGATCCAGCCGGCGCGGCCGTTCGTGCTGCGCGGCAGCCAGCTCGACCGGGCGCGCGCGCTGCAATGCCTGACGACCGCCATCTATTACGAGGCCGGCAACGAACCCGATGCCGGGCAGCGCGCGGTGGCACAGGTCGTGCTGAACCGCGTGCGCCATCCCGCCTTTCCCGCCACCGTGTGCGGCGTGGTATTCCAGGGGTCGGATCGGCCGGTCTGCCAGTTCAGCTTTGCGTGCGACGGGGCGATGGCGCGGGTGCCGGCGCCGTCGGTCTGGCTGCGGTCGCGCCGGGTCGCCGCGCGCGCGCTGTCGGGCGACGTGTTCGCAGCCGTAGGGCTGGCGACGCATTACCACACCTATGCCGTCACCCCGTCGTGGAACCGCGCGCTGGTGATGACCGGCGTGTTCGGCGCGCATTTCTTCCACCGGTGGAAGGGGTGGTGGGGCACCCCCGCCGCGTTCAGCGACCGCTATATCGGCATGGAGCCGATGCCGGGGCCGCTGCGTCCCATGCCCGCGACGCCGACGCCAGAGGCCGCCGTGCCAGTGCAGACGGTGCCGCTCCTGCCCACCCCCGTCGTCGCGCCGCCGACGCCTGCCGCCAGCCCGACACCCCTTGCCGAGCCGAAGGACACGCTGCCCCCGGAATCGCAGGTGCTCGACAAGTGGAAGGATTCGGGCAAGCCGCTGCGGTAGGTCGCTCCCCCCGTGACTTTCCCCCGCCAGCCCCCTACCTGAGCGGCAACCAACCGGAGTGTGCCCCCATGTCGCTGACCGTCGCCGTCCAGATGGACCCCCTTGCCGGCATCAACATCGCGGGCGATTCGACCTTTGCGCTGATGCTGTCGGCGCAGGCGCGCGGGCACCGGCTGTTCCATTATGCGCCCGAAGACCTCAACCAGTCGGGCGACCGGGTATGGACCCGCGCCCATCCGGTCACGGTGCAGCGCGTCGTCGGCGATCACTTCGTGTTCGGCGATCCCGTCAGCCTCGATCTGGGCGAGCAGGCCGATGTCGTGCTGATGCGGCAGGACCCGCCGTTCGACCTCGGCTACATCACCGCGACGCACCTGCTGGAGCGGATCAGCGACCGGACGTTGGTGGTCAACGATCCGGCGTCGGTGCGCAATGCGCCTGAAAAGCTGTTCGTGCTGGATTATCAGCGCTTCATGCCCCCCACCCTCATCACCCGCTCGGTCGAGGAAGCGCGCGAGTTCCTCAACGAACACGGCTCGATCGTGGTGAAGCCGCTGCACGGCAATGGGGGCAAGGCGATCTTCAAGATCGATGCCGATGCGCAGAACCTGTCGTCGCTGATCGAGGTGTTCAACACCGCCTATCGCGAGCCGCATATGGTCCAGGCGTTCCTGCCCGCCGTGGCGAAGGGCGACAAGCGGATCGTGCTGGTCGATGGCGAGGTCGCGGGCGCGGTCAACCGCCTGCCCGGCGCAGGCGAGATCCGGTCGAACCTGGCGGTCGGCGGCACCGCGGCCAAGACCGAGCTGACCGACAAGGAACGCGAAATCTGTGCCGCGCTCGGCCCGGAATTGAAGCGGCGCGGGCTGATCTTCGTCGGGATCGACGTGATCGGCGGCGAATGGCTGACCGAGATCAACGTAACCTCGCCGACCGGCATCGTCGCGATCGAGAAGTTCGACGGGACCGACGTCGCCGGCATGATCTGGGACGCGATCGAGGCGCGAGTGGCGGCGGGCTAAGATTTGATCCGCTCACGCGGATGCGGCACCGGCCCGCTCCCCCACCCGACCACCCAATCAGGATACGCTGTGGGTGGTCGGGTGGGGGAGCGGGCCGGTGCCGCGCTGATCCAGCAGCGCTGGATCAGACAATGAAGGCACGAAACCCCGCCCCGCACGTTCCCCATCCCCATGACGACCTTCATCCTCGATGCGATCGCGCGCGGTGGCTATCTCGGCATCTTCCTGCTGATGGCGCTGGAAAATGTAATTCCGCCGATCCCGTCGGAGGTCATCATGGGCCTGGGCGGCATGGCGGTGGCGCGCGGCGACATGGCGATGGTGCCGCTGCTGCTGTGGGGCACCGCCGGGACCACCGCCGGCAACTACTTCTGGTACGCGATCGGGCGGCGCTTCGGCTATCAGGGGTTGAAGCCGTTCGTCGACCGCTGGGGCCGGTGGCTGACGGTCGAGTGGGAGGATGTGGAAAAGCTGCACCGCTTCTTCCGCAAACATGGCGGTGCGACGGTCTTCATCTTCCGCTTCATGCCCACCTTCCGCACCATGATCTCGCTGCCCGCGGGCATGGCGTGCATGCCGCGCTGGCGCTTCTTCCTCGCGACCTTCACCGGCAGCATCATCTGGAATGCGGTGCTGGCCTATGCCGGGCTGTGGCTGGGGTCGAATTTCGAACAGCTCGACCATTATGTCGGGCCGGTCGCCATCGCGATGTCGGCGGCGATCGTGGTCGGCTATATCTACCGCGTCATCACGTGGAAGCCGCGCGCGCAGCGGTGACCGCCGCGCGCGGGCCACGTCAGCGGAGCCGCAATGCCTTCAGCACGTCGGCCCACGACACATATTTGAAGTTCTGCGTGTCGGGCGCGTTGTCGCCGTCCTGCGCGACCATCAGCCCCTTTGGATATTTCGGCCCGAAATTGCCGGGGATCAGCTCGATCCCGTCGGTCTCGCTGGTGCCGTCGATCGCGCCGCCACCGATGCGGAAGCGCCCGGCATAGGTGACGCCGGGCAGGCGGTAGAGCGTGTAGGCGTTGTCGCCCTGGCTGCTGGCAACCAGATAGCCGCCGTCGCGCCCGGCGGGGGCCAGCGCCAGCCCCTCGGCATCGGCGACCAGCGTCGTGCCGTCGACCTTCGCGATCGCGGTGCCCTCAACCGGGGCGGCGGGATCGGCGGCGAAACGCCACAGCCCGACATCCTCCTCCGCGACATACAGGACTCCGGTGCGGTCATCGACCACGCAGCCCTCGGCCTGGCTGGCGACCTTCATCGACCGCACGGTACGCACCACTGGCGTCGCGCCGGCCAGATCGATCGACACCTGGTCGATCCGCCCGTCCTTCATCACGACGAAGCCGAACAGCGCCTTGTCGCGCGCACGCGTCCACAGGCACATGCCATAGGCCTCGCCCGCGCCGACCGGATACCGCCCCATCGGCACCAGCTTCTTTGCCACCGTATCTAGCGTGAACAGCGCGACATGCGCCTGGCGCTCGTCGGCCCGGTCGCTCGCCGCCGCGATCACCCGGCCACCCACGTCACGCAGATCGACATTGTTGAGCCGTGCGGCAGGCGTAAAGCTCAGCCGCTTGCCCGACAGGTCGTAGACATGGATGCCGGCCTTCTTGTCGGTCCCGATCACCAGGCTGGCGGCCGGATTGCGCCGGTTGCGCCAGATGGCGGGATCGTCGGCGGCGTCGGCGGCGGTATGGACCGGATCGGTCTCCGCCGCCGCCGCGACCTGTGGAGCGGCTGTGGGCATGGCCGGCGGGGGCGTTACCGCACACCCGCCGAGCAACGCTGCGAACGCTACCCGCCGCATCAGAAATTCACCCGCACGCCGGCCTGATAGCGGCGACCGAACGTCTCGCGCTCGATGGTATAGCGCGTGTCGCGGACATAGCGCCGGCCCGGCCCACCCAGCAGGTTGCTGAAATTGCCGAACAGTTCGACATTGCGGTTGATCGCATAGCGCATCGACGCGTCGAGTTCGTTGTCCTTCGCCCAATAGAAATCGCCGCCATCGACGCCGCGATTGACGCCGTTGATGACCTGGAAATCGCCCAGCTCGTCCAGCCAGCGCGACCGGTTCTGATACTGGGCCCGCGCCGAGAAGCCGTATTTCTCGTAATAGACGCCCAGATTGTAGACCGCATTCGACGCACCGGGCAGCGGCACGCGGCGGCCATCCGGCGTCTCCGCGCGGCTGCGGTTCAGCGTCGCGTTCAGCTGCACGCCGAACCCGCCCATCCAGTCGGGCAGGCCGAGGTCACCGACGAACGGGTCGAGCTGCTGCTGGATCGCGCCCTCGATCCCGACGATCGACCCGCTGCCGCCATTATCGATGGTCGAGAAGACGTACTGCGACCGGTCGGCCCCGCCGAAGTTCAGGATGTCGCTGCCAAAGGTGCGGCTGGTGTCGAACAGCACGTCGCGCAGCCGCTTGTAATAGGCACCGAACGACAGGAAGCCGGCAGGCGCGACATAATATTCGACATAGGCGTCGACGCCCATCGCCTTTTCCGGCTTCGCATCGGGATTGCCGCCGGAAATCGTCAGGTTGGCGTCGTTGTAGCTCAGGTTCGGGCGCAGCTGGTCATAATCGGGCCGCGCCGCGCCGGTGTTGAACGACAGCCGCGCCTTCATCTGCGGCGTCACGTCGTAATTGATGTGCAGGCTGGGATAGATCAGCGTCATGTCGCGATCGACGCTCAGCGGAGTGAACGTCTTGCCGTCGGTCACGAACGCCGAAGACTTGTTGCGGATATGCTCGATCCGCGCGCCGCCGATGATGTTGCCCCAGCCGGTCGTGACCGTCGCCATGCCGTACGCCGAATAGATGCGCTCGTTCACGTCGTACAGGTTGGCGCGCTGGTCGACATAGCTGCCGACCGTCTTCGCCCGGTCGATCAGGTCGAGGATCTGATCCTTGCCGAAATATTGGAAGGTGTAGCCGAGCGGTAGCTTGCCCTGGAACCCGCCGGGGATCGCGATCTGGCCATAGCCGGTCGGGATGCCCGCCGCGCTGAACTGCGCCGCGCTGTTCAGTTCGAGCAGGCGTTCGTCGACCGACTTGGTACGATCGTCGAAGCGCAGGCCGAAGGCAAACGTCGTCTTGTCGCCGAACAGGCCGTCGACGTCGTGCTGCAGATCGATCCGCGCGGTATAGGCATCGGTCGTATCGGCCGCGAGCAGCGAGCGCAGACGGGCGAGCGAGCGCGGGAAATCCTCGATCGCCGTCACCCGGTCGCCGCGGGCGAAGGTGCCGTTGGCGTTGCGGATCGTGCGGTACAGCGCGATCTTCGCCAGCTGCGGATCGGTGAAGTCATAGCCGACGGTCAGGCGGTTGGCGGCGTTCGCGCCGTTGGTGCCGAACGACGGACTGTCATAGTTCAGCTGCGCCGGCTGCGTCCGGTCGTCGATCGAGCGGGTATAGTTCGCCCGCCACGACACGCGCCACGTATCGAGGTCGTGGTCGCCGCCCAGCGTGTTGGTGAACACCGACTGCTTGTAGGCGCGCACCGTGAAGTTCGAATTCAGGTCGATGCCGTACACCGTCCCCTTGAACGGGGTATTGCCGGTGCAGATGTCGGCATAGCCGGTGGTGCCGGCCGCCGGGGTCGCGTTGACGGTGCAGGCGACGGTGCCGGTGGGCGTGCGCGACTGCTGGTCGTCGAGGTCGACGATATAGTTGTTGCGCTGTTCATCATCCTGGAACGCCGAATAGATGGTTTCGGCAAAGAGGCGGTGGCCCGGCGCCGGCTTCCAGTCCAATCGGGTCGACAACGCGTAATTCTTGCGGACCAGGCGATAGAGCTTGTTCTCGGTCTCACGCGCCCAGATGCGGTCGGCGAAAACGGGGCGGCGGTCCTGATCGACGCTTTCCCAGTCGGTTTCGAAATTGTCCGTCACCATGCCGCGCCGGTACAGGCTGGCCGACGACGCGATGGCGAATTCGCCGATGCCGGTGTCGAACCGGTCCGACACGACCAGCGACCCTTCGAATTCACGGCGGTCGCCCAGCTCGACGATGCCGTAGCCG
Source organism: Sphingomonas sp. Leaf23 (assembly GCF_001421585.1). NCBI lineage: Bacteria > Pseudomonadati > Pseudomonadota > Alphaproteobacteria > Sphingomonadales > Sphingomonadaceae > Sphingomonas > Sphingomonas sp. Leaf23. Next base: position 429,638 of record NZ_LMKR01000002.1, on the reverse strand, counting down.
GCCTTGCCCGCGACATGGAACCCGTTCTGGTCGAAGCCCGAGCGGGTGATGATGTCGACGTTACCCGAAATCGTTTCGCCCACCATGTCGGGCGTCACCGCCTTGCGCACGATGATCTGCTTGGCGATCGCCGAGGGGATCGAATCGAAGCGCGCCGCGCGCCCTTCGGGGCTGACGACGTTTACGCCGTCGAACGACAGCGTGGTCCAGCGCTTGGGCGCGCCGCGCAAATTGACGTAGCGGGCCTGACCCTGGTCGCGTTCGACGCCGACACCGGGCAAGCGGCTGATCGCCTGCGCGACGTTCTGGTCGGGCAGGCGGCCCACCGCGTCGGAGGCGATGACCGATACCAGCGCCGGACTGTTGCGCTGAATCTCCAGCGCGGCGGCTTCGGATTCGGCGATCGGGCGGCTGCCCTGCACGACGATCTCCTGCGCCTCGTCCTCGCCCGGCGCGGCGGCGACCGGCGTTTCCTCCGGCGGTGCGGCGAAGGCGGCGGTCGGCAGGATCGCGGCACCGCCGAGCAATGCGCGCACGAAGACGGCCCGCGTCGCGCGGGTGAAAATAGCAACCATGTCTGTTCCCCCTCGGAAGCGCCTGGCTTCCTGTGTGGCCAGCCCCCTGCCGGTCGGCGATGAAACGCGGGTTACGTCTGCGTTACCGATCGATGACGCCGCCCGGTGCAGCCAATAGGTGTGACCGTATGGCAACACCTTATGCAATCCATTGCAATTGTTATGGCGCACAACTTTGCAATCGTTTGCAGCAACGATAATGTTCGAGTCGTACACCGGTAACGGCCGGGCCATATCCCAAGGAGGGGACCATGAAGGCGTTCCATATTCTGCTCGCATCGACCGCACTTGCCCTGCCGCTGCCTGCCCTTGCGCAGAGCGCCGACGCACCCGCGACCGATACCGCCCAGCCTGCCGACGACACCGCCGCCGCCGATGCCGACATCATCGTCACCGGCGTCGCGCGCGGGCAGAACCGGCTCGACAGCTCGGTGTCGGTCAGCTCGCTCGACCAGGCGACGCTCCAGACCACCGCGCCGCGATCGGTCGCCGAACTGTTCCGCAACATCCCCGGCGTGCGCTCGGAAAGCTCGGGCGGCGAAGGCAACGCCAACATCGCGGTGCGCGGCCTGCCGGTCGCATCGGGCGGGTCGAAGTTCTTGCAGCTGCAGGAAGACGGCCTCCCCATCCTCGAATATGGCGACATCACCTTCGGCAATGCCGACATCTTCCTGCGCGCCGACCTGAATGTCGCCCGTGTCGAGGCGATCCGTGGCGGCTCGGCCTCGACCTTCGCCTCGAACTCGCCCGGCGGCGTCATCAACCTGATCTCCGACACCGGCGAACGCGAAGGCGCGGTGGTGCAGGGGTCGACCGGCATCGACTATCGCGATTTCCGCACCGATTTCTCGTACGGCAAGAAGCTGTCGGATAGCTTGCGCGTCCATGTCGGCGGCTTCTACCGCTTCGGCACCGGCCCGCGTCAGGCGGGCTATGACGCCAATCGCGGCGGGCAGATCAAGCTGAACGTCACCAAGGAATTCGCCGGCGGCTATGTCCGCGTCTATGGCAAGTATCTCGACGATCGCGCCATCGCCTACCTGCCCAACCCGATCCGGGTCAGCGGCACCAACGACGATCCGAAGTTCAGCGAGATCGCCGGCTTCTCGATCAACCGCGACACGCTGCATTCGCCCAACATCACCCGCAACCTGACGCTGGACGGCGGCAACAACCCGGTCGTCAACGACATCCGCGACGGGCAGCATCCGGTGGTGAAGGCGGTCGGCTTCGAAACGAAGTTCGATCTGGCCGAGGGGTGGAGCGTCACCAACCGCTTCCGCTATTCGGACATTTCCGGGCGCTTCATCTCGAACTTCCCGGCCAATGTCGATTCGGCGGCGACCATCGCCACCGCGCTGGCCGGCGCAGGCTCGACGCTCAGCTACGCAACCGGCCCCAATGCCGGCCGCGTGATCGCCAACCCCGCCGCACTCAACGGCAACGGGTTGCTCGCCGAAATCGTGGTGTTCGACACGAAGCTCAACAGCCTCGACAACATCACCAACGATTTCCGCCTGACCCATGACATTGCGCTGGGCGGCGGGACTCTCGGCCTGACCGCCGGCTTCTACAAGTCGCGCCAGACGATCGACACCGACTGGCTGTGGACGTCGCTGCTGTCCGACGTGGTGGGTGGCGGCAATGCGGCGCTGGTCAATGTCCGCAACGCGGTCGGCACGTCGATCACGCAGAACGGCGTGTACGGCTATGCCGCCAGCTATTTCGGCGGATGCTGCCGCCGCAGCTACGACCTGAACTACGACACCAACGCGCCCTTCGCCTCGCTCAACTGGTCGGGCGGTGCGCTGACGCTCGACGGGTCGGTGCGCTATGACTTCGGGCAGGCCAAGGGCACGGTGTCGGGTGCCGATCTGGGCGGCGGGCGCGTCGGCACGGTCACCCGCGACATCAATGGCGACGGCGTGATTTCGGATGCCGAACGCCGCGTCGCGGTGATCCCGCTGAACAGCCCGGCGCCGGTCGACTATGACTTCAACTACTGGTCCTATTCGCTCGGCGCGAACTATCGCCTGAGCTCCGACCTTGCGGTGTTCGGCCGGTACAGCCGCGGCGGGCGCGCCAATGCCGACCGGCTGCTGTTCGGACCCGCCGTCAGCACCACCACCGGCGGCCTCCTCAATCGCGACGCGGCGGTCGATATCGTCCGCCAGGCAGAGGCCGGCATGAAGTATCGGGCGAACGGCGTCGCCTTCTACGCCACCGGTTTCTGGGCGCGCACCGAGGAGCAGAATTTCGAGGCGACGACCCAGCGCTTCTTCGACCGCAACTACCGCGCCTATGGCGTCGAGCTGGAGGGCAATATCAAGCGCGGGCCGTTCAGCCTGACCGCCGGCGGCACGTGGACCGATGCGAAGATCGTCAGCGACGCGGTGAACCCGGCAACCGTCGGCAATCGCCCGCGTCGCCAGGCGGAGTTCGTCTTCTCGGCCACGCCGCAGATCGAGGTCGACCAGTTCACGGTCGGCGCCAACGTCATCGGCACCACGTCGAGCTATGCGCAGGACAGCAACCAGCTGAAGCTGCCGGGCTATACGCAGGTCAACGCCTTCGTGCAGTTCCGCCCGGCGGAGCAGGTCCAGTTCTCGGTCAACGCGAACAACCTGTTCGACACGATCGGCCTGACCGAAGCGGAAGAAGGCGCGATCCCTGCGAACGGCATCATCCGGGCGCGTTCGATCAACGGCCGCACCATTTCGGCGACCGCCCGCTTCAGCTTCTGATCTCCCAGTACCTTACGCCGGTGCCACTCCCCGTGGCACCGGCGTTTTTTTGCCCGTCAGAACCGCGCACCCAGCTCCAGCCCGTAGAAGCGCGGCTCGCCCCGGATATAGGTCGGCACGCCAAAGCCGCCGCCGGTATTGCCCGCATCGATCAGATAGCGCTCGTCGGTCAGGTTGCGCGCAAAGCCGCCGATGGTGAACCGCTCGCCCAGCTCCACGCCCGCACGCAGGTTGACCAGCGTATAGCCCGGCGTCGAGATCGCCTCGCGGTTCGGCAGTTCGAAGAACACCTTCGACCGGTAGGTCAGGTTCGGCACGGCATAGAAGGTTGCCGATCCGACGGGCACCCGCAGGTTGGCACCCGCAGAGGCGGTCATGTCGGGTTGCAGGCGGAAGCGATTGCCCGCGAATACCCCATTGGTCGCATCGTCGCCGATCCCGCCGTCGAGATAGGCGAAGGTCCCGAACAGCGACAGGACCTGCCCGACGCGGAACGTGCCCTCCAGCTCGACGCCCAGATTGTCCGCCGACCCCGCCGAACGCGAGGTGGTGACGCCGTTTTCGGTCACCGACACCTGGAACCCGTCATAGCGCTGATAGAAGACCGACGCCGCGCCGGTGAACGGACCCACCCGCCCCTTGATGCCGCCTTCGTAATTCCACACCAGTTCCTCGGGCACGACCTGCAGGTTCGGGATCACGCCGGCCGTCGCACTGCTGCCGGTGCGCGCTGCGCCCAGCTGCACCACCGGCGAGCGGCGGCCTTTGCTGACCGTCGCGTACAGGTTGACCGCATCCGACAGGCGCAGCAGCGCGTTGAAGCGCGGCAGGACGGCGGCAAAGCTGCGCTGCGCCTCGAACTTCGCGCCGTTCGTATTGGCGGTGCCGAGCAGGCTGGTGAACACCCCCGCCCCGGCGAGCAGCCGCGAGAAGGGCTGGATGGAGCTATAGCCCGACTGGCGATCCTCGATCAGCACGCGGGCACCGGCGGTCAGTTCGAGCGCGGGGACCGGAATCCAGGTCGCATCGGCGAACATCGAATAGGTGTCGTTGTTGCCGAAATTGGTGAACTCCGCCGCATAGGGCAGTTCGGTCAGGGCGCCCCGCGACAGCACCGCCGTCGCCCGCGCGCCCGGCACCATGCCGTTGGCCGCGACGCAGTTCGGCCCCGTCGGAATGCCCGCCTGGTTCAGCGCCGCGCGGATCGGCGCGAAACCGGCGCTCACCGAACAGGCGAGATAGGTCCCCTCCTCGCTCGAGAACGGCACGCGCTGGAAACCGTTTTCGAAGAAGGCGTTCCACCCGAACGACGCCCGCGCCTTGTCCCCGGTGAAGTTGAAGCGGCCTTCATGGCTCCACTGATCGCCCTTCGCATCCTCGGCGAACTCCAGATACCAGGCCGGGCCGCCATCGGCGTCGAACGTCTCAAGGCTGTTGAACCGGCGATAACCGTTGACCGTGGTGAAGGTGACGCCGCGCCCCAGATCGACCGAAACGGTAAGGTTCGCATCATACACATCGCGGTCGAGGCCGAGCTTGCGCTTGCCCAGCACCTCGCGGCTGTAGGGCGAACCCGACAGTTCGGCAGTGCCGTAATCACCGGTCTGCCCGCCGGTCGGCGCAAAGGCGCGGCTCTTGAACGCGGTGCCCGGATTGCGCTGCCCGTCATAGGTCAGCACGAGGTCGGCGGTGACCGCACTGGTCGGCGTCCAGCGCAGCGACCCGCGAATCCCGCGCTGGTCCTGCCCGTTCAGGTCGTCCTGATCGACGCGCCCCTGATTCTGGTTCGGCACGTCGGCATCGCCCGCGATGTTGCGGACATAGCCGTCACGATATTTGTAGGCGAAGGCGAGGCGCGCGGCGAGCGTGTCGCCCCCGGCATTGACCATCCCCGACACCTGCGTTCGGTTGAAATTGCCGTAGGAGGCGGCGAGGTCGGCGGCGAAGCCGGGCTTCGGCTTGGCCGACAGGATCGATACCGCGCCGACGGCGGCGGCGGTGCCGAACAGCGTCGCCTGCGGCCCCTTCACCGCCTCGATCCGCTCCAGGTCGAACAGGTCCTGATACGCCCCGCGCGAGCGGCTGATATCGACGCCGTTGTAATAGAAGGTGACGCGCGCGCCCTGTTGCGCCGATCCCGAATCCGACGTGATGCCGCGAATGACGAAGCCGGGATTGTTCGCGCTCTGCTCCTGCACGACGAGGCCCGGAATATATTGCGCGACATCGGCCAGCGTCGAGACGCCGAGGTCGGCCATTTTCTGTCCCGTCACCGCCGTCACGGTGACCGGCACGTCCTCGATCCGCTGTTCGACCTTTTGCGCGGTGACGACGATTTCGTCGGCATCGTCGCCCTGCGGCTGGACATTGGCCTGGGCGAAGGCGGTGGTCGAGCATGTGATCGCGAGCATGGCGATGGTCGAGCGCAGACAGGTTTTCATGCAATATCCCCCTATTGACGGCGCGGCCTCTAGGGGGCGGGAATGACAGGTCGATGACGTCACGGACCTGTCGCATGCCGGGCATAGGACGCCGCGCATATCGTTTCGACAAAGGCCGTGCCCCATGACCCTGAACCGCCGCGACGCCCTCCGCCTGATGGGCAGCAGCGCCGCCCTGACCCTGCCGACGATCGCCGAGGCAGCGCCCGCCACCCGGTTCCTGCACGGCGTGGCCAGCGGCGATCCGGCGGCCGATGGCGCGATCCTGTGGACCCGCGCGACGCCGGCTTCGGACGACCGCGGCGACATCGCGCTCGACTGGCATGTCGCGGAAAGCGGGGGCGGCGCAGCAATCGCCACCGGCCGCACCACCGCGCGGGGCGCGCGCGACTTTACGGCGAAGGTCGAGGCGACCGGCCTGAAGCCCGGCACCGAATACTGGTTCTGGTTCACCGCGCCCGACGGCACCACCTCGCCCAAGGGCCGCTTCCGCACCCTGCCGCGTGGGCGCACGACAGACGTCGCGCTGGCGGTCGTCTCCTGCCAGCTCTATCCCGGCGGCTATTGGCACGCATACACCGCGATCGCCGCCGAACCCCGCGTCGACGCGGTGCTGCATCTGGGCGACTACATCTATGAATATGGCGCGGAGGGGTATGGCGCGGAGATCGGCCGCAAGCTGAACCGCCTGCCCGAACCCGCCCATGAGATCGTGACGCTGGCCGATTATCGCACCCGCCATGCGCAGGTGAAGCGCGACGCCGCGATGCAGGCGGCGCACGCCCGCGCCGCGTTCATCTGCGTCTGGGACGACCATGAAACCGCCAATGACAGCTGGGTCGGCGGTGCGGAGAACCACGACGCGAAGACCGAGGGCGACTGGGCCACGCGCAAGGCGGCGGCGATGCAGACCTATTTCGAATGGATGCCGATTCGCGATCCCAGGCCCGGCCAGCCCTGGGCGGCGATCAACCGCAGCTTCGATTTCGGCGACCTCGCCACGCTGGTGATGGTCGAAACCCGGCTGCTTGCGCGGTCGGAACAGGCCGCGCCCAAGGGGGCCGGGATCGGGCCGGAGGATTACGCCGCGATGATGGCGATCCGCGCACGGCCCGACCGGGAGCTGCTGGGACGCGGGCAGCAGGATTGGGTCGAGCGCGAACTCGCCCGGTCGGTCAAGGCAAAGCGCCCGTGGCAGGTGCTGGGCAACCAGGTGGTGATGGCGCGCGTGCCCGGCCCCGATCTGGTCAAGGACATGGGCGCGCAGGGCTTTGCCGACCTGCTCAACCGCCTGCCCGCCGCCTATGCCCCGCGCATCGCCGCCGGGCAGCGGTCGTACCGCGCCGGGCTGCCGTTCAATTTCGACAGCTGGGACGGCTATCCCCCGGCGCGCGAGCGGCTGTACGCCGCGTTCCGCCGGGCGAAGTCGCACCCGATCGTGCTGTCGGGCGACAGCCATGCCGGCTGGGCCAATGACCTGCACGACGATTCGGGCCGGCTGGTCGCCAACGAATTCGGCGCGACCGCGATCTCCAGCCCGTCCTATGGCTCGCTGCTGCCCGGCCTCGGCAAGGTGATCGAAAAGGACGCCCCCGAAGTCCGCTACTGCGATCAGGACCGCAAGGGCTATCTGCTACTCACCCTGACGCCGACCCATGCCGATGCGCAATTCCGCACCGTGTCGAGCGTGACGACGCCGGACTTCACGACCGCGACGACCGCGCGCTGGCGGGTGACGGCGGGGAAGCCCGCGCCGATGACGGCGGTCTGACGCCGACCAAGCAACGACCGCACCCCGTGCAGGCGGGGGTCCACGCTGAACAACCAGCATTTGGACGCCATCGTTGACCGTACCCCCGCGCAGGCGGGGGTCCAGGGCCGCAGACGCCGTCGTTCGCGGCTCTGGATCCCCGCCTCCGCGGGGATACGGCAGACGGTCTGCGTTGCGCCCGCCCCCCGCCGCCCTACATTGGCCGTAGTGCGCGACCTCCCCGCCCCCTTGATCGACTGGTTCGCCGCACGCGGCTGGTCGCCGCGCCGCCATCAGCGCGACATGCTCGACGTCGCCCGCGCCGGCAACCACGCGCTGCTGGTCGCCGCCACCGGTGCGGGCAAGACGCTGGCCGGGTTCCTGCCGACGCTGACCGACCTGATCGAAAGCCCGACCGAGGGCCTCCACACCCTCTATATCTCACCGCTAAAGGCATTGGCGGTCGACGTGCAGCGCAACCTGCTGACCCCGATCGCTGAGATGGACCTGTCGATCCGCGTCGAAACGCGCACCGGCGACACCCCGTCCGACCGCAAGGCGCGCCAGCGCAGCAAACCGCCGCACATCCTGCTGACGACGCCCGAATCGCTCAGCCTGCTGCTGTCCTATCCCGATGCCGACCGGCTGTTCGCGACGCTCCGCACGATCATCATCGATGAGGTCCATGCCTTTGCCACCGACAAGCGCGGCGACCTGTTGGCGCTGTGCCTGACGCGCCTGCAACGCTTTGCGCCGACCCTGCGCCGGGTCGCACTGTCGGCGACGGTCGCCGATCCGGACGGCTATCGCGCATGGCTCGCGCCGTATGGCGACATCGATGCGGTGACATTGGTGCAGGGGGAGCCGGGCGCCGACCCCGACATCCGCATCCTGTTGCCGCAGGACCGCATCCCGTGGTCGGGCCATTCGGGCCGCTATGCCGCCGCGCAGGTGATGCGCGAGATCGCGCGCAACCGCACCACCATCGTCTTCTGCAACACCCGCAGCCTCGCCGAGCTGATCTTTCAGGACCTGTGGCTGGCCAACGACGCCCAGCTGCCGATCGGCATTCATCACGGTAGCCTCGACCGCGAGGCACGGCGCAAGGTCGAGGCGGCGATGGCCGATGGCAAGTTGCGCGCGCTGGTCGCCACCGCCAGCCTCGATCTGGGCGTCGACTGGGGCGATGTCGATTGCGTGATCCAGATGGGCGCGCCCAAGGGGTCGTCGCGCCTACTCCAGCGCATCGGCCGCGCCAACCACCGGCTGGACGAGGTGTCGAAGGCGCTGCTGGTGCCCGGCAACCGCTTCGAATTTCTCGAAGCGCAGGCGGCACTCGACGCGGTGGAGGCGGGCGAACTCGACCGCGAGGTGTTCCGCCCCGGCGCGCTCGACGTGCTGGCACAGCATCTGATGGGCTGTGCCTGCGCCGAACCCTTTGCCGCTGCCGAGATGCTGGCGGAGGTGCAGGCTGCCCTGCCCTATTCCGCACTGGACGCCGACACGTTCGACCGCGTGCTGCATTATATCGCCGAGGGCGGCTATGCGCTGAAGGCCTATGACCGGTTCAAGCGGCTGCGCCTCGACAGCGACGGGTTGTGGACCGTCACCAAGCCGGCGTTCATCGCGCAGCATCGCCTGAACGCCGGGATCATCGTCGACGCGCCCACCCTCGACGTGCGGTTCAAGAATGGCCGCCGGCTGGGCACGGTCGAAGAATATTTCGCTTCCACCCTGTCGCCGGGCGATACGTTTTTCTTTTCGGGCATGAGCCTGGAGGTCGAAAAGATCGAGCTGACCGATCTGGTCGTGCGCGCCAGTAGCAAGCCCGCGCGCATTCCCAAATATGGCGGCGCGCGGATGGCGCTGTCGACCAACCTCGCCGACCGGGTGCGCGGCTTCCTCGCCGATCCGTCGCAATGGTCACGCTTTCCCGACGACGTGCGCGAATGGCTGGAGATCCAGGCGCGGCGATCGGTCCTGCCCCGCCCAGGCGAGCTGCTGGTCGAAACCTTTCCGCACGAGGGGCGCCACTACATGGTCGCCTACAGCTTCGAAGGGTGGAACGCACACCAGTCGCTCGGCATGTTGATAACCCGGCGGATGGAGGCATTGGGGCTGAAACCCATCGGCTTCGTGTCGAACGACTATGCGCTGTCCTGCTACGGCCTCGAACCGATTACGGATCCCGCCGCGCTGTTCTCGCCCGACATTTTGGAGCATGAATTCGTCGACTGGGTACAGGGGTCGGCACTGCTGAAACGCGCGTTCCGCGAGGTCGCGGTGATCGGCGGGCTGGTCGAACGCCAGCATCCCGGCAAGCGCAAGACGGGGAAGCAGGTCACCTTCTCCACTGACCTGATCTACGACGTGCTGCGCAAATACGAACCCGGCCACTTGCTGCTGCAGGCGGCGTGGGAGGATGCCCGCGCGCGGATGACCGATGTCGGGCGGCTGGCAAAGCTGCTGGAGACAGCGCAGGCACGCATCCGGCATGTGACGCTCGATCGGGTCAGTCCGCTCGCCGTTCCGGTGCTGGTGCTGATCGGGCGCGAACGGGTGACGCAGGGGTCGGCCGACGATGCGTTGTTGATCGAGGCGGAAGCACTGGCCGCGGAGGCGATGGCGCTGGATTGAGGGGCGGCCTCTCCCGCCCCCGTTCGCTTCGAGCGCAGGTTCGAGCCTGTCGAGAACCGAAGTCGAGAAGGGGGTGCCCCGAACACAGGGTTCTCGACGGACGCTTCTCGACAAGCTCGAAGCTGCTCGAACCGAACGGTATCAGGGAAGATGTACGGCGTGGGGTTGGACGACTCCCGTCCACCAAAGACCGTATCCCCGCGCAGGCGGGGATCCAGAGCCAGAGGCGTTACGCTCCGTAACCCTGGATCCCCGCCTGCGCGGGGATACGGCACGCCTCAAACGTCCAGGTTCGCCACGTTCAGCGCATTTTCCTGAATGAAGTCGCGCCGCGGTTCGACCACGTCGCCCATCAGCCGCGTAAAGATTTCGTCCGCCACGTCCGCCTGGTCGATCGCGACGCGCAGCATCGACCGGTTCGACGGGTCGAGCGTGGTTTCCCACAGCTGTTCGGCGTTCATCTCGCCCAGCCCCTTGTAGCGCTGGATCGACAGGCCCTTGCGCCCCGCCGCCAGGATCGCGTCGAGCAGCTGGCTGGGTCGTGCGACCAGCGTCTCGCCCTTGGCGGCGACCGCCGGGGCCTCGTCCTCGGGCTCGGCTAGCGGATCGGCGGCGCTGCGTGCGCTCACCAGCTTCGATACACCGGTATAGCTCGCCGCTTCCTCGCCCGCCAGGCTGTGCAGCTTGCGCCCCTCGGCCGACAACAGGAACGCCGGTTCGATGGTGTGGGTGTCGGTCACCCCGCGCCAACGGCGCTGGAACTGCAACCCGCCATCCTCGGTCACGCGCGCGGTCCACTGCGCCTCGGTATCGGTGCGGCCGATGCGCGACACGGCATCGTCCAGCCGCGTCTGGCGGTCGGCATCGTTGATCTGCGGGTCGAGCACGCCGGCCAGCGCCAGCACCTCGACGATGCCCATGTCGTAGCGACGCGGGACATAGCGCATCAGCGTGCGCATCCGCCGCGCATGACTCAAAAGCGCCTTCAGATCGTCGCCGCTGCGCGCACCACCCGCGCTTTCCAGCACATAGGCGTTGACCCCCGCTTCGACCAGATATTCGTCGAGCGCGTTGTCGTCCTTCAGGTACACCTCCGACCGGCCCTTCGTCGCCTTATACAGCGGCGGCTGGGCGATATAGAGGTGCCCGGCCTCGATGATCTCGGGCATCTGGCGATAGAAGAACGTCAGCAGCAGCGTGCGGATATGCGCGCCGTCGACGTCGGCGTCGGTCATGATGACGATCTTGTGGTAGCGCAGCTTGTCGAGGTTGAAGTCGTCGCGGATACCGGTGCCGAGCGCGGTGATGATCGTCCCGATTTCACGGCTGGCGAGCATCCGGTCGAACCGCGCGCGCTCCACGTTCAGGATCTTCCCGCGCAGCGGCAGGATCGCCTGGAAATGGCGGTCGCGGCCCTGCTTGGCCGACCCGCCGGCCGAGTCACCCTCGACGAAGAACAGCTCGGACTTGGCGGGATCGCGCTCCTGGCAATCGGCCAGCTTGCCCGGCAGCGACGCGATGTCCATCGCGCCCTTGCGCCGGGTCAGTTCGCGTGCCTTCTTCGCGGCCTCGCGTGCGGCGGCGGCGTCGATCACCTTCTGGATGATCGCCTTCGCATTGGCCGGATTTTCCTGCAGATACTCGGCCAGCTTGTCGGCCATCAGCGCTTCCAGCGGCTGACGAACCTCCGACGACACCAATTTGTCCTTGGTCTGCGACGAGAATTTCGGATCGGGCAGCTTGACCGACACGATCGCGGTCAGCCCCTCGCGCATGTCGTCGCCGGTCAGCGACACCTTTTCCTTCTTCAACATGCCTGACTTGTCGGCATAGTTGTTGAGGGTACGGGTCAGCGCGGCGCGGAACGCCGCCATGTGGGTGCCGCCGTCGCGCTGGGGTATGTTGTTGGTGAACGCCAGGACGTTCTCGTAATAGCTGTCGTTCCATTCCAGCGCGACGTCGATGCCGACATCGTCGCGAAAGCCGTGGATCGCGATCGGATCGGGCATTAGCGGCGTCTTGGTCCGGTCGAGATACTTCACGAACGCGGCGATCCCGCCCTCGTAGAACAGTTCGACCTCGCGCGGCTCCTCGTGCCGGGCATCGACCAGCACCAGCCGCACGCCCGAATTCAGGAACGCCAGCTCGCGGAAGCGGTGTTCCAGCTTGTCGAAATCGAACTCGATGATCTTGAACGTTTCCGGGCTGGGCAGGAACGTCACGCGGGTCCCGCGCTTGTCCGACGGTCCGACGACCTTCAGCGGCGCCTCGGCATCGCCCCGGCGGAAGCGCATGGTGTGCTCTTGGCCCTCACGCCAGATCGTCAGGTCGAGGAAGTCGGATAGCGCATTCACCACCGACACGCCCACGCCGTGCAGGCCGCCCGACACCTTGTAGGCATTGTCGTCGTTGGTGTTCTCGAACTTACCGCCGGCGTGCAGCTGGGTCATGATGACCTCGGCGGCCGACACGCCCTCTTCGCTGTGGATGCCGGTCGGAATCCCGCGGCCGTTATCCTCGACCGAAACCGAGCCATCGGCGTTCAGCGTGATGAGGATGCGGTCGCAATGCCCGGCCAGCGCCTCGTCGATCGCATTGTCGCTCACCTCGAACACCATGTGGTGGAGGCCCGAGCCGTCGTCGGTATCGCCGATATACATGCCGGGACGCTTGCGCACCGCGTCCAGGCCCTTCAGCACCTTGATCGAGTCTGCGCCGTAGTCGTTCTGATTGGGGTTCGTTGCCATAGCGAGTATATAGGGTTTTGCGCGGGGGAACTAAAGCAAAACCCGCAGGGGCGGCGGGTCGTTTCGATCCACCACCATAGCCTGCATCGTCACGCCGGACCCGATCCGGGTGACGGCAAGCGCACCCAACCGTTCCGCCAGAATAATGAACGGCAGCTAACAGGCGCATTCAGTATCCGCTCAAGCGAATCGGCGCATACCCCAAATCACAGGCAGATATCCTGCCGCAAAGTTTTGAGGGAGAAGACCCATGTTCAAGAAGCTGACGCTTGCCGCTGCCGCGCTTGCCACGGTCGCCACCGCCGCCGCTCCGACCGCCGCTTCGGCGCAGAGCTGGCGCGGGGACCGCTACGAGCGGGACTATCGCGACAGCCGGTATGATCGCGGGTATCGCGACTACCGGGGCTATCGTTCGTATCGCGGCGACCGCGGTTACTATCGTGATCGCTATGCCAACACCCGTGGCGAGCGTTGCGAGAATGGCGATGGCGGCACCGTGATCGGTGCGATCGCCGGCGGCCTGCTCGGCAACACGGTGGCCGGCCGCGGTGACCGCCTGCTCGGCACCATCCTGGGCGGTGGCGTCGGTGCGGTTGCCGGCCGGGCGATCGATAAGGCCGATGCGCCGCGCTACTGCCGCCGCTAACCGGTTTCCGGCACCTCCGGTGGCGTAACGGGGTGTCGGACATGGGGTCGGTCCTTTCCGTAAAGGGGAGGGCCGGCCCTTTTTGCATGGCCGCCCGGCGCGCGCCGCTTTTCGCCACGTTTCGGTCGGAAACTGCCCCTAGTCCCGGTGGCTTAACGACGACGGAGCGGCGGATGAGGACGGCAGTGGGGCGAACGCTGGCCGGAGCCGCGATCTTGTCGATGCCGTTGCCCGCCGCCGCGCAGGAGGATGCCGAACCCCGCGACGACGAGATCGTCGTGACCGGCAAGCGCCCGCCCGGCTCGGCGATCGGCGACGCCGCCCCGGTCGCGGTGCTCGACGCCGCGGCGCTCCGCGCGCTGGGCGCGACCAGCATGGAGCAGCTCGCCAGCCTCCTGAAACCGCTGACCAGTTCGGCCAGCGGCGGCGATCCCGTGTTTCTGCTGAACGGTCGCCGCGTGTCGGGCTACCGCGAAATCTGGACGCTCCCGCCCGAGGCGCTGGAGCGCACCGAGGTCCTGTCGGAACAGGACGCCGCCCGATTCGGCTTTGCGCCCACCGTGCGCGTCGTCAATTTCGTGCTGAAACAACGCTTCCGCGCGCTGGTGTTCGATCAGGGCGCGGGCACCACCACCGACGGCGGCGGCGGCACCGAACGGCTGGAACTGGGATCGACCCGCATCGCCGGCGACCGCCGCACGCTCCTGACCATCAACTTTGACCGGCAGAATCCGCTGCGCGCATCGCAGCGCCCCTATCTGCCCGACAGCGACAGCCCGTTCGACCGGATCGGCAACCTGCGCGCGCCGGGCGGGGGCAGCATCGATCCCGCGCTCGACCTGCTGGCCGGGCGGGCGGTGACAGCCACCGCCGTACCGATCGATCCGGCGTCGCGCGGCACGCTGGCCGCCTATGCCGCCGGTACCCCCCGCGCGACCGATCTTGCGCCCTTCTTTTCGATGCGCAGCCGCAGCGCGCTGAAGGTCGATGCCACCCATGCCCTGCCGATCGGCAGGACGCTGACCGCCGCGATCAACCTGACGATGGAGGCCGATCGCGGCCGCGCGCTGGCCGGGTTGCAGGGGGCGACGCTGACCCTGCCCGCCGCGACCGCGCTGCCCTTTGCCGGCCCGGTGCTGCTCGACCGCTATCTGGACGAAGGGCCGGTGCTGACCCAGCGCAACGACAACCTGACGCTCCATGCCGCATCGACCGTGCAGGGCGGCATCGGCCGCTGGCTGTGGAACGTCACCGGCAGTTACGATCGGGTGCGTGCGCGGGCGGCGGTCGATCGCGGGGTCGCGGCCGATGCACTGCAGGCGGCGGTCGATGCCGGCGCGAATCCGTTTGACCTGTCCCCGGTGATCGCCGCCCAGCCGCGGATCGTCACCCGCAGCCGCACCGTCACCGGCACCCTGACCGCAAAGGCGACCGCGAACGGCCCGGTCCTGCAACTGCCCGCCGGCCCGGCCCAGCTGACGCTGAACGCCGATCTGGCCCGCTCGGGCAGCAGCGGGCGATTGGCCGACGATGCCGGCGCGGCCAGCACGCTGACCCGCACCGTAACCGGTGGCAGCGCCAGCCTCGACCTGCCGATCGCCTCGGCCGATCGCAAGGTCCTGTCGGCGATCGGATCGCTGTCGGCCAATTTCCTGTTCGGGCTGACCGACGTGTCCGATTATGGCAGCCTGGCCAGCAGCAACATCGCGCTCACCTGGACGCCGTGGCGACCGGTGCAGATCACCGCGTCGATCAACACCGCGCGCACCCCGCCGGCGATCGCCACGCTGACCTTTCCGGTCGTCACCGTGCCCAACACGCCGTTCTTCGACTTCGTGACCGGGGCCAGCGCGCCGATCGCGGTCACCGGCGGTGGCAATACCGACCTTCGGCCCGAGGAGCGGCAGATCCGCACGCTCGGCATCGGCTGGCGCCCGATCAAGGACAAGCAGCTGAATCTCGGCCTCAGCTATATCGACACGCGCATCACCGATCAGGTCGCCAATCCGGGCAGCGCGACGGCGGCGTTGCAGGCCGCGTTCCCCGAACGCTTCGTCCGCGACGATGCCGGCCGGTTGCTCCGCGCCGATATCCGCCCGGTGAACCTGTTCCGCGAGGTCGAACGCAAGCTGAAGGCGGAAATCGGCCTGTTCACCCCCATCGGCCCCACCCCGCCGCCGCCGGCCAAGGACGCCCCCCCGCCACCCGACCGGCCGCAGCTGTGGAGCTTCCTCACCGTGACCGCGCGGCTCGACGACCGGCTGACGCTGCGCCGGGGGCAGGACGAACTCGACCTGCTCGATGGCGAGACGCTGGACGGCACCGGCGGGCGGCCGCGCTATGACGTGATGGGCAATGTCGGCGGATCGGTCGGCGCGTTCCGGGCGGGCATCTATGGCAACTGGCGCCCCGCCACCCGCATCCGCAGCACGCTCGCCGCTTCCGACCTGCGCTTTTCGGGGCTGACGTTCCTGGGGCTCTATTCGCAGATACAGGCCGACAAACTTGCGCCGAACGCCCCATGGGCGAAGCGGATGGTGCTCCAGTTCGAGGCACAGAACCTGCTCAACGACCGCGTCGACGTCCGCGATCGTACCGGCGCGATCCCGTATCGCTTTCAGCCGTCGTTCCTCGACCCTTACGGCCGGATCGTGCGGCTGTCGGTCAGGAAGCTGTTTTAGGGCACTCCACCAACACGAAGCCGTACCCCCGCGCAGGCGGGGGTCCAGAGCCACAAGCGAAACGGCGGCGTTTGGAACCCTGGACCCCCGCCTGCGCGGGGGTACGGACCCGCGTGGTTTACTCCACCCAGTCCAGCCCGATATCCCGGTACAGCATCCGGTCCTCTTCCCAGTTCGGCTTGACCTTCACATGCAGGTACAGGTGGACCCGCACGCCCAGCAATTCCTGCAATTCCTTGCGGGCGGTCGCGCCGATTTCCTTGATCTTCTGCCCGCCCTTGCCCAGCACGATCGCGCGCTGCGTATCGCGCGCGACATAGATCTGCTGGTGGATTTCGACCGACCCGTCCTCGCGCTCCAGATAGCGTTCGGTGTCGACCGCGCTGGCATAGGGCAGTTCCTCGTGCAGCTGGTGGTACAGCTGCTCGCGGGTCACTTCGGCCGCCAGCATCCGGTCGGTGGCGTCGCTCACCTGATCCTCGGGGAAATGCCACGGCCCCTCGGGCATCCGCTTGGCCAGCGCCGCCTTCATCTCCGCCAGCCCGTCACCGGTCGTGGCGCTGACGAAGAACGTCTCCTCGAACGCCGCCATTTCGTGCAGCCGCGCGGCATGGTCCAGCAGGCGCGGCTTGTCGGCGATGTCGACCTTGTTCAGGATCAGCAGCTTGGGTTCCTTGCGCTGCGCCAGCGGCTCGACGATCGCGCGGACCTTCGGCCCGATGCCGCCCCGGCCATCGACCACCACCGCGATCGCGTCGGCGCCCGCCGTACCTTCCCACGCCGCCGACACCATCGCCCGGTCCAGCCGGCGCTTCGGTTCGAAAATACCCGGCGTATCGACCAGCAGCAGCTGGGTATCGCCCTCGATCGCGATGCCCATCAACCGGGTGCGCGTCGTCTGCGCCTTGGGGCTGGTGATCGCGACCTTCTGTCCGACCAGCGCATTGACCAGCGTCGACTTCCCCGCATTCGGGGCGCCAAGAACCGCGACAAGGCCGCACGACTGGGGAGATGACGTCAAAAGAACAATACCTGCCTGAAGATGGAAATGGTTGGCCTCCCTCTTACCCGCCCCGCCGCCTGCTGCAAAGCGTCCCGATCCGCGCTTGATCGCCCGCCGCGGTACCGCTACGCATTAGTCCGACAATAATCATAAAGGGGGGAACCTGTCCCATGCTGAACGGCCACACATCCACGCGCCACACGCTGCGCCAGCGCGCACGCGCCCTGGTGCTCGGCACCGCATCGCTGCTGATCGCCGCGACCGCCACCGCCCAGAGCGCGCCGACGCCGCAACCGGGCGAGCCGGCCCAGATCACGATTCGCGGCGACCAGGCCGGCCCCACCTACGACCGGCGCATCTTCACCCAGTTCGCCGAACATCTGGGCAACGGCATCTATGGCGGCCTGTGGGTCGGCAACGACCGCAAGATTCCCAATACCCGCGGCTTTCGCAACGACGTCGTCGCCGCGCTGAAGCGCCTGGGCGTGCCCGTCATCCGCTGGCCCGGCGGCTGCTTCGCCGACGAATATCACTGGCGCGAAGGCATCGGGCCGAAGGCCAAGCGCCCGGTCAAGATCAACACCAACTGGGGCGGCGTGACCGAGGATAACGCGGTCGGCACGCACGAATTCATGGACCTGACCGAACAGGTCGGTGCCGAGGCCTATATCTCGGGCAATGTCGGCAACGGCTCTCCGCGCGAAATGGCCGAATGGGTCGAATACATGACTCAGCAGGCGGGCACGCTCGCCGACGAACGCGCAAAGAACGGCCGCAAGGCCCCGTGGAAGGTCCCCTATTTCGGCATCGGCAACGAGCTGTGGGGCTGCGGCGGCAACATGCGCCCCGAATATGCGGCGGACGAGACGAAGCGCTTCGCGACCTTCATCAAGTCGCCCGAGGGCAGCCGCGTGCTCAAGATCGCATCGGGCGCCAATTCGGAAGACTATAACTGGACCGACGTGATGATGCGCGACGCGATCAACCAGATCGATGCCGTGTCGCTCCATTACTACACCGTCCCCGGCGGCGGCTGGCCGCCCAAGGCGTCGCCGACCGACTTCGACGAATCCGCCTGGGCCGAAACGCTCGGCCGCACGTGGAAGATGGAGGAACTCATCACCCGCCATTCGGCGATGATGGACAAATACGACCCGCAAAAGCGCGTGTGGCTGGCCGTCGACGAATGGGGCACGTGGTATGCGCAGGACCCCGGCACGCATCCGGGCTTCCTGCGGCAGCAGAACACGATGCGCGACGCGCTGGTCGCCGCGATCAACCTCAACATCTTTGCCAAGCACGCCGACCGGGTAAAGATGACCGCCATCGCCCAGATGGTGAACGTGCTGCAGGCGATGATCCTGACCGACGGGCCGAAGATGGTCCTGACGCCGACCTATCACGTGTTCGAGATGTACAAGCCGTACATGGACGGCACCGTCCTGCCGATCACCATCGCCAGCCCGTGGTATTCGCGGAACCAGTGGGCGATCCCGGCGGTGTCGGCCTCGGCCGTGCGCGGCAAGGACGGCGTGGTGCATATCGCGCTGTCGAACGCCGATCCGAACCGCCCGGCCCCGATCACCGCCGCGCTGACCGGCATCGCGGGCGCAACCATCACCGGCCGCGTACTGACCGCCCCGACGATGACCGCGCACAACACCTTCGACAATCCGAACGCGGTGGTGCCGGCGACGTTCACTGGCGCGCAGCTGGCGAACGGCACGCTGTCGGTGACGCTGCCGGCCAAGTCGGTGGTGATGCTCGACATCAAGTAAGGCCTGCGGGGGCGGCGTACGCGTCGCCTCCCCTTTCCTCCTTCCGTTCGCTTTGAGCGCAGGGTCGAGGCAGATGCCGCGTACCCCCGCGCAGGCGGGGGTCCAGGGCGGCATACGCAACCCGCATCGCATCGAACTCTGGACCCCCGCCTGCGCGGGGGCAGCCATCCCGGCGCAGTGCGCCAGCATGGCCGCTTTCCTACAACAAACCGTTCTGGTTACGTTCCGTCTCCAACAGGAGGACGAAATGGACGCAACCACCCTGATCGACGACGTGATCGACCGCGAAGGCGGCTATGTCGACCATCCCGCAGACCGCGGCGGCCCGACCCGCTATGGCATCACGCAAGCCGTCGCCCGCGGCGAGGGGTACACCGGCCCCATCCGCGACCTGCCCCGCCCGCTCGCCGCGCGCATCTATCGCGCCCGCTATTGGCATGCGCCGAACTTCGCAGGCGTCGCCACCCGCGCACCGCTGCTCGCCGCCGAACTGTTCGACACCGGCGTCAACATGGGTCCGGCGGTCGCCGCGACCTTTCTCCAGCGGGTGCTGAACGCGCTCAACCGCCAACAGCGCGACTGGCCCGACCTGATCGTCGACGCCAACATCGGCACGCGAACGCTGCACGCGCTCGACACCCTGCTCGCCACGCGCGGCGCATCGGCCGAGGCGGTATTGGTCAAGGCGATCAACGCCTTGCAGGGCGAACGCTATCTCCACCTCGCCGAGACGCGCCCGGCCAACGAAGCCTTTCTCTACGGCTGGCTCGCGACACGCGTCGATGCGCCGCGAGTGTGAACTTAGTGAACTTTGACATTTGGGAGGCCCTATGATCGATTCCCTGATCGCGCCGATCGCGGCGCTGCTCGACAAGCTGATCCCCGATCCCAAGGCCCGCGATGCGGCCAAACTGGAACTGCTGAAACTCGAATCCACCGCCGACCTCGACCGGGTAAAGGCGCAGCTGTCGGCAATCGTGGCGGAGGCGCAGTCGACCGACCCCTGGACCTCGCGCGCACGGCCCGGCTTCCTCTACGTCATGTACGCGCTGCTGCTGTGGGCGATCCCGATGGGGCTGATCTCGGCGGTGCAGCCCGACATGGCCGCCGGCATCGCACGCGGCATGACCGCCTATCTGCGCGGTATCCCCGAGGAACTCTACGCCCTCTTCGGCACCGGCTACCTAGGCTACACGGCGGCAAGGGCGTGGGGGAAGGCGAAAGGCGTCGAACGCTAAAGATCCTCCCCGCTCCGCGGGGAGGGGGACCAGCGAAGCTGGTGGAGGGGGGGCTCGGCATACGGCACGGTATCGTTGCGTGGCCAACCCCCTCCACCAGCCTGCGGCTGGTCCCCCTCCCCATGAATGGGGAGGAACTTGTACCGCCAAACCTCCTCCCCATATCGCGCCCCATGAGCAAAGAGACGGTGTGGCACGGCACCACGATTGTATCCGTGCGTCGCGGCGGTCGCGTAGTGATCGCAGGGGACGGGCAGGTTTCGGCCGGGCAGACGGTCATGAAACCCAATGCGCGCAAGGTCCGCCCGCTGGGCGATGGCAAGGTGATCGCAGGCTTCGCCGGCGCCACCGCCGATGCCTTCACCTTGTTCGAACGCCTCGAGGCAAAGCTGGAGCGCCATCAGGGCCAGCTGCTGCGCGCTGCGGTCGAACTGGCCAAGGACTGGCGCACCGACAAATTCCTGCGCAATCTCGAAGCGATGCTGATCGTCGCCGACAAGGACGTGACGTTGGTCGTCACCGGCAATGGCGACGTGCTGGAGCCGGAAGCCGGCATCGCCGCGATCGGATCGGGCGGCAATTTCGCGCTCGCCGCCGCCCGTGCGCTGTCCGATTACGAAGGCGACGCCGAAAAGGTCGCGCGCAAGGCGCTCGCCATCGCCGCCGAACTCTGCGTCTACACCAACGATCGCGTCACCCTCGAAGCGCTCGACAGCGCGAACTGACGGACATCCCATGCAAGACAATCTGACTCCGAAGGCGATCGTCGCCGCATTGGACGCGCACATCATCGGGCAGCAGGACGCCAAGCGCGCCGTCGCCGTCGCCCTGCGCAACCGCTGGCGCCGGCAACAGCTTTCGCCCGACCTGCGCGACGAGGTGTCCCCGAAGAACATCCTGATGATCGGGCCCACCGGCTGCGGCAAGACCGAGATCAGCCGCCGCCTCGCCCGTCTCGCCGACGCACCGTTCGTGAAGGTCGAGGCGACCAAGTTCACCGAGGTCGGCTATGTCGGCCGCGACGTCGAACAGATCGCCCGCGATCTGGTCGAGGAAGCGATCCGGCTGGAACGCGAACGCCGCCGCGTCGCGGTGAAGGACAAGGCGGAGGAAGCCGCCATGGCCCGCCTGCTCGACGCGCTGACCGGCAAGGGTGCCAGCGAAGCGACCCGCGAAGCCTTCCGCCAGCGCTTCGCCGACGGGCATATGGACGACAAGGAAATCGAGATCGAGCTGGACGCCCAGCCGCAAATGCCGTTCGAGATTCCGGGCGCGCAGCCGCAGATGCTCGACCTGTCGGCGATGATGGGCAAGGCGTTCGGCGGCGGGCAGCAGAAGCGCCGCAAGCTGACCGTCCGCGCCGCATGGGACAAGCTGGTCGAGGAAGAAGCCGACAAGCGGCTCGACCAGGACGAAGTGAGCCGCGCCGCGCTGGCCGATGCCGAGGCGAACGGCATCGTCTTCCTCGACGAAATCGACAAGATCGCGGTCAGCGACGGCCGCAGCGGCGGATCGATCAGCCGCGAAGGCGTGCAGCGCGACCTGCTCCCGCTGATCGAGGGCACGACCGTCGCGACGAAGTACGGCCCGATGAAGACCGATCACGTCCTCTTCATCGCGTCGGGCGCGTTCCATGTGGCGAAGCCCAGCGACCTGCTGCCAGAACTCCAGGGCCGCCTGCCCATCCGCGTCGAGCTGAAAGGCCTGACCGAAACCGACTTCATCGCGATCCTGTCGGATACGAAGGCGTCGCTGCCCGCCCAGTATCGCGCGCTGCTCGGCACCGAATCGGTCGAGGTGACCTTCACCGACGACGGCATCGCCGCCATCGCCCGCATCGCGGCGGAGGTGAATGCCGAGGTCGAAAATATCGGCGCACGCCGGTTGCAGACGGTGATGGAAAAGCTGCTGGAAGAGGTCAGCTTCGACGCCGAGGACCGCGCCGGGCAGGCGGTGACGATCGACGCGCCCTATGTCGACAAGCAGCTGGCCAGCATCGCGCGGAACACCGACCTCAGCCGGTACGTGCTGTAGCCGCCCCGTTCGTGCTGAGTAGGGACTGAGCGAAGTCGAAGGCCCGTATCGAAGCACCCGCAATGGTCCTTCGATACGCCGCTTCGACAAGCTCAGCGGCTACTCAGGATGAACGGGTGGGGGGAGGTCAGACCCTACCCCTACCCCCACCCGTTCGGTTCGAGCAGCTTCGAGCTTGTCGAGAAGCGTCGGTCGAGAACGCGCCCTTAGGGTCACCCCGTTCCAGACAAGCTCGAACCGAACGGCGTGGGGCCAATCACCCCACCTTGTCATACGGCACGAACGCGCCAAACGTGCAGTCCGCCGAAGCAATCGGCGACCCGCGATCGACCAGCCGGAACCGGTCGTTGCGGCACACCTGCGCACCATACAGGATCGACACCACGATCTGGTCGTCGCGCAGGAACGGGCAGCGGTCGCGCACCTGCGTCCGCCACAACCGCTTGCCGGTCTGGCGATAGACCAGCGAGTCGCCCACGACCTGCGGTCCGTCGATGAACCCGGTCGGGATGCAGTTCTCGGGCTTGCCCGCGACACGCCCCTCCAGCATCTTTGCCAAGTCCCGGTCGCCCTTGGCCTGCGTCTCCGCCATTTGCTGCGGGGTCGCACATGCGCCCAGCAACAGCGCCGCCGTCCATGCCAATCGCTTCATCGCGCTTCTCCTCACCCGATCAGAACGCATCTTTCGCCGCGCGGTGCCGCGCCAGTTCCTCGGCCGACCGGCTACGCAGGAACGGATTGGTCGCCAGTTCCGCACCGATCGTCGTCGGCACGGTCGGCTCGCCCTTTTCGCGCATCGCCTCAACCGCCGCCATCCGCTCAACGATCGCGGCATTGTCCGGCTCGGCGGACAATGCATAGCGGCCGTTCGACAGCGTATATTCGTGCCCGCAATAGACCCGCGTGTCGGCGGGCAGCCCGGCATAGCGCCGCATGTTGCCGTACATCTCCGCCGCCGTGCCTTCGAACAACCGGCCACAGCCCATGGCGAACAGCGTGTCGCCGCTGAACAATACCGCATCGTCGGCGAAGTGGAACGCAATATGCCCGGCAGTATGCCCCGGCACCGCCCACACGGTCGCCTGCGCATCGCCGACCGACAGCATCGCGCCCTCGCCGACGCCATTGTCCATGTCGGCAATCTTGCCGCGCTCCGCCTCCGGCCCGGTCACCGTGGCGCCGGTCGCCGCCTTGATCGCCGCATTGCCGCCGACATGATCGGGATGCCAGTGCGTGTTCCAGATCGCGGTGATCGTCCAGCCGCGTGTCGCGGCGGCGTCGAGCACCGGCTGCGCCGCACCCGGATCGATCGCCACCGTCTCGCCGCTGGCATCGTCGTGCAGCAGCCAGGCATAGTTATCGGACAGCACCGGGATCTGGACGATCTCCATCACCACGTCCCCGTGTTCGGCATCGATGCCCACGGTTCGGCGGCGGGCAGCGATCCGTCCTGCAACAGCTCGATCGAGATGCCGTCCGGCGTCTTCACGAACGCCATATGCCCGTCGCGCGGCGGGCGGTTGATCGTGACGCCGGCATCCATCAGCGTCTGGCAGGTGGCGTAGATGTCGTCGACGCGGAACGCCAGATGGCCGAAATTCCGCCCGCCATCATAGGGTTCGGGGTCCCAATTATGGGTCAGTTCTACCTCGGCCACGCCCTCCTGCCCCGGTGCGGCGAGGAAGATCAGGGTGAAACGCCCCTTCTCATTCGCCATGCGCCGAACCTCTTTCAGGCCCAGCATGTCGAAAAAGGCGATGGTCGCGTCCGGGTCGGTCACCCGGATCATGGTGTGGAGATAGCGGGTCATCGACGGCTCCCTATGGCTTGACCCGGCATATCGGGTCGGCCGGGGCCCGCCGCAACCGCCATCAGGCGGGCGGGAGCGTGTCGAGCGCCGCGTCGGCCGCCTTCGCCTGCGCGCTGCCCGGCACCAAGCGCTGCACCGCCTCGAACGCGGCGCGCGCGGCCTTGGTGTCGCCCGACAGGCCGGCGATGTTGCCCGCCTCCAGCTGCACCGACGCATCGTCGGGCGATCGGCGCAGCGCCTCGGCAATGTCGGCCTTCGCGCGGGTCAGGTCACCGGCTCGCCGTGCCAGCGTCGCCGATAACAGCCACACCAGCGGGTCCGCCGGCGCATCCTTCACCGCGCGGTCGAGATCGCCGCGCGCCCCGGCCAGGTCGCCGCCCGCAACCCGCACCCGCGCCCGGTCGAGCTGCGCCTCGCCCCGCGCGAGGCCCGTCAGCGACCCGCTGGCCAATGCCGCGTCCAGCGCGGTGCCCGCCGCGATCGTGTCGCCATCGGCCAGCCGGGCATTGCCCGCCTGCGCCCAGTAATTGGCGGCCCGGGCATCCTTCGCCACCTCCGCCTCGCGCGCGGCCTGTTCGAACGCCTCGGCCGCCGCGGTCCAGCGCTGGCGCGTGGCATAGCTCATGCCGAGGCACTGCCGCGCGAGGAACCCGCCACCGACCAGCCGCCATTGCCCCGCCAGCTTCTCCGCCTGTTCAGGCGCGGTCGTCGCGGCATCGACACAGGCGTCGTAGCGCGCCTCGGGCGTGGACCCGGCGGGCAGTTGCGGGCCGGCAGCGGCCTGCAGCGCGAGGAACAGCAGCGGAGACAGCATCAGGGCAACACATCCTCGATGGCGCGCAGGATCAGCGCGATATCGCCGTCACGCGACAGGCGATGGTCGCCATCCTTGACCAGGATAGTCTGCACATCGGCTGAACGGATGCGCGCGGCGAGGTGGACGGTGCGCTCCCACGGCACATCGGCATCGCGCTGCCCCTGCACCAGCCGCACCGGCACATCGATCGGCAGCTCGGCGTGCAGAATCCGGTTCGCCTCCCCCGACGACCAGAAGGCTCGGGTGAAGACGGTCGGCGTGTCGGCATAGGGTGACGGCCGCTCGATCCGCCCCTGCGTCAGCAGCGTCATCTTCTCCGCCTGGGTAAACCCCCAGTCGGTGAAGTCGGGCGCGGGCGCGATGCCGACCAGCCCGGCAATCCGATCGGCCCGCGCCCGCGCGGCGAGCAGCGCGATCCACCCGCCCATCGACGATCCCACCGGCACCACCGGCCCCTCGATCGCGCCGTCGATCATCGCCAGCGCATCGTCGACCCACCCGGCCAACGTCTGCTCCTCGAACGCGCCGGGGCTCTCGCCGCACCCGGCATAATCGAAGCGCAGGAACGCCCGCCCCGTCTCACGCGCCCAGGCTTCGATCGCCAGCGCCTTGGCCCCGCTCATGTCGGACGCATAGCCCGGCAGGAACAGGATGGTCGGGCCGGAACCGGGGGTATGGCGATAGGCGAGCGGGCGGGAGTCGGTCATGCCCGCCTCCATGCCATGCACCCGGCGCGGGCGATAGGGTCAGCGCATCGTCCGCAGATGCGCCCGGACCAGCCGCCCCGATTCGGTCAGATCCGCCTCGCTCCACCCCGACAGGCCCTGCGTCGCGGGTTTCAGGATCGCCGACGCCTCGTCCTTGTTACCGACCGACCAGTTCAGGGTGCTGATGCCGTACTTCGCGCACCAGTCCCACCAGGTCTGCGTTTCCTTCGCATCGATCGGCGCGTCGCCATTGGCGGCGGTGGTGCCATATTCGGTGACGAACAGCGCAATGCCGCGCCGCATCGCCGTCTCCGCCTTCGCACGCAGCTCGCCCTTATGCGTCGCGGCGTAATAATGCAGCGTATAGGCGACGTTGGCGAAGGGCAGCGGATCGGCCGCCGCCTCGTCGACATCCTGCGACCAGCTGCGCGTGCCCGCCACGACGAACGCACCCGGATCGATCGCCCGGATCGCGCCGATCACCCGTACATGATAGGGTTTCAGCACCTTGGACCAGCCATATTCGGGCAGCGGTTCGTTATAGGTTTCGTAGATCAGGTTCGGCACGCCGCGATATCGGGTCGCGATATGGCGGAAGAACCGGACGGCATCGTCGGGCCGCGGCTGGTGCGCGTGCCAGTCGACCACGACATAGATGCCCTGCGCGATCGCTGCATCGATCACCGTCTCGGCGCGCTTCGTCTCCGCCTCGGGCTGCGCATCATAGCCGCCCTGCTGCGCCCCGATCGCCGCGCGCACCGCGCTTACCCGCCAGTCGCGCACCAGCCACGCGACCGTCGCCGGATCATAATAACGCGGCTGCCACTGGCTCCAGAACAACGACATGCCATGCACCGCATAGGGCCGCCCCTGCGCATCGACCACCTGCGCACCCCGCACCGCCAGCCGGCCATGCTCGGCCACCGGCGATCCGACCGGTGCGGCCCATGCCACCGGTATCGACAATATCGCGACCAGCAACAGCCACCAGCGACGCATCCACCCCTCCACCCTTGATTCTCAGGCCGAAAGGTGTCGCCCGCCGTCAACGCTGTCAACAACGGCCGCGCGATCAGTCCGCCACGGGATCGGCCGGCCCGCGATCGGCGGGGCGGTCGGCCGCCGCCTCGGCCCGCGCCTGATCCTTGCGCCGCCGTAGATTCTGTCGCAGCGCCTGTGCCAGCCGCGCCTTGCGTTCCGCTTCACTCATCGCGACTTTCTACGCAATTCGCACGCAATCTGGCAACGGCCGCTTGACTTCACCGCAAATGCCTGCACATAGGCCCCTCCCGCCGCCGAGGGGTTTCCCCCCGGCTCGGAGTGCTGCCGTAGCTCAGTGGTAGAGCGCATCCTTGGTAAGGCTGAGGTCGTGAGTTCAATCCTCACCGGCAGCACCATTTTCTTAGATAATACGACGCGATAGCCGACCCCTGACGGGGCGCCATCGGCTGGCGCGCCACGCCGCGGTCGGCGTGGCGCGTGCCGCCTATCCCTCGACCTGGTCGAGATAGTCGCCATATCCTTCGGCCTCCATCGCCTCGCGCGGGACAAAGCGCAGCGACGCCGAATTGATGCAGTAGCGCAGGCCACCCCGGTCGCGCGGGCCATCGGGAAAGACGTGGCCCAGATGGCTGTCGCCCCCGGCCGAGCGGACCTCGGTGCGAACCATGCCGTGCGTCGTGTCGCGCAGTTCGGCGACATTGGCCGGCTCGATCGGCTTGGTGAAGCTCGGCCAGCCGCAATGCGAATCGAACTTGTCGGCCGATGCGAACAGCGGCTCGCCCGACACGATGTCGACATAGATGCCGGCGCGCTTCTCGTGCAGATATTCGCCGGTGCCCGGCCGTTCGGTCCCGCTCTGCTGCGTGACATAGAACTGCTCGGGCGTGAGGCGGGCCAGCGCCTCCTCGGTCTTGCGATAGTCGGTCATGTCTCGTTCCTTTGCTGCCGTCTACATGGGGCCGGACCGGCCCCATGCAACCGGATCAGAACAGCTCGGCCAGGAACGCGGTGACCGATTCCCACGACCGGCGATCAGCATCAGCGTCATAGGCCATGCCCTTTTCAGGCGCGGCGGCATGGGCGTTGGTAAAGGCGTGCATCGCCCGGCCGTGCGCGTGCAGTTGCCAGTCGGCGTCGCGCGCGCCCATTTCCTCGGCAAAGGCCAGCACCTTGTCCGGCGCGGCCATCGGATCGCGCCAGCCATGCTCGACCAGCACCTTCGCCGCGATCGGCCCGTCGGTCGACAGATCGTTGCCATCCAGCATCCCGTGCAGGCTGACCACGCCCCGCACCCCGTCCGCGCCGCCGCGTGCCAGGTCGAGGACGCACAGCCCGCCGAAGCAATAGCCGATCGCCGCGAGTCGGCCCGCATTGACCCGGTCGAGCGTCGCGGCAAAGGTCACCGCCGCGCGCACCCGCTGCAACAGCGCCGCGCGATCCGACAGGAACGGGCCGATCAGGTGGCTGTTGTCACCCGACGGGTCGCCCTTCACGTCCTTGCCGAACATGTCGATCGCGATCCCGACATAGCCGAGCTCGGCCAGCTTCTCGGCGGTCTTGTGCTCCCCCTCGCCGCGCCCGGCCCATTGGTGGACGATCAGCACTGCGGGCGCCTTGCCCTCTCCGGCGGGAAAGGCCACGCCGGCCTGCAACACGGTGTCGGCATCGGGATAGTCGAAGAGGTCGATCGTCATGCGTCTGCTCCATATCAGGGTCTCGCGCAGAACGGCCGATGCCCGGCAGGGGTTGCGCGACCCCGTGCCCCGTCCGTACCATGCGATCCTGTCGCGCAGAAACCGGCGCGATTGCAGGAGCGTACCCAATGAGTAAGGTGATGTTGGTGCTGGCGACGGCAGGACTGGCCGCGGGCGTGCAGGCGCAGGACAAGCCGGCGCCGCTCGGCGCGGCGAATTACGGGGTCGACACCCGCATCGCCCCGCCGACGACCGCCCCCACCTTTGCCGACGAATTTTCGGGCAAGCGGATCGACCCGGCCAACTGGCGCTTCGACACCCACCGCAACAAGGCCGGCTGGTACAATAACGAACGCCAATATTACGCGCCGGCCAACACCCCGGCCAATGCGCGGATCGACAATGGCAAGCTGGTGATCGAGGCGCGGCGCGGGCGGCCGACCGGCCCGGATGCGGGGGGGCAGGGCTATACCTCCGCCCGGATCGTGTCGACGCGGGCGATGGGCTATGGTTTCTACGACATCCGCGCGAAACTGCCGTGCGGGCGCGGCATCTGGCCGGCCTTGTGGCTGGTCCCGCCGACCGGCGGCTGGCCTGCCGGTGGGGAAATCGACATCCTCGAACTGGTCGGATACGAACCCGGCCTGATCCACGCGACGGTGCACAGCGCACTGTTCAACCATGCGCGCGGCACGCAGCGCGGCGGTTCGCTCAAGATGAGCGACGCCTGCGGCCAGTGGCATCGCTACCAGCTCGACTGGCGCCCCGATTCGATCACCATCGGCGTCGACGGGCGCGGCTATATGCAGGTCGACAACAACCAGCCCGGCGGACAGGCGGCATGGCCGTTCGACCGGCCGTACAACCTGATCCTGAACGTCGCGGTCGGTGGCGACTGGGGTGGCAAGATGGGGATCGACGACACCAAGTTCCCGCAATCGATGCAGGTCGATTATGTCCGCTACTGGCAATATCGCTGAACGCCGACGACCTCACCGCACGCCGGAATGAAGTCCACCGCGCGGGTGAGCGGCTGGCCGGCCCGGATCGCGCGCAGCGTGGCGATCGGCCCGCCATGGGCGATCACCAGCACGGTGCCGCGTGCGGGCAGCGCGTCCCACGCCGCCTGCACCCGGTCGGCGAGCTCGCGCCCGGTCTCCCCGCCGCCGGGGCGATAGGTTTCCGGCGCGGTCATCATGCCGTCCATCTCCGCGCCGCTCTCCCGCCAGATCGCGTCCCAGCTGCGCCCCTCCCACCGGTCGAAGTCCCGCTCCAGCCAGCGCGGGTCTTCGCCGACCGGCACGCCCTGCGCGACCATTGCCGCCAGCCGACGGGTACGCAGTGCGCCCGAATGCACCACCGCATCGACCGGCGGCAGGTCGCGGGCGATCCGCCGCGCCATCGCCCAGCCTTCGCGGCTCCACCCCATGTCCGACCGGCCATAGCAGCGCCCCTTCCACGCGAGCGCCACCGGCGGATGGCGCAGCAGCAGGACGCTCACCGCGCCGCGACCGCCAGTAACAGCGCCAGCTGCCCCATCGCGGCCGCAAAGCCCAGGCAGTCGCCGGTACTCCCACCGATCCGCCGCCGCAGGAACCGCGCGAGCCACGCCAGCAACACTGCCATCGCCACCAGCGCGACGACCACCGCCATGGGCCGCAGCCACAGCAGCGGCGCGATCCCGGGCACCGCCAGCACTCCGGCCAGCGCGAGCCGCCCGATCGGCATCCGCCCGGCGCGCACCGCCATCCCCGCGCCACTCCCGACCGGCGCGACCAACGCCGCCAGCGTCACCGCGCACAGCCGCCCCAGCGTCGCCGCCGCGACGATCGCCGCCATCGCCAGCACCGGCGGCAATGCGACCATCGCCGCGATGCGCAGCAGCACGACCAGCCCCAGCCCCAGCGCGCCATAGCTGCCGATCCGGCTGTCCTTCATGATCGTCAGCGCGCGGTCGCCGCTGGCCATCCCGCCGAACGCATCGCAGAAATCGGCGACGGCATCCTCATGGAACGCCCCGGTCAGCAACGCCTCGACGATCAGCGCCAGCACGGCGGCAACCAGCGGCGGCCACCAGAATTGGGCGATCAGGAAGGTCGCGCCGGTCACCGCCCCGATCAGCGACCCGACCGGCGGCAGCCACGCCATCGCCTGCTCCAGCCCCGCCGCCGCCTGCTCCCCCGTCAACCGGTGCAGCACCGGCACGGGCAGGCGCGTCAGAAACTGGACCGCCAGCAATGGCGGCGCCCAGCGGGGACCGTCAGTCGGCACGATCCGCCCCGATCTGGTCGAGCCGCACGACATCGTTGAGGAGCGCCGCCGCCGCATCAAGCAGTGGCAGCGCGGTCAGCGCCCCGCTGCCCTCGCCCAGCCGCATCTCCCAGTCGAGCACCGGCGTCAGCCCCAGCGCCGCCAGCGCCGCGCCATGCCCCGGCTCGGCCGAGCGATGCGCGGCGATCATCGACCGCACGCTGCCCGGCGCCAGGCTTTCCGCGATGAGCGCGGCGGCCGTCGCGACATAGCCGTCGAGCAGCACCGTCACCCCGCGCGCCGCACCTGCGGCATAGAAACCGGCCATCGCCGCGATCTCAAAGCCCGCGACCGACGCGATCGCCGCCCGCCGATCCGGCATCGCCGCCGCCCGCGCCACCGCAGCCGTCACGACCCGGCGCTTGACGACCAGCACGGCATCGTCCGACCCCGCCCCGCGCCCGACCGCAGCGTCCGGTTCGATGTCGGCGAGGAGCGCAGTCAGGCAGGCGGCAGGTGTCGTGTTGCCGATCCCCATCTCCCCCGCAATCAGCAGCACCGCGCCCGCGTCGATCGCCGCATCGGCTTCCTCGACGCCCACGCCCCATGCCGCGTCGAACTGCGCGACGTCCATCGCCGCCCTTTGTCCCAGCGGTTGCGTGCCTTGCGCCACGCGCGCGTCGCGAAAATGGGGATGGGGCGCCAACTTCGGCGCGATCATGCCAACATCCACGACCCGAAGCGGACAGTTCGCGGCCGCCGCCAGCGCATTGCTGGTCGCCCGCCCAGAGAGGATCGTCGTGACCATCATCTGCGTCACCGCAGACGGCCACGCCGACACCCCCTCCTCCACGCAACCATGGTCGCCGGCGAACAGCACCGCCTGTCGCGGGGAGGTGCGCGCATCGATCCGCCCCTGCGTCAGCGCCAGCTCTTCGGCCAACGCCTCCAGCCGCCCCATCGCCCCGCGCGGCTTGGCCAGCGCGTCCAGATGCGCGCGAATGTCGTCGATCATGCAGCCTCCCCAGCAATGTCCAGCAATGCGTCGATATCCAGCACCGCTTCCAACGCGGCGGCAACCCCGTCCAGCGCGGCGTCGACCGCCTCATGCCGATCGAGCGGATCGGCAGCAGCCCCGATCCCCGCCAGCAGCGCGGCCCGCGCGCTGGCCCGGTCGAACAGGCCATGGACGTAGCACCCGGCAATCTGCCCGTCGCGCGCCGTCGCCCCGTCCGGCGTGCCATCGGCAAGGCGCAGCAGCGGCGGCGTGCCGGGCGCGACCCGCGTCACCCCGGCATGGATCTCGTACCCGGCAAAGGCCGCACCCCCGACCAGCTCGCCCGTCACCGGCCGCGTGGTCTTGGCACCGGCGATCACCGTCTCGACCGGCAACAGCCCCAGCCCGGCGGCGCTCCCCGCCGGCCCTTCGATCCCCTGCGGATCGGCGATGCGCGTGCCCAGCATCTGGTAGCCACCGCAAATCCCCAGCACCCGCCCGCCCCGGCGGACATGCCCCGCCAGGTCGATATCCCACCCCTGTTCG
The DNA here is from genome assembly GCF_001421585.1 of Sphingomonas sp. Leaf23. NCBI lineage: Bacteria > Pseudomonadati > Pseudomonadota > Alphaproteobacteria > Sphingomonadales > Sphingomonadaceae > Sphingomonas > Sphingomonas sp. Leaf23. The sequence continues at coordinate 397,541 of NZ_LMKR01000002.1, read as the reverse complement.
CGCAGGAAAGCGAGGTCGGCGATCGTCGCCTTGGTGCCCGGCAGGATCACCAGCGCGGCATCGCCCGGCAACGGCTGGCCCGGCGGGATCATCCGCAACCGCACCGCCGGATCATGGGCAAGCGCGTCGAAATCGTCGAAATTGGCGATGCGCGACAGCATCGGCACCACGATCAGCGGCCCCACGCCACCCTCGACCCCGCGCCCCAGCGCCACCGCATCCTCGGCGGGCAGCCGCGCGGCATCGGCCAGCCACGGCACCAGCCCGATATCGCGCCATCCCGTCCGCGCGACGATCTCGGCGCGGCCATCGTCGAACAGCGCCGGATCGCCCCGGAACTTGTTGACCAGAAACCCCCGGATCATCGCCGCATCGGCCGGGTCGATCACCGCCTGCGTGCCCACCAGCGCCGCGATCACGCCGCCGCGATCGATATCGCCCGCCAGCACCACCGGCACCCCCGCCGCCCGCGCAAAGCCCATATTGGCGATGTCGCCGGCGCGCAGGTTGATCTCGGCCGGCGACCCCGCCCCCTCGACCACGACGATATCGGCCCCGGCCGACAGGCGGCGATAGGCGGCCAGCACCTCGGCCAGCAGCTCCGGCCGCCGCGCCCGATAATCGCCCGCGCGCATCACCCCGGCCACCCGCCCGCCGACGACCAATTGCGATGTCCGGTCGCTTTGGGGTTTCAGCAGCACCGGGTTCATGTCTGTCGTCGCGGCCACACGACACGCCATCGCCTGCAACGCCTGCGCCCGGCCGATCTCCCCGCCATCCCTACAGACGGCGGCGTTGTTCGACATGTTCTGCGCCTTGAACGGCCGCACGACCATGCCCCGGTTCGTCAGCAACCGGCAGATTCCGGCGACCAGCACCGACTTGCCGACGTCCGAGCCGGTTCCCTGGATCATCACCCCAGCCATGGGATGATCCCGACCAATATCCACAGGAGCAAGCAGGCGGTGCGATAGATGGTCAGCGCCCGTTCCAGATCGTGCGCGTCGGGCATCGGCCCGTCGCCCAGCATCGCGCGCCGGGCTGGCTCCCCATCATAGCTGATCGTCCCGCCCAGCCGCCGCCCGAGCGCCCCGGCCATCGCCGCCTCCGGCCAGCCGCCATTGGGCGAAGCGTGGGCCGGGGCATCGCGCCGCATCTCCCGCCAGCCGCCGCGGCCCGCCAGTGCGATCAGCACGCCCGCGATCCGCGCCGGTACGAAATTGACCACATCATCCGCCCGCGCCGCCGCCCAACCGAACGCAGATAGTTCCGGCGTACGATGCCCGATCATCGAATCGGCGGTGTTGATCGCCTTCACCACGAACAGCCCCGGCAGGCCGAACAGCGCGAGGGCCAGCGCCGGCGCGACCACCCCGTCGCAGAAACTTTCGGCCAGGCTCTCGATCGCCGCCGTCGCCACCCCGGCTTCATCGAGCGCATCGGTATCGCGCCCGACGATCATCGCCACCGCGCTACGGGCCGCGCCCAGCTCGCCGGCCAGCAACGGCCGCGCCACTGCCACGACGTGATCGTGGAGGCTGCGCTGTGCGAGGCCGGTGGTCGCGACCATCACCGTGGCAATCGTCCCGAGCCATTGGATCGCCTGCCCCAGCGACACCGCCAGCGCGACCAGCACCAGCACCAGCGCCACACCCTCCCGCCGTCGCCGCCGGTTCCACGCCCGCTCTAGGCCGCCGATCAGCGCGCCGACGCCCATCACCGGATGCCACCAGCGACGCGGATAGCCGACCGCCGCCTCGACGATCAGCGCGGCGAGCGCGATCACCGCGCGACCGGCAGAATGTAGCGATGCCCCTGCGGCGTATGGCCGATCTCGACAGCGATGCCATAGGCTTCGGCGATGGCCGGCGCGGTCAGCACGTCCTCCGCCGCGCCGCTCGCCACGACGCGCCCTTCCTTCAACAACACCGCATCGTCCGCCACCCGTGCCGCCAGATGCAGGTCGTGCAGCACCAGCACCACGCCCCGCCCGCCACTGGCCACCCCGCGCAACCGCGCCAGCACGTCGAGCTGGTGCGCGGGGTCGAGGCTGGCGAGCGGTTCGTCGGCCAGCAGCCAGTCCGGCTCGCCCGCCAGCACCCGCGCCAGCAGCGCCCGCCCGCGCTCACCGCCCGACAGCCGCTCGACACCACGGGCCGCAAACGCGGTCATGTCGGTCGCCGCCAGCGCCGCCGCCACCGCATCGCGATCGGCCTGCGTCTCGCCCCAGCGTCCGCGATGCGGAAACCGGCCCAGCCCGACCAGCGTCGCCACATCGATATCCCAATGCACATCGGCCGACTGCGGCAGCAACCCGATCGCCCGTGCCCGCACCCGGCGGTCGATCGCCTGCACATCTTCGCCACCCAGCCGCGCTGCCCCCCTATCCGGGCGGCGCAGCGCGGCGAGGCAGGCGAGCAGGCTCGACTTGCCCGCCCCGTTCGCGCCCAGCAGGACCGTCACCCGCCCCGGCCGGAACGCAAACGATACGTCGTCCAGCACGCGCTTGCCGCCCAGCGTCAGGCCGATCGCATCGGCCACCAGATCGGTCATGCCAGCCGCCTCCGCATCGTGACGAGCAGATAGAGGAAGAACGGCCCGCCCAGCATCGACATGGCGATCCCCAGCCGCAATTCGCTGACCGTCGGGGCCAGCCGCACCAGGCTGTCGGCAAAGGTCAGCAACACCGCCCCGGCCAACGCCGACGGCAGCAGGATCGCAGATGGGCGGTTGCCCGCCAGCGGCCGGACCAGATGCGGCACGATCAGCCCGACGAACCCGATCATCCCCGCCGTCGCCACCGACCCGCCGACCGTCAGCGCGACGCCAAGGATAACCAGCCGTTGCAGCCGCGCCGGATCGACCCCCATCGACCGCGCCGCCGCCTCACCCAGCGTCAGCGCATCCAGCGACCGCGCGGTCAGCGCCAGCACGCCCATGCCGAGCAGGATCAGCGGTGCCGCGACCAGTACATCGTCCCAGCTGCGATCGGTGAGCGCGCCCAGCAGCCACGTCACGATCTGCGACGACACGAACGGCGTCGGCGCAAGGCTGATGGCAAGCGAGGTCAGCGACCCGGTGATGCTGGTCAGGATCATGCCGCCCAGCGTGAACAGCAACAGGCTGCCCGACCGCCCTGCGATCAGCGCCAGCAGCGACATGGTGACGCCGGCCCCGACCAACGCAAAGCCCGGGAGCAGCCACATCTGCGCGGCATAGCCGAAATACAGCGCGATCACCGCGCCGAACGCCGCGCCCGACGACACGCCGAACAGCCCCGGATCGGCCAGCGGATTGCGCAGATAGCCCTGCATCACCGCCCCCGACAGCCCCAGCGCACCGCCGACCAGCAGCGCCAGCACGGTGCGCGGCAGGCGCAGTTCGACGATGATGATCGAGCGCGGATCGTCGGCGCTCCACGCATCCAGCGGCACCCACACCTTCCCCGCCGCGACCGACAGCGCGGCGGCGAGCAGCAGCAGCACGATCAGGCCAAGGATCAGCCGCTTCACGACGCCACCTGCGCGCGCACCTGCCGCAACCGCGCCATCGCCGCGATGATCGTCGGCCCGCCACAATTCATCAACCGCGTGGGATATGCGGCGACGGTGATATGCTGCGCCAGCCGCCGCACCGCCGGGTGCCCGGTCATGCGGTCGTCCTGCACGCCCTCCGGCGCGGTCGACAACAACACGCGCGGCGGATCGGCAACCAGATATTCGAGCGGCAGGACGTCCCATTGCTTCAGGCCATACGCCGCGCTCATGTTGCGAAACCCGGCGCGCTTCAGCAGGTCGTCGGTCAGCGTGCCGCTACCGGGCACCAGTCCATTACCCTGCCACACCAGCGCGCCGACCGGCCGCGCAGTCGAGGGGGCCGCCGCCGCCGCGATCCGCGCCGCCAACACATTGCCGCGATCGGCATGGCCGGTGGCCGTCGCGATCTCGCCGACCTGCGCCACGCTCTCCGCGACCGACGCGGGCACCGGATATTGCACCAGCCTGATCTTCAGCCGCTTGAGCGCGGCAATCGTCGCCGGTTCGACATGCGCCCCGGCCAGCACCACATCGGGGCGCAATGCAACCACTTCCTCCGCCGTGCCCGACGTCGCCTTGAACCGGCCTGCCCAGCTGAGCGGGACCGAGGTCGCCCGTACATCCTGCGAATAATGGCTGATGCCGACGATCTGCGCCGGATCGGCGACGCGGGCCAGCACCGCATCGACGCACGGATTGATCGACACGATCCGCGGCAGGCGCGGCGCCGCCGACACGACCCACGGCGCGGCCAGCAACAAGAGGAGGGAGCGGATCAATATTCGACGCCCTTCTGCGCCTTGAACCCGGCATGATAGGGATGCTTCACCTCGCCGAACTCGGTGATGAGGTCGGCAATTTCGAGCAGTTCGGGCTTCGCATTGCGGCCGGTGATGCAGATATGCTTGGTCAGCGGGCGGTCCTTCAGGAATTCCACGACCTCCGCGACCGGCAGCGTATCGTCGCGCAGCACGATGTTGAGTTCGTCGAGGATCACGAAATCGATGGCGGGATCGAGGATCATCTCCTTCGACCGCTCCCATGCGGCGCGTGCGGCGGCGATGTCCTGCGCGCGGTCCTGCGTTTCCCATGTGAAGCCCTCGCCCATCACCTCGAAGCTCGCGAGATCGGGATGCGCGTCGAAGAAGTTGCGCTCGCCCGTCTCCCACTTGCCCTTCACGTACTGAAGAATCGCGACCTTCATCCCCCAGCCGATGCTGCGGATCGCCATGCCGAACGCGCTGGACGACTTGCCCTTGCCATTGCCGGTATGGACGATCAGCAGCCCGCGTTCCATCGTGCGGCGCGCCTGCATCTTTTCGCGCGCCACCGCCATGCGCTGCATCCGGGCATTGTGGCGGGCATGATCGTCGGGGGTCTCGGTCATCGCGGATACTCCGATAGGGCATGGGTCAGGCGGGCAAGCGCCGCGCCATCGGCAGGCAGGCCGATGCGCAGGCGATCGCCCCGCTCGGCGAAGGGACGGGTCAGGATGGCATGGTTGCACAGATGACGGAACAGGCCGTGCGCGTCCGCCGCGCCGACCAGCCGGAACAGCGGCGCGGCCCCGACCGGCTCGAACCGCGACAGGACGGTGTCGAGCAGCGTCCCGACCGTATCGATCCGCTCGACCTGCTCACCCCGCCAGCCCGCGTCGCGATAGGCGGCGGTACCGATCGTGATCGCGGGCAACGACACCGGCCAGTCGCCCAGTAACTGCCGCAGCGCACCCGCAACGCGCGGCCCGGCGATGACGAACCCCAGCCGGACACCGGGCAGGCCATAGAATTTGCCGAATGACCGGAGCACGATCAGCCGGTCGGACGCCTCGCCGCACAGGCCGGGGGCGGGATCGGCATAGGCCTCGTCGACCACCACCGTCATCCGCCCGGCCAGCGCGCGCAACTGTTCGGGCGGCGTCACCCGCCCGTCGGGATTGGCCGGCGACGCCAGCACCAGCAGGTCGGCATCGCCCGGATCGACCCCCGCCGCGACGCTGCGCGCCGCGCCCCACGCCGCCGCATGCCCGGCATAGCCCGGCCGCACCACCGCTGGCCGCTCCGCGCCCAGCACGACCGCCAGCAGCCGCAGCGCAAGGTCGGTGCCGGGCACCGCCACCACCCGCGCCGGATCGGCGACGCCGAACGCATCGGCCGCCGCCGCCTCCACCGCCGCCAATTCGCCCGGTTCGGGCAGGCGGGTCAGGTCGAGGGCGCCATGGGGATAGGCCCAGGGCGCGATCCCCGTCGACAGGTCGATCCAGTCGCCCCCGCCGAACGCACGCGCAGCGGCGGCCAGACGGCCACCATGCGCGCAAAATTCGGCGAGGGACTGCATCGGATCAATAGCGGACGCGGACACCGCCATAGGCGGCGCGGCCCGGCGTGCCGTACTGGAAGATGGTCTGATAGCGTTCGTCGAACAGATTCTCGACCCGGCCATACACCTCGACCCGCTCGGTGATCGGGAACGCCGCACGCAGGTCGGTCAGGACATAGCCGTCCAGCCGGCGCGCATTCGACGCATTGTCGAAACTGTCGCCGATCATCGTGACCGTCGCCCCGGTCGACAGCCCGAACGCCCAGCGATAATCGGCGTTGACGGTCATGCTGTCCGCCGGCCGCCGCGCCAGCTTGCGCCCGAAATTGGCGGTGCCGACCGACCGGTTCTCGGCATCCAGCCACGTATAGGCCGCCGCGACCGTGAACGCCTCGACGGGTTTGAGCTTCAGCGCGAATTCCAGCCCCTTCGCCTCGGCGCGCTGGATATTGTCGTAGGTGCCGAACGGCCGGTTGGCACAAATGCCGGTGCCATTGGCAGGGCAGGAGATGAACGCGATCAGGTCCTTCGACGTACGGTCGAACCACGTCGCGCTGGCTTCTACCGCACCGTCCAGCCCGCGCTGGGTAATGCCGGCGTCCCAACCCTTCGAACGCTCCGGGGTCAGCTGCGCGTTGCCGTATTCGCTCTGCAACTGGTACAACGTCGGCGCCTTGAACCCTTCGGAATAGCTGGCGCGCAGCAGCGTATTGCCGCCGTTCGGCGACCACACCCCGCTCCCCGAAAACACCGTCGCGCCGCCGAACACATTGTGATCGTCATGGCGCACGCCGCCCGTCAGCGTCAGGTTCTGAACCGGCGTCACCGCCAGCTGGCCATAGACCCCCAGCAGCCGCGCACGACCGGTAGTCGCCGGCCCGCCGAAGCTCGCCGTGGTGAAGCGCGATACCTCGCGCTCGACGCCGAAGGTCGCGAACACGGCATCGGTGACGTCGAACGACCCTTGGTAATCGATCCGGTCGTTGCGCCCCTTGCCGCGGAACGTCTCGGTCGGGGTGCCGTCGGGATCGTTGTTGGTGCGGTTGCTCTGGGTATGGGCATAGCCGATGCGGTTGCGGAACCGCCCGTCGAACAGCGCGGCGTTCAGCCCGGTATAGCCGGTCCACTGCTCCGCCTTGCCCACTTCGCGCGTGTCGCCGAAGCTGAACGTCGGTGCCGGGAAGCCGTCGATCTCCGTCCGCCCGTTCGAATAGAAACCGCGCACATCGACCGACACGCTATCGGCCAGCGCGACCGACACGCTGCCGTTCGCACCATAGTTACGATATCCGTCCTTCTCGGCACCCGGCGCATAAGCGGAGATGCCGTCGGTGGTGAAGAACCCGCCGCCGAGGCTGGCCGATACCGGCCCGGCCTTGCCCGACACGTTGGCGACGGCCTGACCCGTGCCGAACGATCCGCCCTCGGCCCGTGCGTTGATCGCCAGCGCCTCGGTCGGCTGGCGGGTAATCATGTTGACGACGCCGCCGATCGCCTGGCTGCCCCACAGCACCGACTGTGCGCCGCGCAGCACTTCGATGCGCGCGATATTGCCGATCAGCAGGTTGCCGAAATTGAACCCGCCGCCCGGCGACGACGGATCGTTGAGCTTTACGCCATCGATCAGCGCCACGGTCTGGTCGCTGTCGCCGCCACGGATGTTGACGCTGGTCGTCGTGCCGGGGCCGCCATTGCGGGTCACCGTTACGCCCGGCGTCTGGCGCAGCAGGTCGGACACGACCACCGCCTGACGCTGTTCGATGGTCACGATGTCGAGCACGGTGACGGCCTGGCCGACGGTATCGACCGGCCGCGCCTCGCGGTTGGCGGTCACGACGATCTCGTCGTCGCCGGTCGCCACGCGCTCAAGGCCACTGGTCGACTGCGCGCTCTGGGCAAAGGCCGGGTTCGCCGCCAACAGGCACGGCAGCAACAGGAAACGGGTCTTCATTCGGGCATCCCCCCTTGGTCAACAACGGGGACGCGACGGAATTACGGCGGACAGCCTGTCCCCCGCGCGCACGACCCCAACAACGTCGTCACGCGAGGAAACCCTCGATCACCCGGCACACCCCGTCCGCGCGAAGGACAACCGCGACGGGCAGGTCTCCTGGCTCGCGGGTCATCGCCTTGCCCGGCCTTCCCGGACCTGGGGTCCAGTGGCGCACGGAGGAGCAGGGCTCGCCGGTCACAGTTGCGGGGGCAGCCCCGGATGGCGCGCAAGACACGCGCTTCCGGGTTCCCTTTTCATCCCATTTCTGGGAACCTGTCGCATCCGCGCCCTTAGAGCGCTTGGGGGCACAGGACAAGATGGCGACGACAACCCTGTTCGTGGGCGGCGCGCGCTCGGGCAAGAGCCGGCTGGCGCAAGCCGCGTGCGAGGCCCTGCCCGGCCCCTGGACCTACCTCGCCACGGCCGAAGCATGGGACGACGAGATGGCCGACCGCATCGCCCGCCACCGCGCCGATCGCGGCCCCGGCTGGCACACGGTCGAATGCCCGGTCGACCTGGCCCCGGCGATCCGCGCGGGCAAAGGCCCGGTGCTGGTCGACTGCCTGACGCTGTGGCTGACCAATGTGATGCTTGGCGGCCACGACGTTGCCCGGCACAGTACCGATCTGATCGCGGCGATCGGGGCCGCGCAACATCCGTTGATGCTGGTCAGCAACGAAGTGGGCCTCGGCATCGTCCCCGAACACCCGCTCGGCCGCACCTTTCGCGACGAAGCGGGGCGGCTCAATCAGGCGGTGGCGGCGGCGGTCGATCGCTGCTGGTTCGTGGTGGCGGGGATGGTGCTGCCGTTGCAGCGGTTCGCGCCCGAACGCTGACCGTACCCCCGCGCAGGCGGGGGTCCAGAGCCAAAAGCGCTGCGCCCGGTTACCCTGAATCCCCGCCTGCGCGGGGATACGTCATTGCTGGGCCAGCACCGCCCTCAACGGTGTCCACGCCACATCATAGCGCGCATTGTCCACCGGTCCGCTGGGCGCGCGGCCATCGAACATGTTGTGGAGATACTGCATCCCCTGCCACGCCGGAAACACCTGATCGCGCGCGGGGAACAGCCGCCGCGTGACGCCGATCATCCGGGCAAGCGTGCCGAGCGACCCGACGCGCAGCAACCCGTACCGCTTGCCCGTCACCTCGCCCATCAACGCCGCCAGATCGCGCGCGCTGACCTGTGCCCCCGCGATCTGCAGGTTGCGCGGCACGGCGGGATCGAGCGCGGCGGCGGCGGTATAGGCCGCCACGTCGTCCTTGGTCGTCAGCGCGAACTTCGTATCGGCATCGCCCCAGTACAGCACGCGCCGCACCCGCCGCTGGATCAGCGGCATCTCGCCGTTCAGCATGTCGGCGAACGCCCCGTTGAAGATCGAGGTCGCCAGGATCGGCGCGGTGTCGATCCGGGTGCGAAACGCACGGCGCAGGTCGAAATTGCGGTTGGTGCCGGTCGGCAGCGCGCGATAATCGATCGAGAAGTCGGACGGGATGAACCGCGCCGCGCCACCGCCCAGCGCCGCATCGAGCAGCCGGGTCTGGGTCCCGAGGATCGTGTCGCCAAGGCCGTTCAGCGCCGACACGACGCACACCACCCCGCGACACGCCTGCGCCAGCGCCTGTGCATCCTCGAAATCGACCGGATGCGGATCGGCCCCGATCGCCTCCAGCGCCGCGATCCGCTCGGGCGCGGTGCCGGCGCGGATCAGCGCGCGCACCTTCGCCCCGCGCGCCACCGCCGCCTTCGCGATCCGGTTGCCGAGGTCGCCGGTGGCCCCTGCGACGATAATCGTGTCCATGGTCGTTCCCTGCTGCCCTTCCCCGGCGGACTGCCGTCCCCGTCGTGCGGCCCCGGTGGCGGCAACGCAAGGGGGGAGGGATCATCAGCCTCTCAGATCGCCGCCCCGCCGGGTACGGGCCGTGCCCCGGCCTTCGCCCGCCGCACCAGCCTCGCCAGCGCGATCGTCAGCATGGCCGCGACTACCGCCCAGATCGCCAGCCCCTGCCACGGGGTGAAGCCCAGCCATTCATCGGCGACGGTGCGCAGATAGCCCGGATCGAACCGGTCGCGGAACACCGCGACCGCCAGCGCACGCGGCTCGCTGCCCGGCGCGGTGATCTCGGCGCTGGCGATCGCCATGTTGAGCACGACCGACCCCGCCAGCAGCGCTGCCACCGCCGCCCGTGACCAGCGCGTCGCCCGTGCCCAGAAGGCACCGATGCCGATGCACAGGTACCCGACCGCCGGCAACGCATGGCGCGGGCCGGTCGCATTGCCGCCGTCCCAGTAATAATAGCTGGCGTTGATGAGGAACGGCACCACCGCCCCGGCAACCGCCAGCCAGCCGATCGCGCGCGTCGCCGGATCACGCAGCAGCGCGGCGATGCCGAACGGCGCGACGATCAGGATCGGCGCGACCCACAGCATCCCCCGCCGCTCGCCAAAGGTCAGTTCGTACAGCACATAGGGCTTCGGGTAGGTCAGCCCGAACAGCCCCTCCTGCATGCCTGCAAAGTCGGTGACCCCGGAATAGCCCAGCCGAAACACCGTCCCGAACGCGATCAGGTTATAGCCGACCAGCACGACCAGCGCACTCGCTCCGGTCGCCAGCGCGACCCCGACCGTCCGCACCGCTGCCGCGCGCGGCAGGGTACGCAACCGCCACAGCGCGAACCCGGCGACCGGCAGCCCGGCGATCAGCGCCGAATGCTCGATCAGCACCGCCCAGCCGAGCGCGAGGCCGGCGACGACCGCATGCCCCCACGACCGCCCCGGCCCGGTGCCGCGCCACACTGCCCACGTCGCGATCACCAGCAACGCGGCGACCGGCGCATGGCCAAAGATCGTCGTCGACCACCCCCAGACGGTCGTGCCGAGGCCATAGGACAAGGCGGCAACCGCCCCCGCCTCGCCGTCACCGGTCACCCCGCGCACCAGATCGTAGAGCAGCATCGCCGCCAGCGCGGTCAGCAGCGCGCAGACGGTGACCGCGACCAGCCGGATGCGAATCTTCAGGAAGCGATTGAACTCGCGATTCTCGAATCCCGGCACGAAATCATGCGCGGTCTGCCCCGACACGGCGTCCGCCAGCGCCACAGCGGGGATGCCCAGCACGGTGATGCCCGGTGCCTTGTCCGAATAATAATGGTCGCCGAAATGCGCCTTGTCGATCGTCAGCGCGGCATATTCGTCGATGGTGGCGTCACCGTCCTCGACCAGCGACAGCGTGGCGAACATCCGGACGGCATTGTTGGGATTGAACTCCCACGACCCGAACCACGCGCACGAAAACCACACGAGGATCAGGATCACCCACGCCACCGGATCGCGGCGCAGCGGCGGGGTGGTCGGCATCGCTCGCACCCCGCCGCCGAAATCAGAAGATGCGATTGAGCAGCAGGTACAACGACCCCGACAGCAGCACCGACACCGGCAACGTCAGCACCCATGCCATCAGCAGGTTGCGCACCGTCGACACCTGCAGCCCCGACCGGTTCGCCGCCATCGTGCCGGCAACGCCCGACGACAGGACATGGGTGGTCGATACCGGCAGGCCGAGGCTGTCCGCGCCGAAGATCGTGCCCATCGCCACCAGCTCGGCCGATGCGCCCTGCGCATAGGTCAGGTGGGTCTTGCCGATCTTTTCACCGACGGTGACGACGATCCGCTTCCATCCGACCATCGTGCCAAGGCCCAGTGCAAACGCGACCGCGACCTTTACCCACAGCGGGATGAAGCGCGTGCCGGCGTCGAGCGACCCGCGATATTCGGTCAGCACCTTCTTGTCGGCTTCGGTCAGCGACAGCGACGATTCCTTCGACAGCCGCTTCACCGCTTCCGATGTCAGGTACATGTCGTTGCGCATGTTCCCGCTGACGGCGGCCGGCACCTTGGCCAGCGTGCCATATTCGCGGACCTGCTGCTCGATCGCGCCGACCATGGTGGTCACGGCAGGCACGGTATCCGGGGCCAGCTTGCGTTCGGTGATATAGCGCTGCGCCTGCGCACGGGCGGTCGCGTCGTCGGGGGTCGCGCCCTCGCCCTGCGGCATCAGCACGCGCACGGCGGCGGCGCTGTTGGTCGCGAACTGCGCCTCATATTGCGCCGGCACCGCACGGTTCAGCGCATAGGCGGTGGGCACCGTGCCGATCAGGATCAGCATGATGAGGCCCATGCCCTTCTGCCCGTCGTTCGACCCGTGGGCGAAGCTGACGCCGGTGCAGGTAAAGATCAGCAGGCAGCGGATCCATAGCGGCGGCGGCGTGTCGCCGACCGGCGCCTCGTACAGCGCCTTGTTGCGCACCAGCGCCTTCATCGCGAGGAACAGCAGCGCCGCGACCCCGAACCCGATCATCGGCGAGATCAGCAGCGCCTTGCCGATTTCGGTCGCCTTGTCCCAGTCGACGCCGGCCGAGCCGTTGCGCCCCTGCAGGATCGCATTGGCGACGCCGACGCCGATGATCGACCCGATCAGCGTGTGCGACGACGACGACGGGATGCCCAGCGCCCAGGTGGCAAGGTTCCACACGATCGCCGCGATCAGCAGCGCAAAGACCATCGCGAAGCCCGACGACGACCCGACCTGCAAGATCAGTTCGATCGGCAGCAGCGAAATGATGCCGAACGCGACCGCGCCGGTCGACATCAGCACGCCAAGGAAGTTGAAGATGCCGGACCAGACCACCGCGACATGCGCCGGCATCGAGTTGGTGTAGATGACGGTTGCGACCGCGTTGGCGGTGTCGTGGAACCCGTTCACGAATTCGAAGCCCAGCGCTATAATCAGCGCGAGCACCAGCAACGCGAACGGCATCAGCGTCAGCGGATCGACGCTGGCCGCCGATGCGTCGTGATACACGTTGTAGACGACGTAGCCGAGTGCGGCGACGATCGCCGTGGCGAATCCAAACGTACCGGCGCGACCGAAGCCGTCGTCCAGTTTCGGGCCGGGGCGTCCATCCCGCTCCAGCGCTGCGCTCGTCATCGAAATTCCCCTGCCGAATGAACCTGTCGCCCTATCGGCGAAGTGTGACAGCTTGGGGAGCGTCGCACACCGGCCGCGTCGGCATCGCGGTTCGGCGAAGCGGCCCATAGCGAACCGAATGTGCTTTGGCGATATGATGCATGAAATCCCCGTTTTCGGCCACCGGCGTTGCACTGCCGCCACATGCGACCATTGGATCAGCCCGCGCTTTCCCGCTTGACGCGGTACGTTCGACCGATGCTGTGCGGGGCGGCACAAGGAGTCGTCGCCATGGACCATCGCAACGAACCGGCGCGGGCACGCCACCGGGCGCGGATCGCGCTCGACGAACGCACCTGCCGGATGATCTGCCCGATCGCCTCGGCGATGGTCGGCGTCTGCCTGACCGGCATCGGCCTGCTGCACGTCACCATCACGCTGCGCGCGCGCCAGACGGTGGCCGACGACCTGTTGTCGGTCGACGCGCTGCTGTTCCTGATCGCGACGCTCAGCAGCTATTTCGCGCTGCGCGTACAGGGCACGGCGCGGCTGCACTGGCTGGAGCGAATCGCCGATGCGACCTTCATCGCCGCGATGCTGCTGCTGACCGCCGCCTGCTTCATCATCACCTATGCGCTGAACCGGTAGCGCCCCGCCAACATTACCGATTGTTCAGCGCGCGCTGAACCCCCGGCAATTCGCCGTCCGCTATGTCCCCCGATATGAAGGGGAATCGAACGATGCGGGTGTGGAGCGGGATCGTGGCGGCGCTGGGCATGGCGGTGGCCGTGCCCGCCAGCGCATTTGCGCCGGGGGTGTCGCCCGCCGGCCTGTGGCTCAGCCCGCACAGCAACGTCGCGGTGCGCACCGCCCCGTGCGGCGCGCGGCTGTGCGGCTGGGTGGTGTGGGCCAGCCCCGCTGCCCGCGCCGATGCGAAGGATGGCGGGGTAGAACGGCTGCTCGGTACCGAACTGCTCGAAAACTATGCCGCCGATGGCAGCGGCGCGTGGACCGGCACGGTGTTCGTGCCCGACACGGGCCGCCGCTTCGCCTCGCGCATCGACCTGCCCAATGCCGACACGCTGCGGATTCGCGGCTGCCTGTGGGGGGGGATGCTCTGCCGCAGCCAGAACTGGTCGCGCATCGCACAGGTGCCCCATGGCTGAGCTGCGCCGCCTGCTCGATCGCTATCGCACGCCGATCGGCGTCCTGGTGGTGCTGGCGCTGATCGCGCTGGGCTTCGCCGCGCTCCAGCATCTGACGCAGGAGATTCGCTTTGCCGACGTGCGCAGTGCGCTGCACGACCTGTCTGCGGCAAAGATCGTCCTCGCGCTGCTGGCCACCGCCGGCAGCTATCTGGCGCTGACCTTCTACGACCTGCTGGCGCTCCACACCATCGGCCGCCCGCTGCCGTGGCGCACCGCCGCGCTCGCATCCTTCACCAGCTATACGCTCAGCCACAATCTCGGCCTCGCCCTCCTGACCGGCGGGTCGGCGCGCTACCGCATCTACAGCGCCGCCGGCCTCGACGGCCCCGACGTCGCCCGCGTGGTCGCGATCGCCAGTGGCACCTTCTGGGCCGGGGTCGTCAGCGTCACCGGAGTCGCCCTGCTGCTGCACCCCGGGGCGCTCGACCTCGCCGGCCTCACCCTCTCGGCGACCGAGGTGCAGGTCGCCGGCTGGGCCATCGCCGCGCTGACCGTGGCGCTGCTCGGTGCCTGCGCGATCGTCCGCGCGCCGATCCGCCTGTTCGGCTTCACCCTGCCGCTGCCGGGACCGGGCCTGCTGCTGCTGCAGATCGGCATCGCGCTGGTCGATATCGCCTGCGCCAGCGCCGCGCTGTTCGTCCTGATCCCCGGCGCTGCCCCTGCGCTGCTGCCCGCCTTCATCCTCGCCTACACCCTCGGCATCGTCGCGGCGGTGGTGACCCATGTCCCCGGCGGCATCGGCGTGTTCGAAGCGGTCGTGCTGGCGGTCGTGCCCGTCGATCGCGCCACGCTGTTCGCCGCGCTGATCGCCTACCGCGTGCTCTATTACCTCTTGCCGCTCGGCTGCGGCGTACTGGTCCTCGCATGGCACGAAGGGGCACGCCAGCGGCGGCGGTCGAGCCGCTTCCTGTCGGGCATGCGCGCGGTTGCGACCGGAGTCGCCCCGCTGGCGCTCAGCGTCGCGACCTTCATGGCCGGCGCGATGCTGCTGCTGTCGGGTTCACTCCCCTCGGTCCGCGCCCGCATGGGGGACCTCGCCGCGATCCTGCCGCTACCGATGATCGAGGGCAGCTCGATCGCCGCCAGCCTGACCGGCACCGCGCTGCTGCTGCTCGCCCCCGCCCTCTATCGCCGGCTCGACGGCGCGTTCCTCGCCACCCGCATGCTGCTGATCGCTGCGGCGCTGTTCTCGATCGGCAAGGGGCTGGATTATGAGGAGGCGACCGCCTGCCTCACCGTCGCCGCCCTCCTGCAATGGACCCGCAGCGCCTTCTACCGCCGCACCGCGCTGACCGGGCAACCGGTCGGCCCCGGCTGGGTCGCGTCGGTCGCCGCCGTCATCGCGCTGACGATCTGGGCGGGCTTCTTCGCCTATCGCCATGTCGATTATTCCGAAAACCTGTGGTGGAAATTCGCGCTGCACAGCGACGCCCCCCGCTTCCTCCGCGCGACGCTGGGCGTCATCGTCATGCTGGCGGGTGCGTGCGTGTGGCGGCTGATGTCGCCGACCGCCGCGGCGGCGCGCAGCGCGCTGTCGGCGGTCGATTCGGCGACGATCCGCCGCATCCTGGCCAACGCCAACCGCACCGACACGATGCTGGCGCTGACCGGCGACAAACGGTTCCTGCTGTCCGACGCCGGCGACGCCTTCGTCATGTATCAGGTCCACGGGGCCAGCTGGGTGGTGATGGGCGATCCGGTCGGCCCGCGCGACGCCTGGGGCGAACTGCTGTGGAATCTCCGCGACCTCGCCGACCGCGATCAGGGGCGGCTGCTGCTGTACCAGATTTCGTCGCCGGTCCTCGACATCGCGATCGGCATGGGGCTGAGCATCGTCAAATATGGCGAGGATGCGGTGGTCGACTTGTGCCAGTTCACCCTCGACACCCCCCGATTGCGCGCGCTGCGCAAGTCGGAACGCGCGGTGGAGCGCAAGGGCGCGCGGATGCACATCGTCGGGGCATGCGAAATCGGTTCGGTGATGGCCGAACTTGAATCGGTTTCCGACGAATGGCTGGAGGCGAAGGCGCAGCGCGAAAAGGGCTTCAGCCTCGGCCATTTCGATCGCGCCTATCTGTCGTGCTTCGACGTGGCGGTGGTGACGATCGACGACCGCATCGTCGCCTTCGCCAACCTCTGGCTGACCGATAACCGCAAGGAAGCCTCGGTCGACCTGATGCGCCACCGCTCCGACACGCCGCCGGGCACCATGGACTTCCTGCTCGTCAACCTGATGCTGTGGGCGCAGGCACAGGGCTATGCCCGCTTCTCGCTCGGCATGGCGCCCTTGTCGGGGATCGAGGATCGCCGCCTCGCCCCCGCCTGGGCCAAGGCGGCGGCGTTCATCTTCCGCCATGGCGAACGCTTCTACGGCTTCCGGGGTCTTCGGACCTACAAGGAGAAGTTCGCGCCGGGGTGGGAGCCGCGCTACATCGCCGGCCCCGGCGGCATCGGCCTGCTGCGGGGGCTTCGCGACCTATCCCGCCTGATCGCCCGGCCCCAGCCCGCGCTTTATCTGCCCCCCGCCCCTGCTGCCGACCGGCTTGGCGTCGAACCGAAAGTACCCCAGTCATGAACCGTATCGACCGTCGTCGTCGCCTGCGCCGTCGCCTTGGCATCGGCGCGCTGCTCGCCGGGCTGCTGGTGCTGCTCGGCCTTGCCGCGCCGGCGCTGCACCTGATCGACAGCGAGTCGCTGCGCCTGTTCGACGGGGGGAAGAAGCACCCGTCGGTCGTCGCGGTCTATATCTCGGGCGACATGGGGCTGCGCTTCGGCCTTGGCAGCGAAGTCGTTCCCGCGCTTGCCGCGCATGGCATCCCGGTCGTCGGCGTCAGCTCGCCGGTGAATTTCGGCACGCGCAAGACCCGCGAACAGGTCGACGCCATCGTCACGAACGCGATCCGCACCGCCATGGCGCGCACCGGGGCGCAGCGGGTGATCCTGATGGGCCAGTCGTTCGGTGCCGACATGGTGTCGGCCACCGCCCCCGACCTGCCCGCCGACCTGCGCGCGCGAATCGCCGCGATCAGCGTCGTCGTACCCGCGCAGACCGTCTATTTCCGTTCCGACCCCACCGGCATCCTGTACCACGGCACGCCCGACGCCCGGCCGACCGCGACGATGCGCGCGCTGCACTGGGCACCGGTCATCTGCATCTATGGCCGCGAGGAAGAGGAAAGCCTGTGCCCGACGCTGCGGGGTAGCCATGCGCAGGTCGTCGGCCTGCCCGGTGGCCATTTCCTGCACCATGACGACCAGCTGGTGATCGCCACCATCCTCGCCACGCTGCGCATGGCCGATCCCGGCATACTGACCTGATTACCTTGACCTGATATTTTGTGCAGCGCACCCAAGATCGCCTTGATCCGGACAAAACGTCCACTTAATAAGGATCGCGCCGCGACAGGGACGGCGCGAAACTGCGGATCAGCGACCGATGAGCGAGCAACAGCACGACGACCAGCCGGCACAGGACACCGCCGCGCCCAAGCGCGGCAACGGCCGGGCCAAATATATTCTGATCGCGCTGGTCGTGGTCGCGGCGGTCGTCGGCATCTGGTGGTATCTCGACTATCAGAACAACGGGAAATTCCTGCAGGAAACCGATGACGCCACGGTGCAGGCCGACATGGTGACCATTGCTCCCAGGGTATCGGGCTATGTCGCCGAAGTGCTGGTGGGCGAAAATCAGGATGTGAAGGCCGGCCAGCCGCTGGTCCGCATCGATCCCCGCGACGCCCGCGCGCAGGCGGCACAGGCCGAGGCGCAGATCGCCGTCGCCGGCGCGCAGGCCGACACCGCCCGCGCGCAGATCACCGAACAATATGCCGCGATCGACCAGGCCCGCGCCCAGCTGGCCGCCGCGCGCAGCAAGGCCGCCTATGATGCGGGCGAGGTCGCGCGCTATCGCCCGCTCGCCGCATCGGGCGCCGAAACCCGCCAGACGCTGGCCCAGCTGGAGGTGACCGCGCGCCAGTCGGCAGATAACGTCCGCGCCGCCGAAGCCGCCGTCGCCGCGCAGCAGCGCCGGGTCGGCTCGCTCCAGAGCCAGGTCGCGCAGGGCCGCGCACAGGGACAGGCCGCGCGCGCGCAACTCGCCGCCGCCAGCGTCGATGTCGGCGCGACCCAGCTGACCGCGCCGATCGCCGGCCGCATCGGCGACAAGACGGTGACCATCGGCCAATATGTGCAGGCCGGCACGCGCCTCATGTCGGTCGTGCCGCTCGACCGGCTCTATATCACCGCCAATTTCAAGGAAACGCAGCTCGCGCTGATGCGGCCGGGCCAGCCGGTCGAGATCGCGGTCGACGCGCTGGACGGCGTGCCGATCGAGGGCCGCGTCGAAAGCCTGGCGCCGGGCACCGGCGCGCAATTCTCGCTGCTGCCGCCGCAGAACGCGACCGGCAACTTCACCAAGATCACGCAGCGCGTGCCGGTGCGCATCTCGATCGCCGCGACGCCGGAGGCCCGCCGCCTGCTGGTGCCCGGCCTGTCGGTATCGGTGACGGTCGACACCCGCACGGCGCGCGACGACCTGAAGAAGCTGCGCGAGCAGGCGGAGCGCTGATATGGCCAGCGCGGGCGTGACCACCGCCCCGCCGCCGCAGCAGCGGGCCGACCTCGCGGCATGGCTGGCGGTGATCGCGGGCAATCTGGGCGCGCTGATGGCGACGCTCGACATCTCGATCGTCAATTCCGCGCTGCCGACCATCCAGGGCGAAATCGGCGCCAGCGGGACCGAGGGGACGTGGATCGCCACGGCGTATCTGGTCGCCGAAATCGTCATCATCCCCATGGCCGGCTGGTTGCAGCGGATGCTGGGGATGCGGACCTTCCTGCTGATCGCCGCCGCGCTGTTCACGCTGTTCTCGGTCGTGTGCGGCATCGCCACCACCCTGCCGATGATGATTGTCGGCCGTGTGGGACAGGGGTTCACCGGCGGGGCGATGATCCCGACCGCGCAGACGATCATCGCCCAGCGCCTGCCACCGCACCAGCAGCCGGTCGGCATCGCCGTGTTCGGCGTGACCGCGATCCTGGGGCCGGTGCTGGGGCCGCTGGTTGGTGGCTGGCTGACCGAGAATATCAGCTGGCACTATGCCTTCTTCCTCAACATCCCGATCTGCGCGATCCTCGTCACCCTGCTGCTGGTCGGCCTGCCGCATGAAAAGGCGAAGCTGCACCTGTTCCGCGAGGCGGACTGGCTGGGCATCGCCGGCCTTGCGCTGGGCCTCGGCGGCCTGACCGTGTTCCTCGAGGACGGGCAGCGCGAACAATGGTTCGATTCCGAACTCATCCGCTGGATGGCGTTCACCAGCGCGGTCGGCTTCGTCCTGCTGTTCTGGGGACAGGCAACCGCGAAACGCCCGATCATCAAGCTGAAGCTGCTGCTCGACCGCCAATTCGGCGCGGTCGCGCTGATGGGCATCGTGCTGGGCGTCGTCCTGTACGGCACCAGCTATGCAATCCCGCAGTTCCTGGCCGCGCTCGCCGACTATAATGCGTTGCAGGCGGGGAAAGTCGTGCTGCTGTCGGGCATCCCCAGCCTGATCCTGATGACGATGGTCCCGATCCTGCTGAAGCGGATCGACATCCGCATCGCGGTGTCGATGGGCCTGCTCATCATGGGCACCGCCGCGCTGCTCGACGCCAGCCTCACCGCGCAATCCTCCGGCCCCGACTTCACCGTATCGCAGCTGCTGCGCGGCGTCGGCCAGATCCTGTGCATGCTGTTCCTCAGCCAGGCCTGCGTCCGATCGGTCCCGCCCGAGGATGCCGGCGACGCGTCGGGCCTGTTCAACGCGTTCCGGAACCTCGGCGGCAGCTTCTCGCTCGCCGGCATCTCGATCCTGCAGGACCAGCGGATGTATTTCCATTCGCGCCGGATGGAGGAGACGCTGAACGCCAACAGCCCCGATGTGCAGCACTATATCGCGCAACTGGGGCAGGCGGTCGGCGACCCGGCGGTCGGGTTGCGGCTGCTCGCGCAACAGATTTCGGCCGAGGCGCTGACGATGACCTACAACGACATCTTCTGGATCATGGGCATGGGCACCTTCTGCGTCCTGCCCCTCGTCCTGTTCCTGCGACCTCTGCCAAAAGGCGCCAAACCGGCGACGGTGCATTGATGACGACGCGAAGCCTTTCCCTTACCGCCCTGCTGCTGCTCGGCGCCTGCACCGTCGGCCCGGACTATGCCGGCCCGCCCGCCACCGCGTCGGACGCGGTTGCGCGCGGGACATTCGCCCGCGCGGCCGACCCGGCCTTCACCCCCGCCCCCGGCCTGGCGCGCTGGTGGGAGGGGCTGAACGACCCGCTGCTTGACCGGCTTGTCGACGATGCGCTGGTGCACAGCCCCAGCATCGACCTGGCCGTCGCCCGCGTACGCGAAGCGCAGGCCCAGCTGTCGCAGCAGCGCGCCGCGCTGAAACCCAGCGCCAGCGCCAACGCCACGGTCATCGGCGCCGAACTGCCCCCGATCCAGCCGGGCAGCGGCAGTACGCAGGTCGAATTCTACAATGTCGGCGCCAACGCCAGCTGGGAGCTCGACCTGTTCGGCGGAGGCCGCCGCAGCATCGAACAGTTCCGCGCGACCGGCGACGCACGCCTCGCCGATCTGGCCGATGTGCAGGTGTCGCTGTCGGCCGCCGTCGCGCAGGCCTATGTCGCGCTGCGCGACGTCCAGGCCCGCATCGCCTTGAGTGACGCGACCACCCGCCTGCAACAGCAGCAGCTGACCCTCACCCGCCAGCGCCTTGCCGCCGGCACCGCATCGCAATTGTCGGTCGAACGGCTCCAGACGCAGCTGGAAAATACGCAGGCGCAGGCGATCCCGCTCGCCGCACAGCGCGACGAATATTGGAACCAGCTGGCGGTGCTGACCGGCCGTACGCCGGGCGCACTCGATGCGACGCTGAAGCCCGTCGCCCCGGTCCCGCTGCCCCCGGCGCAGGTCGCAGTCGGCGACCCCGCGTCGCTGATCGCGCACCGCCCCGATGTGCGCGCCGCCGAACGCCAGCTCGCCGCCAGCACCGCCGGGGTCGGCGTGGCCAAGGCGCGCGCGCTGCCCGGCATCCGCTTCCTGGGGCTCCTTGGCCTTGGCGGCACCTCACCCGGCGACATCTTCGACCTCGGCAACATCGCCGCCATCGCCGCGCCGTCGCTCAGCTGGTCGTTCCTCGACTTCGGCAAGAACCGCGCCGCCACCCGCGTCAGCGAGGCGCAGCGCGATCAGGCCGACGCGACCTATCGCAAGACCGTGCTCGACGCGTTGCAGGATGCCGAAACCGCGTTGTCGCGCTACGGCAACAGCCGCAAACAGCTGGGCCAGCTGGTGCAGGCGGAGGCGACCGCGAAGCGCGCCACCGCGCTCAACCGGCAACGGGTGACGGCGGGCACCACCACGCTGATCGACCAGCTCGACGTCGAACGCCAGCAACTGTCGGCGACAGCCGCGGTGACGCAGGCCCGCGCCCAGCTGACCCAATATTATATCGCGGTGAACAAGGCGCTGGGCCTTGGCTGGACCGATCCGGTCAGCGCGGACGCAGGCCGTTCAGCAACAGCCGCAACGCCGTCTGCACCTGCGCGCTGACCTCGGCGTCCGACAGGAACGGGTGCACCAGGCTGCTCGCCATGCGGATCGTCAGCACCAGGTCGCGCGGCGAGATATCGTCGGCGACCTCGCCCCGCGCCTGTGCCGCAATGAGTGCGGGGGCAAGGATACGCTCCATCCGCCCGCGCAGCTCCTGAAACCGGTCGATATTGGCATAGTCGAGGTGCAGTTCGGCGGCGATCCGCGCGAACAGCGCCAGCGATTCCGCCCCGGCGCGCACCAGCCGCTCGATCGTCTCGGCGATCGGCAGGTCGGGGTCCAGCATCGCCTCGAACCGGTCGGCCCCGCGCGAAAAGATCGCGAGCGCCAGCGCCGCCCGATCGGGAAAATTACGATACAGCGTCGCGCGCCCGACGCCCGCGGCAGCGGCGATCGTCTCCAGCGGAACGCCATAGCCATGGGTCGTGAAGCAATCGGCGGCAGCGGCGATCAGCGCATCGCGGCGAAGCGCGGCATCGCGGCGCGGCGCGCGGGTCGGCCGGGGATCGGCAACGTGGGTCATCGCGTGGCTGTATCGGGAAAATGGGGAAAGGTCATGGGGGCGTACTTGCTCCACCGCCCCTTTCGTCACTCCCGCGAAGGCGGGAGTCCATAAACGCTGACGTTTCGGCAGGATTCGCAGCGGCTGCGTCTATGGGTTCCCGCCTGCGCGGGAACGACGAGTGGGGGGGGGGGGGGCCGCCCCCCCACGCCCCGAACTGGCATCCCCCGCACCAACCGACTACACGCCGCGCATGCCCCACGCCGCCGCCCCCGCAGCACCCGCGACCGCCCGCGCCGAACTGGCTGCGACGCTGCGCCTTGCCGCACCGCTGGTCGGCGCGAACCTGTTGCAGATGGCGGTCTATGCCGTCGACGTGGTGTTCGTCGCGCGGCTGGGCGAGGTCGAACTCGCCGCCGCAACGCTGGGCGTCTATGTCTACAGCGTCATCCTGTTCGCCCTGTCCGGGCTGGTCGGTGCCGCCGCGCCGATCATCGCCGCCGAACTGGGCCAGCGCCGTCATGCCGTGCGCGAGGTGCGCCGGTCGTTCCGCATGGCCGCCTGGATCGCGGTCGTCGGCAGCATCCCCTTCATGGGCATCATGGCGCATGGCGAATCGCTGCTGCTGCTTGCCGGACAGGATGTGCGGGTCGCGGCGCGCACCGATGCGTTCCTCGATATCCTGCTCTGGGCATTGATCCCCGCGCTGGCCGGCACCGTCATGCGGATCACCGCCTCGGCACTCGGCCGCCCCGGCTGGGCGATGGCGATCACCGCGATGGGGCTGGGCGTCTCGATCTTCGTCAACTGGCTGCTGGTGTTCGGCAATCTCGGTTTTCCCGCGCTCGGGCTGGAGGGGTCGGCGATCGCCAGCCTCGCCACCGCCAGCGCGATGATGCTCGCCTATGCCGCCGTCCTCGTGGTCGACCGGCGGCTGCGGCGCTTCCGCCTGTTCGGCAACTGGTGGCGCGGCGAGGGCGCGCGCCTGCGCCAGATCTTCGTACTGGGCGTGCCGATCGCCGCGACGATGACGTTCGAAGGGGCGCTGTTCTCCGCCGCCGGGTTCCTGATGGGCCGGATCGGCGTGACCGAGGTCGCGGCCCACGCCATCGCGCTGCAGATCGCCGCCTTTCTGTTTCAGGTGCCGTTCGGCATCGCGCAGGCGGCGACGATCCGCGTGGGGCTGGCCTATGGCGCGCGCGACCGGCTGTGGATTTCCCGTGCGGGCTGGTCGGCGCTGGCGGTCGGCACCGGCTTCATGGGGTTCACCGCGCTGACCCTGTGGTTGTTCCCGCGCGCGTTCCTGTCGGTCTATGTCGATGTCGATGCGCCGGCCAATGCGGCGATGATCGCGCTGGCGCTGCAATATCTGGCGATCGCCGCGATCTTCCAGCTCGCCGACGGGGCGCAGGCAGTGGCGGCGGGCGTGCTGCGCGGGGTGCAGGATACGCGGCTGCCGATGGTCATCGCGCTCATCGGCTATTGGGCGGTCGGCTTTTCCGTGTCGGTGGCGCTCGGCTTCTGGACGCCGCTCGCCGGGGTCGGCATCTGGATCGGCCTCGCCTTCGGGCTGCTCGTCGTGGCGCTGTTGCTGGTCGATCGCTGGCGCCGGCGGGAGAAACTCGGGCTGGTTCGGCCCGTCTGAACCCGGCCACGTTCCGACGGCAAAATTGTTCCACCGCGCCTTGACGCTCGCTGAACGCCTCCACATATCCGGGGCGCTGGCACTCCCCTGGGGCGAGTGCCAAGACCTGTTCAGTTAACGCAAAAGGGAATCGCGCATGAACTTCCGTCCGCTGCACGACCGCGTGCTCGTCCGCCGCGTCGAAGCCGAAGAGAAGACGCTCGGCGGGATCATCATCCCCGACACCGCCAAGGAAAAGCCGCAGGAAGGCGAAGTCGTCGCCGCCGGCGCCGGTGCCAAGAACGACAAGGGCGAGGTTTCGCCGCTCGACGTCAAGGCCGGCGACCGCATCCTGTTCGGCAAGTGGTCGGGCACCGAGGTCAAGGTGAACGGCGAAGACCTGCTGATCATGAAGGAATCGGACATCCTCGGGATCGTCGGCTGAACGACCGATCCTGATCCGGTCGCACTTGCGTGGCGAGTGTGACTTTTGTGAACTTTGACATTTGGAAAGGGTAGCCACCATGGCAGCCAAGGACGTAAAATTCGGTCGTGACGCCCGCGAACGCATCCTGCGCGGCGTCGACATCCTCGCCGACGCGGTGAAGGTGACGCTGGGGCCGAAGGGCCGCAACGTCGTCATCGACAAGTCGTTCGGCGCGCCCCGCATCACCAAGGACGGTGTGTCGGTCGCCAAGGAAATCGAACTGAAGGACAAGTTCGAGAACATGGGCGCACAGATGGTGCGCGAAGTGGCCTCGAAGACCAACGACATCGCGGGCGACGGCACCACCACCGCCACCGTGCTGGCGCAGGCGATCGTCCGCGAAGGCATGAAGTCGGTTGCCGCCGGCATGAACCCGATGGACCTGAAGCGCGGCATCGATATCGCCGTGACCAAGGTGGTCGAGGACGTGAAGTCGCGCTCGAAGCCCGTGTCGGGTTCGGCCGAAGTCGCGCAGGTCGGCATCATCTCGGCCAATGGCGACCGTGAAGTCGGCGAAAAGATCGCCGAAGCCATGGAAAAGGTCGGCAAGGAAGGCGTCATCACCGTCGAAGAGGCCAAGGGTCTCGAATTCGAACTGGACGTCGTCGAAGGCATGCAGTTCGACCGCGGCTACCTGTCGCCGTACTTCATCACCAACCCGGAAAAGATGCAGGTCGAACTGAACGACCCGTACATCCTGATCCACGAGAAGAAGCTGTCGTCGCTGCAGGCGATGCTGCCGATCCTCGAAGCGGTGGTGCAGTCGGGCCGTCCGCTCCTGATCATCGCCGAGGACATCGAAGGCGAAGCGCTGGCGACCCTGGTCGTCAACAAGCTGCGCGGCGGCCTGAAGGTCGCAGCGGTCAAGGCACCGGGCTTCGGCGATCGTCGCAAGGCGATGCTGGAAGACATCGCGATCCTGACCAAGGGCGAAGTGATCTCGGAAGACCTCGGCATCAAGCTCGAGACCGTGACGCTCGGCATGCTCGGCACCGCCAAGCGCGTGACGATCGACAAGGACAACACCATCATCGTCGACGGTGCCGGTGAAGCCGACGCGATCAAGGGCCGCACCGATGCGATCCGTCAGCAGATCGAAGTCACCTCGTCGGACTATGACCGTGAAAAGCTGCAGGAGCGTCTGGCGAAGCTCGCCGGTGGCGTCGCGGTCATCAAGGTCGGCGGTGCGACCGAGGTCGAGGTGAAGGAGCGCAAGGACCGCGTCGACGACGCGCTGCACGCAACCCGCGCAGCCGTCGAAGAAGGCATCGTCCCCGGTGGCGGCACGGCACTGCTGTACGCGACCAAGGCGCTCGACGGCGTGACCGGCGCGAACGACGACCAGACGCGCGGCGTCGACATCGTCCGCAAGTCGCTGACCGCGCTGGTGCGTCAGATCGCCCAGAATGCCGGCCATGACGGCGCTGTCGTCTCGGGCAAGCTGCTCGACCAGGACGACACCTCGTTCGGCTTCAACGCATCGACCGACGTGTACGAGAACCTCGTCGCCGCCGGCGTGATCGACCCGACCAAGGTCGTCCGCACCGCGCTGCAGAACGCGGCCTCGGTCGCCGGCCTGCTCATCACCACCGAAGCGACCGTTTCGGAACTGCCGGACGACAGCAAGGGCGGCGCAATGCCCGCCGCCGGCGGCATGGGCGGCATGGGCGGCATGGACTTCTGATTTTGGACCGGGGCAGGGAATCCCTGCCCCGGACACGAAATCGGAACGGCCGGCGGGTGCCACGGCACCCGACCGACGGGCACCGGCTTTGCCGGTGCCGGTTCCGACCCGACAGAAAAAGGCCGGAAGGGACACCCCTTCCGGCCTTTTTCACGTCAACCATATCCAGGTTAACGACCCGGCAATCCCAAGCGGTTACGTGGACCGCGAAGGGATTTCCACGACGATGCGATCAGGATGCAAGGGCTGCCGCGAAGACCAGCCCGATTTCGCGATCGCCATGGCGTTTCAGCCGATCGTCGATGCCGACACCGGCCTCCCCTTCGCGTTCGAGGCACTGGTGCGCGGCAAGGGCGGCGAAGGCGCGGCACAGGTGCTGGCGCAGGTCACACCCGACAATCGCTATGCCTTCGACCAGCAATGCCGCACGGCGGCGATCGAGGGCGCTGTCGCGGCCGGCATCCTGTCCACAGGTGCGAAGCTGTCGATCAACTTCCTCCCCAACGCCGTCTATTCCCCCGTAGCCTGCATCCAGGCGACCCTCGCGGCGGCGCGCACCTACGCCTTTCCGACCGACCGGTTGATCTTCGAATTCACCGAGAATGAGGAGATGGGCGACACCGACCATGTCCGCAACATCGTCGAAACCTATCGCGCGATGGGCTTCGCCACCGCCCTGGATGATTTCGGTGCGGGCCATGCCGGGCTGGGCCTGCTTGCCAATTTCCAGACCGATTATCTGAAGCTCGACATGGACCTGATCCGCGGCATCGACGTCAGCGTCCCCCGCCGGCTGATCGTCGAGGGGATGGTGCGGATCGCGACCTCGCTCGGCATGGCCGTGATCGCCGAGGGGATCGAGACGCCGGCGGAATATGCCGTGCTGCGTGATCTCGGCATCCGCTATATCCAGGGCTACCTGCTCGCCCGCCCCGGCTTTCGCATGTTGCCCGATATCCTGCTGCCGGCAACCCCGCTCGCCGCCTGATCGCTACCGCGCCGGCTTCCACAGCTGCGTCTGACAGAAGAACGCGATGCAACCCTGTACCTTCAGCGACCCGTCGGCGTTCTTCGACACGATCGACTTGTAGCTCTTGCCGTTGCGCGGATCGTAGATGCGCCCGCGCCAGTCGCTGCCGGCATCGGCAAAGCCCGACAGGATCGGCATGCCGAGGATCGGCCGCGTCCGCAGCGCCGGGTCGCCGTTGTTCACATCGGTCGTCGGCGCGCCGGGGGTAGCCTTCACGATACGGACCAGCCGACCGCACAATTTGTCACCGCAGCGCGCGACCTCGATCACGCCCGCGCCGTCCTCGGTCAGATAGCGTCCGGTGATCGGCGTCGCGGCGAGTGCCGGGGTCGCCAGCGCGACCGCCGTTACCGCCAGCGCGCGAGCGATCACTTGAAATTGTCCGCATAGGCCTGCAGCTTCAACGTCCGCTCGGGTGCCGGAATGACATGGAATGCGATCCCCTCACGCGTCGCATAGTCAGTGGCGGCGTCGAGCGACGGGAACTTCAGCTTCACCTGCTCGCGCGTATCGCCCGATCCCGCCCAGCCGGTCAGCGGATCGGCCTGCTTCGGCTCGGCCGGCTCGAACTCCAGCATCCAGGTATGCGTCTTGGCGCGACCCGACTGCATGGCGTTCTTGGGGATCTGGTAGATACGGGCGTTGGGCATGGACGATACCTTGTAAGCGATCGCTGGTTCGCGCCCTGCATAGCAAAGCCCACGCCGCTTTCCAGCAGAGTCGCGCAGGCAGATCGTGCGAATCATTGTTTGCTGGCGGAACCGGTAGCGGTGGTGGAGGATTTTTTTAGCGGGTCCGAGGCTACAGGCCAGCATTTCCGCCATGCTCGCCCTCTATTGCACTTGCGATCTATTATCAATAAAGGTCGCTTTAGGGTTGTTTCTCGTGGGAAAACGCCGTAAAGCCCCGCGCGTCGCGGCAGGACCGCGTCCGAACTTGCTACGGAGAGAGACGTCTTGGCTCGCAAGAAGATCGCGCTGATCGGCGCTGGCAACATCGGCGGGACCCTCGCCCACCTCGCCGCCCTCAAGGGGCTGGGCGATATCGTTCTGTTCGACGTGGTGGAAGGCGTGCCGCAGGGCAAGGCGCTCGACCTGTCGCAGTGCGGACCCGTCGAAGGGTTCGACGCGACGATCACCGGCACCAACGACTATGCCGACATCGCGGGCGCGGACGTCATCATCGTCACCGCCGGTGTCGCGCGCAAGCCCGGCATGAGCCGCGACGACCTGCTCGGCATCAACCTGAAGGTGATGAAGGCCGTCGGCGAGGGCATCAAGGCCAACGCCCCCGACGCATTCGTCATCTGCATCACCAACCCGCTCGACGCGATGGTGTGGGCGCTGCGCGAGTTCTCGGGCCTGCCGCACAACAAGGTCGTCGGCATGGCCGGCGTCCTCGACAGCGCGCGCTTCAGCCATTTTCTGGCGGACGAATTCAAGGTGTCGGTCAAGGACGTCAACAGCTTCGTGCTGGGCGGCCACGGCGACACGATGGTCCCGGTCCTCGAATATTCGACCGTCAGCGGCATCCCGGTCACCGACCTGATCGCGATGGGCATGTCGACCCAGGAGCGCGTCGACGCGATCGTCAAGCGCACCCGTGGTGGCGGCGGCGAGATCGTCGGCCTGCTGAAGACCGGCTCGGCCTTCTACGCGCCCGCCACCAGCGGTATCGCGATGGCCGAAGCCTATCTCTACGACCAGAAGCGCGTCCTGCCCTGCGCGGCGCACCTGTCGGGTGAATATGGCGTCGACGGCTTGTATGTCGGCGTGCCCGTCGTGATCGGTGCCGGCGGCGTCGAGAAGATCGTCGAAGTGAAGCTGGGCGACGAAGCCAAGGCGAACCTTCAGGTCTCGGTCGACGCGGTCAAGGAACTGCTGGTCGCCTGCAAGGGCATCGACGAAAGCCTCGCCTGACAAATACCGTACCCCCGCGCAGGCGGGGGTCCAGGGTAACGGAGCGTAACGCTCGTGGCTCTGGATCCCCGCCTGCACGGGGATACATGAGGGCGGCGGATGAAGGCTGGGTTCGTCTACATCGTCGCCAGCCGACGGAACGGAACGATCTATACCGGTTCGACAAGCAACCTGATCCAGCGCGTTCATCAGCATCGTAGCGGTACGGTTGAAGGATTTACGAGCGAACACGACTGCACCCTTCTGGTCTGGTACGAATGCCATGACGATCTGCAGGAAGCGCGGCTTCGCGAACGGCGGATCAAGAAATGGAACCGTGACTGGAAGTTGCGGCTGATCGAAGAGAACAACCCCGGCTGGCACGATCTGTTCGGACAGCTGACCTGATTTTCGCTCCGGCAACGGGGCACGCAAGGGAAACGAAGATGAGCATCCTCGTCAACAAGAACACCAAGGTCATCACCCAAGGGATGACCGGCGAAACCGGCAGCTTCCATACCAAGGCGGCGCTGGAATATGGCACGCAGATGGTCGGCGGCGTGACGCCGGGCAAGGGCGGTTCCGAGCACCTCGGCCTCCCCGTCTACAACACCGTCGCCGAAGCCAAGTCGAAGACCGGTGCCGACGCCTCGGTCATCTACGTTCCGCCGCCCTTCGCCGCCGATTCGATCCTCGAGGCGATCGACGCCGAAATCCCGCTGATCGTCGCGATCACCGAAGGCATTCCGGTGCTGGACATGGTGAAGGTAAAGCGCGCTCTCAGTGGCTCGAAGTCGCGGCTGATCGGCCCGAACTGCCCCGGCGTGCTGACGCCGGGCGAGTGCAAGATCGGCATCATGCCGGGTTCGATCTTCAAGAAGGGTTCGGTCGGCGTCGTCTCGCGCTCGGGCACGCTGACCTATGAAGCGGTGTTCCAGACCTCGAACGCCGGCCTTGGCCAGACGACCGCCGTCGGCATCGGTGGTGATCCGGTCAACGGCACGAACTTCATCGACGTGCTCGAACTGTTCCTCGCCGACGACGAAACCCAGTCGATCATCATGATCGGCGAGATCGGTGGCGATGCGGAAGAACAGGCCGCGCAGTTCCTGATCGACGAGGCCAAGCGTGGCCGCAAGAAGCCGATGGCCGGCTTCATCGCGGGCCGCACCGCCCCTCCGGGCCGTCGCATGGGCCATGCCGGCGCGATCGTGTCGGGCGGCAAGGGCGATGCGGAAAGCAAGATCGCGGCGATGGAAGCAGCAGGCATCAAGGTCGCGGCATCGCCCAGCGAACTCGGCTCGACGCTGCTCGAAGTGCTGAACGGTTGAACGAACGTGCCCTGCGCGGCGTTCGCGCGGGGCACGTCCCGGTTGGACCGGGACTGAACGACAGGAAGTGACCATGGGCTACGAAGGCCAGGATTTCGACATCGCCGCCGGCGTCAGCCCGGCATTCGTGGAAACGCTCTATGGTCGCTACCGCGAGGACCCCTCGTCGGTCGACGCCGGCTGGCGCCAGTGGTTCGACGGGCTGGAGGGTGCGACCCAGCACCCCAGCTGGCAGAGCAAGCGCTGGCCGCTGAGCGACACCGACGAGCTGACCGCCGCGCTCGACCCGACGCAGATGGAGCCGGCGCCCAAGCCCGCGCGTGGCGGCAAGCCCGCCCCGGCCGCCGCTGCGCCTGCCGCCCCCAAGGTCGATGTGGCCAAGGCCGCCGGCGACGCGATCCGCGCGCAGCTGCTGATCCGCACCTATCGCGTGCGCGGCCACCTTGCCGCCAATCTCGATCCGCTGGGCCTCGCCCGTCGCGAGCTGCCCGACGATCTGCGCACCGAATATTACGGTTTCTCCGATGCCGAAGTCGATACGCCGGTGTATCTCGGCGGGTCGCTCGGCCTCGAATGGGCGACGCTGCGCGAAATCGTCGACATCCTGCGCGCCAATTACTGCGGCAATGTCGGCCTCGAATATATGCACATCGCGGACGTGGAGGAGCGCAAGTTCCTGCAGGACCGGATGGAAGGCCGCGACAAGGCGATCCAGTTCAGCCCCGAAGGCAAGCGCGCGATCCTCGCCAAGGTCATCGAGGCGGAACAGTGGGAGAAGTTCCTCGGCCGCAAATATGTCGGCACGAAGCGCTTCGGCCTCGACGGAGGTGAATCGATGATCCCGGCGCTCGAAGCGGTCATCAAGTACGGCGGCCAGCTCGGCGTGCGCGAGATCGTGTACGGCATGGCGCACCGTGGTCGCCTGAACGTGCTGACCAACGTGATGGCCAAGCCGTTCCGCGTGCTGTTCCACGAATTCGCCGGCGGCAGCGCCAACCCGGACGACATCGGCGGGTCGGGCGACGTGAAGTACCACCTCGGCACCTCCACCGACCGCACCTTCGACGATGTGTCGGTGCATATGTCGCTGGTCGCGAATCCCAGCCACCTCGAAGCGGTCAACCCGGTCGTGCTGGGCAAGGTGCGTGCGCAGCAGACCTTCCGCGGCGACCTCGAAAAGCACGAGCAGGTCCTGCCCGTCCTGATCCATGGCGACGCGGCGTTCGCTGGCCAGGGGATCGTGTGGGAATGCCTCGGCTTCTCCGGCATCCGCGGCTACAACACCGGCGGCTGCGTCCATTTCATCATCAACAACCAGGTCGGCTTTACGACGTCGCCGCAGTTCGCGCGCTCGTCGCCCTATCCGTCGGACGTGGCGAAGGGTGTGCAGGCGCCGATCTTCCACGTGAACGGCGACGATCCCGAGGCGGTGACCTTCGCCACCAAGATGGCGATCGAGTTCCGCCAGCAGTTCAAACGCGACATCGTCATCGACATGTGGTGCTATCGCCGCTTCGGCCATAACGAAGGCGACGAACCGTCCTTCACCCAGCCGCTGATGTACGCCAAGATCAAGGGCCATCCCGGCGTCAGCGAAATCTATGGCAAGCGGTTGCAGGAAGAAGGCGTGATCGACGGCGAGTTCGTCGCCGCCAAGACCGCCGAGTTCACCCAGCTGCTGGAAGGCGAGTTCGAGAGCGCCAAGAGCTACAAGGCCAACCGCGCCGACTGGTTCGCCGGGCGCTGGTCGGGGCTGCACGCACCGATGGATGCCGAAGGATCGCGCCGTTCGGTCGATACCGGCATCGAACAAAAGCTGTTCGATTCGATCGGCCGCACGCTGACGACCGTTCCCGACGACCTGCAGGTCCACAAGACGCTGACCCGGGTGCTCGATGCCAAGCGCGGCATGTTCACCAGCGGCGAGGGCTTCGATTGGGCAACGGCCGAGGCGCTGGCGTTCGGTTCGCTGCTGTCGGAAGGCTTCGGCGTCCGCCTGTCGGGGCAGGATTCGGGTCGCGGCACCTTCTCGCAGCGGCACGCGGTGTGGGTCGACCAGAGCGACGAGCACAAGTTCGTGCCGCTCCAGACGATCGAACATGGCAGCTTCGAAGTGCTCGACAGCCCGCTGTCCGAATATGGCGTGCTGGGTTTCGAGTATGGCTATGCCCTTGCCGATCCGAAGGCGCTGGTGATCTGGGAAGCGCAGTTCGGCGATTTCGCCAACGGCGCGCAGATCATGATCGACCAGTTCATCGCGGCGGGCGAAGCCAAGTGGCTGCGCGCCAACGGCCTCGTGATGATGCTGCCGCACGGCTATGAAGGCCAGGGTCCGGAGCATAGCTCGGCGCGCCTCGAACGCTTCCTGCAGCTGTGCGCGGGCGACAATATGCAGGTCGCCAACGTCACCTCGCCGGCCAACCTGTTCCACCTGCTGCGCCGGCAGATGCACCGCAACTTCCGTAAACCCCTGGTCATCATGACGCCCAAGTCGCTGCTGCGGCACAAGATGGCGGTGTCGAAGACCGAGGACTTCCTGCCGGGTACGCATTTCAAGCGGCTGCTGTCCGATCCGTCGGCACCGGCGGATGCGAACACGACCCGTCTGGTGCTGTGTTCGGGCAAGGTCGCGTTCGACCTGATCGAGGCGCGCGATGCGGCAGGCGACACGTCGACGCAGATCGTCCGCGTGGAACAGATTTATCCGTTCCCGTCGGACGCGCTGGTCGCGCGGTTGCAGAAGCTGCCCAACCTGACCGATGTGGTCTGGGCGCAGGAAGAGCCGAAGAACAACGGTTCGTGGTTCCTGACCGAACCGGCGATCGAGGAAGCGCTGGCCGAGGCCGGATCGCCGGTCGCCCGCGCCCGCTACGCCGGTCGTGCGGCAGCGGCATCGCCCGCCACCGGCCTGATGAAGCGTCACCAGGCCGAACAGGGCGCGCTGGTCGCCGATGCGCTCGGCCACAATGTGCGCGACGAAATCCGTCGTACCCGCCAGTCCGAAAGCGCAGCCGCCGCCGATAAGGTCGCGAAGGCCGCGTCGTAACCCAATGTGCTCGCCCCGGGTGGGGCAGAGGAGAAATATCCGATGGCTACCGAAGTTCTGGTCCCCACGCTGGGCGAATCGATCACCGAAGCGACGCTGGGCGAATGGTTGAAGAAGCCCGGTGAGGCGGTCGCTGCCGACGAACCGATCGCGTCGCTCGAAACCGACAAGGTGTCGGTCGAGGTGCCCTCGCCGGTCGCCGGCGTCATGGGCGCCCACGCCGTGCAGCCGGGCGACACGGTGTCGGTCGGCGCGATGATCGCGACGATCGAATCGGGCGACGGTGCCGCCGCTGCGCCCGCCGCCGCGCCGAAGGCCGATGCCGCGCCGAAGGCCGATGCCGCGCCGGCACCCGCCGCCGCCCCGGCCGCTGCACCGCAGGCCCCGGCCGCCGGCGACACCAATGTCGATGCAGCCGCGCTGTCGCCGTCAGTGCGTCGCGCGATCCTCGAGCATGGCGTCGATCCGGCCAAGGTGAAGGGCACCGGTCGCGACGGTCGCATCACCAAGGAAGACGTCGTTGCCGCCGCCGGTGACAAGTCGGCCGCCGCCGCGCCTGCCGCTGCTGCTGCTCCGGCCGCCGCCGCGCCTGCCGCCGCCGCTGCGCCGACCCGTGGCGAAGAGCGGGTGAAGATGACGCGCCTGCGTCAGACGATCGCCCGCCGCCTGAAGGAAGCGCAGGACACCGCCGCGCTGCTCACCACCTTCAACGACGTCGACATGACGGCGGTGATCGAGGCGCGCGCGAAGTACAAGGACCTGTTCGAAAAGAAGCACGGCGTTCGCCTCGGCTTCATGGGCTTCTTCGTGAAGGCCGCAACGATGGCGCTGAAGGACATTCCTTCGGTCAACGCATCGATCGAGGGCGATGAGATCGTCTATCGCGACTATGCCGATATCTCGGTCGCCGTGTCGGCACCGGGCGGCCTGGTCGTCCCCGTCATCCGCGACGCCGACAAGCTGTCGGTTGCGGGCGTCGAAAAGACGATCGGCGACTTCGGCAAGCGCGCCAAGGACGGCACGCTGAAGATGGACGAGATGAAGGGCGGCACCTTCACCATCTCGAACGGCGGCGTGTTCGGATCGCTGATGTCGACCCCGATCATCAACCCGCCGCAGTCGGCGGTGCTCGGTCTCCACCGCATCGAGGAACGCCCGGTCGTCCGCAACGGTCAGGTTGTGGTGCGCCCGATGATGTACCTCGCACTCAGCTACGACCATCGCCTGATCGACGGTCGCGAGGCGGTGACCTTCCTCGTCGCGCTGAAGAACGCGATCGAGGACCCGACGCGCCTGCTGATCGATCTGTAAGGAACGGACGAGCACCGATGGGCATGGTGATCTATCTGCGTCGGGCCGGCGATGCCGACATCGACCGGCTAGTCGCCGACCCATCGGTGTTCGAGGACTTCCTGTTCGAGGAAGGCGTCGAGAATCTCGACTTCCTCGATCTGGGCGAAGCGTGGCACGCGGTCCATTATCTGCTGACCGGGTCGGCCGACGATGTCGGGCATACGCTTGGGCTAATCATCGCCGCGTTGCCCGAACTGGGCGCGGACGAGAATGGCGAGGGCGGGATCGGCCTGATCGCGCCGCCGCTGATGAAGGCGTTCGCCGACGCGCTCGACAAAGTGGACGACACGACCCTCGCCCGCCGTTTCGATGCAAAGGTGATGGCGAAGGCCGATGTCTATCTGGCCGACACGTTCGGCAGCGCGGATGCGCTCGATTATGTGATGCAGGGCATTCCCGCCCTGCGCCAGTTTGCGGCACAATGCCGCCGTACCGGCGACGGCGCGATCCGCGTGATCGCCCACAACGACTAGGACGGGATAGAGACTATGGCTGAATATGACTTCGACGTCCTCGTGATCGGTGCCGGCCCCGGCGGCTATGTCGCCGCGATCCGCGCTGCGCAGCTGGGCCTGAAGACTGCCTGCGCCGAGGGCCGTGAGACGCTGGGCGGAACCTGCCTGAACGTCGGGTGCATCCCGTCCAAGGCGCTGCTGCACGCGTCCGAACTGTATGAGGAAGCGACCGGCGGGCACCTCGCCAAGTTCGGCGTCGAAATCCAGGGCGCGACGCTCAACCTCGACCAGATGCATGCCGAAAAGAAGAAGGCGGTCGGCGAGCTGACCGGCGGCATCGAATATCTGTTCAAGAAGAACAAGGTCGAATGGCTGAAGGGCTATGCCGCGTTCGAAAACGACAACACGGTCAAGGTCGGCGACCGCACCGTCACCGCGCGCGACATCGTGATCGCAACCGGGTCGAGCGTCACCCCGCTGCCCGGTGTGCAGGTCGACAATGATGCGGCGATCATCGTCGATTCGACCGGTGCCCTCGCCCTTCCCAAGGTACCCGAGCATTTGGTGGTGATCGGCGGCGGCGTGATCGGCCTCGAACTCGGCAGCGTGTGGCGTCGCCTGGGCGCCAAGGTCACCGTGGTCGAATATGCTGACCAGATCCTGCCCGGCTTCGATGGCGAAGTCCGCAAGGAATCGGCCAAGCTGTTCAAGAAGCAGGGCTTCGACCTCAAGACCTCGACCAAGGTCACCGGCGCATCGGTCGATGGCGGCACCGCCACGCTGACCGTCGAACCGGCGGCGGGTGGCGAAGCGACGACGATCACGGCGGACGCGGTGCTGGTGTCGATCGGTCGCCGCGCAAACACCGAAGGCCTTGCGCTCGACAAGGCGGGCCTGTCG
Source organism: Sphingomonas sp. Leaf23 (assembly GCF_001421585.1). Taxonomy (NCBI): domain Bacteria; kingdom Pseudomonadati; phylum Pseudomonadota; class Alphaproteobacteria; order Sphingomonadales; family Sphingomonadaceae; genus Sphingomonas; species Sphingomonas sp. Leaf23. The sequence continues at coordinate 361,614 of NZ_LMKR01000002.1, read as the reverse complement.
GTCAACCAGCGCGGTCAGGTCGATATCGACGACGAGTTCCGCACGAAGGTCGACGGCATCTGGGCGATCGGCGACGTCGTGCATGGCCCGATGCTCGCGCACAAGGCCGAGGACGAAGGCGTCGCGGTCGCCGAGTTCATCGCCGGGCAGACCGGCATCGTGAACCACGACGTGATCCCGAGCGTGGTCTACACCATGCCCGAAATCGCCGGCGTCGGCCTCACGGAAGAGGCTGCCAAGGAAAAGGGCGAGATCAAGGTCGGCAAGTTCCCCTTCGCCGCCAACAGCCGCGCCAAGACCAACCGCGACACCGACGGCTTCGTGAAGGTCATTGCCGACGCAAAGACCGACCGCGTGGTCGGCGTGTGGATCGTCTCCAGCCTTGCCGGCACGATGATCGCACAGGCGGCACAGGCGATGGAGTTCGGCGCGACCAGCGAGGACATCGCCTACACCTGCCACGCGCACCCGACCCATGCCGAGGCGCTGAAGGAAGCGGCGATGGCGGTGCAGGGCAAGCCGATCCACATCTGATCCGACACGCTTCGGCAGGTATCGGGGGGCGGGGCATGGCGACATGCTCCGCCCTTCCCATGTCAGGACACGCGCCGTCCTGCGTGGTTAGGAAGTTGTAAAATCTTGTCGCCTAGGCTGCCCCCAAGGATTCGATGGGGTGGCAAGCGTGAACGCATTCGGACGGCGCAGCGGAGTGGGCGGATCGGGTGGCAGGCCATCGTTCGGCGTCGCCCGCCCTATGCAGGGATCGGGACCAGCGCGCCCGGCCGATCTGGACATCGCACCCCAATTTCCTCCGCTGGGCCAGGTGCCGCTGCCCGGCGGTGACCTAGAACCGATGCCGGGCGAACAGTCCGGTGCGATGCCGCAGGGCGTCGGCGACGCGATGCAGCGTCTGGCCGATCGGCAGGCGCTGTCGGGTGAGGCAGGCAACAGCCGGGTCGAGGGATTCGAAACCTCGATCCACCGGATCAAGGAACAGGTGCTGCCCCGCCTGCTCGAACGCGTCGACCCCGAAGCTGCCGCGACCCTGACCAAGGACGAACTGGCCGAGGAATTCCGCCCGATCGTGGGGGAAGTGCTCGCCGAACTCAAATTGACGCTCAACCGGCGCGAGCAGTTCGCGCTGGAAAAGGTGCTGGTCGACGAACTGCTGGGCCTGGGGCCGCTGGAGGAGCTGCTGGCCGATCCGGCGATCAGCGACATCATGGTCAACGGCCCCGAACAAACGTTTGTCGAGCGCAAGGGCAAGCTGGAACTGGCCAATATCGCGTTTCGCGACGAGGAGCATCTGTTCCAGATCGCGCAGCGCATCTGCAACTCGGTCGGCCGCCGTGTCGACCAGACGACGCCGCTGGCCGACGCCCGCCTGAAGGACGGCAGCCGCGTCAACGTGATCGTGCCGCCCTTGAGCCTCAAGGGCACCGCGATCTCGATCCGTAAATTCTCGGCCAAGCCGATCACCATCGACATGATGGCCGGCTTCGGGTCGATGAGCACGAAGATGGCGACCGCGCTGAAGGTCGCCGGGGCCAGCCGCTTCAACATCGTGATTTCGGGCGGCACCGGCTCGGGCAAGACGACGATGCTCAACGCCCTGTCGAAGATGATCGACCCCGGCGAGCGCGTGCTGACGATCGAGGACGCCGCCGAACTGCGCCTGCAACAGCCGCACTGGCTGCCGCTGGAAACCCGCCCGCCGAACCTGGAGGGGCAAGGCGAGATCACGATCCGCGACCTGGTAAAGAACGCGCTGCGTATGCGCCCGGACCGGATCATCCTGGGCGAAATCCGTGGCAGCGAGTGTTTCGACCTCCTTGCCGCGATGAACACCGGCCACGACGGATCGATGGCGACGCTCCACTCCAACTCCCCGCGCGAATGCCTCGCGCGTATGGAGAACATGGTGATGATGTCAGACATCAAGGTGCCGAAGGAAGCGATCAGCCGCCAGATCGCCGATTCGGTCGACCTGATCGTGCAGGTGAAGCGCCTGCGCGACGGGTCGCGCCGCGTGACCAACATTACCGAGGTGATCGGCATGGAAGGCCCTGTGATCGTCACCCAGGAACTGTTCAAGTTCGAATATCTGGACGAGAGCGCCGACGGCAAGATCATCGGCGAATATCGTTCGATGGGGATGCGCCCCTATACGCTGGACAAGGCCAAGCAATATGGTTTCGACCAGGCGCTGCTGGAGGCTTGCCTGTAGCGTCAGCCATCTGGCCGCCCTACAGTCCACGCGTGATCCTCCGCCTGCTCCTCGCGCTGCTGCTGTGCGCGCCCGTCGCCGCCCCTGCGCAGGGCCTGCTGGCCGCCGATGCGGAGGCGCGCTGGGTGCCCTTCACGCTCACCAGCGCCAATCACCTGCGCTTTGCAATGACGATCGATGGCGTCGCGGCGCAGGCGCTGCTCGACACCGGCCTCAACCACAGCGCGGTCAGCCGCGAGTTCGCACGGCGCGCAAAGCTGTCCGTCGATACGCAGGATGCGGCGTCGGGCATCGCGCTGGGCGGCGCGATCCGCGTCGACTGGGCCGCGACCAAGACGGTCGCGTTCGGCGCGTTCAGCCGCAGCGGCGGCCGGGTGGCGGTGATCGACCTGCCCAAATTGCTGGCCAGCGCGTCGGGCGATGCCGAGGTGCTGGTCGGCACCGACCTGATCGCGCCCAATGCGATCGACATCGACTTCGCCAATCGCCGCTTCCGCCTGTTGCCGAGCGGTCGGATGCCCTTTGCGGGAACGCGCGTGCCGATGACGTTGCAGGCGGGCAGCGGGCTGTACCTGACCGAAGCGACGCTGGGGAAGCACCGGGTCCGCCCGCTGCTGGTCGATACCGGCGACGGCGGATCGCTCAGCATCGCGCGGAACCAATGGCGTGCGGCCGGGATCAAGGGTGCGCGCGTCACCTCCACCATCGCGTTCGGCGCGGGCGGGGTGGTCGATGCCGGGCTGACCGTGACCGACCAGGTGGCGCTGGGCGGCGTGCCGACCGGGCCGATCGAACTCCGGATCGAGGGCGATGGCGGGTTCACGAAGCAGGTCCGCGTCGCCGGGCGGGTCGGTACCGGGCTGCTGCTGCGCTACCGCGTGCTGCTCGACCCCGCCGCCGGGCAGATGGTGGTCACCCCCAACCCCAATGCCCCGGCCCCGCCGCTCAAATCGACCAGCGGGCTGCTGCTCGGCTACGACCGCGCCCGGTTGCGCGTGCTGCATGTGATGGCGGGCGGCCCGGCGGCGAAGGCCGGCTGGAAGGCGAACGAACTGATCTGCACCGTCGACGGCAAGCCCGTATCGCTTACCCCCGATGGCGGGGTCGATGTCCGCTGGGGCACGGATACGCCCGGCCGGGTGGTGAAGCTGGCGCTGTGCGACGGGACCGAACGGTCGCTGACACTGGCGAGCTTTTATTGACGTTCGATCCGTTACCTCCGCCCGACAGGACAGGAACCGCGTGAGGCCTAAGGCTGTGCTAAGGCACGTCGTACGAGGCCGACTATTTCAACGCCATCGCCGCCGCGAATACGACCACGAGCACCGCGATCAGCTGCACCAGCGTCCACGGCACCCAGCCGACCCGATCGGGATTGCGGCGCAGCGTACGGCGGCGTTCCGCCAGTATCGACACCGCAAAGAGCATCGCCGCCACGCCCGCAATCGTCCATAACAGCCTGTGTGCGTCGTCCACCCGTTCCTCCCGTCAAGGAATTTCCCCATGCGTCGAACCGCCCTGTTGCTGCCAGCCCTAAGTGTCGCGCTGGTCGCCCTCTCCCCCGCCCCGGCACAGGAACCGCGCGGGGCGCTGGCCGGTGCAATCGCCTCGCCGCTGCGCAGCCCGGCCAATGTCGCGCGCGATCGCTATCGCCATCCAGCCGAAACGCTGGCATTCTTCGGGGTGAAGCCGACCGATACCGTGGTCGAAATCTGGCCGGGCAGTGGCTGGTACAGCGAAATCCTGGCACCGATGCTGCGCGAAAAGGGCCGCTATATCGCTGCCGGCCCGCTGCCGCGCACCGCCGAAATGGTAACGAAGCTGCAGGCGCGCGACGCGACCGCCTTCGGCAAGGTGCAGGTCGTGGCCTTCCCCGCCGCTGCCGGAACGGCTGGCGTGCCCGATGGCGTGGCGGACAAGGTGCTGACCTTCCGCAACGTCCATAACTGGCGCTTCGGCGGCACCGATCAGGCACAGGCGGCCTTCAACGCAATGTTCCGCATGCTGAAGCCAGGCGGCCTGCTGGGCGTGGTCGAACACCGCCTGCCCGAAGCGCGCGACGCGGCGGCTGAGGAGAAATCGGGCTATATGAAGGAAAGCTCGGTCATCGCCTTTGCGACCAAGGCCGGGTTCAAGCTGGCGGGCAAGTCGAACGTGAACGCGAACCCGAAGGACACCGCCGACTGGCCGCAAGGCGTCTGGACGCTGCCGCCGACCTATCGGCTGGGCGACACCGATCGCGCGAAATATGCCGCGATCGGCGAGAGCGATCGGATGACGCTACGGTTCGTCAAGCCGAAGTGAGGGCGGGGGGCGAGGCACCGCCCCGCCCCGCCCCGTTCACCCCAGCTTGTCCACCTTGTCCTGCAACCGGGCGAGTTCGGCGCGCAACGCGGCCATCTCATCGGTCTTGGCCGGCGCTTCGGTCGTGGCGGCCGCTGGGGTCGGCACGGCGCCTGCTGCACCGGCTGCTCCGGCTGCACCAGCCGCACCGGGCTGGAACGCATGCGCCGCCGCTTCGAACATTGCCAGGTTGCGCTTGGCGATCTCGGCGAAGGGCGAATGGGCGAACGCGCCCTCGACCGCCGTCTTGAACTGTTCCTGGTTGCGGCGGAAGCTGTCCATCGACGCCTCCAGATAGCCTGGCACCATCGCCTGCATCGAATCACCGTACAGCGTGATGAGTTGCCGCAGGAAGCTGACCGGCAGCAGCGTCTGCCCCCGGCTTTCCTCTTCCATGATGATCTGCGTCAGCACATTATGCGTGATGTCATCGTCGGTCTTCGCATCGACCACCTTGAAGTCGCGATGCTCGCGCGTCATCGCCGCCAGATGTTCGAGCGTGATGTAGGAGGACGTCTCGGTATTGTAGAGCCGGCGATTGGCGTATTTCTTGATGATGACGGGGCTGCCGTCGGCCGCTGCCTTCTTCATGGGAAAAACCTTTGCGCGAAAGATGACAGGATGGGTACACCGCTTGATACCGCGCCGCAACACGGGCCACGCCCGCTACCGCTCTTTCTGTCGATGCTGCGCAGCGAAACGCTGAACGACCCCGATCGCCGCACCCGCGCGCTGGCGGGATTGCGTGCATACCAGGACGCGCCGCGCCTGCCGGCGACGCCGATGCCGGACGCCGTGGCGCGCGACGGCCGGATCGTGCTGCGCGACTATGGCGGGACCGGGCGACCGGTGGTGGTGATCCCGTCGCTCATCAATCCGCCGTTCGTCCTCGACCTGGCACCCGACAATTCGCTCCTGCGCTGGCTGGCCGGACAGGGGCTGCGGGTGCTGCTGGTCGACTGGACCACGCCGGTGCCGGGCGACCGGGCGATGGACCTTGGCGATCATGCGCAGGTGGTGGCGCGGCTGTGTGCGACGCTGGACGAACCGCCGTTGCTGGTTGGCTATTGCCTGGGCGGCACCATCGCGCTCGCGGCTGCAGCGTCCGTGCCTGTGGCCGGCATCGCGCTGATCGCGACGCCGTGGCGCTTCGACGGGTTTGGCGATGCCGGGCGCGCCGCGATCGCCGACGTATGGACCGCCGCCCAGCCGACCGCCGAGCGGCTGGGGCTGCTGCCGATGGAATTGCTGCAATCGATGTTCTGGCAGATCGATCCGGCGCGCACGGTCGAAAAGTTCGTGCAGTTCGCCGATCTCGACCCCGTCGCCCCAGCGGGGCAGGCGTTCGTCGCGCTGGAGGATTGGGCCAATGGCGGCGCGCCGATCCCCTATGCCGCGGCGCGCGAGCTGTTCGACGATCTGTTCGATGCCGACCTGCCCGGCCGGGAGCGCTGGTGCGTCGATGGCCGGATCGTCGCGTCGCGCCCGCCAGTGCCGATGGTCGAATTCGTCGCCGAGAACGATCGCATCGTTCCCGCCGCCAGCGCGATCGGCCTGCCCGACCGGCGGATCGTGCCGGCGGGACATGTCGGCATGATCGTCGGCCGCCGCGGCCGTAGCGTCCTGTGGGAACCGCTTGCGCACTGGCTAAGCGGCGTGCCGCGCAGTAGAGAGCAGCCAAACCCTTAGGGAAAAGGATTGCCCATGTCCGAAGTCGTCATCGTTGCCGCCAAGCGCACTCCCGTCGGCAGCTTCCTCGGGGCCTTTGCCACCGTGCCCGCGCACGAGCTGGGTCGGCAGGCGATCGCCGCCGCGCTGGATCAGGCCGGTGTCGCCCCGGAGGATGTCTCGGAAGTGATCCTGGGCCAGGTGCTGACCGCCGGGCACGGCCAGAACCCGGCGCGGCAGGCATCGATGGCAGCCGGTCTGCCCAAGGAAGTGCCGGCATGGGGCCTCAACCAGGTTTGCGGATCGGGCCTGCGCGCGGTGGCGCTGGCGGCGCAGGCGATCCAGACCGGCGATGCGACTATCGTCGTTGCCGGCGGACAGGAGAGCATGTCGCTGGCCGCGCACGCGGTCCAGCTGCGCGCTGGCACCAAGATGGGTGACGGCACCATGGTCGACACCATGATCAAGGACGGCCTGACCGACGTCTTCAACGGCTATCACATGGGCATCACCGCCGAGAACCTTGCGGCGCAGTATGAACTGACCCGCGGCGAGCAGGACGAATTCGCCGTCCGCTCGCAGAACCGTGCGGAAGCTGCGCGCAGCGAAGGCCGCTTTGCCGAGGAGATCGCCCCGGTCACCATCAAGGGCCGCAAGGGCGATACGATCGTCGACCAGGACGAATATATCCGCGCCGGTGCGACCATCGACGGCGTGTCGGGCCTGCGCCCCGCGTTCAAGAAGGACGGCACGGTGACCGCCGCCAACGCATCGGGCCTGAACGACGGCGCCGCCGCGCTGGTCGTGATGTCGGCCGACGAAGCCGCCAAGCGCGGCCTCGAACCGCTGGCGACGATCAAGAGCTGGGCGACCGCCGGCGTCGATCCGTCGATCATGGGCATCGGCCCCGTCCCCGCCTCGCGCAAAGCACTGGAAAAGGCCGGCTGGAGCGTCGACGACCTCGATCTGGTCGAAGCCAACGAAGCCTTTGCCGCACAGGCGCTGGCCGTCGGCAAGGACATGGGCTGGACCGCCGACAAGGTGAACGTGAACGGCGGCGCGATCGCCATCGGCCACCCGATCGGTGCCTCGGGCGCCCGCGTGCTGACGACTCTGCTGTACGAGATGAAGCGTCGCGACGCGAAGAAGGGCCTTGCGACGCTGTGCATCGGCGGCGGTATGGGTATTGCGATGTGTTTGGAGCGGTAGGCAAATCCTAAACCATATGTTCAAATAATTTAATTACATCTCAATGTAATTTTATTATTCACTAAGTCAGTGCGCCAACATGACATTACTGTAATGTGACATTCATATCACATTCATGTTGCGAAAACACGTTGGTGCACTGACGTGTCTTGCCTGAATGCCCGTAGCGATATTGTCTGTGCCCAGCGCCGGTCGTGACACCGGCATAAAACGGGGCCAATCATGAACTTCAACCGACTTCTCGGTGCGACGGCGCTCGCCAGCGTCGCACTGCTGCCGCATGCCGCTTTTGCGCAGACTGGATCGACCGGAACCGCCGCCGATGCGGCCACTCCCGGAGATCAGTGCCTGCCGGACGATCCGCGCGCCATCTGTCAGGAAGAGCCCGCCGAAACCATCACGATCACTGGATCGCGCATCCGCACGCCGAACCTGACCGCCGACGTGCCGATCACCTCGATTGCGGGCGACGTGATCTTCCAAAGCAGCGACCAGAATGTCGGTGAGCTGCTAAACGATCTGCCGCAGCTGCGCAGCACCTTCTCGCAGCAGAATCCGGGTCTCGGCATCGGCATCGCCGGCCTGAACCTGCTCGATCTGCGCGGACTGGGTACGGCGCGCACGCTGGTACTGGTCAACGGTCGCCGCCACGTCGCTGCCGATATCCTGTCCAACGCGTCTGTAGTGGACGTAAGTTCGATCCCCAACGACTTGGTTGAACGGATCGATATCGTCACCGGCGGCAGTTCGGCGGTATACGGTTCGGACGCGATTGCCGGCGTCGTCAACTTCGTCCTGCGTCGTTCGTATGAAGGTTCGCAGATTCGCGGATCGGCCAGCATCGCCGGTGCTGGCTTTGGCGGATCGCAGTATATCTCGGCGATGACCGGCCGCAATTTCGCCGATGGCAAAGGCAACATCACACTGCACGGCGAATATTCGCGCCAGGAGCGGGTGTTCGCGTCGGACGTGCCGGCGTTCCGCCAGCAGGACGGCCTGTTCACGGTCGACGCTGACACCGGCGGCCTGCCCAACGGTAGCGACGGATTCCCCGACGCGATCTTCCTGCGCGACGTGCGCAGCGGCACGATCAATCCGTACGGCCTGATCCCGATCAACCAGCGCAATGCAGCCAACGGTGCCTGCGGCAACGCGACGGCAGCGAACAACGGCGCGCCGAACAATTCGGGTCTGGCGTTCAGCTGCAACTATCTCTTCACGCCCGAAGGGCGTCTGGTCCAGCAGACCGGCACGCCGTTCGGCACCGGCATCAACGCAAGCCGCATCGGCGGCAATGGCCAGACCGGCCGCGAAGGCCGCACGCTGTCGGTTCTGCCCGAACTGCAGCGCTACAACTTTAACCTGCTGTCGCATTTCGAGTTCAGCCCGGCATTCGAGGTATTCTTCGAAGGCAAGTTCAGCCGCAGTGAAGCCATCGGTAACAATGCCGGTCCGACGTTCATCCAGACGGGGTCGGGCAACCAGGGCAATGTCGGCGACTTCCGCGAACGTCCGCGCTTGGACAACCCGTTCCTAAATGCAACGGACCGTACGACGCTCTCGAACCTCATCCTCAACTCGGGTTGCAACCCGAGCCTGACGGTGCAGTGCCCCGCCGCCGGCAACCTCACCGCCGCCGACCGGGCGGCGATCGCCGCCGGTACCTATCGCTTCATTCTGGCCAAGAACCTGCTGGACGTCGGCCTGCGTGACGAAAAGTTCCGTCGCGATACCTATCGCGCCGTTCTGGGCGTGCGCGGTACGTTCAACGACGACTGGTCCTATGAAATCTCGGGTAACTACGGCCGGTTCGATCAGTCGTCGATCACCGAAGGCTATATCGACCGCCAGCGCTTCTCGCTGGCGATGGATGCCGGTCGCAACCCGGTGACCGGCGCCATCCAGTGCCGCTCGCAATTCGACGCGTCGGCTGCCGTGGCGGACGCACGGACGGATGGCGTCTCGGTTGCAAACCGCGCTGCCAACGCCGCACGCCTTGCTGCCGACATCGCCGCCTGCCGTCCGTACAACCCGTTCGGGGCCGGCACGGGCAACGCCGATGCCATCGCCTATTTCAGCAGCGCCTTCTCGACCAAATCCAGCCTGGAACAGATCGTCGGCCAGGCATTCATGTCGGGCGACCTGAGCCAGTTGTTCGAACTGCCGGGCGGCCCGATCGGCTTCGCCATCGGCGGTGAATATCGCCGGGAGAAGGCGTTCTACCGTCAGGACCCGTTCACGACGCAGGGCTTCAACAACGCCGTTTCGATCCCCGTGTTCGATCCGCCGTCGTTCGAAGTGAAGGAAGCCTATGGCGAACTTCGCGTCCCGCTGCTGAAGGAAGTTCCGTTCTTCCACGAACTGTCGCTGACCGGTGCCGGTCGCGTGTCGGATTACAAGGGCGGCACGGGCACCGTCTATGCCTATAACGGCGGCGTGCAGTGGTCGCCGATCAGCGACATCCGCCTGCGCGGCAACTATGCGCGTGCAGTTCGTGCGCCGAACGTGTCGGAAACCGGCTTCCCGCTGGTCCCGAACTTCTCGTCGGTTACCGATCCCTGCAACATCACCGCGATCAATGGTGGGTCCACGACGCGTCGCGCCAATTGCACGACCGCCGTCGGCGCCAATCTCGCCAATCTGGGATCGGTTACCTACTCGTTGCCGATCGTTAGCGGGTCGAACCCGAACCTGGCGGCGGAAACCTCCGACTCGTACACGCTGGGCGCCGTGTTCCAGCCGCGCTTCCTTCCAGGCTTCTCGCTGACGGTCGATTATTACGACATCACGGTGAACGGTATCATCACTAGCGTCAGCGCACAGCAGATCCTCAACAACTGCTACGACTTCCCGACCCTGAACAACGTGTTCTGCAGCGCCTTCACGCGTTTCGCCGGTCCGGGCACTGGCCCGAACGGTGAACAGCCAGGCGCGATCCTGGGCAACTCGCTGATCGTGGCACCGCTGAACTTCGCCAAGCGCCAGGCGCGCGGCATCGATACCCAGCTGATCTATCGCGCACGGTTGAGCCAGGACGTGAGCCTGACGACCAACCTGCTCTATGTGCATGTGTTGAAGCGCAGCAATTTCGAAGACGTGACCAACCCAAGCTTCGAAAACCGGATCATGAGCGAACTGGGCGATCCGCAGGACGAGTTCCGGGCGGACTTTGATCTGGGCATCAAGAACTTCAACTTCGGTTATCGCTTCCGCTTCATCGGCGAGCAGTTCACCGGTGCCTACGAATCGTTCCGGAGCGGGGTGAACGGTCTGCCGGCATCAAACATCGACGCGACCTCGCCGCAGGAATATCCGGTCATCACCTATTCGGACCTTCGGTTCGAATGGAACGTGGGCGGTGTGCAGGGCAGCGGCGACACGCGTCGGGACGGTCTGCAGTTCTTCGCAGGCGTCGACAACGTGTTCAACCAGGCCCCGCCGCTCGGCTCGACGGCGACGGGTGCCGGCTCGGCGATTTACGATTATCGCGGTCGCAGCTTCTATTCGGGTTTCCGCGCACGCTTCTGATCCGGTAGCGAATGGCGATTATCCTAGGGCGGGGGAGCAATCCCCCGCCCTTTTCTTTATGCGGGTACGCGGCTGGACCTGACGGGCAAACTGCGCGACATCGAGGCATTCGTCGCCGAAGAGCTTTCATGACCGATCCCAACACCGCATCCCAGTTGCTTGCCAAGATTGGCACCGCCGCCCGAACCGCAGCGCAAACGCTGGCCGTGACGCCAACTGCCGCCAAGGCCACCGCGCTTCGTGCCGCCGCCGACGCAATCCGCGCGGACGCCGCTGCGATCCTTGCCGCCAATGCGCAGGATATTGCCGCAGCCGAAGCGAACGGTCTGTCGGGCGCGATGCTCGACCGGTTGCGGCTGGACCCTGCCCGGCTGGAGGCGATGGCGGCAGGGGTCGAGGCGGTCGCGGGGCTGCCCGATCCGGTTGGCGACGTGATCGATCGCAGCGAACGGCCGAACGGACTTACGCTGTCGCGCGTACGCGTGCCGATCGGGGTGATCGGCATCATCTATGAGAGTCGCCCGAACGTCACCGCCGATGCCGGCGCGCTGGCGGTGATGGCGGGCAACGCCGCGATCCTGCGTGGCGGGAGCGAGGCGATCCACAGCAACCGTGCAATCCATGCCGCGATGGCGCAGGGCCTCGCGAGCGCTGGCCTGCCCGACGGCGCTGTGCAGCTGATCCAGACGACCGATCGCGCGGCGGTCGGCGCGATGCTGACGGCGGAGGGGATGATCGACCTGATCGTGCCGCGCGGGGGCAAGAGCCTGGTCGCGCGGGTGCAGGCCGAGGCGCGCGTGCCGGTGCTGGCGCATCTCGACGGGCTGAACCACAGCTATGTCGACCGCGCCGCCGATCCGGCGATGGCAGAGGCGATCGTCGTCAACGCCAAGCTGCGGCGCACCGGCGTATGCGGCGCGACCGAGACGCTGCTGATCGACCGCGCCTATGGCGACCCGCGGCCGATCCTGGCCGGGCTGATCGCTGCCGGATGCGAACTGCGCGGCGACGCCGAGGTGCAGGCGCTCCATCCCGATATCCTCAAGGCGAACGCCGACGACTGGGACACCGAATATCTCGATGCCGTCCTGTCGGTGAAACTGGTCGATGGCGTCGACGACGCGATCGCGCATATCGCCGCGCACGGCTCGCATCACACCGATGCGATCATCACCGAGGATGCCGCGACCGCCGAGCATTTCCTGGCGCGGGTCGATTCGGCGATCGTGATGTGGAACGCCTCCACCCAATTCGCCGATGGTGGCGAATTCGGGCTGGGCGCGGAGATCGGCATTGCGACCGGGCGGCTGCATGCGCGGGGGCCGGTCGCGCTGGAGGGGCTGACGACGTACAAGTGGATCGTGCGGGGGAACGGCCAGACCCGCCCTTGATGGCGGCGGGTGCGGGGCATAGGTTGTGGGCATGGAAAAAACCTCGCTGACCACGACCCTCGACGTCGCGACCGCCGCCATCGTGCAACGGCTGGCAACGGCGCGCGGTCAATCGATCGGCGATGTGGCCGCCGCGCTGTTGCAGGATGCCGCGATGTCCGAAGAGCGATTGCTGGACGCAGCACAGGTTGGGCTGAACGACCTCCGGCATGGCCGTACGATCCCGCATGAGGTCGTGATGCGGGACCTGAATGCAATTATCGCCCGCCACCGCGCGCGATGCCAGGACTGATCTGGACCGCTTCGGCGCTCCGCGACCTGACCGATCTCGACACCTATCTGATCGAGCAGGATGCCGGTTCATCGGCGGTTCGAATCCTCGATAGCGTTTCCGCCGCGGCCGGTCGATTGTGCGAATATCCCGCCATCGGTCGATCGCTCGGCGAGAATGTCCGGGTCTGGCGGACCTTTGGCACCCCCTATGTGCTTCTCTATACCATCGAGCAGGAGGAGGTGGCTATTTTACGCGTCTTGCACGAACGCCGAAACTGGCGGGACGACGGGTTTTCGCGGGCATGAGCCGCATCGGCCTGCTCGGCGGATCGTTCAATCCCGCGCACAAGGGGCATCGCCGGGTATCGCTGGCGGCGAAGCGTGCGCTGGCGCTGGACGAGGTGTGGTGGCTGGTGTCACCGGGCAATCCGCTGAAGCCCGCCGCCGGCATGGCGCCGCTGGCCGCGCGGCTCGCTTCGGCGCGGCGGGTCGCACGCCACGCGCCGATCCGCCCAACGGCGATCGAGCGGCGGCTGGGCACGCGCTATACCGTCGACACGTTGCGCAAACTGGTGCGGCTGTATCCGCAGCATCGCTTCGTCTGGTTGATGGGCGCGGACAATCTGGCGGACTTTCACCGCTGGCGCGATTGGCGCGGAATCGCGCGGACGGTGGCGATTGCGGTGATCGCGCGTCCGGGCTATGAGGGTAAGGCCCTCGCTAGTCCTGCGATGGGTTGGTTGCGGCGCCATGCGCGGCCCGCAGGCCAGGCGAAACGATGGACGATGTGGAGTTTGCCGGCACTGGTCCGTTTGCGCTTCCGTCCCGATCCGACGTCGGCGACCGCAATCCGCGCCGCCGATCCCGCCTGGCACCGCCGGATGATCCCGTCCGACCGGTCCGGCGCACAGGCCCCTGAAAGCTGATGAACTTGCCGACCCCTACCGACCCGACCGATGCCATGACCGAGACCGAAGCGCTGCATCGCATGGTGCTCGCCAGCCTCGACGACGACCAGGCGGTCGAAACGGTGTCGATCCCGCTCGCCGGCAAATCGAGCATCGCCGATTACATGGTGATCGCCAGCGGCCGGTCGAGCCGCCAAGTGGCGTCGATGGCGCAGAAGCTGGCCGAACGGGTAAAGGCCGAATTCGGTCGTCCATCGCGGATCGAAGGACTGCCGACCGCCGACTGGGTGCTGATCGACACCGGCGACGTGATCGTCCACCTGTTCCGTCCCGAAGTCCGCACCTTCTACAATCTGGAGCGGATGTGGGCGTTCGGCGATACGCTGAACCCGACCGCGCACGCCTGATCCCGGTCGCCCGTGCTGCTGCATATCGTCGCGCGCGGGCGGATCGGGCGTAGTCCCGAGGGGGAGCTGATCGATCGTTATCTGAAGCGGGTCAGCTGGCCGACGAAGATCACCGAACTGCCCGATACCGGGGGCAGGATGCCGCCGGTCGAACCCGGCACGCGCATCGTCATGCTGGACGAAAAGGGCCGCGACCTGCCGTCGCTGGCGTTCGCGACGCAGCTGGGCCGATGGCGCGACGATGGCGTGCGCGAGACGCGGTTCCTACTGGGTGCAGCGGACGGCTTCGACGATGCGCAGCGGGCGCAGGCCGACCTGTTGCTGGCGTTCGGCAAGGCGACATGGCCGCACCTGATGGCCCGCGCGATGCTGGCCGAACAATTGTGGCGCGCGGCCAGCATCCTGGCCGGCCACCCCTATCACCGCGAAGGATGAGGCGCGCGGTCGCCCTGATCGCCGCGATCGCCGCGCTGGCGGGGGCGGCGGCGTGGGGACGGGACGATCCGGTCGCCGCCGGGCGCGAGCGACTGTCGGCCGCCCGCCGCGACGCGGCCGAGGCAGCCATACGGTCCCGGCGACTGGAGCAAGCGGCCCGTGCCGCCCGTGCCGGGGCGGAACGGACCCGGGCGGCGCAGGCCGCGCTTACGGCACGAATCGCCGCGGCGGAGGCGGACGCACGGGCGGCGCGGGCGCGGGTCGCGCTGGTCGGCGAACTGCTCGACCGGCGCCGTGCCGATCTGGCGGCGGGGCAGGCGCCGGTCGCGCGGCTGGTCGGGGCGCTGCAATCGCTCGCCACGCGCCCGGCTTGGCTGGCGGTGGCGCAGCCGGGATCGACCGATGATCTGGTCCATGTCCGTGCGGTATTGGGGACAGTCGTGCCGGTGATGCAGCAGCGTACCGCCGCCGTCCGCGTGCGCGTGGCCGATGCCGCACGGCTGCGGTCGCAGGCCGGCGTCGCGCTGTCGGCACTGGCCGCCAGCAATGCGCGGCTGGAGGGCGAACGCCTGACGCTGGTGCGGGCGGAGGCGGCACAGCGATTGCGGTCACGCGCACTGGCCCGCGGGGCGATGGTCGAATCCGACCGCGCGATCGCGCTAGGTGAACAGGCGCGCGATATCGTCGACCGGCTGGAGGAACTGGGCGAGGCGAGCGACACGCGCGCCGCGCTGGCCGCGCTGCCCGGCCCCCTGCCCCGCCCTGAAGGCACGTCGTCGCCCCTGCCCCCGCCCGCCTATCGCCTGCCCGTGCGCGGTGCGGTTGCAACCGGCTTTGGCGAGATCAGCGACAGCGGGGTGCGGGCGCGCGGGCTGACGCTGACCGTCGCCCCCGGTGCGCTGGTCCTTGCCCCTGCGCCGGGCCGGATCGCGTTCAGCAAACGGTTTCGCGGATATCGCCGGGTCGTGATCCTCGACCATGGCGATGGCTGGACGACCACCGTCACCGGGCTGGCGGCCAGCATGGGCCCGGTCGACGGCCGAGTGGTCGCCGGCACGCCGATCGGTCGCGCACCGATGGGTGACGCACCGCCGGTCACGATCGAGCTGCGCCGGCGCGGTGTACCGGTCGATCTGGCGGCGATGCTGTAGGGCGCCGACAACACCTCTCAGAAATGTCAACAGCCGCGTAACCGTATATTATCTGAATCCAGTCCATAACGTACCGAACGACACGATTCGGAAGGACCGCAGCATGCACTCGATCAACCGGATGGTTTTGGCGGCGATCGCCGCCATTGCGCTGCTGGTACTCGGTTCCGCCGGGGCGAGTGTCTGGTCCAACGGACAGCAGGCGGACGCCCGTGCCAACATCACGCGCGGATCGGCCCTGCTGCGCAACCACATGACCGCCGACATGATGCACGACACGATTCGCGGTGACGTGCTGTCGGTACTGCGCGCGGCATCGGCCGGCGACCTCGATCTCGCCGAGCATCGCCGGGCGCTGGTCGAGGACTCGGCTGCGCTGCGCAAGGCGTTGCAGACCGACGCGGCCTATAGCGATGCTCCGGCGGTCGTGGCGCAGGCCCGCCGGATCACGCCACTGGTCGATGCCTATATCGACACCGCCGGGCGTATCGCCGATGCCGCCGCCACCGACCCGGCGCGGGCAACCGCGCTGCTGCCGGGGTTTCTCGAAGCGTTCGAGAAGCTGGAGGGCGGCATGAGCACGCTGTCCGACGCGATCGAATCACATCTCCGCGACGTCGGTGAACAGGCCACCGCAACCGCAACCTTCGCCAAGCTGCTGCTGGCCGCCACCACCATCGCGACCTTCGGCGTCATCCTGGCCATCGGTTTTGCCACCCGCCGCTTCGTGGTGGCCCCGCTGCTCGCGCTGGTCGGCACGTTGCAGCGCATGACGTCGGGCGACATGGCCGTCACCATTCCGGTCAACGGGCGGCGCGACGAACTGGGCCAGCTGGCCGGCGCGACGCGCGACCTGCGCGACCAGCTGATCGCGGCCGAACGCGCCAAGGGGGAGCAGACGACGCTGATCGTCGACAGCTTCGGCACGGCGCTGGCACGGCTGGCCGAAGGGGATCTGGTCTCGCGCGTCGATGCCGACCTGACCGGCCCGTTCGCGCGGATCAAGGCGGACTTCAACGCCGCCGTCACCGCGCTGCAGACCACGCTCTCCACCGTGACCGAGGCGGCGAGCAGCATCAACAACGGCGCCGACGATATCCGCCAGGCATCCGACGACCTGTCGCAGCGCACCGAGCAGCAGGCCGCCAGCCTGGAGGAGACGGCGGCGGCGATGGACGAGATCACCTCGACCGTCCGCGAAACCGCCGCCGGGGCGGCACAGGCCAACCGGATCGTCGGCGAGGCCCGCCACGAGGCCGACCAGTCGGGTGAGATCGTCCGCCGCGCGGTCGAGGCGATGCGCGGCATCGAACACGCTTCGGCCGAGATCAGCGATATCATCAGCGTGATCGACGGCATCTCGTTCCAGACCAACCTGCTGGCGCTGAACGCCGGCGTCGAGGCGGCGCGCGCGGGCGATGCGGGCAAGGGTTTCGCCGTCGTCGCAAGCGAGGTGCGCGCGCTGGCGCAGCGATCGGCGGATGCGGCCAAGGACGTGAAGACCCGCATTACCGCGTCGTCGACCCAGATCGGCACCGGGGTGCAGCTGGTCGGCGAAACCGGCGAGGCGCTGGCCCGGATCATCAACCGCATCGGCGAGATCGACGGGCTAGTTGCCAACATCGCCGCCTCCGCCGAACGGCAGGCGACCGGCCTGCACCAGATCAACACCGCCGTGTCGGAAATGGACGGCATGACGCAGCAGAACGCGGCGATGGTCGAGGAAGCGACGGCGGCGGTGCGCAGTCTCGCCTCCGATGCCGACGGCATGACCCGGCAGATCACCAGCTTCCGCCTGGGAGACACCCCGCCGCGCGCTGCACCTGCCCGCCAGGCACCGTCGCGCCCGACGAGTGTGGTTCCAATGCGACCGCGCGTGGCGGGCAATACCGCGCTGGCCATGGAGGAGGATGACTGGTCGTCGTTCTGAGGGGCTGGTCGTCGCTGGCGGTGGGTTGTCGCAGGCGAACCCGCACCTTTCCGGGATGACGGCCAGTGCGGCGCTCACCGTCAGACAGCGCTTTGATCGCGGCACGTTTTACCGCTAGTGTGGCAAACGTACCGCAGTCGAAAGTATCCTGACGTTTATGCGTATGTCCCGTTCGTTTCTTCAGGCCACCGCCATCGTCGGCGCGATGGCGCTGGTTCCCGTCGCCACCGGTGCGATGGCGCAGGCCGATGCCGGCAGTTTCCGCGAACTCGACAATTTCATGGACGTCTATAACCGCGTGAAGGCGAGTTACGTCGACAAGGTGGACGACAAGACGCTGATGGAAGGGGCGATGCGCGGCATGCTCGCTGCGCTCGATCCGCATTCCAGTTACCTGGATGCCAAGGATTTCGAGAATCTGCGCATCGCCACGACCGGTAATTATTCGGGCCTAGGCCTGTCGGTCACGCTGGAGGACGGCGCGGTCAAGGTCATTACGCCCACCGAGGATACGCCGGCGGCGCGGGCCGGTATCAAGTCGGGCGACTATATCACCCATGTCGATGGCAAGCTGATCGTCGGGGGCACGCTGGACGAGGCGGTTGCGCAGATGCGCGGGCCTACGGGGTCGAAGGTCTCGCTGACCATCGTCCGCCCCGGCCGCGACAAGCCGATCGAGCTGACGCTGGTGCGCAGCACGATCGTGCAGAAGCCGGTGAAGTGGGAGGTGAAGGACGGCATCGGCGTCATCAACATCAACACCTTCAGCGAGACGACCGGTGCCGATACCCGTGCCGCGATCGCCGGGATCGACAAGGCGCTGGGCCACAAGCCCAAGGGCTATATCATCGACCTGCGCGACAATGGCGGCGGGCTGCTGAATCAGGCGATCGAGGTGTCCGACACCTTCCTGGCACGCGGCGAGATCGTGTCGCAGCGCGGGCGCGACAAGGCCGATACCGAACGCTATTTCGCCGAGGAAATGGTGCCGGGCGATCTGGCGCAGGGGCTGCCGATCATCGTGCTGACCAATCCGGGCACGGCATCGGCGTCGGAAATCGTCGCCGGTGCGCTGCAGGACCATCACCGCGCGATCGTGATGGGCGAACGCAGCTTCGGCAAGGGATCGGTCCAGTCGATCTTCGACCTGTCGAAGAACACCGCCGTCCGCCTGACCACCGCGCGCTACCACACGCCGTCGGGCCGGTCGGTACAGGAAGGGGGCATCGACCCCGACCTGAAGGTGCCGCAGATTTCCGACCCCGATTACAAGAGCCGGCCGGTGTATCGCGAGGCCGATCTGCGCCGTCACCTGGTCAACGAAGCCGGGGTCGACGACAAGACGCTGACCGAGGATACGAAGGACGATCCGCGCTTCGCCGAAACCGCCGAATCGCTCAAGAAGCGCGGGATCGACGATTTCCAGCTCTATTATGCGCTCCAGACCATGGGCCGCGTCGGACCCACCACGCGGATGGCGGCAGCGCCGGCGGCC
This sequence comes from Sphingomonas sp. Leaf23, assembly GCF_001421585.1. Taxonomy (NCBI): domain Bacteria; kingdom Pseudomonadati; phylum Pseudomonadota; class Alphaproteobacteria; order Sphingomonadales; family Sphingomonadaceae; genus Sphingomonas; species Sphingomonas sp. Leaf23. The sequence continues at coordinate 342,649 of NZ_LMKR01000002.1, read as the reverse complement.
AAGCCGGGCAAGCGCTAAGCCTATGCGCGCCAACGACCTGCCGCTCGCGCGCTGGATCGCGCTGCTCCTGCCGCTCACGCTGATCGGCGGGGCATTGGCATCGCAATATCTGGGCGGGCTGTACCCGTGCGAGATGTGCCATTGGCAACGCTGGCCGCACTATGCCGCCATTGCGCTGGCCGCGCTGTCGTTCGTGGTGCCGCGCACCTCGGGCAAGCGGGCGCTGATCGTGCTGGCCGGGGTGGCGATCCTCGCCAGCGGGATGATCGGCGTGTTCCATGCCGGGGTGGAATATCATTGGTGGCAGGGTATCACCGCCTGCGCCAACACGCTGGGCGCGACCGGCGGCGACCTGTTGGCGGCGATCGTGCGGCAGCCGGTGGTACGCTGCGACGTGCCGCAATGGACGTTCCTTGGCATTTCGCTGGCGGGATTCAACGCGATCCTTTCGATCGCTGGTGCGTTGGCAGTGCTGGTTCTCGCGACGAGGAAGCGGACATGAGCAAGTGGCGGCCCGGTGACCGCAGGCCCGACGGCATCCGGTCGATGATTCGCGTCGATCAGGCGGGCGAATATGGCGCGACCCGCATCTATGCCGGACAGCTGGCGGTGATGGGCGACCGCAGTCCCATGTCGGCAGCGATCCAGGGCATGGCGTTGCAGGAGGCGGAACACCGCGCCTATTTCGACGCGCTGATCGCCGAACGCGGCGTGCGTCCGACGCTGATCCAGCCCTTCTGGGACGTGGCCGGATTTGCACTGGGCGCGGTGACGGCGGCGATCGGGCCGGAGGCGGCGATGGCCTGCACCGCTGCGGTCGAAACCGAAATCGACAAACATTATGAGGATCAGCTCACCGAACTGGGCGCCGATCATCCTGAGTTAAGCGAAGCGATCGCAAGGTTCCAGGCAGAGGAACTGGAGCATAAGGAAGCGGCGCTGGCGCATGGTGCCGAACGCGCGCCCGCCTATCCACTGCTATCGGCGGCGATTCGCGCAGGGTGTCGCGTCGCCATCGCCGTTTCGAAACGTATTTGACCGACCGGGCGTTATCCGGACAGGAGGATTTGATGACCCGCATGCTTCTGGCCGGTGCCGCCGCCATCGCCGCTTTCACCCTGCCCGCCGCCCCTGCCGCCGCGCAGGTGCAGAACGGCACGCTGGTGATCTATGGCAACGACAAATGCCCGACCAATTCGAGCGGTGAGGAAATCGTGGTCTGCGTCCGCCGCAGCGAGCGCGAACGCTTCCGCATCCCCAAGGAACTGCGCGACGCCGAACCGACCCGCGACGGCGAAAGCTGGGCGACGCGGGTCGAGGATAATCTGAACGTCGGCGGCAGCGGGACCGGCAGCTGCTCGACCGCCGGCGTTGGCGGGCAGACCGGGTGCTTCGTGCAGCGCGCGACGGCGGCACGGGCCGAACGTCGGGCACGGGCAAAGGCGGAGTCGAGCATTCCGCTGCCTTGAGCGTTTTTGGTACCCTCGCGCAGGCGGGGGTCCAGAGCCAAATTGACAGACCTGCGTTCGTGGCCCTGGATTCCCGCCTGCGCGGGGATGCGGTAGGTGCTGGAGTATAGCATGCCACCGCTCATATGCGTCACCCCGGGCTTGACCCGGGGTCCCGCTTTTTTACCGGCCGTAGAAGAAGAAGAAGAAGAAGAAGAAGAAGAAGCGGGACCCTGGATCAAGTCCGGGGTGACAGGCGGAAAGTGGTGCGTTTATATCCCGCCGCCCCGTCGCCTCACTCGCTCAGAACGTGCATCCACATCGGCTTGCCCAACACGCTGGCCGAGCTTTCCAGCTTCTCCAGCGCCTGCGCGACGCAGCGTTCCGGCCCTTCATGGGTGACGATCGCGACCAGCACGCTGCCATCGGCATTCGCGCCGCGCTGCATCAGGCTTTCGATCGACACGCCGGCATCGCGCATCGCGGCGGCGATTTCGGCGAGCACGCCGACCTTGTCCGCGACCTGCAACCGGACATAGGCGCGGCCACGCCGTTCGCTCGCCTGTTCGGGCGTTGCGGCGGTGAGCAGGGCGGCGGGCATCGCATAGGGCGGGCCAAATTCACCGCGCGCGATGTCGATCAGGTCGGCGACCACTGCGCTCGCGGTCGGGCCGTCGCCGGCACCGCGCCCCTGGAAGAACAGCCGGCCGACGAAATTCCCCTCGGCCACCACGGCGTTGAGCGAGCCCGTGACATGCGCCAGCGGATGGTCGAGCGGCACGAGGTGCGGATGCACCCGCTGGAACAGGCCATGCGGCCCGGCCTCCCCCACGCCGACCAGTCGGATGCGATAGCCCAATGCCGCCGCCTCGGCGATGTCGGCGGCCAGTACGTGGCGGATGCCCGTCACCGCCACCGCGCCGAACGCCGGCTGCGTGCCGAACGCGATGCTGGCGAGGATCGACAGCTTGTGCGCGGCATCGACGCCATCAATGTCGAAGCTGGGATCGGCTTCGGCGAAGCCCAGCGCCTGCGCCTCGGCCAGCACTTCGGCGAAATCGCGGCCCTCGGCCTCCATCTTCGACAGGATGAAGTTGCAGGTGCCATTGAGGATGCCGAACACCTGCGAGATTTCGTTGGCGGCGGCCCCTTCGCGCAGACCCTTGATGACCGGCACGCCGCCGGCCACCGCCGCCTCGAACTTCAGCGCGACCCCGCGTGCCTCGGCGGCCTCGGCCAGTTCGAGACCGTGATGCGCGATCATCGCCTTGTTCGCGGTGACGAAGCTCTTGCCCGCCGCCAGCGTGCCGCGCGCCAGCGTCAGTGCCGGGCCGTCCGACCCGCCGATCAGCTCGACCACGACATCGGCGTCGCCGGTCGTCACCAGCGCGGCGGTGTCGTCGACCCATTGATAGCGCGACAGGTCGATGCCCCGGTCGCGCGTCCGGTCGCGTGCCGAGACGGCGACCACCTCGATTGGGCGGCCGGCGCGGCGGGCGATCAGGTCGCCATTGGTTTCGATCAGCCGAATAACCCCCGCACCCACGGTTCCAAGGCCGGCGATGGCGACGCGGAGCGGTTCGGTCATATCTTCCTCTTGTTGCACACGTAACAAAATTGCGGCCGGAGCAGTGCCCCGGCCGGTTTCATGTCTCTAGTCATTGGTTCGCCGCAGGGAAACCCCGCGCGGTGTCACTTCTTGATGAGGCCGATCTCGACCAGCCGTTCGTACAGATAGTCGTGCGAGCTGATTGGCGTCGGATAGCGGTTCGGGCGCTCCTCGCTGATGCAGCCGGGCAGCGTCTCGATCAGGAAATCGGGCGCGGGGTGGAGGAAGAACGGCATCGAATAGCGCGAATGGCCGCGACGTTCGGGGGCCGGGTTGACGACGCGGTGGGTGGTCGACGGCAGGACATGGTTGGTCAGGCGCTGCAACATGTCGCCAACGTTCACGACCATCGCCCCCGGCGGCGGTGCCACCGGCAGCCAGCGGCCGTCGCGGTCGAGCAGTTCGAGGCCGGCTTCCTCCGCGCCCAGCAGCAGCGTGATGAGGTTGATGTCCTCATGCGCGCCAGCGCGGACTTCGGGGGCATCGGCGGCGACCGGCGGATAGTGCAGCAGGCGCAGGACCGAATTGCCGTCCTTCACCGCGCGGTCGAACCAATTCGGCTCCAGCCCGAGATAGCGCGCGATCGCCGAAAGCAGCCGGTCACCGGCGGCATCCAGCGCGGCGAACAGGTCGAGGAACGCCTCGCGAAATCCCTCCGGCCGGTCGGGCCAGACATTGGCCGGCATGACGTCGCCATAGCGATGCCCGGCGGCGAGTTCGCGGCCGACATGCCAGAATTCCTTCAGATCGACATGGGTCGCGCCCTTGGCGATTTCGGTCTTGAACGGGGTATAGCCGCGTGCGCCGCCGCCACCTTCGACGAAATAGGCGCGCTTTTCGTCTTCGGGCAGGTCGAAGAACGCCTTGGTCATCGCCCAAGCGCGGTCGATCACGCCCTGGTCGACGCCATGGTCGGACACCATCGCGAAGCCGAAGCGTTGGAACGAGCCGCCGAAATCGCGGGCGAAGCCGTCGGGGTCCTGCTCCGCCTGCGCCATCGAAATCAGCGGAACCTGCGAAAGCGGCGTGTCGGCCATGAGTCTCAACATCCTGAAAGATACGGGTACAAGCGATGAAGATAGACATGCGGCGGGCGGACGAACAGGGCCATCCTTTGCGTGACCCGACGGACGACATGCGCCATGGAGGCACCGTCATGTCGCAGTCCCCCCGATCCTCCGCCGAACCGTCCACGCCCGCCCCGTCCGCCGACCGGTCGCCCCTGCCGTTCGGCGAATTCGTCACGCTGATCGCGGCGCTGATGGCGCTGACCGCGCTCGGCATCGATTCGATGCTGCCCGCGCTGCCCGCGATCGGCGCGGCGCTGGACGTCGCCGAGCCCAATACGCGGCAGTTCGTCATCACCGCGTTCCTGATCGGCTTTTCGGTGGCGCAGCTGGCTTATGGTCCACTGGCCGACCGCTATGGCCGGCGGCCGGTGCTGATTTTCGGCTTGGTCGCCAGCGCGATCACCAACCTGATCGCCGCGATTTCGGGCAGCTTCGTGCTGTTGCTGATCGCGCGCCTCGCCTCCGGCGCGGCGGTCGCGGGTGCGCGGGTGGTGACGGTGGCGCTGGTGCGCGACTGTTATTCGGGGCGGGCAATGGCGCGGGTGATGAGCCTGGCGTTCATCTTCTTCATGGCCGCCCCCGTGCTGGCGCCGTCGTTCGGCGAGCTGGTGCTGGCGTTCGCGTCGTGGCGCTGGATCTTTGGTGGCATCGCGATCGTCACCGCGATCATCCTCGCCTGGTTCGTGCTGCGCATGCCCGAGACGCTGCCGGAGGCGGAGCGCCAGCCGCTGGAGCCGGCGCGCATCCTCGCCGGCTATCGCATGGTGCTGCGCGATCGCTATGCGGTCGGCTATACCATCGCCGCCGCGCTGCTGTCGGGCGGGCTGTTCGGGTTCGTCGGATCGATCCAGCAGATCATGGAGGTGACGTTCGAGCGGCCCAAGCTGCTGACCGTCGTCTTTGCCTGTGTCGCCGGTACGATGGCGGCGGGGTCGTTCTTCAATTCGCGGATCGTGATGCGGTTCGGCACGCGCCTCATCTCGCACGCCGCGCTGCTGGGGCTGGTCGCGGTTGCTGCCGTGCATCTGGCCGTGACGCTGGCGGGGATCGAATCGCTCGCCAGCTTCATCGTGCTGCAGGCGCTGATGATGGCGTGCTTCGGCCTTGCCACCTCCAATTTCTCGGCGATGGCGATGGAGAATATGGGGTCGATCGCCGGCACCGCGTCGTCGTTGCAGGGATTCGTGTCGATGCTGGCGGGCGCGGTGCTCGGCGCGCTCATCGGCCAGTCGTTCAACGGAACGACCGTGCCGCTATACGGCGGGTTCCTGGCGCTGGGGCTGATCGCGCTGCTCGTCGTGTTTCGTACCGAACACGGCCGGCTGTTCCGCCGCGGCTAGGAACCTGCCCCGCCGCCCACGGGTTTCGCCTGTCTGAAGCAACAGGAGACATGCGATGGGCGGGCATCAGGTAACCGGACAGGGCACCGGCGACGACGGTTATGACGAAGACGGCTATGACGAGAGCCAGCGCGCAGAAATCCTCGAGGCGACGCGTGACGGGCCGACCGACGGCACGATCTTGACCGACCTCGAACCCGATCTCGGCATGTCCGACGATGCGGACGAGGACGAGCTCGACATGGTGGACGACGAACTGGCCGGCGAGGATGACGATACGGTCGTCACCGGACAGGGCGACCAGGAAGAGGACGAGCTGCAGGCGGATTTCGACGAGGACAATCTCGCCGAGGACGGTGACCTGAACGACAGCGATGCAAAGGCGATCGAGCCGTGAAGATCGTCGGCGGAGCCGCACTGGCGCTGCTGCTGGCGGGATGCGGCGGAGGCGAGCCGGCGGATAACGCCGCGGCGGCAAGCAATGCCACCCCGGCCGAACCGGTTCCCGCCGCCGGCGCACCGACGCCGGTAACGCCCGCAACCAGCATTCCGGCCGGTGAGGGTATTCCCGGCGTCAGCGCGCCGCCGCCCTCCCCGACCCCGGCCCCCGCGCCCGGCGACGCGATGGTCGAGCCGGGCGCCGACGCAGCGGCGCAGGTGCTGCGCGATTATTTCGCGGCGATCGGCGACCGGCGCTATGGCGATGCGTGGCGGCTGTGGGGCGGCAATGGACAGGCATCGGGCATGTCGCAAGCCGCCTTTGCCCAATCCTTCGCCAACTATGCCGACTATCGCGCGGCGATCGGCGCGCCAGGACGGATCGATGCCGGTGCCGGGCAGCGCTATATCCAGATTCCGGTGCGCGTGACGGGGAAGCTGCGCGACGGCACGCCGGTATCGATGGCCGGCCCGGTCACGCTGCATCGCACCGGCGATATCGATGGCGCGACCGCCGAACAGCGGGCATGGCGCATTTCGAACAGCGGCCTGAAGCCCCGTCCCGCTTCGGAGCCGATCGTCCCGCAATGACCGCCCCCCGTTTCACCCGTTCGATCACCGCCGGGCCCGACGATATCGACGAACTGGGCCATGTGAACAACGCGGTCTGGGTACGCTGGATTCAGGACGTCGCCGTCGCGCACTGGAGCGCGGTAGCGACGCCCGAGCAGCAGGACGCCTATGTCTGGGTCATCACCCGGCATGAAATCGATTATCGCGGCAACGTGGCCGCCGGGGAAACGGTCGTCGCCGAAACCTGGGTCGGCGAAGCGCCGCGCGGGGCGCGGTTCGACCGGATGATGCGCTTCACCGGCGCGGACGGACGGGTGAAGGTCGATGCACGGACCACATGGGCGGTGCTCGACCGGCGAACCGGACGGCTGGTGCGGGTGCCCGCCGATGTCGCGGATCGGTTTCTGGGGTAATCGTTCGTCGCTACCGCGAAGGTGGCTCCCCGCGGTTCGGGGGAGCCACCTTCCGATCAGCGCAGCAGGAACCGTACCGAGACGGTAGCCCGCAAATCCTGCTCGCCCGCTGCCAGCGGGGTCGAATCGGCCATCTTCGCCGTGCGCAGCGACGCCATCATCGGCATCGGCATCGGTGGCTGGTCGCCGCCATTTTCGACGATCGACACAATGCGGTCGACGCGCATCCCGGCGGCCTTGGCATAGAGTTCGGCACGGGCCCGCGCGCGGCGAATGGCATCGGTGCGCGCCTCATCCAGCGCGGCATCGGCGGCATCGACCGACAGGTTCGGGCCATCGATCTGGTTCGCGCCCTGCGCCACCAGCGCGTCGAGGATCGACCCGCTCTTCGCCACGTCGCGGAAGCGAACCGAGACGCTGTTGCTCGCCTGATAGCCGGTGATGACCGGCGGCTGGTTGTCGGCATAGCGATATTGCGGCTGCAGCTGGATCTGCGCGGTCTGGATATCGCGCTCGGCCACGCCCGCCTTGCGCAGCGCCGCGACGACGCGGGCCATGCGCTGCGCATTGTCCGACAGCGCGGCGGCGGCGGTCGGCGACTGGCTGACGACGCCGGCGCGGATCGTCGCGATATCGGGCACGCGCGTCGCCTTGCCATCGGCAACGACGTCCAGCAGCGTCGCATCGGTCAGGATCGGCGCGGTGGTGGTCGCGACCTGCTGTGCAGCGGCGGGCAGTGCGCCACCGATGGCGGCCAGGATCAGGGCGGAACGGAGCATCGGCACATCCTTCTATAATCAAATCGCAATGACCGCTTGGTCGTTACGGGTCCGCGTCAAAACGCACGCTGAACGCAAACGATGCCAGGCTTGTCGTTCTTATCGAAAAACGCGATGTGTATGCTTGAGAACAGTGCTGTATTGAGATAATACAGCGCGGACGGGGCTGGGGGCCTCCAATGGGATGGGGTGGATGAACTACGAATCGACGTCGATCGCGGGCGACCGCCAGATGCTGACCGGGCCGGACGGTGCGCCGCGGTCGCGCCGCCGCGCGATGATTGTCGGGATCGTCGTCATCCTGCTGGTCTTGGTCGGAGCCGTCTGGGCATTCGGGCGCAAGAGCGCGAGCGCTCCAGCGGCCAAGGGGGCGCCCGCCGCCGCATCCGCAGGTTCCCTGCCCAAGGTGACGGTCGTCACCCCCGGCCGCGACACCGTGATGCGCACCGTCACGGGCACCGGGTCGCTCGCCGCGCGGCGTGAAATGCCGGTCGGCGTCGTTGGGGAAGGCGGTCTGGTCACCCAGGTCCTCGTCGAGCCGGGCAGCTGGGTAAGCGCCGGACAAGTCCTCGCCACGGTCGACCGGTCGGTGCAGGCACAGACCGCCGAGTCGCTGGCGGCGCAGGTCCGCGTTGCCCGTGCCGATGCCCAGATCGCGCAGACCGAACTGGACCGGTCGAAGCAGCTGGTCGAGCGCGGGTTCGTGTCGAAGGCCGATATCGACCGCAAGACCGCCACCCGCGACGCCGCCAACGCCCGGGTCGGCGTGGCGCAGGCGCAGCTGGCCGAAACGCAGGCGCGCAACCGCCGGCTCGACATCCGCGCCCCCGCCGCCGGCCTCGTCCTTACCCGCGCGGTCGAGCCAGGGCAGGTGATCGGCGGGGGCAGCGGCGTGCTGTTCCGCATCGCGATGGGCGGGCAGATGGAAATGCGCGCCCAGCTGTCGGAGGCCGATCTGGCCACCATCCGCGCGGGCGTGCCGGCAGAGGTGGTACCGGTCGGCGACACCCGCGTGTTCAAGGGGCAGGTGTGGCAGGTATCGCCGGTGATCGATCCGCAGACGCGACAGGGCATCGCCCGCATCGCGCTCAGCTATGATCCGGCACTGCGTCCTGGCGGCTTTGCCAGCGCCCGGATCGGCGCGGGCGCGTCGACCGCGCCGCTGCTGCCCGAATCAGCGGTGCTGAGCGACGAGAAGGGCAGCTATGTCTATGTCCTCGATGCGCAGGACAAGGCGGAGCGGCGCGACGTGCGCGTGGCCGAGGTATCGGACGAAGGCGCGCTGATCGGATCCGGCCTGATGGGCAACGAACGCGTGGTCGCCAGTGCCGGCGCGTTCCTCAATCCGGGGCAGCAGGTGGTGCCGGTCCGCGCCGCCGCGGCGCCTGCACGCAAGGAATAGCGCCATGGGCTTTCGCAACATATCGGCATGGTCGATCCGCAACCCGGTGCCGCCGCTGGTGCTGTTCCTCGCGCTGACGATCGCCGGGATCGTCAGCTTCATGCGGATGGACGTGAACCAGGACCCGGACATCGAATTCCCGGTCGCGATCGTCGTCATCAGCCAGCCCGGCGCCGCCCCCACCGAACTCGAAACGCAGGTTACCCAGCGGGTCGAGGCGGCGGTGCGCGCGCTCCAGGGCATCGACCAGATCGAATCGACCGTCACCGAAGGGTCGTCGCAGACCGTCATCCAGCTCGACATCGGCACCCCGATCGACCGCGCGGTCAATGACGTGCGCGAAGCGGTGAACCAGATTCGCAGCCAGTTGCCCGACGGCATCCTCGAACCGCAGGTGTTCCGCGCGAACACCACCGATTCGGACATCGCGTCGTGGACCGCGATCGCCGACGACATGACGCCGGAACAGCTCAGCTGGTACGTCGACAATACCGTCGCCAAGGAACTGCTGGCGATCGGCGGCATGGCGACCGTGGAGCGAGTCGGCGGCGTCGACCGTGAAATCCGCGTGACGCTCGACCCCGCCCGGTTGCAGGCGCAGGGGCTGACCGCGAGCCAGGTCAACCAGGCGCTGCGCCAGGTCAATCTGAACGCGGCGGGCGGCCAGGCGGAAATCGCCGGGTCGCAGCAATCGGTGCGCGTGCTGGGCAATGCCGCCACCGCCTATGCCCTGTCGCAGACGCAGGTGCCGGTCGCCGGTGGCCGCTCGGTGCGCCTGGCCGACATCGCCGACGTCCGCGACGCCTATGCCGAGCCCAAGAGCCGCGCCGAATATAATGGCCGCCCGGTGCTGGCGTTCGATATCAAGCGCGCGAAGGGCGCGTCCGACGTCACCGTGTTCCACGAGGCGGAAAAGCGCCTCGCCGAGCTGCAGAAGCGCAATCCGCAGGTTCGCTTCGCGCTGCTGTCCAACTCGGTCGAGTTCACCGAAGTCCAGTATCATTCGGCGATGACCGCGATGTACGAAGGCGCGCTGCTCGCCATCATCGTCGTCTTCATCTTCCTGCGCGACTGGCGCGCGACGGTCATCTCGGCGCTGGCCATTCCGCTCTCGGCGATCCCCGCCTTCTGGTTCATGGACATGCTGGGCTTTACGCTCAACCAGATGACGCTGCTCGCGCTCAGCCTGGTCGCGGGCGTGCTGGTCGACGATGCGATCGTGGAGATCGAGAATATCGTCCGCCACATGCGCATGGGAAAATCCGCCTATCAGGCATCGATCGACGCGGCCGACGAAATCGGCATCGCGGTGCTGGCGACGACCATGGCGATCGTTGCCGTCTTCCTACCGGTCGGGTTGATGCCGGGTATCTCGGGCCAGTTCTTCAAGAATTTCGGCCTGACCGTCGTCGCATCGGTGCTGATGAGCCTTGCCGTCGCGCGCCTCATCACGCCGATGATCGCCGCCTATTTCCTGAAGGCGCACGGCACCGCCAGCCATGGCGAAGGCTGGCTGATGGACCGGTATATGGGCGTGCTGCGCTGGACGCTGCGCCATCGCTGGTCGACGATCGTCGCGGGCGTCATCGCCCTCGCGCTGACCGTGGTCATGTTTATGGTCCTGCCCCAGACGTTCCAGCCGCCGCAGGATCGCGAACGGGTGACCGCCACCGTCGAAATGGTGCCGGGCACCACGCTGGAACAGACCGCCGTCGTCGTGAAGCGCGTCGAAAAGCTGTTGCAGGGCCAACCGATGGTGAAGTCGGTCTATTCGTCGAGCTATGCCGGCAATGGCCGTGTCACCGCCGAATTGGTCGACAAGCCGAAATTCGGTGATCGCGTGCGCCATTTCTTTGGGATGTTGGACGACCAGTCGTTCGATGCGATGCGGCAGGTCAAGAGCACCGAGTTCGAACGCGGCCTCGCCCCGCAGCTGGCCGCGATCCCCGATGCGCGGGTGTCGTTCCGGTCGCAGTTCGGCTGGGGCGGGTCGAGCCGCGACCTGTCAATCACGCTGGGCGGCGACGATCCGGTCAAGCTGAACGAGACCGCGAACAAGCTCGTCAAGGAGATGGAAAAGCTGCCGATGGTGGTCGCACCGCGCGTGTCGGGCGACCTGAAGCGGCCGGAAATCATCATCCGTCCGCGCAGCGACCTTGCCGCCAGCCTGGGCGTCACCACCGCCGCGCTGTCGGGGGCGATCCGCATCGCGACGCTGGGCGATATCGACCAGAACAGCGCGCGCTTCTCGCTCAGCGACCGGCAGATCCCGATCCGCGTCGCGCTGTCGCGGGACGCCCGGTCGCGGCTGTCGACGATCCAGAACCTGCCCGTGCCGACCGCCAATGGCGGATCGGTGCCGCTGTCGGTCGTTGCCGATATCGGCTTCGGCGCAGGCCCGACCAAGATCGACCGCATCAACCAGCAGCGTCGCCTGGTCGTCGGTGCCGATCTTGCCCCCGGCGTCGTGACCGGCGTTGCGCAAAAGGCGATCCACGCCCTGCCGACGATGCAGAACCTGCCGCTGGGTGTCACCGAACTGACCGTGGGTCAGGCGAAGTGGCAGGGCGAGATGATCCAGAACTTCATCGTCGCGGTGATTTCGGGCATCTTCCTCGTCTTTGCGGTGCTGGTGCTGCTCTACAAGCGGGTGATGCCGCCGTTCGTGAACATGGGGTCGCTGTTCCTGGCCCCCTTGGGCGGGCTGCTGGCGCTGTGGGTGACGGGCAACCCGATCTCGATGCCGGTCTATATCGGGCTGCTGATGCTGCTGGGCATCGTCGCCAAGAACTCGATCCTGCTGATCGACTTCTCGCTGGAGGAGATGGAGAAGGGCGTCGAGAAGGAGGTCGCGATCCTCGATGCCGGGCACAAGCGGGCGCAGCCGATCGTGATGACCACCGTCGCAATGGTCGCCGGCATGGTGCCGACGGCGCTGGCGCTGTCGGGTGACTCGTCGTTCCGTGGCCCGATGGGCATCACCGTCATCGGCGGCCTGACGCTCTCGACGCTGCTGACGCTGCTGATCGTGCCGGGGGCGTTCAGCCTGGCGGTCGGGCTCGAACGCTGGGTCGGCCCGCGCCTGTCGCGACGCCTGCTCACCTATCGTCCGGGCGATGCCGATGGCCTCGCGATCGACCACAAGCCCGGCGCGCCGTTGCCGCCCGCCGACGGGCCGAAGTCGCTGCCGGCGGCGGAGTAAGGTTGCCTCCCCGTCCGGGTCGACCGGACGGGGGGAGCACCACCTCCGACCAGCATATGTTACCCCGGCGGAAGCCGGGGTGACGGCCCCGACGATGGGCCGATCGATCGTCCTATTGAACTTTCCGCCCGGCCGGCGATTGTTTCGCGGATGGCCTCCCCCTTCAGCATCGCCCGCGCCGGCGACGCGGTTCCTGCCCCGTTACGCCAAATGCGGCGGCTCGCCACCTTCATGCTGGTGGCGATGGCTGCGCTGTTCCTGCTGTCGCGGCGGATGGAGGGGGTCCACCCCGCCTGGGGCTTCGTACAGGCCTTTGCCGAGGCGGCGATGGTCGGTGGCCTTGCCGACTGGTTCGCGGTTACCGCGCTGTTCCGCCATCCGCTCGGCCTGCCGATCCCGCATACCGCGATCATCCCGCGCAACAAGGATCGGATCGGCGACACGCTGGCCGCGTTCCTGCGCGACAATTTCCTGACCGCGCGGGTCGTTGCGCGGCGGATGCACCGCGTCGATGCGGCGGGCGCGGCGGGCAAGTGGCTGGCCGATCCGGCGGCACGCAGCGGACGGTTGCGCCACGGTGCCTCGCGGTTGGCGGTCAATGTGCTGGAGGGCCTCGACCCCGATCAGTTCGGGACGATGGTGCGCGGCGCGCTGGCCAATCGCCTCCGCGCGATACCGGTCGCACCGGCGCTGGGCCGGACGCTGGAGGCGGCGATCGCCGACGACCGGCATCTGCCGCTGGTCGATGCGATCATCCGCTGGACCGCAAAGACGCTGGACGCGAACGACGACCTGGTCCGCGCGATGGTGCAGAAGCGCGCCGGGGCCGTCCTGCGCTGGACCGGGCTGGACGAGACGCTGGCGACATCGGTGGTGAAGGGCCTGCACAAGATGCTGGCCGAGGTCGCCGAAGATCCGGCCCATCCGCTGCGTGCCAAGGCGAACGAAGGCCTCGCGCTGCTGGCCCACGACCTGCAACATTCGCCCGAGATGCAGGCAAAGGTGGAGCGGCTGAAGAACGACCTGATCGACAATCCGGCGCTGGCCGGCTGGTGGATGGGGGTGTGGGAAAAGATTCGCGGCGGGATGCTGCGCGCCGCACGCGATCCCGACCGGGCGCTGGCCGGGCCGATCGGCGAGGCGATGCGGCAGCTGGGGCAGACGCTGCAGTCCGATCCCGTGCTGAAGGCCAAGGTCAATCGCTTCGTCCGCCGTGCGGTGGTGGGCGGGGTCGCCGATTATGGCGACGGGATCGTGCGCCTCGTGTCGGATACGGTGCGCGGCTGGGATGCGGAAACCATCACCGGGCGGCTGGAAAATGCGGTCGGGCGCGACCTGCAATATATCCGCATCAACGGGACGCTGGTCGGCGGCATGGTCGGGCTGGCGATCCATGTCGTGGATGTGTGGCTGTAGCGGCATTTGTTACCCAGGCGGGCCGTTTGCGGCGCTCAAAGTTCACAAAGTTCACACTAGCCGCGTTTTCGTAGCGCATCCGATCGGGGGACATCGCGTGGTGGGGGAAACGGCCATTAGAAAGAGCGGACACGACGATGACAGGTCATGGCGCTGTAGGACAGCCGCCGCCCGACGCCGCAGCCGATCGTTACGCCCCCATGGCTTGAGCGCCGCGCCGCCTGCGCTATAGCCACGCCATGGTTCGCCTTTCGTTCGCCGGCCACGCCTTTGACGCCCTGTCCGCCGGTGCCCTGTTCTGGCCGGCGCGGCGCGCGTTGCTGCTGGCCGACCTGCATTTCGAAAAGGCGAGCTGGTTCGCGCAGTTCGGGCAGATGCTGCCGCCCTACGACACGCTGGAGACGCTGGCGGGGATCGAAGCGGTGGTCGCGCGGACGCGGCCGGCGGAAATCTGGTGTCTGGGCGACAGTTTCCATGACTCCGCCGGGTGCGACCGGTTGTCGCCGGAGGCACAGGCGCGGCTGCGGGCGCTGACCGGCGGGGCGGACTGGACGTGGATCACCGGCAATCATGACCGGGTGGTCGCCGATCATTGCGGCGGGCGGGTGGTCGACGAAGCGGTGGTCGACGGGGTGGTGCTGCGCCATGAGGCCGATCCGGCCGAGACGCGTCCCGAACTGTCGGGCCATTTCCACCCGAAGCTGCGGCTGAAGCTGCGCGGGCGCGGTGTGTCGCGGCGGTGTTTCGTGGCGAGCGCGACGAAGCTGATCCTGCCCGCCTTCGGGTCGCTGACGGGTGGGCTGGACGCGCATCATCCGGAAATCGTGCGTGCGGTGGGCGGCGGGGCGGAGGCGCTGATCGCGCTGGAGGACCGGTTGCTGCGGTTTCCGATCGCGGCGTGAGGGTGTGCCGCGCGCCGTTACCCAGGGCCTGATCCGGGGGTAACGGTTCCCAGCCTACCGTCAGGGGCTGGTCCCTGCCGCTTGCCTCGCACATCACCTCAGCGGAAGCTGATATCCGCCAACGGCGGGCGGACGGCTTCGGTCAGGGGGATTCAAGAAGAAGCGGGACCCCGGCGCAAGGCCGGGGTGACGGTGGGGAAGTTAGGTCAGCGTACCCCCGCGCAGGCGGGGGGGGCCAGAGTGACCGACGCTATCGCCCGTTATCCTGAATCCCCGCCTGTGCGGGGATACGCAAGAGCGACGTAACCGCCCCTTACAGCCCCGACGCGAAGCTCAGTTCGAGTTCCTTGGCGTTGGCGGGCACGTCCAGCGCGGCGCTGTTGAAGTTGAGGCTGCCGCTCGGCCCGATCACCCGCGTCTGCGGCTTGATCGTCCAGCTGTAGACGTCGCGGTTCTGGCTGTCCTTCAGGACGGCGCGGATATCGGGAATGCGCTGGCGGCTGCCGGTTTCGTTGATGATCTTGCCCGACACCGCGAACAGTTCGTTGCCGCTCGACAACAGCCGCCGTTCGGGCGTGTTGATCGCGAATTTCAGCGCGTCGCCGGCCCCCGATGCGACCGGCAGGCCCAGTTGTTCGGCGATGCCCGGCGTGCCGGTGTAAAGGATGCCGCCACAGGCCGCGAGCATCGCAACCCCGGCAGCAACCGCGATGGCGGTGCGGCGGCGCGCCGGGTTGCGGCGCGGGACGAAGGGTGCCTGATGCGCGAAGGCATTGATCGGCTCGCCCCGCTCGGCACGCTCCGCCTCCGGATCGACATAACGGCGCGGTTCGGCGTTGCGCGCGCGCAACGGGGCGGGACGCGGCGTGTCGGCATAGGGAATTTCGGCCACGGCGGCGGTAGGTGCAGGCGGCGCAGTGCGGGGGCGCGGTGCATCGGCGACCGCCTCCGCCATCGCCGGCTGGGGCGCGCGAACCGGCTCGCTCGGCGGGGTCACTGCCGCGGTGGTGCCGAGATCGAGCATCGCCGGCGGCTGGAACCAGCTATGCCGGCATCCCGCGCAACGCACGGTGCGCCCGGCCGGGCCGATCGCCGAATCGGCCACCAGATACCGCATATGGCATTGCGTACATTCGAGGATCATTGCGTCCCCTGCCCCCTGCATGGGCCGCGCCGGGCCGCGACATGCGGGGCCAACGGGGCGCGACTGAATTCCAAGCGTTGAATCTACGGCGGCTTGGCCATCCATGGCAAGGCGCGATTGCGTGGTGCTTGAGACAATCGGCCCCGTGTGCGATGGGCTGAAGGACCGGTGGAAGCAAGGGCGCCCGTGGCCAGCATCGTTCAGTTCGAAAATGTCGGTCTTCGCTACGCCCAGGGGCCGGAAACGCTGAGCGATGTCAGCTTTTCGCTGAGCGCCGGGACCTTCCATTTCCTGGTCGGCGCATCGGGCGCGGGCAAGACGTCGCTGCTGCGGCTGCTGTACCTGTCGCAGCGGCCCAGCCGGGGCGTCATCCGCCTGTTCGGTGAGGATATGGTGACGTCGCCGCGCAGCCGCCTGCCGGGCTTTCGTCGGCGGATCGGGGTGGTGTTCCAGGATTTCCGGCTGGTCCCGCATCTGTCGGCGCGCGACAATATCGCGCTCCCGTTGCGTGTCGCGGGAATGCCGGAGGAGGATATCGCCGAGCCGGTCGGGGAAATGCTCGCCTGGGTCGGGCTGACCGACCGGGCCGATGCCCGCCCGCCCACGCTGTCGGGTGGCGAACAGCAGCGCGTCGCCATCGCCCGCGCGGTCATCAACCGGCCCGAAATCCTCGTCGCCGACGAACCGACCGGCAACGTCGATCCCGACATGGCCGAACGGCTGCTGAAGCTGTTCGCCTCGCTCAACCGGCTGGGTACGACCGTCGTGATGGCGACCCACGATCACCACCTGCTCGACCGGGTGCCCGATGCGCGGCTGATGCTGCTCGATCGCGGGCGGCTGGTCGATCCGGTAGCGGCGGGCTTCGCGTGAGCCAGCGGAGCCCCACGCAACCGTTGCTCGACGACCGGCAGGGGCGCCGGGCGATGGTGTGGATCATGGCGATCATGATCTTCCTGACGACGCTCAGCGCTGCGCTGGGCCTGTCGACCCGCAATGCCGGCGGCGCGCTCGACCGGCAGCTCGCCGCGCGGCTGACGGTGCAGGTGATCGAGGGCGATGCGGTACGGCGCGATGCGGAGGTCGTGCGCCTGCTCGCCCGGTTGAAGGCGTCAGCCGACGTGACGCGGGCGGCAGAGGTCGATCGCGCGCGCCTCGCCGAACTGCTGAAACCCTGGCTGGGTGAGGCGGGGCTGGATGCCGACCTGCCGATGCCGGCAATGATCGATGTCGATTTGCAAAGCGGCGACGACGCGGCGGTGGCGCGGGTCGAGGCGCTGGCGAAGGGCGTCGGCGCGGGCATCCGGGTCGATCGCCATGCGACGTGGCTGGCCCCGGTGCGCAGCTTCGTCGGCGCGATCGGGCTCACCGCATTCGGCCTGGTGCTGGTGATGGCGAGTGCCACCGCCGCCGTCGTGCTGCTCGTGGCACGGGCGGGGCTTGATACGCATCGCGGAACGATCGACATTCTGCATATGCTGGGTTCGACCGACCTTCAGATCGCACGCCTGTTCCAGCGCCGCATCGGGCAGGATACGCTGACCGGCGGGCTGATCGGCGCGCTGGCCGGCGCGCTGGTCGTCGTGGCGCTCGGCGAGCGGATGGCGACGCTCGAATCGCAGCTGGTCGATGGGGTCGCCCTGGCGCCGCTCGAGTGGGCAGCGATCGCTGCACTGCCGTTTGCCTTTACCGGCCTTGCCATGTTGGCGGCGCGGGTCGCCGTGCTGCGGCGATTGGCGCGGGTGCTGTGATGGGGCGGGTCTTTGCAGTCGCGCTGCTGCTCTATGCGCTGGGCTTCGCGCTGTTCGCGGTGACGCTGCCGACGCCGCTCACCGATCCGCGCCAGACCGATGGCGTGGTGGTGCCGACCGGCGGGTCGGGCCGGATCGAGCGCGGGCTGGCGGTGATCGAGCGCGGCGAGGCGAAGCGGATGCTGGTCACCGGCGTCGACCCCGATGTGCGGCCGGGCGAGCTGGCCGCCGCCAACGGCGCGCCGCGCCGGCTGTTCCGCTGCTGTGTCGATCTGGGACATGAGGCGGTCGATACCCGGTCCAACGCCGACGAGACCGCCGACTGGGTCCGGCGCAACCGCTATCGTTCGGTGCGGCTGGTCACGTCGAACTGGCATATGGCGCGGGCCGCAATGGAGCTGCGCCATGCGCTGGGCAATTCGGTCGAGATCGTGCGCGATCCGGTCAAGGCGAACCCCGGCTTCGCGCTGCTGTTCGGCGAATATAACAAATATATCGTGCGGGGATTGGTGATGCGGCTGGGGATCGACCTGTGATGGCGTGGGTGCGCACCCTGATCTTCCGCATCCTGTTCTATGCCGCGTCGGTGCCGATCGTGCTGAGCGCGCCGCTGTCCGCGCGGTTCGGGCAGCGGGCGATGCACGTCCATGCCCATGTGTGGATTCGCACCCATCGCTTCCTGGCGCGCTGGATATTGGGCGTGCGGGTCCGGGTGGAGGGGCAGCGCCCGCCCGGCACCTACCTGTTCGCGGTCAAGCACCAGGCCATGTTCGAGACGCTGGAGATGGCGCAGCGGATCGACGGTCCGTTGATCGTGATGAAGCGCGAGCTGATCGACATGCCCTTCTGGGGCCGCACCGCCAAGGCGTATGGCGCGATCGGCGTCGACCGCGATGCGTCGTCCAAGGCGCTGCGCCAGATGCTGAAGGAAGCCGCCGTCGCCCGCGCCGCAAACCGGTCGGTGCTGATCTTTCCCGAAGGCACACGGGTCGAGGTGGGTGAGGCCCCGCCGCTGCGCTCAGGCTTTGCCGGGTTATACAAGGCGCTGAACATGCCCGTCGTGCCGGTGGCGCTCGACAGCGGCCACTGCATGCCGCGCAAGGGGGCCAGCCGGCCGGGGGTGATTACGATCCGGTTCCTCGATCCGATCCCGGCCGGATTGCCGCGCGAGGAGATCGAGGCGCGGGTTCATGCCGCGATCAATGTGCTGGAGCCGGCGGCGGGCGGTGTGGCGGGAAGTTTGGCGGCGGAGTGACTGTTCTTCGTGGAAAGCGGACGCCGGGTTCGCTACCATAACTGGGCAGCGGTAGCACAACTGGAGAGTGCGTCAGCCTAAGTGCTGAGAGTATGTGCGGTTCAAGTCCCACCCGCTGCGCATCGCTGCACTTGGTGGAACGCAATCATTCACTAATTTTTCCGGAAGCAAACAGAGCAAACAGGGATTGGCGAGAGCGCGAGTAAGAAAAAGACGATGAGTCCGCTAAAATCGCCTCCAAAATCGAAGCCGAAGAATAAGAAAGTAAACCACACCATCGCCAGGATAACCAGCGTGTAGCTGATAGCTACAATGCGACCCGCGATGTTCACTGTTCCTTTCATAGCATGACGATAACGGCCGCCGGAATGCCTGCAAGTGGGTGTAAGCAGACGTCGTTGGGCGAAGGAGTGTGAGGGGTGGTCTCTAGCGCCCCCTTACCCCGCCGCCTTCGCCACCTTCCGATACGCATGCAGAAACGGTTCGGTGTACCCGTTCGGCTGTTCCAACCCCTCGAACACCAACGCCCGCGCCGCCGCGAGCGCGATGCCACCCGCTAGCGGACGGTACGCCGGGTCGCCCGCATTCTGCGCATCGACCTTGACCGCCATCCGATCGAATGCGGCATCGACATCGGCCGTCGTACAGACGCCGTGCAGCAGCCAGTTGGCGATATGCTGCGACGAAATGCGCAGCGTCGCGCGGTCCTCCATCAGGCCGATATCGTGGATGTCGGGCACCTTCGAACAGCCGATTCCCTGATCGATCCAGCGGACCACATAGCCAAGGATGCCCTGGACGTTGTTGTCCAGTTCGCGCGCCACCTCTGCCGCGTCCCAGTTACGTCCCAGTGCCAGCGGCAGCGTCAGCAGCCGGTCGAGCGACGCCACCGGCTCGCTCGCCCGTGCCGCCTGTCGCTGCGCAACATCGACCGCGTGA
Organism: Sphingomonas sp. Leaf23; assembly: GCF_001421585.1. Lineage (NCBI taxonomy): Bacteria > Pseudomonadati > Pseudomonadota > Alphaproteobacteria > Sphingomonadales > Sphingomonadaceae > Sphingomonas > Sphingomonas sp. Leaf23. Next base: position 322,968 of record NZ_LMKR01000002.1, on the reverse strand, counting down.
TAGTGCAGCGCGTGCAGCGTCGCGGCGGTGGGGGACGGGACCCAGGCGGTGCTTGCCCCGCTTGTCGGATGTGCGATCTTTTGCGCCAGCATGTCGGCCATCCGGTCGGGCGCGGCCCACATCCCCTTGCCGATCTGGGCGCGGCCGCCAAGGCCACAGGCGAGGCCGATCTGGACGTTGCGATCCTCATAGGCCGCGATCCAGTCCGCCCCCTTCATCTCGCCCTTCGGGATCATCGGCCCGGCGTGCATCGCGCTGTGCAGCTCGTCGCCGGTACGGTCGAGGAAGCCGGTGTTGATGAACACGATCCGGTGCCGCACCGCATGGATGCACGCGGCGAGATTGGCGGAGGTGCGCCGTTCCTCGTCCATCACCCCGACCTTGATCGTGTGGCGCGGCAGGTGCAGCAGATCCTCGACCGCATCGAACAGCCGGTCGGTGAAGGCGACCTCCTCCGGCCCGTGCTGCTTGGGCTTCACGATATAGATCGATCCGGCGCGGCTGTTGGCGCGCGCGCCGTTCAGGTCGTGCAGCGCGATCAGGCTGGTGACGATCGCGTCGAGGATACCCTCCGGCGCGTCCCCGCCATCGGGCAGGCGAATGGCGGGTGTCGTCATCAGATGCCCGACATTGCGCACGAACAGCAGCGACCGGCCCGGCAGGACCAGCTCACCGCCATCGAGGGTCGTATAGCGACGATCTTCGGCCAGCGTCCGCGTCACCTCGCGTCCGCCCTTGGCGAACTGCGCGGTCAGCGTGCTCTGCATCAGCCCCAGCCAATTGGCATAGGCGGCGACCTTGTCCGCGGCATCGACCGCCGCGACCGAATCCTCCAGATCGCAGATCGTGGTCAGCGCGGATTCGAGCAGGATGTCGGCAAGGCCCGCCGGGTCGCCGCTGCCGATCGGGTGACTGCGGTCGATCACCAGTTCGATGTGCAGCCCGTGATGGCGCAGCAGCCAGTTTTCGCCGGCCTGCCCGACCAGCTGGGCCGGATCGGCGAGGGCGGGCGTGCCGCCGCTCCAATCGCGCCAGCTGCCGGTGGCGAGCGGTGCGGCTTCGTCAAGGAACGCCTTGGCCCGGTCGATCACCTGGGCCCCGCGCGCCGCGTCGTAACCGCCGGGTGCCGCCGTGCCGGGGATCGCATCGGTGCCGTACAGCGCATCGTACAGGCTGCCCCAGCGCGCATTGGCGGCGTTCAGCAGGAAGCGCGCGTTGAGGATCGGCACGACCAGCTGCGGCCCGGCCAGCGTCGCGATCTCCGGATCGACATCGGCCGGGTGGACCGTGAACGGCGTCGGTTCCTCGACCAGATAGCCGATCTCGCGCAGGAACGCCGCCTGTTCCGCCGGGTCGATCGCCGTCCCCTGCCGCGCGACGAACCACGCGTCGAGCTGCGCCTGTAACGTGTCGCGGCGCTTCAGCAGGTCGCGGTTTTCCGGTGCAAACCGGGCGAGGATCGCGGCGGTCCCTTCCCAGAAGGAATCGGCCGGAATGCCGGTGCGGGGCAGCGCGTCACGTTCGACGAAGGTGGCGAGTTCGGCGGCGACCTGTAGCCCGGCGCGTTCGACGAAGGTTTCCGACATGTCATTCTCTCCCTTTCGTCATCCCGACGCAGGCCGGGATCCACGGTCACGCAACGCATCGCAAGATCCGCTACGTCCCGTATCCATGGATTCCGGCCTGCGCCGGAATGACAATATGAGGGAAGCATACCGCCTCGCCTTTCCCATCGGAACCATTCATAATCGCAGCACAGCCATGCCGATGAGGAACGAATGCCGCTCGATCCCGACCACGAACTGTTCGCCGCGACCCTCGATACCGGCAGCATCGCCGCCGCCGCGCGGGTGCTGGGCATCTCGCCGGCGATGGTATCGAAGCGGCTGGCGCGGTTCGAGGCGCGGCTGGGCGCGCGGCTGATCGAACGGACCACCCGGCGGCTGCATCCCACCCCGGTCGGGGCGCAGTTGCACGCCGACCTTGCCCCGATCCTGTCGGCGCTGGCCGCCGCCGAAGCACGGGTGACCGGGGCCGCCGCCGCGCCCGCCGGGCCGCTGCGCATTGCCGCGCCGACCTCGTTCGCGCGATTGCATATCGCGCCGCATTTGGGCGCGTTCCTGCACGCGCATCCGGCGGTCGACCTCGAACTGCTGCTGTCCGACAGCTATGTCGATTTGGCGGCCGAGCGGATCGATTGCGCGATCCGCATCACCGCCGATCCGCCGACCGGCCATGTCGCACGGCGGCTGGCGGACAATCGCCGCGTGGTGTGTGCCAGCCCCGCCTACCTTGCCGAACATGGTGTCCCGTCCCACCCCAGGGCACTGGCCGACCACCGGCTGCTCGCGGCCGATGGACAGTTGCCATGGACGTTGCTGCGCCCCGGCGGGCGGGTGCAGGTCGCCGGGCGCAGCCATGTCCGCACCAATTCGAGCGAGATCGTCCGCGAACTGGCGCTGGCCGGGGTCGGCATCTCGCTGCGCTCGCTCTGGGATGTCGGGCAGGCGCTGGCCAACGGGCGGCTGGTGCGGGTGCTGCCGGCGTGGGAGGGGCCGCGTGATCTGGCCATCCACGCGATCCACGCCGCCGATCCGCGCCCGGCGGTAACCGCATTCGTCGACCACTTCGCCGCGCGCTGGTCGCCGCCGCCGTGGGATACGCTTGACTCGCCCTTAGGTTCGGATCAGATTGGTATCAATTGATACGAATTTGAGAGGATGCAGCCGTGGAACACATGGACGTCAACCCGATGGGTCTCGACGGGTTCGAATTCTGCGAATTCACCGCGCCCGACCTAGACCGCATGGCCAAGCAATTGGAACAGTTCGGCTTCGTTGCCGCGTCGAAGCATCGCACCCGTGACGTGGTGCGGTACAAGCAGGGCCGCATCAACCTGCTGCTGAACCGCATTCCGGATGCCCATGCTGCGGACTTTGCTGCGCAGCATGGCCCGTCGGCGTCGGGCATGGCGTTCCGCGTGGCGGATGCGAAGGCGGCGTTCGACGCAGCGGTGGCGCGTGGTGCCAAGCCGGCCGATGCCTCGCGCGGGGTGCTGGGCGAGGGCTATGCGCTGGAGGGGATTGGCGGGTCGATGCTGTACCTCGTCGATCGGCACGGCGCGGCGGGCTCGCTGTACGATGACTGGGACGCGGTGCCGGGGGCAGCGGAAGCGGAGGCCGAGAACAATGTCGGGCTCGACCTGCTCGACCACCTGACCCACAATGTGAAGCGCGGGCAGATGCGCACCTGGTCGACCTTCTACAACCAGATTTTCGGGTTCGAAGAGCAGAAGTATTTCGACATCAAGGGCAAGGCGACCGGCCTGTTCAGCCAGGCGATGATCGCCCCGGACAAGGCGATCCGCATCCCGCTGAACGAAAGCCAGGACGACAAGAGCCAGATCGAGGAGTTCATCCGCGACTATAATGGCGAAGGCATCCAGCACCTCGCCTTCACCACCGACGACATTTTCGAAACGGTCGAAAAACTGCGCGCGCGGGGCGTGAAGTTGCAGGACACGATCGAGACCTATTACGAACTGGTCGACAAGCGCGTGCCGGGGCATGGCGAGGACCTCGAACGCCTGAAGCGCAACCGCATTCTGATCGACGGCAATGTCGGTGACGAAGGGTTGCTGTTGCAGATCTTTACCGAGCCGATTTTCGGGCCGATCTTCTTCGAGATCATCCAGCGCAAGGGGAATGAGGGCTTCGGCAACGGCAATTTCCAGGCGTTGTATGAGAGCATCGAGCTGGATCAGATTCGGCGCGGGGTAATCACGGTCGATGCCTGACCCAGACCGAAGCGAAAGCTTCGGTCGCGGTGCAGCGCGCAGGCGCTGCCATCGACCGGCCAGCGCGACGGAGCCGGGCCACAAGGCGCGGCTTCGCCGCGACTGACGGCCCGGCGGGCCGCAACAACCAACTTCACCCCGGCGCAGGCCGGGGTCCATGGAAACGGGCCGTATCGAAAAAAGCGCGATGCCCCGTTACCATGGATTCCGGCCTTCGCCGGAATGACGAAGTGACGAGGGAGAGGGTCATGTCCGGTTCCACCTACCACCCCGGTTTCGCCAACCACATCGCCACCGAAGCGGTCGCCGGCGCGCTCCCCATCGGTCGCAACAGCCCGCAGCGCGTGCCGTTCGGCCTGTATGCCGAGCAACTGTCGGGCACCGCCTTCACCGCGCCGCGCAGCGAAAACCGGCGGTCGTGGCTCTACCGCCTGCGTCCGACCGCCAACCACGGCGCGTTCCGTCCCTACACCGGCGCACAGCACCTCAAGTCCGCACCCGTAGACACCCCACCCAGCCCCAACCGGATGCGCTGGGACCCGCTGCCGCTCCCGACCGAGCCGACCGACTGGGTAGACGGCCTCGTCACCTATGGCGCGACCGGCGACGTGGCGGCGCAGAGCGGGGTCGGCATCCACCTCTATGCCGCGACGAAGGACATGGAGCGCGCGTTCTTTTCCTCGGACGGCGAGCTGCTGATCGTGCCGCAGCAGGGTGCCTTGGCGATCGACACCGAACTGGGCCGGATCGACGTTGCCCCGCTCCAGATCACATTGATCCCGCGTGGCGTCCGCTTCCGCGTAAAGCTGCCGGACGGCCAAGCGCGTGGCTATGTCTGCGAGAATTACGGCAGCCTGTTCCGCCTGCCCGACCTGGGGCCGATCGGTGCCAATGGCCTCGCCAATCCGCGCGATTTCGAAACGCCCTCCGCGTGGTTCGAGGATAGCGACGCGCCGTGCGACGTTATCCAAAAATTCCAGGGCGGGCTGTGGATCACCACGCTCGACCACTCTCCGTTCGACGTGGTGGCGTGGCATGGCAACCTGGCCCCCTGCCGCTACGACCTGACGCGCTTCAACACGATCAACACCGTCAGCTTCGACCATCCCGATCCGTCGATCTTCACCGTGCTGACCGCGCCCAGCGAGACGCCCGGCACCGCCAATTGCGACTTCGTGATCTTTCCGCCGCGCTGGATGGTGGCGGAGGACACGTTCCGCCCGCCGTGGTTCCATCGCAACGTCATGAGCGAGTTCATGGGGCTGGTGACCGGTGCCTATGATGCCAAGGAAGGCGGCTTTGCACCCGGCGGCGCGTCGCTCCACAACCAGATGAACGGCCATGGCCCCGATCAGGCAAGCTATGAAAAGGCGGTCGCCGCCGACCTGAAACCGCACCGCATCGCCGACACCATGGCATTCATGTTCGAAACCCGCCACGTCGTCCGCCCGACGCCGTGGGCGATGGCCACCCCGACGATGCAGCTCGATTACGACGATGTGTGGACCGGTTTCGCCAAGGCACAGTTGCCCGGATGAGCGACGAACGCGTCTCCGCAACGCCGGCCGGGGTGACGATCGGCCCACTGAGCGACATCCCCGACGGCACTGCGCGCAACTACGTCCTGCAGCTGCGCGCCGGGCGGTTCCACGGCTTCGTCGTGCGGCAGGGGGAGGCGGTGTTCGGCTATGTCGACCGCTGCCCGCATATGGGGCTGCCGCTGGCGCAGACGCTCGATGCCTATCTGACCCCGGATCGCAGCGCGATTACGTGCAGCTGGCACGCGGCGCTGTTCGCGATTGCCGACGGCAAGTGCCTTGGCGGGCCGTGTCCGGGGCAATCGCTGACGCCGTGGCCGGTCGCGGTCGTCGGCGGGGCGATCGTCACCGCCTAGGCCGCGACCCCTTCGGGCAGCGCGGTCAGCGTCGATCGCTGGCCCAGCTTGCCGCCATGGTCGCGCAGCCACGCATCCGCCGTGTCGCGGCCCAGTTCGCGCAGCGCCTCCAGCTGCGACCGGCGGGTGTCGATCTTGCCGGTGGGGCCGCGCGTCGCGAGCGCCGGCGATGCCTCCATCAGATGCAGGTTGGTGTTGGCCAGCGCGGTGAAATTGTCGTCGATCGGCGGCGCGCGCCGCGCGATCGCCTGCACCTGTGTCAGTGCCTTCAGGTCGCGCAACAGGCAGGCGTTGAAGCCGATATCGCTCATCCGCCCCATCACCTCGACCAGCGTTTCGGGCGTGTCCTGCGTTGCGAAGGGCGTGATCTGCACGATCAGCAGGTCGCTCTGCCCATGCCCGCCAAAGATCAGCGGTTCGAGCGCCGGGTTCGCCGAAAATCCGCCGTCCCAATAGGGTTCGTCATCGATCGTCACCGGCCCGAACAGGTCGGGCAGGCATGCCGACGCCATCAGTGCGTCGAGGGTGATCGCGTCGTTATCGAACAACCGCGCCGCCCCGGTCGCGACCCGCGTGGCGGCGATCGACAGCGGGATGGCGCGGGGATCGGAAAGCAGCGACAGGTCGATGCTTTCCTCCACCACCCGGCGCAGCGCGCGCATGTTGCGCAGGCCCGGCGACAGCGGTGCGACATAGCGCCCGACCAGCTTGCCGACCTCCAGCGAGCGACGCAGCACCGGTTCGAACAGCGGCGGCGCCCACATGCCAAGGTCGAATGCCTGTAACGGCGACGTCCGCGACACCGTGTCCCACAGCCGCTCCAGCGCTTGCCTGGCACCCTGCCGCCCGCCCGCCACCAGCCCGGTGACCAGCGCCGCACCGTTCAGCGCCCCCGCCGACGCCCCGCTGACCGCAACGATCGGCAGGTCTTCCTCCAGCAACCGGTCGAGCACGCCCCAGCCATAGGCACCATGCGCGCCGCCCCCCTGCAGGGCGAGGGAGAGGCGCGGCGGTTCGGACGATGCGGACATGGACGGCTCCGTGGAAAAGGGTCGATGTTGCAACGCAGCAATACCGCTTCGTATCCGGTGTGGGAGGAGCGATACCAGCGATATTTCCACGCCCCACGGACCCGTCCCGGCCTGTCGCCGGTTGTCGCTCCGACAGGCATCGAAAGGACCCTCATGCTCGAACATGTTCCGGGGTGGCTGGGCGGATTGCTGCGCAATGTCCGCGCGGGCGCGTCCAAGCTGACCATTGCCGATCCGGCGCTTGGCAGCTTCGACAGCCTCGATCTCGCCAGCCTCGCCTTTGCCGATGGGCAGCGGCTGCCCGATCGCTTCACCGCCGATGGCGCGGGCGTGTCGCCGCCGCTGCACTGGCGCGGCGTACCGGCCGGCGCGACGTCGCTGGCGCTGATCGTCGAGGATGCCGACGCCCCCTCGCCCCAGCCGCTGGTGCACGCGATCCTGTGGGATATTGCTGCCGCAGACGGGCAATTGGAGGAAGGGGCGATCCGGCCCGATGGCGACGGCGACGCGACCCACGGCGATGTCGGCCGCAACAGCTATCTGCGCGAAGGCTGGCTGCCGCCCGATCCCCCGACCGGGCATGGCGAGCATCGCTACGCATTCCAGCTGTTCGCGTTGCAGGATGTGCCGCATCTCGACCCCAATCCGGGGCGCAGTGCGGTGGTCGAGGCGATGGCCGGCCGCGTGCTGGCGGCGGGGCTGCTCACCGGGGTCTATTCGCGCGGCGAGCCGGCGGACGTGGGTCCGGTTGGGGAAGTTGCTCCGGTTTAAGCTCCTCCCCGGCACGGAGTATCGGGTCGACCATGCCCCGCATGGTCGAGGATCGTCCGCGGGACGATCCGACCCGATACTGGGGACCGCCGCGTAGCGGTGGTGGAGGGGGGCTTCTTCGAGCGATCCGTCTGCGGACACCCCCCTCCACCACCGCTACGCGGCGGTCCCCCTCCCCGCGCAGCGGGGAGGGGCTTTTACGTCACACCGAAAACCGTTCGCGCAATTCCAGCATCGCCAGCGCGGCCTTAGCCGCCTCGCCGCCCTTGTCCTTTTCGTCCTTCTTGGCGCGGGTCAGCGCCTGCGCCTCGTCCTCGACGGTCAGGATGCCGTTGCCGACGGGTACCCCCTCCAGCGACAGGTTCATCAACCCGCGCGCGCTCTCGTTCGCCACGACCTCGAAATGATAGGTCTCGCCGCGGATGATGACGCCCAGTGCCACGAATGCGTCGTAGGTTTCGGCGGCATCGGCGATCGCAATCGCGCCGGGCACTTCCAGTGCGCCGGGCACGGTGACCGTCTCATGTTCGTGCCCCGCCGCCTCGATCGCGGCGCGTGCGCCTTCGAGCAGCAGGTCGTTCAGATGGTCGTAGAAGCGCGCCTCGACGATCAGAATCTTCGCCATATCAATTCTCCGTGATCGGCCGTTCGCCGACGATCTTCAGTCCATAACCGTCGAGCCCGACCAGCGTATGGTGGGTATTGGTCAGCAGCACCATGTCCTCGACACCCAGTTCGTTCAGGATCATCGCGCCGACGCCGTAATCGCGCAGCTCCTCCATGTCGGGCACCGGCGCACCGCTGCGGGCGTGGATGGCGAGCGTCAGGCCATCGGGACGCGGGCGGTTGATGACGACGACGACGCCCGCGCCCTCCTCGGCGATGATCCGCATCGACTTGCGCAGCAATCCGCCGCGTGTCCCCCCCTCGCCGAACAGGTCGGCGAACGGCGACAGCGCGTGCATCCGTACCAGCGTCGGCTTGCCCGGATCGATCAGCCCCTTGACCAGTGCGACCTGCTCGCTGCCCGTCGCCTTGTTCCAAAAGGTCATGGCGCGCCATTCGCCGCCCCATTCGCTGTCGAACACCGTTTCCGCGCGCTTGGTCACCAGATGGTCGTGGCGGCGGCGGTATGCGATCAGGTCGCGGATCGTCCCGATCTTGAGGCCATGGAGTTGCGAAAAGCCGACCAGGTCGTCCATCCGCGCCATCGTGCCGTCCTCGTTCATGATCTCGCAGATCACGCCCGAGGGGTTGAGGCCGGCCAACCGCGACACATCAACCGCCGCCTCGGTATGGCCGGCGCGGACCAGCACCCCGCCCTCGCGGGCGACCAGCGGGAACACATGCCCCGGCGTCACGATCTCCGACGCTTCTTTCGACGCGTCGATCGCGACCGCGATCGTGCGCGCACGGTCGGCGGCGGAAATGCCGGTGGTCACCCCGTCGCGCGCCTCGATCGACACGGTGAAGGCGGTTTCGTGTCGCGTGCCGTTGTTGCGCGCCATCAGGTCGAGGCCGAGCTGCTCGACCCGCCCCTTGGTCATTGCGAGGCAGATCAGGCCGCGCCCGTGCCGCGCCATGAAATTGACCGCATCGGGCGTCGCCATCTGCGCCGGGATGACCAGATCGCCCTCATTCTCGCGATCCTCGTCATCGACCAGGATGAACATCCGCCCGTTGCGGGCTTCGTCGATGATCTCTTCGGGGCTGGAGAGAAAGGCATGGCGGAGACCCGCCAGTTCGTCATTGGCCACGGACTTGTTCCATTCGCATCAGATAGCGGGCGAGGACGTCGATCTCGATATTGACCGACTGTCCGACCGCAAGGCTCCCAAGCGTCGTGACCGCCTGGGTATGGGGGATCAGGTTGACGGTGAAGCGGGTACCGGTTGCATCGTCGGCGACCTCGTTGACGGTCAGCGACACGCCGTCGATCGTCACCGACCCCTTGCCCGCGACGAACGGGCTGAGCGACCGAGGAATCGCAAAGGTCACGCGGGTCGACTCATGGTCACCGGTCATGTCGACCACCTGTCCCACGCCGTCGACATGACCGGTGACGATATGCCCGCCCAGCTCGTCGCCGAGCTTCAGCGCGCGTTCGAGGTTCAGCGGACGCCCCGCGACCCATTGGTCGGCGGTGCGCGACACGGTTTCGCCCGACACGTCGACCGCGAACCAGTTTGGACCCTTATCGACCACCGTCAGGCAGACGCCCGAACAGGCGATCGACGCCCCCATGTCGATGGTGGTCGTGTCATAGGCGCAGGCGATCCGCACGCGCAGGTCGCCCGGCCCGTCGATTGATTCGATGCGCCCTACGTCGCTGACTATTCCGGTGAACACTGCAAGCTCCTTATCTGGCGCGCTCGTAGACCTCCAGCCGGTCGCTGCCAAGCATCCGGGCATCGTGCAGCCGCCAGCAGCCATGCGCCTGGGCCAGATCGGTGAGGCCGATATCGGGCAGCGTCCGGCCATGGCCGATCAGGATCGGCGCGCGGTACAGCAGCAGCCGGTCGACCGCATCGGCACGCAGGAACGCCGCCGCCGTCGCCGCGCCGCCTTCGACCAGCACATGGTCGCCGGGCAGGTCGGCCAGCGCTGCGACACCCGGCACCATCGTGAAACCGCTCAGCGCCGCGCAATCCGCCGACAGTACCACCCGCTGCGGGCTGCGATCGGTCAGGCCGGGCAGGCGCACGTTCAGCGTCGGGCGATCGATTTCCGCCGTGCCGCGCCCGACCAGGATCGCCTCGTGCCGGCTGCGTTCCAGATGGCCGTGCGCGCGCGCCTGCGGCCCGGTGATCCACTGGCTCTGCCCATCCGCGCGCGACACCGCCCCGTCGAGCGACAGCGCGAGCTTCAGCGTGACGAACGGCCGGCCCAGCGCCTGCCGGGTCAGGAACCCGGCCATCCCGCGCGCCGCCTCCTCGGCCCGCACGCCGCAGGTGACCGTAAGGCCCGCGTCCCGCAGCCGGGCAATGCCCTGTCCGTTCGTCCGCGGATCGGGGTCGGTCAGCGCAACGACGACCCGTGCCACACCGCTGGCGATCAACAGGTCGGAACAGGCCGGTCCGCGCGCCGACACATGCGCGCACGGCTCCAGCGTGACATAGGCGGTGGCCCCCCGTGCCTGGGCACCCGCCTGCGCCAGCGCCGCCGCCTCGGCATGGGGGCGCCCGCCCGCCTGGGTCCAGCCGCGCCCGACGACCCGGCCCTCGTACACGATCACGCAGCCGACATTGGGATTGGGCGCGGTGCGTCCCCGCGTCCGCTCCGCCAGCGTCAGCGCCGCGCCCATCCAGCGCGCATCGTCGGCGGCAAGGGGATGGATCAGATGCCCCAGCTTTTCAGCTTATCGTCGATCTTCTTCCATTCCGCCTGCCGCTTGGCGCGGTCGCGTTCGAATTCGGCGGCCTCGGCCTTTTCCTTGGCCAGGTCGATCTGCTGCTGGGCGATGATCTCTTCGTCGGTGCGGTTCGCGGGCCAGCTTTCGAAATAGATGATGTTCGGCTTGTATGCGCGTTCGAAGTGCGAATCGTGGACGAACCCCCAGCCGATGACCAGCACGACGCAGATCGACGCCAGCAGGAACCACCATTCATGTTTCTGGCGCGTGCGGGCAAAGCCCACGAAATCGCGGATGGCATGGACCGGCGAGAAAAGATGGCGGAGCTTCACGCCGGCCAAGATAGGCGCAGGGGCGACCAACCGCCAGCCCCCGCGCCCATCGCGCTCAGCGATCCTCCATCGTGAAGCGCACCGTCATCTCGCGCCAGCTTTCCACCGCCACGCCGTCGCGGGTCGCGGGGCGGAAGCGCCATTTCGACAGCGCGCGCCGCTTCGTCGCATCGAAGAACGCGTCGCTGGTCGCGCTGACCGGTTCGACGGCGGTCACCCGGCCATTGGCCCCCACCAGCACGCGGACGACGACCACGCCGTCGCGCGCCTGGTTGCGTTCGAACGCGGGATAGTCGGGCTGGAAATCGGCGCGGTAGCGGGGGTCGACGCTGGCGCTGACCAGCACCGGCAGCGGGCTGGCGACCGTCACCGGGCTGCCGGTGCCCGTGCCGCCGGGTGCGGTGACGACCGGATCGGTGGGCGGGAGCGCGGTCGGCATCTCGGTCGTGGTGGCCATCGCCGGTCCCGGCACCGGGATCGGCGCGGGCGGGGCGAAGATCGGCTGGACCGGTGCGGGATCGGGCAGCGCCTTTTCGACCGGTTTGGGCATATCGACGGGGGGCGGCGGCGGTTCGATGGGGATGTTGATCGCATCCATCGGCTTCCACGGATCGACCCGCGTCACCACCGTCGTTGCCGTCAGGACCGCTACGGCCAGCAGGCCGCCATTGATCGCAATCGCAATGCCCAACCCCACCGGGTTCAGGCCACGTTGTCCCTGATATGCCATGCCACCGTCCTTCTCGATTCACATCTCCTGCCGACCCATCGGCTGGTGGGATGAGATACCCGATCGGAGGCGGTGTAAAGCTGACGTGCGCGTCAGAGTTCGTTTGGAAACTCGCGATAGCGCGAGTTTACAGGCGGTGCCGGCCCGCTCCCCCACCCGGCCACCCACACGGTACGCTCGATGGATGGCCGGGTGGGGGAGCGGGCCGGCACCGCAAAACGTGCTTCGGCACGTTTCCAGACAGACTCTCAGCCCGTCAGCCGCGCGATCGCCCGGTCGCGCCCGATCAGCGGCAGCAGCGCCGCCATGTCCGGCCCATGGTCCATGCCGGTCAGCGCCCGGCGCAGCGGCAGGAACAGCGCCTTGCCCTTGCGCCCCGTCTCCGCCTTCAGCGCACCGGTCAACTCGGCCCACGGGTCGGTCCAGGGCAGCGTGCGCGCAACCTCCGCCGCCCGATCGAGGAACGCGCGATCCTCCTCTGCCACCGGCAGCGGCGCGACCGGCCCCGTCACCACCCGCCACCAGTCGGCGGCATCGCTCACCCGTTCCAGATTGCCGCGCACCGCCTCCCACGCCGCCGCGTCCATCCCCTCGGGCAGCGTGTCCGCCACCCGCTCGAACGGCAGCTGGTGGACGATCCGCGCATTGACCTGCGCCAGCTCACCCTCGTCGAAGCGCGCCGGCGCCCGCCCGAACCGGCCGAAATCGAACGCGTCGACCAGCGGCTGCGCATCAACCACCGCCTCGACCGGATCGCTCGTCCCCAGCCGCGCCAGTAGCGCGACGACCGCCTCCGGCTCGATCCCCTGCTCCCGGAAATGCTCGACGCCCAGCGACCCCAGCCGCTTCGACAATTTGCCTTCGTTGCCGACCAGCAGCGCCTCGTGCGCAAAGGCCGGCGGCGTTGCGCCCATCGCCGCGAACATCTGCATCTGCGTCGCGGTGTTCGACACATGGTCTTCGCCGCGTACGACATGGGTGACCCCCATATCGGCATCGTCGATGACCGAAGGGAGCAGATACAGCCACGACCCGTCGGCGCGCCGCACCACCGGATCGGACAGCAACGCCCCGTCGAAGCGCTGCGGGCCGCGGACCAGATCGTCCCACTCGATCGGCTCCGCCTCCAGCCGGAACCGCCAGTGCGGCCGCCGCCCCTCACCCTCCAGCCGCGCCCGATCGTCGTCGCTCAGCTTCAGCGCAGCGCGATCATAGACCGGCGGCATCCCCCGCCCGGCAAGGATCTTGCGACGAAGGTCCAGTTCCTCGGGCGTTTCATAGGCCGGATAGATCCGCCCGCTCGCCACCATCGCGGCGAACACCGCCTCATACCGGTCGAACCGCGCCGACTGCCGTTCCTCACCATCGGGCACCAGCCCCAGCCAGGCGAGGTCGCGGCGGATCGCGTCGACGAACCGCTCCTCGCTGCGCGCGCCATCGGTGTCGTCGATCCGCAGCAGGAACCGCCCGCCCGCCTTCTTCGCGAACATCCAGTTGTGGAGCGCGGTGCGCAGGTTGCCGATGTGCAGAAAGCCGGTCGGGCTGGGGGCGAAACGGGTGACGGTCATGGCCCAGCCCTCTCGCCCATTTGTCGCATCGGCGCAAACGCGGGCGTCACATGGGTTTCACAATTCGTCCGCGCGCTCTATGGCGCTCCCATTCTTTTTCATCATGGATACGGGCGCACCCATGAAGCTGCTGGCGGGCAATTCCAATCTTCCCCTGTCGACCGCGATCGCGGACTATCTGGAAATCCCGCTGACCAAGGCCAGCGTGCGGCGCTTCGCCGACGAGGAAATTTTCGTCGAGGTGCTGGAAAATGTGCGCGGCGAGGACGTGTTCGTTGTCCAGTCGACCAGCTATCCGGTCAACGACAACCTGATGGAAATGCTCATCATGATCGATGCGCTGAAGCGCGCGTCGGCGCGGCGCATCACCGCCGTCATCCCCTATTTCGGCTATGCCCGGCAGGACCGCAAACCCGGCCCGCGCACCCCGATCTCGGCAAAGCTGGTCGCCAATATCGTGACCGAGGCCGGCGCCGACCGCGTGCTGTGCGTCGACCTGCACGCCGGACAGATTCAGGGCTTCTTCGATATCCCGACCGACAATCTCTATGCCGCGCCGGTGATGTCGGAGGATATCAAGACCCGCTTCGGCGAACATAACCTGATGGTCGTGTCGCCCGACGTCGGCGGCGTGGTCCGCGCGCGCAGCCTGGCCAAGCGCCTCCACAACGCCCCGCTCGCCATCGTCGACAAGCGGCGTGAGCGCGCGGGCGAATCGGAAGTGATGAACATCATCGGCGACGTCGAAGGGCGCTTCTGCGTCCTGATCGACGATATCGTCGATTCGGCCGGCACGCTGTGCAACGCCGCCGCTGCCCTGAAGCAGGCCGGCGCGGTCGGTGTCGTCGCCTATTGCACCCACGGCGTCCTGTCGGGCGGCGCGGTCGCGCGGGTCGAGGCGTCGTCGCTCGAAGAACTGGTCATCACCGATTCGATCGGCAACCACGACGTGATCGCGCAGGGGAACAAGATTCGCCACCTGACCATCGCCCCGCTGCTGGCCGAAGCGATCCGCCGCATCGCCGACGAATCGTCGGTGTCGAGCCTGTTCGACTGAGAAGCTGTTTGAAAATGCGCTGAAGGCGCATTTCGGCGGTGCCAGCCCGCTCCCCCTCCCGGCCACCCACACGGTATTTTGATGGGTGGCCGGGAGGGGGAGCGGGCTGGCACCGCCTGAAATTGGCTCTATGGCCGATTTCCAAACGAACCCTGAGCGACCGGGCGGGGCAGCCGCCCCGTCCTACTCAGGCCGGGCGGTGAACGGCCTCCATCGCCTGCCGCACCGGTTGGCGCAGGCCGAGCATAAATGCTGCCTCTGCCACCACGAACAGCGGCCCGACGAACAGGCTGGACAGATCGTCGACAAAGGCGGGTTTGCGCCCTTCGAAGTAATGGCCGACGAATTGCAGCGTCCAGCCGACAACGAAGCTGCCCAGCCCGACCGCCAGCCACGCGCCCGTCGACCCGCTGGCAATCCCGAACCCGGCCCAGCTGACTATCGCGAGGAACGCGGCCAGCACCGCGCCGAACATCAGGTCGAGCCGCAGATACCCGATCGCCGCGATCACGGCGACCACCATCATCGGCGTCACCACCATCCCCTCGCCCACCGCGATCGCCGGTCGCGACAGCAATACGCCGATACCGAACAGGATCAGCGGGATGCCGACCATATGCGTCGCGACATTATGCCCGTTGCGATGATATTCGGCATAGGCCGACAATTGCCTGACCAGTCGCGACATCGATCCTCTCCCATCCCCGCCGCCGGACGAGTCGTTCGTCCGTGTCGGCGGGGTCGGGGCCGATCCTGTCACGGCCGGCAGGTTTCGTCACCCTGGCAGCGCGGTGCTCGCCTATTGGCCACCTGCGCGAAAGGTTACCGGGCGCAGGCCATCGGGCATCGGCACCGCGAGCGTCACCGCATCGCCGATCGAAAGCGACGGCCCCTTACTACGGACAAACTCGATCTGGACCCGCGCCTCGCCACGCGCCGCGATTACCAATGGCGCCTCGTCCAGCAACGGGCGACCGATCGCATTGCCGGGAAAGGGTTTCGTCCGGTCCCATGCCGAGGTCGCCACACGGGCAGCGCCAACCGCTGCGCTGCGCATCGCAATGCGTACCGGTGCCGAGCCTGCGCGATACCGAATTTCGATCGTTTCGTTCCGGTCGGACCAGCGCCCGGTAACGTCGGCGGTAATGCCGCCACTCGACAGGCGCGCAGTGTCTCCCGGCAACCCCTCGGTCGAGGTCAGCGTCACGCCCGGCCCGGCGACCGGCGACAGGCTGCCTCGATTTGCCTGCGAACAGGCGGGCAGGATGAAGGCGATTGCCACGACTGCCAACATCGTCCGCTGCATCACTCGGTACCATCTGGATGTGCCACTGCTGGCACATCCAGAACCTTCAACTGATAGCGCCCAGGCGGCAGCAGCAACGCGACAACCTCGCCCGGTCGGATCGCCACCCGGTCCATCGGCACGGACGCTTCGCTTTCACCGACCGGCCGCGCTTCGACAATTCGCCAACCCCGGGCGGGACGTAGCGCCTTGGGGATCGACACGGACCGATCCCCCGCTACCCGCCGCCACGCCGGACGCCCCCGCACGAACCGCGCGCTTGGATGATCGACGATCAGGTCGAACGTGCCGACTGGTTGGTCGGCCGGCAACACCGCCAGCCGCTCCCGTCTCCCGCCGCCCCGGCAGGTCGTTTGCGACACCGTCAGCGGATCGATGCCGGTCATCGCTTTCAGGCGCGTTGCCATCCATTTCTGACCGTTGGCGCGCGGCACTTCGGTCGCATGCGAATAGCCGACATACACGAGCAGCTTCGCTTCGGGGTGTGCAGCGATATAGGTGGCAAGCTGCTCGGCCTGCGCGATCTCCCGTCGAGTGATGCTTTCCTCGGGCGACAGCTTCGGGGTCGTGGGGCTGAATGGTTCTTCATATGCCAGCAGGTGATAGCCCAGTGCCTTCGCCTGCCTGCCCAACCGTCCGAACCCGGCTTCGGACAGGTAATAGCCATCTAAATCCTCGAGGAATGGCTGGTTGGGTCGAATACGATAAGGCGGCACGAACTGGTCCGACGTCGGATTGCTGAGCGTCTCCATCGCCAGCGTATCATATCCTAAAGGCCGGAGCGCACGGGCCACCCGCGCGGCAAATCCGCGATGTTCGGAACGCTCATGGCTTTCGTTGACGATGACAACCGACGTGGCGCGAGCGCGTTGCACGATGGTTTCGATCACCCCCCCGGCGCCCGCGACCGGCGGGCACCCTGTCGGTTTATAATCATCACTGGTAGCGGCGATCAGGTCCTCGCGACCGAACATACTCAGCGCCTGCCCCGCCATTTCATCGGCGATGGGTCGCGCCGGATCAATCTCGGCAAGGGCTTGGGCTTTGGAATCGTCTTGCACCGATAGCAAGGCGACCGGCATCGCAGGCGGAAGCAGCGTCACCCGCCCCGCGCATGCGGTTGCCGCAAGGCAGAGGACAAACGCGAACGAACGATGTGAGGCGGGACGCATGCCGCAGGCTAGATCGCGGTGCCGCCGCATACCATAGCGCTGTTACGCTCGCACCCTCCGGCATGGTTCACATCACCCCATCCCACACCAGCTTCACCCCCACCGCGATCATCAGCACATAGATCGCGGTGTAGAACCGGTGTGCCGACACCCGCCGCACCAGCCACACGCCGGCAACGGTCGATGCGACCGCCACCGGCAGCAGCGCCGCCGAGGTGGTGAGGTTCGCCCGCGTGAACTGGCCGAGTGCCAGATAGGCCGGGACCTTCAGCCAGTTGACCGCGCCGAAGAACAGCGCGGTCGTGCCGACCAGCACATCGCGCGGCAGCTGGCGCGGCAGCACCCATAGCTGGAAGGGCGGCTGGCCGGCATGGGCGACCTGGCTGGTAAAGCCCGACGCGATGCCGAACAGCGTGCCGACCCAGCCCGGCGACCGGGTGGCGACCGGCATCCCGCGGCGTTCGATCCGCAGCCGCCACAGTCCGAACGCGACCGAAATCGCGCCGACCACCGCCAGCACCGCCGAAGGCCGCACCGTGCTGGCAAAGCCATAGCCGAGCACGATGCCCAGCCCCGCGCCCGGCAGCATCCAGCCGATCACCCGCCAGTCGATCGTCCGGCGGAATGCCCAGATGCCGACCACGTCCTGCACGATCAGGATCGGCAACAGGATCGCCGCCGCGCGTACCGGATCGATCGCCAGCGCCAGCATCGGCAGCGACAGGGCGCCCATGCCGGAAAAGCCACCCTTGGCCAGCCCGAGCAGCATCACCGCCGGCACCGCCAACGCGTAAAAGAACGGGTCGACGATCACCGTGTCAGTCGCGCCGGTCCTGCAACGCCTGCGCAATGCGGAACAGCGCCAACACGCCGACCGCCAGCACCGCGACCAGCGCCAGCACGGCATAGGTCAGCACCGCCAACCCGTCGGAGACGCTGCGCGTGGCGGCGGCCTGTTGCGCCATCGCGGCACTCTCCGCCGTTTCGACGCGCGGCGCGCCGGTGGTGAAGGGCGCAGGCGGCGGCAACGGCGCGCCGGTGCGCGGATCGACCCTTCCGGCGGCATCGGTGCCAACTTCCGCGCCCGAACGTGACGATCCGCCCTTGGTCGACATGGTTGCCACCGCACCGACCATCGCCAGCGTGGCGAAGATCGCCAGCACCCACGACAGCGCCCGCGCCTGCCACCCGCCGGCGGTCATGGATGCTCGACGGGGTCGCGGGTCTGCGCGGTCGGCGCGCGGACCCCGGCATTGCCGCGCCGCTTCAACTCGGCCTTCAGGTCCTCGGGCCTCGGCGCCCACAGGAACCCGAAGCTGACCGTGCCGCGCTTGCTCTCGACCGCATGGTGCAGCCGGTGGGCGGAAATGATCCGCTTCATATAGCGCGACTGCGGCAGATAGCGGTGGTTCAGCCGGCGATGGACGATGATGTCGTGGAACCCGAAATAGATCGCGCCATAGGCGGCGATGCCCGCCCCGATCCAGATCGTGCCCGGCCACCAGCCCCATTGCACCCCGCCGAGCAACAGCACGATCGACGGCACCGCAAAGATCGCAGCGTACAGGTCGTTCCACTCCCAATTGCCATGGCGCGGGGCATGGTGGCTGGCGTGCAGGAACCAGCCCGGCCCATGCATCAGCCAGCGATGCGCGACATAGGCGAAGCCTTCCATGAAGATCACGGTGGCGAGGAAGATCAGGATGCCGATGGCCCAGTGCATGGCGGCGATATAGCGGCTCGGCCGGGACATTGCGACGCCTTACCGCGCGGTTCGCCCCTGTGGGCGCGCCCGGCAGCAATCCCCCTGCCGTTTCCATTGAAGCAGTTGCGACGCAATTGCATTACTGCGCTTTCGGGCTGGATTCGCCTGCGCGCATGTGCTTTACGCGCGGCAACTTCGCAAACCTGCGTACAACCACCCGAGAGGCGGAAGGCGAATCCCATGAACATTCACGAATATCAGGCCAAGGAACTGCTCGCGAAGTTCGGCGTGCCCGTCCCCGCCGGCTATGCCGCGCTGACCGTCGACGAAGCCGTCGAAGCCGCAGGCAAGCTCCCCGGGCCGCTGTATGTCGTCAAGTCGCAGATCCACGCCGGCGGCCGCGGCAAGGGCAAGTTCAAGGAACTGGGCCCCGATGCCAAGGGCGGTGTCCGCCTCGCATGGAACCTCGACGAAGTGCGTGCGCACGCGACCGACATGCTCGGCAATACGCTGGTCACGATCCAGACCGGCGACGCGGGCAAGCAGGTCAACCGCCTGTACGTGACCGACGGCGCGAACATCGCGCAGGAATTCTACCTCGCGCTGCTCGTCAACCGCGCGACCGGCCGCGTCTCGATGGTTGCCAGCACCGAAGGCGGCATGGACATCGAAACCGTGGCGCATGACACGCCCGAGAAGATTCACTCGATCGACATCGACACCGCGACCGGCTTCATGCCGCACCACGGCCGCGCCATCGCCGCCGCGCTGGAGCTGAAGGGTGACCTTGCCAAGCAGGCCGCCAGCGTCGCATCGAAACTGTACGACGCGTTCCTTGGCACCGATGCCGAGCAGATCGAAATCAACCCGCTCGCCGTCACCGAGGAAGGCCAGCTGGTCGTGCTCGACGCCAAGGTTGCCTTCGACGGCAACGCCATGTTCCGTCACAAGGACCTGATGGAACTGCGCGACACCACCGAAGAAGACGCGATGGAGCTGGAGGCGTCGAAGTACGACCTGGCCTACATCAAGCTCGACGGCGACATCGGCTGCATGGTCAATGGCGCGGGCCTTGCCATGGCGACGATGGACATCATCAAGTTGAACGGCATGTTCCCGGCCAACTTCCTCGACGTCGGCGGCGGCGCGAACAAGGAAAAGGTCACCGCGGCGTTCAAGATCATTCTCGCCGATCCGGCGGTGAAGGGCATTCTCGTCAACATCTTCGGCGGGATCATGAAGTGCGACATCATCGCGGAGGGCATCGTTGCCGCCGCGAAGGAAGTGAACCTGTCGGTGCCGCTGGTCGTCCGCCTCGAAGGGACCAACGTGCAGGCCGGCAAGGACATCCTCGCCAATTCGGGCCTCGCGATCGTTCCGGCCAACGACCTGGGCGATGCCGCCAAGAAGATCGTCGCGGAAGTGCAAAAGGCGGCCTGATCGCCCTCTGCCTGCGACGGAGAGAAGGGTCCGGGCGGAAACGTCCGGGCCCTTTTTCGTTTGGCCTGTGGGCGATTCGGGCTAGGGTCGCCGCCTGCCGCTACGGCGTCCCGGCGTTTCCATACCGGACTTGCGAAAACCACGCAAAACCGCCACGGATACAGCCAACGCCATCGCGTAAAGTTTTGAGAGGGAGTGCCCATGAAGGTGCTGGTGCCGGTCAAGCGTGTGCTTGATTACAATGTGAAGCCCCGCGTGAAGGCGGACGGGTCGGGCGTCGACCTGGCCAACGTCAAGATGAGCATGAACCCGTTCGACGAGATCGCGGTCGAGGAAGCCATCCGCCTGAAGGAAAAGGGCGTGGCGACCGAGATCGTCGTCGTGTCGATCGGCGAGCAGAAGGCGCAGGACACGCTGCGCACCGCCCTTGCCATGGGTGCCGATCGCGCGATCCTGATCACCAGCGAGACCAAGGTCGAGCCGCTGGGCGTCGCCAAGCTGCTGAAGGCCGTGATCGACGAGGAAGCGCCGCAACTGGTGATCCTCGGCAAGCAGGCGATCGACGACGACAACAACCAGACCGGCCAGATGCTGGCCGCGCTCACCGGCTATCCGCAGGGTACCTTCGCCAGCAAGGTCGAGGTTGCCGGCGACAAGGTGAACGTAACGCGCGAGGTCGATGGCGGGCTGGAGACGGTCGCGCTCTCGCTGCCGGCGATCGTCACCACCGACCTGCGCCTGAACGAGCCGCGCTATGCCTCGCTGCCCAATATCATGAAGGCCAAGTCGAAGCCGCTGGCGGCCAAGACCGCCGCCGATCTGGGCGTGGACGTCACTCCGCGCCTGACGACGGTCAAGGTCGAGGAACCGGCCAAGCGCCAGGCGGGCGTAAAGGTCGCCGATGTCGACGAACTGGTTGGCAAGCTCAAGACGCTGGGAGTGGTCGCATGAAGACGCTGGTTTGGGTCGAACATGACGGGCAGTCGGTCAAGGACGCGACCTATGCCACCGTCACCGCCGCTGCGAAGCTGGGCGAGGTCGAGCTGCTGGTCGCGGGTCAGGGCGTCGATGGCGTGGCGCAGGCCGCCGCGCAGATCGCCGGCGTCGCCAAGGTGCTGGTCGCCGACGATGCGGCCTTTGCGCACAACCTGGCCGAAAACGTCGCGCCGCTGGTCGTGGAGCTGATGGGCAGCCACGACGCGTTCGTCGCGCCGGCGACCACCACCGGCAAGAACATCGCGCCGCGCGTTGCCGCGCTGCTCGACGTGATGCAGATCAGCGAAATCCTGTCGGTCGAGGGGCCGGACAGCTTCACCCGCCCGATCTATGCCGGCAATGCGATCGCCACGGTCAAGACGAGCGATCCGAAGCTGGTGCTGACGGTACGCGGTACCGCGTTCGACAAGGCGGAGGCGACCGGCGGGTCGGCCGCGGTCGAAGCGGTCGCGTCGACCGGGGACAAGGGCGTGTCGAGCTTCGTCGGTGCCGAGATCGCGGCATCGGAACGGCCCGAGCTGACCAGCGCCAAGATCATCGTCTCGGGCGGCCGTGCGCTGGGATCGGAAGAGCAGTTCCATGCGCTGATCGATCCGCTGGCCGACAAGCTAAACGCCGCCGTCGGCGCATCGCGCGCGGCGGTCGACGCGGGCTATGCCCCCAACGACTATCAGGTCGGCCAGACCGGCAAGATCGTCGCCCCTGAGGTCTACATCGCGGTCGGGATTTCCGGCGCGATCCAGCATCTGGCGGGCATGAAGGACAGCAAGGTCATCGTCGCGATCAACAAGGACGAGGACGCGCCGATCTTCCAGGTCGCCGATGTCGGGCTGGTGGGGGATCTGTTTACGCTGGTGCCGGAGCTGACCGCCAAGCTTTGAGGCGCGCAGCGTAGCTGCGAGCCGGTGCGCAAGGGGCAAAGCCCCAAGCGCACAAAGCGACGGCCGGCCGGCGTCGCCATCGCGACGACCGACGACGCGGGGTTTATCCCCGCGTCGTTTTTTTTGGGCGACTCCTCCCCGTACCGGGGAGGATTCCCTACTTCGCCGCCACCGGCAGCGGCACTGCCGGGTCGAGCGGGATCGCCACGCGCTTGGCCCGCTCCTTCTTCGACGGGCCGCCCTTCACCCCGCGGATGATGTCGCCGACCAGCTTGCCGACATCCTTGTATTCGCCCGGTTCCTCGCAGCAGCTGCCCGGATCGATCAGCTTGCCGATCGCGCGAATGGCGAAGACCCCGCCGCCGATCATGTCGACGCCGGTGGTGCAGCCCTCCGACCGGGTGGCGCAGGGATCGGCCGCCGCCAGCGCAGCACCGCGCCCGTCGGCATAGGGATTGGACGCCAGCGGCCGGTCGGGCGGCGTACGTTCTCCGGGCAGCGGAAGGCGCGGGTCACGCGCACCTTCGCCGCACACGACGATTTCGTCGTCCTGCGAATTGCGCCGGCGCGACACGCAAGGGTCGACGAGGATCGAGATACGCTCGGGCGGGGCGTTCAACGGTACGGCGGGCGTGGCGACCTGTCCCAGCAGCACCAGCATGGCATACATCGGCCCGTCTCCCATATCCGCGGCGCATGGCCGATGGCGTGCGTAGCACTTGTCGGGCCCATGGGCGACGGATTAGCGTGAGCCCCATGATCCTGCCGCTCCTGCTGCTCGCCGCCGCCCAGGCCCCTGCCCCGTCCGCACAGGACCGCGCGCGTGCCGAGCGCGTACTGGAGCGCGCGCCGATCATCGACGGGCATAACGACTTGCCGTGGGGCATCCGCGAACATCACCATGCCGCGGTCGAATCGGTCGACCTGACCAAGGACACCAGCCGGATCGACCCGCCGCTGCAGACCGACCTCGCCCGGCTGAAGCGCGGTCATGTCGGCGGGCAGTTCTGGTCGGTGTGGATTCCGGCGACGACCACCGGGCCGCAGGCGGTGGAAACTACGATCGAGCAGATCGATATCGTCCGCCGGATGATCGGTGCGAACCCGACGCGGATGGCGCTGGCGCGCGATGCGGCGGACATGGCGCGCATCGCGAAGAGCGGGCGCGTCGCCTCGCTGATCGGCGTGGAGGGCGGGCACCAGATCGCCGGGCGGCTGTCGGTGCTGCGTCAATATTATAACCTCGGCGTGCGGTACATGACGCTGACGCATACCAAGAGCGTCGGCTGGGCCGATGCGTCGACCGACACCCCGCAGGCGAACGGCCTGACCCCGTTCGGGCGGCAGGTGGTGCGCGAGATGAACCGGCTGGGCATGCTGATCGACATCGCCCATGTGTCCGACGCTACGATGGCGGCGGCTCTGGCGGAATCGAAGGCACCGGTGATCGCGTCGCACTCCAATGCCCGCGCGCTGGCCGACCGGCCGCGCAACATTCCCGACGACCTGCTGCGGCAAATCGGGGCGAAGGGCGGCGTGGTGATGGTCAATGCCTATCCCGCGTTCCTGTCGGCGCAGTGGAACGAGTGGGACAATCGGCGCGGTGCCTATGCCAAGGCGCAGGGGCTGCCCGGCAACCTGTATAACGCACAGGCCCCGGCGGCGATGAAGGCGTGGGAGGCGGCCAACCCCGCCCCGCGGGTAACGGCGGCAACCATGGCCGATCATGTCGAGCATATCGCCAAACTGGCGGGACGCGCGTCGGTCGGCATCGGCGGCGATTATGACGGGATTTCGGGCACCGGGCCGGAGGGGATGGGCGGCGTCGACGGCTATCCGCTGCTGTTCGCCGAACTGGCCCGGCGCGGATGGAGCGACGCCGATCTGGCGGCGCTGGCGCAGGGCAATGTGCTGCGCGTGCTGGGACAGGCCGAGGCGGTGGCGAAGGCGATGGCCGGTGCGCGCCCGGTCGACGCGACCTATCCCTGACAATCCTGACGGCCATTGCGGGACGGCAGGCACCGTCCCGCAATCGCGTCGCGATCAGTCGCGCAGCAAGTCGTTGATGCTGGTCTTGCTGCGGGTCTGGGCATCGACCCGCTTGACGATGACCGCGCAGTACAGCGCGGGCTTGCCATCGCCGCCGCCGATCGATCCGGGCACGACCACCGCATAGGGGGGGACTTCGCCGCGGAAGACTTCGCCGGTCGCGCGGTCGATGATCTTGGTCGATGCGCCGAGGTACACGCCCATCGACAGTACTGCGCCTTCGCCGACGCGCACGCCTTCGGCAACTTCTGCACGCGCGCCGATGAACGCGCCGTCGCCGATGATGACCGGATCGGCCTGCAGCGGCTCGAGCACGCCACCGATGCCGGCACCACCCGAAAGGTGGACGTTCTTGCCGATCTGCGCGCAGCTGCCGACCGTCGCCCAGGTGTCGACCATCGTGCCTTCGCCGACATAGGCGCCGATGTTGACGAAGCTCGGCATCAGGATCGCGCCCTTGCCGACGAACGCGCCGCGGCGGACGATGCTGCCGGGTACCGCGCGGAAGCCGGCCTCGCGGAAGCGGTGTTCGCCCCAGCCGGTGAACTTGCTCGGCACCTTGTCGAACCAGTTGGTGCCGCCGGGGCCGTCCATGATGGCGTTGTCGTTCAGGCGGAACGACAGCAACACCGCCTTCTTCAGCCACTGGTTCACCTGCCAGCCGCCCTCGACCGGTTCGGCCACGCGCGCCTCGCCCGAATCGAGCAGCGCCAGTGCGGCGTCGACCGCCTCGCGGACCTCGCCCTGGGTGTGGACGGTCAGCTCGGCACGGTTTTCCCAGGCGGCGTCGATCTGGGCGGCAAGGTCGGTCATGATTCCTCCACGAAGCGTAGCCACGCGACGATGTCGTGCGTGGTGTAATCGATATGGTCGCGGGCCACCGGCGGCCCCTGTTCGGACCCGTTGTCGACCCAGACCGTCGTCATGCCCACCTGCTTGGCGGGCACGAGGTTGCGCGCCATGTCCTCGGCGAACAGCGCGGTCGTCGGATCGATCTCCCACGCCGCGCAGAGGCCATCATAGGCGCTGGTGTGCGGTTTGGGGCGATAGGCGGTGGCGTGGATGTCGTGGATGCCGGCAAAGCCGTCGGACAGGCCGAGCTTTTCGAGCACCCGCCGCGCATAGGGCGCATCGCCGTTGGTGAAGACCAGCTTGCGTCCCGGCAGGCGGGCAAGCAGCCCCGGCAAGTCGGGATCGGGCACCAGCGGCGACAGGTCGATATCGTGAACGAAATCGAGGAAATGATAGGGGTCGACCGATTGTTCGGCCATCAGCCCCGACAGCGACGTGCCGTGATTGTGGAAATGCATCTTCTGCACCCGATGCGCTTCTTGCGGATCGCAATCGAGCAGGTCGCAGATATACTGCCCCATGCGCGCCTCGACCTCGGCGAACAGGTTGGACGACGCCGGATAGAGCGTGTTGTCCAGATCGAAGATCCAGTCGCGGACATGGGATAGCGCGGGCAGCATCGGGTCGGGGCTGTAGGCGCAGGTTGCGATGCCCGCAAGTTCCTCCCCGGCACGGGGAGGGGGACCAACCGCAGGTTGGTGGAGGGGGTGGCCGCGCAACGCAACCGTCGTGGATGTCGACAGCCCCCTCCACCACCGCTGCGCGGCGGTCCCCCTCCCCGTGCCGGGGAGGATTCAGGCTGCCTCTGTCCCCTCGATCCAGCCGCCGCCAAGCACGCGGTCGCCGGCGTAGAGCACCGCCGCCTGTCCCGGCGCGACGCCATATTCGGGGGCGTCGAACACCAGCCGCTCGCCGTCCAGCCGCGCGGGCACCGGCTTTGCCATCGAACGCACCTTGGCGGTCAGCGGCCCGTCATGGTCGCCACCGATCCAGTTGATGCCCGACAGCCGGGCCGCGCCGACCGCCAGCGCGCTGCGCGGGCCGACCACCAGCCGCTTGGTCGCGGGTTCGAGACGCACGACATAGAGCGGCTCGGCAAGGCCGCCGATCTCCAGCCCGCGCCGTTGCCCGACGGTATAGCCGACCAGGCCGCCATGGCGGCCCAGCACATGCCCTTCGAGGTCGACGATCTCGCCGCCCTCCTGTGCCTCGGGTCGCAGCTTGCGGACCAGCGAGGCATAGTCGCCATCGGGGACGAAGCAGATGTCCTGGCTGTCGGGCTTGCCCGCGACGCCCAGTCCCAGTTCGGCCGCGATCTCGCGCACGCGGGCCTTGGGCATCGCGCCCAGCGGAAAGCGCAGGAAGTCGAGCTGTGCCTGGGTCGTCGCGAACAGGAAATAGCTCTGGTCGCGCGCCGGATCGATCGCGCGGTGCAGTTCGGCCCCCGCCGGCCCCATCACCCGGCGGATATAATGGCCGGTCGCCAGGCAGTCGGCGCCGAGGTCGCGGGCAAGCGCGAACAGGTCGGTGAATTTCGGCCCCATGTTGCACTTCACGCAAGGGATCGGCGTGCGCCCGGCCAGATAGGCATCGGCAAAGTCGTCGATCACCGTTTCGCGAAAGCTGCTTTCATGGTCGAAGACATAATGGGCGATGCCCAGCTTGTCGCACACCGCGCGCGCATCGCGAATGTCGCGGCCGGCGCAGCACGACCCGGCCCGCCCGACGGCCGCGCCATGGTCGTAAAGCTGCAACGTGACGCCGATCGTCTCTGCCCCCGTCGCATGGGCGAGTGCCGCCACGACCGAACTGTCGACGCCGCCCGACATCGCGACGACGATCCGCCGCGCGGAAACGGGCGCATCCAGTTGAAATTCACCAAGGTCCATGTGCCGCCAGATAGGCGTTCCCGGCCCCGGTTGCAAAAATCCTGCGCCATTTACCGGACCTTCAACAGTGTCAGCCTATTAGCAGGGTCTAGGCCCTGTTGCTGGATGATGATTTGGATCTGAGCTTTGCCCGTTTCGACCGTGGTTCCACGGTCACCCCCCTGCCGACGGAGCTGGCCGTGCTGCTGGCCGCCGCGACGGGGCGGCAGGCGGCGACGCCGACGGCACGGTTGCAGACCCGGCTGGCATGGAACCGCGCGCCGGTATCCCTGCTCAATCCGGCGGACGGGGCGTTCAATGGGTGGACCGCCGCCTTGCTGCGGGGGTGCGTCGCGCCGGAATACCGGCCCGTCGCGAAGAAGTGGCAGGACACCAGCGGATGAAGACGATGTTTACCTAGCCGTTTTAGCCGATGTTCAACCGCGTTCGCGTATGACCGCGCAAGAAGGTTTCAGGGGAATTTCCCCGGCTCGAGGTCCAGTATGATTGAGAACCACAAGATCCGTCCGGCAAAAGTGATCGGTCCGCTCGGCGAGCCGCTGACGCTCGATTCGCTGCCGCCGCCCGAAACGACCCGTTGGGTCGTGCGTCGCAAGGCGGAAGTGGTCGCGGCGGTCAATGGCGGCCTGCTGAGCGTGGACGACGTGTGCCAGCGCTACAACCTGTCGGCGGAGGAATTCGCCAGCTGGCAGCGCGCGGTCGACCGGTCGGGCATGCCCGGCCTGCGCGTGACGCGGATTCAGCACTATAAATCGCTGTATGAGCGCCAGCAGCGCAAATATTGAGGCGCAGAGTTAAAACGGAGGCGGAACAAGCCAGTCCCTGAAGAGTCTTTCCCTCAGTACGCCCGGTACGAATTTCGCCGGGTTGCAGACAGCAATGGAGGGACGTCTCATGGGTATCATCATCTGGCTGGTCGTTGGTGGCGTGGTTGGCTGGTTGGCCAGCATTGTCATGCGGACGGACGCGCAGCAGGGCATCATCCTGAATGTCGTCGTCGGCATCGTCGGCGCGGTCATTGCGGGCTTCGTGACGGGTGCCAACATCAACAACGGCATCACCGTCATGAGCTTCCTGTATTCGCTGCTGGGCGCGATTGTCCTGCTTGCGATCGTGAATCTCGTGCGTCGCGGGTCGGTGCGCTAAGCACCTGCCATCGACCAATACGATCGAACCGGGCCGTCCCTGCTGGGGCGGCCCGTTTTGCGATGGGTCAGCCGCCGGTCAGGTCGGACAATGCGGCCTGCATCGACACCTGCACGCCGGCAGGATCATAGCAGATCACGCTGTCGCCGGTGCCAGCGAGGCCGAGGCGCAGCAGCTTGGACCCGAACCCCCGCCGCGCCGGCTGGCAGACCACGGGCCCGCCGCGTTCGTGCCACGTCAGCGACAACTGCCCCTCCGCCACCGACCAGTCGAGCGCCACCGTGCCGTCCGCCGTCGACAACGCCCCGTATTTGACCGCGTTGGTGCCCAGTTCGTGGAGGATCAGCGCCAGCGCCAGCGCCGCGCGCGCGCCCAGCGCCACATCGGGACCGGCCAGCGCGATGCGATCGTTGCAGCCGAATACGCCCATCACCTGACCGATGGTGGTCCGCATGTCGGCACCGACCCAATTGCGTTCGACCAGCACGTCATGCGCGACGCCCAGCGCCTGCAACCGGCGTTCGAACGCATCGAGCGGCGCGCGGTCGACCGATCCGCGCAGCGTCTGCGACGCGATCGCCTGCACCATCGACAGCGTATTCTTCAGCCGGTGGGCCAGTTCCTGGATCAGCAGGCTCTGCCGCGCTTCCGATTCGACCTGCGCCATGCCGACATCGACCCGATCGGCGACCTTGCGCAGGAACACGATCTCTTCGCTGCTCCAGCGGCGGGGACCGGCAGTGTGGACGAGGAACGCCGAGACGATTCGCCCGTCGCGGCGGACGGGCACGATCACGAACGCCCCGATCCCCCGCGCCGCCAGCGCATCGGCATGCCCGGCGGTACGCCGGTCGCTCCGCACATCGTCGACCGCGATCGCGTCCCCTTTGGCAAGGGCGTCGGCAAGGTCGCCGAAATCGTCGACCGCCTGCCGTCCGGCCAATGAGGTGCCGCCCTCCGCCGTCCAGTCGGGGCCGATCTCGATCTGGGTGATGCCCGCGTCGATCCGGCCGAAGCCTGCACAGGCGACGTCCAGCGTCCGCCCGGCCAGCGCCGATGCCGCCCGCGCCACATCGGCGACATCGTGACAGTCGCGCAGCGCGTCGCCCAGCTGGATCAGCGCCGACTGCCGCCCCTCCGCCGCGCGATCGAGCGTGATGTCGCGCAGGATCGCGCCGAAGCGGTCGCCATCGATCCGGAAACAATGCCCCCGGAACCAGCGTCCGATCGTGGGCACATGATGGACGAACCCGATCGGCGCGCCGTCCTCCAGCATGCCGTGCAGCCCATCGGCCCAGCGTTCGGGCGCGGCGGGATCGATCTGTCGCCCGGTCGCTGCCAGCATCCGGTCGCGATCGATCCCGGACAGCGCGAACCATGCCGGATTGGCATCGACGAATTGCCAGTCGATCACCCGCCCGTCGGCGTCGCGGATCGCCTCGCCCAGCGCGAAGCCGTCGTTGATATTTTCGAACAGGCCCTGCCAGCGGCGTTCGTTGCCCGACAACGCCGCCTCGGTCTCGGCGATGCGGTGCAGCGTTTCGTCCCGCTCCGCCAGCAACCGGCGCAGTTCGAGCGTCGTCACCACCTGTCGCGCGAGGCGCAGCAGCATGTCGCGCTGGACCGCGCTCAACCCGTCGGGCCGCGCCACCATGTCGAGCACGCACAGCGTGCCGACCGGCACGCCGTCGCCGATGCGCAGCGGAACGCCCGCGTAGAAGCGGATGTGCGGCTCCCCGAGAACGATGCCGCTCGCACGGGTGCGGGGATCGGCCGACAGATCGGGAATGACCAGAATATCGTCGACGTCCAGCGCATGGGTGCAGATCGCATCGTCGAGCGAGGTTCCGCACAGATCGGTCCCGACCTGCGCGACGAACCATTGCCGATCCGGCGCCAGCAAGGTGACGAGCGCAACCGGCGCTTCGCAGATTTCGGCAGCCAGTCGGGCAAGGTCATCCTGCGCCCCCTGGCCGATCGCCTCGATCAGCCGATAGTCGCGAATCGCGGCAAACCGCCGGTTCGATCCGGTCGTATCGATCGTCGCCCCCATGGTCGCCCTGCCCCTATGGCCATGATCGGGATAGCAATTCCCCCGCCATGGTACAAGGGGCGCACCAAGGTTGGCACGCCCCTTGCTAATTTAGTCCCGTGGCGGGATCAGGCCGTTTCGGCCGCCCGGCTGTGCGCGGCAAAGCTCTTGCGCAGCTTTTGCAGCTTTGGCGGGATGATCGCCAGGCAATAGGGATTCCGCTGCCCCTCGCCGTCCCAATATTCCTGGTGATAGTCCTCGGCCGGATACCAGGTCGTCAGCGATTCGATGGTCGTGACGATCTTCCCGCGCCCTTCGCCCGCACGTTCGATGCCTGCCCGTGCCGCCGCTTCCTGTTCGGGCGAATGCGGGAAGATCGCCGAGCGATACTGGGTGCCGACGTCGTTGCCCTGCCGGTTCAGCTGCGTCGGGTCATGCGTCGCAAAGAAAATGTCGAGCATGTCGTCATAGCTGATGACGGCGGGGTCGTAGGTGACGCGGATCGCCTCGGCATGGCCGGTGTCGCCGCTGCACACCTGCTTGTAGGTCGGATGCTCGACCGTGCCGCCGATATAGCCGCTTTCGACCTGTTCGACGCCGATCACATCGCGAAACACCGCCTCGGTGCACCAGAAACATCCGCCGGCGAAGGTCGCCTGTTCGGTAGCCATTGCGTAATCTCCTTCGGTCGAAGAGATAGGCGCACGAGACAGCGACGCAATCGGGGGTACGGTAATGGGCAAGGTTCTGGTCACGGGCGGCGCGGGCTATATCGGCAGCCATGCGGTGCTGGCGCTGCTCGATGCCGGCCATGCGGTCGTGGTGGTCGACAATCTGGTCACCGGCTTCGACTGGGCGGTCGATCCCCGTGCCGCGCTGGTCGTCGCCGATATCAGCGACGATGCGGCGGTGCGCGCGGCGATGCGCGACCATGACGTGCACGCCATCCTGCATTTCGCCGGGTCGGTCGTGGTGCCCGAATCGGTCGAGAATCCGCTCAAATATTACCGCAACAACACCGCCGCCTCGCGCAGCCTGATCGAAAGCGCCGTCGCCGAAGGGGTGAAGCATTTCATCTTATCGTCGACCGCCGCGACCTATGGCATTCCCGAGGTCGTGCCGGTGCGCGAGGACAGCCCGAAACAGCCGATCAATCCGTATGGCATGTCGAAGCTGATGACCGAGATCATGCTGGCCGATGTCGCCGCGGCGCATCCGATCAACTATGCGGCGCTGCGTTATTTCAACGTGGCCGGCGCCGATCCGCAGGGGCGCAGCGGGCAGTCGACGGCGGGCGCAACGCACCTCATCAAGGTCGCGGTCGAGGCGGCGACCGGCAAGCGCGCGCATGTCGGCGTCTATGGCACCGATTTCGCGACGCCCGACGGCACCGGGGTGCGCGATTATATCCATGTCAGCGACTTGGCCGACGCGCATGTCCATGCGCTCGACCTGCTGATGGCCGATCCGGGCAAGAGCCACACGATGAACGCGGGCTATGGCCGCGGCTATTCGGTGCTCGAGGTGCTGGATGCGGTCGACCGGGTGACAAACCATACGATCGAGCGCAAGCTGGAGGGGCGTCGCGCCGGCGATCCCGACGCGCTGGTCGCCGACAACAGCACGATCCTCGCCACCCTGCCGTGGCGGCCGCAGCATGCCGATCTCGACCAGATCGTGCGTGACGCGCTGGCATGGGAGCGCCAGCTGGCGGAGCGGCGCGGCGGCTGATCCGGGGCGATACGCCCCTGCCCTTCGGGTCGGGGTGAAATCGCGCGGCAAAGGGGCTATGTGCGGGCGATGACCGATCCCTTCGACCTGTTCGACCAATGGTTCGCCGAGGCCCGCGCCAGCGAGCCGAACGACCCCAACGCCATGGCGCTGGCCACCGCCGATGCCGCAGGGCGCCCCTCGGTGCGGATGGTGCTGCTGAAGGGCCATGGCCGCGACGGGTTCGTGTTCTACACCAATCGCGAAGGGCGCAAGGCCGCCGATCTGGCCGCCAATCCCAACGCCGCGCTGCTGTTCCACTGGAAATCACTGCGCCGCCAGATCCGGATCGAGGGGCCGGTGACGCTGGCGTCGGATGCCGAATCCGATGCCTATTTCGCCTCGCGCGGGCGCGATTCGCAGCTGGGCGCCTGGGCGTCGGACCAGTCGCGTCCGCTGGATGATCGCGCCACGTTCGAGGCGCGCTTTGCCGAGGTGCAGGCACGGTTCGAGGGGCAGAACGTGCCCCGTCCGCCCTTCTGGGGCGGATACCGGGTGACGCCCCGGTCGATCGAATTCTGGCAGGACCGCGCGCACCGGCTGCACGAACGCCGCGTGTTCACCCCCGGCACCGACGGCAGCTGGAGCGAAGGGCTGCTGTTCCCATGACGGAGACCGAACGCAAGCGGGTGATCCCGCTCGCCACCCGCGCCGCCATCGCGTCGGTGACGATGGCGGTGTTCCTGCTGGGGCTGAAGGGGTTTGCCGCATGGCATACCGGATCGGTCGCGATGCTGGGCAGCCTTGCCGACACCGCGCTCGACCTGCTCGCATCGCTGGTGACGCTCTACGGCGTGCGCCTTGCCGCGACGCCCGCCGATCATGACCACCGTTTTGGCCATGGCAAGGCGGAGGCGCTGGCGGCGCTGTTCCAGGTCATGCTGATCACCGCATCGGCCGCGGGCATCGCGTGGCGCGCGATCGCCGCGTTCGGCGCGCCGGGCGAGACGCAGGATGTCGAATTCGGCATCGGCGTGTCGGTGATCGCGATCCTCGCGACCTTTGCGTTGCTGGCGTACCAGAAATCGATCATCGACCGTACCGGATCGGTCGCGATCCGCGCCGACAATGTGCATTACCAGAGCGACCTGTTGCTCAACCTGGCGGTGATCGTCGCGATGGTGCTCGACCAGTTGTTCGGCATTCGCGGCGCCGACCCGGTGATGGGCATCCTGATCGCGCTGTGGCTGGCATGGGGCGCGTTCCAGGCGTCGAGCCAGGCGATCGACCAGCTGATGGACAAGGAATGGCCGGAGGACGAGCGCCATGCCTTCCTCGACGTCGCGGCACGGCAGCAGGGTCTGCGCGGCATCCACGACTTCCGCACCCGCCGTTCGGGCAGCCACGACTTCGCGCAATTCCACATGGAGGTCGCGCGCGACATGACCGTCGCCGAGGCGCATGATGTGGTCGAAGGCGTCGAGCGCGCGCTGCGCCAGGCATTTCCGAAGGTCGAGGTGCTGATCCACCTTGATCCCGAGGGGCATGTCGACACCGACAACCCGCTGGTCGAGGCGGACGTGACCCCGCACTGGTTCGGCAAGCGCGTCGGGAGCCTGTAGCATGACGATGCCCTTCACCGTGGTCGACGCGTTCGCCGACCGGCCGTTCGCGGGGAATCCGGCGGCGGTGATGCTGCTCGACGCCTGGCCCGACGATGCGCTGCTCCAGTCGATCGCGCTGGAGCACAACCTGTCGGAAACAGCGTTTGCGGTGCCGGTGGGTGGTGGCGAGGCCGACTATGAACTGCGCTGGTTCACGCCCACCGTCGAGATCGCGATGTGCGGCCATGCCACGCTGGCGAGCGGCCATGTGCTGCTGGGAACACGCGACGCGGTGCGCTTCGCCACGCGCAGGGCGGGCGTGCTGATCGTGCGGCGCGAAGGGGGCGCCTATACGCTCGACCTGCCGGTGACGCGGGTCGCGGCGGCGCCCGATGCGGCGCTGCTGGCGGCGCTGGGATGCGATGGCGAGGTGTTCGCGAGTGTTGCGGGGGCACAGGAAACCAGCATCATCCTGTTGCCCGACGCGGCGGCGGTGCGTGCCTGTTCGCCCGACATGGCGGCGCTGTCGGCATGTCATGTGATGGCGATCGTCACCGCGCCGGGCGACGTCGCCGATGTCGTCAGCCGCGTGTTCGTGCCGGCATGGGGCGTGGACGAGGACCCGGTAACCGGATCGGCGCATGCCGCGCTCACCCCCTTCTGGGCCGAGCGGCTGGGTCGCGATCGCTTCACCGCGTTCCAGGCGAGCGCGCGCGGCGGCCATCTGACCTGCACGCTGGCCGGCGACCGTGCGGTGCTGGGCGGGCGGTGCGTGACGGTGATGCGGGGCGAGTTGTTGCTGTAAGCCGGGCTTGGGGTGGGGAAAGCGGGATTGGGTAGCAATTCGCAACCCGCCACCCATCTATCTCGAATGACCCGCTATTCCATGCTCGATCTCGTCCCCGTCCGGCAGGGGGGCACCCCGGCCGAGGCGCTGGCCGCCGCCGCCGACCTTGCCGCCCATGCCGAGGCGGAGGGCTTCCACCGCTATTGGGTGGCCGAACATCACGGTATGCCCGGCATCGCCAGCGCGGCGACGGCGGTCGTGATCGGCCATATCGCCGCCGCGACGAAGGCGATGCGGGTCGGCGCGGGCGGCATCATGCTGCCCAACCATGCGCCGCTCAGCGTCGCCGAACAGTTCGGCACGCTCGACGCGTTATATCCGGGGCGGATCGACCTGGGGCTGGGCCGGGCACCGGGATCGGACCAGATCGTCGCGCGTGCGATGCGCCGGACACTGGACAGCGATCCTAACGCCTTTCCGCAGGATGTGGTCGAGCTGCAGAGCTATTTTGCCGATGATGGCCGCACCGGCATCCGGGCGGTGCCGGGCGCGGGGGCGAAGGTCGATCTGTGGATTCTCGGATCGTCGCTGTTCGGTGCGCAACTGGCGGCGATGCTGGGGCTGCCCTATGCCTTTGCCTCGCACTTCGCACCGGCCGCGCTCGACCAGGCGCTGGAGGTGTATCGCCGCAATTTCACGCCCTCGGCGGTGCTCGACAAGCCCTATGCCGCTGCTGCGTTCAACGTGCTGGCGGCGGACACCGATGAGGAGGCGCGGCTGCTGGCCAGCTCGACCGAACAGATGTTCGTCGCGATCCGTACCGGCCAGCCGATCGAGCTGCCGCCGCCGGTCGCGGGGTATCGTGCGCAGCTTGGCGCGCAGGGTAATGCGGTCCTCGACCATGTGCTGGAATGTTCGGCGATCGGCGGGCCGGAGACGGTGCGCGACGGGCTGGCCAAGTTTATCGCGCGGACGCAGGTCGATGAGGTGATCGTCACCGGCGCGATGTTCGATCCGGCGGCGCGCAAGCGGAGTGCGTCGATCGCGGCGGCGGCGATGCGGGGGTTGTGACCTCCGTCGGTTAGGTTCGAGCCTGTCGATGAGGAGTTGCTTCAATAAGGGTGTTCTCGACAGACGCTTCTCGACAGGCTCGAAGCTGCTCGAACCGAACGGGGTGAGGGTTCGGTTACGCCGCCGGCAACCGCAGCCGCACCAGCAACCCGCCCAGATCCTCGCTCTCTTCCAGCGAGGCGGTTCCTTCGTAAATCTCCGCCACGTCGCGGACGATGGCGAGGCCGAGGCCGGTGCCGGGCTTGCCCGAATCGAGCCGTACGCCGCGGTCGAAGATGCGCAGCCGGTCCGATTCCGGGATGCCGCGCCCGTCATCCTCGACCAGCAGCTCGACGAAGCCGGCATCGGCGCGGGCGGTGACGAACACGCTGCCCCCGCCGTACTTGGCGGCGTTCTCGACCAGGTTGCCGAGGATTTCATCGAGGTCCTGCCGCTCGATCCGGGCGATCAGGTCCTTCTTGCCGTCCACGTCGATGCGGACATTGGGATAGAGCCGGGCGACGGCGCGCTCGACCGCTTCTACCGACACCCACACATCCGCCCGGCTGTGCGCCGATCCGCGCCGCCCGACCGCGCGGGCGCGGGCGAGGTGGTGGTCGACCTGCCGCCGCATCGTCCGTGCTTCGCGGATGACGGTATCGGCAAGATCGTCCTGGCCGGCGGCGGACGCGTTCATGATGACGGTCAGCGGGGTCTTGAGCGCATGGGCAAGGTTGCCGGCATGGCGCCGCGCCTCTTCGGCCTGCTTGTCGTTATGTTCGACCAGCGCGTTCAGTTCCTCAACCAGCGGCGCGACCTCGGCGGGCATCGATCCCTCGACCCGCGCCGATTGCCCCGCGCGCAGCCGGGCGATCGCGTCGCGCACGGCGCGCAGGGGGAGCAGCCCGTACCAGGTCTGGAGCGTCGCCATGACGATCAGCCCCAGCCCCAGCAGTGCGAACGATCGCACCAGCGTCTTGCGCAGCGCCGCGATCAGCCCGTCGAGCACGTCGCGCGATTCGGCGACCTGAAACCGCCAGACGGTCGGCGATCCGGGCAGCGTCAGGTCGCGTTCGACGATCCGCAGCTTCTGC
Organism: Sphingomonas sp. Leaf23; assembly: GCF_001421585.1. NCBI lineage: Bacteria > Pseudomonadati > Pseudomonadota > Alphaproteobacteria > Sphingomonadales > Sphingomonadaceae > Sphingomonas > Sphingomonas sp. Leaf23. Next base: position 286,724 of record NZ_LMKR01000002.1, on the reverse strand, counting down.
TCCGGAAACGGCCGCGCGTCATAAATATGGACGTCGGTATAGCGCTTGCCGTCGACCGGCAGCTTGCGATCCCATAGCGAGCGCGACGGCCACGTCTCGTGCCCCGGCCCGCTCACCTGCCAATAGAGGCCGGAATAGGGTTCGAGGAACCGCTGGTCCGACAGCTGGCGGTTGAACGTCACCTCGCCGGTCGAATCGATCTCGGCCGACACGATCAGCGAGTTGAGGAGGTATTCGAGGCCGTCATCGGTGTTGCGCGTGACCGCCGATACCAGCACCCGGTCGAGCGCGAAGCCGCCGCCGGCCAGCAGCAGCATGATCCACAGCGCCGCGACGAGGATCATCCGCCGCGACAGCGATCCCGTCACCCGGACATAGGTGCGCGGGGCAGGATCGGTGCCGCTCGTCATCGCGCCTGCCTCAGTCCTCCGCGCCCGCCGGCTTCGGCGCGCCCGGTTCGTCGAGGCTGTAGCCCAGGCCCCGGATCGTCGTGATGACGTCGGCGCCCAGCTTCTTGCGGATGCGCGTCACGAACACTTCGATCGTGTTCGAATCGCGGTCGAAATCCTGGTCGTAGATATGCTCGATCAGCTCGGTACGGCTGACGACCTTGCCCTTGTGGTGGAGCAGGTAGGACAGGAGCTTGTATTCCTGCGCGGTCAGCTTCACCGGCTCGCCTGCCCTGGTCACCTTGCCCGAACGGGTGTCGAGGCGGATGTCGCCGGCGGTCAGTTCGGCCGAGGCATTGCCCGACGCGCGGCGAATGAGCGCACGCAGGCGGGCGATCAGTTCCTCGGTCTGGAACGGCTTGGCGACATAATCGTCCGCGCCCGCGTCCAGCCCGGCGACCTTGTCCGACCAGCTGTCGCGCGCAGTCAGCACCAGTACCGGGGCGGTGCGCCCCTCCTTGCGCCAGCGGTCGAGCACAGTCAGCCCGTCGACCTCGGGCAGCCCCAGGTCGAGGATGATCGCATCATAGGTTTCGGTCGATCCCAGGAAATGCCCCTCCTCGCCATCGGTGGCGAGGTCGACGGCATAGCCCGCGCCCTCCAGCGTGGCGCGCAGCTGGCGGCCGAGATTGGGTTCGTCCTCGACGATCAGGACGCGCATCGGCTGTTCTCCCCTATTCGTTTAACGGCTGCGGCCGGTGACCTGGCCGGTACGGCCGTCGACATCGACCCAGATGACCGCCCCATCGCGCAGGAACTTGAGCGTGTAAATCCCGCGATCGGGATCATAGTCGAAGCCCAGATATTGTGCGCCGCGCATCTGCGGCACGACCCGGCGTTCGATCTCGCGCAGCGGCAGGATGCGCCCCTCGGCGCGCGCCGCGCGCGCTGCTTCATGATCGCGCAGCACCTGGTCGGGCAATGCCTGCGCATTACCCGACACCGCCAGCAATCCCAGCACAAGGAACCGAACGATCATCGACATAGGGCGTGGCATAGGGGCAATGCGTTGAACAGTCCGTGAATAGGGCAGACAGGCTGGCGTAACTTGCTTCGTTCGCGACTGCGGCTTACCTGCCACACATGGCTGCACCGATATTGTCCTATGAGGGCCTTGGATTGATCCAGGGCAATGGCTGGTTGTTTCGCGGACTCGACATCCATGTCGGGCAGCGGGACCGGCTGGCGCTGATCGGGCGCAATGGCGCGGGCAAGACGACGCTGCTGAAACTGATCGCCGGGTCGATCGATGCGGACGAAGGGCGCCGGACGATCGTGCCGGGCACGCATGTCGTGCTGCTGGAACAGGACCCCAAGGTCGATGGCTATGCGACGCTGCGCGACTTCGCGCTCAGGGGGCCACGTGCGCCGGCCGAACATGAGGTCGACGCGATCGCCGACCAGCTGGGCATCGACCTGAACCGTGAGGCCGCGACCGCATCGGGCGGCGAGCGGCGGCGGGCGGCGATCGCGCGCGCGCTGGCGGAAAATCCCGACGTCCTGCTCCTCGACGAGCCGACCAACCATCTCGACCTGTCGGCGATCGAATGGCTGGAGGAATGGCTGAACCGTTATAACGGCGCGTTCATCGTTATCAGCCACGATCGCACCTTCCTGACGCGCCTCACCAAATCGACGCTGTGGCTGGACCGGGGCGGTATTCGCCGGGCCGAAATCGGTTTCGGCGGGTTCGAGGCGTGGATGGAACAGGCCGCCGCCGAAGAGGAGCGCGCCGCCCAGCGATTGGACGCGAAGCTGAAGATCGAGGAGCATTGGCTCCACCGCGGCGTCACCGCGCGGCGCAAGCGCAACATGGGGCGTCTGGAAAAGCTGCACGAACTGCGCGCCCAGCGTGCGGCGATGCAGGGGCCGCAGGGGACCGCCAAGATCCAGGTCGAGGCCGACGATACCAAGACCAAGGTCGTGATCGATGCCGAGCATGTGACCAAGGCGTTCGGCGACCGTACGGTGCTGAAGGACTTTTCGCTGCGCGTGCGGCGCGGCGACCGGATCGGCATCGTCGGCGGCAATGGCGCGGGCAAGACGACGTTGCTGCGACTGCTGACCGGTGATCTGGAACCCGACAGCGGCAAGATCATGCGCGCGCAGACGCTGGACGGGATCGTGATCGACCAGCAGCGCAAGCTGATGGCCCCGGAAAAGCGGGTGCGCGACGTGCTGGCCGATGGCGGCGACTGGATCGAGGTCAATGGCTCGAAGAAGCACGTCCATGGCTACCTCAAGGAGTTCCTGTTCGATCCGTCGATCGCCGAGGCGCGGATCGGCACGCTGTCGGGCGGCGAGCGGTCGCGGCTGTTGCTGGCGCGCGAGTTCGCGCGGCCGTCGAACCTGCTGGTGCTGGACGAGCCGACCAACGACCTCGACCTCGAAACGCTCGATCTGTTGCAGGAGGTGATCGGCGACTATGCCGGTACCGTGCTGATCGTCAGCCACGATCGCGACTTCCTCGACCGGACGGTCACGGTGACGCTGGGGATGGACGGCAGCGGCGATGTCGATGTCGTGCCGGGCGGCTATGCCGACTGGGTGGCGAAGCGGCGCGAGCGGACGGCGGCAAAGGTGAAGGCCAAGCCGGTCGAAGTGGCGGCGAAGCCCAAATCGACCAAGATGAGCTACAAGGACCAGCGCGACCTCGACATCCTGCCCGGCCGAATCGAGGAGCTGGAGGCGGCGATCGAACGCGACGAGGCGCTGCTGGCCGATCCGGCGCTCTATACCAAGGACCCGAAGCGGTTCGCGGCGCTGAATGCGCAGATCGAGAAGGCGCGCGCGGAAAAGGATGCGGCGGAGGAGCGCTGGCTGGCGCTGGCCGAGATGGCCGAGGCTTGAAGCTCCTCCCCGGCACGGGGAGGGGGACCAGCCGCAGGCTGGTGGAGGGGGTTATCCGCGTACGTTCCGGTGGTGGAAGCCCCCCTCCACCACCGCTGCGCGGCGGTCCCCCTCCCCGCTCGCGGGGAGGATCTTTAGACCGCCTTGCCGTGCCTTCCCGCCAACTCAGTCACATATTGCCACGCCACCCGCCCCGAGCGGCTGCCGCGCTTCGTGGCCCAGTTGATCGCCTCCTGCGCATCGAACGGCAGGTCGTAGGCGGCGCAGTAGCGCTCGACGATCGCGACATAATGATCCTGGTCGACGACGTGGAAGCCAAGCGACAGGCCGAAGCGGTCGGCCAGCGCCAGCGCGTCGTCGATGCCGTCGCGCGGGTTGATCGCGCTGTCCTGTTCCTTCAGGTCACGCGGCACGAGGTGGCGGCGGTTGGCGGTGACGATCAGCCGGACATTGCCCGGCCGCCCTTCCGCGCCGCCCTCCAGCAGCGAGCGCAGCGCACGACCGTCGGCGGGGGTGTCGAAGCCGAGATCGTCGACGAACACCACGAACGCGCGCGGGACGTCGGCCAGCAGCGCGAACAGGCGCGGGAGCCCGGCCAGCGCATTGGCCGGTGCCTCGACCAGCGCCAGTGCGCCGCCGGTCGCCTGCACCTGCCCGACCGCGGCCTTGACCAGCGCCGACTTGCCGGTGCCGCGCGCACCCCACAGCAGCACGTCATGCGCCGCCGCGCCGCCGGCGAGACGGGCGAGATTGTCGGTTAGTGCGGTCTTTTGCGCATCGATCCCGACCAGCCGGTCGAGCGCCAGCGGCCGGAAGCCCCGCGCAGCGCGCAAACCTACGCCGTCCCAGCCATAGGCGGGATGCGCCAGCGGATCGGCGGCCGGTGGCGGCGGCGGCGACAGGCGTTCGAGGGCGGCGGCGATGCGGATGAGCGGATCGGTCATGGCACCGGCCCTAGCGCAAACGCATCAGGCACGTCATCCCGGCACATGCCGGGGCGACATGCGCGGCCAAGCATCAGCTCCCGGCGATCAACGCCTGTGCCGCGGCCCGGTCGGCAAACGCCGTGTCGCGCAAGGCCGCCTGCGCATTGGCGATGGCGACCGGGCGGTTGCCGGCGGCATCGGCGATCTGTGCCATGTGCCAGCGAATCGTGGCGTCCTGCGGGGCCAGCCGCACCGCCTTCACCGCCAGCGGCACCGCTGCCCCCACATTGTCGCCGGCATAGAGTGCCCAGCCGAGCGCATCGGCCGTCATCGGGTTGGACGGGGCGAGGGTGTAGGCCGCGCTGGCATAGCCCTGCGCCGCCTCCGGCTCGCCCGCGCCGGCATAGGCGAAGGCGAGCAGCGCCAGCAGCGCGGGATCGCGGTCGCCGACGTGTTCGCGCAAGCGTTCGAGCGTCTCGATCGCCGCGTCATGCTCGCCCGCCGCGACCTGCCAGCTGCCCAGCAGGCGGAGTGCCGCGACATTGCCGGGGTTCTGGGTGAGGAACAGCGAGAGGGTGGCTCCCGCCTGATCGCGTTGGCCGGCACGGTCGCGGGCATCGACCAGCCGCAGCATCGTCGCTTCATCAAAGCGGGTCGCTGCGGCGCGGGCATAGGCGGTGGCGGCATCGGCCATCCGCCCCGCCCCGGCCAGCGCATCGCCCAGCACCAGCTGCGCCGATGGCGACCCCGGATTGGCATCGGCCAGCGCCTGCGCCGCCGCCAGCGCACCGGTGGCATCGCCCCCGGCCGACAGCGCACGGATATAGGGCAGCGTCGCGCCCGGACTGCCGGGGGCCGCCGCCGCTTCGTTGGCGAGGGTCGTGAGGTTCTCTCCGGTCGCGAACGCGCCCGACCGACCCCGGCGCAGCGCGGCGGCACGGTCGAACAAAGGCGCGGCATTGGCGCGGTCGCCGATCCGCTCCAGCGCGCGGGCGGCCAGCAGCAGCGTGTAGCTGTCGGCATCGCCGCGCGAGGCGACCGGCAGGATGGTGTCGAACGCCTCGCGCGCCGAATCGCTTTGCAACAGGGCCAACGCCAGCAGCTTGCGCGCGGTAATATTGGTCGGTTGCCGCGCGACGAGTTCGCGTAAAGGGATCGCCGCCTGCGCCGCTTCGCCGGCGGCAAGACCGATCGATCCGCTGAGCAGCAGGGCGCCGGGCACGCCGGCAAGGCCACGCCCGGCCTTGTCCAGCACGCTGCGCGCGGTCACGAGGTCACCGGCCCGCGCCGCCAGTACCGATTGCAGGTACAGCCCCTGCGCGCTGCCCGGCCGCACCGCCATCGCCCGGCGCACCGCCGCCAGCATGTCGCGCGCCCGCCCGGCATCGCCCAGCGTCGCGGCGTAGTCGATCAGCGTGTCATGGGCGTACGGGTCGCGGGCCAACGCCGCCTCGAACCACGGCAGCGACGCGACCAGTCCATATTGGGTCCGTATCGTCTGCGCCCGCAGCCGGAGCGCGTCGGGCGAGGCCGGATCGGCGCGCACCGCCGCAGTGCCGGCGTTGATCGCACCGACCATGTCGCCCGCGTCCTGCCGCAGCCGGCCGAGCGCGACCCAGGCAAACGCGTCGCCGGGCGCGGTGGCGACCCGTGCCTCCAGCGTCGACAGCGCGGCGCGGACATCGCCGCTGGCCGCCACCGCCTGCGCACGGATGGTCGTCGCATAGCCGCGATAGCGGGGGAGCGTGCGATCGGCCTCCGCCACCGCGCCCGCCGGATCGCCCTGCAACAGCCGGGCATGGGCATAGAGCTGGTGCGCGCGCGCCGGATCGAACCCGGCCTTGTTTGCGCGGTCGAGCGATGCCTGCGCCCCCGCCCCGTCGCCCAGCGCCAACTGGGTGCGCGCCAGCACCGCCTGCGCAAAGCCCGATGCCGGATCGGCCTGCGTCGCGGCACGGGCGCGGTCGCGTGCGGCGGTCCAGTGCCCGCCCTGGAACTGCGCCAGCGCCTGCGCAACCTTCGTCCGTGCGTCCGCCGCATCGGCGCGCGCGGGCAGCACCCCACCGAGCGACGCCAGCGCGACGGCGACGACCGCCAGCCCCCCTGCCCCCAGCAGCGCACGGATCGAACGGTCAGGGTTGCAGGTCATAGCTCTTCATCAGGTCGTAGAGGGTCGGGCGGCTGATGCCGAGCAGGCGGGCGGTGCCCGAGATATTGCCCTGCGCCTGCGCCAGCGCGGAGCGGATGGCGGAACGATCCGCCGCCTCGCGCACCGCCTTCAGGTTGATCGGGCCTGCGCCCAAGTCGGGGCTGGCGAGGTCGAGATCGGCGGCGGTCACCGCCTTGCCATCGGCCATGATCGCGGCGCGCTTCACCCGGTTTTCCAGCTCGCGGACATTGCCGGGCCAACCCCATGCCTCGATCGCGGCCAGCGCGTCGGGGGCGAAGCGTTTCGGCCCCAGCCCCATCTGCGCGGCGTTGCGGTCGAGGAAATGGCGCGCGAGCAGCGCGGGATCGCCGGGCCGCTGCGACAGCGAGGGGATGCGCACCACGATCTCGGCAAGGCGGTAATAGAGGTCCTCGCGGAAACGCCCCTCGGCGACCATCGCGTCGATATCCTGGTGCGTCGCGCAGACGATGCGGGTGTCGACGGGGATCGCCTTGCGCCCGCCGATCCGTTCGATCACGCGTTCCTGCAGGAAGCGCAGCAGCTTTACCTGCAAGGGCAGCGGTACGTCGCCGATCTCGTCGAGGAACAGCGTGCCGCCCGCCGCCTGTTCGATCTTGCCCTCGGTCGTCTTCACCGCGCCAGTGAACGCGCCCTTCTCATGGCCGAACAGCTCGCTTTCGAGCAGGGTTTCGGGGATGGCGGCGCAGTTGATCGCGATGAAATTGCCGCGCTTGCGTCGCGATGCGTCATGGACGCCGCGCGCCAGCAGCTCCTTGCCGGTGCCCGATGCGCCGAGCAGCATCACCGAGACGTCGGCCGGGGCCACGCGTTCGATCGTGCGCGTGACCTTCAGCATTTCGGGCGCGGCGGTAATCATGCCGCCCAGCACCGCCTGCCCCTCGATCCGCTCCGCCAGCCGGCGGTTCTCCGCCTCCAGCGCATGGACATGGAAGGCGCGCGCGACGATCAGGCCCAGCGCGTCGATGTCGATCGGCTTGGCATAGAAATCCCACGCGCCCAGATCGATGGCGCGCAGCGCGCTGGAGCGGTCGCCATGGCCGCTGGCCACCACGATCTTGGTATCGGGCTTCATCGCCAGGATCGCTGCCAGCGTCGCGAAGCCTTCGCTGACGCCATCGGGATCGGGCGGAAGCCCCAGGTCGAGGGTGACGACCTGCGGCTCCTCCGCACGGACGGCGGCGATCGCCGCGTCGCGGTCGCCGGCGACCACGATGTCATAGCCTTCATAGGCCCAGCGCAGCTGGCGTTGCAGCCCGGCATCGTCCTCGACGATCAACAGGCATTTGCGCGTCGTCATGCCGCCTGCTCCAGCGTGGGGGTCGCCGCCGCCAGCGTGACGCGGAACCGCGTGCCGCGTCCGGGGTGGCTCTCCACCTCGATCGTGCCGCCCATCGCCTGGGCCAGCTGCCGCGCCTCGAACGCGCCGATGCCGAAGCCGGTGGGCTTGGACGACACGAACGGGCGGAACAGGTCGTCGCGGACGAATTGCTGGGTCATGCCCTGTCCGGTGTCGACCACATCGATCCAGACGCGATCGGCGGCATGGCCCAGGACCACGCGCACCGGGTCGCTGCCGCCGGCATCCAGCGCGTTCAGGACCAGATGGTCGAGCACCTGTTGCAGCCGCGCCGGATCGGCGGCGGCGTGGGCGTTGCGATCACCCTCGATCGCCACGACGCCGCGCGCGCGGAAGCGTGCGGCCGACTGCGCGGCGATGGTCGCCAGTGCGACGGCGCGTGGGGCCTCCATCCGGGGTGCCTCGCGTTCGGACAGGCGGGCGAGCAGGTCGTTCATCCGCGTGGCGGATTCGTTCAGCGTCGCGACCATGTCGGCGCGAAATGCGGGGTTGTCGGCATGACGCGGGGCGTTGCGCGCGACGAGGCTCAGCTGGCTCACGATATTCTTCACATCATGCAGGATGAAGGCGAAGCGGCGGTTGAACTCCTCGAACCGCTGCGCTTCGGACAAGGCGGACTGGGCGCGTTCCTCGGCCAGGTAGCTGGCGACCTGTCGCCCGGCGATGCGCAGCAGGTCGAAATCCTCCCAGTCGAGCGCGCGGGCAAGGATCGGCCGGGCGAGCAGGATCGCGCCGATCAACCGCCCCAGATGCGGCAGCGGCACGACCACCCACGCATCGGGATGGGCCAGCATCGCCTCCGGCACCGCCGCCCGGTCGGGATCATCGGGCCGTTCGCGTAAGGGGTCGAGTTCGAGGATGCGCCCGGTCGTGCGCAGATAGGCGGCCAGCCGCGCGCTGCCGTCATCGTCGCCGGGCAGCGCCTGCCCGTCCCAACACCACGACGCCTGCAGCGCCAGCGTATCGCCATCGGCGACCAGCAGCAGCCCGGCGGGCGCATCGATCAGGTCGCCGACCGCCTTCACCAGCCGTTCGTCGAGCGGGGCGCCGCCCTTCGGCTCGCCCAGCGTTTCGGTGAAGCGGGTCCATTCGGCGCGATAGTCGTAGCGGTGGCGGAACAGGTGCTTGACCAGCTTCACCTTGATCCACGCGCGCAGCCAGCCGGACGAGGCGGCGGTCAGCATCGCGACGGTCGATCCGAAGACGAAGGCGGTCTGCGCGATGCGGGCGTGGGTACCGCCCAGCACCTCGATCAGGCTGGTCGCCATGATCGTGATCGCGAAATAGGCGACGAGGCCGAGCAGCGAAAGAGTGTGGAACGTCGCGGTGCGCGAGAATTGCACCCCGCCATCGCCCGGCCGCGACAGGGCCAGCGCGATCAGCAGCGCCATGCCCGCCACCGCCGCGCCGCGCGCCGCGATCAGTTCGGCGGGTGCGCCGCCGACCAGGTAGCTGGCGATGCAGCTGTTGACGTCGATCAGCCAGAACGCCCCCGCCGTCACCAGCACCAGCCGCGTCGCAGCCGAGGTCGTGGTACGGAACAGGCCGTGCAGCAGCAGCAGCGCCCCGAGCGCGGCGAGCATCCCCAGCACCGTCGCGACATCGCCGATCATGGTGGCGGCGACAGGGTTGCCGGCCGCCGCGCTGATCGAATCGAGCAGCAACGCCGCCACGTCGACGATCATCACCGCACCGAATGCGAGGGTCCGGCCGAGCGCTTCGCCGCCGCGTTCGCCGCTGCGCTGCTGGATCGCGAACAGCAGCGCCAGCCAGCCGAGCGTGCGCAGCCCGCCCAGCAGATGCGTGACCGGATGGCTGTCGGCGATCCCCGCCACCGCCAGCGCCCACAGCGCCGTCAGCGCCAGCGCGACCGACAGCCCGCGGCGCGGCAGCGCACCGTCGGCCGCACCGCGCCGCACGGTCCAGAAGGCCAGCCCGCCGAACAGCAGCGCGGCGATGGCATGGCCCCAAACGACGACCCCGGTCAGCATCGCATCACCGCGCCCCGCCCGACCAGATCACGACCCGGATCGTCTGGAGCAGGATCAGCAGGTCGAGGAAGGGCGAGTAGTTCTTGGCATAATAGAGGTCGTATTCGAGCTTCTGCCGCGCATCGTCCATCGACGCGCCATAGGGATAGTTGATCTGCGCCCAGCCGGTGATGCCCGGCTTCACCATGTGCCGTTCGGCGTAATAGGGCAGCTTCTCCTCCAGCGCCGACACGAATTCGGGGCGTTCGGGGCGCGGGCCGACAAAGCTCATCTCGCCGATCAGCACGCTCCAGCATTGCGGCAGTTCGTCGATCCGCGTCTTGCGCAGGACGCGGCCGATCCGGGTGATGCGCGGATCGTTCTTTTCCGCCCAGATCGCCGATCCGGCGGCCTCCGCATCGGTGCGCATCGATCGCAGCTTGGGGATGTCGAACCCGGTGCTGTAGAGGCCGACGCGCCGCTGGCGGTAGAAGACCGGGCCACGGCTATCCAGCTTTACCGCGAGCGCGGCGAGCAGGATCACCGGCAGCGTCAGCGCGAGCAGCAGCAGGCTGGCGGCGATGTCGAACATCCGCTTGAACACGCTCGACACCACCCGCCCCGACGAGAAGCCGTCGGAAAAGATCAGCCACGACGGATTGACGCTGTCGAGGTCGACGCGCCCCGTCTCGCGTTCGAGGAAGGTCGAGATTTCGTTGACGTGCACGCCGGTGGTGCGGATGCGCAGCAGATCCTTCAGCGGCAGCGCGTTGCGCCGCTCCTCCAGCGCCAGCACGACTTCGGACGCGCCGAGCAGCACGACGTGATCGGCAAGGTTGTAGATCGCGTCGCGGGCGATCGCCTCGGGGATCACGCGGTTCGCCTCGCTCATCGCGATATAGCCGACGACGACGAAGCCCGCGCCGGGGCGCTGGCCGAGATCCTTCAGCCGCTGCGCCCGCGGTCCCGCGCCCAGCACGATCACCCGTCGCTTGAATGCCTGCCCGCCCAGCAAGGTGCCGGTGACGACGCGCAGCAGCAGCAGCAGCACGGTCGCGAAGCCGACGGCGTAGAGCAGGTTCGATCGCCAGAAGGTGATGCCGGGTGCCAGGAAGAACAGCACCGCGAGGAAGATGACGCCGAGCAGGATCGCGACGATCAGGCGGGCCGCGGCGAACTTCACCGATTGCAGCGCGTCGGTGCCATAGACCCCGACCGCGACCATCGCGACCTCCAGGCTGAGCGCGAAGCTCATCAGCTGGGGCACGCGCGTGTGGATCGGATCGATCGCCATGCCGATCTGCATCGCGCGCGTGATCCAGCCGAGTTCGGCGGCGACCAGCAGCGCGCACAGGTCGAGCATGCCGAGCAGCAGCACGGCATGCGGGATATAGTGTTTGAACAGCCGAATCATCGCGGCGATCCCGATACAGGTGTAAGGCAATCCGACACCGACCCGCTATGCCGCCAAAGCGCAAAGAAATACTGAACGCCCGGCGTAACGCCGTTCGCCATTGTTGTTCGATCGCAACAGTCGCGTGAGGCGCGCCCGTCTGTTCAGCCGCCGATCACCAACGCGCCGGCATTGTCGCTGTTCGAACGGGAACGGACCAGCGAATCCCCCTTCCCTTCGGCCAACAGCCATCTAGGCTGGCGTCAGTACATGGAGTGGGTGTGATGCGGGTACGGATCGGTGCGGCGTTGGGCGTGTTGGCGATGCTGTCGGCATGCGGCGGGGGCGGTGGTGGCGGCGGCGGCGTGATCGGGGGCAGCCCGACACCGACGCCGACATCGACCGCCACCCCGACCCCTACCCCCTCCACCACGGCGGGCTGTTCGCTGCGCGAGCGGCAGGACTGGGCCCTGGCGCAGCTGCGCGAATGGTATCTGTTCCCCGAAACGCTGCCGAGCAATCCGAACCCGGCGGCCTTTTCCACGGTCGACGACTATATCGATTCGCTGACCGCCACCGCGCGGGCGCAGCGCAAGGACCGGTTCTTCACCTATCTGACGTCGATCAAGGAAGAGGACGCCTATTACAATTCGGGCGCGACCGCCGGGTTCGGCACCCGCTTCGCGCTCGACCAGACCGGGCGGCGGCTGTTCGTCATCGAATCGTTCGAAGGGGCCCCGGCGCTGAACGCCGGGATCGATCGCGGGACCGAGATCCTGCAGATCGGCACCTCGACCAGCAATCTGCGCAACGTGTCGGCGATCGTCGATGCGGAGGGGACCGCCGGGCTGAACACCGCGCTTGGCCCCGATACGCCGGGCACGGCGCGCGTGTTCCAGTTCCGCACGATCGACGGCACGACCACGACCGCGACGGTGACCAAGACCGACTTCTCGCTGCTGCCCGTCTCCACCCGCTATGGCGCCAAGGTGCTGAACGATAACGGCAAGAAGGTCGGGTACATCAACCTGCGCACCTTCATCTCGTCCGCCGAGACGCCGCTCAAGAATGCCTTTGCCAATTTCCGGGCGCAGGGGATCAGCGAGTTCATCATCGATTTCCGCTATAATGGCGGCGGCCTCATCAATGTCGCCGAGCTGATGGGCGACCTGCTGGGCGGGGGCAAGACGAGCAGCCAGGTGTATAGCTACACCACGTTCCGGCCCGAAAAGTCGTCCGAAAATACGGTCAAGTATTTCGCCCCGACCAACCAGTCGGTGACGCCGACCAAGATCGCCTTTATCGGCACCGGACGCACCGCATCGGCCAGCGAGCTCGTCATCAATGCGTTCGTGCCCTACCTCGGCACCAACATGGCGCTGATCGGCACCAACACCTATGGCAAGCCGGTCGGGCAGATCGCGGTCGACAAGAAAGAGTGCGACGACCGGTTCCGGATCGTCGCGCTGGCGGTGCAGAATTCGGCGCGGTCGGCGGCCTATTTTGACGGGCTGGCGGCGACGGTGCCCAATACGTGCCAGGCGAGCGACGACATCAGCTACCCGCTGGGTGACAATCGCGAGCAGTCGGTCGCCCGCGCGCTCGACTTCCTTGCCGGGCGGACCTGCTCGCGCATCTCGGCATCGACCGGGGCCAGCGCGCAGGCGGGCGAGGGGCGGTTCGACGAACGCGCCCTGCTGCAACCCGCCCGGCCAAGCACCGCACAGCGCGAGGTGCCGGGGTTGTTCTAAGCCGGGTCGCTCGGCTACGATTCTTTCGACAGGCGGCACCGGCCCGCTCCCCCACCCGGCCACCCACGCCAGTATCCTGATGGGTGGCCGGGTGGGGGAGCGGGCCGGTGCCGCATCCGCGTGAGCGGATCGAAAGGACAGACGCCATGAGCGACGACGACTATATCTATGACGAGGCGAGCGGCGAGTGGGTGCCGGCGTCGCAGGCGACCGCCGCCGCACCGGCCGAGGACGGGGGCGTCGTCGTGCGCGATGCGGTGGGCAATGTGCTGGCCGATGGCGATCAGGTGACGCTGATCAAGGACCTGACCGTCAGGGGCGCAGGGCAGACGCTGAAGCGCGGCACGCTGATCAAATCGATCCGCCTGACCGGTGATGACCAGGAGATCGACTGCAAGTTCGACGGGATCAAGGGGCTGGTGCTGCGCGCCGAGTTCGTGCGCAAGCGGACATGATCCCCGCCGCGATCGATCCGAGCTGGGCCGAGGCGCTGGGGCCGGTGTTCGAGCAGCCGGCGATGGCTGCCCTGCGCGATTTCCTGAAGGCCGAGAAGGCGGCGGGGAAGCGCATCCTGCCGCACAGTGCCGACTGGTTCACCGCGCTGGCACTGACCCCGCTGGACCAAGTGCGGGTCGTGATTCTCGGGCAGGACCCCTATCACGGGCCGGGGCAGGCGCATGGCCTGTCCTTTTCGGTGCGGCCGGGGGTGGCGGTGCCGCCGTCGCTGCGCAACATCTACAAGGAGCTGCACAGCGACCTTGGCATCGTACCGCCCACCCACGGGTTCCTCGAGCATTGGGCGCGGCAGGGGGTGCTGCTGCTGAACGCGGTGCTGACCGTCGAGCAGGGCCGCGCCGCCGCCCATGCCGGCAAGGGGTGGGAAGCGCTGACCGACGCGGTGGTCCATGCAGTGGCCGAGCAGGGGCGGCCGAGCGTCTTCCTGCTGTGGGGCGCGCATGCCCAGAAGAAGGCGGGGTTCGTGCGCGACGTGGCCGCCGGCGGCCGGCATCTGGTGCTCAAAAGCCGCCACCCCTCCCCCCTGTCGGCGCATAGCGGCTGGTTCGGCAGCCGTCCGTTCAGCCAGGCAAACGCGTTTCTGGAGGCGCAGGGCCGGGGCGCGATCGACTGGGCGATCCCCCCGCTCGATACGCAGACGGAACCATCTGCGCACCCAAACGATTGAACGGGCTTGTCCGCCACAGGGGCGGGATCAAAGAGGGAATTGCCATGAAGACGATGATGACGGCGACCGGTCTGGCCGCGCTGATGCTGCTGGGTGCGTGCGGTGGCAATGCCGACGACAAGGCCGCCGCCAATATCGAGGCGATGACCGAGAACAAGGCGGACGCGCTGGAAGATCAGGCCGACCTGACCAGCAACGAGCAGGTTTCGGACGCGCTGGAAGCGCAGGCATCGAACGTGCGTGAAATGGGCGAAGACGCCGCCGACAAGGCCGACGACGACGACAACGCGCAGGTCGAGCAGGCTGTAAAGAACGCGATGTAATTCGCGCCTTGCGGCATTACGGACTAGAAGGGGCGCTGCGTGGGAACCACGCGGCGCCCTTTTTGCGTGTAGGGCGCACGTCGCGTCACGGCGAAGACGATGCCGCCCTGGCGAGTGTCGCGGAGGCGACCGCCCCCGCCCCGTGCCCCCGCATGCGCGGGGGTACGCCGAATGCCGAGTCCTCCCGCCGACACCACGCGTCACCCCGGTGCAGGCTGCGGTGACGCCTGTCGATGAAGGCGATGATCCCGCTCCGACATTCCAAAGTTCACAAAGTTCACACTCGCCGCTTGGCGCGACGCGCGCGGCGGTTGGGCTGTGGTTTGGGGCGGGGCACGACGATGCCGCGCTTGGCGAGTTCCAGTTCGACCTCGAACGCCGTACCCAAGGGACCCGGTTCGGGGATGTAGAGGTCGTCCTGCGCCGCCAGCGCGGCGGCGAGGGCGTCGTGGAGCGGCGGTTCCTGCCGGTAGGGCGCGGGCACCGGTTCGGCGCGGTGATCGGGGTCGAGCCACTGGGGCAGCCGGCCGTCGCTCAGGTCGGCGACCTCGATCGCCACGTCGAGATCGGCGGGAGCCATCAGCTTGTCCGGTTCGGGCGGGGTCACGGGGGTGAGCGCGTCGAGCGCCTCGGCGACGCTGGGGGCCGGGGCGGGCGGCGGTGCCTCCGCCTCGCCGCGTGCCGGGCGGCGGCGATATTGCCTGCCGTAGCGGTCGGGATAATGGGCGGCGAGCAGGAACATTAGCATCCGGTCGCCGGGGCGGTGGCGCGACCCGATGCGGCGGCCATCGGCGTCGAGCACTGGTTCGACGGTGCCGTTGATCGCCCGGTCGAACGCGACATCGACCAGCATCCCCACCGCCTGCGCCACCGCCGCATCCCACGCGCGCGCGAACGCCTCGCCACCGGGCGAGCGGCGCAGGCGATAGGCGCTGCTGGCCGACATGTGGACGGCGCGCGCCGCTTCGGCGACCGACCCGCCATCGGCGAGCGCCTCGATAAAGTCACGCTGCTTGCTGTCCGACCAGCCATCGGCACGCGGTTTGCGGCGGACGGGGACCCATTGATAGTCGGCGGGGTCATAGCCGTTGGCGTCGAGATACGGCGTCTCGGACGGAACGGTCAGGTTCGAGGGGTCGAGCGCCGGTGCGGGCGCGGGCGAAGGCTCCGGGAGCTGGGGGTCGTTGCGCATGGGCGGGAGGGGAACATATTGGGAACTTGTAGGATAGTGGTTTTTGGGCGTATCGCTGTTCGTGCCGGTATCCGACTCCATCGCAATACAATGATGAGAAAGGTTTGAACCTTTGAGCCTCAATTTGTGATGCGAAATACATATTTGATTTGGAACCGAAACGAGGTTAAGGACGTTACACCGCATCATTCCCCCGCAGCGCAACAGCGCGTCAAAAAGGAGGGCAAGGCTTTGGATTCAGTGTTCCAGCGAATGCTAATGAGACATTCCAAGCCCAGAAAATCAGCTAGCCTCTACCTTGGCCATCTGATTCAGCACTCACGCGGGGATGGCCCTCTTTGTGCCTCGTTCGTGATGCGCGGAAAAGAAGCTCCCCCGCACCCGCGGGGATCAGAAACACTTGGCAGGCAAGGCATAAGCATGGCGACCAGAAGCCCTGCCTAACGAAATTGGGGCCGCCGTTGCAGCGGCGACCCCAAATCGGAGGCGGACATCCCACCTCGTGCTCTTGCGAAGCGCGCGAACCCTACGGAGCCTCCTTTGTTTAGTCAACCGACCGCGCGTGTCCCGCTGGCCGGATTGCGGAGGAAACGCCATGGGTAAGGGCGGACATAACGAGGCAAATTTCAAAGCGGCAATTCTAGGTCTAAGCGTTTCCAATAACTGGGACGAAGCGAAATCGGAATGGCAGCTGGATTTTGTTTACATAGATAATTCTGATCGAGCGTGTGAATGCGGACACTCACCAATTCACCAAATCTGTTGCATTAAAAATCAGAAGAATAGCGCTACCACCGAAGTAGGAAATGTGTGCGTAAAGCGATTTCTTCGCTTGCTATCCAATCGGATATTTTCTGTCCTGAAGCGACTTCAAGCTAACAATCAAAAATCTCTCAATCCTGCATCACTTGACCTATTCAGAGATCGTGGCGTGATCTCATATCAAGAAGCATTGGATTATCGAGAATATTGGCGCAAACGCACGACGTTGACCGACAAGCAAAAAATGCAGAAGAAAGATATAAATCTGCGCATCTTGACGTACTTCGCCAAAGAAAGTGCCACGCTGATATCAAAAGCCTATAATGCTGGAATTAAGTCCTCGCATTCCCAGCAACTCCCTCCACCTAAATCGGCTATTTAAGAACAACTCCTCCCCACACGGCGGGGAGGAGCTTTAAGCGTTTCACTCCGCCGGCAGGTACACCTCGCTGCCCTTCTCGCGGAACTTCTCGCTCATTTCGGCCATGCCGGCGTCCGCCGCGACCGAGCCGCCGGCGAAGACCGCGCGGTCGGCGTCGGCAGCATCGGCGGCGAGGAACGTGTCGGCCGAGGCGTTCTGCTTGGCGGCGAAGTCGCGGACTTCCTGCGTGATCTTCATCGAGCAGAATTTGGGGCCGCACATTGAGCAGAAATGCGCGGTCTTGGCACCTTCTGCGGGCAACGTCTGGTCGTGGTAGCTCTCCGCCGTGTCGGGGTCGAGCGACAGGTTGAACTGATCGCGCCAGCGGAAGTCGAAGCGGGCGCGCGACAGGGCGTCGTCGCGCATCTGTGCGGCCGGGTGGCCCTTGGCCAGATCGGCGGCGTGGGCGGCCAGCTTGTAGGTGACCACGCCGACCTTCACATCGTCACGGTCGGGCAGGCCCAGATGCTCCTTGGGCGTGACGTAGCAGAGCATCGCCGTGCCGTACCAGCCGATCATCGCCGCGCCGATGCCGCTGGTGATATGGTCGTAGCCGGGCGCGATGTCGGTGGTGAGCGGCCCGAGGGTATAGAAGGGCGCTTCGCCGCAGACCTGCAGCTGCTTTTCCATATTCTCCTTGATCTTGTGCATCGGCACGTGGCCGGGCCCTTCGATCATGACCTGCACGTCCTGTGCCCAGGCGCGGTGGGTCAGTTCGCCCAAAGTGAACAGCTCGCTGAACTGCGCTTCGTCGTTCGCATCGGCGATCGATCCGGGGCGCAGGCCATCGCCCAGCGAATAGGCGATGTCATACGCCTTCATAATCTCGGTGATCTCGTCGAAATGTTCGTAGAGAAACGATTCGCGGTGATGCGCGAGGCACCATTTCGCCATGATCGACCCGCCGCGCGACACGATCCCGGTGACGCGCTTCGCGGTCATCGGGATATAGGGCAGGCGGACGCCGGCGTGGATGGTGAAGTAATCCACCCCCTGTTCGGCCTGTTCGATCAGCGTGTCGCGGAAGATGTCCCAGGTCAGTTCCTCGGCGATGCCGCCGACCTTTTCCAGCGCCTGATAGATCGGCACGGTGCCGATCGGGACGGGCGAGTTGCGCAGGATCCATTCGCGGGTGTCGTGGATGTTGCGGCCGGTCGACAGGTCCATGACCGTGTCGGCACCCCAGCGGATCGACCAGACGAGCTTGTCGACTTCGGCGGCGACGTTCGATGCGACCGCGCTGTTGCCGATATTGGCGTTGATCTTGACCAGGAAATTGCGGCCGATCGCCATCGGTTCGGTTTCGGGGTGGTTGATGTTGTTGGGGATGATCGCCCGGCCGCGCGCCACTTCGTCGCGGACGAATTCGGGGGTCACGAAATCGGGGATGCTCGCGCCGAAGCTCTCGCCGTCGCGGACATAGTCGCGCAGCATCTCGCGGCCGAGATTTTCGCGGGTCGCGACATATTCCATTTCGGGCGTGATGATGCCGCGCCGGGCATAGTGCATCTGGCTGACGTTCGCGCCGGCCTTGGCGCGGAGCGGTCGCTTGACGACGTTGGGGAAGGGCTGGACGCCGCCCGAGCGGTCGGGGCCGAGCTGGCCGTTATCCTCGGGGCGGAGTTCGCGGGCATCGTAGCTCTCGACATCGCCACGGGCCATGATCCAGTCGCGGCGCAGTTGCGGCAGGCCGGCCATGATGTCGATGCGGGCATTGGGGTCGGTGTAGGGGCCCGACGTGTCGTAGACGTTGAGCGGTGGTTCACCGGACGATGGGTCGAGGTCGATCGCGCGCATCGCGACGTTCAGCGGGCCGACGTGAATCTTGCGGCTGCCACGGATCGGGCCGGTCGTTACGCCGATTTCAGTCTTTGCGGGGATGTCTGCCATATTCCACTCCATGCGGAGGGGGCGGAACTTGTCTGGCCGCGCCCTCCCTACGCCGGTGTCAGCCGGATCAGGTTCAGCGGGTCGAAGGCTGCGGCCTTCCTCTCAAGCGTGACGGAACGCTCCCCCGGGGACGGGGCGGTTGTAGGCTGGTTGGGGGTGGGCGTCCATCCCGATCGACCGTCACCCCGGGCTTGACCCGGGGTCCCGCTTTTCTTGTCCCCGCAGAAGAAGAAGCGGGACCCCGGATCAAGTCCGGGGTGACGGGTGGGGGTGGGTCCTGTTCAACTTACAACAGGTCGAGTTGTCCGCTGGGCTCTTCACCGCCGAAGCCGGCCATCGTCACGCCGACCAGCCGGAGGCCGGTGCGCAACGGGTAGAGCGTCGCGATCAGGCTGCGGGCGGTGGCGTGGAGCGTCGCGCGGTCGCGCACGGGGTGGGCAAGCGTGCGGCTGCGCGTCACGATGCGGAAGTCTGCGTACTTCGCCTTTACCGTCACGGTGCGGCCGTGCTGGCCGGTCTTTTCGACCCACTCCCACACGTCGTCGGCCATCGCCAGTACCCGCTCCTCGATCGATTCGGGGTCGGTCAGGTCGCTGTGGAAGGTGGTTTCGGAGCCGGACGACTTGCGCACGCGGTTGGGGCGCACCGGGCGATCGTCCTGTGCGCGGGCGATGCCGTGGTACCAGCCGCCCGCCTTGCCGAAGGTGCGCTGCAGGTCGGGGAGGCTCCACGCGGCGAGGTCGGCGCCGGTGCGGATGCCGAGTGCCTCCATCCGCTCGACCGTTTTCGGGCCGATGCCGTGAAACTTGCCGACCGGCAGCGACGCGACGACGCGCGGGCCGGCTTTCACCGGAATCACGCACTGGCCATTGGGCTTGTTCATGTCGGAGGCGAGCTTGGCGAGGAACTTGTTGTAGCTGATCCCGGCCGAGGCGGTGAGGCCGGTGACGGCGAGGATACGCGCGCGGATCTCCTCGGCCGTCGCGGTGGCGCTGGGCAGGTTGCGGCGGTTTTCGGTGACGTCGAGATAGGCTTCGTCGAGCGACAGCGGTTCGACCAGATCGGTATAGTCGAGGAAGATCTCGCGGATCTGCTGGCTGACCGCCTTGTACACTTCGAAGCGGGGGCGGACGAAGATCAGGTCGGGGCAGCGGCGGATGGCGGTGACCGACGGCATGGCGGAGCGCACGCCGAACACGCGCGCTTCGTAGGAGGCGGCAGCGACCACCCCGCGCCCGCTCGACCCGCCGACCGCGACGGGTTTGCCCTTCAGCTCGGGGGCATCACGCTGTTCGACCGACGCGAAGAAGGCGTCCATGTCGACATGGATGATCTTGCGGGTGGGGTCCGACATTGCGCGGGGCTACAATGGGCTGGCGCGAGCGGTGGCGCAAGAACAAAAGGCGAATACGCCGACCGTCGTTGATCCGGCGTACCCCCGCGCAGGCGGGGGTCCAGGGCGGCACCCGCAGCCGTTGCATTGCTTGGCTCTGGGCCCCCGCCTGCGCGGGGGCACGGAGCGCGCGGTACGGGCCGCTCAGCTGTTCGTCAGGTTGAGGAACACGTCCTCGAGGTCCGCCTCGCGGGTTACCACGTCGACGATGCCGTAGCCCTGTGCGCTGACCGCCGCGAGGACTTCGCCGGCATTGGCCACATCCTTGCGATAGGTGATGGCGAGCAGGCGGTCGCCCTTGCGCTCCACCTTTTCGAAGCAGTGCGCGTCGGGCAGGTCGGTGAGGTCGCGGTCGAGGGTCAGTTCGACCGCCTTTTCCTGCGCCATGCCCAGCAGTTCGCGGGTCGGCTGGTTGGCGACGACGCGGCCATGGTTGATGATGGCGATGCGGTCGCACAACTGCTCGGCTTCCTCGAGGTAATGGGTGGTCAGCACCACCGTCACCCCGTCGGCATTCAATTCGCGCACATAGTCCCACAGCTGGTTGCGCAGCTGGATATCGACGCCGGCGGTAGGTTCGTCGAGGACGAGGACGGGCGGCGCATGGACCATCGCCTTGGCGACCATCAGCCGCCGCTTCATGCCCCCCGACAGGGTGCGGGCATAGGCGTTGGCCTTGTCCGCCAGGTGCACCGCGCGCAGCAGGTCCATCGTGCGGCGCTTCGCCTTCGGCACGCCGTACAGCCCGGCCTGAATCTCCAGCGTTTCGGCGGGCGTGAAGAACGGGTCGAACAGGATTTCCTGATTGACGATGCCGATCGACGCCTTCGCATTGCGCGGATGCTGGTCGATGTCGAAGCCCCAGATCGACGCCGATCCGCTGGTCTTGTTCACGAGGCCGGCGAGGGTGTTGATGAGCGTCGACTTGCCCGCGCCATTGGGGCCGAGCAGGCCGAAGATTTGCCCGCGCGGCACGTCGAACGACACGCCGTCCAAGGCGACCTTGGCAGGCGCGCCGCCCTTCCCCGCTGCATAGGTCTTGCACAGGTCGTGGATCGAGATGGCGGCTTGGGTTTCCATGGGATCGGCCGATACGCCGGTGGTGCGGCCAAGGGAAGCATCGACTTGTCGAGGGCGATGGCGATTGCTATTCGCGGGGCCATGTTGCCTCCGCCCGAACTCCTCCGCGTCACCACCCCCCGCGTCGCCTGTGATGGCGGCGGCGAGATCGCCCCTGCGCTGGGCCACCCGCGCGTGTGGTTGCAGATCGACGACACGGGCTATGTCGATTGCGGTTACTGCGACCGGCGTTTCGTGCTGGTCGGTGGGCCGGCGGATGGGGCGGATCACAGCCAGTTGAAGGATCATGGGGACGGCGCGGGCCGGTAAGGCCGAACGCAGTTCGGACGACCGACCAGGCCCGCGCCCGGCCGGCGGCGGGCAAGCTCGCCCTTGCCTGCCGACCGACGACGCGGCTTTGCCGCGGCGGTGATGTCCGACGTCCCATTTAACCAAACCGTCATCCCAGCGAAGGCTGGGATCTACCGGTAATCGGGTGGGACAAGAGCCGTTTAAGGCCCCAGCTTACGCTGGGGCGACGTCTACTTGGCAGGGACACCCCCTCCACCCGTCCGCAATTCGCCGCAGTTGAAAATGCATTCCAAGCCGTAAGGCTATCGCCCGCATCCCGTCACCGTAACGCCGCACGCCAGCGTGCCCATGCAGCGGCGAGCCGACCCTGCCCCTGAAGCAGACGCGCAGCGTTCTTCGGCGTGACGCCCAGCAATCGCGCCACCTCGCCGATCGTAATGTCCGGACGTGCGGCCCGCAAATCTTCGGCTGACCATTGTAGCGAACTGGCACGAGGGTCCAGAAATACACAGGGTCTCGCGAAGGCATGACCTATTTCGAGTACGCGTTCGTACGTCATGAATTCTGCAGGCCAATCGCCTCGCATAATATTTTCAGCAACGTCATCGCCTACACGCCGGAGGAAATGGATATCGAAAATCCGCTCTTCCTGCGCGATCATCCAATGCTGATTACAAGCACTGCAGCAAGCCAGATGCAGCCACCAAAGATCGTCGCCGTGGCGGCGTATCTCCTCGATCGTGGCGAACACGCGCTCATCCAGCCCGTCGCCGCCCATTGGAACGGCCGCAAGATCGGATAGCGAAGCGCAGACACAATTAGGCGGCGAAGTTTCTCCCATGCCCAACGTCTGGCGGTACGGACGAAGGTCTGCAAGTAGGTCCGGGTCGATACGTCAACTGCCGGCGGACCCATTCCCCCACGCAACCGCCGCCCTATATTGCACCGATGACCCCGACCGATCCCCGCTCGTATCTCTATTCCGGCGACCTCGACCCGGCCGCAGCGCTGCGCGCCACGCAGGCGACGCTGGCAAACGCCGAGGATGGCGAACTCTATCTCCAGTATCGCCGATCCGAAGCGTTCGGGTTCGATGACGGACGGCTGAAGACCGCGTCGTACGACACCCATGCCGGCTTTGGCCTGCGTGCGGTGTCGGGGGAGACGACCGCGTTCGCGCATGCCAACGAGCTATCCGAAGCGGCGATCCGGCGTGCGGGCGAGACGATGGCGCTGATCGATCCGGCGAAGGGGGCGAAGGCGCCGCCGCCGCGCGGCAACAACCGGCATCTCTATACCGCCGCCGATCCGCTCGACCTGATTCCGTTCGCCGACAAGGTTGCGCTGTGCCAGTCGATCGACGCGGCGGCGCGGGCGCGGGACCCGCGCGTCGTGCAGGTTTCGGCGAGCCTGCTGGGATCGTGGACGGTGGTCGAGATCGTGCGGCCCGATGGCTTCATCGCGACCGACGTGCGCCCACTGGTACGGCTGAACGTGTCGATCGTGGTCGAGGCGAACGGGCGGCGCGAGACGGGCAGCTTCGGGATCGGCGGGCGCTATCTGTACGAGTCGCTGTTCGCGCCGGAGACGTGGAACCGGGCGATCGACGTGGCGCTGCGCCAAGCGCTGGTGAACCTGGAGGCGGTCGATGCGCCGGCGGGCGAGATGACCGTGCTGCTGGGCGCGGGCTGGCCGGGGATTTTGCTGCACGAGGCGATCGGCCATGGCCTCGAGGGCGATTTCAACCGCAAGGGCACCAGTGCCTTTTCGGGCCGGATCGGCGAGCGGGTGGCGGCACCCGGCGTGACGGTGATCGACGATGGGTCGATCGCCGACCGGCGCGGGTCGCTCAGCATCGATGACGAGGGGACGCCGACCCAGGAGAATATCCTGATCGAGGACGGCATCCTGAAAGGCTATATCCACGACCGGCTGAACGCGCGGCTGATGGGCGTCGCGCCGACCGGCAACGGGCGACGGCAGGATTTCTCGCACGCGCCGATGCCGCGCATGACCAATACCTTCATGACCGGCGGCAAGGACGATCCGGCCGAGCTGCTGTCGCGGGTGAAGAACGGTATCTTCGCCAAGTCGTTCGGCGGCGGACAGGTCGACATCGTGTCGGGCAAGTTCGTGTTTTCGTGCACCGAGGCGTACCGGGTCGAAAATGGCCGGATCGGCGCGCCGATCAAGGGCGCGACGCTGATCGGTGACGGGCCGGAGGTGCTGAAGCAGGTGCGCGGCATCGGCAACGACTTCGCGCTCGACGAAGGGGTCGGCATGTGCGGCAAGGCCGGGCAGTCGGTGCCCGCCGGCGTTGGGCAGCCGACGCTGCTGATCGATGGCCTGACCGTCGGCGGCACCGCCTGATGCCGCTGGCCGAGCTGGGGCGGTTTCCGCGGGTCGAGGCGCAGATCATCGTCGGGCGGCTGGAAAGCGAGGGCGTCCCGGCGGTCGCGTTCGATGGCGAGGCGAGCATCGGCGACGGCAGCTGGCTGCTGATCCCGGTGCGGGTGATGGTCGACGAAGACGATCTGAACGCGGCGCGCGCAATCGTCGACGCGGCGGATGGCGCTGCCTGAAAAACAGGCAGTTTTGACGCGCTGCACAAATTAACCGCTCGTTAAGCTGCCGGCCGGGGCGATAACCCCCGGTAAATGCTGTTGCGCGTATTTGGCACGGTCGTTGCGATACCCCTTGTCGAGCAACATGCGACACGGGGGGCGACATGAAATTAGTCATCGCCATCATCAAGCCGTTCAAGCTGGATGAGGTACGCGAAGCACTGACCGAGATCGGCGTCGCCGGCATGACGGTGAGCGAAGTGAAGGGGTTCGGGCGGCAGAAGGGCCAGACCGAGATCTATCGCGGGGCCGAATACAGCACCAACATGGTGCCCAAGATCAAGATCGAGGTCGTGTGCGACAGCGACATCGCGCCCCGCGTGGTCGAGGCGGTGCAGGCCGCGGCAAACACCGGCGCGATCGGCGATGGCAAGATCTTCGTCCTCGACGTGGGCCAGGCCGTGCGCATCCGCACCGGCGAAACCGATCTGACCGCTTTGTGATGGGGGGCATCATGCAACATCCGAAGACCTTGCTGGCCGGGCTGAGCCTGGGCCTGTTCGCCGCACTGCCCGCCTGGGCGCAGACCGCCGCTGCCGCGCCCGTCGCCACCGTGAACAAGGGCGACACCGCGTGGATGATGGTGTCGACCGTCCTCGTGCTGATGATGATCGTGCCGGGCCTCGCGCTGTTCTATGGCGGTTTGACCCGGACCAAGAACATGCTGTCGGTGATGACGCAGATCGGCGCGGTCGCGTCGCTCGCGATGCTGATCTGGGTGATGTACGGTTATTCGCTGGCGTTCGGCCCCGATGTCGCCAACGCCACGCTGTCGGGCTTCATCGCCAGCCCCGGCAAGGCGTTCCTGGCCGGCGTCACCGCCGCGTCGCAGGCGGCGACCTTTACGCCGGGCGTCGAAATCCCCGAATATGTCTTCATCAGCTTCCAGATGACCTTTGCCGCGATCACCATCGCGCTGGTGCTGGGGTCGGTGGTCGAACGCATCAAGTTCGCTGCCGTCATGGTCTTTGCGATCGTGTGGCTGACGATCACCTATTTCCCGATCGCGCACATGGTGTGGGCGACCAGCGGCTATTTCTTCAAGGCAGGTGCGCTCGACTTCGCCGGTGGCACCGTGGTGCACATCAACGCCGGTGTGTCGTCGCTGGTGCTTGCCCTGCTGCTGGGCAAGCGGCTGGGCTTCCCGACCGAGCGCATGGCGCCGCATTCGCTGACGCTGACCATGGTCGGCACCGGGCTGCTGTGGGTGGGCTGGTTCGGGTTCAACGCGGGTTCCGCGCTGGAAGCGAACGGCACCGCCGGTCTGGCGATGATCAACACCTTCGTCGCCACCGCCTCTGCCGGGCTGTTCTGGATGCTCGCCGAGAAGTTTTCGGGGCACAAGGGTTCGGCGCTGGGCTTCTGTTCGGGCATCATCGCGGGCCTCGTCGCGGTGACGCCGGCGGCGGGCAATTCGGGTCCGTTCGGTGCGATCGTGCTGGGTGCCATCGCCTCGATCGTCTGCTTCTTTGCAGTGACGGTGCTCAAGCCCAAGCTCGGCTATGACGACTCGCTGGACGCGTTCGGCATCCACGGCGTCGGCGGGATCATCGGCGCGATCGGTACCGCGGTCGTCTATGCCCCGTCGCTGGGCGGTCCGGGTGCGGCCGACTATGACATGGGTGCCAAGCTCGGCGTGCAGGTGTTCGCGGTGCTGGTCACCATCGTCTGGGCCTCGATCGGTACCACCGTCGCATGGTTCGTCGCCAAGGCGCTGACCGGTGGCCGGGTGTCGAAGGAAGTCGAGCTGGAAGGCCTCGACCTCGGCGAGCACGGCGAGCGCGCCTATAATTACTGAGTTTCTCCTCTTCCGGGCGGCGGCCTAGTCCCCTGCCGCCCGGTCACCACTTTCCTCCTGCGGAAAACCCCTGGGCCGGTGCGGCGACGCATCGGCCCTTTTTTTGTGCATCGAACCGGTTGGATGTGTATCCGCTACACACCCCGTTCGTGCTGAGTAGGGGCTGAGCGCAGTCGAAGACCCGTATCGAAGCATCCGACCACTCGCGGTCCTTCGATACGCCCTTTCGACAGGCTTAATGGCTACTCAGGACGAACGGCCGACCAGACGCAGGTGCCCAATGACCCCTTATCTCGACCTCATGCAGCGCGCCTTGACCGACGGCGTTCCGACCGATGACCGTACCGGGGTCGGCACGCGCTCGGTGTTCGGGCACCAGATGCGGTTCGACCTGTCGGCGGGCTTTCCGGTGCTGACGACCAAGAAGCTGCACCTGCGATCGATCATCATCGAGCTGCTGTGGTTCCTGCGCGGCGATACCAATGTGCGGTGGTTGCAGGAGCAGCGGGTCAGCATCTGGGACGAATGGGCCGACGCCAATGGTGATCTTGGCCCGGTGTACGGCAAGCAGTGGCGCGACTGGGTGGCGGCCGATGGGCGGCATATCGACCAGATCGCCGAGCTGATCGCGACGATCCGCACCAACCCCGCATCGCGCCGGCAGATCGTGACCGCGTGGAATCCGGGTGAGCTGCACGCGATGGCGCTGTCGCCGTGCCATTGCCTGTTCCAGACCTATGTCGCCAATGGCCGGCTGTCGTTGCAGCTGTACCAGCGCAGCGCCGACATCTTCCTGGGCGTGCCGTTCAACATCGCGAGCTATGCGCTGCTGACCCATATGCTGGCGCAGCAATGCGGCCTGGAGGTCGGCGAGTTCATCTGGACCGGCGGCGATTGCCACCTGTACGAGAACCATCTGGACCAGGCGCGCGAGCAGTTGACCCGGACGCCCGGCCCGCTGCCCCGGCTGGAGATCGTGCGCAGGCCCGACGCGATCGACGGCTACGCAATCGAAGACTTCGTGCTGCACGATTATGTCGCGCAGCCGCATATCAAGGCGGCGGTGGCGATATGATCGACGCGATCCTCGCACGGGCCGATAATGGCGTGATCGGGGTCGATGGCCAGTTGCCGTGGCACCTGCCCGCCGACCTGAAGCGGTTCAAGGCACTGACCATGGGCCGGGCGATGGTGATGGGGCGCAAGACGTTCGAGAGTTTCCCCAGCCCCCTGCCCGGCCGGCGGCACATCGTGCTGACGCGCGACCGCGACTGGCAGGCGGCGGGGGCGGAGGTGGCGCATGATCCCGATGCCGCGCTGGCGCTGGCCGGGCCGGATGCCGCCGTGATCGGCGGGGCGGAGATTCTCGCGCTGCTGCTGCCCGGCATCGAGCGGGTCGAGCTGACTGAGGTCCATGCTGCCCCCACGGGCGATGCGATCGTCCCGCCCTTCACCGGCTGGGTCGAGGCGTGGCGCGAGGATCACAGTGGCGAGGGAGAACGCCCGGCGTACAGCTTCGTCACATTGCTCCGCCCCGCCCCCACCGCGTAAGGGACCGGCGGCCCCGCGACGGGTGCCGCAAGGGGGAGCGGATGCGCAGGGCGATCTGGTGGGGCGTGGCGTTGCTGGCGATCGTGGCCGCCGCCTTCTTTACGCTGGCGCCCGGCATCGTCGAGCGATCGATGAACAAGGTCGAACCGACCCCGGCACTGGCCCGGCGCATGGCCGCCAAGCCGCGCCCGGTCGAGGCCGCGCCGATCGTCGACCTGCACGCCGACACGCTGCTATGGTCGCGCGACCTGTTGAACCGGGGGACGCAGGGACAGGTCGACCTGCCGCGCCTGCAGGACGGCCATGTCGCGCTCCAGATATTCTCGTCGGTGACCAAGACGCCGCGCGGGCAGAATTACGACAGCAATGGCGACGACAGCGACAATATCACCCCGCTGGTGATCGCGCAGTTGCAGCCGGTGCGCACCTGGGGATCGCTGCTCAACCGGTCGTTGTGGCATGCGACGAAGCTGCGCCGGGCGGCGGCACAGTCGAATGGACAATTGTGGCTGATCCGGTCGGCCGCCGATCTAGATTCGCTGCTGATCGAGCGCGAGGCAAAGGCATTTCGCCTGCACGACAACCGCCCCGCCCCGGTCGGTGCGCTGCTGTCGATCGAGGGGCTGAACGGGCTGGAGGGCAGCCTCGCCAATCTCGACCGGCTGGTTCGCAGCGGGTTCCGCATGGCGGGCCTCACCCACTTCTACGACAACGAGGTCGCCGGGTCGATGCACGGCCGCATCAAAGGCGGCCTGACCCCGTTCGGGCGACAGGTGGTCGCGCGGATGGAGGACCGGGGCATGATCGTCGATGTCGCGCATCTGAGCCATGCCGGCATCGCCGACGTGCTGAAGGTCGCGCGGCGGCCGGTGGTGTCGAGCCATGGCGGGGTGCAGGCGACGTGCCGGGTCAATCGCAACCTGACCGATGCCGAGGTGCGCGGGATCGCGCGGACCGGCGGCGTGGTCGGCATCGGATATTGGGCGGGCGCGGTGTGTTCGACCGATCCGGCGGCGATCGCCAAGGCCATCGTCCATGTCCGCGCCATCGCCGGCATCGACCATGTGGCGCTGGGGTCCGATTTCGACGGGGCGGTGACGACCGGGTTCGATACCGCGTGGGTCGGACTGGTCGCCGAGGCGCTGCGACAGGCGGGACTCGGCCGGGACGAGGTGGACAAGGTGATGGGCGGCAATGCGATCCGGGTGCTGCGCGCCGGGATGCAGCCCCTTTCGCCGGCAGCCCCCGCCCGCTAAGGGGCGGCGATGCAGCGTCTGGACGGGGGCGCGGCGGTGCCCGGTCCTTTGCGCGGCGGCATCGTCGCGCTGGGCAATTTCGATGGGTTTCATGCCGGGCACCAGGCGGTGGTCGGGCGCGCGGTCGACCGCGCGCGGGCCGAGGGGCGACCGGCTATCGTGGCGACGTTCGATCCGCATCCCCGCCGCTATTTCCAGCCGGGCCTGCCGCCGCTGCGCCTGACCAGCCTCGACCAGCGCGAGCGGCTGTTCGCCGCCGCCGGGGCCGATGCGATGCTGGTCTTCCGCTTCGATGCCGCGCTGGCCGGGCTGTCGGCGGCGGATTTCGCGGCCGAACGGCTGGTCGAGCGGATGGGCGTCGGCGGAGTCGTCACCGGCACCGACTTCACCTTTGGCAAGGCGCGCAGCGGCGATGTGGCGACGCTGCGCGCGCTGGGCGACGCCCATGGCTTTTCCGCCGAGACGGTGGCCCCGGTCGGCGACGGACAGGCGGTGGTGTCGTCGTCGCGCATCCGCGATGCCCTGCGCGAAGGCCGCCCGCGCGAGGCGACGGCGCTGATGACCCGGCCGTTCGCGGTCGAGGGCGTGGTAGAACATGGCGCGAAGCTCGGCCGGCAGCTGGGCTATCCGACCGCGAACCTGTCGATGGGCGGCTATCTGCGCCCGGCATACGGCATCTATGCGGTGACCGGGCGGCTGCCCGACGGGCGGGTGCTGCAGGGGGCCGCGAATCTGGGCATCCGGCCGACGATCGAAGGCGAGCCGATCGAGCTGCTCGAACCCTATTTCTTTGATTTCGACGGCGATCTGTACGGGCAGGTGATCGAGGTCGCGCTGATCGAGTTTCTGCGCGGCGAAGCGAAGTTCGAGTCGCTGGATGCGCTGAAGGTGCAGATGGCGGCGGATTGTGAGCACGCGCGGGCGATCCTGGCCGGCTGAAAATCGGCCAAAGTTCACGAAGTTCACACTCGCCACGGTTTGCGCGCGGTGCGATTGCCGGGTGTGGCAGACGCCGCTTGAGCGGCCGGCCTGCGCTGCGGCGACGATGGGGGCTGAACGGTGCAAAGAGCGCGGCGATCCTGCGCTTGGCCGCCGGTGTAGGAAAGCGGTTTGCGTGCGCGCCCGCATCGGCTAATCGCGGGCATTCCTATGACCGACACGCCCGAACCGACGCGCGACTGGCGCGACACCGTCTTCCTGCCGAAGACCGACTTCCCGATGAAGGCCGGCCTTGCCGCCAAGGAACCCGCGATCCTCGATCGCTGGGCGAAGATGGGGCTGTACGATCGCCTCCGCGCCGAGCGGCAGGGCCGCGAGCGCTTTCTGCTGCACGATGGCCCGCCCTACGCCAATGGCGACATCCATATGGGCCATGCGATGAACAAGGTGCTGAAGGACATCGTCGTCCGCACCCAGTCGCTGATGGGCAAGGATGCGCCGTACATCCCGGGCTGGGACTGTCACGGTCTGCCGATCGAATGGAAGATCGAGGAAGCGTACCGCGCCAAGAAGCGCAACAAGGACGAGGTGCCCCCGGCCGAGTTCCGCGCCGAATGTCGCGCCTATGCCGCCAAATGGGTCGACGTGCAGAAGGGCCAGTTCCAGCGGCTGGGCATCCTGGGCGATTGGGAAGACCCGTACCTGACCATGAAGTTCGACGCCGAGGCGACCATCGCCGAGGAATTGTTGAAGTTCGCGATGTCGGGCCAGCTGTATCGCGGGGCCAAGCCGGTGATGTGGTCGCCGGTCGAAAAGACCGCGCTGGCCGAGGCCGAGGTCGAGTATGAGGATGTCGTGTCGACGCAGATCGACGTGGCGTTCGAGATCGTCGACGCGCCGAACGCGCCCGAACTGGTCGGCGCGCATGCGGTGATCTGGACCACGACGCCGTGGACGATCCCGGTCAATCAGGCTTTGGCTTATGGGCCGGAGATTGAGTACGGTCTGGTCAATATCCGCTATTTCTTCGCTGATGACCCCGCGAAAACTCCGCTAGACGGTTGTCGTCGGGAAGGTCCGTTCTTGGTCGCTGTAGACCTCGTCGACGAGTTCGTCGGTAGACTGACGACCGCCGAAGAACGAGACTTGTCTCCAGACTTGCGTGGGCAGCGCCTGATCGCTGACTGGACGGTAGGTCCAGTGGTCAAAGGCTCCAATCTTGCGGGCGCTACAGCGCGTCATCCAATGTATGAGCGCGGCGACTTCTTCGCCAAGCCGCGTCGGCTGCTGCCCGGCGATTTCGTGACGACCGATGCCGGCACCGGGCTCGTCCATATGGCCCCCGATCACGGCGAGGACGATTTCGAGCTGTGTAAGGCGCATGGCATCAAGCCGGTGTTCGCGGTGGAGGGCGATGGGCGGTATCGCGACGATTGGGCGTGGCTGGGCGGCGAGGGCAGCGTCATCAACCCGAAGTTTGTTGCCGCCGGGCGTGGCGGCAAGCTGGAGGAAGGGCCGATCTGTCGCGACCTGCGCGAAGCGGGCGCGCTGCTGGCGGCGTCGGACGACTTCGCGCACAGCTATCCGCATAGCTGGCGGTCGAAGGCGAAGGTGATCTTCCGCGCCACGCCGCAGTGGTTCATCCCGATGGATAGGGCCGCAAAGCCCTCTCCCCTTGAGGGGAGAGGGTTGGGAGAGGGGCTGTCGGGCGATCCGTTGCTCTCGGTCACGCACCTCGACGGACTTCCCCTCTCCCCGGCCCTCTCCCCTGAAGGGGAGAGGGAGTCGAATGGCGCTACCCTTCGTGAGATCGCGCTCGACGCGATCGAACGCACCCGGTTCGTGCCCGAAAAGGGCCGTAATCGGATCGGGGCGATGGTGTCGGGGCGGCCCGACTGGGTCATCAGCCGGCAGCGTGCGTGGGGCGTGCCGATCGCATTGTACGTGAACCGGGCAAGCGGAAAATATCTGCAAGACGAAAGCGTCAACGACCGCATCCTGACCGCCTTCCGTGAGGGCGGGGCCGATGCGTGGTATGCCGCCGATCATCAGGCGCTGCTGGGGCCGGACTACCGCCTCGCCGACTATGAGGTCGTGACCGATATTCTCGACGTGTGGTTCGATTCGGGCTGCACCCATGTCTTCACCATCGAGAAAAGGTTCGGGGCGGGCACCCGCGCCGACCTGTATCTCGAAGGGTCGGACCAGCATCGTGGCTGGTTCCAGTCGTCGCTGCTGGAGAGCAGCGGCACGCGGGGCCACGCACCGTACAAGGCGGTGCTGACCCACGGCTTTGCGCTGGATGGCAATGGCCGGAAAATGTCGAAGTCGCTCGGCAATGTCGTCGATCCGTTGAAGGTGATCGGCGAATCGGGCGCGGACATCCTCCGCCTCTGGGTCGCGCAGACTGATTATTTCGAGGATGTGCGGATCGGCAAGGAAGTGCTGGCCGGCACCGGCGATGCGTATCGCAAGCTGCGCAACACCTTCCGCTATCTGCTGGGTGCGCTCGACGGGTATAGCGAAGACGAACGGGTGCCGGTCGCCGAGATGCCGGGGCTGGAACGCTATGTCCTGCATCTGCTGGGCACGCTCGACACTGAATTGCGCTCGGCGGCGGAAGCGTTCGAGTTCAATCGCTATGCCCGCGCGCTGACCGATTTCGCGAACGAGGATCTGTCGGCGTTCTTCTTCGATATCCGCAAGGATTCGCTCTACTGCGACGCCGCCGACGACCTGCGGCGGCGGGCGTATCGCACGGTGCTGGACACGCTGTTCCACGCGCTGGTCCGCTATGCCGCGCCGATCCTGGCGTTCACCGCCGAGGAAGTGTGGCAGGCGCGGTTCCCGAGCGAGGACACGTCGGTCCACCTGCTCGAATGGCCCGAACTGCCGCAGCTGCCCGCCGACCAGCCGCTGGGCACCGCCTGGGCCGAAGTGCGCGTGCTGCGCCAGCAGGTCACCGAGGCGATCGAGCCGCTGCGCCGGGCCAAGACAGTGCGATCGAGCCTGGAGGCCGAGGTGACGGTACCGTCGCTGCCGCTGCCGGCGGACGAATTGGCCGAGCTGTTCATCGTCGCGAAGGTGACGGAGGCTGATGGCCCGATCACGGTGACGCGGACGGAGGCGGCCAAGTGCGGGCGCTGCTGGCGGCATCTGCCCGACGTGGCAACCGATGGCGACCTGTGCGGTCGCTGTGCGGAGGTGGTGGCATGAGCGTGCGCAAGGTCGCGGTCGTGGTCGCGCTGGTCGTGCTGATCGTCGATCAGTTCGTCAAATATTGGGTCACCGGGCCGATGGGGATCGATTATCCCGGCGCGGAGCTGAACCTGTTGCCGGTGTTCACGCTGCGCTTCGTCCAGAATTTCGGCGTGTCGCTGGGGCTGTTGCAGGCGGGCAGCGAGTTCGCGCGCTGGGCCTTGGTCGCGATGACCGCGATCATTGCCACCGGCGTGGCGGTGTGGATCCGGCGCGAGACGCAGAAGCCCGAGCTGATCGGCCTGGGGCTGGTCTTGGGCGGGGCACTCGGCAACATCATCGACCGGGTGCGCTTCGGCTATGTCGTCGACTATGCCGACTTCCATATTTTCGGCTACAGCCCGTTTCTGGTATTCAACATCGCCGATGCGGCGATTTCGATCGGTGTCGTGATCCTGCTCGTCCGCGCGCTGTTCACGCCGAAGCCGAAGCACGATGTTCCTGTGGAGAAGGCCAATGCGTAAGTTTGTCGTCATCAGCAGCCTCGGCCTGATCCTTGCCGGGTGTCAGGGCAACGCCCTGAACCGCCAGCGTCCCGACGAATTCGCCGTCGCGCGCCAGGCGCCGCTGGTGATCCCGCCCGATTATGCGCTCGTCCCCCCGAAGCCGGGCGCGCCGCGTCCGCAGGACACCGCCGCATCGACGCAGGCGATGCAGGCACTGTTCGGTGGCCCGGCACAGCGTAGCGCGACCGAGCGGCTGACGCTGGAACAGGCCGGTGGGTCGGGTGCGGCCGATGCGGGCATCCGGTCGGGCGTGGCCGATCCGGGCACCAACGTCGTCGACAAGGGTGCGACGACCCGCGACATCATCGCCGCCCCGGCAGGCGACGGGCAGGCCGCGAAGACGACCACGCCGTAACCGGGCGGGTTTTTCGGATATGGGAAAGGCCGGTTGCCCCATGGGGTGACCGGCCTTTTTTTGTCCGTCACCCGCTCCGTTTTGCTTCGAGCGGAGATTCGAGCCTGTCGAGAGGGAGTTGCCCCAAGCGGGGCATTCTCGACAGACGCTTCTCGACAAGCTCGAAGCTGCTCGAACCGAACGGGGGTGGGATTGGATGCGGGGGCAGGCGCAATCGCCCGCTTCCGCCCCCGGATCAGAACGCGGCGGTCAGCGATACGACGACCGTGCTGGCCGCGATCGGGCTGCCGTTGGTCGTCTTGCTGAAGTTCGGCGTGATGTACGCCGCTTCGCGGTTCGAAATGTCGGTGTCGACATAGGCGACGCCCAGCGTCAGGTTCTTGTAGGTGAAGTCGGTGCCGAGCGACCAGTCCCAATAGCTGCCGGTCGGCGACAGGCTGGTGCCGTTCGGCCCCAGGCCCGGATTGCCGTCCGAATAGCCGATATGCGCCTTCAGCGTCAGCGGGGTGTTCGGCACCGCGCCGACCGCATCGCCCGACAGGTAGATATTGTCGTCGCGCTTGCCGCTGCCGACGACCAGCGGCGTCGCCGAGGCGAAGGCGCGGCTGAGCGAGGTCTGCTTGGGCGCGTAGAAGGCACCGGCGGTCAGCGTGGCGGGACCGGCGGTGCCCGACAGCTTGCCATAGAATTCGACGACATCGGTTTCGTCCGCGCCGCCCGGATAGGTGTACCAGGTAACGCCGGCATCGACCGTCGCGGTGCCGAACGTCTTCTTGTACCCGGCGATCAGGTCGAGTTCGAGATTGGCGCCGCCGAACGTGCCCCAGCCGGCGAGGTTCGACCCCCAGGTGCCGATATAGACGCCGCTTTCATGGGCGATGGTGATGCCGCCCTGTACGGCGACGTTCTTGTCCGATTGCGACACGCCGCGGAAGCGATAGTCGGAGGTGACGCTGGCGCTGCCGCTGATGGTGACGGGCGGCGGGGGTGCGGTGTCCTGCGCAAAGGCGGGCACGGCGGTGGTGGCGGCGAGGATCGCGGCCGGGAGGAAGGTCGAGAATCGCATCGTAAACCCTTTCTGCGGTTACGTGGTGATTCTCCTGCGTTCGAGGGTCGCCGCGATTGGATGAGCCTTGTGGCTCGAGCGGTCTGGCCCTCTGCGACCGAATATGTCGAACCATGCCGCGCCGCACAATCGAAATTGCTCCGACGCCGGATACGACACACCCGCTGTTGCAGCGTGGCAACAGCGGGTGTGCTGGAAACGAAAAAGAACTCAGGCGCGGATGGCGAGGATCGCGTCGATCTCGACAACGGCACCCAGCGGCAGGACCGGCACGCCGACCGCGCTGCGGGCGTGGCGGCCGGCATCGCCGAACAGTTCGACCATCAGTTCCGATGCGCCGTTGGCGACCTTCGGCTGGTCGGTGAAGCTGCCCGCCGAATTGACGAACACGCCGAGCTTCACGACACGCTCGATCCGGTCGAGGCTGCCCAGCGCCTTTTCCGCCTGTGCCAGGATCATCAGCGCACACTTCTGCGCGGCCGACGTGGCATAGGCCAGGTCGCGGTCTTCGCCGGCGCGGCCGGTCATCAGGTTGCCATCCTCGAACGGCAGCTGGCCCGACAGGTGGAGCAGGCCACCGGCCTCCACGGCGGGGACATAGGCCGCTACGGGCGCGGCGGCGACGGGGAGCGACAGGCCGCGTTCGGCCAGCTTTGCGGGGATATCATAAGCCATGGTGCGTTCCTCTCGTGGATAGCGGATCGGGTCAAGCCTTCGCCGGCTGCCCCTCGGCAAAGCGGGCCTCGATCCAGGCCTGTGCCGCCACCCAGTCGTCGATGCGGGCATGGGCGGCGGGGGCGGCGGGTATGTGGACGGCAAGGTCGGGTTCGGCGACCATGTGCAGGCGGAAGACGCCCGGCGCGCTGTCGGCGACCGATTCGTGATGGACGGCAAGGTCGTCGACGAACACCGCGACGCTAGGAGTATATTCGGCCAGCAGCCGGGCGACCGGCGGGCCCTTGCCCCCCTGGTTGCAGTCGACGCGATGGACGATGCCATGGGTCGCCAGCTGCTCGATCCGGTGGGTGCGGCAATGGTCCTGCAGGTTGGTCAGGACGACGATATCGGCCTGCTGCGCCAGCGCCGCCAATGCTTCG
Source organism: Sphingomonas sp. Leaf23 (assembly GCF_001421585.1). Taxonomy (NCBI): domain Bacteria; kingdom Pseudomonadati; phylum Pseudomonadota; class Alphaproteobacteria; order Sphingomonadales; family Sphingomonadaceae; genus Sphingomonas; species Sphingomonas sp. Leaf23. The sequence continues at coordinate 250,852 of NZ_LMKR01000002.1, read as the reverse complement.
CGCGCATGGGGCACGAGGGTCTGGCGTCCCATCTGATCGGGGAAGAAGCCGTCGAGCATCCCCCACATCTCGTCGCGTTCCAGCGTGGTGCCGTCGGCGCGGGTCATCGAGCTGGCAAAATCACCGCCGGCCATGTTGAAGTCGATCGCATGTTCCTCGCCCAGCCAGTGCCCGAAATGGCGGACCATGTGCAGCAGGACTTCGTCGCAATCGGTGATGAGCAGGGGTTTCATGCAGTCTCCAGTTCGGCGCGGGCGCGGACCAGGGCGGTCGGGGCCACGGCCAGCGCATCGGCACAGGCGATCAGGTCGGGTTCGTAACCCTCCAGATGGCCGAGCAGTTGCGCGAGGAAGGCGGGATCGCCGGCCCGCGCGCGCAGGTCGGCGGGGTCGATGCCGGTCAGCGCCAGGAACCTGTCGCGGCGGGTGTCGTCGCCGATCACCCAGACCAGCGCATGCAGGCCAAGCGTCGCCGCGTCTTCATTTGTTTCCGGCCTGCGCATCGCCTAGACAGCCTTTCGAACTTCCAACGGGATGCAAAGCGCGTGGCAAAAAGGGTACTCGTTGTCGAGGACAACGAACTGAACCTGAAGCTGTTCTGCGACCTGTTGCGCGCGCATGGCTTCGAAACCGAACCGGTGCGCGACGGACGCGAGGCAGTGGCAAAGGCGCGGGCGTTCCTGCCCGACCTGATCATCACCGATATCCAGTTGCCGCACATGACGGGGCTGGAACTGATCCAGATGCTGAAGGCCGATCCGCGCCTGCGCGCCGTGCCGATCATGGCGGTCACCGCCTATTCCGGCCGCGACGACGAGGACCGGGTGCGCGCGGCGGGGGCCAATGCCTATGTCACCAAGCCGATTTCGGTGGTGCGGTTCGTCGGTGAGGTGCGAGCGTTGCTGCCGGTCGAGGAGGTTCGGGGGGAGGATGGCGAATCGGGGGCGGACGATTCGCCCTTCCCGTCACCCCGGACTTGATCCGGGGTCCCGCTTTCCTCCGGTCGGCGTAGCAGAAGAAGAAGCGGGACCCCGGCGCAGGGCCGGGGTGACGATCGGGGGGCGTGCTGCCTGCCCCCTCACTCCCAATCCACCTTCGCCACCAGCATCGTCAGCAACGCCGCGAGCGCCGCCACGACCCAGAGCGACGCGAGGCCCAGCCAGTTCCACGCCAGCGCGCCGATCGTCACGCCGACGACGAAGCCCAGCCATAACAGCAGGTCGCGGCGCGGCCCGGGTGCGTCGCGCTCGCCCATCAGGCGGCGGGCCAGCCGCTGGCCGATTCGCACCAGCGTGCCGGTCATGTAGGTGAGGCCGATCCGCACCTCGCCATCGGGCGCGACGACGCCGTTCTGCGCGCCCATCGCAGCGGCGAGCAACAGCATGGCGAGGGTGAGCGGGGCGAAGGTCGACAGCGCCGCGCCGAGCGCGAGCAGGATCGTGACGAGGCCCATCACCGCCTCCGCCCGGCGCCCCTGCCCCAGCCGCTCGGCCGCGGCCGCACCCGCGATGGTGCCGAACATCGCCCCCGCCACGAACGACAGCACCAGCGCGGCGGCAATGGCCGACGCGCCGTTCCAGCCATGGGCAAGGCCGACGCCGAAGCGGGTCGAGTTGCCCGACATGAACGAGGCGAAGAATCCGCCAAGGCCGCTGAACGCCAGCGCATCGACGATACCCGCCAGACCGGCGAGCAGGACGGTGACGAGGGTGGCGGCGGGGGTAAGACGACGCATGGAATTCCTATTGCCCGATCGACGGGGGGCGGGGCAATGCCCCCTCGCCTATCGCCCATCCGTACGATAGCGAGGCGGGATGGTTCCCTCTCCGCAGGCGCTGGGGCAGATGCTCGGCGCACTCGACATGATCGGTATCGCGGTGTTCGCCGCGTCGGGCGCGCTGGCGGCGACGCGCGCGGCGCAGACGTTCGTCACCGCCGCGTTCTTCGCGCTCATCACCGGGGTCGGGGGCGGCACGGTGCGCGACCTGCTGATCGGTGCGCCGGTGTTCTGGGTACATGGCTCGCCGGTCGCGGCGATCTGTGTCGGGGTGGCGGGGCTGGTGTGGATCACGCCGCAGCATTGGTGGCGGGACAAGGCACTCGACTGGCTCGATGCCGCGGGCCTTGCCGCCTATGCCGTGTTTGGCGCGGCGAAGGCGCTGAGTTTCGGGGTCCCGCCGCTACAGGCGGGGATGATGGGGGTGCTGACCGCGTGCGTCGGGGGGATCATCCGCGACGTGCTGGCGGGCGTGCCGTCGATCCTGATGCGGCCGGAACTGTATGTGACGGCGGCAGCGCTGTCGGCGGGGCTGCATGTCGTGCTGGTCGCGTGCGGGCTGCCGCCGTTCGTGGCGGCGCTGCCGGCGGCGGCGGCGGGGTTTGCGCTCAGGGGCGCGGCGATCCGGTTCCGGATCGCGCTGCCGGCGTATCGGGGGAAGCGGTAGGGGTTTGCCTCTCCCCTCCTCCTTACCCGCCCCCGTTTGCTTCGAGCGTAGGTTAGAGCCTGTCGAGAACCGAAGTCGAGAAGGGGGTGCCACAAACTACCACGTTCTCGACGGACGCTTCTCGACAAGCTCGAAGCTGCTCGAACCGAACGGGGTGGATTGGGGTAAGGTAGCGCGAGACTACCCCCGCACCACCCCCGTCTCACTGAACGGCTTCGGTTCCCGCGGCGGTACCGCGCTGTCGTTCAGCTCGCATTGCCAGAAGCCGACATCGATCCAGCGGCCCTGCTTGAAGCCGATCTCGCGGTACACCCCGGCGCGGCGGAAGCCGACCGCCTCGTGCAGCGTGATCGACGCGTCATTGGGGAGCGACAATACGCCGATCGCCTGGGTAAAGCCCTGCGCGCGCAGCGTATCGACCAAGGCTTCGTAAAGCAGCCGCCCGGTGCCCTTCTGCTGCGCGCCGCCCGCCATGTAGATCGAGGTTTCGACGACATAGCGGTACGCCGGGCGGTCGCGGAACTTCGTTGCATAGGCATAGCCCAGCACCGCATCGCCATCCGCTTCGCCGGTGGTCGCGACCAGCCAGGGATAATAGCCGTCGCTGTGCGCCATCCGGCTGCGGATCGCGCGGGCGTCGGGGGCTTCGGTTTCGAACGACACCGTGCCGCCCAGCACATAGGGGGCATAGATCGCGGCGATGGCGGCGGCGTCCTCGCTCCGCGCGGGGCGGATCGCGATCATGCGAACCACCGCGCGACGATCAGGTCGAACAGCGACGCATCCTCCGCCGACGCCCGAACCGGCCCCAGCCCGGCACATTCGATGCAGCGCGCCTGAACGCCGGTCGGCGCGGTCAGCATCCGCCGCGCATCGCCCAGCGCCTGCGCCAGTACGGCCCGCTGTTCGATTGCCACGCGGCCGAGCATGTCGGTCGCCGCCTGGTCCGGCGCATCGCCGCGTTGCCGGTCGGCAAAGCCCTTCAGCGCCTTTTCAAGGGCTGAGGGTTCCTTTTCGAGATAGACGGTCTGCACCGTCGCCGGGTCGAGCTTGGCACGGTGCGCGGCCTCGGCCACCGCATCGCCCAGACTGCCGAAGCGGTCGACCAATTTAAGCTGACGCGCGGTGCCGCCGTCCCAGACGCGGCCCTGCCCGATCTGGTCGACGCGCGGCTGCGGCAGCTTGCGCGATTGCGCCACGAGGCCGGTGAAGCGGGCATAGATATGCTCGACCCCGCTCTGCATGATCGCGTCGAACGCCGGGTTGGTGCCGCGCAGCACGTCGGGCTGGCCGCTCAAGGGCGTGGTGCCGACGCCATCGGCCGACACGCCGATCTTCGACAGGCTGTTTTCGAACGTCGGGATGACGCCGAACACGCCGATCGACCCGGTGATGGTGTTGGGTTCGGCAAAGATCACGTCGCCCGGCGTCGACACCCAGTATCCGCCCGACGCGGCGAGCCCGCCCATCGACACGACCACCGGGATCTTGGCGACGTCCTTCGCCTGCAGGATCGCCTGGCGGATGCGTTCGGACGCCAGCACCGATCCGCCCGGCGAATCGACCCGGACGACCAGCGCCTTCAGGTTTTTGGTCGCGAGGCCATCGAGCAGCAGCTTGGCGATGGTGTCGCCGCCCGCCGTGCCCGGCTTCGCCTCGCCATCGACGATCGTGCCGGCGACGGTGATGACGCCGATCGCATCGCCCGAGGCCGATACCGGGTTGGCCGCCAGCCAGTTGGCATAGCTGATCGTGCGGAAGCTGCCCGCTGCCTTGCCGGCATCTTCACCCGCCAGCGCCGCGACGCGCTTGCCGAAGGCGACGCGGTCGCCGAGCTGGTCGACCAGCCCGCTCTTCAGATTGGCCTGCGCGACGTCGCCGCCCGCCGCCTGGATCACCGCTTCGGGACGGGTCAGGAATGCGTCGAGCTGCGCCTTGGGCCGGGCCTTCTGCACCGCCGAACGCCACTGGTCGAAGATCGCGCCGTACAGCGCCTGATTGGCGGCGCGGGCCGGTTCGGACTGGTCGGCGCGGGTGAAGGGTTCGACCGCCGACTTGAACTGGCCGACGCGGTAGACGTGGGCGTTGACGCCCAGCTTGTCGATCAGGCCCTTGTAATAAAGCTGCGGGCCGCCGGGGCCGCGAAACATCGTGCCGCCGAACGGATTTTGCCACACTTCGCTGGCGTTCGACGCGATGCGATAGCCGCCATCGGTGTAGAGCGTGGCATAGGCCAGCACCGGCTTGCCGCTGGCGCGAACGCGGGCGACGGCATCGCCGACCTCGGCCAGCGCCGCGGGATAGCCGCCGGTGAACTTGTCCATGTCGAGGACCACCGCCTTGACCCGCGTATCGCCCTTTGCGGTGTCGAGCGCGCGCACCACGTCGCGCAGCCGCAGTTCCTGTGCCGCCGGCTGGCCGCTGAGCAGCGCGACCGGATCGGCCTCGGCCGGTTGTTCGACGATCGATCCCGACAGGTCGAGCACCAGCGCGCCATCGGTGATGCGGGTGTTGGGCTTGGCCGACAGCGCGGCGAACAGCGCGCCGAAGAACAACAGCATCAGGAGCAGCACCAGGCCGTCCTTGATCCCGACCAGCAGCTTCCACGCACCCCGGACCAGTTTCACGGCAATTCCTTCGAGCTTATCGTCTAGCGATAAATAAGCGGATGGCCGGGGGAGTAAAGCACCGATGGCCCCGACCGGATACGAAAAGGCCCCGCACGCAACGCGCACGGGGCCGGTTGGACGACGACCGTGCGCGCGTCAGACGCGCATCGGCATCAAGACATAGAGCGCGGGCGAGGCGTCGTTCTCGCGGATCAGCGTCGGCGCGGCGGCGTCCGACAGGTGGACCTCGCACAGATCGCTGTCGATCTGGCCCAGAATGTCGAGCAGGTAGCGGCTGTTGAAGCCGATCTCGAACGGCAGTGCGGTATATTCGCCGGGGACTTCCTCTGCCGCCGCGCCGTTTTCGGGCGAGGTGACCGACAGGGTGATCTTGTCACGGTCGAGCGCCATTTTCACCGCGCGGGTCTTTTCGGTGGCGATGGTCGACACGCGGTCGACGCCGGCCATGAAGCTCTTCGGATCGAGCTTCAGCAGCTTGTCGTTCGCGGTCGGGATGACGCGCGAATAATCGGGGAAGGTGCCGTCGATCAGCTTGCTGGTCAGGATCGCCTGTCCCAGATCAAAGCGGATCTTGCTGCCCGACAGCGACACGCCGACCGACCCGTCGACTTCATCAAGCAGTTTGCGCAGTTCGGCGACGCATTTGCGCGGCACGATGACGTCGGGCATCTTGTCGGCGCCCTCCGGCCGCTCGACCGTCATGCGCGCGAGGCGGTGGCCGTCGGTCGCGGCGGCCTTCAGCACCGGCTTCCCGTTATCCTCGGCGACATGCAGGAAGATGCCGTTGAGGTAATAGCGCGTTTCTTCCGTGGAGATCGCGAAGCGGGTCTTGTCGATGATCGCCTTCAGCGTGGTCGCGGGCAGTTCGAACTGCGTGGGCAGCTCGCCTTCCGCGATCACCGGGAAATCGTCGCGCGGCAGCGTCGACAGGTTGAAGCGCGCGCGCCCGGCGACGATGGTCAGGCGGCCTTCGGCGGCCGACAGCTGGACCTGCGCGCCGTCGGGCAGCTTGCGCGCGATGTCGAACAGCGTGTGTGCCGACACGGTGATCGCGCCGGGCTGGTCGATCGCCGCGGCGATGGTTTCGTCGATCTGCAGGTCGAGATCGGTCGCCATCAGGCGGATGCTCGATTCGCCCGCTTCGATCAGGACGTTCGACAGGATCGGGATGGTATTGCGCCGCTCGACCACCGACTGGACGTGGCTGAGGCCCTTCAACAGGGTCGCGCGTTCGATCGTCGCCTTCATGATGTTCCCCCGCGCGGATGCGCATCGTAATCGAGGTCCGGCGGACTCGGCCGGCACCTCCTAAAATCCAATGCAGCCTGTCTAACGCAAAGAAAGGCCGGAGCAAGCTGCTCCGACCTTCCTCGCGTCCAAGTGGTTAGCACATGGTTAACGCGCTAACCCTGTTTGTTCATCAGAACCGGATGCCGACGCCGGCGACTACCTGGTGCCGGTCGGTGTCGATGTCGAACTGCGACGTGGTGCTGCCGTCGCGGAACTGGAAATCGGCGTTGTTGTAGTTCGAATAGCGATATTCGAGCTTGGCATAGGCGCGGCTGCCGATCGCCTGTTCGACACCGGCACCCAGGCGGTAGCCGTTCAGTTCATAGTTCTGGCGCGTGTCGACGCTGCCGTCGCTGGCGACGACGTTCAGACGGGCGTTGGTGTAGCCGCCCTTCACATAGGCGAGCGTGGTCGGCGCGACGAGCAGGCCGGCACGGGCACCGACATAGAGGTCGCGGCCGGTCTTCACGCTGCCGAAGCCGAAGAAGTTCGGATCGGTGCGCGCGGTTTCGACCTTGCCGGTCGATCCGGTATATTCGCCCTCGACCCCGATCAGGAAGTTGCTGAGCGCGAAGTCGTAGCCGGCGTCGACACCGTAGACCATGCCGTTCACGGTCTGGTTATCGCCGTCGAGGTCGCTATCCTGGGTGCTGCCCGCACGGATACCGTCATAGCCGGCCAGCGCGCCGACGCGGAAACCGGTGAAGGCGGGGTTCACGTCCTGCGCCAGCGCAGGGGTCGCCAGCATCGTGCCGGCAGCGGCAAGACCGAGGATGAGGGTACGCATACTAAAAACTCCATTGTCACCGCCCATGGTCAGGGCGCGGGGGATCAATGGACGGTTTGCCGGCACGTTGCATGAACCTCACCTAAACAGCGAAATCCGTTGCAATTGCGCAACACCGGCTTGAAAGCAGGATGATGACGACCCAATCCCCCGCCCCCCGCCAAGGCCGCGACTTCATCGCCCGGCATGGCGAGACGGTCTATAATATCGCGCAGCGGATGCAGGGCGATCACCTGCACACCCCGCTGACGCGCGCCGGCTTTGCCCAGGCGGAGGCGATGGGCGCGGCGCTGCGCGAGATGCTGGGTGCACGGCCGAAACTGACGCTGTGGGCGTCGAGCGCGGGCCGGGCGTTGCAGACGCTGGCGATCATCGCCGAGCATCTGGAGCTGGACTGGCACGCGGCGCATCGCGACGACCGGCTGGTCGAGATCGGCATGGGCGACTGGTCGGGCCGCTATTATCGCGAGCTGACCGGGGCGGATGCCGACTTCCTCGATGTCGAGGCGCGGCTGTACCGCCGCCCCGCGCCGGGTGGCGAATGGTATGATGCGATCGTCACGCGGGTGGGAAGCTGGGCGGCGGATACGGCGGACGATCCCGGCGACCGGCTGGTCATCATGCACGGCATGTCCAGCCGGGTGCTGCGCGGGGTGCTGACCGGCGCGCCGGTCGATCCACGCTTTGATGCGCCGATCGCCGACGATCTGCCGCAGGGGTCGATCGCGCTGATAGAGGGTGGGCGGGAGAGCGTGCCGCATGTCGGGCGCGGGCGGGCCTCGCTCGCCGCACCTGCTTGATCGCGCTGCTGCTGGCGGTGGCGGCACCGCAGGCGATCGGGATTCACCAGCGCTGGGGTGCGTTTCGGGGCGATGGCCCGACGCGCTGCTATGCGATCAGCCGCCCGGTGCAGGGCAAGACCGGCGCGCCATTCGCCAGCGTCGCGACCTGGCCCGGCGCGGGCGTGCGGAGACAGCTGCATGTGCGGCTGAGCCGGCCGAAGAGCGACCGCGCGCGCGTCGTGCTGACCATCGGCGAGCGGCGGTTCGACCTGACCGCCGGGCGGATCGATGCGTGGAGCCCGGATGCGGCGACCGACCGCGCGATCGTCGCGGCGATGCGCGGCGGGCGGTCGATGAGCGTCGAGAGCGTCGCCGCGAACGGGGCGGCGTTCGTCGATGTATATGCGCTGTCGGGGGCGGCGACGGCGATCGATGCGGCGGCGCTGGGGTGTTTGTAGGGGCCACCCGTCAACCAGGAAAGCGTGTCACCCCGGACTTGATCCGGGGTCCCGCTTTTTGCCCGCCGCCGCAGTAGAAGAAGAAGCGGGACCCCGGATCAAGTCCGGGGTGACGATGGTGTGGCGGGGCGATCGTGGGCCAGTGGAAATCCCACCCGAAATCGGCTATATCCCGCCGATGCTGACAGTATCGACGCCGCCCATGCCGATTCCCGGCCATGTCGACCCCGTGCCCGTGCCGCGCGGCCTTGCCCCGCGTCCCGATGGTCGCATCGATCTGGTTGGGCTGACCAAGCCGGAGATTCGCGCCGCGCTGGAAACGGCCGGCTTCGATGCGCGGCAGGCCAAGCTGCGCGCCAAGCAGCTGTGGCACTGGATCTACAATCGCGGCGCGACCGAGTTCACCGCGATGACCGACATCGCCAAGGCGCAGCATCCGGTGCTGGAAAAGCACTTCGTCGTCGGCCGGCCGGCGGTCAAGGAAGCGCCGGTGTCGACCGACGGCACGCGCAAATGGCTGCTCACCTCGCCCGACGGGCAGGATTATGAGATGGTGTTCATTCCCGACGCCGATCGGGGGACGTTGTGCGTGTCGAGCCAGGTCGGCTGCACGCTCAACTGCACCTTCTGCCACACCGGCACGATGCGGCTGGTGCGCAACCTGACCGCCGGCGAAATCGTCGGACAGGTCATGCTGGCGCGCGATTCGCTGGGCGAATGGCCGAGCCAGCCCGAGGGGCGGATGCTGACCAACATCGTGATGATGGGCATGGGCGAGCCGCTGTATAATTTCGATGCGGTGCGCGACGCGCTGGGTGTCGTCATGGACGGTGACGGCCTTGCCCTGTCCAAGCGGCGGATCACGCTCAGCACGTCGGGCGTGGTGCCGATGATGGCGCGCGCGGGCGCGGAGATCGGCGTGAACCTCGCGGTGTCGCTGCATGCCGTGACGAAGGAAGTGCGCGACGAGATCGTGCCCCTGAACCGCAAATACGGCATCGAGGAGCTGTTGCAGGCGTGCGCCGATTATCCCGGTGCGAACAATGCCCGGCGGATCACGTTCGAATATGTGATGCTGAAGGACAAGAACGACAGCGACGACGATGCGCGCGAACTGGTGCGGCTGCTGCGCAAATACCAGCTGCCGGCGAAGGTCAACCTGATCCCGTTCAACCCGTGGCCGGGTGCGCCCTACGAATGCTCGACGCCCGACCGCATCCGCGCGTTCAGCGATATCGTGTTCGAAGGCGGCATCTCCGCCCCCGTCCGCCGCACGCGCGGGCAGGATATCGGCGCGGCCTGCGGCCAGCTGAAGACGGCGGCCGAGAAGAAGAGCCGGGCGGAGCTCGATCGCGAGGCGGCGGAAGCGGCGGCGGCCTGATTCGAGCGGGGGCCTTCGCCTAAGCGAGAACCGCGCTCCGCGTCAGTCGATCGATGCGGCGCTGCGCTGCAGGCGGGCGAGCAGCCAGCCCAGCAGAATGGCGGCTTCGGCTTGGTCAACGCCGCCACCGAAGCGGACCGTTCGCGCCCCCAGGTCGAACCGGAGCAGGCCGGATCGGTCGAAGAACGGCGGGAAGTTGTTGCGCATACCGTCGAAAAAGCCGCGTGGCGCGACGCGCAGCCGGGCGAGGTGCGTAACCGGGAATCGGAGCGTTCGACGGAACGGTCCCGCGCGTCTCTCCACGAACAGATCGCCCTGCCGTAGTGCGATCACCTCATGCCCGATCGCCTGCCAAAGGACGGTCACGAGTGCGGCGAACCATCCCGCCGCCCAAGCGATCAGCCAGACCGCCAGAAAGGGGTCGCCGGTCGTAACGAATATCCCGATCACCGCGACACCGCCGATGCTCCATCCGCACAGCCAGAAGCTGGTGAAGAGCAGCACAAACCAGTTGCGGCGCGCCGGGATCACGATCCGCTCCCCTTCCCCGTCACGGACGATGCGATGCCGGTGCGGTCGCGGGGCGAGGGAGGGCGCGAAGAGCATGACGCAATGCTACCGCACCGACGGGCCTGCCGTCACCACCTCTCGACAGCACTCCCGCGATAGTATCTAGCGCAACGATGCTCGATGCGACCTCCCTTGCCCTTGCCGCCGGTGCCGGCGTGCTCGGCGGTGCGATGAATGCGCTGGCCGGGGGTGGCACCTTTGCGACGATGCCCGCACTCATCGGCCTGGGCCTGCCCGGATCGATCGCCAATGCGACCTCCAACGTCGCGTTGCAGCCCGGCGCGATCGCCAGCGCTTGGGCATTCCGCCGGGGGTTGGGGCCGCTGGGCGGGATACCGATCCGGGTGCTGGCCAGCATCACCTTCGTCTCCGGCCTGCTCGGCAGCCTGTTGCTGGTGTGGACGCCCAGCAGCCTGTTCGACGTAATCGTGCCGTGGCTGCTGCTGGTCGCGTTCCTCGCCATCGCGTTCGGGCGGCGGGCGGCGGACTGGCTGCACGACAAGGTGACGATCGGCCCGGCGACGCTGGTCGTGGCACAGGTGCTGCTGGGCATCTATGGCGGCTATTTCGGCGGCGGCGTGGGGATGATGGTCACCGCGACCTATGGCCTGCTCGCCGGGCAGAGCGTGAAGTCGATGGCGGCCCCGCGCACGCTGATGCTGGCGACGGCCAACAGCGCGGCGGCGATCATCTTTGTCGCGACCGGCATGGTCGCGTGGGCCGCGTGCGTGCCGATGATCGTGGGCGGCATTCTCGGCGGATGGCTGGGCGCGAAGCTGGGCGTGCGGCTGACGCCGGGGCAGATTCGCGCATGGACGCTGCTGGTCACGTTCAGCGTGACCGTCGTGTTCTTCGTCCGCGCCTACGGCTAACCCGGCCGGCGCATGTCGAAGCGTTCGCCCGGCTCGAAATAATCGCCCGCGCCGCCGCCGCGCAGGATCGGGCGGGCGCGTTCGGTGCGATAGATGCCGTCGTCGAGCAGCGCCGGGTCGATATGCACCTGCACCACCTCCCCCAGCACCAGCCAGGTGTCTATATCGCCGCCATGGCTGTCGCTCAGGCGGACGATCTGCGTCGTGCGGCATTCGAACTGGACCGGCGACCCGGCGACGCGCGGCGGGGCGACCATGGTCGAGGGCAGCGTGTCGAGCTTTGCCAGCGTGAACTCGTCCGCATCGGTCATCGCCGAGGTAGCGTTCATCGCCTCCGCCTGATGCCGGGTCGCGAGGTTCCACACGAACTCGCCCGTATCGCGGGCATTGGCCAGCGTGTCCTTCGCGCCCGTAGAGGCAAAGCCGATGATAGGCGGGCGATAGTTGAACGCGTTGAAGAAACTGTAGGGTGCGAGATTGCGTTTCCCCTCGGCCGACAGGGTGGAAATCCAGCCGATCGGACGCGGCGCGATGATCGCGTTGAACGGATCATGCGGCAGGCGATGGCCATCGGCCGGGGCATAGGAATGGAAATCGGTCATGGGGTTCCCCAACGCACGATCCGGACCAGGGGTGCAAGGCCCCTTCGCACCGGGCGCGTGGCGGCATAGGATGCGGCCATGACATCGCCAACGATCAAGCGCCATGCGCTGGCCACCCGGCTGTGGCACTGGGTCAATGCGGTCGCGGTCATCATCCTGATCGGCAGCGGGCTGATGATCCTGAACGCGCATCCCCGGCTCTATTGGGGGCGCTATGGCGCGAATTTCGACCATGCGTGGATTACGTTCGACCGGTTTCCGGGATGGGTGACGATCCCGCAGACGTACAACCTCGCGCTCGCGCGCAACTGGCACCTCACCTTTGCGCTGGTGCTGGGGTTCGGGCTGCTGGCCTATATGATCGCGAGCCTGCTCAATCGGCATTTCCAGCGCGATCTGGTGCTCAGGCGGCGGGAATTGTCGCCGCGCCACCTGCTGACCGACATCCGCGCGCATCTCGCCTTCCGCTTCCATGATCCGGAGGCGCCGGGCGACTATAACGTGCTGCAGAAGCTGAGCTATGTGCTGGTGATCTTTGGACTGCTGCCGCTGGTCATCGCGACCGGCATCACCATGTCGCCGGGGCTGAACGCGGCGTTTCCGTGGCTGCTGGAGCTATTGGGCGGGCGGCAGTCGGCGCGGTCGATCCATTTCCTTGCGGCCAGCGGCATCACGCTGTTCGTGATCGTCCATCTGGTGCTGGTGATCCTCGCCGGTGCGTTCAACGAGGTGCGCTCGATGATTACCGGTCGCTGGCGGGTACCCGAATGAGCCGGCTGATTTCGCGGCGCTCGGCGCTGGTGGTCGGGGCCGGCGGGCTGGTCGCGGCGTGCGACAAGGTGGCGCAGCTGCCGGCGGCGCAGACGCTGCTGGGCGGGGCGGAGGACGTCCATCGCGGGCTGCAGCGCGCGATCACCGCGCGCGACGCGCTGGCGGTCGAATATCGCCCCGAGCAACGCTCGCCGATCTTTCGCGCCAACGGGACCAACAATCCGAATACCGCCGATTACAACGCCCATGCCGCGAACCGTTTCGCCGACTGGCGGGTGTCGATCGACGGGCTGGTCGCGCGGCCGCTATCGCTGCGACTCGACCAGATTCGCTCGATGCCCTCGCGGCAACAAATTACCCGACACGATTGCGTCGAAGGCTGGAGCGCAATCGGCAAATGGACGGGCCCAAGGCTGTCACGGCTGCTCGACCTTGCGGGGTTGCGGCCGAACGCGCGCTATCTGGTGTTCCACTGCGCCGATGCGATCGGCGGGCGGCCCTATTATGAATCGATCGATCTGGTCGATGCCTTTCACCCACAGACGATCCTGGCGTGGGCGCTCAACGACCGGTTGCTGGGGGTGCCCAATGGGGCGCCGCTCCGCCTACGGGTCGAACGACAGCTGGGGTACAAGCACGCCAAATATGTGCAGCGGATCGAGGCGGTCGCGGCGCTGAGCGGGATCGCCGGGGGCAAGGGCGGCTTCTGGGAGGACGTCGCGGGCTATGACTGGTATGCCGGGATCTAGCGGACGGCGTCCTGCAACAAACGGCAGCGCTGGTGGCTCTGCATCCCCGCCTGCGCAGGGATACGGCGCATAGAAAAAGGGGCCCGCGTTGCCGCGAGCCCCCTTCCCTCACGCCGAAGCGTACCGATCAGTTGTCGGTGATGAACGACGGCAGGCCGGCGTTGCCGCCGTCTTCCTTCGACTCTTCACGACGCGGAGCGCGGTCGCCACGGTCGCGGCGCGGGCCACGGTCGCCGCCGTCGCGACGCGGGCCGCGATCACCGCCTTCGCCGCGCGGACCACGGTCGCCACGATCGCCGCCGTCACGACGGGGCCCACGCGGGCCACGGTCGCCGCCTTCGCGCGGTTCGCGTGCCGGACGCGAGTCTTCCAGCTCGGCACCGGTTTCCTGGTCGACGACGCGCATCGACAGGCGAACCTTGCCGCGCGGATCGACTTCGAGGACCTTGACCTTCACTTCTTGGCCCTCAGACAGGACGTCGGCGACCTTCTCGACCCGCTCGTTGCGGATTTCGCTGACGTGAACGAGACCGTCCTTGCCGCCCATGAAGTTCACGAACGCGCCAAAATCGACGAGGTTGACGACCTTGCCGTTGTAGATCTTGCCGACCTCGGCCTCTTCGACGAGGCCCTTGATCCAGTTGATCGCGGCTTCGATCTGCGCCGGATCGCTCGACGACACCTTGATGACGCCCTCGTCGTCGATGTCGACCTTCGCGCCCGTCGTCGCGACGATCTCGCGGATCACCTTGCCGCCGGTGCCGATCACTTCACGGATCTTCGACTTGTCGATCGTGAAGGTTTCGATGCGCGGCGCGTGCGCCGACAGCTCGCCACGGGTTTCGCCCAGCGCCTTGGCCATTTCGCCGAGGATGTGCGCGCGGCCTTCATTCGCCTGCGCCAGGGCGACCTTCATGATCTCTTCGGTGATCCCGGCGATCTTGATATCCATCTGGAGCGAGGTGATGCCTTCGCTGGTGCCGGCCACCTTGAAATCCATGTCGCCGAGGTGATCCTCGTCGCCCAGGATGTCGCTGATGACGGCATAGTCCTTACCTTCAAGGATCAGGCCCATCGCGATGCCCGACACCGGACGCTTCAGCGGAACGCCGGCATCCATCATCGACAGCGAACCGCCGCACACCGTCGCCATCGACGACGAACCGTTCGACTCGGTAATGTCCGACAGGACGCGGATCGTGTAGGGGAACTCGTCCTTGGTCGGCAGGACCGGGTTCAGCGCGCGCCATGCGAGCTTGCCGTGACCGACTTCGCGACGCCCCGGCGCACCGAAGCGACCGACTTCACCGACCGAATAGGGCGGGAAGTTATAGTGCAGCATGAAGCGTTCGTAGTGCAGGCCGTTCAGCCCGTCGATCATCTGCTCGGCGTCCTTGGTGCCCAGCGTCGTGGTGCAGATCGCCTGCGTTTCGCCGCGGGTGAACAGCGCCGAACCGTGGGCGCGCGGCAGGAAGTGGACCATCGCCTCGATCGGGCGAACCGTCTTCGTATCGCGACCGTCGATGCGGCGGCCGTCCTTCAGGATGGCGGTGCGGACGATCTCGGCTTCCAGCTTCTTCACGAGCTTCAGCGTGCCGAGATAGGCGGCCGGATCGGTCTCCTTCAGCTCGGCATAGGCTTCGCGCGCCTTGGTGCGGGCGTCGTTGATCGCGTTCTGGCGGGCCTGCTTGTCGGTCAGCTTGTAGGCTGCCGTCAGGTCCTTGCCGATCAGCGTCTTCAGCTTCTTCTTCGCGGCCGACTGGTCGGCGACGGGAGCCAGCTCCCACGGGTCCTTGGCGGCCTGTTCAGCGAGGTCGATGATGCAGTCGACGATCTTCTTCGACGCGTCATGGGCGAACACGACGGCGCCCAGCATGACCTCTTCCGACAGCTCCTTGGCTTCGGATTCAACCATCATCACGGCGTCACCGGTGGCGGCGACGACGAGATCGAGCTCGCCTTCCTTCACCTGGTCCAGCGTCGGGTTCAGGATGTATTCGCCGTCGACATAGCCGACGCGCGCGGCGCCGATCGGGCCCATGAACGGCACGCCCGAAATCGTCAGCGCGGCCGACGCGGCGATCATCGCGACGATGTCCGGCTCGTTTTCGCCGTCATAGCTCAGCACCTGGGCGATGACGTTGATTTCGTTATAGAAACCTTCGGGGAACAGCGGGCGGATCGGGCGATCGATCAGGCGGCTGGTCAGCGTTTCCTTTTCGGTCGCACCGCGCTCACGCTTGAAGAAGCCGCCGGGGATGCGACCCGCGGCCGAATACTTCTCCTGATAGTGGACGGTCAGCGGGAAGAAGTCCTGCCCCTCCTTGACCGAGCGGGCGGCGGTTACCGCGCACAGCACCACGGTTTCGCCGAGCGTCGCGATGACCGCGCCGTCGGCCTGACGCGCCACGCGGCCCGTTTCGAGGGTCAGCATCTTGCCGCCCAGGTCCATGGTGCTTTTCTTGATATCGAACATGTCGTTTCCTTCGCGTCCGGCGGCCCTATGCGCGCCGGGGCAGCTTGGGTGGCGAACCACCCCTTTGGTCAGGCCGTTTCGGCCCGGTGTCCCGTGTCGCCGGATTGCGACGGGACGGCTTGGCCGGATACCCGGTCGCCAAGCCTATACCCCGTTTTGCGGGGAATTGGGTGGCGGATTTTGTGCCGCCCCACATGGAAAAAGGGCGGCCCGTCGGACCGCCCCTTTGTCGTTACTTCCGAAGCCCGAGCTTCGCGATCAGCGTCGTATAACGCTCCGCGTCCTTCTTCTTCAGATAGTCGAGCAGCGAACGCCGCTTGTTGACCAGCATCAGCAGACCGCGACGCGAATGATTGTCCTTCGCATGGGTCTTGAAGTGCTCGGTCAGGTTCTGGATGCGGGTGGTCAGGATCGCAACCTGGACTTCCGGCGAACCGGTGTCGCCTTCGGCGCGGGCATGCTCCTGGATCAGGGCCTGACGGTTTTCAGCAGTGATCGACATCGTAATCCTTTCTATTCGAGGTTGAAGCCGCGCACGACACGGGTTTCCCCGTCGAGGGTTTCGACCAGCGCCACCGGCACATCGTCCAATGTCGCAAAGCCCAGACCGTCGTCCGCTGCAAACCCGATCAGTCGAAGCCCCTTGCGGAGCCGCCCTGCCTGATCGGGGTCGAGGGACAGAGCCGGGATGTCGTCCAGCCCCGCCCCCAGTGGCAGGAGCGTTTCTTCAAGCGCGTGGCCCTTACCCAATTCCGCCAGTTTGTCCAGCGAAATGGCCGATTCGAGGGTGAACGGGCCTGCTTTGGTGCGGCGGAGCATGGTGACATGGCCGACCGTGCCGAGCGCCAGGGCGATGTCGCGGGCGAGGGAGCGGATATAGGTGCCCTTCGAGACGAAGGCGCTGAGGGTGATTTCCTCCAGCTCCTCCCCGCTCGCGGGGAGGGGGACCGCCGGCGCAGTCGGGGGTGGAGGGGGATTGCCGCTGGCGGAGCGTTCGTGGACACCCCCCTCCACCATGCTTTGCATGGTCCCCCTCCCCGTGCCGGGGAGAATCTGGAGATCGAACACCGTCACCTTCCGGGTCGCAAGGACGACTTCCTCGCCCTTGCGGGCAAGATCATAAGCCCGCTCACCATCGACCTTCAGCGCGGAGTAGATCGGCGGCACCTGTTCGATTGGCCCGGTGAAGCGCGTCAGCACCGCTTCGACATCGGCCAGCGTCGGCCGCACTGGCGATTCGGCGATCACCTTGCCCTCAAGGTCCAGCGTATCGGTCTGCGCCCCGAAGCGGATCGTGAAGTCATAGCGCTTCGACGCATCGAGCATCCGCCCGGCAAGCTTCGTCGCCTCGCCGATCGCCACCGGCAGCACGCCGGTCGCCAGCGGGTCGAGCGTGCCGCCATGGCCGACCTTGTGCTTGCCATAGCCGCCCTCGCGCAGCGCGCGCTTCACCGCCGACACGATCTGCGTCGATCCCGGCCCCAGCGGTTTGTCGATGATGATCCAACCGTGCATCAGCGCATCGCCTCGCAAAAATGGCGGCGGCACAGCGCGACATAGCGGTCATTGCCGCCAATCTCGGTCTGTTGCCCGTCGCGTACCGCACGACCTTCGCTGTCGACGCGGAGATTCATCGTGGCCTTGCGACCGCAGGTACAGACCGACTTCAGCTCGATCAGCGCATCGGCGATCGCCAGCAGCCGCGCCGATCCTGCGAACAACGCGCCGCGAAAATCGGTGCGCAGGCCATAGGCGAGGACCGGCACGCCGAGGTCGTCGGCCACCTGCGCCAGTTGATCGACCTGGGCCGCCGACAGGAACTGCGCCTCATCGAGCAGCACGCAGCCGACCGCGTGCTGGCGGTGCTTTGCGGCAATGCTTTCGAGCAGGTCGGTGTCGGCATCGAACGGCGTCGCCGGCGCGGACAGGCCGATTCGCGAGCCGATCGTCCCTGCCCCCTCACGCGTGTCGATCGCGGCGGTGAACAGCATCGTCGTCAGCCCGCGCTCGCGATAGTTGAAATCGGCCTGCAGCAGCGTCGTCGATTTACCCGCATTCATCGACGCGTAATAGAAATAGAGCTTGGCCACTCAGTCCTCGGTCCCGCCCTCGTCGCCGCTACCTTCCAGATCGCGCGCGACCTTGGGATCGCGTAACAGCTGCTCGATGCGCGTGCCTTCGTCGAAGCTCTCGTCGATCAGGAACTTGAGTTTCGCGGCGTATTTCAGGTTCACCCGCCGCGCGACCTCCGACTGGAGATAGGCGGTGTTGGTGCGCAGCGCCTTCAGCACGATCTGTTCGTCCTTCCCGAGCAGCGGCTTCACGAACACCGTCGCATGGCGCAGGTCGGGCGACATGCGGACTTCGGTGACGGAAACAAGATGCTTTTCCAGCACGTCGTCATGCACGTCGCCGCGCGCGAGGATTTCGGACAGGATGTGGCGGACCTGTTCGCCGACGCGCAGCAGGCGGACGGAGCGGGTTTCGGGCGTGGTGTCTGACATGATCTAACCGAATTGACAGTGGAACCAGTGGCTGTCGAGTCGCTGGCACCAGATGGTGGTGTTGCCGAAGACGTTTCGAATGTAGGCAGCGACCGGCCCGCCATTCCATCCGCGCGCTTCGGCCATGCGGTCGGTCGGGTCATGGACGATGGCCCTGCCGTTGACGGTCGGGAAAGCCCGACGCGGCCCGGCCCGCTCGACGATCGCGACACCCGCCGGCACCGCACCACCGGACAGCGCCCGGTCGAACGCGGCACGCTCCGACCGCAGCAGCCACCACGACGGCACGACATGCGACCAGTAGAGCGCATGACTGGCCAGGAACCCGGCAAAGGGTAGCGCGACGATCGGCACAAAGGCCGGCAACAAGGCCGGTATCCCCGCTGCGCGTAGCCGCCAGCTGCGCACCAGTCCGTCGATCACCAGCCCCAGCCAGCACAGCGCCAGCAGAACCACGACGACGGGTATCGCCCAATAGGACAGGAGATTGGCGACGAACAATGCCGCCGCCCCGCCGATCACCCACGCAACCGCAAAACGGAGCCGGGAGCGGAGGGTGGCGGCAAGGGTTGCCCCCTGCCGCCCGTCACTCACAGCGTGCGATCGCGCAGTTCGACTTCGTAGGTTTCAAGGAAGTCGCCCGCCTTGATGTCGGTGAAGTTCTGCGTGAACGTGACACCGCATTCCAGACCGGCGCGCACTTCGGGAACATCGTCCTTGAAGCGACGCAGCGACGCGATCTCACCCTGGTAGATGATGACGTCGTTGCGCGTGATGCGTGCCTTGAGCGCCTTGCGGATGATCCCTTCGACCACCAGCAGACCCGCGGCCCGACCATGCTTACCCGCCGAGAAGACCTCGCGGATTTCGGCGCGGCCGACGACGGTTTCGAACGCTTCCGGACCCAGGGTACCGGCCATGCCCGCGCGGATATCGTCGGTCAGCGTGTAGATGACGTCGTAATATTTCAACGCCACCTTGTTCCGCTCGGCGATCTCGCGTGCCTTGGCATTCGGACGGGTGTTGAAGCCGATGATCGGCGCACCCGATGCCGCTGCCAGCGTCACATCGCTCTCGGTGATGCCGCCCACGCCCGAATGCAGGATGCGCACCCGGATATCGTCGGTCGAAATCTTGTTGAGCGACCCGACGATGGCTTCGACCGACCCTTGCGTGTCGGCCTTCACCACCAGCGGATATTCGATCGCCTGCTTCGACTTGAGCGCGGAGAACATGCTCTCAAGGCTGGCCGGCGCCTGGGTCGTGCGCTTCTGGAGCAGCACGCTCTGGCGATATTCGGCGACCTCGCGGGCACGGCCCTCGCTCTCGACGACCTGCAGCGGATCACCCGCCATCGGCACGCCCGACAGGCCCAGCACCTCGACCGGGGTCGAGGGGCCGGCTTCCTTCACCTGACGTCCCTTGTCGTCGATCAGCGCGCGGACCTTGCCGCTTTCCGCGCCGACCACGAACACATCGCCGACCCGCAGCGTACCGCGACGGACCAGCACGGTCGCGACCGGGCCACGGCCCTTGTCGAGCTTCGCCTCGATCACGCTGCCTTCGGCGGCGCGGTCGGGGTTGGCCTGCAGTTCGAGCAGTTCGGCCTGGAGCTGGATCTTCTCGATCAGCTCCTGCAGGCCGGTCTTCTTGAGCGCCGACACTTCGACGTCCTGGGTTTCGCCGCCCATTTCCTCGACCTGCACGTCATGTTCGAGCAGGCGTTCGCGGATGCGCTGCGGGTTCGCCTCGTGCTTGTCGACCTTGTTGATCGCCACGATCATCGGCTTGCCGGCGGCACGCGTGTGATGGATCGCCTCGATCGTCTGCGGCATCAGCCCGTCGTCGGCAGCGACCGCGAGGATCACGATATCGGTCACGTCGGCACCGCGTGCGCGCATTTCGCTGAACGCTTCGTGGCCGGGCGTGTCGAGGAAGGTGATCTGCGACTTGTCCTTCATCGTCACCTGGTAGGCGCCGATGTGCTGGGTGATGCCACCGGCTTCCCCGCGCACCACGTCCGTACCGCGCAGCGCGTCGAGCAGCGAGGTCTTGCCGTGGTCGACGTGACCCATGATCGTGACGACCGGCGGACGCGGACGCAGCGATTCCACCGCATCCTCGACCGTGTCGAGCGCGAGGTCGATGTCCGAATCGCTGACGCGCACGATGTTGTGGCCGAATTCGGTGACCAGCAGTTCGGCGGTGTCCTGATCGATCGTCTGCGTCATCGTGACGGGCGAACCCATCTTGAACAGCATCTTGACCAGGTCCGCGCCCTTTTCCGCCATGCGGTTGGCGAGTTCCTGCACGGTGATCGTTTCCGGCACCTGCACGTCGCGGACCTGCTTGATCTGCGGTTCGCGCGGGCCGCCAAAGCCACGCTTTTCCTTTTCACGGGCGCGCTTCAGCGCGGCGAGGCTGCGCGAACGCGCCCCGTCGTCGCCAAGGGCACGGGTGACGGTCAGCTTGCCCGACTGGCGACGATCGTCACCCTTGCGGTCACGCGACGGTGCGGCACCGCGCGCCGGTTCGTTGCGACGCGGAGTCGCCTGACCGGTGCCCGACGGGGTCGGACGCGCGGTCTGGCCACCGGCGGCGGGACGGGCGGCCGGAGTCGCAGCAGCGGCGGCGGCAGGCGCGGGGGCCGGCTCGGGCTTGGACTGCGGCTTCGGGATTTCCGGACGCTGTACCGGGGTAAAGCGACGCGGCGCCGGCCGGTTGGGATCGGCGGTCAGGATGATCGGCTGCGGCGCGGGGGCCGGAGTCGGGGCCGGGCGCGGTGCGGGCTTGGCCTGCACCGGTGCCGGGGCGGGCTTTGCCTCGACCGGCGCGGGCGCGGGGGCAGGCGTCGGCGCCGGGGCCGGCGTTTCCGCGACCGGCGTCGGTGCGACCGGCGCAGGCGTCGGTTCGGGCGCGGGCGTCGGTGCGGCTTCAACCGGCTTCGGCTCGGGTGCCGGAGCAGGTGCGGGCGTTTCCACGACAGGTGCCGGGGTCGGCTCGGCGGCGGCGCGCGCCTTTTCCTCGACGCGGGCACGCTCGGCCTCGGCGGTTTCCCGCGCGATCCGTTCGTCGCGACGACGATGTTCCTCGGCCGCGTTCATGCGTGCCTCTTCGGCCTCGCGCAGCAGCTTGGCCTGCAGTTCGAGCCGCGACAGGCCGGCATTGGCATTGCTGCTGGCGGCGGGACGGGGAGCGGGTGCTGCCGGAGCAGGTGCCGGTGCACGCTGCGGGGCGGGTGCCGCCGCTGCTGCCTCGGGCGCAGCCTGCTGCTCGCCGCCCTGCTGTTCCTCGCCGGGACGGCCGAGCACACGGCGGCGCTTCACCTCCACGACCACCGTATTGGAACGGCCGTGGCTGAAGCTCTGCTTCACCTTGCCGGTCTCCACGGTGCGCTTGAGGCCGAGCGGCGCGCGGGTGCCCAGCTTCGGCTTGTCGTTGTCGATGTCGCTCATCCGGTTACTCAGAGTCCTGCTTCAATTGGTCGACGCCCAGGTGACCGGCATCGTCCATGCCGGAAAATTGCGCGGTCGATGCGCCCTGCGAAGGTGTTTCGCAAGCCGCAGGGATAGGTTCGGGTCCGATAAAGTGCAGCCAGCGGGACAGCGCGTCATTGGCTCGCTGTGCCGCTCGTGCGTCGGTCAGGCCGACATGTACCACATTTTCGCGCCCAAGCGCCAATGACAATATGGTGCGTGGGACCGGCAATGCCAATCCCCTGCGCCCCGATCCTTCGTCATCGGTGCCGACACGCCATGCCTGGGCCAGTTTTCCGGCGCCGTCGGGTGCGGCGTCGGAGGCATGGTACAGCGCGTACAGCTTGCCGCTGCGCGCCGATTTCTCGATGGCGGTGCCGCCGATCACGACATAGCCCGATTTCGCCTCCAGTCCCAGCCGGTCGAGCGCATGACGCCGCAGCGCATCCTCGATCCGCTGCGGCAGGTCGGCGGGAATCGCCAGCGTCGCGCCCTTGAACGCGCGCGCCAGTGCACCCTTCAGCTTGCCCTTGGCCATCGCCGTTTCCAGCTCGGCACGGGTCACGCCGATCCACGCGCCACGGCCGGGGGCCTTGGCACGGACATCGGGCAGGATGTCGCCATCCGGCGACAGGGCAAGCCGCACCAGCCCATCGCGTGAGCCATGCTCACGCGACAGGATGCAGCTGCGCTCCGGGCCTTCGGTCAGCCGCGCGGTGTCATTGTTCGGATTCCGCAACGGCGTCCTCCGAAGTCTCTGCTGCAACGTCCTCATCGGCGAACCAATGGGCACGGGCGGCCATGATGATCTCGCTGCCCTGCTCGTCGCTCAGGCCATATTCGGCCAGGATGCCACCCTTGGGCGCTTCGCGCTTCGGGGCGTCGTCGCCGCGACGGCGGGGTTCGGCCTTCTTCTTCTCGACCAGCTCGTCGGTCGCCAGGTCGGCCAGGTCGTCGAGCGTCTTGATGCCCGCCTTGCCCAGCGTGACCAGCATCGCTTCGGTCAGGTACGGCAGTTCGGCCAGCGCATCCTCGACGCCGAGCGCGGTACGCTCTTCGCGCGATGCCTGTTCGCGACGCTCCATCGCTTCCTGCGCACGGCTCTGCAGCTCTTGCGCGAGGTCTTCGTCGAAGCCTTCGATGCTCGCCAGTTCGTCGATCTCGACATAGGCGACCTCTTCCAGCTCACCGAACCCTTCGGCGACCAGCAGCTGTGCCAGCGTCTCGTCGACGTCCAGTTCCTTCTCGAACATGCCCGAGCGTTCGACGAATTCCTTCTGCCGCTTTTCCGACGCATCGGCTTCGGTCAGGATGTCGATCGCCTTGCCGGTCAGCTGGCTTGCCAAGCGGACATTCTGGCCGCGACGACCGATGGCAAGGCTCAACTGATCATCGGGAACGACGACCTCGATCCGGTCCTCTTCCTCGTCCAGCACCACGCGCGCCACGTTGGCGGGCTGAAGCGCGTTGACGACGAAGGTCGCGGTGTCGGGCGACCACGGGATGATGTCGATCTTTTCGCCCTGCATTTCCTGCACGACGGCCTGCACGCGGCTGCCCTTCATGCCGACGCAGGCGCCGACCGGATCGATCGAGCCGTCATGCGAAATGACGCCGATCTTCGCGCGCGAACCCGGGTCGCGGGCGGCGGCCTTGATCTCGATGATGCCGTCGTAGATTTCGGGCACTTCCTGCGCGAACAGCTTCTTCATGAAGTCGGGGTGCGCGCGGCTGAGGAAAATCTGCGGCCCGCGGTTTTCACGGCGGACGTTCAAGATCAGCGAGCGGACACGGTCGCCGACGCGGACCGCTTCGCGCGGAATCTGCTGGTCGCGGCGGATGACGCCTTCGGCACGGCCAAGGTCGACGACGACGTGGCCGAATTCGACGCGCTTGACGACGCCGGTGATGATCTCACCCTGGCGATCCTTGAACTCTTCGAATTGGCGCTCGCGCTCGGCGTCGCGGACCTTTTGCAGGATGACCTGCTTCGATGCCTGCGCCTGGATGCGGCCGAACTCGATCGGGGGCAGCGGGTCGACGATATAGTCGCCGACGACCGCGCCCTTCTGCAGCCGCTGCGCGTCCTTCTCGCCGATCTGCTTGAAATGGTCGTCGACCAGCTCGGTGACTTCCAGCACGCGCCACAGGCGCAGGTCGCCGGTGTTCGGATCGAGCTTCGCGCGGATGTCGTTTTCCGAGCCATAGCGGGTCTTGGCGGCGCGCTGGATCGCGTCTTCCATCGCCTCGATCACGATGGCCTTGTCGATCATCTTTTCCGATGCGACCGCATTCGCGATCGCGATCAGTTCCGCCCGGTTGGCGGTGACGGCGGTGGCCATGTCAGTTCTGTCCTTCTGCGTCAGCCGGTTCGTCGTCGGCAGGTTCGTCTTCGAATTCGTCGGCGCCCTCGGCAGAGAGCGGCGCAGTGGCCTTCAGCAAGGCGTCGGTAATCAGCAGCTTCGCATCGATGATCGCCGAAAACGGCACGGTCATCGCCTTGTGCTTGCGCACGTCGATGCTGACCTGATCGCCCTCGGCGCCCAGCAGGATGCCGGTCAGCTGCTTGCGATTGTCGATCGGCGCGTCGAGCGTCACGCGCGCCTCGAACCCCTTCCAGTCGTTGTAATCGGCAAGGCGCGTCAGCGGCCGGTCGATGCCGGGCGACGAAACCTCCAGCCGATACGCCTCCTCGATCGGATCGTTCTCGTCCATCAGGTCGGAGATGCGGCGCGACAGTTCGGCGCAGTCGTCGATTGTCAGCTGGCGCGTGTCGGGCCGTTCGGCCATGATCTGCAGCGTCGGGTCCGACTTGCCGCCCATCATCTTCACGCGCACCAGCGCGAACCCCAGCGCTTTCGCCTCGGGTTCGATCAGTCGCGTCAGTTCGGCGATATCCGCCATGCCGTCTCCATCAGATGCGCCGCTTCGTTGCCGGCCCCTTTGGGAACCGGCCTCGGCACGTTGGCGATGTCGAGGAAGCAACGCTCATATATGTAAAAAACCATGTCTGGGCAAGGGCCGCCGGATCGGCCGTGCCCGCCGGCGCGTTGCCATGGGCAAGAACGATCAAGAACGATATTGCGAGAGGATTTTTACGATGCTGCCGATCCATGCGCTGATTCCCGCCGCGATGTTGCTGGTCGCGTGCAATGGCGGCGGTAGCGATGTGCCGGGCACGGTGTCGCCCGCCCCCACCGCCACCCCCACGCCGACGCCGACCGCGACCACCCCGACCGGGGGCGTGCCGTTCGCGACTCGCGAAGTGACGACCTTCAACGCGCCGTGGGCGATGACCTTCCTGCCCGACGGGCGGATGCTGGTGACCGAGAAGGGCGGCACGCTGGTGCTGGTCAGCGCCGATGGCAGCCAGAAGACGACCGCCGCGACGATTCCCGTCGATTCGGCCGGGCAAGGCGGGCTGATGGACGTCGTGCTTGCCCCCGATTTCGCCAGCAGCCGGCGGGTGTATCTGAGCTATTCGGTCGCGGGGGACGGTGGCAAGGGCGTGGTGCTGGCGCGCGGCGTGCTCGACGGCAACCGCGTGACGGGCATCACCGAACTGTTCCGCGCCACGCCGTTCGTCAGCGGCGACGGCCATTATTCGGGCCGCATCGCCTTTGCCCCCGATGGCCAGCACCTGTTCTTCACCAATGGCGAACGGCAGAAATTCGATCCGGCGCAGGACCCGAAGGCGACACTGGGCAAGGTGCTGCGCCTGACGCTCGACGGAAAGCCGGCGGGCGATCCGGGCCTGACTGCGAAAGGATTCCATCCGGCGGTATGGTCGTACGGCCATCGCAACCTGCTGGGGATCGCCTTCGACCGGCAGGGCAATCTGTGGGAGCAGGAAATGGGGCCGAAGGGCGGCGACGAGGTGAACCTGATCGTCGCGGGCCGCAACTATGGCTATCCGCTGGTGTCGGAGGGCGATCATTATGACGGCCGGCCGATCCCGCGCCACAGCACCCGCCCCGACCTGGAGGCGCCCAAGGTCGCGTGGAACCCGGTGATCTCGCCCGGCGGGCTGATCGTCTATTCGGGCAAGCTGTTCCCGCAATATGCCGGCGACCTGTTCATCGGCGGCCTGTCGAGCGAGGCGCTGGTCCGGGTCGACGTCAACGGCACCAATGCCGCCAAGGGCGACCAGTGGCCGATCAACGCCCGCATCCGCGAGGTCGAGGAAGGCCCCGATGGCGCGATCTGGGTGTTGCAGGACGGCGCGAACGCCAAGCTGCTGAAGCTGACGCCGCGGTGATCGGGCGCCTGCCGCCCCCCGACCCCGCCCCGCTGGCACCGTTCGCGGCGATATTCGATACGCCGGGGTTCGCGTTCGGATCATGGGGCGGCGGCGGATCGTCGGATGGGGTGGTGGAGATGCCCTATTCCCAGCTGTCGCGGGAGGCGGGGGCATTTGTCGCCGCCGCCTACGCCGCACATTGGGTTCGCCCCGATATCGCATGGCCCGACTTTGCCGCTGGCCCCGACTATCGCGCGCTGCGGGGCGATCCGACGCGGATCGCGCTTGCCGACGCCCATCGGCTGGCGGACCTGCTGACGACCCTGATCCGGGGCGACCGGTTCAACGAAGGGCTGCTTGCCAGCGCCTTCGACGACGGCACCCTGCCCGCCGTCGCCCGGCGGATGGCGCTCCTAGCCCAGTAGGCGTAGCGTCGCCGGATCACGGTCACTGCCATAAAAGGCATCGAGGATCGCGGCAAAGCAGGGCTCGCTCGCACCCCCAGCAGCCTCGAACAGCGTCATCGACGACCGTAGTTTCATTGCGTCGACGTCGCCGAGGATCGCGGCGATGTCGGTCCCGCGATGCCCGAGCAACGCGTCCACCGATTCGACCAGCCGTGCGCCGAGCAACGGATGCGCGAGATAGGCCTGCGCTTCGGCACGGTCGGCGATGGCATAGGCCTGCGCCATTGCGCTGTGCCCCAGCGCGCGAATCTGGGGAAAGACGAACCACATCCAGTGGCTGCGCTTCGCACCCGCGCGCAGTTCGGCCAGCGCGGTGGGATAGCTGTCGCGTTGGGCGTCGACGAAGCGGGCAAGCGGATCGTTCATGCCATCGACATGGGAGCCCCTGCCGCCCATCGCAAATTCTGACAACGTTGACGGTTGATCCGACGATACGGATACGATTAGCATCGCGTCCTCGATAAACATGCCTTGGGAGGGGTTATGCACAAGGATTGGATGGTGGCCGCAGCGGTCGCCATGGTCGCCGCGCCGGTCGTCGCGCAAACGGCCGAGGATTTCGCCGCAAAGGTCATCAACGCGCCGCTGCCCGCGAGCCTGAACGTCTATGGCCTGCCCAAGCCGCCGCTGACGCGGGTGAAGGAGGTCGATGGCGGCAAGGTCATCCGCCTCGCCATTCCGGGTGCGGACAAGGATGCGTGGAAGATCCAGCTCCAGTCACCGACCAACGCGCCGGTGGCAAAGGGCGATCGCCTCGTCCTCGCTTTTCACGCGCGGGCCAGCGGGATGACGCCTGGCACCAAGGCGCGAATCGCGGTGGCGGGCATCCAGCTGAACAAGGAACCCTATAGCCAGGTCATCGGCGGCCCGATCGAGGTCGGCGAGGCATTCGAATTCCATCAGGTCGCGGGCAAGGCCGATCGCGACTATGCGGCGGGCGAGCTGATGGCGTCGCTGCAACTCGCGACGGGCAAGCAGGTGTTCGAATTCGGGCCGATGTTCGTCATCAACCTCGACAAGAAGTGACGTGGCAGCGGCGCGGGGTCAGCCCCGCGTCGCCGTCAGGAAATAGTCGAGCGAGATATCGTCCGACAACGTAAAGCCCCGCGCCGCCGTGAACGACAGGCCGCTGGGCGGGGAGACCGTCATCCCCGCTGCCGCCAGATGCGCGGTCAGTTCCGGGGGGGTGAGGAACCGGTCCCAGTCATGGGTGCCGCGCGGGATCATGCCGAACCCTTCGGCCACGGTAATCATCGCGAGGCGCGACAGCGCGGTGCGGTTGGGCGTGGAGACGACGAGCAGCCCGCCCGGCGCCACCGCGTAGGCCAACCCGCGCGCAAAGGCGACGGGGTCGGCGACATGCTCGATCACCTCCAGCGAGGTGACCAGATCGAACTGCCGCCCGGCAATCGCCTCCACGCCGCCCGCCAGATATTCGATCGACAGACCAGTGAGCGCAGCATGAGCGGCGGCGGCACCGATATTCTCGGGCGCGGCGTCGACGCCGGTCACCTGCCCACCCAATCGCGCGAGCGGTTCGGCGAGCAACCCCGCGCCGCAGCCGACATCGAGCACGGTCTTGCCGGCCAGCGGGGTGAAGCCCGCGGTGTCGCCGTCCCAGTGCGAATCGATCGCCGCGCGGACAAAGGCCAGCCGCACCGGGTTCAGCCGGTGGAGCATCGCCGAGCTGCCCTTGGGGTTCCACCAGTCGGCGGCCATCTCGCCGAAATGGGCCGCTTCACGAGCCACGACGCTTGATTGCGTCGACGTGGCTTTTGGCGACATAAAGATTGCTTCGCTTGCGTTCGTCATGGCGCTCTCCTATCAGCCGCCGCCATTCCCCCCAAGGATGAATGGCAAAACGCATGGCGCGGATCGTGATGAAGTTCGGTGGCACCTCGATGGCGGGGATCGAACGTATTCGGAGCGTCGCCGCGCGCGTGAAGCGCGAGGTGGAGGCCGGCAACCAGGTCGCGGTGGTCGTATCCGCCATGGCCGGCGACACCGACCGACTGGTCGGCTTTTGTCGCGAGGCGTCGGCACTGTACGATCCGCGCGAATATGATGCCGTCGTGTCGTCGGGCGAACAGGTGACCAGCGGGCTGCTGGCCATCGCATTGCAGGCGATCGGCGTGCCGGCGCGCTCGTGGCTCGGCTGGCAGCTGCCGATCCGCACCAGCGACGCGCATGCCACCGCCCGGATCGAATCGATCGACACGACCGCGCTCGACGAATCGCTGAACAAGGGCGAAGTGGCGGTCATCCCCGGGTTCCAGGGCGTGACCGATGCGCAGCGCATCACCACGCTGGGGCGCGGCGGGTCGGACACGTCGGCGGTGGCGATGGCGGCGGCGATGCAGGCCGATCGCTGCGACATCTACACCGATGTCGACGGCGTCTATACCACCGACCCGCGCATCGTGCCGCGCGCGCGCAAGCTGGCGCGGGTGACGTACGAGGAAATGCTCGAGCTCGCCTCGGTGGGCGCAAAGGTGCTCCAGACCCGTTCGGTCGGGCTGGCAATGAAGGAAAAGGTCCGCGTGCGCGTGCTGTCGTCGTTCGACGATACCCGCGACGAGGATGGTTATCGTGGAACGCTGATCGTCGGCGAAGAGGAAGTGACGGACATGGAACGGCAGCTCATCACCGGTATCGCCCACGACAAGAACGAGGCGAAGATCACGCTGGTCGCGGTGCCCGACCGCCCCGGCGCGGTGGCATCGATCTTTGCGCCGCTGGCCGGCACCGGCATCAACGTCGACATGATCGTGCAGAACATCGCCCATTCGACCGGATCGACCGACGTGACCTTCACCGTGCCGTCGGCGGAACTGGCCCGCGCGCTCGACACGCTGGAAAAGGCGAAGACCGACATCGGGTTCCAGAAGGTGCTGCACGACACCCGCGTCGCCAAAGTGTCGGTGGTGGGCGTCGGCATGCGCAGCCACGCCGGTGTCGCATCGACGATGTTCACCGCGCTGGCCGATCGCGGCATCAACATTCAAGCGATCACCACGTCGGAGATCAAGGTCAGCGTGCTGATCGAAGAGGATTACACCGAACTGGCCGTGCGCGTGCTGCACACCGCCTACGGGCTGGACGCCGAATAGGTCAGTCGGCCACGGTCACTTCTTCGACCGTGCCGGTCGTACCATAAGGATAGACGGCGGCGGAGAATGCTCCACCGACGTACAATACTTTGCCGCCCGGCATCTGCTGAACGAACCCCTGCTGGAACCGATCAAGGCGCTCCCAGCGGTTCAGCCGTTCCAGCTGGGCGCGGTCCATCATCGTTGCGGTGACGGCATCGCAGGGTTCTTCCCAGAATACGCCCTCTGCCTCTCGCCCGGCATAGACGAAGCTGATGTCGCACACAGCGTCGCCGCCGACGAGCGTCCGGTCGCGCTTTCCCAGTACCTGTGACACCGTGTAACGATTCGAGCTGCGTGGCGCCGGGCCGGGCGCGCCGGTCGGTCGAAGCGCATCCGCTGTGTTTTCGGCTACGCCGGCTTCGGCCGGGGCAGTCGATCCGGCATCGTTCGACAATCGCCGTTCGCCTGTCGCGCGGCCAGCAACCGCTTCACTGCCGTCGTTGCCGGGCGGCGGTGGGACCGCAGCCGAACAACCGGCAATCGCCGCGCTGCACAGGACCGCTGCCATCGCTGTGACACGATGGCGCACCCGACCGCCGTCAGTTCGGGTCATGTTCGACGTGCAGGTGATTGTTTGCCGGATTCGGAAAGGTTTCAAACAGGACATCATAGTCGTTCCCCAACCGTTGGCGGACTGCCACCTGCCAGGCTCGCCCCTGCGCCACGGTAATATTGTTACCGCGGAAATCGAGTGCCCGATCGGCATAGTGGAGGGATCGACGACCGTGATGGCTGTCGTTCCCGGACGTGATGACCGGAGTTGGCAAATTCTGTTGCACAGCGATTTCGGCAACCGCACGGATCACAAGGCTCATGGCAGGATCAAGGCGCCCGATCCGAACTCCGGCATTTTTCACCTGGACGCCGTTCGCTGCGGCTACGGCATTCCCATCGATCGTGTTAGCCGTTGCCGGCGGCCGATGGTCCGGCTCCGCAGTTTCGGACAAAACCACGCGAAACCGGCCAGGGCGGCGGCGTTGCAGTTCGGGCACAGTGCCATGATAGTGGACGGCATCGCCACGACCGAGCCGTGGACCATCCAAAGCGTTTATCCACTTGAGGTTCTTTGCATCCGAATATTTCGGGTTGGCATAATTCAAATGCGTATCGACGATCGATGCCCGCCCCGCGGCTCGCAGTGCGAGATAATCATCTACTGTCTGATGAACTCGCGTACTGATCGAGCTTGCGGGATACTGCTCTACGGAACGGCGTCCATGCCGTCGGGAAATGGGGCCATTGATGTCCGAGAACTGGAACGGAGCGTTCACTACGCTGGCAACGGTTGATCCCCAACGGCCCGATGCCGTGCGATTCAAAATGGTATCGATGATGCCGTGCGCCTGCGCAGCACCGGCCCATTGTACCCATTCGGTCTGCACCGTCTTTTTGATGTTCAAGACATCAATCGCCGTCAGCACCAGACGCCCGCCGCCGATCTGGGTCGTTTGTCGGGAAGGTCGCGGCGCTGTCCGGCGCGCTGGAGGCGATAGGGAAGCTGGAAGCAGCAACCGCTGACCGATGCCGATCCGATCGGGATTGCGAATACCGTTGAGACGGGCGAGCGTCCGGACGCCGGTGCCATAGCGTCGTGCGATAAGCGACAGGGTTTCTCCCTGCCCTACGATGTGGATACGCCCGCCTGCCATAGCGTACTCGCTTCGTCAGCTCAGCACTGCTCCCTGAACGCGCGGAGCGAACTGCGTATCCGCCGTTCGCTACTCGCCGATCAGGTGGACCGCGACGCGCCGCCGGTGCGCGGCTCTCCGGTGTTCGAACAGGTAGATACCCTGCCAGATGCCCAGCACCGGGCGGTAACCGACCACCGGAATCGACAGCGACACGCCGGTCAGCGCGGTGCGCAGATGTGCGGGCATGTCGTCCGGCCCTTCCTCGGCATGGGCATAGCGGTCGCTTTCGGGCGCGATGTGGCGGAAATAGCGCTCCAGATCGTCGCGCGCCGTCTCACTGGTATTTTCCTGGATCAGCAGCGAGGCGGAGGTGTGGCGGCAGAACAGGGTGAGCAGCCCGTCGGCGATGCCGGTCGATTCGACCCAGTGGCGCACCTGCCCCGTTACCAGCACCAGCCCCTGCCCGTTGGTGACCACCACCAGCTCGCCATGTTCCTGTCGCATCATCGTCCCTGCTTGCCCGAAGCGGTCGCCCCGCGCTAGGCGGGAGCCATGACCAACGCATCGATCGGCGCCGAGCGCCTGGCGCGCCGCATGGCGCGCGGCTGTGAATTCCTTGGCTCCGACACCGCGATCCTGTGCGGCGCGATGTCGTGGGTGTCCGAACGCAACCTGGTGGCCGCCATCTCCAACGCCGGCGGGTTCGGCGTGATCGCGTGCGGGGCGATGACGCCCGAGCTGCTGGATGCCGAGATTACCGGGACCAAGGCGCTGACGGACAAGCCGTTCGGCGTGAACCTGATCACGATGCACCCGGCGCTGTTCGACCTGATCGACGTGTGCGGCCGCCACCGCGTCACCCATGTCGTGCTGGCCGGCGGCCTGCCGCCCAAGGGGTCGCTGGAGGCGATCAAGGCGACCGGGGCCAAGGTCATCGCGTTCGCCCCGGCCCTCGCGCTGGCCAAGAAGCTGATCCGCTCGGGCGCCGATGCGCTGGTGATCGAGGGGATGGAGGCCGGCGGCCATATCGGTCCGGTGTCGACCAGCGTGCTGGCGCAGGAAATGCTGCCCGAGGTCGCCGAGCAGGTGCCGGTGTTCGTCGCCGGTGGGATCGGCCGGGGCGAGGCGATCGCCGGCTACCTCGATATGGGTGCGGCGGGCGTGCAGCTCGGCACGCGGTTCGTCTGCGCGACCGAATCGATCGCGCATCCGGCGTTCAAGAAGGCGTTTCTGCGGGCGTCGGCGCGCGATGCCGTGGCGAGCGTGCAGATCGACGCGCGGCTTCCCGTCATTCCGGTGCGTGCGCTGAAGAATGTCGGGGGCGAGCTTTTTACCGCCAAGCAGCGCGAAGTGGCGCAGTTGCTCGACGAAGGCAGCGTCGCGATGGCC
This sequence comes from Sphingomonas sp. Leaf23, assembly GCF_001421585.1. Lineage (NCBI taxonomy): Bacteria > Pseudomonadati > Pseudomonadota > Alphaproteobacteria > Sphingomonadales > Sphingomonadaceae > Sphingomonas > Sphingomonas sp. Leaf23. The sequence goes on along the minus strand of NZ_LMKR01000002.1, from coordinate 218,182 downwards.
GAGGCGCAGTTGCAGATCGAACATTATTGGGCAGGCGCGCTGCGCCGTGCGGTGATCGACGGCGATGTCGAGCATGGCAGCCTGATGGCCGGGCAGTCGGTCGGCATGGTGACGAAGGAAGAACCGGCGGCCGAGATCATCGCCACGCTGATGGCGGAGGCCGCGCAGGCGCTGGAAAAACGGGCGGCCTGAGGTCCAAAGTTCACAAAGTTCACACTCGCCACGGTTTCGCGCGCGGCGTGGCGTTTGCGGTGGCGGGGGTCACGCGGTCACGATGCGAAAGAGCGTAACCGGAGTGTCGCAGGGCTTGGGGCTGTAGGAAAGCCCGGCATGAACGTCACCCCGGACTTAATCCGGGGTCCCGCTTCTTCTTCTGGCGTTGGACAAGGCAGCGGGACCCCGGGTCAAGCCCGGGGTGACGTTAGTGGGATGGTCAGGCCGCCGCCTCCTCGCGCAACCACACCAGCGCTTCCTCGCGCGAATCGAACATCGGCAGGTGGGGCAGCGCGCGTTTCGCCTGCATCGACAGCAGCGCGCTGTTGCGCACCAGTGCGATCTTGCGCGAGGTCGTGCGCGAGCGGTCGGCGATGGCACCGATCGCGGCGAGGACGTCGGGCGACTGGACCGCGAAGCCGGTGATGTCGAACAGCGCGACCTGCTCCCCCGGCCGGACGCCGAGCGTAGGCAGCCGCATCACCGCGTCGCGAATCGCCGCGCCGAAGCGCTGCACAGTTCCGAGATCCCAATGCCCGAACAATGCGAAGTCCAGCATCCACGGCGCGGAAGTGATGGCCCCGCGAAAGGCGGGATCGTCGGCGATCTGCATGGTTGTCCTGTACCGTAGCGGCGCACAGCGTCATGCGCGGCACGAAATGTCACAGGATATTGTTTATAAAGCGTTTCCTGCCGAATCGTATCCGGTTCAGTAGGCGCGGCGGATGGCGAACTCGACCGCTTCGATCATCGCATCCTTGGCCGGACCATTGGGGAAACGCCCGATCGCATCGATCGCGCGCTGGCCATAATGGCGGGCGCGCGCCAGCGTGTCGTCGACCGCGCGGGTCGACCGGATCAGGGTGATCGCGTGCGCCAGATCGGCATCGCTCGCCCGCTTGCCCGACACCGCATCGCGCCAGAAGGCCCGCGATTCCTCGTCACCGCGCGCATAGGCGAGGATGACGGGCAGCGTCATCTTGCCCTCGCGGAAATCGTCGCCCGCGTCCTTGCCCATGGTATCGGCGTCGGACACGTAATCGATCGCGTCGTCGACCAGCTGGAACGCGATGCCGAGGTTGCGGCCATAGGCGTCGAGCGCGGCTTCGTCGGCGTCCGAGCGATCGGCGACGATCGCGGCGATGCGGCATGCGGCGGCGAACAGCGCGGCGGTCTTCGCCCCGATGATGTCGAGATAGCGATCCTCGGGCGTGTCGATCCGGCGGATCGCAGTCAGCTGGTTCACTTCCCCTTCCGCGATCACCGCCGAGGCACCCGACAGGACGCGCAGCGCCTTCAGGCTTTCCGCCTCGACCATCAGCTCGAAGCTCTTGGAAAATAGGAAGTCGCCGACCAGCACGCTGGCCGGATTGCCCCAGATGATGTTGGCGGTACGCTTGCCCCGCCGCAGGTCCGACCCGTCGACCACATCGTCGTGCAGCAGCGTCGCGGTATGGATGAACTCGACCGCCGCCGACAGCAGGTGGTGGCGCGTGCCGCCATAGCCGATCAGCCGGGCACTCGCGAGCGTCAGCATCGGCCGCATCCGCTTCCCCCCGCCGGCGATCAGGTGACCGGCCAGTTCGGGGATCAGCGGAATTTTCGACTGCATGCGATCGAGGATGACCGCGTTCACGCGATTCATGTCGTCGGCGACCAGCGCCATCAGCGGATCGAGCGAGGGGTCGGTGCGCTTGTCGAGGCGGTGCAGGGTAGCCGTCATGTCCCAAGCGATGTGGCCGTTCGAACACGCGAACGCAAGGGAAAGGCGGGTTGCAACCCACGTCCCGTCGCGCGAAAGGGGCAGTCCCCGGCTCCCGCCGCCGATCAGGAAGGACATCATGCCCGACGCGACGCTGCAACGCTTCCGCCAGAGCATCGACAATATCGATGCGGCGCTGGTCTTCCTGCTCGCCGAGCGGTTCAAGGTGACGCAGGCGGTGGGCCACTACAAGGCCGAGAACGGCCTGCCCCCGGCCGATCCGGGGCGCGAGGAGTCGCAGATCGCGCGGCTGCGGTCGCTGGCCCGCGATGCCGATCTCGATCCCGAATTTTCCGAGAAATTCCTGCGCTTCATCATCGACGAGGTGATTCGCCATCACCAGTCGCTGCAGGACGACGGGGCACCACAGTGAGCGACGACCGCATCGTCTTCGCGCCCGACGATGTCGACCTGACCCGATCGCCGCTCCGGCGGGGCATTGCCGAGCCGACCTTCGTGCTGGGGGCGTTCAACCCGGCGCTGACGCGGTTGCCGAACGGCAACCTGCTGCTGCTGGTGCGAGTCGCGGAGGCGCTCAGCGAACCGGTGCGCGACGGCCATGTGCAATCGATCCGCTGGACGGCGGGTGGCTATATGCTGGATGCGTTCCCGGCGGATACGGCGGACGTCAGCGATCCGCGCTTCTTTTCGTTGAAGGGCGGGGCGTATCCGTTCCTCGGCCTCACCTCGCTGTCGTGGCTGTTGCCGGTCGAGCTGTCGGCCGATGGGCAGCGGGTGGTGGCGGTGCATTACGACCGCGCGGTCGAGCCGTCGGCCGACTATGCCCAGTACGGTGTCGAGGACCCGCGCATCGTCCTGATCGACGGCACCTACTGGATGACGGTGTGCGGCGTGTCGGGCGGGCGGCTGTGCACCGTACTGTACCGCTCGGACGACGGGTTCGATTGGCGGTCGCAGGGGATCGTGCTCGACCATGGCAACAAGGACATGGTGCCGTTCGAGGGGCGGGTCGGCGATCGCTATGTGTCGCTCACCCGGCCCTTGTCGGATGCGTGGTTCGTCGCGGCGCCCGATGGCGCGGAGGGCAGCGGGCCGAGCATCAACCTGGCGACCTCCCCCGACATGCTGCACTGGCGGCCGCTGAGCGAACCGGCGCTGCGGCCGTTGAAGGGGGCGGCGGCGTACAAGCTGGGCGGGGGCACGCCGCCGGTGCGGACGCAGCGCGGGTGGATGTTGCTGTATCACGGCGTCGAGAAACAGGGCGCGGTCGGGGTGTATCGCACCTATCGCGCGCTGATCGATGCGGAGGTGCGCACCGTGCTGGAGCGCGACGAATCGCGGCCGGTGCTGGAGGCGGCCCCCGCACTGATCGCGCCGATCGCGCATCAGGCGTATCTGCCGCAGCCGGTCGTGTTCACCACGGGCATCGTGGCGGATGGGGCGGACTGGATCGTGGCGTCGGGGGAAGCGGACCTGGCGTGCCGGTTGACGCGGATTGCGGGCGCGCGGCTGGACTGATCTCCTTCTCCATCATTCCCCACCCCGTTCGCTTCGAGTGCAGGTTCGAGCTTGTCGAGAACCGAAGTCGAGAAGGGGTTGCCCCAAACGGCCAAGTTCTCGACGGACGCTTCTCGACAAGCTCGAAGCTGCTCGAACCGAACGGGAGAGAGCTACACCCCCAACCACACCCGCAGCGGATTGGCCGGGTCCGCGACCAGCTTCACCGTCAGCGCCAGCGACACCACCACCAGCAGCGGCCGGATCGCCTTCCCGCCGAAGCGGATCGCCAGCGCCGCGCCGAGCTGTCCCCCGGCGATGCTGGCGACTGCCATGGCGAGGCCCAGCGTCCACCACACATGGCCGCCCGCGACCAGCACCGCCACGCCGGCCAGGTTGCTGGCGAGGTTCAGCAGCTTGGTATGCGCCACCGCCCGCGTCGCGCCCATGCCGGCGGCAGTGACCAACAGCAACGTGAAGAACGATCCGGTGCCGGGGCCGAAAAACCCGTCATAGGTACCGATCCCTGCCACCGCGAGCAGCAGCCCGGCGGGCGCGAGGCGGACATGGGTGTCGACATCGGACAGGCGCGGCCCGAACAGGAAATACAGCGCCATCACGACCAGCAGGATCGGCAGCAGACCGGCCAGGAAATGCGGGTCGATCCGCTGCACCAGCGCCGCGCCGACCGCCGCCCCACCGAACGAGGCGAGCGCGAGCCGCCACGACCGGTTGAGGTCGATATGCCCCTTGCGCCAGAAGGCGAAGGTCGCACCCGCGGTGCCGAACGCGCTTTGCAGCTTGTTGGTGCCGAGCGCCACGACCGGCGGGACGCCGGCGGCGAGCAGCGCCGGGATGGTGATGAGCCCGCCCCCGCCCGCCATCGCATCGATGGTGCCGGCGCAGAACGCGACAAGCATGAGCAGGGCTATGAGTTGGGTGTCCATGGCGCGGGGCGTAGCGTGGAAGCCGCGCGCGGGGAACCTTGCGGCCCGTATCCGGTCGTCATTCGACGGCGATCTTTCGACGATGCGCCCCTTCCGTCACCCCGGACTTGATCCGGGGTGACGATGGAAGAGAGCGGGTTCTGGAAAGATAGCGCATGGCGGTCAGAGACCCCAACCTGCGTCGGGTAACCTGCGCCCCCTGCCGTCCCGATCAAATTCGTGGAAAGGTGGGGAGCTTCTGTTGCCCGGTGCTCCCCGTACCGCTGGAATCCGATTCTGTTGCCCGGTTCGGTCCAACCGCGCTATTTTAGAGTAACTTCAGGCCGTGAGGCCCTTAGTTACGCCGCAATCGCGAGTGCTTCGTTATCGTTGGCACTTGTGTGTATGGGCCGTTGCGGTGGTCCCATTCCGAACGAAAACAGCGCTTTTCAACACACGTCGATCCTGGTTCGGCCCCGTCAGAAACGGTGTCCAGTAACACCACCTTATGGTGGAGCCGCCGGGTACTGCCCCCGGGTCCGCTGCGTCTATTGCACGCCGCAGTTTATCGTCATAGCCGGCTGGAAGCCGACAAAGGGGCATATAGGCGTTCGGAAGCGCTTTGAAAAGAAGCGGACTTCCCTTGCGCGCGATGCGGTGGCATGGGCAATCGGATCATGCTGACCCAGCGTTCCCGCTATGCGCTTCGCGCGATGCTGTTTCTGGCCGAACAGCCTGCGGGCGAGGCACCGATGCCGATGCACCGCATCGCCACCGCCGCGAATGTGCCGCGCAAGTTCCTCGAACTGATCCTCGCCGACCTGCGTGAGGCCGGGTTCCTGTCGTCGACGCGCGGCAAGGCAGGCGGCTATCATCTTGCCCGCCCCGCGCACCTGATTTCGCTGGGTGAGATCATCCGCGTGATCGAAGGGCCGCTGGCGCTGGTCCCCTGTGTCAGCCGCACCGCGTACCGCCCGTGCGGCGATTGCAAGGACGAGGCGAGCTGCGCCATCCGCCACGCGATGGCGCGCGTCCGCGACGAAACCGCGCGCATCCTCGATGGCACCAGCCTGGCGGCGGCGGCCGCGCAGGAACTGGCCGCGGCCTGACCCTTTCGTACCCCTGCGCAGGCGGGGATCCAGGGTTCCACGCATTGCCGCCGCGTTCTTGGCGCTGGCCCCCCGCCTGCGCGGGGGTATGGCATTATTCGGGCAGCTTCTTTGCGGCGCGCAGTTCGTCGCGGATTTCGCGCAGCAGCGCCACTTCGGGCGGATCGGCGGCGGGCGGCACGTCGCCGGTCTTCTGTTCCTGATGCACCGTCGCGATCGCGCGGTTCACGAACTTGACCAGCAGGAACACGATGAAGGCGAGGATCAGGAAATTGATGATCACGCTGACGAACTGGCCATAGCCGAACAGCGGCACGCCGGCTTCCTTCAGCGCGGTGTAGCTGTCCGGGCTACCCTTGTAGGTCGCCGGGATCGGGCCGAGCTTGATGAAATAGCTCGAGAAGTCGAAGCCGCCGAACAGCCAGCCGATGACCGGCATGATGATGTCGTCGGTCAGCGATTTGGTGATCGTGCCGAACGCCGCGCCGATGATGACGCCGACCGCGAGGTCGAGCACGTTGCCGCGCGCGACGAAGGTGCGGAACTCCTTGAGCATGGACTTGGACCCTCCCGTCTCTGCTTGAGGGCGCCATAGTGCTTCGATACGATGGCAATAGGCAAGGTTCAGGTGGGAAGACATGCACATGCGGCGGGCGATGATGGTGATGGCGGCGGTGCCGCTGGCGGCGTGCGGCGTAAACAGCGTGCCGACCGCCGAGGAAGAGGTGAACGCCAAATGGGGCGAGGTGCAGAACCAGTATCAGCGCCGCGCCGACCTGATACCCAACTTGGTCGCGACGGTGAAGGGGTTCGCGAAGCAGGAAGAGCGCGTGCTGACGCAGGTGACGCAGGCCCGCGCACAGGCGACGTCGATCAACGTCACCACCGACGATCTGTCCGACCCGGCGACCTTTCAGAAATTCCAGGCGGCGCAGAACCAGCTGACCCAGGCGCTGGGCCAGTTGCGCACCGTGGTCGAGGCGTATCCGCAGCTGACCAGCAACCAGAATTTCCTGGCGCTGCAATCGCAGCTGGAAGGGACCGAGAACCGCATCACCATCGCCCGGCGCGATTACAACGACGCGGTACAGGCCTATAACACGCGCATCCGCACCTTTCCCGACGCGATCGGGGCCAAGGTCTTTTACGGCGCAAAACCCAAGCAGAGCTTCCAGGCGCAGGCCGGGGCCGAGGTCGCGCCGCAGGTCGATTTCGGCAACGCGAACTGACGCGTAGCCCCATGCGGCGCATCCTGTTCGCCCTGTGGATAACGTTGTGGACAATGGTTGCGCTGCCGGCGGCCGCGCAGACATTTCCGAAGTTTTCCGGGCTGGTCGTCGACGACGCCAACGTCCTGCCGGCGGAGACCCGTGCCGACCTGACGCAGAAATTGCAGGCTTTACAGCGGGATACCAAGCGGCAGCTGGTCGTCGCCACGATCGGCGACGTGCAGGGCTATCCGCTGGAGGAATATGCCAACAAACTGCTGCGCGCCTGGGGGGTCGGTCTGAAGGGTGTGGATAACGGCGTCATCCTGCTGATCGCGCCGAACAATCCCGCCGGGCAGCGCGGACCACGGCTGGAGGTCGGCTATGGACTGGAACCAGTGCTGACCGACGCGATGTCGCGTACGATCATCGAACAACAGATGATGCCGAAGCTGAAGACGGGCGATGTTCCGGCGGCGATGACGGCGGGCACCGATGCGGTGATCGCGCTGCTGCGTGCCAGCCCGGAAGAGGCGCAGGCAAAGGTCGATGCCGCCGCCGACGCGTTCGACCGGGGGCGTCGCCAGCAGACATCGGACTCGGATGGCGGTGCGGTGATCGGGATCGTGTTCTTCATCGGGTTCGGCCTGTTGATCTTTGGTATCCTTGCCGTGTCGCGGCAGCGGCGGCGGGGCCCATGGGGCCAGCCGCATCGCAGCAGCACGGCGGGTGATGTCGCGCAGGTCGTGCTGTGGTCGATCGCCGACGAATTGGCGCGCAGTGCCGCGCGCGGCGGCAGTCGTGGCGGGGGATGGTCCGGTGGATCGTCGCGCGGCAGTTCGGGTGGCGGCTGGAGCGGGGGCGGCTTTACCGGCGGGGGTGGCGGCTCCGGCGGCGGCGGCGGCGCGTCGGGGAATTGGTGATGGAATTGACCGATACCGATCGCGCACGCATCCGCGATGCCGTGGCGACCGCAGAGGCAACGACCGAAGGCGAGATCGTCGTCGTGCTCGCCCGGCGGTCGGACGCCTATCACGATGTCGGGCTGCACATGGCGGTGCTGGCGATGCTGCTGGTGCTGGCCGCGACCGCGCTGTGGCCGGGATGGCTGCTGGCCTTCCATGGCTGGGCCGAACCGTGGGGCGATGCCCCTGCCCCGCTGTTCCTGCTGACGACGATGGCGTGGGTGCAGGCCGCAGTGTTCCTGATCGTGCGCTATGGCTGCGCGTGGATGCCGCTGCGCATGGCGCTGACCCCGGCGTCGACCAAGGCGCGGCGGGTCCATGCCCGTGCGCTGCTGCTGTTCCGCGCCGCCGCCGAACGGCGCACGGTGGCGGCGACCGGCGTGCTACTCTACCTCTCGCTCGACGAACATCGTGCCGAACTGATCGCCGAGGCCGCGATCCACGACCGGGTCGATCAGGCGGTGTGGGGCGATGCGCTGGCGGCGTTGCTGATCGCGCTGAAACAGGATCGCCCCGCCGACGGCCTCGTTCAGGCGGTGGGCGCGATCGGCCAGGTGCTGACCGAACATTTTCCGACAGGAGACAGGCAAATGAACGAACTCCCCGACCGGTTGATCGAACTATGATCGACGCCGATGCACCCGAAGAGGTGATGTGGGCCGGCCGCTTCATCACCGCGAAAAAGCGCGGCCGCTGGGAATATGTCGGCCGGGCGAACGGCATCGGCGCGGCGGTAATCGTCGCGATCGATGACGGTCATGTTCTGCTGGTCGAACAATATCGCGTACCGCTGGCCCGCAACTGCATCGAACTGCCCGCCGGGTTGGTCGGCGACGATGCCGCCGGCGAAGCGGCGGCGGTGGCGGCGACGCGCGAGCTGGAGGAGGAAACCGGCTATCGCGCGGGCACGATGGTGTCGCTGGGCGAATATCATTCCTCGCCCGGCATGGTGTCGGAGAGCTTCACGCTGTTTCGGGCCGGAGCGCTGGTGAAGGTCGGCGACGGCGGCGGGGTGCCGGGGGAGAATATCACGGTCCACCGGGTGAAGCTGACGGACGTGGCCGCGTTCATCGCGGACCAGCGCGCGGCGGGCAAGGCGGTGGATGTGAAGCTGTTGTTGCTGTTGGCGCCGTATCTGTTGGGGTGAGCTTCCTTTCGTCACCCCGGACTTGATCCGGGGTCCCGCTTTGTTGGCGGTTGGCGACGAAGGAAGAAGCGGGACCCCGGGTCAAGCCCGGGGTGACGGGTGGGGATAGGTTCGCTGCCTACGCTCCGCTCTCGTTTTCCGATTCCCCCGTGTGCTTCGAACCAAACGGAAGCGCGCTGGGGAGAGAGAGTTCAGCCCTTGGCCGCAGGCGTCGCCGCCGGCACGCGGCACGGTACGATGTTCTTCGGTTCCGGGCGTCGCCCGTCCGGCGTGAACATCGCGATATAGCCGCCGGCCGAGGGCATCTTCTGCAGCTCGACCAGCCGATATCCGACCGCTTCGAATTCGCATTTCAGCAGCGCCGGCGGGGTGCCGTGGTTCTGCGTGCGGCGGTCGGCGTCGACCACCACTACCTGCCCGCCGGGACGCAGACTGGGACGCAGGTTCCACAGGAACGCGTAGGGCTCGGCGATCTCGTGGTACATGTGCACCATCAGCACCCGGTCGAAGCTGCCGATCGGCAGTTTCGCATCGTCCGGTTCGCCCAGCCGGACGCTGACATTATCCAGCCGTTCGCGCGCCACGCGCTGCGCCAGCGCGTCGCGAATCTGCGGGATGATATCCTCGGCCAGCACCCGGCCGTCGGCACCGACCCGCTGGGCGAGACGGATGGTGTAATAGCCCTCGCCCGCGCCGATATCGGCGACGGTCATGCCGGGCGCGATGCTGGCCTTGTCCATCACCAGTTCGGCTTCGTTCAGCCGGTCGCGCGATTCCTCGGTCGACCAGCGCGCCGACACGATCGTCGCCACCGGCCGGTCGGCCCGGGGGAACACTGGCTTGTCCTCCCGCTGCGCATTGGCGATCGGGTTCGGCTGCGTCGCGTCGCAGCCGGCCAGCATCAGCAGCGCAAGCGGAAGGGCGTGGCGCATCTCAGTCGACATCCTCGACATCGACCGATTCGCCGGTCACGCGCTGCGACAGCGCGGCGGCCATGAACGGGTCGAGCGCGCCGTCGAGCACGTCACCCGGCGCGGTCGAGACGACGCCGGTGCGCAGGTCCTTCACCATCTGATACGGCTGCAGCACGTACGAGCGGATCTGATGGCCCCAGCCGATGTCGGTCTTGGTCGCGTTTTCGGCATTGGCCTCCGCCTCGCGGATCGCCAGCTCGCGCTCGTACAGGCGGGCGCGCAGCTGGTTATAGGCCTCGGCCTTGTTCTTGTGCTGCGAACGCTGGTTCTGGCACTGCACCACGATTCCGGTCGGGATATGCGTAATACGCACCGCCGAATCGGTGGTGTTGATGTGCTGACCACCGGCACCCGATGCGCGATACGTGTCGATGCGCAGGTCGCTTTCGTTATATTCAACCTCGATATTGTCGTCGATCACCGGATAGACCCAGATCGATGCGAACGAGGTGTGGCGGCGCGCGGCGCTGTCATACGGGCTGATGCGGACCAGGCGGTGGACCCCGCCCTCGGTCTTGGCGAAGCCGTAGGCGTTCTCGCCCTTGATGAGCAGCGTCGCCGACTTGATGCCCGCCTGTTCGCCCGAATGCTGGTCGACCAGTTCGACCTTCATGCCGCGACGTTCGGCCCAGCGGGTGTACATGCGTTGCAGCATGCCGGCCCAGTCCTGACTCTCGGTCCCGCCGGCACCGGCGTTGATCTCGATATAGGTGTCGTTGCCATCGGCCTCACCCGACAGCAGCGCCTGTACCTTGTCATGGTCGGCGCGCTTAGCCAGTTCGGCGAGGTTCGCGACGCCTTCCTCGGCCATCTCGCTGTCGCCCTCGGCATCGGCCATCTCGATCAGCTCGACGGTGTCGGACAGGTCGCGTTCGATGTCGCGGGTGGCGGTGATCGCCTCGTCCAGCCGGCGGCGTTCGCGCATCACGTCCTGTGCGGCCTTGGGATCGTTCCACAATGCCTGATCCTCGACGCGCGCGTTCAGCTCGTCAAGCCGGCGCAGCGCGCGGTCCCAGTCGAGGAAGCGGCGCAGCAGCGCGAGGGCATCGTTGATCTTGTCTACATGGGCTTGCGCTTCGGCGCGCATGGGGAAAACTCCGGGGATAAGTAATCAGGGGGAATGCCGCCGATATGGGCGGCGCGCTAGTAGATTCCCCCTTCGCGTTGCAAGAAGTCGCTGTCGCGCGGCTGCGCCTGTTGCGCGGGGCGCGCGGCGCGGGTCGGATCGCGGGTGACGGGCGCGCGCGCTTCGCCAAGGCGTCCGGTGGCGCGGCGTGCCTCGGTCTCCGGCTTGAACGCTTCCCAGATGATCCCGGCCTTGGGATCGGTCGTCGGCCAGCCGCCATAGACCGGGCGGCCGCTGGCGCGGTCGATGCGGACCATGCGGATGCCCGCCGGTGCGCGGAACGGCAGCACCTCCATGTCCTGATACGCCTTGACCGCGAAGCTCTTGTAGATCGGCGCGGCGATCGTGCCGCCCTGTGCATAACCGCCCAGGTTGCGCGGCGTGTCGAAGCCCAGATACAGCCCGGCGATCATCTGCGGCGATCCGCCGACGAACCACACGTCGGTCGGCCCGGTCGAGGTGCCGGTCTTGCCCATGATCGGCCGGTTCAGGTCGCGCAGCGTGGTCGCGGTGCCGCGCTGGATCACGCCTTCCATGATGTGCACCATCTGGTACGCGCTCATCGCATCGACCACCTGCCGCGCCTTGATCTGCGGGCGGGGCATCGGCTTGCCGTCCCAGTCGGGCGCGTTGCAGCGGTCGCAGGCACGCCAGTTTTCAGGCAGGATCACCTTGCCGCGCCGGTCCTGCACGAAATCGATGACGGTGGGGTCGAGTTCACGCCCCTGGTTCGCCAGGATCGAATAGGCGTTGACCATGCGCATGACCGTCGTCTCCCCTGCGCCCAGCGCATAGGACAGGTACGGCGGAAACTTCTCGTCGCTGACGCCGACGCGCTGGATCAGGTCGTTGACCTTGTCCATGCCGGTCTGTGCCGCTGCGCGCACCGTCATCAGGTTGCGCGACTGCTCGACGCCCCAGCGCATGGTGTGCGGGCCGGCACCGCCGCCGCCGAAGTTGCGGAAGCATTTCTGGCCCAGCCGGCCGCCCTGGTTCACGCAGAACGGGCCATCGACGATGATCGACGCCGGGGTCATCCCCGCTTCCAGCGCAGCGGCATAGACGATCGGCTTGATCGTCGATCCGGGCTGGCGCATCGCCTGCGTCGCGCGGTTGAACGACTGGATACGGCTGTCGAAACCGCCCTGCATCGCGAGGATACGGCCGGTGCGCGGGTCCTCGACCACCATGCCGCCCGACACGCGCGGGACCGAACGCAACGACCATTGTGAGCCGGCCGGCGCGACGGCAAGGATGTCGCCGGGCTGGATCGCGGCAAAGGCGGTGCCGCCGACCCCGCGCACCGGCATCACCGCATTGCCACGCGGCAGGACGCCGGTGCGCCCGTCGGCAAAGCCGATCCGCGCCTCGCCGCTATCCTTTGCGATGACGATTGCTGCCTGCCAGTCCTGATAATCGAGGGCGATGTTGGTGTTGAGCAGCACCGACTGCCAATTATCCTCGTCGACCTCCGCGCGCGGCTTGTTCAGCGGGCCCGACCAGCCCCGCCCCGAATCGAAGCGGATGAGGCCGGCGCGCAGCGCATCCTGCGCATCCTGCTGCAGCTTGGGGTCGAGCGAGGTGCGCACCCACAACCCGCCGGCATAGACGCTATACGGACCGTCCTTCGCATTCTCGCCGAACTGGTTCATCAGCTGGCGGCGGACTTCCTCGATGAAATAGCCGCCGGCGGTTTCCTTGCGCGGGGTCTGCCGCGGGATGGTGCCGAGCGGCTGGGCGACCGCGCTGGCGCGCTGGCTCGCGGTGATGAAGCCGTTGCGCTCCATTTCGCCCAGCACCCAGTTGCGCCGCTTGATCGCGCGGTCATAGCCGCGCTCGGGCGTGTAGTTGGACGGCCCCTTGGGCAGTATCGCAAGATACGCCATTTGCGGCAGCGTCAGCTCGCGCAGTTCCTTGCCGAAATAGGCGTGGGACGCCGCCTCCACGCCGAACGCGTTGCGGCCGAGCGCGATCTGGTTGAGATAGAGTTCGAGGATCTGCTGCTTGGTCAGCGCGCTTTCGATGCGATAGGCGAGCAGCGCCTCCTTCGCCTTGCGGACATAGCTGACCTCATTGGTCAGCAGCAGGTTCTTTGCCACCTGTTGCGTGATGGTCGACGCGCCGATCGGGCGGCCGCTGCGCGTCAGGTTGCTGAACATCGCCGCGGCAATGCCGGGATAATCGACGCCGTGATGTTCGAAGAAGGTCCGATCCTCGGCCGCCAGGAACGCGCGGACCAACAGCGGCGGATATTCGGCATAGGACAGCTGCACGCGGCGTTCGCGGGCATAGCTGTGGATCGGATCGCCCTCGATTCCGCGCACATTGGTCGGCAGCGGCGGTTCATAGGCGCGCAGCGAATCGACCGACGGTAAGGTGCGCCACAGCAGCAGCCAGATGAGGAACACGCCGATCCCCGCCAGCAGCAGCGCGACGGCAGGCAGGCGGAACCACCACCGCCGCCGGATACGGGCGAAACGGGCGCGCCGGCTGGGGCGCGCGGTGTCGGGGGTGGCTTCGGTGTCGGATACGCTCATCGCCCGCGCGGTTTAGCAGGTTTGGGCGTGGGGGAAAGGGAGAGGCCGCGCGACGGCGAACATGCCACGACATGTGAAATCGTTCGTGCTGAGTAGGGGCTGAGCTTGTCAAAGACCCGTATCGAAGCACTGGTGGCGACGGTCCTTCGATGCGCCGCTTCGACAAGCTCAGCGGCTACTCAGGACGAACGGGGTGAACAGGCAACAAGCGTCATCGATCCGCCGCCAGCGCGTCGGACAGCAACGCCCGGACAGCGCGAAGTTCGGTGATACGCGCGGCGCGGCGCGGGGCCGGGGCGACCGGCAGCGGGGCCTTCGCCTCCTGCGCCAGCAATTGCTGCACGCCGCGCACGGTATAGCCCTGTTCGCCGAGCAGACCGTGGATACGGCGCAGCAGCGCGACATCCTCCGGCCGGTAATGGCGGCGGTCGCCGGCACGGGTCAGCGGCTTGATCTGCGGGAAGCGCCCTTCCCAATAGCGCAGCCGGTGCTGCGGTACCCCCAATTCACGCGCGACCTCCCCGATCGAGCGATAGGCGCCGGCCGATTTGTCGACGGGGGGCGCCAATCCGACCCGATCAGCTCGCCGCGACGATGCGGTCGCGCATCATCTGGCTGGCGCGGAAGGTGAGGACGCGGCGCGGCGCGATCGGCACTTCGATGCCGGTTTTGGGATTGCGGCCGACACGTTCGCCCTTGTCACGCAGGACGAAGCTGCCGAAGCCCGAAATCTTGACGTTCTCGCCCTTGGACAGGGCTTCGCACATCGCGCCGAGAATCTGTTCGACCACGCGGGCGGAATCGGCGCGCGAAAGGCCGATCTCACGGTGCATTTCCTCGGCGAGATCCGCGCGGGTCAGCGTGCCATCGGTTGCCATCGGTTCTTCTTCCCCTTCGAACAATGTCGAAGCGCTAGCACGGCGTATACGAAGATTCAAAAATACGAAAGGATTACCAACGTACTACGGCGGCACCCCAGGTAAAGCCACCCCCCATCGCCTCCAGCACGACGATATCGCCGCGCTGGATCCGGCCGTCCTTCACCGCGACGTCGAGCGCGAGCGGAACGGAGGCGGCCGACGTGTTGGCATGGCGGTCGACGGTGACGACGACCTTTTCGGGCGCGAGGTTCAGCTTGCGCGCGGTCGCATCGAGGATGCGGGCATTGGCCTGATGCGGCACGACCCAATCGACATCGGCCGGGGTCAGCCCGGCCAGCTCGAGCGATTCGCCCATGACGGCGGCGAGGTTCACCACCGCGTGGCGGAACACTTCCTTGCCCTTCATGCGCAGCTTGCCGACGGTGCCGGTGGTCGACGGCCCGCCATCGACATAGAGCAGGCCATTGTGGCGGCCATCGGCGTGGAGCCGGGTCGACAGGATGCCGCGCCCGTCCGCCTCCTCGGTCGCCTCCAGCACGATCGCGCCCGCGCCGTCGCCGAACAGGACGCAGGTCGTGCGATCCTCCCAGTCGAGGATGCGGCTGAAGGTTTCGGCCCCGATGACGAGCGCTTTGGCGTGAACGCCGGCGCGCAGCATCGAATCGGCGACCTGCACCGCATAGAGGAAGCCCGAACACACCGCCGCCACGTCGAACGCGACGCAATCGTCGATGCCGAGCGCCGCCTGCACCTTGGTCGCAGTTGCCGGAAACGTCTGATCGGGGGTGGCGGTCGCCAGCACGATCAGGTCGATCTGCGCGGGGTCGAGGCCCGCGGCGGCGATCGCTTCGCGCGCGGCATCGGTGGCGAGCGTCGAGGTCGTCTCATGCTCGGCGGCGATGTGCCGGAAACGGATGCCGGTGCGCTCGACGATCCATTCGTCGGTGGTATCGACCCGCGCGGCCAGTTCGGCATTGGAGACGCGATGGGCGGGGAGCGCCGATCCGGTGCCGGTGACGATCGCGCGAATCATGCTGCCTGTGCCTCGATTGCGGCCAGATCGCTGGCGATGCTGCGGGTCAGGTCGTCGCGGACCATTTTCGCGGCGACCTGGATCGCGTTGGACACGCCGATCGCATTGGCGCTGCCATGGCTCTTCACCACCAACCCGTTGAGGCCAAGGAAGACCGCGCCGTTATGGTTGTTGGGGTCAAGATGATGGCGCAGCAGGTCGGTCGCGGGCTTCGAAATCAGGAACCCGATCTTCGAACGCACCGACGAACGGAACGCGCGCTTGAGCAGGTCGCCGACGAAGCGTGCCGTACCCTCGGCGGTCTTGAGCGCGATGTTGCCCGAGAAACCGTCGCACACGACGACATCGACCTGTCCGCGCGACAAGCGATCCCCCTCGATATAGCCCGAAAAGGTCATCGGCAGATGCGGCGATGCGCGCAGCGTGGCTGCCGCCTCCCGCACGCTGTCGATGCCCTTCAGCTCCTCGGTGCCGATGTTCAGCAACGCGACGCGGGGGCTTTCGAGGTCGAGCGCGGTGCGGGCATAGGCTGCCCCCATCACCGCGAACTGGACGAGGTTGCGGGCGTCGCACTCGGCATTGGCGCCAAGGTCGAGCATGACCAGATCATTGTCGCCAAGACTGGGCAGCAGCGCCGCCAGCGCCGGACGATCGATGCCGGGCATGGTGCGCAGCGCAAGCTTCGCCATCGCCATCAGCGCGCCGGTATTGCCCGACGACACTGCGGCGGCGGCGCGACCCTGCTTCACCAGGTTGATCGCGATACCCATCGACGTGGTTTTCGCACGGCGAATCGCCTGGCTGGGCTTGTCGGAAGAGCCGACGACCTCAGGCGCGTGGACGATCTCCGACGCGGCACTGAGGTTCGGGTGCGATTCGAGACCGGCGCGAATCGCCGCCTCGTCACCGACCAGCAGGAAGCGCATCGATTCGTGGCGTCGCCGGGCATGGGCGACGCCAGCGAGCATGGTGGCAAGCCCCTCGTCACCGCCCATCGCGTCGATGGCGATCCAGGAACCGTCAGCCATGCGTGCTTTCCTGTCCGGTTGAGCGGTTTACGCTTCGACCGAGACGACTTCGCGACCGTTATAATGGCCGCAAGCGGTGCACAGGTTGTGCGGACGCTTCAGTTCGCCACAGTTCGGGCATTCCTGGAACGACTCGATGCTCAGCGAGTCGTGGCTGCGACGCATACCGCGCTTCGAGGGCGAGGTCTTTCTCTTGGGAACTGCCATTTCGGCACCTTTATCACTTGGGTATCAGTTGGTTTCGCTACCAACTGACGACGCGGCCCAGGCAAGTGCCGAACCGCATAACTGCGACCGGCGACCCGCCGGACCGGCAGACAGGCTGGTCGCGAAGCGAACCGCGCCTATAGCGTTTTCGTGCGCGGTTGCAAGCATTGGGTTGGGCTTTGCCGCCATCAACGCCGACGATATCCCTGCGCAGGCGGGGATATGGTGCGGCGCTACTTACCCATTACCGCGTCACCGACAAACGGATTCGTCGCGCGTTCGTGACCGAAGGTGCTGCCGGGACCATGGCCCGGTACGAAGGCGATGTCGTCGCCCAGCGGCCACAGCTTGGTGACCACCGAGGTGAGCAGCGCCTGATGATCCGACAGCGGAAAGTCGGTGCGGCCGATCGATCCCTGGAACAGCACGTCGCCGACCAGCGCGAATCGGGCCTCTTCGTGAAAGAAGATCACATGGCCGGGCGTATGGCCCGGCGTTTCGTACACCGACAGCACCGCTTCGCCCACGGTCACCGTGTTGCCCTCGACCAGCCAGCGGTCGGGTTCGAACGGGACACCGCGCAGGCCCCAGCGCTTGCCGTCCTCGTCCAGCCGCGCAATCCAGAAGCGATCCGCCTCGTGCGGGCCCTCGATCGGCACGCCCAGCTGGTCGGCGAGCGGCTTCGCCTCGCCGCAATGGTCGATATGGCCGTGGGTCAGCAGGATTTTCTCGATCGTCACGCCCTGCTGCTCGGCGGCGGCGAGCAGGCGCGGCAGGTCGCCGCCGGGATCGACGAACGCGCCGCGCATCGTCTTCGTACACCACAGGAGGGTGCAATTCTGCTGGAGCGGGGTCACCGGAATGATCGCCGCGCGGATCGGGGATGGGGTCATGGCACAGGCCATATCGCTTAACGCTGCGTACACAAAGGTGTCACGATGCTTGCCCCGCGCGCGCGCAACCGGCAAGCGTGGGCGGATGTTCGACACGACCCGGCCCTTCGTGCTGTTCGACGATGCCCGGCCGGGCAGAACCGCACGGCTGTACCGCGCACCAACGCGCCTGATCCGCGCCGACCGGGTAAGCGAGGTCGCCGGCGCACTGACCGCGTTGCAGGCGGCGACGGCGGCGGGGAAAAGCGTTGCGGGCTATCTGACCTATGAAGCGGGGGCGGCATTGGTGCCGGGGGCGCCGGAGCGTCGCGGCGACGGGCCGCTGTTGTGGTTCGGGGTGTTCGACGCGGCCGAGACGGTTGATCTGGGCGACCATCTGCCCGATCCGGCGGGGGCGTGGGTCGGGACGGTCGCGCCTGACATCACCGCCGCCGACTATGCCGTGCGCTGTGCCGACATCCTCGACCTGATCGCGGCAGGCGATATCTACCAGGCGAACCTGACCTTCGGCGCGCGCGTACCGGTCATCGGCGATCCGCTGGCGCTCTATGCCGCGATCCGCCCGCGCGCCGCTGCCGGGCACGGCGCGGTGGTGTGGACCGGCACCGACTGGCTGTTGTCCTTTTCGCCCGAGCTGTTCTTTACGGTCGAGGGCGGCCGGATCACCGCGCGGCCGATGAAGGGTACCGCGACGCGCGATCCCGATCCGGCGCGGGACCGAGCCGCGGCGCAAGCACTGGCGACCGACCCCAAGCAGCGCGCCGAAAACCTGATGATCGTCGACCTGATGCGCAACGACCTGTCGCGCGTCGCGAAACCGGGCAGCGTGCGGGTGCCCGAGCGATTCGTCGTCGAAACCTATCCCAGCATCCATCAGCTGATCTCTTCGGTCAACGCCGAGCTGTCACCCGGCAAGGATGCCGTCGATGCGCTGGCGGCGCTGTTTCCCTGCGGATCGATCACCGGTGCGCCCAAACGGCGCGCGATGCAGGCGATCGATTTGGTCGAGGGACGCGCACGCGGCATCTATACTGGGTCGATCGGTTGGATCGACGCCGCGGGCGACGCGTCGTTCAACGTGGCGATTCGCACCCTGCACCTGCCCGCCCGCGCATCCCACGCAACGCTGGGGCTGGGATCGGGGGTCGTCGCCGATTCGGTGGCCGACGCCGAATGGCGCGAATGTCTGGCCAAGGCGCGCTTCCTCGACGTTCCCACGGCGCGGTTCGACCTGATCGAGACGATGGCGTTCGATCCGCATAGCGGCATCCCGCTGCTGGAGCGGCATCTGGCGCGGCTGACCGACAGCGCCCGCGCGCTGGGCTTTGCGTTCGACCGGCATGCAACGCGCAACGAATTGCAGGCGGCGACCTTTCGCCTGCGGATCCCATCGCGCGTGCGGCTGTTGCTGTCGCGCAGTGGAGCGATCGCGGTCGATGTCACGCCGCTGCCCACCGCCCCGGCCGGGGCGGTCGATGTCGCGCTGGCCCCGTTGCCGCTCGACGCGCGCGACCTGCGCCTGGCGCACAAGACCAGCGACCGCCGCTTCTGGCCCGCCCCGCCCGCCGGATGTTTCGAAACGATCTTCCTGAACGACCGCGGCGAGCTGACCGAGGGCAGCTTCACCTCGATCTTCGTCGATGGCGGCGCGCAGTTGCTGACCCCGCCGCTCGACCACGGGCTGTTGCCGGGCGTACTGCGCGGCGAACTGATCGCGCGGGGCGAGGCGGTCGAAATGCCGCTGGCTCCGGCCGATCTGGCGCAAGGATTTTACATCGGCAACGCGGTTCGCGGATTGATTCGTGCGCGGTTGGTTGCGGAGGCGGATCGGGAGGGCTAGAGCGCCGCCATCTGTTCCTTCTCAGCATCGGACGTCCCATGAAGCCCTCCGCCGCGCTCGATCGCATCAACCCGTCGCCGACCCTCGCCATCACGTCGAAGGTCCTCGAACTGAAGCGGCAGGGCGTCGACGTCATCGGCCTGGGTGCCGGCGAACCCGATTTCGACACGCCCGATTTCGTGAAGGACGCCGCGATCGAGGCGATTCGCGCCGGCAAGACGAAGTATACCAATGTCGACGGCACGCCCGAGCTGAAGGAAGCGATCGCCGCCAAGTTCAAGCGCGACAACGGCCTGACCTATGCCGCGAACCAGATCTGCGTGAACGTCGGGGGCAAGCACACGCTGTTCAACGCGCTGATCGCGACGGTCGATACCGGCGACGAGGTGATCGTGCCCGCGCCCTATTGGGTCAGCTATCCCGACGTCGTGCAATTCGCCGGCGGCACCCCGGTGTTCATCGCTGCCGGGGCCGACCAGAACTACAAGATCACGCCTGAACAGCTCGAAGGGGCGATCACTGCGCGGACGAAGTGGGTCATCCTCAATTCGCCGTCCAACCCGACCGGTGCCGGTTACACGCGCGACGAACTGCGCGAGCTGGGCAAGGTGCTGGAACGGCACCCGCACGTCTGGATCTTTGCCGACGATATGTACGAGCACATCGTCTATCCCGGCTTCGAATTCGCGACGATCGCCGAGGTGAACCCGAGCCTGTACGATCGTACGCTAACGGTGAACGGCTGTTCGAAGGCCTATGCAATGACCGGCTGGCGCATCGGCTATGCCGGTGGCGCGGCGTGGCTCATCAAGGCGATGGCGAAGCTGCAGTCGCAGTCGACCAGCAACCCGTGTTCGATCGCACAGGCCGCCGCCGTCGCCGCGCTGAACGGCGACCAGTCGTTCTTGGCCGAGCGTAACGACGCATTCCAGCGCCGCCGCGACCTGGTGGTGGCCGAACTGAACGCGATCGATGGCGTCACCTGCCCCACGCCCGAAGGCGCCTTCTATGTCTATCCCGACATTTCCGGGCTGATCGGCAAGACGACGCCGGGCGGCAAGCGGATCGACACCGACGAGGATTTCGTCGGCTATCTGCTGGAGGATGCACGGGTCGCGGCGGTGCAGGGCGCGGCGTTCGGCCTCTCGCCCGCGATGCGGATCAGCTATGCGACGTCGGACGACCTGCTTCGCGAAGCCTGTGTACGTATCCGTACGGCCTGTGCCGCGCTGCGGTAATTCTGCTGTAGAAACGGACTATTAGGGGCTGGTCCCTATCACGATCCGGATTGTGATAGGGACCGCATGCTGCTCGATATCTCCACCCTGTATGTGATGGTCGCGCTGTGTTCGGTCGTGGCCGGCATCGTGCACCTGACCGCTGCCGCCGGGGGACGGTTTGGTTCGTGGGCAAACTGGTGGGGCGGCGGGCATCTGTTGCTCGGGGTCAGCGCGGTCATGCCGCTGCTGCGCGGCCTGGGCGTCCCCGGCCTCCTGACGATCGGCAATACGGCAGCCGCGCTCAGCTACGGCGCGATCTATGTCGGCATGCACCGCTTCGCCGATCCCGCTGCGCCGATCCGGCGATGGATCGTGCTGACGGGAATCGTCGCGCTGCCCCTGTTGTTCTGGTCGTTGCCGCGGGATTTTGGCGATCGCATCGCCTATCTGAACGTCCTGCGGTCGCTGTTCGACGTTGCGACGGTCCTGCTGGCGATACGTATCGCGCGTCGCGAAATGCTGCGCACCGGATGGATCGTGGCGGTGATGTTCGCCATGACCGTGCCGATGTTCCTTGGCCGGGCGTGGTTCGCGGCCACCGGACAATTGGGCGGCGATCCGACCGGCATGCATGGCGGGCCAGCGGCCTGGATGGCGGCGGGGGCGATCGCCTTCATCATGTTCCGCGGCTTTTCGCTGCTGACGATGGATGCGGAGCGGTGCGAACGGCGGCTGGCGACGCTTGCCGAACGCGACGGGCTGACCGGCGCGGGCAACCGCACCGCGTTCGACCGGGCGCGGTCGGGGTGGCGTGGCGAGGGCGCGGTGCTGATGATCGACCTGAACCGGTTCAAGGCGCTGAACGATCGCCACGGCCACATGACGGGCGATGCGGCGCTGAAGATCGCGACGCGCGCGGCGGTCTGTTCGATCCCGATGTCGGGCCGGGTATTCCGCTGGGGCGGCGACGAATTCGTCTGCGTCCTCCCCGGCCTGAACGATGCCGCGGCGCAGGCGATAGCCGGGGAAATCGCCACCCGCTTTACCCAGGGTACCACTGCACTGATCGGCCCGGACGAGGGTGCGGACCTGAGCGTCGGCTGGGCCACGGGACCGTTGGTGATGGTCGACACGCTGGTCGGACAGGCCGATGCGCGAATGTATGCCGAAAAGCGGCGGGGCCGGTCGGCACCACCGGTTTTGCAACGCAGCGTTGCCGAAAGCGCACCCCCCGCCATCTTGATTTCGCAGTCGCAACATGGTTGAGGCTGTGCGCAACATGAACGGACGCGCCAGCGCCGGTTCAGCCCCGCAACCTATATCTTGCACCCAGTGATGGGCGATCCTCTCCTTTTGCGGGGTTCGTCCGATGCCGCATCCCATCCGGGGCACGGCCGGGCAAGAGGACGAGACAGATGACGACCAAGCGCACCGGATTCCTTCGCCATTTCATCAGCGGTTTCGCGCTGGGTGCCGTCGCGCTGGTCGCGGTGCAGGTGGCGGATCGCAGCGATGCGAAGTCGGTCCATCCCGCACCGTCGGTCGTCCAGCGCATCGGTTGATCCGGGGCTGATCTGGCGGTGCGCGGTGGCGCACCCCATCTCGGTTCCCGGCATTGTTCGAGGAACCTTCCCATGAAAGTCCTGCTGCCCGTCGCCATCGCCGCCATCGGCGTGGCCGCCCTGTCGATCCCCCCGGCTACGGCCGAGCGCGCGGTCCCGATCCCCGTCGTCACCAGCGACGTGCCCCCCACCCCCGGCCTTGCCACCGCCGTGCTGGCGGGCGGCTGCTTCTGGGGCATGGAGGCGGTGTTCGAACGGGTGAAGGGCGTGAAATCGGTCATCAGCGGCTATGCCGGCGGCACGCGCCAGAGCGCGACCTACGACCAGGTATCGACCGAACGCACCGGCCATGCCGAGGCGATTCTCATCACCTACGACCCGCGCATCGTCAGCTATGGCACGTTGCTGCGCGTCTATTTCTCGGTTGCGCACGATCCGACGCAGCTGAACGGGCAGGTCCCCGATTCGGGGCCGAGCTATCGTTCGGCAATCTTTCCACAAAACCCGTCCCAGGCGCTGACCGCGCGGCGCTATATCGCGCAGCTGACGCGGGCGAAGGCATTTCCGAAGCCGATCGCGACGAAGATCGAAACCGGTGCCTTCTATCCGGCGGAGGCCTATCATCAGGATTTCGCCCGGCGGAACCCGGCACATCCCTATATCGTGCGGTGGGACAAGCCGAAGATCGCGGCGGCGAAGGCGGCGTATCCGGGGTTGGTCGGATAACACTGGCCTTCGCTGGCGGGGGCTATAGCAACCCCAACGCCATCAGCTCGCCGATCAGCCGCGGCGGCAGTTCATCGGCACCAGTGCCCTCCCCGCCCAGATCGGCGGGGGCATCGGCCTCTTCCAGATAGCGCCAGCCCTGATGCGCGCGCTTCGGCCGCCCCTCGACCAGCACCAGCTTCGGCCCCAGGTGGATCGCGACTCGGCCACCCTCCGCTTCGCCAAAGCCGAGGATCGGCGACCGGGCGACCAGCCGATGCTTCAGGATCCAGAACAGCGACCCGCCCTCGATCTCAGCGGCGCGTTTCGGCAGGTAGCGGGTGGTCAGGAACCCGCCTTCGGCATGGCGCGTGGCCAGCCGTTCGGCGAGCTGTTCGACCGATTCGATGGCGAAGGCGACTTTGGTGAGATGCAGCGGCACGCGCCCCAGATGGGAAGCGCGGTCGCCCGGCTCAACCCGCCAATCTCAACCGGCAAGCCCGCTGACGGTCGCCAGCCCGAGGAACACGAGGAACCCCATCGAATCGGTGGTCATCGTGACGAAGATCGACGATGCGACCGCCGGATCGGCGTTGAACCGGTCGAGCGTCAGCGGCACGAACACCCCCGCGAACCCGGCAATGACGACGTTCAGCAGCATCGCGGTGCCGATCACCGCCCCCAGTTGCGGATTGCCGAACCACAGGGTGACGCCGGTGCCGATCAGCGCGGCGACGGTCGCGCCGTTCATCAGTGCGATAATCATCTCGCGCCGGATCGCGCGTACCGTGTTCGACTGTGTCAGCTGGTTGGTGGCGAGCGCACGCACAGTCACCGCCATCGTCTGCGTGCCCGCATTCCCGCCAAGGCCGGCGACGATCGGCATCAGCGCGGCCAGCGTCACCATCTTGTCGATCGTGGCGCCGAACGCGCCGATGATCGTCGCGGGCAGCAATGCGGTCATCAGGTTGGTGATGAGCCAGCGCACCCGCGCCTTGTACGAATCGCGTATCGGTTCGTTGATGTCGCCTTCGCCGGCCCCCGACAGCAGCAGCGCGTCCTCGCCCGCTTCCGCCTGGATGATATGGACCACGTCGTCGACGGTAATCATGCCGACCAGCCGTCCGCTGCCATCGGTGACCGCTGCCGAGATCAGCGCGTATTTCTGAAAGCGCAGCGCGACCTCTTCCTGGTCCATGTCGACCGGGATAAGCGTCTGTTCGCGCGCCATCACATCGGCGATCGCGACCGAGCGCGGGGTGCGGAGAATCCATGACAGCTGGCAGGTGCCGACCGGCTTGTGCGCCGGGTCGACGACGAAGATTTCCCAGAAATCGGTGGTCAGCACTTCGTCTGCGCGCAGGTAATCCAGCGCGTCGCCGACGGTCCAATGCTCGGGCACCGCGACCAGCTCGCGCTGCATCAGGCGGCCGGCGGATTCCTCGGGATAGGACAGTGCCTCCTCGATCGCGGCACGATCGTCGGGGTCGAGCGCGCGCAGCACCGCGCGCTGTTCCGCATCGTCGAGATCCTCAATGATCGCGACCGCGTCGTCGGTGTCGAGCTGCGCGGCTAGATCGGCGACCTGGGTCGCGGTCAGCGCGTCGATGACCGCCTCGCGCACCCAGTCGTTCATTTCCGCCAGCACGTCGCCGTTCAACCGTTCGGCGATGGCGGCGGCCAGGGCGGCGCGCTGTTCGCCGGGCACCAGTTCGAACAAATCGGCCAAGTCGGCGGGGTGGAGCGGTTCGACCAGCTCGCGCACGGCCTCGTCATCGCCGCGATCCACCGCGTCGCATACTGCGCGGACGAATTCGGGCTTCAGCCGGTCGTCCTCGTCCAGTTCGCTGGTCGTATCGGGAAGGTCGAGTTCGGTCATGGTCGCAACCCTCCACGCGCGGTTTCGCCCGCTGTAGCCATGCTGCACCGCCGTGCCAACGCCTGTGCGGTTGTCCTTGGCCGTTCGAACCCCTAGCTAGGCGGGCGCGTTGCGGTACCGGCCCGCTCCCCCACCCGACCACCCAAGCCAGTATCCTGATGGGTGGTCGGGTGGGGGAGCGGGCCGGTACCGCAGCGATCCGGCATCTCCGGATCGACAAACAAGGTTTCAAGGAGCTTTCAATGGCCGATACCCCCAGCACGCTCGTGATGACGCTCGATACCGGCGAAGTCCGCATCAAGCTGCGCCCCGACCTCGCGCCCAACCACGTTGCGCAAATCGTCAAGCTTGCCGACTCGGGCTTTTATGACGGCGTGCCGTTCCACCGCGTGATCGACGGTTTCATGGCACAGGGCGGCGACGGCGGTCGGCGCGACGGCACCGGCGGGTCGAAGGAACCGAATCTCAAGCAGGAGTTCAACGCCGAACCGCATGTGCGCGGCGTGTGTTCGATGGCGCGGACGTCGGACCCGAATTCGGCCAACAGCCAGTTCTTCATCTGCCTCGACGATGCGACCTTCCTCGACCGCCAGTACACGGTCTGGGGCGTGGTCGAGAGCGGCATGGATGCCGTCGACGCGCTGCCCAAGGGCGAGCCGCCGCGTAACCCCGGCAAGATCGTGACTGCGCGTTCGGAAGCGTAAGAACCTCCGCCTTGTCGTCATTCCCGCGCAGGCGGGAATGACGACCGGGTGTTACTCCGCCGGCGCGTTCAGCGCCGTGACCAGCCAGTCGTGGAACAGCTTTACCGGCCGCTGCTGCAACAACCGCGGGCGGCACACGAACCAGTGGCTGTAGGTCGAATCGACCGCCATATCGAACAGCGGCACCAGCCGGTCGTCGCGCGCCGTTTCGAAATGCGATTCGAGCATGAAGGCGACGCCCAGCCCCTGCGCCGCCGCCTCCAGCATCAGCGTGCCCGAATCGAACCGGTCGATCGCGACCGGCTCGACATCGGGAACCCCGGCGGCGTGCATCCAGTCGGCAAAGGTGTCGGGCATGTCGCGGTGGATCAGCGCGGTATGCTGCGCCAGCTGCGACGGATCGGTGATCGGCGTGCGATCGATCAGCGCGCGTCCGGCGATGGCATAGACCCGGTTGCGATCGAGCCGCCGGGCGTAGAGCGCCGGGTCGATCGCATGGTCCAGCACGATCGCGACGTCGATCCCCTCGCCCAGCCGGCCCAACCCGTGATGCGCGGTGTCGAAATCGAGGTGCAGTTCGGGATGCTGGTCGTGCAGGTCGCCCATGCGCGGCATCAGCCGCTGGATCGCGAACAGCGGCAGCACGCCCAGCCGCAGCCGCAACACCTCCACCGCGCCCGACATCTGTTCGACCGCATCCGACAGCGTGTCGAGCGCGCCCGACAACAGCGTCAGCAGCCGTTCGCCGTCGTCGTTGAGCCTCAGCGCCTGATGCCGGCGCTCGAACAACGGCTTGCCGATGAAGCGCTCCATCGCCTGGACCCGGCGGCTGAGCGCGGGCGACGACAGCGCCAGTTCGTCGGCGGCGAGCTTGACCGAGCCCAGCCGTGCGACATGCACGAACGCTTCGATCGCGGTGAGAGGTGGCAGGCGACGCATCCGATACCCTAACTTGGTTGCGGTGCGGTACACGCTGCACCGCGATCGTCTCGCTTGCAACCAGACTCCCGTATAGCGTTGCATTTTATGCAATGCGAATTGCTTTGTTCGCACTTGCACAAAAACGTGCCGCACCGCACATAGGACGTGCCTTTCAGGCATCCTCTCCTAAAACTTTCCGGCCGGTCGTTTTCGATCGGCCTTTTTTTTCGCCTTGTTGCCGGCAACCCACCGCCCATATCCGCCGTTCCTTGGCGTTCAGTTCAGGACGGGATTTGATGGCGGACAGCGAAACAGGCGGACGGCGGTTGCAGGTGGCGAATGCCCGGCCCGAAGATAGCGGGCGCGGCATCGCCCATCTCCCCCGGTCGGTGATGGCGCTGCTGGGCATCAACGAGGGCGATGTCGTCGAGATCATCGGCAAGAAGACGACGCCCGCCCGCGCCATCGCGCCCTATCCTGAGGACGAGGGCCTCGACATCGTGCGCATCGACGGCTTGCAGCGCGCCAATGCCGGCGTCGGATCGGGCGATCAGGTAGAGGTGCGCAAGGCCGAATCGCGCCCCGCCACCCGCGTCGTCTTTGCCCCGGCGCAACAGAATCTGCGGCTGCAGGGGTCGGCGAACGCGCTGAAGCGCACCTTTTTCGGGCGGCCGCTGTGCCAGGGCGATATCGTCGCGACGACCGGGCACCAGCGGGTCGACAATTTGTCGCCCAATGTCCGCCGCTATGTGAACGCGCCCGCTTTCTCCTTGCAGGAAATCCGTCTCGCGGTGGTGTCGGCCACGCCCAAGGGCGTCGTCCATATCGACGAATCGACCGAGATCGAGCTGCGATCGGAATATGAGGAACCGCGCGAGGCACGCCGCGCCGACGTTACCTATGACGATATCGGCGGCATGGGCCAGACGATCGACCAACTGCGCGAGATGGTCGAGCTTCCCTTGCGCTATCCCGAACTGTTCCAGCGGCTGGGCGTCGATCCGCCCAAGGGGGTGTTGCTGCACGGCCCGCCCGGCACCGGCAAGACGCGGCTTGCCCGCGCCGTCGCCAATGAATCGGACGCCGAATTCTTCCTCATCAACGGTCCCGAGATCATGGGATCGGCCTATGGCGAGTCGGAAAAGCGGCTGCGCGAGGTGTTCGAGGAAGCGACCAAGGCATCGCCATCGATCGTGTTCATCGACGAGATCGATTCGATCGCGCCCAAGCGCGGGCAGGTGTCGGGCGAGGCCGAGAAAAGGTTGGTCGCGCAGTTGCTGACGCTGATGGACGGGCTGGAATCGCGCGCCAACATCGTCGTCATCGCCGCAACCAACCGTCCCGAAGCAATCGACGAGGCGCTGCGCCGCCCCGGCCGGTTCGACCGCGAGATCGTGGTCGGCGTGCCGGACGAGCGTGGCCGGCGCGAGATTCTCGGCATCCACACCCGCGGTATGCCGCTCGACGACAATGTCGATCTGGGCGAGTTGTCGCGTACCACCTACGGATTTGTCGGTGCCGATCTGGCGGCACTGACCCGCGAGGCGGCGATCGATTCGGTACGGCGGATCATGCCGCGCATCGACCTGTCGGCGGGCACGATTCCGCAGGACGTGCTCGACAGCCTGTCGGTCACTCGCGACGATTTCGTCGAGGCGCTGAAGCGCGTCCAGCCGAGCGCCATGCGCGAGGTCATGGTCCAGGCCCCGACCGTCCGCTGGGACGATGTCGGCGGACTGGACGATGCGCAGATGCGGTTGAAGGAAGGCGTCGAGCTGCCGCTCAAGTCCCCTGAGTCGTTCCGCCGCCTCGGCATTCGTCCGGCGAAGGGCTTTCTGCTCTACGGCCCGCCCGGCACCGGCAAGACGCTGCTGGCGAAGGCGGTCGCGCGCGAGGCGGAGGCGAACTTCATCGCCACCAAGTCGAGCGACCTGCTGTCGAAATGGTATGGTGAGAGCGAGCAGCAGATCGCCCGGCTGTTCGCCCGCGCGCGACAGGTGGCGCCGACGGTGATCTTCATCGACGAACTCGATTCGCTGGTGCCCGCGCGTGGCGGGGGCCTGGGCGAACCGCAGGTGACCGAGCGGGTGGTCAACACGATCCTGGCCGAGATGGACGGGCTGGAGGAGCTGCAATCGGTGGTCGTGATCGGTGCGACCAACCGGCCGAACATGGTCGACCCCGCGCTGCTGCGGCCCGGCCGGTTCGACGAGCTGATCTATGTCGGCGTGCCCGATCAGGCGGGCCGCGCGCGCATCCTGGGCATCCAGACGCAGAAGATGCCGCTGGCCGCCGATGTCGACCTCGACGCAATCGCCGCACGAACCGACCGGTTCACCGGTGCGGACCTCGAGGATGTGGTGCGTCGTGCCGGCCTGTTCGCACTGCGCACCTCGCTCGACACGCGCGAGGTGACGATGGCGCATTTCGAATCGGCGCTGGCCGACTCGCGTGCGTCGGTAACGGCCGAGATGGAGGAGGAATATCGCGCCATGTCCGCCCGGCTGAAACAGGATGCGGTCGCGATCCAGCCGATCGGCTTCATCGCCCCCGGCATGGTCGAAGGGCGCGGGCCGAAGGGATAGCGCGTGCGGGGACCGGCGGCACCGGCCGGTCCCCCACCCGATCGGTACGGACATTCGTCGCAGCGCGAAACCGATCCGCTTGCAAGTTCGTTGCGCTTTTGCGACGACGCGCTGACCATGGCCTTTCGCGCCATCCGTTCGAGGATTTGCATGACGACGAGTTCCAACGCCGCGACCCGACGGAAGCCGCGCGGCGTACCATCGCCGGCCGGCATCTTCCTGCGTGGATTCGTAAAGCATCCGGTGATGGTCGGATCGGTCATCCCGTCGTCGAACAAGCTGATCCGCAAGATGCTGGCCCCGATCGACTGGGCCAATGCCAAGGTCGTGGTGGAATATGGCCCCGGCGTCGGCACCTTCTGTCGCCCGATCCTGCAGCGTCTGGCGCCCGATGCGCAGCTGATCGTGATCGATACCAACTCCGACTTCATCGATTATCTGAACGCGACGATCCTCGATTCGCGGTTCTCGGCCGTCCACGGATCGGCGGCGGACGTCGAACAGATTGTGGCCGACCATGGTCACCCCCATGCCGACTATGTCCTGTCGGGCCTGCCCTTTTCCACCCTGCCGCCGGGCATCGGCGACCGGATCGCGGCGGCGACGCAGGCGGTGTTGCGGCCGGGCGGCGCGTTCCTCGTCTATCAGTTCAATCCGCGCGTGCGCGACTTTCTCGACCGGCAGTTCGCGCGGATCGACCATGACATGGAATGGTGGAACGTACCCCCCGCCCAGCTGTGGTGGGCGTGGAAGGATTGATCCGGTAGCATCCGGCTTGCCCGCGCGTTGATCGCCGGATGACCCCAACCCCCGCACCCGTCGCCTGGCTCAATGCCGTGGCGACCGCGACCCCCTCGCACGATATTCACCACGCCTTTATCGGCTGGGCACGTCGTCGGCTGCCCGATCGGGAGGCGAAGCTGTTCGACCGGATGGTCGAGCGTGCCGGGATCGGCCATCGCTGGTCGGTGCTGCCGATCGGGGATGATGGCGGGTCGCCGGTTGCGCCCGGCGGCTTCTATGCCGATGCGATGCCGGGCACCGCCGCGCGCATGACGATCTATACCGATGCCGCGCCGACGCTGGCGATCGCCGCGATCGACGCGTTGGCGAACCGGGTGGCGCTGGACGGGATCACCCATCTGGTCGTCGCCAGCTGCACCGGATTCGTGGCACCGGGCATCGATCAGATCGTTGCGGCGCGCATCGGCCTGTCGCCGAAGGTCGAACGGCTGCTGGTCGGGTTCATGGGCTGTTACGCCGCCGTCGCCGCGCTGCGCAGCGCCCGCCATATCGTCCGGTCGCAGCCCGAGGCGCGGGTGCTGGTCGTCACGGTCGAGCTGTCGACGCTGCACCTGCAACCCGCGACCACGCTGGAACCGCTGCTCGCCATGCTGCAATTCGGCGACGGCGCCGCCGCCGCGCTGGTGACGAGCGAGGCGACGGGCTTTGCGATCGAGGCGCCGTTTGCCGCGACATTACCCGATTCGGCGGCGCTGATCCGCTGGGACATTACCGACGCGGGCTTCGCGATGCATTTGTCGGGCGAGGTACCGGGCCGGATCGCACACGCCCTGACCGATCCCGATTTCGCGAGCGCGGCGACCGGCGGGCGGGCGCTGTCGGAGGTCGACGGCTGGGCGGTCCATGCCGGCGGGCGGTCGATCCTCGATGCGGTGGAGCGCAGCTTGTCGCTGTCACCGGACGCACTGGCGGCATCGCGCGCGGTATTGGCGGCCAATGGCAACATGTCTTCGGCGACGTTGATGTTCGTGCTGGCAGCGATGCTGGATGGGCCGCCGGTTCGAAACGGTATCGCGCTGGCGTTCGGTCCCGGCCTGGCTGCCGAAGGCTTCGGCTTTCGGAGCGCGTCATGAGCTTCCCCCGGTCGCACGCCGAAGAGGCAATGGACGATCCCGCGCTGCCGCCCGAAACCTATGCCGCGGTGCTGCGCGATCTGGCGCAGGTCAATGTGGTGACGATGGCGGCGCGACCGACGCTGGCGTTCCTCGACCGTATCGTGGCACGCGGCGAACGGCTTAAGCTGCTCGATGTCGGCTATGGCGATGGCGACATGCTGCGCCGGATCGCACGCTGGGCGGGCAAGCGCGGGGTGGCGGCCGAACTGGTCGGAATCGACCTGAACCCGCGCAGCGAAGCGATTGCCCGTGCCGATACGCACGCCGACCTGCCCATCACCTATCGCACCGGCGACTATGCCGATCTGGCGGGTGATGGATGGGATGTGATCGTCTCTAGCCTGGTCGCGCATCACATGACCCACCGACAGCTGGTCGCGTTTCTCCGCTTCATGGAGGCGGAATCGGCGCGTGGCTGGCTGGTCAACGACCTGCACCGCCACCGTTTCGCCCATCGCGGCTATCCGCTGCTGGCGATGGTGCTGCGCTGGCACCCGATCGTTCGCGCCGACGGTACGCTGTCGATCGCGCGCTCCTATCGCCCCGACGAATGGCCGCCGATCCTTGGCGAGGCGGGAGTCGACGGGGCCGAGGTGCGGCGGCACTTTCCGTTCCGGCTATGCGTCGAACGCCGGCGCTGATCGCGGGCGGCGGCCCGGCGGGGTCGGTCGCCGCGCTGCTGCTGGCACAGGGCGGTGCCCAGCCGCTGGTGCTGGAGCGATCGCGTAGGTCCCAGGACGCGCTGTGCGGCGGGTTCCTGTCGTGGCGCACGCTCGAATCGCTGGCTAGCGTCGGGATCGATCCGGCAAGGCTGGGCGGCCATGTCGTGCGTCGGGTCGTGCTGTTCACCGCCAGAGGCCGCGCCGAATCGTCCCTGCCCGCCCCCGCCATCGGTCTGTCGCGGCTGCGACTCGATGCGCTGTTGCTGGATGCTGCGCGCAATGCCGGTGCGGGGGTCGAGCGCGGGGTGACGATTCGGTCGGCGGAGAGCACTACGCTCCACACCGGCGACGGCGCTGACGTGACGGGTGAGACGCTGTTCCTCGCCACCGGCAAGCACGACCTGCGCGGGGCGATGCGCGATGCGGTGGTCGGCGACGATCCGGCGATGGGCGTGCGCGTCCGGCTCGCCCCGCATCCGTCGCTCACCCGGCTGGTCGGTGATGCGATCGAACTGCACGCCTTTGCCGGGGGCTATGGCGGGCTGGTGCTTCAGGAGGATGGCAGTGCAAACCTGTGCATGGCGCTGCGCCGGTCGCGCCTCAAGGCGGCGGGCGACCTGCCCGCGCTGCTGCGGGTGCTGGGCGACGAATTGCCGGCACTGGGCGAGCGGCTCGCGCATATGGGGGCCACGCCCGCGATCGATGCCATCGCCAACGTCCCCTATGGCTGGCGCGCGGCGGGTACCGTGCCCGGTGTCTATCGGCTTGGCGATCAGGCCGGGGTGATCCCGTCGCTGGCCGGCGAAGGCATGGGCATCGCCATCGCCAGCGCGATTCGCGCGGCGCGGCAGTGGCAGGCGCAGGGGCCGGCGGGGGCGCCGGTATTCCAGCAGGCATTGCGCGGGCGGCTGCACCGCCCGATCGCGATCGCCGGGCTGCTCAGGACGCTGGCCGAACATCCCGCGACCCACCCGCTGCTGCTGGTCGGTGGGCGGATCGCGCCGCTGGTGGCCATGGCCGCGCGCTGGACCCGGATCGATTCCGTCAGCCGCCGTTCATCGCGGCCCGCCTAGCGCGCGCCATTCCCAATGCGCCGTGCGTCCGGGGCTTGTGCCGCCGGGGGCCGGCGCGGTATCCGGCGCATTCCCATGGCACGCACTCCCCAAAGCCCGCAGAAGCGGCCCACCGCCGCCCGTTCCCGCTGGTGGCGCATCCTGCGCTGGGTGCTGGGGATCGGGGTGGGCGTCGCGGTGCTGGGCGCGATCGCGCTGATCGTCGCGGTCTATAACGCCAAATCGAACCTGCCGAGCTTCGGCCAGCTCAAATCTTCGCCCAACGGACAGATGATCCGCGTGCGCGCAGCGGACGGGTCGATCCTCGTCTCGTTGGGGCCGAGCTATGGCGAATGGATCCCCTATGCCCAGATCCCGGCGGCGATGCGCGACGCGATGGTGTCGGTCGAGGATCGCCGCTTCCGCTCGCATCTGGGCGTCGATCCGGTAGCGCTGGCCCGCATCACCAAGTTCGCGATCGAGACGCGCGGCACCGGGCGCCGGTTGCAGGGCGCATCGACCATCACGCAACAGGTCGCGCGCACCATCTTCCTGTCGAACAGCTACACGGTCGGGCGCAAATTCCGCGAGATCATCCTGGCGCTGGCGCTGGAGCGGAAGTTCACCAAGAACCAGATCCTCGAGCTGTATCTGAACAAGGTCTATTTCGGCGGCGGGGCATATGGGATCGACGCGGCGTCACGGCGCTTCTTCAACCATCCCGCGACCAGCCTGTCGCTGTCGGAATCGGCGGTCATCGCGGGTCTGGTAAAGGCCCCGTCGCGCTATTCGCCGACCGCCGATGCCGAGGCCGCCGTCGGCCGTGCGGGCGTCGTGCTGAAGCTGATGCAGGAAACCGGCGCGATCACCGCCAGCCAGGCGATGGATGCCGATCCGCAGGCGATCAAGCTGGCCCCCGAGCCGCAGCAGAACAGCGTGCGCTATTTCACCGACTGGGCGCTGCCGCAGCTCGAAACACTGATCGACGAAACCGAAGCGCCGCTGGACGTGTGGACCACGCTCGACCCGGCGATGCAGAAGAGCGCCGACACCGCGATCCGCGCCAATGCCCCGGCCGGGGTGCAGGGCGCGCTGGTCGCGCTCGACCGCGATGGCGCGGTGCGCGCCATGGTCGGGGGCAAGGATTATGTCTCGTCGATCTACAACCGCGCGACGCAGGCGACGCGCCAGCCGGGATCGGCGTGGAAGCTGTTCGTGTATCTGGCCGCGCTGGAAGCGGGCATGAACCCCGACAGCCAGGTTAACGACGCGCCGATCACCATCGACGGGTGGAGCCCGCGCAACAGTTCGCGGCGATTTAGCGGGCAGGTGTCGCTGCGCACCGCCTTCGCCTATTCGCTCAACACCGTGTCGGCGCGGCTGGGGCAGGAGGTCGGCTTTGCGACCGTCGCCGACATGGCGCGGCGCTTCGGCATCACCACGCCGGTCAACACGAAGCCGGCGATGGTGCTGGGCACGTCCGACGTGCGACTGCTCGACCTGACCCGGGCCTATGCCTCGGTCGCGAGCGGCGGGACGGCGGTCGCCCCCTACGGCATCACCCGCGTGACCGCCAACAGCCAGGTGATCTACCAGCATCAGGTCGACAGCTCGCGCGTGCTGGTCGCCCCCTATGTCGCGCAGCAGATGACCGACCTGCTGCAGACCGCGGTCAATACCGGCACCGGCCGCGCGGCACAGATCGGGCGCCCGGTCGCGGGCAAGACCGGCACGACCACCTCGTACAAGGACGGCTGGTTCATGGGCTTTTCGTCGGGCATCACCACCGGCGTGTGGATGGGCCGCGACGATGCGAAGGCCGTCACCGGATTGCAGGGCGGCACCGCCCCTGCCCGCGCCTTCGCCGCGTTCATGCGACAGGCAGTGGCGAACCGGCCGGTCGAGGAATTCAATACCAAGGTGACGCTGCCCGAATGGCAGGAGGAGCCGGACGCGGAGAGCTATTACGGCGCGCCCGACGACCGGGTCTATGTCGATCCCGACGGCAATCCGGTCGAACAGCCGGGCGCAACCCCGCCCGACGCCCCGACCGACGATGGCGACGAGACGATCCCGCAGCAGCAGCAGCGCGCGCCCGACGAACAGCTCGACCAGGAATGGATCGACCGTGCGCTCGGCCGGGGACAGCGGCCCGACCAGCCGGTTCCGGCGCAGCGCCGCCCGGCCCCCGATCGCCGCCAGCCGCCGCCGGCGGACCGTTATCCCGAAGAGGACGCCCGCCCGTACCAGTGAAGCGCGGCACCCTCCGCACGCAACCAGCGGCGGGACTCGTCGGGGTCGCCCTCGAACAGGTCGGCGACCAGCGCGTGGAAATCGGGGCCGTGGTGCATATGGACGCGGTGCGCGACCTCATGCGCTACGGTCGCGCGGCGGACGAAGCCGGGGGCGAGCAGCAGCCGCCAACTATAGCGGATCGTGCCGTCGCCGCTGCAACTGCCCCAGCGCGCCTTCGGATCG
The DNA here is from genome assembly GCF_001421585.1 of Sphingomonas sp. Leaf23. Classification (NCBI taxonomy): domain Bacteria; kingdom Pseudomonadati; phylum Pseudomonadota; class Alphaproteobacteria; order Sphingomonadales; family Sphingomonadaceae; genus Sphingomonas; species Sphingomonas sp. Leaf23. The sequence continues at coordinate 183,188 of NZ_LMKR01000002.1, read as the reverse complement.
CCGATCGCGACCTTGGTGATGGTGACGCCGGCCTTGGCGGCATAGTGCGCGGTGTCTTCGGTTAGAAGGCGCAAGGCTTCGCGTTTGAGCCAGCGTTCGATGCGGACGGGGAATTGGTCCAGTGGGCCGCCGCAGGTCAGGATGGCGTCGTCCCCCGCCCCCGTATCCCCGCGCAGGCGGGGATCCAGAGCGCCAATCGCTGACGGTTGTTCTGCCTGGCCCCGTGCCCCCGCCTGCGCGGGGGCACGGGGTGCGGCGGGCATGAACTGCACCGTCCGCGACGCCCCCTCGCGCCATACCAAGCGCACCGCGCGATCCGCGACCGGCACCACCGCACCATCGACGAACGGCCGCCCCATGGGCAGCTTCGCGCGCTGCGCCGCGATCCAGTCGGCCTTTTCACCGGCCCATGCCACCGCCTTGGCCAGCGCCATGCGCTTCGGCACGGTCAGGCGCACGCGGCCGGTGGCCGGATCGACCGACAGCCGCGCCACGCGGGCGCGGGGGTGGCGGACGACCTCGACCCCGTCGATCACAACGTCCGGTCTGTCAGGTGATGTTCGAGGTCGCCGACGTCGTTCTCCGACACGGTCCAGCCGCGTGTCGACTGTCCGGCGGCATGGACGCTCTCCCGGTCACCACTGTTCAGGTAATGCCAGTCGGGCAGCTTCTTGCCTTCGTTCCGCAGGCGGTAGGCACAGGTGGAGGGCAGCCATTCGATGTCGCCGACGTTGCGCGCGTTCAGCCGCACGCATTCGGGGACATAGGCGTGGCGGTGGCGATAGTCGCTGCACTGGCCCATGCGCCGGTCGAGCAGCTTGCACGCGACATTGGTCGCATGGATTTCGCCGGTATCCTCATCCTCCAGCTTGTGCAGGCAGCATTTGCCGCAGCCGTCGCACAACGCCTCCCACTGCGCGCGGTCCAGCGCGGCGAGCGGCAGGTCTTCCCAGAAGCGCCCGCTCATCGCACCCACTTCGCCAACGCATCGGCGACGGCCTCGGGACTTTCGTCCTGCGGCAGCAGCGCGACCGGGCGCCCCTGCGGATCCATCAGGATCGCGGTACGGCTATGGTCCATCAGATATTCGGTCGCACCCGGCGATTGCGACTTGGCATAGGTGACGCCATAGGCCCGCGCGGCATCGGCGATTGCCTGCGCTCTGCCGGTCAGCCCGACCATGCGCGGGTGGAAGGCGGCGACGAACTTGCCGACCACCGCCGGCGTGTCGCGTTCCGGATCGACGGTGACGAAGATCGGCACGACCTTCGCCCCCAGTTCGGGCGAACCGTCCTCGAACACCTTCAGCCCGCCGGCGATGTTCTGGACATCGACCGGGCAGACATCGGGGCAATAGGTATAGCCGAAATACATGATCCGCCATTTGCCGGCGAAATCGGTATCGCGCACCACCTTGCCCGCCGAATCGGTCAGCACGAACGGCCCGCCGATCCGCGCGCCGGCCAGCGGCGGCGTGGCGGCCGGTTCGGGCGCCCCCCCGCAAGCGGCAAGGGCCAGCGCGAGCGCCGGGGCAAGGGTACGCAGGATGCTGTTCATGGTGTTGCCAGCCATGATCTGATAGGCGACGCCTTGCAAGCCGCGTCACGTCCTTTGGAGCTTCCCCCATGCCCGTCCTCCGCCTCGCCCTCGCCGCCGCGCTGATGCTGCCCGCCGCGGCGCACGCGCAGCAGATGTCGCCGGGCTATCTGTTCCTAAAGGCGATCCGCGACGAAGACGGGAACAAGGTCAACGATATCCTCGGCCAGCCCGGCCAGACGATCATCAATACCAAGGACCGCTCGACCGGCGAAGGCGCGCTGCACATTGTCGCGAAGAACGGCAACCTGACCTATCTCCGTTTCCTGCTGGCCAAGGGCGCGAACCCGAACCTGCAGGACAATCGCGGCAACACGCCCGCGCTGCTGGCGGTCGAATCGGGGTCGGTCGAGGCGATCAACGCGCTGGCCGCGCGCAATGCGAACCTGAACCTGGGGAACAGCAGCGGCGAAACCCCGCTGATCCGCGCGGTACAGCTGCGCAACCTCGACATGGTACGCACGCTGATCGCCGCCGGGGCCAATCCCGACCAGGCCGACGTGATGGCCGGCATGTCAGCGCGCGATTATGCCAAGCGCGACACCCGCACGCCGGCGTTGCTCAAGCTGCTCGACGAAACGCCGGCAAAGAAGCCCAAGGCGGCGGTGGCGGGGCCGCGTTTCTGACACGGTTTCCCACAAGGTTATCCACAGGCTGATCCACCGGGTCGCGGAGCGATCCAGCCAACGGAAACGGCCCGCCTTCCCATCGGAAAGCGGGCCGTTTTTGTGCCGTCGATGGTGACGGGCGATCAGAACGGAACGTCGTCGTCCAGATCGTCGCCGAAGCCGCCACCCGAACCGCCACCGAAATTGCCGCCCTTGTTGCCGCCCGAGTTGAACCCGCCGCCGCTGCCGCCGCGCGATCCGCCCGACGCACCACCGCCATAGCCGCCGCCCGACCCGCCGCTGAAATCATCGCCGCCGCCGAAGTCGCCACCGCCACGGCTGCCGCCGCCGCCACCCTGGCCGCCGCCGGGACCGTCGAGCATCGTCAGGACGCTGTTGAAGCCCTGCAGCACGATTTCGGTGCTGTACTTGTCCTGGCCCTGCTGGTCCTGCCACTTCCGCGTCTGCAGCTGGCCCTCGATATAGACCTTCGAACCTTTACGCAGGAACCGCTCGGCGACGTTGGCAAGGCCTTCGTTAAAGATCGCGACCGAATGCCATTCGGTCTTTTCCTTCTTCTCGCCCGAATTGCGGTCCTTCCACGATTCCGACGTCGCGATGCGCAGGTTTACGACCTTCCCGCCATTCTGGAACGACCGCGATTCCGGGTCGCGACCCAGATTGCCCACGAGGATGACTTTATTGACGCTGCCGGCCATGGCGCTTCTCCGAGAAAGATACAGCCCGGCTTCCTATGCCAGCGCGCGGCGCGACGCCAGTGCTTGCCGCAAGGCCGGCAGGAGTTCAGACTATGTGCGTCAGGGAGGAGCCGCGCATGGGCGACGTCATCAACCTCAACCAGTTCCGTAAAGGGCGCGCCAAGGCGGCGAAGACGCAGGAAGCCGACGCCAATCGCCGCAAGTTCGGCCGGACCAAGGCGGAAAAGGCGGTGGAGGAGAGCGAGGACGCACGGCGCAAGGCGTTGCTAGATGGTGCGAAGCTGGAGGAATAGCGACACGCCTACCCCAGTCCGAACGCCACCGCCGTCCAGTAGGTCGCCCCCGCCGCGATATAGGCGAGCGCGAACAGATAGCCGATCATCACCAGCGGCCATTTCCAGCCATTGGTTTCCCGCCGCGCGACCGCAATCGTCGACAGGCATTGCGGCGCGAACACGAACCACGCGAGGAAGGCGAGCGCGGTAGCGAGGCTCCAGCGGCCACGCAGCCGCCCGCCCAGTTCCTGCGCGCCCTGTTCCTCATCCGCCGCGTCGATCGCATAGACGGTCTGGAGCGCCGACACCGCGACCTCGCGCGCCGCCATGGCCGGGATGACCGCAAGGCTCATTTCGTGGTTGAAGCCGATCGGCCGTAGCACGACCTCCAGCCCCGATGCGATCCGACCGGCAATCGAATATTCCGACTGCTTCACGCCTGCCGGGGCGACCGGATAGGAGGTGAGCAGCCACAGCGCAACCGTCACCTGCAGGATGATCGTCCCCGCGCGGCGCAGGAAGACATAGGCGCGCTGCCACAGCCCGATGGCGATGTCGCGGATCGAGGGCAGCTGATAGCGCGGCATTTCCATCAGGAAGCCGCCGCCCACACCCTTGGTCGCGGTACGGCGCAGCACGAACGCGGCCAGCACCGCACCGATGATCCCGGTCAGGTACAGCACCAGCAGCACCAGCCCCTGTAGCCCCACGCCCGGCAGCACCGTCCGCGCCGGGATGAACGCCCCGATGATGACGGCGTAGACCGGCAGCCGCGCCGAACAGGTCATCAGCGGCGCGATCAGGATCGTGGTCAGCCGTTCCTTGGGATCGTCGATCGACCGCGTGGCCATGATGCCGGGAATCGCGCAGGCAAAGGACGACAGCAGCGGGATGAACGCGCGCCCCGACAGGCCGACGCCGCTCATCAGCCGGTCCATCAGGAACGCGGCGCGCACCATGTACCCTGATGCCTCCAGCAGCAGGATGAACAGGAACAGGATCAGGATCTGCGGCAGGAACACCACGACCGATCCGACGCCGTTGATGATCCCTTCGACTAGCAGCGATCGCAGGAAGTTGTCGGGCAGCGCGGCGGTCGCCTGATCGGCGAGCCAGGCCTGCAACCCCTCAATCCAGCCGATCGGCGCTTCGGACCAGCTGAACACCGCCTGGAACATCACGAACAGGATTGCGAGCAGCAGGATCGGGCCGATGACCGGATGCAGCGCCACCCGGTCCAGCCCGCGCGTAACGGCGCGCATCCGCGGCTGTTCGACGGTCGCGGCGCGGGAGATGCGCCGGGCCTCGCGCTGGAAATGGCGGATGTCCGACTCGACCGTTTCGATCGGCGCGGTGCGCGGCGCGGCGGCGAGGATTTCGGCCAACGCCATGCGGAGTTCGTCGAGGCCGCGTTTGCGCACCGCGACTGTCGCCACGACCGGCAGGTCGAGTTCGGCGGACAGCGCGGCGAGGTCGATCTTCAACCCGTCGCGCGCCGCCATGTCGATCATGTTGAGCGCCAGCACCATCGGCCGCCCGAGCGACTTCAGCTGCAGCACGAAGCGCAGGTGATTGTCGAGATTGGTGGCATCGGCGACGACGATCAGCGCATCGGGCACCCGCTCCCCCGACTGCCGCCCCAGCACGACGTCGCGCGTGACCGCTTCGTCGGGGCTGGAGGGGTCGAGGCTATAGGTACCAGGCAGGTCGACCAGCTCGATCGGCCGCCCGTCGTCGAGCGCGAGGCGGCCCGAATGGCGTTCCACGGTGACGCCCGGATAATTGCCGACCTTCTGCCGGGCACCTGTCAGCGCGTTGAACAGCGCCGTCTTGCCGGCATTGGGATTGCCGACCAGCGCGACCAGAGGTGCAGCGTTCACTGTGGCGGGACCGTCGGAGCCGGGTAAATCAGCTCGCCAGCGGCGCGACGCGGATCGCCCCGGCGACATGCGCCCGCAGCGCCACCGTCATCCGCCCGATGCGGCAGGCCAGCGGCCCGCCCGACAGCATCGCACGGTGGAGCAGTTCGATATCGACCCCTTCGTCGAGACCGAATTCGCGCAACCGCCGCGCTTCCCCAGGGGACATGCCCTCCCAATCGACCGATGCGACCGTTGCCCGGCAGGTGCGGGGCAGCTGGGTTAGGTGCAGATTGGGTGACAACATTGCGACTAATTAGCAATAAGCCCGGCGCAAGGAAAGCGGATTCTTTGCCACCCGCGTCCGCCGATCAGACCGCCGGATAGCGCAGTCGTCCGATGAACCGCGACAGGCTCAGCCGCCGTTCGGGATCGCGCGACGCAAGGATGCGGCCCTTCAGCTTTTCGAAGCGCATGATCCCGTCGATCCGCCGCGCCAGGAACGCGCGGGTATCGGCATGGCCGCCGCTTTCGTCGTCGAGGAAGACGGCGATGGTGCTGCCATAGACCGCACCGAGCATCGCCCGCTTGGTATAATGATTGTAATCGGTCGCCTTGTCGCCGGCCAGCCGCCAGATCAGGTCGACCGTCCGCCAGCCGAGCTTCGTCGCGCGCGCGACATTCTGCGGCATCGCGAGGATCGCCAGCGCCCGGCGCAGCGCCTCACGCTCGCCCGCCACCGCCGCCAGTCGCGCCTCGACCAGCGCGGTGATGCGTTCGCGGATCTTCATCGCGGCAAGGGCATCGGCGCTGACCACCGCGATCATCCGCTGGTCGATGTCGGCGAACCACGCGTCGATCATTTCGACCGCACCGCCCGAAAAGGCGAGCCGCGCGACATCGGGATCGGCACCGAAGGTGCGCGCAGCCGCCTCCACCGCCTTGTCGTTCCAGCCGTCGAACGCGGCATTGGCGGCGACCAGCGGCGCCAGCGCGGCGCGCAGTTCGTCGAGTGTCAGGTCGGCAGGTGCCAGCGGGGCCATCGCATCCTCCATCATCGCCTCTAGCTAGGGCGCGCGGGGTCAAACGGCAACGGCGGAACCCGCTCCGATCCGGTACGCTATGCCACCACCCTCTCCGATCACAAGGAACCACCCATGTCCGATACCCGTGAAGCGACGCTGTACCGCATGGTCCTGCCCGACCACACCTGTCCGTTCGGCGTGAAGGCGAAGCAACTGCTGCAATCGGCGGGCTTCACCGTCGACGACCAGATCCTGCGCAGCCGCGAGGACGTGGACGCGTTCAAGGCCGAACACGGCGTCGAGACCACGCCGCAGACCTTTATCGACGGCCAGCGCATCGGCGGCAGCGACGATGTGGAACGCTATCTCGCGAACCTGTGATCGAAGCGCCACGCCCGGCGCCATTTCCGTACCCGGAGATAGGGTTTTGCCTGCCCTTTGCCGCATGGATCGGCATATAGGCACCCGATCACCCCATCTCCGGGAGTTCCCATGCCGTTCCGTTCGCTGGTCGCCCAGCCCGCCGATTCGTTGCTCCGACTGATCGGGGCGTTCCGCGCCGATCCCCGCCCGCACAAGATCGACCTGGGCGTCGGCGTGTTTCGCGACGACCATGGCCATACCCCGGTGATGCGGGCGGTGAAGCAGGCCGAGATGCGCCTGATCGCGACGCAGGACAGCAAGTCGTATCTGGGGCCGGAAGGCGACAAGGGCTTTGTCGCGCTGCTCGAGCCCCTGGTGTTCGGGCGTGATTTCCCGGCGGATCGGCGCTGCGGATTGCAGACGCCGGGCGGCACCGGCGCGCTGCGGCTGGGCGCCGAATTGCTGGCGAAGGCCGGGGTGCGCCGCATCCTGGTCGGCCAGCCGAGCTGGGCCAACCATGCGCCGGTGTTTGCCGCTGCCGGGATCGTCGTCGTGCCGCACCCGATGTTCGACATGGATGCACAGACCATCGACCTGCCCGCGATCCGCGCCGCGATCGGTCAGGCGGAGGCGGGCGACGCGATCCTGCTGCACGGTTGCTGCCACAATCCGACCGGCATCGATCCGACGGCCGAGGAATGGCAGGCGATCGCCGATGCCATCGCCGACAGCCGGCTCGTGCCGTTCGTCGACCTTGCCTATCAGGGGTTGGGCGACGGGATGGAGGCGGACGCCGCCGGCATGCGCAGGGTGCTGGATGCGGTGCCGTTCGCAATCGTCGCCTATTCCTGCGACAAGAATTTCGGGCTGTACCGCGAACGCACCGGTGCATTGTGGGCGACCACGCCAGATGGAGAGGCACGCGACATCGTGCTGTCAAACCTGCTGGCGCTGGCGCGCGCCAACTGGTCGATGCCGCCCGATCACGGTGCCGCCGCCGTGCGGATCGTGCTGGAAAACGAACAGCTGGCCGCCGACTGGCGCGGCGAGCTGGACGCGCTGCGCACCCGGTTACAGGGTCTGCGCGGCGAACTGGCAGGGCTGGGCCAGTGCGGATCGGTCGATCTTGCCCCGCTGGCGCACGGCAAGGGCATGTTCGCCACGTTGCCGCTCAATCCGGCGCAGATCGAATGGCTGCGCGCGACGCATGGCATCTACATGGCCGGATCGGGCCGCATCAACATCGCGGGCTTCGCACCCGGCGACATCGCCCGCTTCGGCGAGGCGCTGGTCGATCTGGGCCGCGCCGGGATCGCCTGATCCTATCGCTCGGGGGAGCGGCGGGCGCTGACGATCACCAGCGCCGCCGCCACCAGCGCGCCGCCGACGGCATCCATCGGCCCCAACCGCTCGCCATAGGCCAGCCAGCCGATCGTCGCGCCGACCAGCGGCTGGACGAGCAGCGCCAGCCCGACGACCAACGGGCTGAGATGCCCCAGTGCATAGATCATCAGCCCCTGCCCCGCGATCTGGCTGACCATCGCCAGTGCGAACAGCGGCCCCCAGTGTTGCGGCAGGATCGTCTCGCCCAACGCCAGCGCGAACAGCAGCAGCGGCAGCACCCCCGCAGCACTCGACAGCGCCAGCGCGGGCAGCGGTGCCATCGTCTGGCGCACCCCGCGCATTGCGATGAAATAGACGGCGTAGAGCACCCCGGCGAGCAGGCAGAACAGATCGCCCGCCAGATGCCGCGACGACAGTTCCGCCGAGCGGCCGAGCAGCAGCACGCCGCCAACCGCCGCCAGCGATAGCGCCAGTCCCTGCGTCCGGGTCGGCCATCGGCGCATCGCGATGAAGCCGTACAGCGGAAAGATCAGCACCGCGCAGTTTCCGAAGAGCGTGGCATTGGCCAAGGTCGTCCGGCGGATGCCGATGTGCCACGCCCCCAGATCGACCGCAAACGCCAGCCCGCCGACCAGCAGCGGCAGCCACAGACCGCGCGGCGGCAGCATCGTCCGCCCGTCACGTCCGGCAGCGGCGACCAGCAGCACCGGCAGCGCCAGCGCGATCCGCCAGAACCCCGCCGCGACCGGCCCGGTATCGGCCAGCCGCACGAACCATGGCCCAAAGGCGAGCGCGATATTCGCACCGACCACGGCAACAATCGCGCCACGCGGCGTTCTTGGGGGCGGCAAAATATTTGTTTCAGGCGGTACCGGCTGCATGCCGCCCCCTACCGCCCTATCTTTTTGACGTCGCCTGTATTTGCAGGGATTCAGGAGTTTTCAGTTATGCCCAGTCTGTTCGACCCCATCACGCTGGGGGATATTCAGGCACCCAACCGCGTGCTGATGGCGCCGCTGACGCGCGGTCGCGGTACGCGCGAACATGTGCCGACCGCGATCATGGCGGACTATTATGCGCAGCGTGCATCCGCCGGCCTGCTCATTTCCGAAGGAACCGGCATCAGCCGCGAAGGGCTGGGCTGGCCGTTCGCACCCGGCCTGTGGACCGATGAACAGGTCGAGGCGTGGAAGCCGGTGACCGATGCCGTCCATGCCGCCGGCGGCCGGATCGTGACACAGCTCTGGCATATGGGCCGGGTGGTGCATCCCGATTTCCTGGACGGTGCCGCGCCGCTGTCGTCCTCGGCCACGACCGCACCGGGCCAGGCGCACACCTATGACGGCAAGAAGCCATATGCACAGGCGCGCGCCGCGACGCTGGACGATATCACCCGCGTCCTTGATGATTATTCGCGTGCCGCGCGTAATGCGAAGGCCGCCGGCTTCGACGGGGTGCAGCTGCACGCCGCCAATGGCTATCTGATCGACCAGTTCCTGCGCGACGGCGCCAACCAGCGCGACGACGATTATGGCGGCAGCCCGGAAAACCGTATCCGCCTGCTGGGCGAGGTTGTTGACCGGTTGATCGCCGAGGTCGGTGCCGGCCGCACCGCCGTCCGCTTCTCGCCCAATGGCGATACGCAGGGCGTGATCGACAGCGATCCGGCATCGGTGTTCGTGCCCGCCGCACAGCTGCTGTCGGACAAGGGCATCGCCTTCCTCGAACTGCGCGAACCCGGCCCCGACGGCACCTTCGGCAGCGCGACCCAGGCGCGCGTCTCGCCCGAGATCCGCAAGGTCTTTGCCGGCCCGCTGGTGCTCAACCAGGACTATGATGGCGAAAAGGCGCAGGCCGAACTCGATGGCGGCGTCGCCGACGCGATCGCCTTTGGCCGTCCGTTCCTCGCCAATCCCGACCTGCCGCTGCGGCTGGAGCGCGGTGCAGCATTGAACAAGGACGAGATGGCGACGTGGTACTCGCATGGGCCGGAAGGGTACACCGATTACCCGACGCTGGCGCACGAACCCGCCTGATGCCGTGCGCGGATAGCCGGCGGCGTTGGCCCCGGCTATCCGCAGCGGATCGTCGCGCTACCCTGCGTCCGGCAGCGCGGCATGCCCGCGACCGTCACCATGCCCGACCCTTGCGCGTTGACCTCGGCGGTATAGCGCGCGCGATACTTGCCGGTACCGGTCCCCTGGCTGTGGACCAGCAGCGCGTCGATCGTCAGCCGGTCGGCATCGATCGTGCCGGGGCCGTTAACCAGAAATTGCGCGTCATCGCCACGTCCGGCCAGCGCCAGCCGCCCCGATCCGATCAGCATCGCTTCGATCCGCCCCGCATCCAGGGTGCCGACCTCGATAAATCCGTCGCCGGTCAGTGACAGGTCGACCTGCGCGGCGGCCATCCGCTCGACCCGGACCTGCGCCGGACCCCGCACCGAAATGCCGATCACCCGGTCGCTGGTCAGTTCGATCACCAGGGGTTCTGCCGAGGCGGCATTTGGACGACCGCGATCGTCGCGGGCCGGCGCGACGATCAGCGTCTGCCCCTCGACCCGCACGTCCACCGCGTCCAGCGCGCGCGGCGTGCCGACGATCCGGCCGCCGATCGCTGCCCCCGCCGCGACGCGCACCGTGAACGGCCCGTCGACCTGTATCCGGTCGAACCCGGTCAGCATCAAGCGACGCTCGGCCTGCGGCGGCGGGGCGGCAGCCGCGGCGGGCGTGAGCAGGACAGCGGCGAGCAGCGATGCGATCATCCCGCCTGCATCCCGCGTTATCGGCTGCCTGGCAAGCCGCTCAGCCACAATGCGCCTCGCCGGTGCCAACCCGGTTGACGGTACAGCGGGCACCGCGCCCCAGCACCGCGGAGCCACTGCCGGTCAGCGACACCCGCGCCGGGCCGTCGATCGCAGCCTTGATATCGCCGCTGCCGGTGATCGACACGACCGCATCGGCCGCCTGTACCTGTCGCACATCGATATCGCCCGAGCCGGCGACTCTCAGCGTCAGCGACCGCACCGATCCCGCAGCGGCGATCGTGCCCGTACCGGCAACCGTCAGCGTCGTCCGGTCACCCTGGAGCTGCCCGATGGTCATGTCACCCGATCCACCCAGCGTCCCGGTAAACGGATCGCCCGCCTGATCGATCGTGATGTCGCCCGACCCCGACAGCGTGGCCGCGGCGATCACCGGCATCGTCACCAAGATTCGTGCAGCATCGCGATCGACGGCCCACAGCCCGCCTTCGCTGCGACTAATCCGCAGGACATGGCCATCGCGGCGGAGTATCAGGCCGGCGCGGCGTTCGGCTGGACCTTCGACCCGGACGGCGAAGCCCTCGCCCCGGCGGACTTCCACCGAATCGCGACTGTCGAGCGCAACGGTGTCGAAATCGCGCAACGTGGCCAGGTGCTCGTCCGTGGCGGCGTCAGGAACGGCGCCATCGCCGCCGCATGCCGTCAGGCCGAGCATGGCCAGGACCATGCAACGATGCATCGCCCCCTCCATGTATTGCTGTAGTAATACACTATGTTGGGGCGGATCACCAGCAGGCCGACCATAAAAAAGGGGCGACCGTTGCCGGCCGCCCCTTTCTATCGGGTCTGGATCGCACACCCGTCAGGCGGCGGTCTTTTCCTTGTTATAGATCGCTGCGGCGTCGCGCAGGATCTCAATGATCCGCTCCAGCGCCTTGGGCTCGTCGACCTGCTCCATCGCGGCCAGTTCGCGTGCCAGGCGGCTGGCTGCGGCTTCGAAGATCTGGCGCTCCGAATAGCTCTGCTCGGGCTGGTCATCGGCACGGAACAGGTCGCGGACCACTTCGGCGATCGACACCAGGTCGCCCGAATTGATCTTTGCTTCATATTCCTGCGCGCGGCGCGACCACATGGTCCGCTTGACCTTGGGCTTGCCCTTCAGCGTTTCCATGGCCTCGCGCATGGTCTTGTCCGACGACAGCTTGCGCATGCCGACGCTTTCCGCCTTGTTGGTCGGAACGCGCAGCGTCATGCGTTCCTTTTCGAAGCGCAGCACATAGAGTTCGAGTTGCATGCCAGCGATCTCACTACGCTGGAGTTCGATCACACGGCCAACGCCGTGCTTGGGGTACACGACATAATCGCCGACATCGAAGGACAATGCCTTGGCAGCCATTGGTAACCTTTCCGTGGTCGTCGTCCCGAAAGCATCGATTCCTGCCATCGCTATATCCGGCGGCGGCAGGTTGGACGACGTGGGACGTTGCTAAAGGTGGTCTCCGGGCGGGGCATGAAACTGCCGCCGTCACGTGGGATTATAGCAACGTTGCAACAAAATTACCAGCGCAAAGCCAAAGGCCGGAACCGCTGTCGCGGCCCGGCCATGGTTTCACGTGGAACATGATCGACTGAGCTTAGTCGCCCGCGCCGGGTTCGGCCGAGAAATGCTCGATCTTGTTCTCGACGCCCTTCCACTTGTCGGCGTCGGGCGGAGTCTGGTTGGCGTTGCGGGTGACGTTGGGCCATTGCGCCGAATAGGTGTTGTTCAGCTCCAGCCACTGCTCCAGCCCGCTCTCGGTGTCGGGCAGGATCGCTTCGGCCGGGCATTCCGGTTCGCAGACGCCGCAATCGATGCACTCGCTCGGGTTGATGACGAGCATGTTCTCGCCCTCATAAAAGCAATCGACCGGACACACCTCGACGCAGTCCATATATTTGCAGCGGATGCAGGCGTCGGTGACGACGTAGGTCATGGGTCCGTCCAAACTCCGAGAAAGCGATTCCCCAACGCGTTATGCCGGGTCGTCGCCCCCGTCAACGGGGCCGGACCCACTCGGTTCCAGCAGGGTGTACAGCGCCTGCGCTTCGGCGGGCGGGCCACGCCGGATCGGCAGCGCCTGAACCCGCAGGATATGGACCCGGCCGCCCTGGGGAAAGGCGATGACCATGCCGACCCGCACCGGACAATGCGCCCGTTCGATCCGCCGACCATCCAGCCGCAGCGTGCCCTTTTCAGCGATCGCCTGCGCCGCGCTGCGGGTCTTGGCAAAGCGCGCATACCACAGGAACATATCGAGCCGCATGTGCGGCACCGGTTCCGGCGCGCGCACCGCCATCAGCGATCGAACCCCAGATCGGCCAAGGCGGCAAAGGCGCTGCCGGGACGCGCAACGACACGCGGGGGCGGTGCCGGCGCCCGACGCCGGGCCGGCGCCCAGCGCCATTGCGGCACGTCGCCTGCCGGGGCAGTGGGTCGAAAGCCCAGCTGCGCCATCAGCCGTGCGATCGTCTCCGCCTTCAGCCCCATCGACACCGCCAGCGCCGGATCGGGTGCGAACGGTGCATGCCCCTTGCGCGCGTCATGTGCCGCCTGTGCCAGCCGTTCGATCAGGTCGACCCGCACCGCCTGCGGCCCGAACCGGCGAAAGCCCCATGCCCCCTGCCCGACCGGCAACACGGTCGCGCCAGTCGGCGCCAGCGCCTCGACCGGATGACCATCGCGCGCCGCCAGCAACGCTGCACGCCACCTGGCGGCCGCCGGCTTGAACAGCCGCGCATCGAACAGGTCGAGCGCCCCGATCACCACCCCCGCCTTGCGCAGCCGCCGCCGGTCGTCGCCGGTCAGCGGCACCAGCATCGCATCGAACCCGTCGCGCGGGGCGATCCCGCCGACCTCGGTCAGCGCCGCCGCAACCGCACGCAGCGATCCGCTCGCCGCCGGATCGCGAGCCAATGCCGCCAGCGCGCCCAGCGTTGGCGCGCGCCGGGCGACGTCGGACTGCACCCACGCCGCCAGCCGCTCGCGCACCTCGCCCTGCGCAGTGCGGTCGAGGACCTGCAGGCTGCGGTCGAGTGTCACCACCGGCCGGTCGAGCGTGGTACCGCCGGTCAGCGCGGCGACGGTCAGCCCGTTCCACGTAATCTCGGGGATCGCGCCCGGCTCGGCCGCCAGTGCCAGTTCGGCATCGGCCGCCGCGATCAGCTCGCTGCCGCGCTTGCGCAGTTCGGCCGCCAAGCCCTTTTCCGCCGCTGCGATCAGCAGACGTTTGTCGGCGACCCGCGTGTCGGGCGACACCTCGAACCGGAATCCGGTCAGCCGGCCCAGCGCATGGCCATCGACGCTGACCGCGCCATCGGCGGCGACATCGACCGGCAGATCCGCCGCCCCCGCACCGATCCGCCGCAGCAGCACCGTGGTCCGCTGATCGACGAAGCGCTGCCGCAACCGGTCGTGCAACGCGTCGGACAGCTTTTCCTCGACGCCGCGCGTCCGCGCCGCCCAGTGTTCGGGATCGAGCAGCCAGTCGGCGCGGTGCGCGATATAGGCCCAGCTGCGTGCCGCCGCGATCCGCCCGGCGATCGTCTCGACATCGCCGTTCATCTGGTCCAGCCGCTGCAATTCGTCGGCGAACCACTGATGCGGGATATGCCCCGCCCCCTCGCTCAAATGGCTGAAGACCCGCCCGACGAAACGGCTGTGCGGATCGGGCCCCAGCTTGCGGAAATCGGGCAGACCACACGCCGACCACAGCCGCCGGACCATCATCGGCGAGCGGGTGCGCGCCCGAACCCAATCCTCCTCGGCCAGTCGCTTGAGCACGATCAGGTCGATCGCTTCAGGCGCGGCGGTCAGTACCGGATGGTTCGGTCGCTGTTCTAGGCTCTCGATCAGCGCGTCGATGCTGGAGAAATCCGGCTCGCCGCTGCGCCAATAGAGTCGCTCCAGCGGCGGGACGTGATGGCCCTCGATCGCCAGCACCTCCTCCGGCGTGAAAGCGTTCGGTCCCTCCTCGACCAATGCGCCGAAGGTGCCGTCGCGGTGATGCCGCCCGGCCCGGCCGGCAATCTGCGCCATTTCGGCGACGGTCAGCCGCCGCTGCCGCCGGCCATCGAACTTGCGCAGCGAAGCAAAGGCGACATGTGCGACGTCGAGGTTCAGCCCCATGCCGATCGCATCGGTCGCAACCAGGTAATCGACCTCGCCCGACTGGAACATCGCCACCTGGGCATTGCGTGTGCGCGGGGACAGCGCCCCCATCACCACCGCCGCACCACCGCGCATCCGGCGGATCGCCTCCGCCACGGCGTACACTTCTTCGGACGAAAACGCGACGATCGCCGAGCGGCGTGGCAGGCGCGACAGCTTGCGCGCGCCGACATAGCTGAGCGTCGAAAAGCGCGGGCGCGAGATGATTTCGGCATCCTTCACCAGCGCACGGATCATGGGTTTCAGCGAATCGGAGCCGAGGATCATCGTCTCCTCCCGCCCTCGCGCCCGCAACAGCCGGTCGGTGAAGACATGGCCGCGTTCCGGATCGGCGCCCAACTGTGCCTCGTCCAGCGCGACGAACGCCGTCTCACGCTCCAGCGGCATCGATTCGGCAGTACACAGGAACCAGCGCGCCTTGGGCGGGACGATCCGTTCCTCGCCCGTCACCAGCGCGACATGCTCCGCGCCCTTCATCGCGACGACCCGATCGTAATTCTCACGCGCCAACAATCGCAAGGGGAAACCGATCATCCCCGACGCATGGCCGCACATCCGCTCGATCGCGAGATAGGTCTTGCCGGTGTTGGTCGGCCCCAGAACTGCCGTGACCGGGCTACGCGCGAACTGGCTCATCCCCTGCAACATCGGGTGTGCGCGGGCTGCACGCAACGGGTTTTGCGGGTTCCGCAAAAGGATTCGCCCGGTCGCAGCGCAGCCACGCCCCATCGCACGCGCTGGCGCCATCCGCGTGGTTCATTTGACTTTAAATATTTGGCTTCACAGGGGAAGAGGACCGGGCCGGGTCGGGCGGCCGATACTGGGGGCTGGGCGTGTTCCTGCGCACCGATCATGGACTGGAACTGGCCGGCGGGACCAGCGCGCTACGCTTCGGTCGTGCGCCGATCCTATCCGCCCCGGCGCGCACCGCCCCATGGCGCGGCCGCATCGAACCGTTCGACTGGACCCCCGATCTGGGCGCCGCGATCGGATCGCGCGACTGGTGGCGGGGGCTGGCCACCTGCACCGGGCTGTGCGCCGCCGTCTGGGCACTGGCGCCATCGTGGAACCGCCCGATCCTGAGCGCGGTGCCCGCCCCGCTCGACGGCACCGCGCTTGACGAAGCACGTAGCCTGTCGTTCGGCGCGAGCGCGCTGGGCGGGACCAGCGGGATGCGGCTGGCGGCTACCGCGCGCGTTGTCCCCCTCGCCAATACGCCCGAACGCCCGATCGTCGAGGCGACGGCAACGCTCGGCAGCGGCATCGCCGGCGCGCTCGAACGCACTGGCGTCGGTGCCGGGGAAGCGCGGCAGGTTGCCGCCCTCGTCGCCGGGCGGGTCGATCCGGGCGAGCTGACGCCGGGGACCCGGCTCGACATTACGCTTGGCCGCCGCGACAGCCTGTCACAGCCCCGCCCGCTCGAAAAACTCGCCTTTCGCGCGAAATTCGATCTCGCGATCGATATCGTCCGCGATGGGGGTGTGCTGCGCCTCGACGCGCGGCCGATCGCGATCGACCACACCCCGCTGCGCATCCGCGGTCGCGTCGGCGCCAGCCTGTACCGCGCCGCCCGTGCCGCCGGTGCCCCGGCCAAGGCGGTCGAAACCTATATCCGCACCGTGTCCGGTCTCGTTCCGATGGGACAGGTCGGCCAGGACGACGGTTTCGACCTGATCGTCGAACAGGCCCGCGCCGCCACCGGCGAAGTACAGCTCGGCCAGCTCCTCTACGCAGGTCTGAATGGCCGTCGCGACGTCCGCCTGGTCCGCTGGCAGGATGGCAGCCGAACCGAATGGCTCGATCCCAAGGGCGTGGGCGAACGCAAGGGCACGATGATGTGGCCTGTTGCCGCGCGCATCTCGTCCAACTTCGGCTGGCGCGTCCATCCGGTGCTGGGCTTCCGCCGGCTGCACAAGGGCATGGATTTCGCCGCCGCCTATGGCAGCCCGATCCGCGCGACCACCGACGGCCGCGTCGCCAGCGCCGGATGGCATGGTGGCTATGGCAATTTCGTGAAGCTCGACCATGGCGGCGGCCTGGCCACCGGCTATGGCCATATGAGCCGGATCGTCGTCGGCGCCGGCAGCCGCGTGTCGCAGGGGCAAGTGATCGGCTATGTCGGCTCGACCGGCCTGTCGACCGGCCCGCATCTGCATTATGAGCTGTGGAAGAACGGCGTCCCGGTCAATCCGCGCTCGGTCGCCTTTGCGACGGTGCAGCAATTGCAGGGCGATGAACTATCCCGCTTCCGCCAGCATGTCGCCCGGCTGATGGGGGTCGGCGCGCGGTAGGCCCCGGTTCGCCGGCACAGCGCCGCCGCGAACCTCCTGTTGTCAGCCCCTAGCGCCCCTGCGTGCGCCAGCGACGGATCGTCCGGTCCAGCATCGCATCTTCGCCCCCCTCCTGCTGCCACAATTCCGTGAAGGACGGTGAGGCAGACGCCGGGCAGCGTGAGGCTTCGAGCATGTCGAACGATACCCGGATCGGCGTCGCGACCCCTTCGCCGACGATGATGCATTCCCGGTTGCGCAGCGCCGGAATGGCATCGAGGAATCCGCGCGCATCCTCGGGCATCGCCGCGCGGACAAAGGCTTGGTCGCGTTCGTTGTTCAGCCGCATGGTCAGGATCGTGCCGCACTGCGACAACACCCCTTCGGCCAGGTCGGAGGGACGCTGGGTGATGAGGCCCAGCGACACGCCATATTTCCGACCTTCCTTTGCAATCCGGCTGAGAATGCCGGCCGCCGACGACCCCGATCCGACCCGCTCGTTCGGGACGTAGCGATGTGCCTCCTCGCACACCAGCAGCACCGGCTTGGGGCTTTCCCCCCGCGACCAGATGGCAAAGTCGAACACCAGCCGCGACAGGACGGCAACGACGACAGACGTGATTTCGGACGGTACCGCCGACACGTCGACGATCGAGATCGGCTTGCCCTCTGCCGGCAGGCGGAACACGCGCTTCAGGAAAGCGGCCATGGTGTCGGCGACGAGCATGCCTGAAAACATGAATGCGTAGCGCGGGTCGGCGCGTATCTCTTCCAGCCGCGCCTTCAGCCGCAGATAGGGCGCGTTGTCGCTGCCCCGGTCCATCCGCGTCATTTCCGCCTGTAGAATCGTCATCAGGTCAGACAGCAGATAGGGGATCGGCGCATCGACGGTCATGCGGGGGATTTCCTGCGCCATCCGGCTCTTGGCCTTTGCCGCCAGGATGCAGCGCGCGAGAATGTCCGCCTCGATCTGCCGCGCCGACCCTTCGGACGTCAGCAGGATGTCGCAATGTTCGTGAAAGTTGAGCAGCCAATAGGGCAATTGCAGATTGGATGCGTCGAGCAGCTCACCCTTGTCGGCAAAGGCAGTCGCGTACTCACCATGCGGATCGATCACGACAATGTGACCGTGCGGGCTGAAGTCGCAGATGCGGTGCAGGATCAGCGCAGCCGAGGTCGACTTGCCGGTCCCGGTCGATCCGACCAATGCGAAATGCTTGCCAAGCAACGGATCGACATACAATGCCGCGCGCAGATCCGGCGCCATATGGACCGTGCCGATGGTGATATGCGGGCGGTCCTGCATCGCATAGATTCGACGCAGTGCATCGCGCGACACCGGATGCACCGCCGATCCCGGCAAGGGATACCGCGTCACGCCGCGACGAAATCCGCGCATGCCTTGCCCGGGTTCGGGTTCATAGCCCTCCCCCATCAGATCGACTTCGGCGATAAGGTTCAACCCGTCGTCCGCCAGCCGGGTCGACCGAATACTGGCAACGACCCAGGTCCGGCCGATCTGCAGCTTCACCAGCGACCCGACCTGTCCAGCGGATTCGGTGTCCGGTCCCTGTCGCGATGCAAAGTCCGACACCGCCTGCATATCGAGCAGCAGGCGGCTGGAGGCACCGGAGATATCCAGCAGGATACCGATCGTCGGTACGCTGTCGGTCGTACCGGCCATGGGCGGGCGAATCGGCATGTTCATATCCATAGCATGCCGGCCTACCCGTAAATTTTGCGTATCAGATGCGTTCGCCGCTTAACCTTTGGCAAACCATATCGAGCTGGCCGAGCGTGGAATAGCCGATCGTGATCGCCCCACCCTTCTCACCGTGGTTGATCTGAATCTTCAGGCCCAGCACGTCGCCCAACTGCCGCTCCAGCGCGCGCAGGTCGGCATCGGTCGCGCCGTCCGCCCCGCCGTCACCCATGGCCGGATCGCGCGGCGTGCGCACCCGCTTCGGCTCGGGATCGCGTGCCTGCCGCGCCATCCGCTCGACATCGCGCACCGACAGCCCCTTCGCCACCACCTTTTCGGCGATGGTTTCGGCACCGGGCACATGGATCAGTGCGCGGGCATGCCCCATGCTCAGCCGCTGGTCGCCCACCATATCCTGAATCGGCTTGGGCAGTTCGAGCAGCCGCAGCAGGTTGGTGACATGGCTGCGCGACTTGGCGACCAGATTGGCCAGTGCTTCCTGCGTATGGCCGAATTCATCGATCAGCCGGCGATAGCCCTCGGCCTCCTCAATCGCGGTCAGGTCGCGACGCTGGATGTTTTCCACCAGCGCGATTTCCATCGTCTCGGCATCGGTGAAGTCGCGCACGACCACCGGTACCTCGTGCAGCCGCGCCCGCTGCGCCGCGCGCCAGCGTCGCTCGCCCGCAACGATCTGATAGCCCTTGCCGTGCGGGCGAACGACGATCGGCTGGATCACGCCGCGCGCCGAAATCGATTCGGC
Source organism: Sphingomonas sp. Leaf23 (assembly GCF_001421585.1). Taxonomy (NCBI): domain Bacteria; kingdom Pseudomonadati; phylum Pseudomonadota; class Alphaproteobacteria; order Sphingomonadales; family Sphingomonadaceae; genus Sphingomonas; species Sphingomonas sp. Leaf23. Next base: position 163,693 of record NZ_LMKR01000002.1, on the reverse strand, counting down.
CAGTTCGTCGAGCGCGGTTTCGTCAAAAAACCGACGTGGCTGTCCGGGGAGCGGCGCGAGCGCGGTAACCGGCAGTTGGCGCACGCCGCTGGGCGGGGTGGCGCCACGCGCGGTCGACACTTCCCCTTCCGGGTCACCCAGCAGCGAACTCAGCCCCCGGCCAAGCCCACCCATACGCGGGCGACGCGGTGCTGCCTGCTCGCTCATGCCGCCTCCGCCAGCGACGGCAGGCGAGCGATCACTTCCCGCGCCAGCGCGATATAGGCTTCCGATCCGGCACAGCGATAATCATAGATCAACGCCGGCATGCCGTGGCTGGGCGCTTCGGACAGGCGCACGTTGCGCGGAATCACGGTATCGAACACTACTTTCCCCAACACCGCGCGCACATCGTCCGACACCTGATCGGTCAGCCGGTTGCGCCGGTCGTACATCGTCAACACCACGCCGAGGATCGACAGCCCCGGATTGAACCGGCCGCGAATCCGTTCGACGGTGCTCAGCAGCTGGCTGAGCCCCTCCAGCGCGAAGAATTCGCACTGAAGCGGTACCAACAGCGCATGGCTTGCTACCATCGCGTTAATGGTCAGCAATCCCAGCGACGGCGGACAGTCGATCAGGATCACGTCCCAACGGCCGCCGCTCGCCTCGACCACCCGATCAAGCCGATGGGTCCGCTCCTCGAACTCAATCAGCTCGATCTCCGCACCCGACAGGTCGACGGTGGCGGGAACGATCGACAGCCGCGGGACTTTCGTCGCGATCGCCGCTTCGTTCAGCATCAGATCGCCGACCAGCAGGTCATAGGTCGAATAGTCGCGATCATTGCGACCGATGCCGAGCCCGGTCGACGCATTCCCCTGCGGATCGAGGTCGAGGATCAGCACCTCCAACCCGGTCGCGGCCAGCGCGGTCCCGACGTTGATCGCCGTGGTGGTCTTGCCGACGCCCCCCTTCTGGTTCGCGATGGCAATGCAAATCATGCTTGGCGCACTCCCCTGGCGACCACGATCGACGATGTCGGATCGGTAATGCTATGTTCCACGTGAAACATTCCGCGCCAGTCAGCCTTGGCCTCGGCCAGCTCCTCGGCGGCGGAACGTCCTTTCGGCAACACCCATATCGTATCGGAGTCGCTATGCCGATGGCCGATCGCAAATAACGCGGCCAGTCGTGCCACCGCGCGCGCGGTGATGATCGCCGCTGGACGATCCGCCGCCAGCTTCTCGATCTTCGCCTGGTGGACCACGATGTTGGACAGGCCAAGATCGGCCGCCATCTCCCCCAACAGCGTTGCCCGCCGCGCGCGCGGTTCGACCAGCACCACCCGCCGGTCGGTCAGGATCGCGGCAACGATACCCGGAAAGCCCGCGCCCGATCCGATATCGATCCAGTTGCCGTCAACCGCTCCTTCGGCAAGCGGCACCAGCTGCGCGGAATCGAGCAGATGCCGTTCCCAGATATGCTCGATCGTCGACGCAGCGATCAGGTTTTGATGGGCGGTCTCGGCAACGATCCGCTCGGCAAACCGCGCGAGCAAGCCGGTGCGCTCTGCCCCAAACCGCTGCTCGATCCAGCTGCGTGCATCCGCTTCGGTCATGCCGCCAGCTTGCCCCCGCCGCGATGGTGCAGCAGGATCGCGACCAGCGCCGCCGGCGTCACCCCCTGGATACGCCCTGCCGCCGCCAATGTTTCCGGCGCGGCGGAGGTCAGCCGTTCGATCATTTCGTTCGACAGGCCGGGCACCGCACCATAGGCAAAGTCCGCCGGCAGCGCGACGTGATCGACCCGCGCCGCCGCCAGCTCCGCTGCTTGCCGCTCCAGATAAGGCGCATAGCGCGCATCCTCGATCAACTCGCCCAACACCTCGTCCTGCCCCTCGATCCCCAGATGCTGCGGCGTGACGCCGGGCACCAGCAGCCATTCGCCGCCGCTGCGGGTATCGGTACCGGCCACCGGCGCGCCCTTCGCGGCCAGCGCATTGGCGACATGCCGCGTCGATAGCGCCCCGGCTAGGTCCACCCGCCGCGCTTCCCGTGCCGCATTGAACGCCAGCCGCTCCGCCGACAACAGCCCGGCCTGCGCACCGATCGTGCCCAGTCGCGTGGCGGCATTGTCCGACCGCAGCCGCAGCCGATACTCCGCCCGCGCGGTCATCATGCGATAGGGTTCCGACACGCCTTGTAGCACCAGGTCGTCGATCATCACCCCGATATAGCTCGACTCGCGCGGCAGGATCAGCGGCGCCAGTTCCAGCGCCTCGCCCGCCGCATTGGCGCCAGCGACCAGCCCCTGCCCGCCTGCCTCTTCATAGCCGGTCGTGCCGTTGATCTGCCCAGCGAAATACAGCCCGCCCAGCGCGCGCAACCCCAGCGTCGCCGACAGCGCACGCGGGTCGATATAGTCATATTCGACCGCATAGCCCGGCGTGACGATCTCAACCCGCTCCAGCCCCGCGACGCTGCGCAGCATCGCCAGTTGCACATCGGTCGGCAGCGAGGTCGACACACCGTTGGGATAGACCAGATGCGTGTCCAGCCCCTCGGGTTCGAGGAAGATTTGATGCCCGTCGCGATCGCCGAAACGATGCACCTTGTCCTCGATTGACGGGCAATAGCGCGGCCCCCGCCCCTCGATCGATCCGCTGAACAACGGCGACCGGTCCAGCCCGGCGCGAATGATATCGTGCGTCTCCGCCGTTGTCCGCGCGATCGCACAGGCAAGCTGCGGCAGGCGCCGGGCGGGATCGGACAGCGGCGACATCGTCCACGCATCGGCATCGGACGGCTGTTCGGGCAACGCCGCCCAGTCGATCGTCCGCCCGTCGAGGCGCGGCGGCGTGCCGGTCTTCAACCGGGCGATCGGCAGCGCCAAGTCGCGCAACTGCTGCCCCAGCCGGGTCGCCGCGCGTTCGCCGACACGGCCCCCGACGGCGCGCTCCTCGCCCCGGAACATCGTCCCGCCGAGGAACGTGCCCGTCGCCAGCACCACCGTCCGCGCCGCGATCCGGCTGCCATCGGCCAGCTCGACCCCGGCGACCCGATCGCCATCGGTCATCAGCGCCACTGTATCGCCGCCGAGCACCGTCAGCTTCGGATTCGCCAACAGGTCGCGCACCGCCGCGGCATAGCGGACGCGATCCGCCTGGACACGCGGACCCTGCACCGCCGACCCCTTCGACCGGTTCAGCATCCGGTGATGGATCGCCGCCGCATCCGACGCCCGCGCCATCAGCCCGTCGAGCGCGTCGATCTCGCGCACGATATGCCCCTTGCCCAGCCCGCCGATCGCCGGGTTGCATGACATCGCGCCGATCCGGGTGGGGTCAAAATCGATCAGCAGCGTGGTTGCGCCGCGTCGCGCCGCCGCTGCGGCTGCTTCGGTGCCGGCATGGCCGCCGCCGACGATCACTACATCAAAGGTCATGCTGCTCGTGGTTCCACGTGGAACATTATTTGCCGATACAGAAGCGACCGAACAGATCGTCAAGAACGGCCTCGGTCGCGCGCATTCCGGTCAACGCCGCGAATGCCTGCACCGCATAGCGTAATTCCTCGGCCAGCAACAGCGGGTCGTCCTGCATTGCCGCACGCTCGAACGCCGCAGCTGCGGTCCCGGCGTGCTGCGCCTGCCGCCGGTTAAGCGACAATTCGTCGACCTTGGGCAGCAGCAGCGACGCTTCCCGCGCCAAAGCCAACCAGACGGCATTGATTCCGTCGCCCGTCGCGGCAGACACGGCGATACGCCCATCGGGTGCCGCCTCCCGAATATCCGACCGGGGATGGAGCGCGATCACGCGTTCCGTTGCCGGCGGCGCGTCGTCACCCAGCCACAACAGGACATCCGCGCCTGCAATCGATCCCTCCGCCCGCGCGATCCCGATCCGTTCGATCGGATCGTCGCTGTCGTCGCGCAGTCCGGCGGTATCGAGGAACAGCCACGCCACGCCCTCGCGTGTCACCGGAATCTCGATCACGTCGCGCGTCGTACCGGCCATCGGCGAGACGATCGCCGCCTCCCGCCCGACCAGCGCGTTGAGCAGGGTCGACTTGCCCGCATTGGGCGGCCCGGCCAGCACCACGCGGATGCCGTCGCGCAACCGCTCGACCGGCGGCACCGCCAGTACCGCGCCGATCGCGCGCGTCAGTTCACCGGCCTGCACACGAACGCCGGTCAGCACATCGTTGCTGGCGTCGACATCATCCTCGTCGGCATGGTCGAGCACCGCCTCGACCACCGCCGACAGCTGGGTAGCGGTCGTGGTCCACTCGGCCACCGCACGCCGCAACCGGCCGTCGCTGTTCGCCAGCGCCATCTGCCGCTGCGCCTCGGTCTCGGCTGACAACAAATCGCCCAGCCCTTCGGCTTCGGTCAGGTCGATGCGACCATGGGCCAGCGCGCGGCGGGTGAACTCACCCGGCGCCGCAGCCCGCAGCCCGGAAAGCCGCCCAAGCGCGCGCTCGACACTGACGACAACCGCGCGGCCGCCATGCAGGTGCAGCTCGACCAGATCCTCGCCGGTCGCGGTCGCCGGCCCCGGAAACACGAGCACCAATGCCCGATCGAGCAACCGGTTATCCACAGGGTCACGCAACGCCCGCACGGCAGCACGGCGGGGCGGCGGGAGGCTCCCGGCCAGTCGAGCCGCCGCCTCCAGCGCGCCTGCGCCCGACACCCGCAGCACGGCGATGGCGGCGGGCGGACGCCCGCTCGACACCGCAAAGATCGTGTCAGCCGCCACGGCCCGTCGTTTCGAACATCTTGCGCCAGAAGGTCATGCCCGCCTCGCCCATCGGCGCCCAGCTCTTCATCAACTGGTCGAGCAATTCGGGGCTGGCGCCCTTCTCCATCGTATCGGTCAGCATTGCGACATAGCGTTCATGGACCGGCGTGAAGTCGGGCAAGCCCATCGCGCGGCGCGCTTCCTCCGGCGTGCAATCGACTTCGACGTTGATCTTCATGGGCGTTTTCCCCTGTGGTGTGGGGGCACGATAGGGGGAAAAGCGGTGGATGGCGATAAGGGTGCGGAGTTTGCCGCTCCGTTGCGAAAGTTATCCACAGCTTTGTGAACAGGGTGGATACGACAACGCCCGCCTTTTCGCTGTGGAAAAGACGGGCGGTTCGTGGGGCGGACGCGGGCGAAGCCCGCGTCGTCGGTCGGGTTTTCAACCCGCCGGCCGGATCGATGCGTCTCCTGCGACAGCATGTCGCAGGGCGCATTCGATCACTGATTCATGCTATCGAAGAAGTCCTCGTTGGTCTTCGAATTCTTCATCTTGTCGAGCAGGAACTCCATCGCGTCGATGGTGCCCATCTGCATCAGGATGCGGCGCAGGACCCACATCTTGCTGAGCTTGGTCTTGTCGACCAGCAGCTCTTCCTTGCGGGTGCCCGACTTGCCCACATCCAGCGCCGGGAAGATGCGCTTGTCGGCGACCTTGCGATCGAGGACGATTTCCGAGTTACCGGTGCCCTTGAACTCTTCGAAGATCACTTCGTCCATGCGGCTGCCGGTATCGATCAGCGCGGTGGCGATGATCGACAGCGAACCGCCTTCCTCGATGTTGCGCGCCGCGCCGAAGAAGCGCTTCGGCCGCTGCAGCGCGTTCGCGTCGACACCACCGGTCAGCACCTTGCCCGACGACGGCACGACCGTATTGTAGGCGCGGCCGAGGCGGGTGATGCTGTCGAGCAGGATCACGACGTCCTTCTTGTGCTCGACCAGCCGCTTCGCCTTCTCGATCACCATTTCGGCGACCTGGACGTGGCGCTGCGCCGGTTCGTCGAAGGTCGAGGAGACGACCTCCCCCTTCACGCTCCGCTGCATGTCGGTCACTTCTTCCGGGCGTTCGTCGATCAGCAGGACGATCAGGAACACTTCGGGGTGATTGTCGGTGATCGCCTTCGCCATGTTCTGCAACATGACGGTCTTGCCGACGCGCGGCGGCGCGACGATCAGCGTACGCTGGCCCTTGCCCTGCGGGGACACGATGTCGATCACCCGTGCCGACTTGTCCTTGACCGTCGGGTCGAGCTGATCGAGCGTCAGCTTGCTCTCGGGATAGAGCGGGGTCAGATTGTCGAAATTGACCCGGTGGCGCACCGCATCGGGATCGTCGAAATTGACCGACACCAGCTTGCTTAGCGCGAAATAGCGTTCGCCATCCTTCGGCGCACGTACTTCGCCCTCGACCGTGTCACCGGTGCGCAGGCCATGCTTGCGGACCTGGTTCGGCGAGACATAGATATCGTCCGGCCCGGCGAGATAATTCGCCTCCGGGCTGCGTAGGAAGCCGAAGCCGTCCTGCAGCACTTCGATGGTGCCGACGCCCATGATCTGTTCGCCATTCTCGGCACGTGCCTTGAGAATCGCGAACATCAGGTCCTGCTTGCGCATCGTCGACGCGCCTTCGACGCCCAGTTCCTCGGCCATCGAGACCAGGTCGGCGGGCGCATGTTTCTTTAAGTCTTTGAGATGCATCGGGGGGTGGTCCAGATCAGCGATGGAGATGCAAGGTCGGCAAACAAGGCGGACACAAGCGGCTGGGACGGGCGCACCGAGGACCGGGCACCACTGTCTTCGACCTAGGTTGCGGTAGTCGACAAGTCAAGCAGCCCGCCGCCCAGCCAGTGCGACCGACGGTCACGCGGTGACGGTTAGCGGGGTTCGTCCGGCTCGGGTGCCCGGTCGAGCAGGGCGTCGCTCCGGTCGTGCAGCACGGCGCTGCATCGTGGCAATTCGGCACGCAGTAGCGCTTCGCCGCCCGGCTGAGCGATTAATCGCTTCATCTGGCTGGTGAAGTCCAGCGTTGGGGCCGCGTGATCGATCCGACCGAGGAAGTACATCATCCCCGCCCCCATAGCGCCCTGTCGATCCGCCGGCATTTCGGGCGCCGCCAGCGAGATAGCCGCCATGCATTTCAGGTCGTTTTCGACCCCCGCCGGCAACGGCGTCACCGTCGCCTGCATCGCTGCCGCCATGATCCACATCGCTCAATCCCTTTAGAACGGCTTGACCACCGCCAGCACAACCGCCGCGATCGCCGCGATCGCCGGCAGCTCGTTTGCCAGCCGCAACTGCTTCGGCGTCAGCGTCGGCCGCCCCGCCGCCAGCTTCTTCGCATAGCCGACCGCCCAGCCATGATAGCCGCTCAGCAGCACGACAACGAGCAGCTTGGCATGCAGCCACCCCAGCCCCGCACCGCCATCGAACAGCCCGACATTGGCCGCCAGCAGCAACCCCAGCACCCACACGAACCCCATCGCCGGGGTCAGGATCATCCGCCGGAGCAGCGCCTCGCGCTTGATCCAGCGCGGCGGCTCGGCCGGGTCGGCCAACCCCTCCTGATGATGCACCAGATAGCGCGGCAGCATGAACAGCCCCGCCATCCAGAAGATGACGAAGACGATATGTGCCGCCTTTATCCACAGATAGGCGCCGCCCAGGAATCCGCTCATGTGCCCCGCACCCGCGCCACCAGCCGTTCGACATGCGCGATCGGCGTGTCCTGCTGGATACCATGCCCCAGGTTGAAGATGTGCGGGCGATCGGCAAAGGCGGCCAGCACCCGGTCGACCCCGGCGTCCAGCGCGCCGCCGCCGGCGATCAGCAGCAGCGGGTCGAGATTGCCCTGCACCGGCAAGCCTGTGGGTAACTGGGCATGTGCCCACACCGGATCGACCGTTTCGTCCAGCCCGATCGCATCGACCGTCGTTTCACGGGCATAGGCGGCGAGCTTACCCCCCGCGCCCTTCGGAAAACCGATGATCGGTACCTGCACCCGCGCGCGCAGCCCCTCGACGATCGCGACGGTCGGCGCGATGACCCAGCGTTCGAACTCGACCGGGGCAAGGCTGCCCGACCAGCTGTCGAACAACTGTACCGCCTCCACGCCCGCCGCGACCTGTCCCGCCAGATAGTCGATCGTGACGGCCACGATCCGGTCGATCAGTTCCTGCACCGCCGCCGGGTCGCCATAGGCCATGCGCCGCGCCTCCGCCTGCTCGCGGCTGCCCTTGCCCGCGATCATGTAGGTCGCGACCGTCCACGGCGATCCGGCGAACCCCAGGAACGTCGTTTGCGCCGGCAACGCCGCCGCGACACCGCGCACCGTCGCATAGACCGGATCGAGGATCGCCATATCGGGCCGCAGAGCCTCGATAGCCGCCCGTGTGCGCAATTCGGGTGCCAGGCGAGGCCCCTCGCCCGCTTCGAACCACAGCCGCTGTCCCAGGGCGCCCGGGACCATCAGGATGTCGCTGAACAGGATCGCCCCGTCGAACGCGAACCGGCGCAGCGGTTGCAGCGTCACTTCGGTCGCCGCTTCGGGATCGTTCACCAGATCGAGGAAGCCACCCTTCTCCGCCCGCAGCGCGCGATACTCGGGAAGATAGCGCCCGGCCTGTCGCATGAGCCAGAGCGGCGGGACGGCAAGCTTTTCCCCGGCCAGTGTCCGGAGAAGCGGTTTGGGATCAGGAGAACCGGTCAGCGTCGTCGCTCCTTCTACTATTAAAGTAGAATCTAAATAGGTGGTTGAAGGGAGTTGGGGCGTGGATAGCGGGGCTTATGGTGGATTACCCGAAATGCCAACAGATTGACCCCGCAGGACTCGCTCGAATCCGTCGATTCCCGCTGGGCCATCCACGCTATCCACAGGCTGTGGGCTGAATCGCTCCCTGTGTCGGGATTGTGGATAGTTTGGGTATGAAACCGGGCTTTCCCACAGCTTGGCGGATCGACCGACTTACGCTAGCCCCTGCCCCCGACTTATCCACAGCCTTGTGCAGAAAGGCGGCTGATGCGGCTGCACCTCCACCTCCTGTCCGACTCCACCGGCGAAACGCTGGAGAATATCGCCAAGGCGGCGCTGGCGCAGTTCGATGATGTCGACACGATGCGCCATTTCTGGCCGATGGTGCGTTCCGAAACCCATCTCGAACGCATCCTGGCCGAAATCACGGTCAATCCCGGACTGGTGTTGTTCACGCTGGTGAACCCGGCGATCCGGCGGACGCTGGAGGCGCGTTGCGCCGCGCTCGGCCTGCCGATCGTCGCGCCGATGGATGCGGTCAGCAATGCACTGTCCAGCCTGTTGGGACAGGAGGCGAAGGCCCGGCCGGGGCGGCAGCACAGCCTCGACGCCGCCTATTTCGCCCGCGTGGATGCGATCCAGTGGACCATCGGCCATGACGACGGCATCGCGTCTGAGGATTGGGAAGAGGCCGATATCGTGCTGGCCGGCGTGTCGCGGTCGTCCAAGACGCCGACCTCGATCTATCTCGCCAATCGCGGGTACAAGACGGCGAACATTCCGATCGTGGTCGAAAGCCCGCCGCCGGCGATCCTGTTCGGGTTGCAGAAGCCGCTGGTCGTCGGGCTGACCACCAGCGCCGACCGGCTGATCGCGATCCGCCGCAACCGGCTGCTGTCGCTCAACCAGATGCCCGACACCGATTATGTCGAACAGGATGCGGTGGTGCGCGAATTGTCCTATGCGCGGCGGATGTTCGCCGACAATGGCTGGCCGGTGATCGACGTCACCCGCCGTTCGATCGAGGAAACGGCGGCGGCGATCATCACCCTGTGCAACGATCGCCGGCTGGAGGCGCGGCCATGAGCTTCGTCCTCGCCTCGATGAGCGCCACCCGCCGCGCGATGCTCGACGCCGCCGGAATCCCCCATGATGCGATGGCGAGCGGGCTGGACGAGGACGCGGCCAAGGCGGCGCTGGCCGCAGAGAACCTCAAGCCCCGCAACCTCGCCGATGCACTGGCGGAGATGAAGGCGATGCGCGCCGCCACCCGCGTCGCCGGGGCAATGGTGCTGGGCGGCGATTCCGTCGTCGCGCTGGCCGACGGCACGGTCCTCGACAAGCCGGTCGACCGCGCCGATGCCGCCGCGCATCTGCGTGCGATGTCGGGAGGGCGCCATGACCTGTTCAGCGCGGCGGTGTTCGTCGAAGGCGGCCGTCCGGTGTGGCGGCATATCGGTCACGCGAAACTGACCGTCCGCCCGCTGTCCGATGCGTTCATCGATACGTATCTCGACGCCGAATGGCCGGCGATCGCCGGCTGTGTCGGCTGTTTCCGGATCGAGGGGCCGGGGGTGCAGTTGTTCGACCGGATCGATGGCGATCACTGGACGATCCTGGGGATGCCCCTGCTCGAAATCGCGCGCTATCTGCGCCAACGGGGGAAACTGCCCGCATGAAACCTTATGCAGAGGTGATCGGCGATCCGATCGCCCATTCCAAATCACCGGTTATCCACAGCTTCTGGCTGGATCAGCTGGGCCTCGACGCCGAATATCGAAGGTTCCACGTGAAACCTGACGATCTCGGCGCCTATTTCGACAGCCGCCGCGCCGATCCGCACTGGCGCGGGTGCAACGTCACCGTGCCGCACAAGCTGGCCGCGCTCGACCATATCGCCGATCCGGGCGACGTGCGCGGGTCGATCGGCGCGATCAACACCGTGTTTCGCGGCGAGGGCGGCGACTGGATCGGCACCAACACCGATGCCGCCGGTTTCCACGCGCCGATCGCCGGCCTCGACCTGACGAAACAGCCGGTCACGGTGATCGGTGCCGGCGGCGCGGCGCGCGCGATCCTGTTCGCCCTGTCGCGGCTCGGCGTCGGACGGGTGACCGTGCTGAACCGCAATCCGCTAAAGGCCGCCGCGCTGCTGTCGACCTTTGGCCTCAAGGGCGATGCGTTGCCGCTGACCGCCCCGCTGCCGGCGGCGAAGCTGCTGGTCAACGCCAGCACGCTCGGCATGACCGGCCAGCCGCCGCTTGACATCGACCTGTCGCCGCTGCCCGACGATGCCGTGGTCTATGACGCGGTATATGCCCCGATCGAGACGCCGTTGCTGGCGCAGGCACACGAACGCGGGCTGGATACGGTCGACGGCCTCGAAATGCTGGTGGGACAGGCGGCGCTGGCGTTCGAGCTGTTCTTTGGGCAGGCTCCGCCGCGCGACCGGGACGAGGAATTGCGCGCGCGGTTGCTGGGGTGAAGCGCACCACCTTCCCCCGACTACCACGTACCCCCGCGCAGGCGGGGGTCCAGGGCGCAGAACGCCAGTCCTGTGTTGTTTGGCCCTGGATCCCCGCCTGCGCGGGGATACGGCAGCGGCCCTGAATCGATGACCCACATCCTCGGCCTCACCGGATCGATCGGCATGGGCAAGTCGACCGTCGCGCAGATGTTCCGCGACCTCGGCGTGCCCGTCTTCGACGCCGACGCGACCGTTCACGCACTGCAAGGGCCAAACGGCGCACTGCTCCCCGCGATCGAAGCGGCCTTCCCCGGTACCACCGGCCCGAACGGAATCGACCGCCCCGCCTTACGCGACCGGATTTTCCACGACCCGGACGCGCGCCGCCTGCTCGAATCGATCGTCCACCCGGCGGTCGCGATCGAGCGTCAACGCTTCCTCGAAACCCATGCCGCCGCTCCGCTGGTCGTCCTCGACGTCCCACTCCTGTTCGAAACCGGCGGCGACTCGCGCTGCGATTCCGTCGCGGTCGTCTCCGCTGCGCCAGAGGTTCAGCGCGCCCGCGTCCTCGCCCGCCCCGGCATGACGGAGTCGGCATTCGCGGCGATCCTCGCCACGCAACTGCCCGACTCGGAAAAACGGACGCGCGCGCGGCATGTTATCCATACCGACACGACACTCGCCGCGACGCAGCGCCAAGTCGCCGCGCTGGTCGCTTGCATGGGGCCACGTGAAGGCGGATAAGGTGGGAATGCGTGAAATCGTGTTCGATACCGAAACCACCGGCTTCAAATTTTCGGAAGGCGACCGGCTGGTCGAAATCGGATGTGTCGAGCTGGTGAACCGGGTCGAAACCGGTGCCACCTTCCACCGCTACTTCAATCCCGGCCGCTCGATGCCGAAGGAAGCGGAGGCGGTGCACGGCCTGTCCGACGCCTTCCTGTCTGACAAGCCGGCGTTCCACACCGCGATCGACGAACTGCTCGAATTCCTCGGGGACAGCCCACTGATCGCGCACAATGCCAGTTTCGACTTCGGCTTCCTGAATGGCGAGCTGGGTGCGGCCCGGCGCGATCCGATCAGCCTGACCCGCATGGTCGATACGCTGGCGATCGCGCGCAGCCGCCATCCCGGTGCCAAGCACACGCTCGACGCGTTGTGCGTCCGCTTCGGCATCGACCGCAGCCGGCGCGTACTGCACGGCGCACTGCTCGACGCGCAATTGCTGTCGCAGGTTTATGTCGAGCTGATGGGCGGTCGCCAGATCGGTTTCGGCCTCGATGCGACGCCTGCGACCGAGTCCGAAGCGGTGGAAACCGTCGCGCCGTCGCGCGCGCGCCCGCCGCGCCAGTTTTCGGCCAGCGAGGCCGAACTCGCCGTCCACGCCGCCTTCGTCGGCACGTTGAAGGACCCGTTATGGGGCCAGTCGCCGACCTGAGGCGTTGACAACACCCGCTTTGAGCGGCTCACACGACTTCACAATGACGGAGGATTACATGGACATCCGGGTTTCGGGGCACCAGGTCGACACCGGGGACGCGCTGAAGGAGATGGTCCAGGAGCGACTCCAGGGCATCGCCGACAAATATTTCCAGCGCGCGATTTCGGCGAACGCGACCTTCAGCAAGGGTCCGCACGACAACGGCTTCGTCTGCGACATCGTCTGCCACGTGACCCAGGGCCTCGTCCTGAAGGGGCACAATAGCGGACAGGAGGCACAAGGCGCGTTCGTCGGTGCCGCCGACAAGATCGAAAAGCAGCTGCGCCGCTACACCCGCCGCCTGAAGGATCGTAACGCCGCACAGGTCGTCGCGATGAACGAGGCCGGCGGGTATGACAACGGCTTCAACAATGCCGGCTACACCGTCTTCGGTGGCGAACCGGAAGAGGAAGAGGTCGCCGACGCCCCGCTCATCATCGCCGAAACCCGCGTCGACGTGCCGGATGCAAGCGTATCGGACGCGGTGATGATGCTCGACCTGCGCAATACCAATGCGCTGCTGTTCAAGAACAGCGGCACCGGATCGTTCAACATGGTCTATCGTCGCCATGACGGTACGATCGGCTGGGTCGAACCCAATCGCGCGGCCTGACTTGTTCGATTTCCATGATCTCGTGACGCCGGAAACGGTGCTGGCGGACGTTTCCGCCGGCACCCGCAAGGCATTGTTCGCGTACATCGCCTCCGTCGCGCAGGTCGCGGCGGGGGTCGATCCGAAGCTGGTCGCCGATCGCCTGTCCGATCGCGAAAAGCTTGGCACCACCGCGTTTGGCGGCGGCATCGCCATTCCTCATGTGCGGATCGACGTGCCGCAGGGGGTCTGCGGCATCTTCGTCCGGCTCGACCGCCCGATCGATTTCGGCGCGGTCGACGAATTGCCGGTCGACCTGATCTTTGCGCTGCTCTCGCCCCCCCAAGCGGGCAGCGACCATCTGAAGGCGCTGGCGCGGGTGTCGCGTGCGCTGCGCGATGCCGGCTTCCGGGCGAAATTGCGCGGTGCCGGGTCGGCCGATGCGCTCTATGCGCTGCTGTCGGGTGTCGAGGCGCGTGACGCAGCCTGAGGTGCCCGCCGGCGAAGCGGCGCATTTCCGGGCATTGGAGGCACTCTACGCCGCCGCCCCGATCAACCGCCTGTTCGATTCCCGGCTGGAAATCGTCGAGGCCGGGGTGGCGCGCATCCATTTCACGATCGACGAACGCCATTTCCATGCCGCCGGGGCAGCGCATGGCACGACCTATTTCAAGATGCTCGACGACGCCGCCTTTTACGCCGCCAACAGCCTCGTCACCGATCGTTTCCTGCTGACCACCGCGTTCAACCTGCTGCTCCAGCGCCCGTTGGGGCCGGGCCGGGTGATTGCCGAAGGGCGCTGGGTATCGGGCAGGCGCCGCGTGTTCATCGCCGACGCCCATCTGATCGACAGTGATGGCGAGGAGGCGGCGCGCGGCACCGGCACCTTCATGAAAAGCCGCATCCCGCTCGCCACCCTGCCCGGCTACGCCGCACCGTGAGCGACTGGCCGACCGCGCTACGCGTCAACGCCTTCACGCGGGCGGTGGAAAATGCGGGTGGCAGCGCCATGATCCTGGCGCGCGGCGACCGGGATTCAGGCGTCGTCCTGCTGCTGGCGATCGAGCGCGACGGCACCGCCCGCCTGCTGGAGCGCGAACGCGACCTCGACGGGCGTGCCCGCATCGTCGATCGCAAACCCGATCTGGTGGCCGAAGCGGACCTCACCCCCTATTGGCGGGAACGCCGGCAGCGCGATCCCGATTTGTGGGTGGTGGAGGCGATCGTCGCACGCCCCGAACCGCTCGCCGCTGAAACGCTATGGGCCGATTGACCCCCCGACTCGGGCACCGGTAAGCGCCGGATATCGGAGACAAGCGCTGTATCGGCCGGGTTGGGGTCGGTGGCGCAGTCGGGGGGCAGGCGCTCAGGTTTCGCCGTGGACCAAGGTTCCACGTGAAACGTGTCGGGTGCGGGTCGACCGCAGATATGTGACGATCGATGAAGCTGCGCTTCCCCATGGCGATCCTTGCCGCCATGACCCTGTTCGCCGGAGTACCCGCTGCCGTTTCGGCGGAGGAAGCCTCACCCGGTTCGATCACTAACCTCACGGCCACGCCGAAGGTTCCCGTCCGCTTCGCCCCCCAACAAGAAATCGTACAGGACATCGCGTCGAAGCCGGTCGCTGCCACCGCCGACGCTACCATCGACCCCGCCGCCGATGACACCGACCACGCAACCCTCGCCGCCGCCGTTGCCGCGCAGCCCGCGACCATCGATGACCCAGAGCTCAACTGCATCGCCATCGGCGTATATTATGAATCGAAGGGCGAACCGCTCGCCGGACAGCTCGCCGTCGCCGACGTCATCCTCAACCGCGCCAGCTCGGGCCGCTTCCCCGCCTCGGCCTGCGGCGTGCTGACCCAGCGCAGCCAGTTCTCGTTCGTGAAGGGCGGCCGCCTGCCCGACGTCGATACCAGCCGTCCGGCATGGAAGACCGCCGTCGCCATCGCCCGCATCGCCCGCGACGACCTGTGGAAAAGTCCGGCACAGGGCGCCTTGTTCTTCCACGCCCGCCGCGTCAGCCCGAACTGGGGCAAGACCCGCGTCGCCTCGCTCGGCAACCACATCTTCTATCGCTGAGCCTGCACTCTTCCCTTGTTCGCTTAATGTTCCTATACTGCACCTATGGCCAGTATCGCCCTCGGCATCCAGCCCCCCGCCCCTGACACCCATCCGCTGATCGCGGCAGAGGTTGCGCGCGGCGTCACCCGCATGCTGCTGGCGCATGATCTGACCGCAATGGCCGAAGTACCGCTCGATGGCGGCCGTCGCGCCGACCTGATGGCGCTCGATGCGCGCGGACAGATCGTAATCGTCGAGATCAAGGTGTCACGCGCCGACCTGCTCGGGGACGGCAAATGGACCGACTATCTGGCGTCTTGCGACCGCTATTTCTGGGCGGTTCCCGCCGGGTTCGACGTGACGCCGCTATCGGGGGAGGCGTTCCTGCCCGATCGTACCGGGATCATCGTCGCCGACCGATACGAAGCGACGATCCTGCGCGAAGCATCGACCACCCCCCTACCCGCGCATGTCCGCAAACGCTGCACGCTAGCCTTCGCCCGCCGCGCCGCCCGTCGCCTGATCGGCGCGGTCGATCCGGACGCGATCCAGGGCTTCTAGCACGTCCCTCTCCCATCGGGAGAGGGAGGGAGGCGCACAGCGCCGGAAGGGTGAGGGTGATCCCGACGATACCCTTTGCTATTGCGCACGAGTGTGAACTTTGTGAACTTTGGATCGCGCCCGGAAATTTTACCAAACGCTTACAACGCCTTACCGATCGACCCCTAAAACCGCCGCCACAGCGCTCCGGCGGCCCAGCCAAAGCCGACCGACAACAGCACCGCCGCCAGCCCATAGAGCACCGACGCACGGTTCGCGGCGATCGCCACGAAGCGTTCGAACCCCGATTTGCGGATCTCGATCTCGCGCACCGCCGCCGCCAGCACCCGCCCGTCGCGGATCAGGAAGGTTTCGGCGGTGAACTTCCCCACCGGCACGCGCGCGGGGATGGTGATCGCCGCGCGGTACAGCACATTGTCGGTAATCTCGACCGCGCCCGGCGTCTCGCGGTACAGCCCGGCCCGTTCGCGCAAGGCGACGAACCCCTTGGCAAAGCGCGCCTGATCCTCGGCCGACGTGCCGGCAGCGGGCGACAATTGCAGGCTGTCGAGCCCCAGTTCGTAGATTGCCCGCGTCCGCTCATCCACCATCCGCTCGATCGGTCGGGCAGACGCGATGGCGTAAAAGGATGGGGCCGAGCGATAGCGCATCCGGTCGGCATTGACCCAGATGCCGGCGACCTTTTCCTTTTCGCGTACCACGATCGATTCGGGCGGCCCCTTCACCACCACCACGATCTCCGCCGGGCGATCGCCCTGCGGCACGCGCCCGCCGGGATAGAGGATCGCACCGAACAGCAGCAGTTCGGCGCCAGTGAACGAATAGGCGATCTGCACGTCGCGCGTCGACACATCGGGCACCAGCACCGGTGCCGCCGCGCCCATCGTCAGCGGCGCCAGCATCGCAAGGGCCAGCGCGCGCCTCACGCCGGCTGCACCGTATAAATGTCGTCGGGCCGCCACCCAAGGCCGAGCGCCATGCGAAACGCCACCGCCAGCACGATGATGGCGAGCGCCAGGCGCAGATATTCGGGCTTCGCCTTTTGCGCGAACCGCGCGCCGATCTGCGCGCCGGTGACCGATCCGATCAGGAGCAACACCGCCAGCACGATATCGACCGCCTTGGTCGTCAGCGCATGCACCATCGTCGCCGCGGCGGTCACGAACAGGATCTGGAACAGCGAGGTGCCGACCACGACCCGCGTCCCCATGCCCAGCAGATACAGCATCGCCGGGACCAGGATGAACCCGCCACCGACCCCCAGCAGCACGGTCAGCATCCCCGTCGCGAAGCCCAGCAGCAACGGCGCGAGTGGCGAGATATACAGCCCCGACGCATAGAATCGCCAGCGAAGCGGCAGTGCCGCGACCAGCGGGTGATGCCGCCGCCGCGCCGGCCGGGGCGGGATCGCGCCGCGCAGCACGCGTACCGCGCCGATCGCCTCCTTCAGCATCAGCCCGCCGATCGAGCCCAGCATCACGACATACAGGATGGCGATGACGGTATCGATCTGCCCGCTCGCCTGCAGCAGCCGGAAGACGCCCGCCCCGGCGATCGACCCCAGCACGCCGCCTGCGACCAGCACCCATCCCATGCGGAAATCGACCCCGCCGCGCCGCAGATGCGCGAACACGCCCGACACGCTCGCCCCGGTCACCTGGCTGGCGGCCGACGCAGCGGCGACGGTCGGCGGAATGCCGTAGAAGATGAGCAGTGGCGTCGTCAGGAATCCGCCGCCGACCCCGAACATGCCCGACAAGAACCCCACCCCGCCGCCCAGCAGCACGATGACCAGCGCATTGACCGACAGGTTGGCGATGGGGAGGTAGAGGTCCATGGGCCTTCCGGTTACCGCGTTCGGTGCCAGCGTGCCAGCAACGCGTTTAAAAGTCGCTGCCGAGCGTCAGTGCCGGTCCCGATCCCGGCGCCGCGGCCCCGCCGATCCGCTGCCGCCAGTCGAGCGACAGCCGCACAGTGCCGCGCCCGACCGGCACCGCCGCCACGGCGGACGGCCCGATATCCAGCCGCGCACCCTCGCGCTGCGCCCCGCCCCAGCCGCCGACGCCCAGCCGGAGCGTCCCGCGCCCGACCGTGGCGACCGGATGCAGCAGCCGCGCCGCGCCGTCGGCATAGGGTTCGATCCCGTCGCGCGCGACCGCGCCAGCCTGACCATAGGCTTCGATCGCCAGATCGCCGGGCAATCCCCGGTCGATCCCGGCGATCAGCCCCATCCCGGTCCCGCTGCGCCCCCGATCGAGCGCGACCCGGCGTTCGACCACCATCGCCACCGGCGCGGGCAAGGGTCGCCATTCGACGCCCAACGCGGCCTCCCGCCCCTGCCCCGCCAGCGGTGTCGCGATGCGCCCGGCGATCGCCGCATGCCCGTCCGCCGTCACCGGCATCCGCAGCCGCATCCCCGCCTGCCCGCCGCCCAGCTGTACCGGCCCGCCGCTCGCCGCGCCCGGCCGGGCCAGCGCCCACAGGCTGATCGTCATGCGCGGACCCGCAGCCGGCGGCAGCGGCGGCATCTGCAGCGGTGCGATGCTGCCGTCGACCGGTTCCGCCGAGGCAAAGCCGATCAGGCCGAGCAGGGCCAGCCGCACCCGATCCGCATCGGCCGGCACCGGCGCTGCGCCCCGTGCCGTCGCCACCGCCGACAGGTCGATCATCGCCAGCGTGGTCCGGCTGGCGGGTGGCGGCGCAACGTCCCGCGGCGGCAGCGTCACCGGCCGGTGGAGCGCCACCTCCGGCTGCGCGACCGCCACGACCCGCACGCCCGGCAGCACGAGTCGCACCCAATGCTCCGGCGGCAATCCGTCGGGCCATAGCAGCGCGACCCGCATCCCGACCCAGCCGACCGTGACGACCGCCAGAAAGCGCAACGGGCGTCCGCGGGCCGGGGTCACGCGCCGGGCAGCCCAGCGATGTCGGGGAAATGATGCGCGGTCTTGTCCCACCGTACCGGGCGTCCGCGCAGCGTGGCGGCATAGCGCATCACCGCCCGTCGTGCGGCCAGCAGCGCGACCAGATTGCCGACCAGCATCCGCGGGATCGATCGCCACGCCTCGTCCCGGCCATAGCTGTGCCGCACCAGCGCCCATCGCATCGCCGTACGCCACACCAGCAGGCAGAGGTTGATCGCCAGCACCAGCTGCAACGCCGGGTCCAGCGGCGTCGCATCGCTCCCGCGCAGGGTGTGCGCCGTCCCGCCCAGCCCCCACGCGACCAGCGCGATATAGGCGACCGCCAGCACCGGAATCGCCAGGATCGCCCGCCGGTCGCGCATCCGCATCCAGTGGTCGTGCGGCCCCCCGCCCGCCTGCCACCCGATCCGGTCCCATCCGGCCAGTGCGATCCCGGTCATCCACCGCGCCTTTTGCCGGACGGCGGCGTCCAGTCGCGCGGGGAAATAGGCGCGCACCGCGACCGGCGGCCCGCCCGGCGTTTCCCGCACCCGCACGAACACCCCCCGCCCGCCCAGCGCGCGAACGGTCAGCCCCAGCTCGTAATCCTCGGTCAGGCTGGTTTCGTCGAACGGCAGGCCCCCGCGCCGCGCGGCGATACGCGACAGCATGGCCGCCGAAATGGCGCAGCCCACCCCGGCCAGCGGCAGCTCGGCACCCAGTGCACCGCGCACCGGCAATTGCCGGCCATGCGCCTCGGCAAATTCGTCGATATAATGTCCCGAAACCCAGCGCGATGCGGGATCGGCCAGCGGCAGGACGGGGATCTGCACCGTATCGGCGGTGGTCAGCAGGTGATCGTACACCCGCAATTCGCCGGGATGCACCACGTCCTCGGCATCGTGCAGCACCATCGCGGTAAAGGGGCGCCCCTCGGCCGCGCCATCGGCGATGATCGCCCGCCATAGCGCGTTCAGGCAGTCGGCCTTGGTCGTCGGCCCCGGAGCGGGAGTTAGCGTCAGCCGCACCCGATCGTCCTCGGTCGCCACCGCGACGATCGCGGCAATGGTCGCGCGGTCGTTGGGATAGGCCCCGGCATAAAGCCGCCAGTCGGGATGGTCGAACCGCGCCAGCGTGGCGCGCAGCATCGCGCCGATCACTACCGCTTCGTCCCATGCCGGCACCATCACCGCGATCCGTCCGGTGCAGCCGCCACGGGGAAAGTCGTCCAGCGTCGGCTGGGACGCACCACGCCACCAGCGGCGGATCGCGCGGAGCAGGAACGCACCGTCGACCGCCAGATCGTCCAGCCCGCCGATCAGGAATCCCACGGCGGCGAACAACATGGTCTCGCGCGCGATCGCATCGATCCATGCGATCACCGCATCCATGCCCGTTTCCCCCGAACCGTTCCTGGATATGGTCTACGACGCGGCGGCGATGCCCGACAAGCCGTTCGCTATCGCAGCATCGCCGCCATCGTTAATTTTTATCGTGTCCGATTGAACCGCCGGGGAATCGGGACGTTGGCGAAAACGGTCCTTAATCCCCCTTTCGGGACTGGTGCCTCGCGCACCGGCCGCGCCGAGCGTATCGACGGCGCGGCCGAACCGCGGGCTTTACCAATAGAAGTTGCGGATTACGTCGATCACCCGCCCGCGCCGGTAATCGACCAGCACAACGTCGTTATAATGCCGCACCCAACGCTGGTTCACGCGGGCCGGGGGCAGGCGATAGCGGCCGGGATCGGCGATCCAGTAACGCTGCGCATAATAGGGGCGCCCGATCGCGATGCCCGGACGGAACGTCTGATACCGGAACGGCGCGTTCCAGTTGCCGCGGGCATAGATGCCGCGATGCCCCTGGCGATAGGCGCGCCAGTCGTTGCGGCCCCATGCCCGGTCGCGCCGGTCCTCGCGATATTCACGCCGCGCACGGTTCAGGTCGCGGCGTTCGTCGCGGATGTCGCGCGGGTCGCCACGGCGCAGTGCCTGGGCGTATTCGCGGCGTTCCTCGCGAATATCCTGCCGGTCGCGGCGCAGTTCATGGCGCGACTGGGCCATGGCCGGGGTCGCAACGGCGGGGAGGGCGACGGTCGCCGCCAGTGCTGCCAGAATGATCTTTCGCATCGGGATTGCTCCTGTCCTCTTGATGAGGACAGGCATGCCCGAGTCGCGCTGAACGCGCGGCGAATGCGATCGTCAGCGTTCTGAAAGGGTAAGGAGTCGCCGGGATGCCGGCGACCCCCTGTCGGGAGCGCCCGTTACCGGTTCTGCGCCGGCCCGCCGGTGCCCGGTGCGCCGACCGTGCCGATATTGCCGAACAGATCGCGGAAGAAGTTCGATTCGCGGCCCAGCGTCGGAGTCTTCTTGTCCCACGGGCTGATGCCGACGACCTGATCGACGCCGGTACGGTCGATCTTGGTCACGTTGCCGGCCTGGTCGAAACTGATCTTCAACGTCGTCTGGTCGACGGCACGCGGGCGGTTGAACGCCAGGTTGCGGCTGTCGCGCGACAGATAGAACCATTCGCGGTCGGAAAACTGCCCGACGAAGGTGGGCGTGCCCAGCGTCTGCAACACCGACTGGCGGGTATCCACGCCCGGCTGGACCGCGTTGACCAGATCGGGATCGATGACATAGCCCTGGTGGCTGCGCAGCTTCGTGCAACCTCCCAGGCCCGCCGCGGCACAGGCGATCATCAGCGCCACTGCGCCACGGGTGGGGAAGCGAACCATAAAATCTCCGTCCAGCGAACGCGCGACCGGGCCGACGCGATTGCATCGCGCAGCCACGCGTTCAATATGACGGACCCGCGTTATCCACAAGCGCGCCCTTCATCTGCCCGGAGAGTCATGCCGCTATCCCGCCTGTTCCGTCGCGAACCGCCGCCGCGCATCGCCACCACCCTGTACAATGCGGTCGTGGCGCGCGGGCGGATGCCGCACTGGTATCTGGCCGGCGGGGTGCCCGACACGCTCGACGGGCGGTTCGACATGATCGCGGCCGTCTTGTCGATGGTGATGCTCCGGCTGGAGGGCGAGGGGGCAGGGGCCGCCCCCGCTGCGAGCCTTGCGGAATGTTTCGTCGACGACATGGACGGGCAGCTGCGCCAGATCGGCTTCGGCGACATGGTGGTCGGCAAGCATATCGGGCGGATGATGGCGGCGCTGGGCGGGCGGCTGGGCGCGTATCGCGACGGGCTGTCCGATGGCGGTTTCGAATCGGCGCTGGTCCGCAACCTCTATCGCGGGGTCGAACCCGCCCCCGACGCGCTTGCCCATGTCGCTGCCGAATTGCGCGCCCTTCGCGTTGCGCTCGACACCGTGTCCATCGACGATCTCCTTGCCGGAACCCTGCCATGACACCTGAATTCCACCGCCCCGTGCGCATCGACCAGATCGGGGAGGGTGAACTGAAGCAGCACATCAGCGCCGATAGCGACGAACGCCGCCTGCTGATGGGCCGGTTCAACCTGCTCGAACTCGATTCGCTCGAGGC
Source organism: Sphingomonas sp. Leaf23 (assembly GCF_001421585.1). Taxonomy (NCBI): domain Bacteria; kingdom Pseudomonadati; phylum Pseudomonadota; class Alphaproteobacteria; order Sphingomonadales; family Sphingomonadaceae; genus Sphingomonas; species Sphingomonas sp. Leaf23. The sequence goes on along the minus strand of NZ_LMKR01000002.1, from coordinate 141,595 downwards.
GGACTACAGCCTGCGCCGCGATGCCGCCGGCATCATCGCCACCGGGCGGCTGACGGCCAAGGTCGCGCAGCCCTGCGTCGCCAGCGGCGAACCGGTGCCCGAAACGGTCGACGAATCCTTCACCCTGCGGTTCCTGCCCGAAGGCAGCGTGGAACATGGCGAACTCGAACTCGACGACGACGCGCTCGACACGATGTTCTACACCGGATCGGCGATCGACCTGGGGGAGGCGGCGGCGGAAACGCTCGCGCTCGCGCTCGATCCCTATCCGCGCAGCCCCCATGCCGAGGAAGCATTGCGCGCGGCCGGCGTGCTGAAGGAGGAAGAGGCGGGACCGCTGACGGCGCTCGGCGGCCTGGCAGACCTGCTGAAGAAATAGGAGAAGGGTCAGCCGATGCCCCGCGCCAGCAGTGCCGCGATGGTATCGGCCACCGCCTCCGGCGTGCGATCCTCGTCCCACACGCCGTAGCGCAGGCCCAGAAACACGTTCATCCCCATGATCGCCCAGGCGTGGACCTCCGCCTGGGTATCGTCCGGCCCGGTGCGGATGCGCGCGGCGATGCGATCGGCGGTCGTCGCATAATGCCGCCGGAAGCTGGCGGGATCGACGAACTCCGACTCGTCGATGATGCGGTAGATTTCCTTGTGGCTCCGCACGAAGCGGATGAATTCCAGCAGGCCCGCACGCTCCGCCGCGATGCGCCCGTCCGCCTCGCGAATCGCCGGGCCGACATGATCGCGCACCTGCGCCGACATGTCGGCGACCAGCGCGCGGAACACCGCGTCCTTCGAATCGAAATAGGTGTAGAAACTGCCTAGCGCCACGCCCGCCCGCCGCGTGATCCCGCTGATCGATCCTTCGTGAAATCCCTTTTCCCCGAACTCGGCGGCGGCGGCGTCGAGGATGGCGCGCTGCGTCCGGCGACCGCGTTCGGTGCGCGGCACCTTGTCCACCGATGCAGGGGCACCGGGACCGGCAGCGTCGGTCGCCATGATTTTTCTCCTCTCCTGTCGGGCATAAGTTGAAACCCGGTTCAGCTTTCAGTATAGCGAAGCGCAACGACGTACAACCCGGCGAACGGGTGGCGTTCATATCAGGGAGAGGTCGATGCGCCGCACATTCGGAATCCGCGCCAGTCTGCTTTTGGGGGCGGCACTCGCCGCATCGCCCGCACTCGCGCAAACCACGGAAACGCCGCCGGCCGCCCCGGCCGACTCGGCATCGGTGGTCGAGGATCAGGGCGACGGCGATATCGTCGTCACGGCGCGTCGCCGTGCCGAAAGCGTCATCGACGTGCCGATCGCCATGTCGGTCGTCACCGGCGACCAGCTGACCCGCACCGGCGCGGTCGACATCACCGCCTTGCAGGACAAGACCCCCAATCTGACGCTGCAGATCGCGCGCGGGTCGAACTCGACGCTGATCGCGTTCAGCCGCGGCGTCGGACAGCAGGACCCGCTCTGGGGCTTCGAACCCGGCGTCGGCCTCTATCTCGACGACGTCTATGTCGCCCGGCCGCAGGGCGCGGTGCTCGACATTTTCGACGTGGAACGGGTCGAGGTGCTGCGCGGGCCGCAGGGTACGCTGTACGGCCGCAACACCATCGGCGGCGCGATCAAATACGTTACCAAGCGGCTGGGCCACGACTATGCCGCGACCGCCCGTGCCTCCTACGGCTCGTACAACCAGTTTGATCTGGTCGGGCAGGTCACGGTGCCGATCGGCGACACCTTCGCGATCGGCGGAGCGATCGCCCGCTACAAGCGCGACGGATACGGCACCAACCTGACCACCGGGGCCGACCAGTATGACAAGGATGTGCTGGCCGCGCGTGTGTCGGCCGAATGGACTCCGACTGATGCGATCTTCGTCCGCGTCGCGGGCGATCGCACGCTCGACCGGTCGAACCCGCGCCACGGCACCCGCCTGACCGGCAACGGCAACGACGCGCGCTATGCCCCGACCGGCAATGTCTATGACACCCGCGCCGGCATCGGCGACCGCAACCGCGTGGTGGCGCAGGGGGTGTCGCTGACCGGCGAGTTCCAGCTGTCCGACCTGCTGACCTTCAAGTCGATCAGCGCCTACCGCGAAGGGGCGACCAACACCGTCATCGATTTCGACAACACCGCGCTGCCGACGTTGGACGTGCCGGCGGAATATGACGACAACCAGTTCACGCAGGAACTCCAGCTGCTGCTGCAGGGCGACCGGGTGCAGGGCATCGTCGGCCTGTATTACCTGAACGCCACCGCGTCGGGCGCGTTCGACACGGTGCTGGGCGGCCTGAACCTCACCACGCTGACCTCGGGCGAGGTGAAGACCAAGAGCTATGCCGCATTCGGCGACATCAGCTTCGACGTGACCGACCAGCTGAAGATTTCGGGCGGCCTGCGCTATACCAAGGATGACAAGACCGGCACGGTCTTCCGCCGCAACTATACCGGCATTCGCAGCCCGCGCTTCGGCAATGCCAACGCCGTACCGGGCCTGATCCGTACCGATTACACCAACGACCGCAGCTTCGAACAGTTCACCCCGCGCGTCTCGATCAGCTATGAGCCGCGCAAGGACCTGAACCTGTATGCGTCGTGGGGCAGGGGGTTCAAATCGGGCGGGTTCGACATGCGCGGCGACGCGGTGTTCACGCCGACCACCGTCAATGGCTATGACCCCGAAAAGATCACCAGCTACGAAGTCGGCATGAAGGGCGCGTTCCTCGACCGCACCCTGTTCCTGAACATGGCCGGCTATTATTCGCGCTACACCGACCAGCAGGTTACGGTGCAGGTGCCGAACATCAACGGCGGTATCGCCAGCTTCGTGGATAACGCCGGTAAGGCGGACATCTACGGCCTGGAGATCGAGGCGCGGATGGTCCCGTCGCGTGAATTTTCGGCACAGGTGTCGTTCGGCTACACCAATGCCGACTACAAGGAATTCCTGACCTTCATCAACGGCGGCACGACCCCGGTCGACGTGTCGAACCAGCGCGTGTTCCAGAATACGCCGGAATTCACCGCCGCCGCGTCGTTCACCGCCTCGACCGATTTCGCCGGCGGTGCGCTGTCGGTCACGCCCGAAGTCACGCTGCGCAGCGATTATGCGCTGTTCGAAATCCCGACCCCCGCGCTCGACCAGGACGGCTATGCACTGGTCAATGCCTCGGTGAACTGGCTGTCGGGCAATGGCCGCTACCGCCTCGGCATGGCGCTGCGCAACCTGACCGACGAACGCTACCGGGTGGGCGGCTACAACTTCCCCGGCGCGCTCTTCGGGAATTCGATCATCGGCTATTACGGCCCGCCGCGCACGGCGACCGCGACGTTCGAAGTGAAGTTCTAAATCCTCCCCGGCACGGGAAGGGGGACCGCCGCGCAGCGGTGGTGGAGGGGGGTGTCCCCTTTCGCCACGGTTGCGTTCGCGGCGCTCCCCCTCCACCAGCTGTGCTGGTCCCCCTCCCCGTGAACGGGGAGGATCTTCGAGGAAGTGCATGAAAAACCCCCGCATCACCCTCGCCATGTTGCTGCTGGTCTACAGCTTCAACTTCCTCGACCGGCAAATCCTGTCGATCCTCGCGCAGCCGGTACAACGCGACCTCGGCCTCGACGACGGGCAGATGGGAATGTTGGGCGGCCTCGCCTTTGCCGCGCTCTATTCGACGCTGGCGATTCCGCTCGCGCTGATCGCCGACCGCACCAGCCGCACTTGGGTCATCACGATCAGCCTCGGCGTGTGGAGCGCCTTCACCGCGCTGTGCGGCACCGCGCAGAATTTCACCCAGATGTTCCTGTTCCGCTTGGGCGTCGGGGTGGGGGAGGCCGGCGGCGTCGCCCCGTCCTATGCGCTGATCGCCGACACCTTTCCCCCCGAACGCCGCGCCCGCGCGCTCGCCATCTATTCGCTCGGCATCCCGCTGGGCGCAGCCGGCGGCGTCCTGCTCGGCGGCTATATCGCGCAGGCGGTGGAATGGCGCACCGCCTTCTACACGGTCGGCCTCGCGGGCCTCGTCATCGCGCCGTTCTTCCGGTTGCTGGTGAAGGACCCGCCGCACGCGGTGGCCAGCGCCGACCGTATCCCCGTCGGCCGCGTGTTCGGCATCCTCGCCGCGAAACCCAGCTTCTGGCTGCTCGCCTTCGGCGCGGCGGCGGGGTCGATGTGCGGCTATGGCGTCGCGTTCTGGCTGCCCAGCCTGATGATGCGCAGCTTCGGCCTCGACCTGATCCAGACCGGCCAGTTCTTCGGCGCGCTGCTGCTGACCGGCGGGGTGGCGGGCATCCTGCTTGGCGGATCGCTCGGCGACCGGCTGGGCCAGCGCAACAAGCGCTGGTACGCGCTGCTGCCTGCGCTCTGCTATGTGCTCGGCACGCCGCTGTTCATCGCCGGCGTGCTGTCGAGCGGCTGGGTGGCGGCGTTTGCGCTGTTCCTCCTCCCGCAGGCGTTGGTCTATGTGTGGCTGGGGCCGGTGCTGACCGCCGTGCAGCATCTGGTGCCGGCGCACATGCGTGCCACCGCCTCGGCCAGTTTCCTGCTCATCAACAATCTGATCGGGCTGGGGCTGGGCAGCTGGGTCGTCGGGCAGCTGTCGAAGGGCCTTGCACCCACCTACGGCACCGAATCACTACGCTACGCCATCGCGGCGGCGCTGTGCCTGTATCTGGTCGCGGGAGCCCTGATGGCCCTCGCCAGCCGCCGCCTAAGCCGCGACTGGGTGGCGTAACCTTCCCCCACAACATCACCCCGGGTTTGACCCGGGGTCCCGCTTCTTCCTTCTTCGTCCGGCAAAAAAGAAGAAGCGGGACCCCGGATCAAGTCCGGGGTGACGAAGGGGCAGGCGTGGCCGATCCGCCAAACAGTATCCCCGCCTAGGCGAGGGTACGGGCAAACTTACCGCTCCCGCGTCGCCGCGAACTTCACCTTCGAATATTTGTCGGCGATATACCCGACCTCCCACGCGCTCTTCGCCAGGAACACCGGATTCCCGTCGCGATCCTTCGCCATCGCGCTGCGATGCAGGTCGGTAAACGCCTTCAAATCCACCGGATCACCCGCCGACACCCAACGCGCGGTCTCGAACGGAGCCATTTCCAGCCCCGCCGCGACCTTGTACTCGACCTCCAGCCGGCTCAGCAGCACTTCCAGCTGCAACTGCCCGACCACCCCGATCACCCAGTTCGACCCGATGTCGGGATAGAAGACCTGCGTGACACCTTCCTCGGCCATGTCGTCGAGGGCTTTGCGCAACTGCTTGGTCTTGGTCGGGTCCTTCAGCACCACGCGGCGCAGGATTTCGGGCGCAAAGTTCGGCAGCCCGGTAAAGCGCACATCGGCCCGCTCCGACAGCGTATCGCCGACGCGCAGCGTGCCATGGTTGGGAATGCCGATGATATCGCCCGGATAGGCCTCGTCTGCCAACTCACGTTCGCGCGCGAAGAACAGGATCGGCGAATGGATCGCGATCGGCTTGCCGTGCCCCGTCGGGGTCAGCTTCATGCCGCGTTTGAACACCCCCGAACACAGCCGCATGAATGCGATCCGGTCACGGTGGTTGGGGTCCATGTTCGCCTGCACCTTGAACACGAACCCGGTCACGCGGTCGTCGGTCGGATCGACCGGCGCGGGCTCGGCTGGCTGCGGGCGGGGCGGGGGGGCGTGGCGCGCGATTGCGTCGATCAGCGAATCGACACCGAATTCCTTCAACGCTGACCCGAAATAGACCGGGGTCAAATCGCCCGCGCGATACGCCGCGCCATCGAAGCTCGCGTAGCCGCCGGTCGCCAGCTCGGCCTCCTCGCGCAGCCGCTCGGCCCCTTCGGCCGACAGCACCGAATCGATCCGTTCGTCGTCGAGGCCGGTGAACTGCTCCACCTTGCCCTGGAAATCCTTGGTCCCGGCCTCCGGCTGCAACAGCCGGTTGTCGACCAGGTCGTAAATCCCCTCGAACTGCCCGCCCATGCCCGCCGGCCAGGTCATCGGGCATACGTCGAGCTGGAGCATGTCGGCGACCTCATCGAGCAGCGCGAACGGATCGCGCCCTTCGCGGTCGACCTTGTTGACGAAGGTGATGATCGGCACGCTGCGCAGCCGGCACACTTCGAACAGCTTGCGGGTCTGCGGCTCGATGCCCTTCGCCGCGTCGATCACCATCACCGCCGAATCGACCGCGGTCAGCGTGCGATAGGTATCTTCGGAAAAATCCTCGTGGCCCGGCGTGTCGAGCAGGTTGAAGGTCAGCCCGTTGCGCTCGAACGTCATCACCGACGACGTGACCGAAATCCCGCGCTGCTGCTCGATCTTCATCCAATCCGACCGCGCGCGCCGCGCGGCACCGCGCGCCTTCACCTCGCCTGCCAAGTGAATAGCGCCGCCGAACAGCAGCAGCTTTTCGGTCAGCGTGGTCTTGCCGGCGTCGGGGTGGGAGATGATCGCAAAGGTGCGGCGATCGGAAATATGGTCCATCGCCGGCCTTTAGGGCCGCAGGGGGATTCCCGCAACGGAGCGTTATGGAACGCTACACCCGGCCCCACGTCACCCCGGACACGATCCGGGGTTCGATCACTCCACCAACGTCACCGACATCGCCGCCCGATGCGTCGCCCCCGGCGCGACCCGGTGGATGCCCGGCTTGTCGAAGATGTCCCCCGCAAAGCCCTCCGGATCGGCAATGCCGTCCCACGGCTCGATGCACACGAACGCCGACCCCGGCTTGGTCCAGATGCCGAGCTTCGGCATCCCCCGAAAATCGACGCGCAGCTGCGGCCCGTCCTCGGCGCCATAGGTGACGCTGTCGCTCTGCACCGGATCGAACACCAGCGCGTCATCGGCGAACAGGGCATCGTTCAATGTCAGGAGGGTACCGTCCAATGGGCTGGGCCGCCGCTCCGCCGCGATCGTCCCGTTGGCGGCGATCGCCGCGACGGTGTCAACTTCCGCATCCGAAAACACCATCCGGTGCGCCGCCCGGTCGCGCCCATAGGGCAGCGGCCAAGCGAACGCCGGATGAAAGCCGATGCTCGCCGGCAGGTCCCGGTCGCCGCTATTGGTCACCGTCACCTCGGTATGCAGGGTCGCCCCGTCCAGCCGATGTTCCACGTGAAGCACGAACGCGAACGGATAGACCTTCCGCGTCTCGGCATCATCGACCAGCTCGAACCGCGCCGATGTGTCGGTCTGCGCAACCTTCACGAACATCGACCGCCGCGCAAAGCCGTGCTTGGCGAGGTGGTAGACCGTACCATCGACATGATAGCGATCGTCCTGCACCGCGCCGATGATCGGGAACAGGATCGGCGCATGACCGGTCCAGTACGCCGGGTCGGCGTTGGTCATCAGTTCGCGACCGTGCGGGTCCTTGATCGAATGCAGTTCGGCACCGAGCGGTTCGACGGCGACGGTCAGCGTTCCGTTGGTCAGGGTAACGGTCATGCGCGCAGACTCCCACCGATCTTCTTGGCTGCCGCGACGATCTTGTCCGAAATCGCCTTCAATTCGACATCGGTGAAGCTCTTCGCCCCCGGCTGCAACGTGACCTCGATCGCCAGGCTCTTGTGCCCCGGTTCGACACCCGCGCCGGCAAAGACATCGAACAGCCGCGCATCGACGATCGCCGCCTTGTCGGCCCCCCGTACCGCGCGCACCAGTTGGTCGCCGGTCACGTCATCGGCGACCAGGAACGCGAAGTCGCGCGTTACTGCCTGCAACGCCGGCGGCGCATAGGCCGCGCGCATGAAGCCTTGGCCCCGCTTGGCCGGCAGCGCGTCGAGATAAATCTCCGCCGCCACCACGCCGCCGCCTAGGTCGAACGCCTTGGCGGTGGTCGGGTGCAGCACGCCGAAGCTCGCCAGCACTGTCTTCGGCCCGAGCCTGAGCGTCGCCGACTGCCCCGGATGGAACACGTCACCCGCGCCGTCCATCACCTGCAAATTGCCGACCGGCGCCCCTGCGGCCTCCAGCAGCGCCAGCACTTCCGCCTTGGCATCGAACGCATCGAAGCCCTGCGCCTTGCCCGTCCGCCAGTTGCGCGGAGTCCGCTCGCCCGACAGCACGATGCCCAGCGTCGCGCGCTCGCCCTCGGCCAGATAGCGCCGGCCGATCTCGAATAGCCGCACGCTGCTTGCCCCACGCTTCGCATTACGCGCGGCGGCGCTGAGCAGACCGGGCAGCAGCGACGGGCGCATCACGCGCATATCGCTGGCGATCGGGTTCACCACCTCCCATGCACCGCCGCCGAACGGCGCGGCTTCGTCATCGGCGATGAAGCTCCAGGTGATCGCCTCAGCCAGACCGCGTGCAGCCGCCGCGCGGCGCATCCGCCGCTCCAGCTTCTGCTCGGCCGTCGCGGTCGGCACCGCCACCCCGGCGGGGCGGTCGAGCGGGGTGGACGGCACCTTGTCCAGCCCCTCGATCCGGATCACTTCCTCGACCAGATCGGCGGTCCCCTCGACATCGCGCCGCCACGACGGAACAGTCACCTGCCAATTGTCGCCGACGGTGAAGCCCAGCCGTTCGAGAATGTCGCGCTGCCGGTCCTCGGCCACGTCAAGCCCGCCCAGCGTCGCGACGCGGCCCGGCTGATGGATGATCGTGCGGGCCTCGGTCGGTGGCGTACCGGCCTTGGTCACGCCGCTGGCCTGTCCGCCGCACAGCCGCAGCACATAGTCGGTGGCGATGGCCAGCCCGTGCTCGACGAACGCCGGATCGACCCCGCGTTCGAACCGCGTACGCGCATCGCTGGTCAGCGCCAGCCTCTGCCCCGTCCGCGCGATCGCTTCGGGGGTGAAATAGGCGCATTCGATCAGCACGTCGGTGGTCGTGTCCGACACGCCCGAGTGCTCGCCGCCCATGATGCCGCCGATATCGTGCACCGCGCTGGCATCGGCGATCACCGTCTCGCCGCCGCTCAGCGTGTACGACTTGCCGTTCAGCGCCACGACGCTCTCGCCGGCCATCGCCTGCCGCGCAACGAGGCCACCGTCGAGCTTCGCCATGTCATAGACGTGCAGCGGCCGCCCCAGATCGAACATCACGTAATTGGTGATGTCGACCAGCGTCGAAATCGGCTTCTGCCCGATCGCGTTCAGCCGGCGGCGCATCCATTCGGGCGACTCGCCATTGGTCAGCCCGCGCACCGCCTGCGCATAAAAGGCCGGACAGCCCGCCGCATCCTCGACCCGGACGTTGGGGCCGGCACCTTCGCCCGCCACGACCGGCACCGTCAGATCCTTGAGCGTCCCGTACCCCGCCGCCGCCAGATCGCGTGCGATCCCGCGCACGCCCATGCAGTCCTGCCGGTTCGGCGTGACGCTGATGTCGATCACCGGATCGTCCAGCCCGGCATAGGCGGGGAAGGGGGTCCCGACCGGCGCATCGGCGGGCAGCTCGATGATCCCGTCATGATCCTCGCCCAGCTCCAGTTCGCGGGTTGAACACATCATGCCGTTGGATTCGACGCCACGGATCGCCGCGACCTTCAGCACCATGCCATTGGCCGGCACCGTCGCGCCGGGCATCCCAAACACGCCGACCAGCCCCGCGCGGGCATTGGGCGCACCGCACACGACCTGCAACGGGCCATTGCCGGCATCGACCGACAATACCTGCAGCTTGTCCGCCTGCGGATGCGGTTCGGCGGTCATGACGCGAGCGACGCGGAACGCGGCCAGCTTCTCGCCCGGATTCTCGACGCCCTCAACCTCCAACCCGATCGCGTTCAGCGCGCCCAGGATCGTGTCCAGCGAGGCATCGGTATCGAGATGCTCGTGCAGCCAGCTCAAGGTGAACTTCATGCGCCTACTCCCCCCGACAGCGTGGGGACGTCCAGCGCCGCAAAGCCATAATGTTTCAACCAGCGCAGATCGCCGTCGAAGAACGGACGCAGATCGTCCATGCCGTATTTCAGCATCGCCAGCCGGTCGACGCCGGTGCCGAACGCGAACCCCTGCCATTCATCGGGGTCCAGCCCGCACGCCGCGATAACCTTGGGATGGACCATGCCGCTGCCCAGCACCTCCATCCAGCCGCCATTGCCCTTGCTCGGATCACCGCCGACGACGCGCCGACCCTTTTCCAGCGTATAGCCGATATCGACTTCCGCCGACGGTTCGGTGAACGGGAAATAGCTCGGGCGCAGGCGCAGCACGATGTCGTCGCGCTCGAAATACGCTTTCAGGAACGTCTCCAGCGTCCATTTGAGATGCCCCATATGGATGCCGCGATCGATCACCAGCCCCTCGATCTGGTGGAACATCGGGGTGTGGGTCGCGTCACTGTCGCTGCGATAGACCCGGCCCGGCGCGATGATGCGGATCGGGGGTTGCTGGGTCATCATCGTGCGGATTTGGACCGGCGATGTATGGGTTCTGAGGACGTAGCGTTCGGGGACGACGGTGGCGGAGCCACCGTCGTCGGACGGCGCTTCGGCGCCGCCGGCCGCGCTTGCGCTGGTCTCGCCCTGCGGGCTTCGGCGCTGCGCGTAAAACGTATCATGCATCGCCCGCGCCGGATGCGTTTCCGGAATGTTGAGCGCGGTGAAATTATGCCAGTCGTCCTCGATCTCCGGACCCGTCGCGACGGCAAAGCCCAGATCGGCAAAGATTTCGGCCAGTTCGTCCATCACCTGCGATACCGGATGCACTCCGCCGGTCGCGATGCGGTCGGCGGGCAGGGTCAGGTCGACGCGTTCCGACGCCAGCTTCGCCGCCAGCGTGCGCGCCTCAAGGTCGGCCTTGCGGGCACCGATTGCGCTGGTCACCGCCTCGCGCAGCGCGTGGATGCCCGGCGCCACGGTCTGGCGTTCCTCGGGCGACAGGCTGCCCAGCGTCTTCAGCAGGCCGGTCACCGCCCCCTGCTTGCCCAGCGCATGAACACGCACCGCCTCCAGCGCGTCGACGCCCGCAGAGGCATCGATGGCGGCGAGCAGGTCGGCACGCAATTGGTCGAGATCGGGGGTCACGGTCGCTCCGGTGGTCGGGGTAGGCGACCGGCTTTATTGCGGAACGGCGGAGAAGCCTAGCCCCGAGGCGAGGTCGTGCCAGTGGGGGTTGTCCCGCTCGACCAGATTCTGCTTCCAGTCGCGGTTCCACTTCTTGATCCGCTTTTCCCGCTGGATGGCAGTTTCCATCGTGTCGTGGCGTTCGAACCAGACAAGACGGTGGCAATCGTGCTCGGCGGTAAAGCCGGGGCAGGTGCCGGTGCGATGCTGGTGCAGGCGCTGGATCAGGTTGCTCGTCACGCCGGTCTAGATGGTGCCGTTGCGGCGACTGGCGACGATATCGACGCAGGGTTCGAAGACGCGCACCATTCCCACCCCTTCGTCGTTCCCGCGTAGGCGGGAACCCATACACGCTGACGTTGATACTGGAGCCGAGGCGGTAGCGTCTATGGATTCCCGCCTTCGCGGGAATGACGTTGAAGGTGAGGCTGCCTTCGCCGGGATGACGAAATAGGTCGACGACAGACACAACGAAAAACGCCGGCGGGTTACCCCACCGGCGTTTCGCTTACCCTCAAACCGTTCGCTTACGCGGCGGCCTGTTCCGGCAGGGCGGCCTTCGCCTGCGCGACGATCGCCTTGAAGGCGGCTTCCTCGTGCATCGCGATGTCGGCCAGGACCTTCCGGTCGAGTTCGATGCCGGCCAGCTTGCAGCCGTGCATGAACTGCGAATAGGTGATGCCTTCCGCACGGACACCGGCGTTGATGCGCTGGATCCACAGACCACGGAAGGTCCGCTTCTTAACCTTGCGGTCGCGATAAGCGTACTGACCGGCCTTTTCGACGGCCTGGCGAGCGATGCGGATCGTGTTCTTGCGACGGCCATAATAGCCCTTCGCCTGATCCAAAATACGCTTGTGCTTCGCCTTGGTGGTCGTGCCGCGCTTGATACGTGCCATTGCTCAGTACTCCTTAACGAAGGCCGTAGGGCGCCCACGCCTTGACACGGGCGGTGTCGGCGTCGGCCAGGACCGAAGTCCCGCGGTTCTGGCGGATGTACTTCGCGTTGTGCGAGATCAGGCGGTGGCGCTTGCCCGCGACACCGTGCTTGATCTTGCCGGTGGCGGTGAGCTTGAAGCGCTTCTTCACGCCGCTCTTAGTCTTGAGCTTGGGCATTTTGGTCTCCTCAAATATCACGACGTGCGGATTGCCGCGGCAGCCCCAGATGGCCGGGCGAATCCCTGAAAGGTCGTGGAAAGAGCGCGCCCCTAACCCGCCCGTCACGAAAACGCAACTGCCGGAACTCGTTTCGCCCCCGAACGCTTGTGGACGCGATGGCCGAAGTTTCCGCAACGACCGGCACCCCCGATGCCCCACGCCGCCGCGACTGGCGGCGGATTGCGATTCGGACATTGCTCGGCATCGTCGCGGCGATCATCCTCGCCTGGGCGATCCTGTTCGTGACCAAGGGCCGGTTCCTGAAAAGCACGTTCGAGCGCATCGCGTCATCGCAGAGCGGGCGGACGGTGCGGGTGGCCGGCGATTTCCAATTCTATTTCAACCCGCTGAACCTTAAGTTCCTTGCCGAAGGGCTGTCGGTATCGAACCCCGACTGGGCCGGCGGCGGCAATCTGTTCGAGGCGAAGAAGCTCGACAGTTCGGTCGCGACGCTGACCTTCGTGGTCGGGCGGCGGCGGGTCAACTGGCTCGAACTCGATGGCGCACGCGCCGATCTCCACTGGGATGCGCAGCGCAAGCGCAACACCTGGACCTTTGGCGATCCCGACAAGCCGGGGAAAAAGCTCGAACTGCCGATCGTGCGCAGCGGCATCTTTCGCGATACGCGGATACGGTACCGCGATCCGCAATTCCGGCTCGACGGGACGTTCGACCTCGACACGACGATCACCGCGGGCGCGCAATTCGAAAGCGCGATTCGCGCCACCGGACGCGGCACGGTGCGCGGACGCTCGTTTCGCCTGACCGGACAGCTGCAATCACCGAACGCGACGATTCGCGGCGGGGAAAATCAGCTGACTGCCCGAATCGAGGTCGTACGATCGGTCGCTATCCTCGCGGGTACGCTGCCTGGCCCTACCCAGCTCGACGGATCGAACCTCGCCGTCCGGCTGCGCGGGGCTAATCTGTCCGATGTGTTCGCGACGCTTGGCATCCTGACGCCCAATACCCGCCGCTATCGCCTGACCGGGCGCATGACCAAGGACGGGGCGGACTGGAAATTCACCCGGCTGAAAGGGGTGTTCGGCGACAGCGACCTGGCGGGCAGCCTGACCGTGACCCAGCGCGAACCGCGCCTGTTGCTCACCGCCGACCTGACGTCGCGCACGCTCGACATCGTCGATATGTCGGCGTTCGTCGGCTATGATCTCGAACGGGTCGAGGCACAGGGCGCGGCGGGCGTGATCGCGCGTGACGGCGGCGTGCCGCGCCTGCTGCCCGATGCGAAGCTGAACGTCGAGGCGCTGCGCAATTTCGATGCGAAAGTCCGCTACAAGGTCGGCACGGTTCGCGCGCGCAGCCTGCCGGTGTCGGACGTCGACCTGACGCTCGACCTGAACGACCGGCTGCTGAAGCTGTCGCCGCTGACCTTCGCTATGGCGCGCGGCAATGTCGCGTCGGATATCGCCATCGACGCCCGCCGCCGCCCCGCCGTCACCGATTACGACATCCGCCTGTCGCCGACGCCGATGGGGCGGCTGCTGGCCGGATGGGGCGTCGAGGAGGCGGGCACCAGCGGCACGGTCAAGGCGCGGGTGAAGCTGACCGGCACCGGCGATACCGTGCACGACTCGCTGGCGGCTTCCGACGGACGCATCGCGATCATCCTGCCGGCCGGCAGCTTCTGGACCCGCAACATCCAGCTGTCCGAACTCGATCTCGGCACCTTTGCGCAAAAGATGTTCGAGGGGAAATTGAAGGAGCCGGTGCGGATCAACTGCGGGCTGATCGGCTTTACCGTGCGCGGCGGCGTGGCCGCGGCGGACCCGATCCTGATCGATACGCAGAAGAACGTGATGATCGGGCGCGGCGGATTCAGCTTCCGCAACGAATCGATCGACCTGGCGGTGCGCGCCGATTCGAAACGCTTCTCGCTGTTTGCCGGCCAGTCGCCGGTAGGCATCGGCGGCTATTTCGCGGCCCCGCGCTATTCGATCATCAGCCCGGAACTGCTGGGGCGTGCCGGGGCCGGGCTGGGTCTCTCGATCGTGGCGACGCCGCTCGCGGGCGTGCTGGCGTTCGTCGATCCGGGCGATGCGAAGGGCGCGGCGTGTGGTCCGATCCTGTCCGGCGCGACCGCCCGCGCACAGCGGACCAAGGATGGCGAAGCGCGTGACGATGTGGGGCGCGGCACAACGGCGAAGGCGGAGGATGGCCGTTCCAACCGGAGCGAGCGGAAGGAACAGCGCAAGAAGTTTCTCGGCATCTTCTGACCGGGATCACATGATTCCCGGAAACGCCCCGCCATCGATCAACAGGCTCTGCCCGGTGATGAACCCGGCCTTGTCCGAACACAGGAACGCGCAGGTCGCGCCGAATTCCGCCGGATCGCCGATCCGTTTGGCGGGAATCGATTCCGCCCGCTTCGCTTTTTCCTCAGCCGGGGTCGTGCCGTTCTTTGCCGCCGCCGCCTGCGTCATCGACGCGATACGCGCGGTGTCGAACGATCCGGGGAGCAGGCCGTTGATCGTGACGTTCGACCCCGCCACCTGCCGTGCGATCCCGGCGACGAAGCCGGTCAGCCCAGCGCGTGCGCCGCTCGACAGGTCGAGGCCGGGCAGCGGCATCTTGACCGATCCGGAGGTGATGTTGACCACCCGGCCGAACCCGCGCGCCACCATGCCCGGCAACACCGCCTGGATCAGTAGGGCAGGCGTCACGAAATTGGCCTCCACCCCGGCACGGATGCCGTCGGCCTCCAGCTCGGTATAGGGTTTGAGCGGCGGGCCGCCGTTGTTGTTGACGAGGATGTCGGGATCCGGACAGGCGGCCAGCAGTGCCGCGCGGCCTTCCTCGGTCGACAGGTCGCCAACCACCTCGGTCACCGTAACCCCGGTTTCGGCGCGGATTGCTGCCGCCGTTTCGCTGAGCTTCGCAGCATCGCGCCCGTTGACGACGACATCGACCCCGGCCCGCGCCAGTTCCAGCGCGCAGGCGCGGCCAAGGCCGGCACTCGACGCGCACACGATCGCCTTGCGACCGGCAATTCCCAGATCCATCGCGTTGGTCCTTATTTCTTGAGCCGCCATCCGGTGCGGAAGATCACAGTGATGACGCCGACGCAGATGCACAGGAAACCAAAGGTCGCGCCCAGGCTCGCCTCGACCGGCACGTCGCCGGTGCCGAAGAAGGTCCAGCGAAACCCGCTGATGAGATAGACGATCGGATTGAACAGGCTGATTGTCCGCCAGACGCCGGGCAGCATGTCGATCGAATAGAAGGCCCCGCCGAGGAAGGTCAGCGGGGTGACGACCAGCAGCGGGATGACCTGCAACTGCTCGAACCCCTTGGCCCATAGCCCGAGGATGAAGCCGAACAGGCAGAAGGTGACCGCGACCAGCACCAGATAGCACAGCGCCCAGATCGGATGCGCGACCTGCACGTCAACGAACAGATGCGCGGTGGCAAAGATCACCAGCGCGACGATCACTGACTTGCTCGCCGCCGCCCCGACATAGCCGACCAGGGTCTCCAGCGTGGAGACGGGGGCGGAGAGCAATTCATAGATCGTGCCCGACCATTTGGGCATGAAGATGCCGAAGCTGGCGTTGAAGATGCTTTCGGTCAGCATCGTCAGCATCATCAATCCGGGCACGATGAACGCGCCATAGGGTACGCCCGATACCTCGTTCATCCGGCTGCCGATCGCGGTGCCGAACACCACGAAATAGAGCGAAGTGGTGATGACCGGCGTCATCAGCGAGGTCCAGATCGTCCGCCCGAACCGCGCCAGTTCGAAGCGATAGATTGCCAATACGCCATGCCAGTTGAACGTCATGCCCGGCCCTCCTGTTCATGGACCAGCCCGACGAAGATATCCTCGAGGCTCGACTGTTTGGTGGCGATATCCTTCCACGCGATCCCGGCCTCGTCGGCGGCGCGCAGCAGCGCGCGCACGCCGTTATCCTCGGCCTTGGCATCGAACGCGAAGGTCAGCGCATGACGGTCATTGGCGAGGGTGAGCGGCCAGTGCGCCAGCGCCGCCGGCACTTGCGCCAGCGGGTCGGGCAGCGTCAGCGTCAGCGTCTTCTTGCCCAGCTTGCGCATCAGCGCCTGTTTCTCCTCGACCAGGATCAGCCGGCCCTTGGCGATCACGCCCACCCGGTCGGCCATCTCCTCGGCCTCCTCGATATAGTGCGTGGTCAGGATGATGGTGACGCCGCGCTGGCGCAGATCGTGGACCAGCCGCCACATGTCGCGGCGCAGCTCGACATCGACGCCGGCGGTCGGTTCGTCGAGGAACAGGATGTCGGGTTCGTGGGACAGCGCCTTGGCGATCATCACCCGGCGCTTCATGCCGCCCGACAGCTCGGTCATCTTGGCATCGCGCTTGTCCCACAGGGTCAGGTCGCGCAGCAGCTTCTCGATGAATGCCGGGTCGCCATGCCGCCCGAACAGCCGGCGGGAAAAGGTGACGGTCGCTATAACCGTTTCGAACGCATCGGTCAGCAATTCCTGCGGCACCAGTCCGATCCGGGTCCGCGTCTCGCGATAGTCGCTGACCGTGTCGAACCCGGCGGCGGTGATCGTGCCCGCGCTGGCGGTCACGATGCCGCAGATGATGCTGATGAGCGTCGTCTTGCCCGCGCCGTTCGGCCCCAGCAGCGCGAAAATCTCGCCCTTCGCAATGTCGAGGTCGGTTGGCTGAAGCGCGACGGTACCGGACTTGTACGTCTTGGCGATGCCCCGGATCGAAAGAATGCTTTCCATAAGAACGGCTTGTTTCACGCTTCGATGACCGGGGGAAGTCGCTATCCCAATACGTCGGTCAACAAACGCCGCCAGTTGCCGCCCATGATCGCATCCACTTCCCTGCCACGGAAGCCGGCGGCGGTGAGCGCGTCGGCGATACGCCGCATCCGGTCGATATGGTTCAGCGCCGGAATGACGACATGTTCCGGTGTCCAATCGAACCCGGCTATCCCCTGCGACCGCATCGCCCGCCACCATTCCAGATATTCGGCGACGCCGCGGGCATTGTCGTTGTTGAGCTTCAGCAGGTTTTCCTGCCCGCCCATCGGAAAATCGTTGGCGATGCCGACGGCATCGATCCCGCCGACCCGCACGACATGCCGGACCTGCGCGACATAATCGGCCACGGTCGGCACCTTTTTGCGCGTCAGCCAGAAGCTCATCATGAAGATGCCCATCACCCCGCCACGCTCCGCAATCGCGCGGATCACGGTGTCGGGGGCGCAGCGCGGATGGTCGACGATCGCGCGGACGGCGCCGTGGCTGAGCGCGATCGGCGTGGTCGATCGCGTCGCCGCCTCCAGCATGGTCGCGTCCGACCCGTGGCTGACGTCGGGCAGGATGCGCAGCCGGTTCATTTCGGCAAGCCCGGCGATGCCGAGCGGCGTCAGACCACTCTGTTTCGGTTGCAGCGCGCCGCCGGCAAACCGGTTGTCGTTGTGATGGGTGAATTGCAGGACGCGCAGGCCCTTGGCATGAAACCGTGCGATCCGGCCCAGATCGTCCTCAATCATCTCGGTCGACTGGAATTGCAGGAACGTCGCACAGCCCGGCCGGGTGCCGATATCGCTGCCCTTCAGCGCGACATAGGCATGGGGTGATTGGCGCAGCCGGGCCACCGCCTTGTCGATCGCGGCGTCATTGGCGCGAAAGCCGCGCAGGTAGCGGGGAATGCCCTCTGCATCGCGAACCTCCTCGACCTCCGATATGTCGGCGATCATCGCGTTCAGTCCGACCCGACCGATATCGGCCAGGTCCTTCGGCAGGAAACTGAGCGAATCGATGAAGAGGCGGTGGGCGCGGCCGGTGCGGGGCGCCGCACGCGCCATGCCCGGCGCAAGGCCGCCTGCGACCAGCCCGCCGACCACCGAACGCCGTGTGATTACCGCCATGGGCCTGCCCCCCGTCCTACGCTTATCCTGGCCGTCCCGCCTTGCGCGCGTCCGCCACCGCGGTCTGCAACGCGGGCAGCGTCTGCGCGCCGCTTAGCACCTGGTCGCCGACCACCCACGACGGGGTGCCGGTAAAGCCGAGCGTGCCCGCCGTCTTCAGGTTGCGCTCGATCTCCGCCACCACCTGCGGCGATCGGATCGCGGCCTCGGCGGCGGCGATGTCCAGCCCGGCGGTGGTCGCCGCCTGCCGGATCGTGTCGGCGTCGACCCGGCCGCTGGCATAGAGCGCGTCGTGGAACGGCTTGAACTTGTTCTGGAGCGCGGCGGCCAGCGCCCATTCGGCGGCAGTGCGGCTGTCGGGCGACAGGATCGGCAGCTCGCGATAGACGATGCGGACGTTCGGATCGCTGGCGATCAGGCCGGTGATCGCGGGCAGGCTGGCGCGGCAGAAGCCGCAGGCATAGTCGAGATAGGCGACGACGCTGACATCGCCCTTCGGATTGCCGGCGATCGCACCGGGGAACGGCTCGACGATTGCGCTGCGGTTCGCCGCCACCGCCTTGCCCGATTCCTTTGCCTGCAACCGGCGCATCGCTTCGGGCAGGATTTCGGGATTGGCGAGGATATAGTCGCGCACCACCGTCTCGGTCGCGGCACGATCACCCCCGCCGCGCCCGGCGACGATCGCGCCGCCCGCACCCGCCGCCGCGGCGGCGACCAGCATGGCGATATTTCCGATTTTACCCATCATTCCCCCCGACGCCGGCGATGGCGACGTTCTTCCTCGAACGCCGTTTGCGACGTCATCTGTATGTCCTGTGCGCGAATCCAGTCGCGCGCCCCTTGCGGCAACAACGCCATCGCCCGCCGCGCGCTGGCCAGCGCCATGCCGGTATCGCCCGCCAGCGACGCATATTCGGCCATCGCAAGCGCAACCCGCGCCGGATCGCCGCGCCGTTCGTACAGGATGCTCAGCTGATACCAGGCGAACGGATTCTGCGTGTCGCGGGCGATCGCCTGCTTCAGCACCCGTTCCGCCTCGTCCAGCAGCGCGGGGTCCTCTGCCGCGATCAGCGCATGGCCAAAGGTCGCGGCGATCAGCGGCGAGGAGCGCGTCCGGTCGGTGGCCTCGCGCAGCGCCGACAATGCTTCCTTGGGCTTTCCCGATTCGAGCAGGATCTGCCCTTCGAGTTCGAGGAAATAGGGATCGTCGGGCGCGGCCTTTACCAGCGCCAGCGTCTCTGCCGCCGCCTGCTCCGGATAGCCCGATTTGTGATAGGCATAGGCGCGGGCATAATGGGCATAGATGCTCTGGTCGCTGGCCGGATAGCGGCGCAGCGTGTCCTGCGGATCGCTGACATAGCCGCGCAGCTTCGCCTGTACCCGCTTGAACCTGATTTCCAGCGCCGGGTCGGTCGGTGCCTTGAACGCGGGCGATGCCTGCACATCGGCCGTCAGATTGGCGATGCGTTCGCCGGTCAGCGGGTGGGTGCGCTGATAGCCGTTGTCCTGCGGGATCGCGAGGCGATATTCCATGTTCTGGAGCTTCTTGAAGAAGTCCAGCATCCCCTGTCCCGATATATTGGCGCCGCGCAGGAACCGCGCGCCCGCCGCGTCGGCCGAACTTTCCTGCGTCCGGCTGAACGCCAGATAGCTGCCCATCGCGGCCTGCTGCCCCGCCGCCAGGATGCCCGCACCCGCTTCGCCCGCGCCCGCCGCCATCGCCGCGACGCCCAGCAACAGGCTGAGCACGGTAATCCCGGTAGCCGGGGCCATGCCGCGCCCGGCCAGCGGCACGTGCCCGCCGACGATATGGCCGATCTCGTGCGCGATGACGCCCTGCACCTCGTTCGCATCGGCGGCGGCGTCGATCAGCCCGCTATGGACGTAGACCGTCTGTCCGCCCGCGACGAAGGCGTTGATCGACTTGTCCTGCAGCAGCACGACGTTGAAATTGCGCGGGTCGAGCCCCGCCGCGACCGCGATGGGGCGCGACATGTCGGTCAGCAGCGCCTCCGTCTCGGCATCGCGCAGCATCGACTGGGCGGCGGCGGGCTGGGTGAACAGGAGGATGGCGGCGACGATGCCGCCCAGCGCGCGCTTCATGAAGGTCCTTATCGGCCAGGGGGCGGACACGGGTCAACGCCGCGATGCCGCCCGCTGGCTGAACCGTGCGTTAAGCGGATGCGCCGAACGACGCGGGCGCCCCGAACAGCTTGATGCCGGTGGGCGGTTGCGACAGGTCACCCTGCCGGGCGCGTACCGCGAAATCGACCAGTTCGCCGACCGATTCATATCCGCACGGTTTCGACACCACACCCAGCGTGCCGGCGATTCCGTCGTCCAGCATCGCGGGATTGGCGGTGAGGAAGATGACGGTGGTCCCGTATTTCTGGCCGAGCATCCGTCCGATCATCGGCCCGGTCGGCCCGTCGCGCAGATTGCAGTCGACCAGCGCCACATCGGGGCGCGCCGACGCCAGTTCCAGCGCGCGCGACATGTCGGCGGCGATTCCGACCGGACGATAGCCATGCTCCTCCAGCGATGCCTCCAGGTCGATCGCGACCAGCATCTCGTCTTCGACGATCAGGACGGTGGGGGTTGGCATGGGATTTCCAGATATAATCTCGATCAAGGCAACGCGGAATCGCCCGGTCGGTTCCTCGCCCTGCCGCATCCCCAAAACATGCCCCGTAACGTCGCTTGGTAACAATGTTGCGCGGATGGCGCTTGTGCCGCACGGCAGACGCCGCTAATGGCCGCGACGGGCCACGCTGTCCCAACGCAGCGCGTGCTCTCTGTGAGGAGAGACTGACATGACTGATCTTCCGCCTAAGCCGGCTACGACTCCCGCTCGCCCGTATTTTTCCTCGGGCCCTTGCGCCAAGCCGCCGGGCTGGTCCGCCGACCGCCTCAACCCCGTCAGCCTCGGCCGGTCGCACCGTTCGAAGATTGGCAAGCAGCGTCTGCAATATTGCATCGATCTGATGCGCGAGCTGCTGAAGCTGCCCGACACCCACCGCATCGGCATCGTCCCCGGTTCCGATACCGGCGCGTTCGAAATGGCGATGTGGACGATGCTGGGCGCACGTCCCGTCACCGCGCTGGCGTGGGAAAGCTTCGGCGAAGGCTGGGTGACCGATGCGGTCAAGCAGCTCAAGATCGACCCGACCGTCGTGCGCGCCGATTACGGCCAGCTGCCCGACCTGACCGCGATCGATTGGACCCACGACGTCCTGTTCACCTGGAACGGCACCACGTCGGGTGTCCGCGTGCCCAACGCCGATTTCATTCCGCCCGACCGCGAAGGGTTGTCGTTCGCCGACGCGACCTCGGGCGTGTTCGCCTATGACATCGACTGGGCCAAGATCGACGTCGCGACGTTCAGCTGGCAGAAGGTGCTGGGCGGCGAGGGCGCGCATGGCGTGCTGATCCTTGGGCCCCGCGCGGTCGAACGGCTCGAAACCTACACCCCCGCCTGGCCGCTGCCGAAGGTCTTCCGCTTGGTGTCGAAGGGCAAGCTGACCGAGGGCGTGTTCAAGGGCGAGACGATCAACACCCCGTCGATGCTGGCGGTCGAGGATGCGATCTTCAGCCTCGAATGGGGCAAGTCGCTCGGCGAAAACGGCCTGATCGCGCGCAGCGACGCCAATGCCGCCGCGCTCGACAAGATCGTGGCCGACCGCGACTGGCTGGGCCATCTCGCCGCTGATCCGGCGACCCGGTCGAAGACCAGCGTCTGCCTGACCGTCGAGGGTGCTGACGAGGCGCTCATCAAGAAGATGGCGTCGCTGCTCGATGCCGAAGGGGCTGCCTATGACGTCGCGGGATACCGCGATGCGCCGGCGGGCCTGCGCATCTGGTGCGGCGCGACCGTCGATACCGCCGATATCGAAGCGCTCGGGCCGTGGCTCGACTGGGCCTACGCCACCGCGAAGGCGGCTTAAGCCCTCTCCCCTTCAGGGGAGAGGGTGGGGAGAGGGGCTGTCACGCCGCCCTCTCCACTCGCTCCCCGACTTCCCCTCTCCCCGGCCCTCTCCCCTGAAGGGGAGAGGGAGAAGGAAACAAACATGCCTAAAGTTCTGATTTCCGACAAGATGGACCCCAAGGCCGCCCAGATCTTCCGCGAACGCGGGGTCGAGGTGGACGAGATCACCGGCAAGACGCCCGAAGAGCTGATGGCGATCATCGGCGACTATGACGGCCTCGCCATCCGCAGCTCGACCAAGGTGACCAAGACGATCCTCGACGCCGCGAAGAACCTGAAGGTCGTCGGCCGCGCCGGGATCGGCGTGGATAACGTCGACATCCCCGCCGCTTCCGCCGCTGGCGTGGTCGTGATGAACACCCCGTTCGGCAACTCGATCACCACCGCCGAACATGCCATCGCGCTGATGTTCGCACTCGCCCGCCAGCTGCCCGAGGCCGATGCCTCGACCCAGGCCGGCAAGTGGGAAAAGAACCGCTTCATGGGCGTCGAGCTGACCGCCAAGACGCTGGGCCTGATCGGTGCGGGCAATATCGGCTCGATCGTCGCCGATCGCGCACAGGGGCTGAAGATGAAGGTCATCGCCTTCGATCCGTTCCTGTCGCCCGAACGCGCGATCGAGATCGGCGTGGAAAAGGTCGAGCTGGACCAGCTGCTGGCCCGTGCCGACTTCATCACGCTGCACACGCCGCTGACCGACCAGACCCGCAACATCCTGTCGGCGGAAAATCTGGCGAAGACCAAGAAGGGCGTGCGCATCATCAACTGCGCGCGCGGCGGGCTGATCGACGAAGCGGCGCTGAAGGCCGCGCTCGACAGCGGCCATGTCGCGGGCGCCGCGCTCGACGTGTTCGTGCAGGAGCCGGCGAAGGAATCGCCGCTGTTCAACACACCGAACTTCGTCTCGACCCCGCATCTGGGCGCATCGACCAGCGAGGCGCAGGTCAATGTCGCGATCCAGGTCGCCGAGCAGATGGCCGACTTCCTGGTATCGGGCGGCGTCACCAACGCGCTGAACATGCCCTCGCTGTCGGCCGAAGAGGCTCCGCGCCTCAAGCCGTACATGGCGCTGGCCGAAAAGCTTGGGAGCCTGGTCGGGCAGCTGACCACCGGCGCGATCGCGCGGGTGTCGGTGCATAGCGAAGGTGCGGCGGCCGAGCTGAACCAGAAGCCGATCGTCGGCGCGGTGCTGGCCGGGTTCCTGCGCGTCCAGTCAGACACGGTGAACATGGTCAACGCGCCGTTCCTCGCGAAGGAGCGCGGCATCGAGGTGCGCGAAGTGCGCAACGACCGCGAAGGCGATTACCACACGCTGATCCGCGTTTCGCTGAAGACCGAAGCCGGCGAACGCTCGGTCGCGGGCACGCTGTTCGGCAATGCTCAGCCGCGCTTGGTCGAGCTGTTCGGCATCAAGGTCGAGGCCGATCTGGCCGGCCACATGCTGTACGTCGTCAACGAGGACGCGCCGGGCTTCATCGGCCGCATCGGCACGACGCTGGGCGAGGCGGGCGTGAATATCGGCACCTTCCACCTCGGTCGCCGCGATGCCGGTGGCGAAGCGGTGGTGCTGCTGTCGGTCGACGAAGCGGTGACGCCGGAACTGGTCGCCAAGGTCCGCGCGCTTCCGGGCGTGAAGACGGTGATGCCGCTCAAGTTCTGATCGGTTCGATCGACGTAAGCGGACGGGCTGTCGGAGCGATCCGGCAGCCCGTTTGCGTGTCGTCGCTTACCGTCACCCCGGGCTTGACCCGGGGTCCCGCTTTCTTTCCAGCGCAGAAGAAGAAGCGGGACCCCGGATCAAGTCCGGGGTGACGTGGTGGGCTGGCCGGGACGCGTGCCCGGTTCCACAGCGCCGCAACTCCCGCTAGGGGAATCCCATGAACGATACCGGCCTCCTTCCCGAAGGGTTTCACGACCGCCTGCCCCCCGCCGCCGATGGCCTGCGCCGGTTCGAAGGGGCGGTGCTGGGCGTTGCGCATGGCCATGGCTATGAGCAGGTCGACCCGCCGCTCGCCGAGTTCGAGGCGGGGCTGGTCGGGCGGCTGAAGGGCACCGCGGCGACCGATGCGGTGCGCTTCGTCGATCCGGTCAGCCAGCGCACGCTGGCCATCCGGCCCGACATTACTGCGCAGGTCGCGCGGATCGCGGCGACCCGCATGGGCCACCACCCGCGCCCGGTGCGGCTGTCCTATGCCGGCCCGGTACTGAAACTGCGTGCAAGCGAACTCAGCCCGCGCCGGGCACTGCGCCAGATCGGGGCGGAGCTGATCGGCCTCGACAATGTGGCGGCCGCGATCGAGATCGTGACGGTCGCGGTCGAATCGCTGCGCGCGGCGGGCGTCACCGGCATCTCGATCGACTTCACCCTGCCCGATCTGGTCGCGACGCTGGCGGGTGATCCGCCGGGGCCGCAGCATGACGCGCTGATCGCGGCGCTGGATGGAAAGGATGCCGGGCGGGTCGCGGCGATCGATCCCGCCTATCTGCCGCTGGTCGAGGCCGCCGGGCCGTTTGCCGCCGCGCTTGCCCGGTTGCGCGCAACCGATGCCGCCGGACGGCTGGCGTCGCGGCTCGACGCGATCGAGGCGGTGGTCGCGACACTGCCCGCCGATATCGGCGTCACGCTCGACCCGACTGAACGGCACGGCTTCGAATATCAAAGCTGGCTGGGCTTCTCGCTCTTCGCACGCGGTGTGCTGGGCGAAGTCGGGCGCGGCGGCAGCTACACCGTCTGTCATGCCGATGGGCAGGAGGAAGCAGCGGTCGGTTTCTCGCTCTATGCCGATGCGCTGCTCGATTCGGGGCTGGGTGCCAAGGACCGGCGGCGGCTGTTCCTGCCGATCGGGACCAGCCCGGCGACGGCGGCGCGCCTGCGTGGCGAGGGCTGGGTGACGGTGGCGGCACTGGTCGAAGGCGACACGCCGCGGGCACAGCTGTGCACCCATGTCTGGGGCGGCGACGCCGCGCAGCCAGTCGCCTGAATCAAAAAGGGGCGACCTGCTGGCCGCCCCTTTTTCATCGCTTACTCGGCGGCCTTCGGCTTGCGCCCGCGGCGCGGTGCCGCGTCGCCGGCGGCATCGCCCGCCTCGCTGGTGGTGCGCGCCTTGCGGCCAAGGCCGATGCGTTTCGCCATGTCGCGGCGGCTCTGCGAATAGGTTTCGGCGACCATCGGATAATCGGGGCGCAGGCCATAGCGCTCGCGATAGGTTTCCGGGGTCAGCCCGTGGCCGGCAAGGTGACGGCGCAGCGTCTTGTACGGCTTGCCGTCGATCATCGAAATGATGTGATCCTTCGACGCCAGCGACTTGCGCACCGAAACGGCGGCAACATGGTCCTGCTGCGGCGCGGCTTCCTCCGGTTCCGACGTGCCCGATGCCAGTCCCAGAACGGTCGCGTGCATCGTCTGCAGGAATGCCGGAACATCCTCTGCCGCAACGCGGTTGTTGCCGTTGTTCAACCACGCAATGGTAAGCTCGGTGGCCAGCTCGATCGCGTTAAGTTCGGAACTGTCGTCAGTCATGGAGATCTCCTCAATGGCGGCGAAATGCTACTTGCCGGAGGGCAGGTCAATGGCTGTGCGGCGGATAATCTTAAATTTGATTGGATTAACCGGTAAAATCGTCGATTTCCGCGAATGGCATACGAATTGTTTATCGTCGATCGGTGCTATGGGCCACATCGATATGGCTTTATTCCCGTCAGTCTGTGCTGGCGGCACGTTGAAACTTGCTCGAACCGCGACCTTGCCCGATCCGGGCAGGTCGACCTTGGACAAATGATGTGACCATGCACGCCGATACCATCGATCCGACCGCGACGATCTGGCGCGATATTGCTGATATGATGCCGATATTTGCCTGGATCGCCGATGATGACGGGCAATTGTTATGGGGCAACCGGCGTTGGCACGCCGATGTCGGGGATCGGCTCGGCCGGGCATTGTGGAATTGTTGCCACGAAGGACCCGGACGTGACGCGGTACGGCGCGCGTGGCAGGACGGGGTGGTAACCGGCACTGCCTTCACCCTCACGCTGCCGCTGGTCACGGAGTCTCTCGACCGGTCGGTCGGCTTTCGCGTGGCGCCGGATGGGCGTGGCCGCTGGATCGCGATCGCATGCGAAGAGGATTCGCAGCGACAGGCAGAAACGGCGGAGGCCGCTACCCGCGCCGAACTAGACGTACTGACCAACGCCATGCCGCAAATGGTCTGGGCGACCCGGCCCGATGGGCATCACGATTTCTACAATGCACAATGGTATCGGTTCACCGGCATGCCGGACGGGTCGACCGATGGGGCAGGCTGGAACGGCATGTTCCACCCCGACGATCAGGACCGGGCATGGGCGCGCTGGCGGCACAGCCTGGCCACCGGGGATGATTACGAGATCGAATATCGCCTGCGCCACCGTAGCGGTGCCTATCGCTGGGTTCTGGGACGCGCATTGCCGGTCCGCGACGCCGACGGCGCAATCGTGCGCTGGATCGGCACCTGCACCGATATCGATTCGGCCAAGCGCGCCGCCGAACAGAACGACATTTTGAGCCGGGAACTGAGCCACCGGATCAAGAACATCTTTGCGATCATCAGCGGGCTGGTGCGGATGTCGGCACGGCGGATGCCGCAGGTTCGCGACTTCGCCGACGATCTTGCCCGACGGATCGCGGCGCTGGGCGCGGCGCACGACCTTGCCCGGCCGCATAGCGACATTTCACGCCCGCTGATCGGCGAGGCGACGTTGCACCATGTCCTGCGCGAGCTGTTGTCGCCCTATGCCGTCGAGCAATGGCGGATCGAGGGGGACGACGTGCCGATCGACGATCGCGGCGCCACGCCGGTCGCACTGATCTTTCACGAACTGGCGACCAATGCCGCGAAATATGGCGGGCTGTCGCTGCCCGACGGACGGGTAGAGATCGCCACCCGGTTGCACGGCGATGCACTGCGCATCGACTGGTGCGAATCGGGCGGTCCGGCGATCACGGGCGAACCGGATGCGACCGGGTTCGGCACCCGGCTGGCCGCGCTCAGCATCGAACAGCAGCTCGCCGGCAGTATCGTCCGCGACTGGCGACCCGAGGGGCTGGCGGTGCGGATCGATCTCGGCCGGTCGGCACTGGTCCGCGAACAGCCGCTCGCCATCGAAGCCTGAACGCAAAAAAGGGGCGGCACCCGATCGGATGCCGCCCCCTTCTTTTCCGTCCGCCTTCGATCAGTTGCCGAAGGTGCGCTGCCACCAGCCGCGACGCGGCGATGCCGAACCGTCGGCGTCCTCCGTCGGTGCGTCCGGCGTTTCCGCTTCGACCGTGACGGTTTCTTCCGCCGGAGCGGCTTCTTCCACGGGTGCCTCTACCGGAGCCGCTGCCTTGCGGCGGGGCGCGCGGCGCTTCTTGGGCGCGGCTTCCGTTTCTGCTTCGACGGCCGGGGCGGGGGCCTCCGCTTCGGCTTCCGCCTCGACGACCGGCGCGGCATCGACCTTGCGCTTGCGGGTCCGCTTCGGCTTGGGCGCTTCCGCCGCCGGCTCGACCTCGACCTTCGGCGTTGCTGCCGGTTCGGGGGTCACGATCGGTGCGGCGTCGCTGGCCTCGACGGTGACCAGTTCGGCCGGAGCCGCGTCGGTCACGCCTTCGACTTTGGCGCGTGCGCTCGGGCGACGACGGGTACGCTTGGGCGCCGGGGCAGCAGGGGCGGCCTCGACGACGTCAGGCTCGGCAACCGGTTCGATCGCGGCCGGGGCTTCGACCGCTTCGTCAGTCGCATCGTCCTCGGCGGGCAGATCGGCGACCGTGCCGGCGCCATCGGCGGCATCGAACGCACCGTCGCCACGACGGCCACCGCGACGGCCGCGACGGCGACGCTTGCGCTTGGTGCCCTCGTCGCCCTGCTCGGCTTCGGGCGCGGCGGTGTCGGCCGCAACCTCGGCGTCCGCCTCGTCCTCGTCTTCGCCTTCCTCGTCCGCATCTTCGGCAGTGTCGGCGTCATCGCCGGCCTCGCCTTCCTCCCGGTTGCGACCGCGACGTCCGCGACGGCGGCGGCGGCGCTTGCCGCGACCTTCGCCTTCATCGTCTCCACGCGGCGCACGGGCGGTTTCCTCGACCGCTTCGTCCTCGACCTCTTCGTCGATTTCGTCCTCGATCTCGTCATAGGCGTCGTCTTCATCGTCGACGATGACCAGCGGCTCGATCTTGGGCGGGTGCGCGGGCGGCGGGCCCGATGCCTCGACCGCCATGCGCGCGCCTTCGATCTCGGCATCGGGCACGATCTCGACGGTCACGCCGTACCGGTCCTCGACCTCGGCGATGTCGGCGCGCTTCTTGTTCAGCACATAGAAGGCGGCTTCCTGGCTGGCGCGCAGCTGGATCAGAGACCCGCGACCGCGTGCCGCCTCGTCCTCGATCAGGCGCAGCGCCGACAGGCCCGCCGACGACGCGGTGCGGACCAGGCCGGTGCCCTCGCAATGCGGGCACTGGCGGGTCGATGCCTCCAGCACGCCAGTGCGCAGCCGCTGGCGGCTCATTTCCATCAGGCCGAAGGCGGAGATGCGGCCGACCTGGATACGGGCGCGATCGTTCTTCAGCGCCTCCTTCATCGCCTTCTCGACCTTACGGACGTTCGAGCCATGGTCCATGTCGATGAAGTCGATGACGACCAGACCGGCCATGTCGCGCAGCCGCAGCTGGCGCGCGATTTCCTGCGCCGCTTCGAGATTGGTCGCGGTCGCGGTCTGTTCGATATTATGTTCGCGGGTCGACCGGCCGGAGTTGATGTCGATCGACACCAGCGCCTCGGTCGGGTTGATGACCAGATACCCGCCCGATTTCAGTTGCACGACCGGATTGTACATCGCGGCCAGCTGATCCTCGACATGCGCGCGCTGGAACAGCGGCACGGCGTCGGCATATTGCTTCACGCGGCGCGCGTGCGCGGGCATCAGGAGGCGCATATATTCCTTGGCGTGGCGGAAACCGTCCTCGCCCTCGACGATCACCTCGTCGACATCCTTGTTATAGATGTCGCGGATCGCGCGCTTCACCAGATCGCTGTCGCCATAGACCAGCGCAGGCGCCGACGACGTCAGTGTCTGATCGCGAATCCCGTCCCACAGGCGGGCGAGATAGTCGAAGTCGCGCTTGATCTCCTGGCGCGACCGCTGCAGCCCGGCGGTGCGGACGATGCAGCCCATCGACGCCGGCAGCGTCAGTTCGGCCATGATCGACTTCAACCGCTTGCGGTCAGCGGCCGAACTGATCTTGCGCGAAATGCCGCCGCCATGCGCGGTGTTGGGCATCAGCACGCAATAGCGACCGGCGAGCGACAGGTACGTGGTCAGCGCCGCGCCCTTGTTGCCGCGCTCTTCCTTCACGACCTGTACCAGCAGCACCTGCCGACGGCGGATCACGTCCTGGATCTTGTAGCGGCGGCGCAGGTTCAGCCGGCGCTGGCGCAGCGCCTCGACCGCGGCATCGTCGCCACTGCCCTTGCGCGGACGACGCGCCGGGGCTTCGCCTTCCTCCTCGTCGTGATGGTCGTCATCGTCCTCGTCACGCTCGACGACTTCGACGCCATCCTCATGCTCGTCGTCGTGATCGTCGTAATCGAGGTCGTCGTCATGGTCGCCGGCACGCAGCGCGGCTTCCTCGGCGGCGTGCTCGGCCTCTTCGGCGAGCAGCGCGTCGCGGTCTTCCTTCGGGATCTGATAATAGTCGGGGTGGATTTCCGAAAAGGCGAGGAAGCCGTGGCGATTGCCGCCGTAATCGACGAACGCCGCCTGCAACGACGGTTCGACCCGCGTCACCTTGGCCAGATAGATATTGCCCTTGAGCTGCTTGCGCTCGGCCGATTCGAAATCGAATTCCTCGATCCGGTTACCCTTGACGACGGCGACCCGGGTTTCCTCCCGGTGGCGTGCGTCGATCAACATCCGCGTGGTCATGATACTGTCTCCGGGCGCGCCGGACGGCCGTGCCAGTCGGCGCGCCTAAACGCGCGGCGGGGGTCATGCCCGGTGCCTGCGCGCGATTGCTGGGATATGCGTCTGCTGGCATGGGCAGCCCGGAAAGTTCCGGGTGGACAATTGTCGCCCCGACGCCGGCCGCGACAGCGGCACAGGCGGTACGGGACGGAACTTGCCACATGCGAACATCAACCTGGTTAAACCCCGTGGAGCGGGTACGCTTTGGGGGTGTCGCATCGGTTTCCCCGAACCATGTCCGGGACCGACGTAATTAGGGGCGTAGCACCCGGTGTCGCCAACGGCAACAGCGTCGGCGCGGTCGTTTCGGTAGCGAAGCAAATCCGAATAAATGGTTAAAGCCGGATTCAGCGTGCTGGTTCACCGCAGGTTGAACCGCGTGGGCGTAGGTCGGTGCTTCGGGAAAAAGGGAAGCGGGCACCACGTCCATGGATTTGCGCTGGACCGAAAACGCGATTGGACGGCATAGCGCGCCGATGGGTGCCTGGCTCGCCTTTCTGTCGATCTGGTTCGGCCTGCCTGTCGCTGCGCAAACGGTCGACAGCGTGGATGCCGGGTCGGATCGCATCGTCATCCGCCTCGATCGTGCCGCGACCGGCGCCTCCAGCTTCGTGCTGGGCGGTCCCGACCGGCTGGTCGTCGACCTCGATGGCGTGCGCCCCGGCGGGCGCAGCGAATCGGGCGGGTCGGTGCGCGCGGTGCGGCAGGGGGTGCGCGACGGCGGCAGCCGGATCGTGTTCGACCTCGACCGGCCGCTGATGGTCACCGCCGGCCGCTTTTCGGACGATGGCCGGCGGCTGACCCTAACGCTGAACGGGGTTGCGCCCGAGCGCTATGCCCGCGCGACCACGGCCGGGCGGATGCGGTTCCAGCCGCAGATCGCGATGGCGACGGTCGTGCCGGCGTCGTCGTCGGCGGCGATGATCGTCGACGCCCGGCAGCGCGCGACCGTATCGATCCCCGTGCCCAGCCGCCGCCGCAACCAGCGCCTGCCCCGGATCGAGGGCGATACCGACCGGCCGCTCGTCGTGATCGATGCCGGCCATGGCGGGCACGATCCGGGTGCGATCTCGCCCCATGGCGGGATGCAGGAAAAGGACCTGACGCTGAAGACCGCGCGGGCGGTGCGCGACGCGCTGCTGGCGAGCGGACGGGTGCGCGTGGCGCTGACCCGCGACCGCGACGAGTTCCTCGTGCTACAGGAACGCTATGCGATCGCGCGGCGGCTGGGGGCCAGCCTGTTCATCTCGATCCATTGCGACAGCGCCGACAATCCGCAGGCGACCGGCGCCAGCATCTACACCTTGTCCGAAGTCGCCTCCGACCGCGAAGCCGCACGCCTTGCCGCGCGTGAGAACAAGGCGGATATCCTCGCCGGCGTCGACCTCGGCCGGCAGAGCGCCGACATTTCCTCGATCCTGATCGACCTGACCCAGCGCGAGACGATGAACGCCTCGGCCGGTTTCGCCCGGCTGCTGGGACGCGAGGCGACCGGGGTCATCCCGCTCAAGCCCAATTACCACCGCATGGCGTCGCTGATGGTGCTCAAGGCCCCGGACCTGCCCTCGATCCTGTTCGAAACCGGCTATCTGTCGAACGACGCCGACGCACAGCGGCTGGATTCGGTCGAGGGGCGTCGCGCGATCGCCAAAAGCGTCGAGCGCGCGGTCGAGGTGTATTTCGCGCGGCGGCTGGCGGCGCGCTGAGCGCACGCTGGTCGCTACTGGAGCATCCCGTCGATTAGGGGTATTCCATCTGCCAGGATCGACCGCGGAGCGACGCTGCCATGCCCCTGTCCGACGATATGCGCGACACGTTGGTCAAGGTTCCGGCTGTTACCCTCGGCTTCTGGGTCATCAAGGTCCTGGCGACGACGCTCGGCGAAACCGCCGGCGATACGGTCAGCATGACGCTCGACCTCGGCTATCTGGTCGGCAGCGCGATCTTCCTCGGCCTGCTGGTCCTATTGGTCGCCTTGCAGATCAGAGCAAAACAGTATCGCCCGTCCCTGTACTGGGCGACGATCATCGCTTCCACGACGGCGGGCACGACCATGGCCGATTTCGCCACGCGTTCGCTGGGGATCGGCTACACCGGCGGCTCGACCTTGCTGCTCGCGCTGGTGCTGGTCGCGCTGTTTGCATGGTATGGTGCCCTGGGATCGATCTCGGTCGACAGCGTGCACGAACCGCGCGCCGAGCTGTTCTACTGGATCACCATCACCCTGTCGCAGACGCTCGGCACCGCGCTGGGCGATTGGCTCGCCGATACCGGTGGCTTGGGCTATGGCGGCGCGGCGGGCGTCTTTGCCGCCGGACTTGCGCTGCTCGTCATCCTCTATGCCACTACCGCCATCAGCCGGGTCGGGCTGTTCTGGGCAGCGTTTATCCTGACCCGTCCGCTGGGTGCGGCGGTCGGCGATTTCCTCGACAAGCCGCTCGACCATGGCGGACTGGCCTTCAGCCGCCCGCTGGCATCGGCGGTGCTGGCGACGGCGATCGTCCTGCTGGTGGCGATCCTGCCCCGCCGTGCCGCCGGCCAACAGCACGCATAGCCGCTAATCGTGATTCGGCCCCAGCGAGGGGTCGAGATCGCGCGGCCGCACGAAACTGGTCAGATGCCCGCAGCCATCGCAGGCATCGGTCCAGCGGTCGGAAAGCTCCAGCACCGCGACGCTGGCGGTCGGAAACTTCTCCTCGACCGCGCCGCGCAGCGGATTGCTCTCGGCCGACAGCAGCAGGACCAGATCCTCCAGCCCCGGATTATGCCCGACCAGCAGCGCGCGATCTGCATCGGCGGGCAGCGCGCGGATGATGTCCAGCATGGTGCCGGCGGAGGCGAGGTACAGCGTGCGGTCGTGCCGCGCATCGGGCAGGGTGCCGTAGCCGCGGCGGAAATGCTCCAGCGTCTCGACCACGCGCTTCGCCGAACTGGCGACGACGGTATCGAACGTCAGTCCCGCCTGTCGGACATGCGCGCCCATCGCGGTGGCGGCGCGGGCACCCTTGGCGTTCAGGGGGCGATCGTAATCGCTGAGTGCCGGATCGTCCCAGCCCGACTTGGCATGGCGCAGCAGCGTCAGCGTCTTCATCGCAATGGCTCCATCGGCAGGGCCTGCGCCCCATGCCCGACTTCGGACCCTAAGGAAAGGGCGCGCGCCACCGCTTCGTCCAGCGTGCAGCGGACGATCGGCGTGCCTTCGGGAAACGCGCCCAGCAACCGCGAGGGCATGGCGGCGGACAGCAGCACGAACAGCCCGCGATCGTCGGCACGCCGGATCAGCCGCCCGAACGCCTGCGCCAGCCGGGCACGCACCATGCGGTCGTCATAGGCGCTGCCCCCCCCGGCCAGTCGCCGCGCGGCGTGGAGCACGCCGGGCTTTACCCACGGCACCCCCTCCATCACCACCATGCGCAGCGAATGGCCGGGCACGTCCACCCCGTCGCGCAGTGCATCGGTGCCGATCAGCGAGGCGCGGGGATCGTCGCGAAAGATGTCGACCAGCGTGCCGGTATCGATCGGGTCGACATGCTGGGCATAGAGCGGCAGCCCGTCGCGCGCCAACCGGTCGGCGATCCGCGCATGGACCCCGCGCAACCGCCGGATCGCGGTGAACAGCCCGAGCGTGCCGCCGCCCGCCGCGACGATCAGCCGGCCATAGGCATTGGCGAGCGCGGGCAGGTCGCCCTTCTTCACATCGGTGACGATCAGCACCTCTGCCTGCTGCGCATAGGCGAACGGGCTGACCGCTTCGAAATGGGTCGGCTGGCGCAGCAGGTGTGGCGCACCGACCCGCGCGTCGGCTTGCGTCCAGTCGCCGCCGGCGCGGAGGGTCGCGGAGGTGACCAGCACGCCATGCGCGGGCTTCAGCACGGTTTCGGCAAAGGGGCGGCTGGGGTCGAGCCAGTGGCGGTGCAGCCCCATGTCGTACTCGCGCCCCTCGACCCGATCGACCGTCATCCAGTCGACGAAATCGGGATCGACCGGGCCGCCGATCCGCGCGAGCAGCCGGCCCCATGCCGCCACCGTCTCCGCCCGCCAGCCGAGCGAGGCGATCGCCCCCTCGATCCGCGCGCGCGCCGGGCCGTCCATCCAGTCGGGCCCCTCGGTCAGCACTGCCTCCAGCCGCTTGCCCAGCGCAATCAGCGGGCGGAGCAGCGCGTCCAGCGCCTGCGCGGCCGGCCCGGCGGCATCGACCAGTTCGGGCGGCGGTTCGCTAAGCTCGGTCTCCAGCCCGTATCCCGCCTCGCCATCCTTCGCCCGCGCGAACACCGCGCCGCGCACGCAGGCCAGCAGTTCCTCGACAGGGCCAAAGGCATTGCCCTCCTGAATCCGCGCCAGCCATCCCTCTGCCGGGAGCAGCCGCGCGGCATCGACCGCCGCCGCCACCGCCTCGCCGCCCGCCGCGTCATAGCTCGCCACGTCGGACAGCCGCGCCGCCAGCCCGCGCCGCCGCCCGCGCCCGCCGCCCTCCGGCCCCAGCACCCAGCGGCGAATCTCGATCGCCTCGGCACCGGTCAGCGCGGCGGAGAACATCGCGTCGGCGGCCTCGAACAGGTGATGCCCTTCGTCGAAGACATAGCGGGTCGGGCGGGTGCCGGTTTCGCGCCCGCGCGCGGCGTTGACCATCACCAGCGCATGGTTGGCGATGACGATATCGGCCTGCGCCGATGCCCGCGCCGCGCGTTCGATGAAGCATTTCCGGTAATGCGGGCAGCCGGCATAGATGCATTCGCCGCGCCGGTCGGTCAGCGCGGTCGATCCGTTGCGGCGGAACAGCGTCGGCAGCCAGCCGGGCAGGTCGCCGCCCACCATGTCGCCATCGGCGCTATATGCCGCCCAGCGCGCGACCAGCTGCGCCAGCACCGCCGCCCGCCCCTGAAACCCGCCTTGCAGCGCGTCTTCCAGGTTCAGCAGGCACAGATAATTCTCGCGCCCCTTGCGCGTCACGACCTTGGCCCGGCGCTCGGCCGGATCGGGATAGACGCGGGTGCTTTCCTGCGCGAGCTGGCGTTGCAGCGCCTTGGTAAAGGTCGACACCCACACCGCGCCATCGGCGGCCTGCGCCCAGAGCGAGGTCGGCGCGAGATAGCCCAGCGTCTTGCCGATGCCGGTCCCGGCCTCTGCCAGCACCAGGTTCGGCGTATCGCGCGCGACACGCGGGGCAAACGCATCGGCGGCGGCGGCGGCAAAGGCGCGCTGGCCCGGCCGGGCCTCCGCGCTGCTTCCGGTCAGTGTCGCCAGCCGCTCGGCCACCGCATCGGGGGCCAGCGTCACCGTGCGCGGGTTGACGCGCGGCGGTACCTCCTCCCATTCGGGCAGCTTGCTGAACAGCCAGCGTTCGGCGGTGTCGGGCTTGGGCAGCACCTGTCCCAGCGCCGGCGCCCATGGCCAGCGCAGCCGGAATAGCGACTGCGCGGCGGTCCACGCCCCTTCCTGTTCGCTCCACGGCGCGGAAGCGGTCGCGATCAGCGCCGCCGCGGCCGCGCGCAACAGGTCGGCGATACCGGCTTCGTCGGTCGGCAGGGGCAGTTCGAGCGCCTGTGCGATCCCCTTGGGCGTCGGCACCGCGAAGCGCGCGGGATGGACGAAGGCGAATAGCTCAAGCAGGTCCAGCCCCGACAGCTCGGCATAGCCCAGCCGCTGTCCGATCAGCGGCGCATTGAGGACGATCGTCGGCGTATCGGCGACCAGCGCGATCGCCTCCCCCCGACTGACCTCGCGCGTGCCATCGGCCGTCGCGATCCAGACGCCCGAATGGCTGGCGTGCAGGGCGGGGTAGGGGAGCATGGCACCGCCTTAGCGTTTCGGTGTCAGGAACGGAAGTGGAACGGCGCCAGATCCTCCCCGGCACGGGGAGGGGGACCAGCGTAGCTGGTGGAGGGGGGTGTCCACGCTACGAACCGGTTGCGTTGCGCGGCGATCCCCCTCCACCATCCTCCGGATGGTCCCCCTCCCCGCAGGCGGGGAGGATTTTAGCTGTCGAGCTGTTCGTGCTGCCGTTCCGCCCAGTCGCGGCCTTCATCGCCACCCCAGAGCAGCCACGCGATATAGCCCGCCGACGGATCGTTGTCGTCGCCCCAGCTATGCGCCTTCGTATCCTTGTCGACCTTATGCCGCGCGAAATAGCTGTGCATCGATTTCACGTCGGCATCGGACATCGGCCCGCCCTCGACGATCTGTTTCGCGCGCTTCACGCCGACCTCGGTCCCGCCGCGGTCGAATTCTTCGCGCAGTTTCAGACCCTTTTCGGCGTTCGCCGCCATCTTCTTGGTCGGTTTGTGTTCGTCGGCCATCGGTCACCTCTCGACAGCCAATCGTTTCAGCCGACGCGACGTTCCATCACCACAGCACGCCCTTGGCCGGGGTCAGCGGCTCGGGGGCAGGATCACCGATCGCCTGCAACAGGTCGATCTCGATCGTCCGGCACATGCCGGTCAGCGGCAGGTCGTGAACGGTGTTGGCAAAGGGGTCGGCCAGATCCTCGCCGATCTGCAACACTGCAAGGAACATCAGCCCCGCCAAGCCCGATCCGAGCGGAGTCGCGATGCCCAGCGTCTCGACCAGCCCGATCGGCAGGACGACGCAGAACAGGCGGGTGAACAGCGACGGCAGGAAGCGATATTGCACCGGCAGCGGCGTGTTCTTGATCCGCTCCATGCCGCCCTGCGCGTTGGCGATGTCGATCAGCACGCTTTCGAGGCTGGTCTGCTGGATGCTGTCGATCCAGCCCTGCCGCCGCGCCTGGGCAATGCGCGAGCCGGTACCGTCGAGCAGACCGTTGGCGACGTTGGTCCGGCCGAGCGGTTCGCCCGCCTCGTCGCGCGACAGGAAGCGATGCACCTCGTCCTTCGAATCGAGCCGGCGCAACTGGCAGCGCAGCGCATTCACATAAGCGATATGGCGCAGCACGATCGACCGCTTCAGATCGCGCTTCTGCCCGTCATCCTCCGGCCCGATGAAGGAGATCGACGCACGCGCCAGGTTGCGCGAGGCGTTGATCATCAGCCCCCACAGCGAGCGCGCTTCCCACCAGCGGGCATAAGCCGAATTGACGCGGAAGCCGAGGAACAGCGCCAACGCCGAGCCGAACAGCGTCAGCGGCAGCGACGGCGCCTTGAACGGCAGGACGAAGTACACGATCGTCACGATCACGTCCCAGACGAACAGCGCGAGCGCCGGTTTCCAGACTTCGGCGACGATACGGGGCAGGCGGGGTGCGTCGGATACGATCATCGCAACACGCTACGTCCAGCCATGCGAATGGTTGCATCGCAACCGGTGGAAATATCGCGGCCAACCGCGTATCTGATGACGATGACTGACCCCACACTTCGCGATGCAGCATTGGTTTCAAAGGCTTGGCCGTATGAGGAGGCGCGCAAGCTGTTGAAGCGCTATCCGGACGGCAAGCCCGGCGGTGCACCGATCCTGTTCGAAACCGGCTATGGTCCGTCGGGCCTGCCGCATATCGGCACGTTCAACGAAGTGCTGCGCACGACGATGGTGCGCAAGGCGTTCATGGAATTGTCGGACCAGCCGACGCGGCTGATCGCGTTTTCGGACGATATGGACGGCCTGCGCAAGGTGCCGGACAATGTGCCGAACGGCGACATGCTGCGCGAACATCTGGGCAAGCCGCTGAGCGAAATCCCCGATCCGTTCGGCACGCATCAAAGCTTTGCCGCGCACAACAACGCCCGGCTGCGCGCGTTCCTCGACCAGTACGGCTTCGACTATGAGTTCGCGTCGTCGACCGACTATTATCGTGGGGGCCGGTTCGACGATGCGCTGAAGGGCGTGCTGCGCAACATGCAGGCGATCCTCGACATCATGCTGCCGACGCTGGGCGCCGAACGCCGCGCGACCTATTCGCCGGTGCTGCCGATTTCGCCGACCAGCGGCATCGTGTTGCAGGTCCCGGTCGAGGTGCTGGACGCCGATACCGGCATGGTCGCGTTCATGGACGGCGATACCCGTGTCGAACAATCGATCCTGTCGGGCGGCGCGAAGCTGCAGTGGAAGGTCGACTGGGCGATGCGCTGGGCGGCACTGGGCGTCGATTACGAGATGGCGGGCAAGGACCTGATCGATTCGGTCACCCAATCGTCGAAGATCGCCCGTGTGCTGGGCGCTCGCCCGCCCGAGGGCTTTAACTACGAGATGTTCCTCGACGAACATGGCCAAAAGATTTCGAAGTCAAAGGGCAACGGCCTCAGCCTCGAACAATGGCTGACCTATGGCCCGCCCGAAAGCGTCGCCTTCTACGCCTATCGCGAACCGAAAAAGGCCAAGCAGCTCCATCTGGGCGTGATCCCGCGCGCGATCGACGAATATTGGCAGTTCCGCGGCAACTATGCCGCCCAGCCGATCGAACAGCAGCTGGGCAACCCGGTCCACCACATCCATGGCGGCCCGCCGCCCGCCGAAACGCTGCCGGTAACGTTCGGGCTGCTGCTTAACCTCGTCGGGGTGATGGGCGAGGCGACCAAGCCGCAGGTGTGGGGCTATCTTGCCAATTATGTCGAGGATGCCTCGGCCGAGCGGTATCCGGCGCTCGACGCGCTGATCGACCATGCGCTCGCCTATGTCCGCGACGTGGCCGACAAGCCCGAACGCCGCGCCCCGACCGAGGTGGAGCGCGCCGCGCTCGAACGGCTCGATGCCGATCTTGCCGCGATGCCGGCGGATGCGAGTGCCGAGGATATCCAGAACGCGGTGTACGAGATCGGCAAGACCGCCGGGTTCGAGTCGCTGCGGGACTGGTTCAAGGCCTGCTACGAAACGCTGCTCGGCACGGCGCAGGGCCCGCGCATGGGCAGCTTCATTGCGCTGTACGGCATCGACAATACGCGCAAGCTGATCGCCGAGGCGCTGGCGCGCTGACCCCCGCGAAAGCAACGTCCCCCCGGATCAGGTCCGGGGGGACGTGGAATTAAGGGCGAGCTTCTGCCGCCCCTTACTTCCGATCCTCGTAGAATTTCTTCACGACATTCCACCCTTCCTCCGCCGTCTCGACGAAGGTGATGAGGTCGAGGTCGCGTTCCGAAATCACGCCCTCTTCGACCAGCGCGTCCCAATTGACGACCCGATCCCAGAATTCGCGGCCATAGAACAGCACCGGGATCGGCTCGATCTTGCCGGTCTGGATCAGCGTCAGCAGCTCGAAGCTCTCGTCGAACGTGCCGAAGCCGCCGGGGAACACCGCCACCGCGCGGGCGCGCAGCAGGAAGTGCATCTTGCGCAGCGCGAAATAGTGGAACTGCATCGACAGCGCCGGGGTGACGTAGGGGTTCGGCGCCTGTTCGTGCGGCAGGACGATGTTCAGGCCGATCGATTCGGCACCGGCTTCGTTCGCGCCGCGATTGGCGGCTTCCATGATCGACGGGCCGCCGCCCGAACACACGACGAAGTGGCGCTTGCCGTTGACGTCATCAGGGAACTGGCTGGCATGGAACGCCAGTTCGCGCGCCACGTCGTAATAATGCGACTTGGCGACAATCCGTTCGGCGATGGCGCGGGCCTTGTCGTCCTGCGCCAGCTCCAGCAGCATCTCGGCCTTTTCCGGCTCGGGAATCCGTGCCGAGCCATAGATGACGAAGGTCGAGGCGATGTTCGCCTCGTCGAGCAGCAGCGAAGGCTTGAGCAGTTCGAGCTGGAACCGCACCGGGCGCAAATCCTCGCGCAGCAGGAATTCCATGTCCTGGAATGCCAGCCGATAGGCGGGGTGTTCGGTCTGGGGGGTCGACAGCTGCGCGCGGGCCGCTTCGGCTTCCTGCTTGGCCCCGCGGAACACGCGGGACGGTACTTTTGTATCGGTCATAGGTGACAGGGTTGTAGGGTGCAGGCCCCTAAACGGCAATGGCCGTGATCGCCGTGGGAAGGCCGCTGGCAAGGAGCGTAGCGCAGACGCGTGGCGGCGCCACGCGCAAGCAAGCGACGCGGCTAGCGGTCTTCCCACGGCGACCGCGAAGCGGCGGGCCGAAGCTGATGCACGGCGGTGTCGGGGCACCCCGCAAAGTAGTACTTTGCGGGGACCCCGTCGCGCGGCGGTCACGATGCTTGTGCATCGCTCCCTCCTTGCTCCTATCCGTGCATCAGCTTCGGCTCCGTCCCGGCCGTTGCCATTTAGGGGCCTGCACCCTCAGCACGGCTTTTGGACGCGGCAAGCGGGATGCGTCAGCGGCAGAGCGGTCGTCCGCCCATGTCGAAATGAAAGTGGTTGCGGTGCGCGGCGTTATAATCGGGGCCGAGCGTGGTGACGAAGCGCTTGCAGGCCGAACGGTGGACGATGCGCAGGAACTCACGGATCTGCGGGTCCTCGCTGTTCCAGTCGCGCTCCAGCACGATCCGCCGCCCGTCGGCGAGGGTGAAGCCGCCGATATCGACCGCATTGGCAAGGCCATGTTCGGACACCCGCCCGGCGGATCGCGGGCCGCCGCCGATGATGCCGCGACAGGCATAGGTGCCATAGCTGTCGATCTTTACCACGTCGCTGCCCAGTATCTGCCGCGCGGCGGGGCGCACGCCATAGCGGACCCAGCCGACCAGCGCACGCGCGGCGGGACAGCGAATCGCCTTCAGGCCCGCGACCGGCACCCCG
Organism: Sphingomonas sp. Leaf23; assembly: GCF_001421585.1. Classification (NCBI taxonomy): domain Bacteria; kingdom Pseudomonadati; phylum Pseudomonadota; class Alphaproteobacteria; order Sphingomonadales; family Sphingomonadaceae; genus Sphingomonas; species Sphingomonas sp. Leaf23. Next base: position 100,999 of record NZ_LMKR01000002.1, on the reverse strand, counting down.
ATGTCGAGCAGCTGCACCGCGCCCAGCACGACGCAGCCCGACCCGTAATCGCGATCGGGCAGCGGGCTGAAGCGGACCTCCGCCTTCGACAGGCCGGCAAAGCATTGCTGGGTGTCGCGCGGCGTCTGGCCCGGCAGCGTCACCGGGCCGGAGGGGCGCTGTGCGACGGGGCGGGGCGGCGGCGGCGCATCATCGCGGCGCTCGCCCCCGACACAGGCCGACAACAACAGCAACGACATCAGGATCGACCGGTGGAACGCAACCATCGACCGCGATCGTTCCACGCCGTTTCGCCGGCGACAACCCGCCCTGCGCCCAGCCGTGCAATCGTTACGAACACTCCCTTTGGGGTAACCGCTGTCACGGGGGGATTGCTTGCACTAGTATATTTTGAATATGTACTACTTTCGGATGACCCGGTGACGGGCGACCTCTCCCCCGTGATCCGGTAACGGACCGCTTCGCAAAGGAATGCAGCGTGACCATCGTCGTTCGAACCCTGTCGGATCGCGTGTTCGAAATCGTCCGCGAACGGATCGTCAGCGGTGCGCTGCCCGAAACCGTGCCGATCCGGCAGGACGCGCTGGCCAGCGAACTGGGCGTCAGCAAGATTCCGCTGCGCGAGGCGCTGGCCCGGCTGGAACAGGAAGGGCTGGTCGCGGGACAGGCCAACCGCGGCTATACCGTCCGCCCGATGTCGGCGTCGCAGGCCGAGGAAATCTACGAACTGCGCATCGCCGTCGAGCCGAGTGCCGCCGCCTATGCCGCGCGCCATGCCGACGACCGTTACCGTGCGGCGGCGATCGATTCGTTCGACCGGCTGCTGGACGGGCCCGAACACGACCTGCTGGATGCAGCGGCGCGCAATCGCGCCTTCCACGCCGCGCTGGTCGCGGCGGCCGGGCGCGACCTGACCATCGACCTGGTGCAGCGGCTGTCGGTGCTGGCCGAACGCTATGTCGTCGCGCATCTGCGCCCCGCCGGTCGCGGCAGCCGCGCGCAGGACGAACATCGCGCGCTGCTGGAGGCGTGGCTGGCGCGCGATGCCGATGCGGTGCAGACCATGCTGACCAGCCACCTGACCGCGACGATCGAGGATTTGCGCGGCGAATTCGCTGCCGCCGCCGCTGCCTGACGCCGGGGTGGGCGGCTTCGCGGCGATCCGATATGGTGCCGCCATGGTTCGCTTTCTCTCCGGCATCGCTGCCGTCCTGCTCGTCGCGGCGCCCGCCGCCGCGCGCGATATCCTGTTCGTCGGCAACAGCTTCACCTTCGGCGCGGGAGCGCCGGTCCAACAGTATCGCCCCGACAGCGTTACCGACCTGAACCGCGAAGGCATTGGCGGCGTGCCGGCGCTGTTCCGCAGCTTTGCCGAACAGGCGGGGCTGGACTGGACCGTCTCGCTCGAAACGTCGCCGGGCAAGGACCTGGCGTTCCATTATGCGAACAAGCGCGCGGCGATCGACCGGCGTTGGGACGTGGTGATCCTGCAGGGCTATTCGACGCTCGATGCCGATAATCCGGGTGACCCGACGCGCCACGGCATCGCCGCCGGGCAACTCGCCGCGTTGGTCCATGCGCGGAACCGACAGGCGCAGGTCGAGCTGGTCGAAACCTGGTCGCGCGCCGACCTGACCTATCGCCCCGGCAGCCGCTGGTCGGGCAAGCCGATTGCGGCGATGGCCAATGACCTGGCTGCCGCGAACCGCCGGGTGGCGCGGACCACGCGTGGCATATCGGGCACCATCCCGGTCGGGTCGGCATGGAACCGGGCGATCGCGACCGGGGTCGCCGATGCCAATCCCTATGACGGGATCGATCCGGGCAAGCTGGGGCTGTGGGCCGACGACCATTATCACGGCAGCGCGGCGGGCTATTATCTGGAGGCGCTGACCATCTTCGGCCGGGTAACCCGGTACGACGTCCGCCGGCTGGGTGCGGGCGAGCGGTCGGCCGCCGATCTCGGGCTGACGGGGCAGCAGGCCGCCGCGTTGCAGCGGATCGCGTGGGAAACGCTGCGTCGTCGGAACCGCTGATGCGGGTCGTGCTGACGGGCCTGTGCCTGTTTCTTGCCGGCTGTGGCGGCGGGGATGCCGACCGGGCCGATCGCCTGCGTCGTGCCGGGGCAAACCCCGACCTGACCGCCCTGCTGCGGGTCGCCGATGTCGATGCCGGGCGCCGCGCCTTTGGCCAGTGCGCGGCGTGCCACACGATCGGCGCGGGCGGGCAGTCGCTGGCCGGACCCAACCTCCACGGCATTCTGGGCCGCGCGGTCGCGAGCAACCCGCGTTTCGGCTATACCCAGGCGCTGATCGACCATGGCGGGCGCTGGGACGCGGCGCGGATGGACGCGTGGCTCGCGGCGCCGATGCAGGTGGTGCCGGGCACGCGCATGGCGTTTGCCGGGGTGCGCGATCCGATGGAGCGCGCCGACCTGATCGCGTATCTTCAGTCGGAAAGTCGTTGATCTACAACTGATGCCCGGTACGGTCGCGCTTGGTCGCCAGATAGCGTTCGTTGTGCGGATTGGGCGGCAAGTGGTGCGCGACCCGTTCGATCACGGTGATGCCGGTCGCTTCCAGCCCGGCGACCTTGGCCGGGTTGTTGGTCAGCAGGCGCACCTGCCGCTGCCCCAGCAGCGACAGCATCCGCCCGGCAACCCCGAAATCGCGCGCGTCGATCGCAAAGCCCAGCCGGGTATTGGCATCGACCGTATCGAACCCCTGGTCCTGCAACGCATAGGCACGCAGCTTGTTGACCAGACCGATCCCGCGCCCCTCCTGCCGCAGGTACAGCAGGATGCCCCAGTTGGCGTCGGCAATCGCATGGATCGCGGCGTGCAGCTGCGGCCCGCAATCGCATTTCAGGCTGCCGAGCACGTCGCCGGTCAGGCATTCGCTGTGCAGCCGGACCAGTGGTGGCCGGCCATCGGGCTGGCCGATGACCAGCGCGACCTGCTCGCCCGCCGCATCGGGGGTGCGGAACGCGACAATCTCGCTGTGTTCGGCACCCGCCACCGGCAGCTTCGCCCGCGCGACGATCGCCAACCGGTTCGCATCCTCATGCGCGTCGATCGCCGCCGGGGTGATCGTCACCTCGGCTCCCACACCGCCCGCGAAAAAGGCCGGCAGCAGCCCCGCGATCCGGGCGAGGCGCAGCGCGGCGGCGGCGGCGATCGGCGCGGGCGATTCGATGCCGCGAAACGGACCCTTCATCGGCGTCGCCAAATCGAGCTGCGGATCGGCCAGTGCGGTCGCGGCGGCGAAATCGGTCCACGCCTCCCGCCGGATCGACACCGGCTGGTCGGGCTCGGCCGCGGCACGCTGGTTAACGATGCGCAACGTTTCCGCCCTCCCGAACGACAGCAGGATATGCGCCTGCCGGTCGGGATCGAAATCGCCCAGCCGGGTCGCATCGGCCGTCTCGATCGGCAGCAGCGTCAGCGGCGGCTCGCCGGGTGCGGCAATCGCGATCGCCCAGCCGCGCCGCAGCGCGTCGATCGCGCGGGCGACGTCGCGGGTCTCGCTCAAAATGCGAACTCGGTCACGATCGGGATATGGTCGCTGGGCTTCAGCCAGCTGCGCGCATCCTCGTACACCCGGTGCGCGGTCGCCCTGGCCGCCACGTCGCGGCTGGCCCACATGTGGTCGAGCCGCCGCCCGCGATCCGACGCCGCCCAGTCCTTGGCGCGGTAGCTCCACCACGTGAACAGCCGCGCAGGCGCCGGCACGAACTGCCGCCCCAGATCCACCCAGTCGTTCGCCGCCTGCAACCGCGCCAGTGCCGCAACCTCGACCGGCGTATGGCTGACGACATCAAGCAGCTGCTTGTGGCTCCACACGTCGCTTTCCAGCGGCGCGATGTTGAAGTCGCCGACCAGCAGCGTCGGGATGCCCGACAGCCCCGCCGACCACGTCGTCATGCGCTCGATGAAATCCAGCTTCTGGCCGAATTTCGGGTTCACGTCGCGGTCGGGCACGTCGCCGCCCGCCGGGATATAGACGTTTTCGATCCGCAGGCCGTTCGCCAGCCGCACGCCGATATGCCGCGCCTCGCCATTGGCCTGCCAGTCGAGCCGGTCATCCTCGGCCAACGGCACCTTCGAAACGACCGCGACACCGTGGTGCATCCGCTGCCCGTTGATCGCGATATGGGTATAGCCCAGCCGCCGCAGCGGATCGTGCGGGAAATCCTGGTTCACGACCTTCGTTTCCTGCAGGCACAGCACGTCGGGCTGCGCCTCGCGCAGGAATTTCTCGACGATATCCATGCGGAAGCGGACGGAATTGATGTTCCACGAAGCGACCGAAAGCGTGTCCATGGCCAACGCCTGTATCGTCGCAAACGCGGCGACGCCAGATAGCGCGCGACGCCGATTCGGACCCATAAACAGAAAGGCCCCCGCTCCGGGGGCATGGAGCGAGGGCCGACCTAGCGTTGGTCACGCAGGCGGGCGTTGGAGACCCGGGCAACAGGGGGGAAAATCCCGGACGCGCTCCAACACCGCGAGATCAGCAATAGGATCGCGAACCTGTCGCCAGGATGAACGTCACCCGTATTTTTGGAATCAGCCACTCGGTTCGTCGCGTCACCGCCGTGCGCGACGCGGTTCGTTGAAGCGGAAGGCATTATCGGCGACGGGCACGTTGAACTGCTGGTTGGTCAGCCGCACCGTCGTCCGGTTCGCCTGCGCATCGAGCGCGACCCAGCCCTGCAGCATCAGCCCGGCGGGCGCGGAGGCCTGTCGTGCGAAGATCATCGTGATCCGGCCATATTCGGGGCGCTTGGGATCATAGGCCTCGACGCTGACGATTCGCGGATCGTTCGACGGCACGACGCGCGCGAACTTCGACGCATCGCGTTCGGGGTTCAACAGGATGCCGAGCGGCGAATTGCCGATCGGCCAGCGCTGCTTCTGCCCGACCTGATAGTCGAGGAAATAGAGCGACTTGCCATCCGATACGAGCAGGATCGGCACGCCCTTTTCATATTGGAACCGGATCTTGCCCGGCTTCTTCAGCGTCAGCTGACCGGTGAGCACCCGCCCGTTACGATCGGTCTGCGAGAAATTCGCGGTCATCGTCTGCGTCGCCGCCAGATGCCGCTGGACCGACGCCAGGTCGTTCTGCGGCGCCTGTGCATGCAGGGCGACGGGGGCGGCAACAGCCAGCACGGGACCAAGGGCGAGCGCGAACGGGCGCATGAAACTTCTCCGTAAGGTTGGGGCATGGGGGTAGGGCCGGCGCATTGAACGCGGCGTGAACCCCTGCGGTTGCGCCAGCCGGCCGTGCGGACGCGCGTACCCCCGCGCAGGCGGGGGTCCAGAGCCAACAACGCGGCGTTGCGCGTGGCACCCTGGACCCCCGCCTGCGCGGGGGTACGGTATCAGCAAATCGCGCCGTTACAGCCGATGCTCGCCCTTCACCCAGCGTACCGTGCCCGAGCTGGCGCGCATCACCACGCTTTCGGTGGTCATCTTGCCCGGCATCCGCTTGACGCCGGCCAGCAGCGACCCGTCGGTCACCCCGGTCGCGGCAAAGATGCAGTCGCCGCGCGCCAGCTCGGTCAGGTCGTACTGCTTGTCGAGGTCGGTGACGCCCCACTTGGCCGCCCGGGCGCGTTCGTCGTCGTTGCGGAACACCAGCCGCCCCTTGAACTGCCCGCCGGTGCAGCGCAGCGCCGCGGCGGCCAGCACGCCCTCCGGTGCGCCGCCCTGGCCCATATACAGGTCGATGGTGGTGTCGGGATCGCTGGTCGCGATCACGCCGGCCACGTCGCCGTCGCCGATCAGCATCACGCCGCACCCGACCGCGCGCAGCTCGGCGATCATCGCCTCGTGGCGGGGGCGGTTCAGGACGCAGACGATGATGTCATGCGGATCGACGCCCTTGGCCGCTGCCACCGCCTTGACGTTCTCGGTCGGCGACTTGTCGAGGTCGATCGTGCCGGCGGGATAGCCCGGCCCGCACGCGATCTTGTCCATATAGACGTCGGGCGCGTTCAGCAGGCCGCCCTTTTCGGCGATGGCGAGCACCGCAAGGCTGTTCGGACCGGCGGTGGCGCAGATCGTGGTGCCCTCCAGCGGGTCGAGCGCGATGTCGATCTCGGGACCTTTGCCCAGACCCACCTTTTCACCGATGAACAGCATCGGCGCCTCGTCGCGCTCGCCCTCGCCGATCACGACGGTGCCGTCCATGTAGAGTTCGTTCAGCGCGGCGCGCATTGCTTCGACGGCGGCGGCGTCGGCGGCCTTTTCGTCGCCCCGCCCGACCAGCGTCGACGCGGCGATCGCCGCGGCTTCGGTGACCCGCACCATTTCGAGGACGAGGACGCGATCGAGGGTGTTGCTGACAGGCTGCATTGGACGAAGCTCCGGCCGTTAAACGTATTAAACACGGCGATAGGCGACCTGCCCTTGTCGGGCAAGCCATGTTGTGGATAACCCGGTATAACGGCTGCGAAAGGCACGGGCATGACGGCGTGGATGTTGTTGGCAGCGATGGCGCAGGACGGCGGCGCGGCATCGGTGATGATCGCCCGCGCCCGGTCGCTGACGCAAATCGTCCAGCCATGTCGCACCGATGCGGAGGCGGACGAGATCGTGGTATGCGCCGCGCGCACCGCCGACCGCTTCCGCGTCCCGCTGACCACGCCACCGGCGGAGGGCGATCCAAAGGTGGTCGATGCGCTGGGTGAGCGCGAACGACTGCTGGCGGTGCCGCAACCGGCGTGCGGAACGTCGGCATTCCTGCAAGGCTGCGGCTTTGCCGGGGTAACCGCATCGACCCGTAGGGGCGGCAGCATCGGTCGGGCGCGGCCCTTGGCGAAGTAGCAACCAAAGGCGGGGCAAGGCGTTCGGAACGAACGATCTTTTAGGGGGAATGCGCCGATGTCGATACTATTGCTGCTGGTCATGGCACAGGCGGCGCCGGCGTCGGCCAAGCTCGGTATCACCGATCCGGTCAATTGCGTCGTCACTCCGCGCGCGCTGGGGTGCCCCGAACGCAAGAACGACCGCTATCGACTCGATGACGACACCCCCGTCTTCGACCGCAAGGCGGATGGATTGCGGCAGGGTACGCCCCGTTGCGGGCTGATGGGCATGCCGGTCTGTCCCAGCAACGGGCGACCGATCCTGACCAGTCGCCCGCAATAAGGGCGGGTCGGCAACCCCGCCCCTGCCTCAGACGTCGGCCAGTTCGGCCTGCGCATTGACCTTGTGCTCGGCCATCGTCGTCAGCTTTTCGTCGGTGGCGCGTTCCTCGGCCAGCGTTTCGGCGAGCAATGCCGCGATATCCTCGCGGCCCAGTTGCCGTGCCCATGCGATCAGCGTGCCGTAGCGGGTGATCTCGTAATGCTCCACCGCCTGGGCCGACGCGATCAGCGCGGCGTCGAGCACCTTCTTGTCGGCGATCTCGCCCGCGACCTCGTTCGCTTCCTTGATGATGCCGTCGATCGCGGGACAGGTAACCGCCTTCTTGGCCGCGCCATGGAGCTGGAACACCTGTTCCAGCCGGCGGATCTGCCCTTCGGTCTCACCCAGATGCCGTTCGAACCCGGCCTTCAGTTCGGGATCGGTCGCCTTCGCCACCATCTTCGGCAGCGCCTTCAGAATCTGGTTCTCGGCGTAATAGATATCCTGCAGCTGGTGGACGAACAGGTCGTCCAGCGTCGCAATATCCTTTGAAAACAATCCCATGTCATATTCCTTCGCTCACCGGGTCGTGCATCCTCAACGATGCGCGCCCGGCCCGGTTGCGAAGAAAAGGATCAGTGACCGCGACAGGCGAGCAGGTCGACGACATCCTCCAGCCGCGCGGCATCGCCCAGCGCAATGACCTCGCCGATGCTGCCGGCATGGAGCGGATCGCCCGACCAGTCGCTCATCGTGCCGCCCGCGCCCTCGACGACGGGCACCAGCGCGGCGAAATCGTGCAGCTTCAGCCCCGCCTCGACCACCAGGTCGATATGGCCCGACGCCAGCGTGCCGTAGGAATAGCAGTCGCCGCCCAGCACCGTCGACCGCACCTTCGCCTCGACATGCTCGAACCCGTGGAGCTGGCCGTCGTCGAACAGCGCCGGGCTGGTCGTCGCCAGCAGTGCATCGGCCAGGGTGCGGCAGCGGCGGGTCTGTGCCGGTTGCCCGTTGAAGGTGGTGCCGCGCCCGACCGCGCCGATCCAGCGTTCGCCGATGATCGGCTGGTCGATGATGCCCAGCACCGGCCAGCCATCCTCGACCAGCGCGATCAACGTGCCAAAGATCGGCCGCCCGGCGATGAACGAGCGGGTGCCGTCGATCGGGTCGAGCACCCACACGCGCCCGCTGCTCCCCTCCGCCACGCCATATTCCTCGCCCTGGATGCCGTCCGACGGGCGTTCGCGTTCGATGATCGCACGCATCGCCGCCTCCGCCTCGCGATCGGCCAGGGTGACGGGGGAGGCGTCGTCCTTGATCTCCAGCCCGTAATTGCTGCGGAAGCGCGGGCGGATCGCGGCGCCGGCGGCATCGGCCAACTGGGCGGCAAGGGTCAGGTCGGCGGCGGTGACGGGCATGGGGAGCCTTTATATTGCGAACCGCCAGATAGGCGGGGGAGCCACCAAAGCGCAAACGATGCTCGCGGTTGTCGCAAATGCCTGTCACATCAGGCGCATGATCGTCCTCGCCCTGCTCGCCGCCGCCGCCCAACCGCAACTGCGCATCGTCGCCGAACCGCTCGCCTCGGTCGCGGCGGCGGAAGGGGGCGTGACCGTCTTCGCGCTGAACGAGGGGGCAAGCGAGGCGGAGGCGGTGCCGGCGGCGATGGAGATCGTCACCGCCGATCAGGTACCGCTCAAGATCGTGCCGGTCGATGCGGTACCGCTGCGAGTCGCACCAGGCAGTTTCCGCGCGCTTCGCTACCGCATCGCGCCCATGCAGGTCGCCGCGCCGCCAACGCCGCCAACACCGACGCCGGTCATGGCGTCGGGCGAAACCGTGGTGCCGACCGGGCAGGGGCAGGTATCGGGCCTGCTCGCCCGGTTCGAACCGCATGCGCCGATCTATGGTGCGTTCGGGCTAGGGTCGGACGGGGCGAAGCTGCAGGTCAGCCTCGCCTTTCGCCCGTTCGACGGGGCGGGCGCGCTGGACGGGGTGCGCCTTGCCTGGACGCAGACCATGTTCTGGGCGATCGACCGTCCCTCCGGGCCGTTCCGTTCGACGAACTACAGCCCCGAAGTCTATTATCAGCGGCAGGTCGACGACCGCATCGTCGCGGCGGCGGGCTATGCCCATGATTCGAACGGGCGCGATGCTGGATCGATCGACGTGAACCGCGTCTTCGCCTCGGCCAGCTATGTCCTGCCGATCGGCGGCGACTGGCAGGTCGAGGCGACGCCGAAGCTGTGGACCTATGTCGGCACCGGCTATCGCGATCTCGACCGCTATTGGGGCAACATGTCGCTGGGCGGGGCGATCGGGCAGGTCGATGGGCTGCGCATCGCCGCATCGCTGCGCAATCCGCTGGGCAGCCACCGCGCGGGCGAGCTGTATGTGTCCTACCCGCTGGCGCGCACCGGCATCTATCTCTTCGGACAGGCCTTTGCCGGCTATGGCGAGGCGATCGACGATTATGCACTGCGCAGTTCCAGCGCGCGGCTGGGTGTGTCGTTCACCCGGTGACGCGGGACCGCTGGCGCGGCGCGCGCAAGCTGTTAGGATGACGACAACTTCGCGCAAGGAAACCACTCGATGCGTCTCGCCCTTCTCGCCGCTGCCCTGACCCTGCCGTTCGCCGCACCGCTGTCCGCCGCGCTGGCGCCGGGCGCACGGGCACCCGACTTCACCACCCAGGCGGCGATCGCGGGGAAGGCGTTTACCCTCAACCTGCGCTCACAACTCCGCAAAGGCCCGGTCGTCCTCTATTTCTTCCCGGCGGCATTTACCGGCGGCTGCAATGCCGAGGCCAAGGCGTTTGCCGACGCGGTGGACGATTTCAAGGCGGCCGGCGCGACCGTGATCGGCATGTCGGCCGACGATATCGGGAAATTGCAGGAATTTTCGAAGGCGCATTGCGCCGGCCGTTTCGCGGTGGCGAGCGCAGGACCGCGCGTGATCCAGGGATTCGACGTGGCGCTCAATCGCCCGACCGGTGCCGATGGCAAGGCACGCGCCATGACCACCCGCACCAGCTATGTCATTGGCCGTGACGGAAAGATCGTATTCGTCCATTCCGACATGAACCCGGCCGACCATGTCCGCACCACGCTGGAGGCGGTACGGGGGCTGGCCAAGCGCGGCTGAGCCCATCGGCATCGGCCGTACGCAATCGTGCATGTGCGGTAAATTTCCGGGAAACCCGATCTTAGCAAAGCCGCTCTAGGGTCCGTTCCGAACTTCCCTGCACGATGGGTGCAGGGCACGGACGAAGGGCTCCTGCGTGTATCTGGAAAAAATCGATGGCGGCGGGGAATCGACCGGTCACGGGCTGATCCACGCCGTCCTCGCCTTTCTGGAAGACCAGCGGCTCGACCCGACGCCGCTCAACTACGGCTTTGCCTATCGCATCGTCAGCGAACCGGCCGGTGCGCTGGCGGTCGAGGTGGCGCGGCGCACCGATGGCGGTATCCGCCTGACCGGGCCGGAGGTCGAGCAGCTGGGCAACATGATCGATGCGCTGGCGGCAACGGTCGCGGTGACGCCGGCCGTCGAACCGGCCCCGGTTCCGCCGGGACCCGTCGCTGTGGCGGCTGCCGAGACTGCCGAGGCTGCCGCCCTGGTGACCGAAACGCTGCGCCAGGTCGCCGGGTTCGCGACGATGGTGTCGGAGATGCGCACCGAAACCCGCGATTTCGGCCGCGACCTGGCCGAGCGTGCCGATGCGCTGGAACGTGCCACGCCGGTCGCGAGCGCCGGCACCGCGATCGCCGAGCTCGCGCGGATCACCGCCGCGATGCGCGCACGGGTCGAGATCGCCGAGGCGCGGCTGGAACAGGCGACGCGCGAGGCGAGCGAGCTGCGCGAACAGCTGGCCGCCGCGCATGACGATGCCCGCCGCGACCCGTTGACCGAACTGCCCAATCGCCGCGCGTTCGAAGAGGCGGTGGAAGCGATCACGCAGGGGCCGGTCCATGTCGCGATGTGCGACGTCGACCATTTCAAGGCGATCAACGACCTGCACGGCCACCCGGTCGGCGACCGGGTGCTGCGGGCGATCGGGTCGACGCTGGTCCGCGAATGTCCCGGCCACCTGGTCGCGCGCTATGGCGGCGAGGAATTCGCCGTGCTGATCGCCGGGATCGATGTCGTCGAGGCGGAGGTGCTGCTGCAACGCGCGCGGATCGCCGTCGGCGAACGCCGCTATCGCCTGCGCGAAAGCGACACGCTGATCCACGGCATCACCCTGTCGGCGGGTATGGTCACCATCGCGCCGGGCGAAACGCTGCTGTCCGCGATCGAGCGGGTCGACGCGCTGCTGTACGATGCGAAGCGACAGGGACGGGACCGGTTCGTCCGTCAGGGCGACCGATAGCGGCGGCCCTTACACCCTGCCGGTCATCGCCCGCGCGACGGCCTCGGCGACCTTGATCCCGTCGACCGCCGCCGACAGGATGCCGCCGGCATAGCCCGCGCCTTCGCCCGCCGGGAACAGGTTGGCGGTATTGACGCTCTGAAAATCATCGCCGCGCGTGATCCGTACCGGCGACGAGGTGCGGGTCTCCACGCCGGTCATCACCGCATCGGGATGGTCGTAACCGGGGATCGTCCGCCCGAACGCGACCAGCGCCTCGCGCATCGCGGTGATCGCGAAATCGGGCAGGCATTCGGACAGGTCGGTCAGCGTGACGCCAGGGCGATAGGACGGCAGCACGCTGCGCAGCGCCGTGGAGGGTTGCCCGGCAAGGAAATCGCCGATCAGCTGCGCCGGCGCGCGATACTCGCCACCACCGGCGGCATAGGCGCGCTCTTCCAGCTGCCGCTGGAACGCGATGCCGGCCAGCGGGTGGCCCGGATAGTCGCGCGCCGGATCGATGCCGACCACGATGCCGGAATTGGCATTGCGTTCGTTGCGCGAATACTGGCTCATGCCGTTGGTCGCGACCCGGCCCGGTTCGGAGGTCGCGGCGACGACGGTGCCGCCGGGACACATGCAGAAGCTGTAGACCGTGCGCTGGTTGGTGCAGTGATGCGACAGCGTGTAAGCCGCCGCGCCCAGATCGGGATGGCCGGCGCACGCCCCGAAGCGCGCACGGTCGATCCAGCTTTGCGGATGTTCGATCCGCACCCCGACCGAAAACGGCTTGGCTTCGAGAAAGACGCCGCGATCGTGGAGCATGTGGAAGGTGTCGCGCGCGCTGTGGCCCAGCGCCAGCACCACCGGGGCGTCCGCCGCCAGTGTCTCGCCGGTCGACAGCTTCAACCCCGTCAGCCGCCGGGAGCCATCGGCTTGCGTCTCCAGTTCGATATCGTCGACCCGCTGCGAGAAGCGATATTCCCCGCCCAGTTCCTCGACGGTCGCACGCATCGATTCGACCATGGTGACGAGGCGGAAGGTGCCGATATGCGGGTGCGCCTCGGTCAGGATTTCTTGCGGAGCGCCGGCCTTCACAAATTCGGTCAGCACCTTGCGGCCGAGATGCCGTGGGTCCTTGATCTGGCTCCACAATTTGCCGTCGGAAAAGGTGCCGGCACCCCCTTCGCCGAACTGCACGTTCGATTCGGGGTTCAGCTTGCTGCGACGCCACAGGCCCCAGGTGTCTTGCGTGCGCTGCCGCACCACCTTGCCGCGTTCGAGGATGATCGGACGGAACCCCATCTGGGCGAGGATCAGCCCGGCAAACAGGCCGCAGGGGCCGGCACCCACGACGATCGGGCGCGGCCCGGCATAGTCGGCGGGCATCTTCGCCACGAATCGATAGCCGGTATCCGGCGTCGGCCCGACATTGCGGTCGCGCTTGGTCCGGTTCAGCACCTGCCCTTCGTTCTTCACGGTAACATCGACCGAATAGACGAGCTGGATATCGTCCTTGTCACGCGCGTCATGGGCGCGGCGGGCGACGGTGTAGCGGATCAGGTCGCGCGGCGTGATCCGCAACCGTTCGCGGATCGCGGCGGCCAGAGCCTCCTCGGGATGGTTGAGCGGCAGTTTCAGTTCGGTGATGCGCAGCATCGGGCCATTTAGGGTCTGTTTGGGAATTGGCAAAATGGCCAATTTCAGGCGGCACCGGCCTTGGGCCGAGCCACTTCGCCATGGCGGCGATTGTCCGTCATCGCCGATCGCGATAGGCGAGGGAGCATGATCGGATCGCTGCTCCGCTGCCTGTTGTCGCTGCTGCTGGTCATGGCGGCCGTCCCCGCGATGGCCCAGACCAGCGTTACCCCCGACTATGCGACGTTGCTCGATCGTGCCGCCGACGAACTGGGGCGGGTCGACGGCGCGCTCGACACCCGGCTGGAACCCAGCGACCGGGGCAATCTGCGCAGCCGGGCGCAGGCGGTACGGGCAACGACGCTCGACACCGCGCAGCAGCTGGGCGGCGACATGGCGCGGATCGACGCGCGGCTGGCGCAGTTGGGACCGGCGGCGTCGGGCGAGGACCCGGCGATCGGTGCCGAACGCACCGCGCTCGCCAAGCAGCGGACCACGATCGATTCGGCAACGAAGCGGGCGAAATTGCTGTCGGTCGAGGCACAGCAGCTGGTCGACGAGATTCAGGGGAGCCAGGCGGCCGAGCTGAACCAGAAGCTGTTCGGGCGGGGGGCATCGCCGCTGACGCCTGCCTTCTGGAGCGCGATCCTACGCGCGATGCCGCGCGACCTGCACCGGATCGAACGATTCGCCGCAGCGGAGGTCGATGCGGTGCGCGGCGCGGCATTGGCGCAGGGCTGGCCCGCGCTGCTGGGGTTCGCCATCGCGATCCTGTTGCTGGGACCCGCCCGGCTGGCGGCGGCACGGGTCGGCCAGCAATTGCTGATCGAAGGGGCGCCGGGGCGGCGGGTGCGGCGCTCGGCCAATGCGCTGGGCCGGGTGCTGGTCGGCACGCTCGCCCCGGTGCTGGCGGCGAGTGCGCTGCTGACCGGTGCGCGCTGGGCCGGGCTGGTGGCCGAGCGCTGGGACCCGATGCTCGATATCTGGCTGGGCGCGATCGGGTTCGCCGCCTTTTCCAGTGCGGTGTTGGGCGCGACGCTGATGCGGCGCAGCCCAAGCTGGCGGATCGCCCCGGTCAGCGATGCGGCGGCCACGCGGTTCCGGCCCTATTCGTTCCTGCTGGCCGGGCTGGCGGGTTGCGCCATCGCGCTGGATGCGGCCGACAGTGCGATCGGGACCAGCGCCGCGCTGCGCATGGCGACCCATGCGCTGCTGGCGCTGCTCCACATCCTGCTGATCGCCGGTGCGCTGTTCACGCTCGGCCGGATGCGGGCGGAGGCAGGCGCGGTGGCGGATGGCACGACCGAAGCCCCGGCCAATACCGGGCTGGCGGCGATGGCGCTGGTCGCATGGGGCATCGCGGGCATCGCGCTGCTGGCGCTGGCGGCGGGCTATGTCGGGTTCAGCCTGTTCGTCGGGCAGATGGCGGCGTGGACGCTGGTGCTGGGCGCGGCGGTCTATCTGGTGCTGGCCGCGACCGACGATGTCGCGACATCGGTGTTCGAACGCGACAGCCGGCTGGGGGTGGCGCTGACCCGTGGGCTGGGCCTGCGCGGCGGGACGGTCGACCAGTTCGGAGTGCTGCTGTCGGGCGTGCTGCGCGTGCTGATCGCAGTCATTGCCTTCGCATTGTGGCTGTTGCCGTTCGGCAGCAGCGGCGTGTCCGACGCGCTCAGCCGGATGGGCGACCTGGCGCGCGGGGTACAGGTCGGCGGCGTCACCATCTCGCCCGGCGCGATCCTGCGTAGCGTCGTCGTGCTGGTCATCGGGCTGACGCTGGTGCGCGGGTTCATGCGCTGGCTGGAGGGGCGCTATCTGCCGGCCACCGACCTGGATGGCAGCGGGCGCAATTCGGTCAGCCTGGTCGCGCGTTACGTCGGGATCGCGCTGGCGGTGATCTGGGCGCTCGCCTCGCTCGGCATCGGCGTCGAACGCATCGCGCTGCTGCTCTCCGCGCTGTCGGTCGGCATCGGTTTCGGCCTGCAGGCGATCACGCAGAATTTCGTCTCCGGCCTGATCCTGCTGGCCGAACGCCCGATCAAGATCGGCGACCTGATCCGGGTCGGCACCGATGAGGGCGATGTGAAGCGGATCAGCGTGCGATCGACCGAGATCACGCTGGCCGATCATTCGACGCTGATCGTGCCCAATTCCGAACTCATCACCAAAACGGTGCTGAACAAGACGCTGTCCAGCCCGCTGGGCCGCATCCAGATCCAGTTCTCGGTCCCGATCACCGTCGATGCCGCGGCGGTGCAGCAGCTGGTGCTGGATGCCTTCGCGCGCGAGACGGCGGTGCTGGCCGATCCGGCACCCAATGCGTTCATCGACGCGATCGTCAACGATCGCATCGCGTTCAACTGTTTCGCGCATGTCGAATCGCCGCGTGCCGCCTATCGCGCGCGCAGCAACATCCTGCTCGAGCTGCTGACCCGGTTCCGGGCGGAGGGGATCGAGATGGGCACCGTGCCGCAGAAGCTCGAACTGATCGCGCCGGCCCCGACCGATCCCGTTCCCCCCTTGCCAGTCGATCCCGCCGGGGGCACGGCACGGCCATGATCCTGCTCAGCGACGAATTCGCCGACCTGCCCTGCGCGACCGGCGGCGTGATGCGCACCCATGTCTTTCGCCCGGCGGGCGAGGGGCGGTTTCCGGGCGTCGTGCTCTATTCCGAAATCTATCAGGTGACCGCGCCGATCCGGCGGCTGGCGGCGTTCATCGCCGGCCATGGCTATGTCGTGGCGGTGCCGGAGGTGTATCACGACTATGAAGCGCCTGGCACGGTGCTGGCCTATGACAAGCCGGGCACCGATCGCGGCAACGACCTGAAATTCCTGAAGCCCGTTGCCGGGTTCGATGCCGATGCGGCGCATGTGATCGATTTACTGGCGGCGCATCCGGCCTGTTCGGGGCGGATCGGGGTGGCGGGCGTGTGCCTGGGCGGGCACCTCGCCTATCGCGCCGCGCTGGATCCCCGGGTGTCGGCGGCGGCGTGCTTTTACCCGACCGATATCCATTCGGGCACGCTGGGCGAGGGGCGCTGCGACGACAGCCTGTCGCGAATCGGCGAGATCGGCGCGGAGATGCTGTTCGTGTGGGGGCGGCAGGACCCGCATGTGCCCTATGCCGGGCGAGAGGCGATCCGCACGGCGCTGGAGGCAGCGGGCACGCGCTATGAATGGCATGAGGTGAATGCCCAGCACGCGTTTCTGCGCGATGAGGGACCGCGCTATGATCCGGCGCTGTTCGTGACCGCGACGGGGTGGATGCTGGCGTTGTTCGCGCGGGTGCTGGGCGGGCGGGTTTGAGGGGCGGCTGAGGCAACCATCCCGTTTGTTTCGAACCCAACAGGGGACGTGGGGGAAGCTACCCGACCGCCGGCACGCCCAACCGAGGAATCTCGATCTTCGGACAGCGATCCATCACGACCTGCAACCCCGCCGCTTCCGCGCGGGCAGCGGCGGCTTCGTTCACCACGCCCAGCTGCATCCACACCGCCTTCGCCCCCGCCGCGATCGCCGCGTCTACGACATCGCCGGCGGCGGCTGAGTTGCGGAAGATATCAACGATATCGATTGGCTCCCCAATCTGGTCGAGGTCGCGGAACACGAACTCGCCGTGCAGATGCTCGCCGGTGATCTGCGGATTGACCGGGATCACGCGGTAGCCGCGCTGCTGGAGATAGGCCATCACGCCATACGACGCCCGATCGGGGCGGTCGGACGCGCCGACTAGCGCGATGGTCCGCGCCTCGGTCAAAAGGGTGCGGATACCATCATCGTCGAGCATGTCAGTTCCTTAGCAACCAGTCGCCGACCTGTGCGGCTATGGTCTGGAACGGCTCGGCCTCCGCGCCGTTCCCGGCGGCGGGTGGCGTGCCGGCATCCGATGCGGTGCGGATGTCGATCGTCAGCGGAATGCGGCCGAGGAACGGGATGCCCAGCGCCTGCGACTTCGCTTCCGCGCCGCCCGCGCCGAACGGGTCGGACATGCCCCCGCAATGTGGGCAGCAATAGCCGGCCATATTCTCGACGAGGCCGATGATCGGCACGCCTGCCTTCACAAACAGGTCGATCGCGCGCGTCGCGTCGATCAGCGCCAGATCCTGCGGCGTGGACACGATCACCGCGCCGGCGGGCTTGTGCTTCTGGATCATGGTCAGCTGCACGTCGCCGGTGCCCGGCGGCATGTCGACAACCAGCGTGTCGGCCATCTGCCAATGCGCATCGACCAGCTGGGTCAGCGCACCCGCCGCCATCGGCCCGCGCCACGCGATCGCCTGCCCCCCCGGCACCAGCTGCCCCATCGACAGCAGCGGCACGCCGTGCGGGGTGGCGACCGGCACCAGCTTCTTGTCGTGCGCCTCGGCCTTGATCCCCTCGACGCCCAACAGGCGCGGTTGCGACGGGCCATAGATGTCGGCATCGATCATCCCGACCTTCCGCCCGGCACGGGCCAGCGCGATGGCGAGGTTGGCGGAAAGGGTCGATTTGCCGACGCCCCCCTTGCCGCTGGCGACCGCGATGATGCGCTGCTGCACCCGTTCGCTGGTCTGCGCGACCCGCACGCTGGCGATGCCGGGGGCGGTCATGGCGGTGGCCTTCACATCGGCCTCCAATGCGTCGCGCGCCGCCGGGGGCAGGCCGGTCACGTCGAGGATGATGCTGGCCGTATCGCCGGTCACGCGCACCGTGGCGCGTCCGGCCGCGATGGGGCCAAGCAACGCGTCGAGCGCGGCGGCGGGGGTCGATGCGGAAGCCATAGGCTGCGATGTAGCGTCCGAACGGCGCGTTACCACTGTAAAACGCAGGGAGGCCCCCTATAAAGGAAGGATGCGATGGATCATGGGGCGGCGCGCACGCGCGCAAGGTGCTGCGGAATGAGCGACAAGGGCCCTTGGGGCGGCGGTGGCGATTCCGGTAATGGATCGGGTGGCGGTGGCGGCGACGATGGCCCGCGCAACCCGTGGTCGATGCCGCCCGCCGGCAAGCGCGGCAAGGTCGGCGGCTCCACCTCGCTCGACGATTTCCTGAAACGTGCGCGCACCGGCGGGCCGGGCGGTGGCCCCTCGCTGCCGGCCAATGCCGGCCGGCTGTGGCTGGCGGCGGTCGCGGCGCTGATCCTGGTGTGGATCGCCTTCACCAGCTTCCATTCGATCGGGCCGCAGGAACGCGGCGTCGTGACGATGTTCGGCAAATATACCGGCACGCTCAATCCCGGCATCCAGTTCACGCTGCCCGCCCCGATCATGCGGGTGCAGGTGGAGGATGTGCAGAACACCCGGACGGAGAGCTTTCCGGCGGGCGGTAATCAGGCGAACCTGATGCTGACCGGCGACCAGAATATCGTCGACCTCGCCTATTCGGTGCGCTGGAACATCAAGTCGCCCGAAGATTACGTGTTCGAGATCAAGAACCCCCAGGAAACGGTGCGCGCGGTCGCCGAAAGCGCGATGCGCGCGGCAGTGGCGAGCAAGAACCTGACGCAGGCGATCGGTTCGGGCCGCGGTGAGATCGAGGCCGATGTGCAGACCCGGATGCAGACGCTGCTGGACGAATATCAGTCGGGCGTGCGCGTGCTGGGCGTAAGTATCCAGAAGGCGGCGGCCCCGTCGGAGGTCGACGACGCGTTCAAGGCGGTGACGGCGGCGCAGCAGGAGGCGCAGTCGAACCTGAACACCTCGCGCGGCTATGCGCAGCAGGTGATCGCACGAGCGCAGGGCGACACGACCGAATTCGACAAGCTGTACGAACAATATCGCATGGCGCCCGACGTGACCCGCCGGCGGCTTTATTACGAAACCATGGAGCAGGTGTTGAGCCGCGCCGACAAGACGATCGTCCAGCCCGGCGTCCAGGCCTATCTGCCGCTGCCCGAGGTCCGTCGCCAGCAGCAGGTGACGCCGGAGCCGGAGGCATCCGCCCCGACCCCGCAGGCCCAGTCCACCCAAGCCCAGCCCACGCAGGCGACGGGAGCAGCCCGATGAACCGCGCGCTGCGTAATCCGATGGGCGTCGGCATCGCCCTGCTCGTCCTCGTCATCCTGTTTTTCAGCACGATCGTGATCGTGCCGGAAACGCGGCAGGCGGTGATCCTGCGCTTCCAGCAGCCGGTCGGCATCCTCAACCCCTATCGCGCGGACCAGCCGTTCGGGCGCACCGGGGCCGGGCTGGTCGCGAAGATCCCGTTCTTCGACCGGGTGGTGTGGATCGACAAGCGGGTGCTGGACATCGAGCTGAACAACCAGCCGGTGCTGTCGACCGACCAGCTGCGGCTGGAGGTCGACGCCTTTGCCCGGTTCCGCATCGTCGATCCCTTGCAGGCGGTGATCTCGACCGGTTCGACCGCGAGCACCGAGGAGCGCGTCGCCAACCAGCTCGAACCGTTGCTGTCGTCGGCGCTGCGTGCCGAGCTCGGCCGGCGGACCTTCGCCTCGCTGCTCAGTCCCGAACGCGGCGCGGTAATGGACAATATCCAGAACGCATTGCAGCGCACCGCCCGCCAATATGGCGCGGAGATCGTCGACGTGCGGATCAAGCATGCCGACCTGCCCGATGGCAGCCCGCTGCAATCGGCGCTGACCCGGATGCGGTCGGCCCGCGAACAGGAAGCCGCGACGATCCGTGCCCAAGGGCAGCGCGACGCACAGGTCGTGCGGGCCAATGCCGAGGCGGAAGCCGCGCGCATCTATGCCGCCAGCTTTGGCAAGGACGCCGATTTCTATGCCTTCTGGCGGGCGATGCGATCGTATCGCACGACCTTTGCCGGCGCGCCGGGGCAGAGCGGATCGACGTCGATCATCCTGTCGCCGGACAACGGCTATCTCCGCGAATTCGGTGGTCGGGAACGCTAAGGCGGTCCCGTCCATTCAATCCGCGTTCAGCAAGGCAACGACAGGTTGGCACCCGAAGGGGTCGCGAGCCATATCTGAGAGGACCATCCAATCGTGCGTTACGCCTACGCCATTACATCCGCACTCTTGCTGGGCGGTGCTGCCGCCACCCTGACCCTTAACCCGTCGGACGCACAGACCGCGCAGAACGAACCGGGCGCGATCAACGCCGTGTCGGCTCCGCGCGCTGGCGCGCCGATGAGCTTTGCCGACATGGTGACGCGCCTGTCGCCGGCGGTCGTCAACATTTCGACCACGCAGCGCATCACCGTGCAGCAGCAGGCGAACCCGTTCTCGGGCACGCCGTTCGAACAGTTCTTCGGCGGTCGCGGCGGCGGGGGCGGGGCGACGCCCCGGACGCAGGAGGCGCAGTCGCTCGGGTCGGGGTTCCTGATCTCCAGCGACGGTTATATCGTCACCAACAACCATGTCGTGTCGGCCGGGGCCGAAGGCGCCACGGTCGAATCGATCACGGTGACGCTGGCCGACCAGAAGGAATATAAGGCGAAGCTGGTCGGGCGCGACGAGCTGTCCGACCTTGCGGTCCTGAAGATCGAAGGCGCGACCTTCCCCTTCGTCCGCTTCGGCGATTCGCGTCAGGCACGCGTCGGCGACTGGGTGCTGACCATCGGCAACCCGCTGGGTCAGTCGGGCACGGTGACCGCCGGCATCATCTCCGCGCTGAACCGCGTCGGCCAGGGCCCGTATGACCGCTTCATCCAGACCGATGCCGCGATCAACCGGGGCAATTCGGGCGGCCCGATGTTCGACATGCAGGGCAATGTGATCGGCATCAATTCGCAGATCCTGTCGCCGACCGGCGGCAGCATCGGCATCGGTTTCGCCATTCCGGCGGAACAGGCTAAGCCGATTGTCGACAAGCTGATGAAGGGGCAGTCGGTCTCGCGCGGCTATCTGGGCCTGACGCAGCAGGAGATCAGTGCCGATATCGCCGCTGCGCTGAACATCACGAAGGATCGCGGTGCGCTGGTCAACGGCGTCTCGCCGGGCGAACCGGCGGCGCGCGCGGGCATCCGGCCGGGCGACGTCATCATCGCGGTGAACGGCAAGGAGATCACGCCGCAGCAGTCGCTGACCTATCTGGTCGGCAACGAAGCGCCGGGCAGCCGTGTCACGCTGGACGTGCTGCGCGATGGCAAGCGGCAGCAGATTCCGGTGACGCTTGGCACGCGTCCTTCGAACGACCAACTGGCGGCGCAAAGCCAGCAGTTCGACCCCGACAGCGCGCCGACGACGCCACGCGCCAGCACCAACCTGGCGGCCACCGCCGGCTT
The DNA here is from genome assembly GCF_001421585.1 of Sphingomonas sp. Leaf23. Taxonomy (NCBI): domain Bacteria; kingdom Pseudomonadati; phylum Pseudomonadota; class Alphaproteobacteria; order Sphingomonadales; family Sphingomonadaceae; genus Sphingomonas; species Sphingomonas sp. Leaf23. Next base: position 79,689 of record NZ_LMKR01000002.1, on the reverse strand, counting down.
GGTCGTCCAGCCGCTGACCCCCGCCATCGCCCGGCAGCTGCGGCTCGATTCGACCATCCGCGGCGTCGTGGTGGCGGACGTTGATCCCAACAGCGATGCTGCGACCAAGGGGCTGCGTCGCGGCATCGTGATCCAGAGCGTCAATCGCCAGACGGTGACGAACGAGGCCGAACTGACCCGCGTGATCCAGCAGGCACGTGCCGGCGGGGCCAAGCAGGTGCTGATGTATGTACAGCTGCCCGGAGAGCCGTTCGCGCGGTTCGTACCGATCGGCATCGACGCTGCGAAGTAACGGTCGGACAGAGGGCGGTGGGACATCCCACCGCCCTTTTTCTTTGTCCGTTGCGGATGATGGACCGAGGCCCGAAACGCGGTAGATATCGTCGGAAGTTGAAGGGCAGGCCATGACCGACATCGAACTCTTTCTGGGCGCGACCGCAGACGGCATCCGTCAGGCGCTGGTCCTGAAACGCGCCAACCGCCACGGGTTGATCGCCGGCGCGACCGGCACCGGCAAGACGGTGACGTTGCAGGGGCTGGCCGAGAATTTCTCCGCCGCCGGGGTGCCGGTGTTCGTGGCCGATGTGAAGGGCGACCTGTCGGGCATCGCCATGGCCGGGAGCGCGACGGCAAAGCCGCATGCCGCCTTTGCCGAACGTGCCGCCGCGATCGGGGATAGCGACTGGCAGTATCGTGACACGCCGGTCGTCTTCTGGGACCTGTTCGGCGAGGCGGGCCATCCGATCCGCGCCACGGTTTCCGAAATGGGGCCGGTGTTGCTCGGCCGGATGCTGAACCTGAACGACGTGCAGGACGGGGTGCTGACCATCGCCTTTCACGTCGCCGACGAGGAAGGGCTGCTCCTCCTCGACCTCGACGATCTTCAGGCGATGCTGGCGCATTGTGCCGAACGGGCCGACGACCTGACCACCCGTTACGGCAATGTTAGCAAGCAATCGGTCGGCGCGATCCAGCGCGCGCTGTTGCAGCTGCGGGGCCAGGGCGGCGACCGCTTCTTCGGCGAACCGGCGCTCGACCTCGCCGACTTCATGCGCGTGGCCGAGGATGGGCGCGGCGTGGTGTCGGTGCTGGCCGCCGACAAGCTGATGGCGTCGCCCCGGCTCTATGCCACCTTCCTGCTGTGGCTGCTGTCCGAACTGTTCGAAACGCTGCCCGAGGTGGGCGACCCCGACAAGCCGAAGCTCGTATTCTTCTTCGACGAAGCGCACCTGCTGTTCGACGATGCGCCCGACGCGCTGGTCGACAAGGTGGAGCAGGTCGTCCGGCTGATCCGGTCGAAGGGCGTCGGCATCTATTTCGTAACGCAGAACCCGATCGACATTCCCGATGCGATCGCCGGGCAGCTGGGCAACCGGGTGCAGCACGCCCTGCGCGCCTTTACGCCCAAGGAAGCCCGCGCGATCAAGGCGGCGGCGGAAACCTTCCGCCCGAACCCCAAGCTGGACGTCGCGCAGGCGATCACCGAGCTGAAGACCGGCGAGGCGTTGGTATCGGTATTGCAGGCCGATGGGTCGCCCAGCCCGGTCGAGCGCGCGCTGATCCGTCCGCCCCGCTCGCGCGTCGGGCCGGTCACCCCGGCCGAACGCGGCGTGCTGATGCAGACCGACGCGGTCGGGGATCGCTACGACACGGCAATCGACCGCGAATCGGCGGCTGAACTGCTGGGTGCCAAGGCGAACGAAGCCGCCGCCGCTGCCGCCGCCAGCAAGGCACAGGCTGCCGCCGACAAGGAAGCGGCGCTGAAGGCCAAGGAAGACGCCCGGCTCGCCAAGGAAGCGGAGCGCCAGCGGATTGCCGAGCAGCGCGTCGCCGACCGCGAGGCGCGTGAGGCGGAGAAGGCGGCGCGTGCTGCCGATCGCGAGGCGGCCAACAACCCGTGGAACCGCGCCACCCAATCGGCGACGCGTTCGGCGGGGTCGGCGGTCGGTCGCATCGTCGTCAACGAAATCGGCAAGCAGGTGTTCGGCACCACCCGCGGCGGTCGCGCCAAGAGCGGCGGGCTGGTCGGGGGGCTGTTGCGCGGCGTCCTGGGCGGACTGTTTCGCGGATAACCCCATGGCGATCGACAATGTTTCAGGCGGGACGGAGACGCCCGGTATCCCCCCGTCGCTGTTCGCGATGCGGCCGGGCATGGCGATCCGCTATGATCAGCCCGACCCGGCGCTGGCCGATTACGTCACCGGCTATCACCTCTATGCCGCCAGCGGGCCGGCGGCGGCGGGGCTGGAAAACTGGTTCCTGCCCGGTACCGCCAACGTCCGCGTCACGCTGGACGCCGGGCCGATCGCGGTATCGATCGGCCGATTCCGCAGCGATCCATTGCCGCTGGCCAGCCTGTTCGGGCCGACCAGCCATGCGATCCATACCGTCACCAACGGCGGGGTGATGATCGGGTTCGGCATCAGCGCACTCGGCTGGTCCCGCTTCTTCGACGGCGGGGCGGATCGCTATGCCGACCGGATCGAGCCGCTGGATGCAGCGGCGCGGCCGGGCTTTGCCGAACGGCTGGTGGCGCTGCTGTCGTCGGTGGCCGACGAACATGGCGTGAAGCCGGCGCTGGACCGGTTCCTGCTGGCGGAAATCGGGCCGAAGGTCGCGGATGAGGTGCAGATCCGCACCATCGCGCGGATGGTGAACGACGACCTGCCCAATGCAGTGGCCGAAACGGCGGCGGCATGGGGCATGTCGCCCGAACGGCTGCGGCGGTTGTGCCGGCGGCATTTCGGCTTCGTGCCCAAGACGTTGCTGATCCGAGCGCGCTTCCTCCGCTCCCTAGTGCCGCTGATCGAATCGAAGGGTGATCTGGATTATTCGCGGATCGACCCCGGCTATGTCAGCGCGTCGCATTTCCTGCGCGATGCCCATGCCGTGCTCGGCACCACCCCGCGCCGGTTCCTGCACGCACAGACCGAATTCCTGGTGGCGAGCCTGCGCGCGCGGGCAGCGGTGCTGGGCAGCGCGACGCAGGCGCTGCACCGGCTGTAGGGGCGGGGGTTCCGCTTTCCACAGACGTCATTTCAGACGGCGCGGGGGAGGACGGGAAAGGCACTTGTCCGCCTTTCCCGCCAGTCGTCACATCGCGGCGATCAGTTCGTCGATCGTCACGAACGCGAACGCGACCGAGCTGTCGGCCACGCCGTAGGGGATGAAGATCCGGTCGCCATGGCGCAGCGCGCCGCACGAATAGACGACGTTCGGAACATAGCCCTCGCGATCTTCGTTCGCCGCCGCCAGGATCGGTTCGCGGGTGCGGCCGATGACCTTCGACGGATCGTCCTTGTCCAGCAGCACCGCGCCGATCGCGTACTTGCGCATCGCACCGACGCCGTGGGTCAGCAGCAGCCAGCCTTGGTCGATTTCGATCGGCGGGCCGCAATTGCCGATCTGCACCAGCTCCCACGGGAAAACGGGCTTGAGCAGCAGCTCTCCCTCGTCCCAATGCGTCAACGTGTCGGACTTGATGAGGAACAGGTTTTCGCCGTCCTGCCGCCCGATCATCATGTACTGGCCGTTCACCTTGCGCGGGAACAGGCCCATGCCCTTGTTCCGCGCCGCGCTGCCGGTCATCGGCACCAGGTCGAACGCGCGGAAGTCGCGGGTGCGCAGCAGCTCCGACTGGATCATCGACCCGTTATAGGCGGTATAGGTGCCCAGCCATTCGGCGGTGCCGTCGTCATGGGTGAAGTGGACGAGGCGCATGTCCTCCAGCCCCTTCGACTGGGCCTCGGTGATCGGAAAGATCACCGTGCCGGACAAGGTGGAGTCGCGGTGGCGGAAGACCGTCACCTCGCCCTCGGGCGCTTCCTCTTCGTCGCCGATCGCATCGGCGGCGGTGGCGAAGGGCGGTTCGGGGGCCAGTACCAGTTCGTTATCGTCGGTGATGATGCCTTCGCGGAAGGCGACCGACGAGATGTGGCCTTCGCCGACCGCACGCAGCGACATCAGGATGCGCAGCGACCCCTCGGGCATGCCCGACTGGTCGAAATGCGGCACGGCGCTGGGGTTCATCAGCGCGGCGGCAGCATAGCTGTATTCGTGGCAAAAATAGGCGCCGATCAGCTGGCGCTTTTCGTCGCTGATCGTGCTGCCGTCGAGGCCCAGCACCGCCTCGATCTCGTCATAGCGCGTCATGAACACGCGGCGCGTCTGCCAGTGGCGCGCCTCGAAATCCTTGAGCACGATGTCCAGTTGCGCTCGCGTTTCGGCGGGCGACATGGACAGCACTTCGCCGACCAGCCGCTCGGTACGGCTGGGGGCCGAACCGTTGCGCTGCCATGCGATATGAAAGGGGCGCACCACCACACGCGAAGGGTCGGCGTAGAGCCGCAAGGGGTGGTTGTAGATATCCAGCATTCGCGCGTCCAATAATCCCGGCCGAAGCCGCGGCCGGATCAGGCCACGGCGCGGCGCGGGTCTGCCACGGAAGCGCGACCCTTTGAAAGGGCGGAAATAGCACACGATGCCAATTGCAGCGCGAGAATCGACTCAGCGCCCTGATTGCGGTTCAATCCGGTGGGCATCAGTCCGTCGAAACAACCGCCGTCACCCACGGTCGCCAGCGGCAGGTCGAGGTCGTTGGCACCGAGATACCAGTTGTACGCCTTGACCGCCTCGTCGACCCAGCGCTGGTCGCGGGTCGCGTCCCACGCCGCCACACAGGCCTCGACCGTTGCCTGCGCCTCCAGCGGCTGCTGGTCGAACGGCAGTGGATCGGCATAAGGACGGCTGAAACTCTCGGTACCGACCGCGCGGAACCGGCCGTCGGGCGACGTCTGCTGCGCGACGATCCAATCGAGCGTATCCAGCCCGACCTTCAGGAAATCATCCCGCTTCAGGGCGTGGCCGGCGCGAATCATCGCTTCGGGCAGGCGGGCATTGTCATAGGCCAGCACGATTTCGAACCAGCGCCATTCCGGGCGGCGGGCGGCATCGAGCAACGTGACCAGTTCGGCACCGAACCGCGTCGCAATCTCGGTCGACAGCGCATGGCCGGGGTTGATGTCGAGCATCGCCACCGCGCCCAGCATGGCAAAGGCACGCGCACGCGGGCTGCCAAGGTCGAGCGCGATCGACGCGGTCTGCTCATAGAGCGACATCGCCCAGTCGCGATGCTTGCGCGACTGCGCATCGCGCGCGGTGATCGCCAGTGCCCACAACGTGCGGCCGTTCGAGTCCTCCGACCCTTCATCCTCGCACCAGGTCCGGTCGAAATTCATGAAGTTGCGGAAGCGACGCCGATCCGGGTTCCACGCATATTGCAGGAACGAAGCATAGATCGTGGTCCATTTGTCGCGGACGATCGGATCGATATCCTCGATCTGCGACATCAGGATCAGCGCACGGGCATTGTCGTCGATGCAATAGCCATGGCGGCGGTCGGGCACCGAATAGATCGAGTGCTGCAACATGCCGGTCGCGTCGCTCATCCGTTCGACGGCGGCGAAATCGGGCTGCAGCGCGGTCAGGTCGGTGCTGGGCCGCACGCGGCGGGGCCGGGCGGCGACGGCCTGACCGATCTCGATCATCGCCGCCTGCGCCAGGCAGGGGAACAGCATCGTCCGGCCGCGGGCATAGGCGCGGCCAGCCAGCGACTCGCGACGGGCATCGTTGCCCAGCAGGTCGACGATTTCACGCGCGAACGCCGCCGCATCGCCGAAATCGACGATCACGCCATGGTCGTCCGCCAGGATTTCGGTCGCGTGGACATAAGGGGTGGAAACAACCACCTTGCCGACACCCACTGCGTAGGACAGCGTGCCCGAGGTGATCTGCGCCGGATTGCTGTACGGGGTGACATATAGGTCGGCGGCCTGAAGATAGTCGAGCAGTTCGTCCTGTTCGACGAAACCGTCGAGGAAGCAGACGTTATCGGCGACGCCAAGCTGTGCGGCCTGTGCCTTCAGCCGGTCGCGATACGCCTCGCCCTCATGCGCGACGAGATGCGGATGGGTCGCGCCCAATACGACGTACAGCGCGTCGGGATGCGACGCGACGACGGTCGGCATCGCCTCGATCATCGTCTCGATCCCCTTGTTCGGGGCGAGCAGGCCGAAGGTCAGCACGACGGGGCGGCCGGCCCAGCCGAACCGTGCCTTCATCGCATCGGGCTGTACGAACGGGCGGTCGTGGACGCCGTGCGGGATCGTCACGATCTTGCGCGCATCGGTACCGTGGACGCGCATCAGGATTTCGCGCCCCTTGTCGGCCATCACGATGATCTTCGACGCACGGCGCAGCAATGCCTCCAGCACGCGGCGTTCGTCGGCATTGGGATGTTCAAGGATGGTGTGCAGCGTGATGGCGACCGGCACGTTCACCCGGTCGAGCAGCGCCACGATATGTTCGCCCGCCGGCCCGCCATAGATGCCATATTCATGCTGCACCCATACCGCCTGTGCGCCGCTCGCCTCGATCCGGCGCGCCGCGTCGAGATAGGCGATGCGGTCGTTCTGCGCGATCGCATGGGTCACTTCGGGCGGATAGGCATAGGCACCGGGGCGGTCGTCCATCGCATAGACGTCGACCGCCATGTCGGGATACCGATCGCGCAACGCATTGAACGTGTCGGTGGTGAAGGTCGCGAGCCCGCATTTGCGCGGCAGGAAATTACCGATCAGCGCGATGCGATCGAGCGAATCCAGGGCGACCCTCTGGCTCATCAACGTTCCTCTTTGCGATGCAATATCCGCGCGATATCGGCGGTGTCCGCAAATAGAAACATTCCGACACGGTAAATGGTTGCAAGAATTGTGCGCTGCGACACAATAACGTGGCGAAGCGTGCTGCCGTCGCGGCGATCACCCGCGTCCGCGATATCCCGGAACGTTCTGATCGGGAATCCATATCGACCGGGGAGGTTCCCCCGATTGCCAGAACACGTCGATCGGAATGCCGCCGCGCGGATACCAATAACCGCCGATGCGCAGCCACACCGGCTGCATTTCCGCGACCAGCCGTTCGGCGATGCCGACGGTGCAATCCTCGTGGAATGCGGCATGGTTGCGGAAGCTGCCGAGGAACAGCTTCAGCGATTTCGATTCGACGATGGTCGCGGCGGGCACGTAATCGATCACCAGATGCGCGAAATCGGGCTGGCCGGTGACCGGGCAGAGTGAGGTGAATTCGGGCGAGGTGAAGCGCACCAGATACGGCGTGCCGCGCGGGTTGGGAACATAATCGAGCTCGGCGGCTTCCGGAGTGGTTGGAAGCGGGCTGGCCTGGCCAAGGAATTTCGGGTCCATGGCCCCCATGTAGAAGGGACGGCGCACGAATGGAACGGGTGCTGATCCCGATATTGGGCGATCAACTGTCGTTTGCCCTGTCGTCGCTGGCCGACGCCGATCCCGACCAGACCACGATCCTGATGATGGAGGTGGTCGAGGAGGCGACCTATGTCCGCCATCACCCGAAAAAGATCGCGTTCCTGTTCGCGGCGATGCGCCACCATGCCGCCGCGCTGGCCGAAAAGGGGTGGCGTGTCGATTATGTCCGGCTGGACGATCCCGACAATGCCGGCAGCTTTACCGGAGAGATCGCCCGCGCGATCGAACGGCACGACCCGACGCGAATCGTCGTCACCGAAGCCGGCGAATGGCGGGTGCAGGCGATGCTGGAGGCGTGGGAGACGATCTTCGGCATTCCCGTGTCGATCCGGCCCGACACGCGGTTCCTGTGTTCCCACGACCGGTTTCGCGACTGGGCCGAGGGGCGGCGCGAACTGCGCATGGAATTCTTCTATCGCGAGATGCGGCGCGAAACCGGGTTGCTGATGGACGGCGCCAAGCCGGTCGGCGGCAAATGGAATTTCGACCATGACAATCGCAAGCCGGCGAAGCGTGACCTGCTGATCCCGCGCCCGCTGTCGTTCAAGCCCGACGACGTGACGCAGGAGGTGCTGGCGCTGGTCGCGGATCGGTTCGGCGACCATGCCGGCACGCTCGACGGGTTCGACTTTGCGGTGACGCGTGAAGGTGCGCTGCGCCAGCAACGTGCGTTTCTGACCCACGCCTTGCCCGGTTTTGGCGACAATCAGGACGCGATGCTGACCGGCGAACCCTATCTGTGGCATGCGGTGCTCTCGCCCTACATCAATGCCGGGCTGCTCGACCCGCTCGATCTGTGCAAGGCCGTCGAGAAGGAGTTTGCGGCGGGCAAGGTGCCGATCAATGCGGCGGAAGGCTTCATCCGCCAGATCATCGGTTGGCGCGAATTCGTGCGCGGCATCTATTGGCGCGAAGGGCCGGACTATGTGACGCGCAACTTCCTCGGCGCGAAGCGCGACCTGCCGGCGTTCTACTGGACCGGCGAGACCGACATGCATTGCCTGTCCCAGGCGATCGGGCAGACGCTGGACAAGGCCTATGCCCATCATATCCAGCGGTTGATGATTACCGGCAATTTCGCATTGCTGATCGGGGCTGACCCGCAACAGGTCCATCGCTGGTATCTGGAGGTCTATGCCGATGCCTATGAATGGGTCGAGCTGCCCAATACGCTGGGGATGAGCCAGTTCGGCGATGGCGGGCTGCTGGGTTCGAAGCCCTATGCATCGTCGGGCGCCTATATCGACCGGATGTCGGATTATTGCGGAACCTGCCGCTACGATGTGAAGCAGCGCACCGGGCAGGACGCGTGCCCGTTCAACGCGCTCTATTGGGACTTCATCGCCCGCAACCAGGAAAAGCTCGGCCGCAATCCACGCATGGCGATGCCGTACCGGACGTGGGACAAGATGGCGGAGGAGACGCAACGCGAACTGCGCGGGCAGGCCAAGGGGTTTCTGAAGGCGCTCGACAAGCTGCCGAAGTACGAGGGGTAGCCGCATCCCCGCGCAGGCGGGGGTACGATACACCGGCGTCTTTCGCTCTGGCGCTTGACCCATCGCGCCGCGCGCCTAAGCCTTGGCCGATGCAACCGCTCGTCTCCACCGCATGGCTCGCCGATCGGCTCGGTACCCCCGGCCTCGTCGTCCTCGACGCGACCTTCGTGGCCGTGCAGCCCGATCCTCCCCGCGACGAAGCCGCCGAATTTGCCGCCGCGCATATTCCGGGCGCGCGCTTCCTCGATCTGCGCGCGCTGTCGACGGGCCAGGCGACCTCGCTGCCCGCGGCAGAGAAGCTGGCGGCGGGGCTGGGGGCGCTGGGGCTGAACGACGATGTGCAGGTCGTGCTGTACGACAATTCGCCGCACCATACGGCGGCGCGGGGCTGGTGGCTGCTGCGGCGCTTCGCCCGCGCGCTGCCGGTCGCGATCCTCGATGGCGGGCTGGCCAAATGGCGGGCCGAGGGGCGCGCCCTCGAAACCGGCATGGATCAGCCGACGCCGACCCGTTTTGCCGCCGATCCCGATCTGGCCCCGGTACGGACCAAGGCGATGGTGCTGGCGTCGCTCGACAAGGATACGACGCAGCTGGTCGATGCACGCTCGCCCGCGCGGTTCGACGGGAGCGAGGCCGATCCGCGCGGCCTGCCCTCCGGCCATATCCCGGGCAGCACCAACCTGCATTATGCCCGTTTCTTCCACGACGACGGGACGTGGCGGTCGCCACGGGAACTGGCCGCGCTGTTCGCCGGGGCGGGGATCGATCTCGACCGGCCGGTGACGACGACCTGCGGGTCGGGCATCACTGCTGCGATCCCGGCCTTTGTGCTCCACCTGCTGGGGCGCGATGCGGCGCTGTATGACGGCAGCTGGACCGAGTGGGCCGCCGACCCGCAGACGCCGAAGGTGGTCGCATGAGTGCCCGCGACGCGTCCCACGCGCCCGAGACACAGGTCGTCACCGGCGGCCGCCGCGACGAATGGACCGGGGGCGTGGTCAATGTCCCCGTCTGGCGCGCATCGACGATCCTGTACGACGACGTTGCCGATCTTCGCGCGGCGGCGGGGGCGAATACCCATCACCGGCTCTATTACGGGCGGCGCGGCACCCCGACCCAATGGTCACTGGCCGAGGCGCTGACCGAGCTGGAGCCGGGGGCCGAGGGCACCTTGCTCTATCCATCGGGCGTCGCGGCGATCACCACCGCGCTGCTCGCGTATCTGAAGCCTGGCGATCACCTGCTGCTGCCCGACAGCGCCTATGACCCGACCCGTGCCTTTGCGCAGGGTATCCTGAAGACGATCGGCGTCACCACCACGCTGTACGACCCGATGGTCGGCGCGGGGATCGCCGAGCTGATGACCCCGGCGACGAAGGTGCTGTTCCTCGAAAGCCCCGGGAGTCTCACCTTCGAGGTGCAGGACGTGCCGGCAATGACGGCGATCGCGCGGGCGCGGGGCGTCACCACTATCCTCGACAATACCTGGGCCACGCCGCTGCTGTTCCCGGCGCTGGCACACGGCGTCGACGTGACGATCATGGCCTGCACCAAATATGTCGTCGGCCATTCCGACGCGATGCTGGGATCGGCCACCGCCGTCGCGTCGCACTGGCCGGCGTTGCGCGATGCGACCTATCAGCTGGGGCAGCATGTCGGGCCGGACGATGCGGCGCTCGGCGCGCGCGGGCTGCGCACCATGGCGGTGCGGCTGAAACAGCATGGCGACTCGTCGATCAAGATCGCCCGGTGGCTGTCCGACCAGCCCGAGGTCGCGCGCGTGCTGCATCCCGCGCTGCCGGGCTGTCCGGGGCATGACATCTTCACCCGCGATTTCCGTGGCAGTGCCGGGCTGTTCGCCCTTGTCCTGAACGGCGGCAGCGATGCCGGCCGGGTCGCGTTGATCGACGGCCTCAAGCTGTTCGGCATCGGATATAGCTGGGGCGGGTTCGAAAGCCTTGCCCTGCCGATCGACCCGCATCGCTATCGCAGCGTGACGCGCGCGGAGGCCGAGGGGCCGATGATCCGGTTGCAGATCGGGCTGGAGAACCCCGACGACCTGATCGCCGATCTCGCCGCCGGGCTGGCACGGTTCCGGGCGACACCGTGAACGGCCTTGCCGCCGGGCTGGCCGCACAGGGATTGCCGGTCGCCGACGGGCGGGAACTGGCCGAGGCCGGTATCGTGGCAGGGCTGGTGCTGTTGTCGCTGCTGCTCGGCTGGCTGGCCGGGCGCTGGGCCGGGCCGCATCTGACGACGCTGTGGCGCGATCGGGTGGGCGACCATGCCGTCGGCCTTGCCACGCGCATGTGCGACATCGTGCGGCATTTCGTGGCGGTCATCGCGCTGGCGCTGGTCGCGCAGGGGCATGACTGGGGGGCGCTGGCCGATATCGTCGTTGGCCTGGCGCTGGGCGCGGCGGTCGGCCGCCTCGCGATGCAGCTGCTGCGCGGCGTCAACCTGGCGCGCTGGCTGGCGTGGGCGGTATCGTCGATCCTGTTCGTCGCGGTGCTGGCCGGATCGGTCGGCGGGCTGGAGCCGATCACCACCACCCTCGACGCGATCGGCTTTTCGGTGGGCCGCCGCCGCCTGTCGCTGCTGGCGCTGGTCAGCGCGCTGCTGACCGCGGTCGTCCTCTATGCCGTGGTGCGCGTCGCCAACAAGCTGGTCGGCCATGCGGTGGATCAGGCGAAGAGCCTCGACCCCGCGCAGAAACTGCTGGCGCAAAAGCTGGCGTCGATCGCGGTGGTCATCGCCGCCTTCTTCTTCGGGATCGACCTGCTCGGCATCGACCTGACGACCTTTGCGATTTTCTCGGGCGGGCTGGGCCTTGCGGTCGGGTTCGGGTTGCAGAAGACGGTCGGCAACCTGATCGCGGGCATCATCCTGTTGATGGACCGGTCGATCAAGCCGGGCGACGTGATCGTTGTCGGCGACAGTTTCGGCTGGGTGAACAAGATCGGGGTGCGCGCGGTGTCGGTCATCACCCGTGATGGCAAGGAGCATTTGATCCCCAACGAAATCCTGATGACGCAGGAGGTGGAGAACTGGTCCTTTTCCGACCGCAACGTCCGGGTGCGCATTCCGGTCGGGGTGGGGTATGAAACCGACCTGCGGCTGGCGCAGCAGCTGATGTTGCAGTCCGCGACCGAAAGCGCACGGGTGCTGCGCAGCCCGGCGCCCAATGTCTGGCTGATCTCCTACGGCGAATATGCCGTGGAGCATGAGATTCTGGCGTGGATCAGCGACCCCGAACAGGGCGTCGGCAATGTCCGGTCGGACGTGCTCAACCGGTTGTGGGACCTGTTCAAGGAGAATGGGATCGAGATTCCGGTGCCGCGGCGCGAGCTGATGTTCCGCGACGGGGCGCAGGGGACGAAGGGGTAGCGCACCCTTTCGCCGCCGCCGACCACCCCCTATCTTGCCCTGCGTGACAGCCATCACCGCCCGCATCGCCGAGGGCGTCCGCGCCGTGCCCGCCGACCAGTGGGATGCCTGCGCGGGCAAGGGCAATCCGTTCCTGTCCCACGCGTTCCTGTCGGCGCTGGAGGAATCGGGCAGCGTCGCGCCGGGATCGGGGTGGCAACCGCTGCCGATCATCGTCGACGATGCCGATGGCGTGCCGCAGGCGATCGCCCCGGCCTATGCCAAGGGGCACAGCCAGGGCGAATATGTGTTCGACCACGCCTGGGCCGACGCGTGGGAGCGGGCCGGCGGCGATTATTATCCCAAGCTGCAGATCGCGGTGCCCTTCACCCCCGTGCCGGGTCCGCGGCTGTTGCTGCGCGACGGTGCCGATCCCAGTGCACTGATCGGCGCGGTCGAGGCGGTGGTGCGGCAGAACGGGCTGTCGTCGGCACACGCGACCTTCATCGACGACGCGCAATTGCCGGCGTTTCAGGCGGCGGGCTGGCTGTTGCGCGCCGGCACGCAGTTTCACTGGGCCAATCGCGGCTATGGCTGCTTCGACGATTTCCTGAACGACCTGGCCAGCCGCAAGCGCAAGGCGATCCGCAAGGAACGCGCCGCCGCGCTCGACGGGCTGACCGTCCGGCACCTCTCCGGACGCGACCTGACCGAAGCGCATTGGGATGCGTTCTGGGCATTTTACCAGGATACCGGCAACCGCAAATGGGGCCGCCCGTACCTCACCCGCCGCTTCTTCTCGCTGCTGTCGGAACGGATGGGCGACGCGGTGCTGCTGATCCTTGCCGAACGCGACGGCCGGCCGATCGCGGGGGCGCTCAACCTGATCGGCGGCGATGCGCTCTACGGTCGCTATTGGGGTGCGGTGGAGGAGGTGCCGTTCCTCCATTTCGAGCTATGCTATTATCAGGCGATCGACGCCGCCATCGCGCGCGGGCTGCAACGGGTCGAGGCTGGGGCGCAGGGCGAACACAAGCTCGCGCGCGGCTATGTTCCGGTCACGACCTGGTCGGCGCATTTCCTGCCCGATCCGGGGTTCCACGCGGCCGTGGCCGAGTTTCTGGAGCGTGAGCGCGCGGCCGTGGGGCAGGAACAGGCGTTCCTGAACGACCTGACGCCGTTCAAGCGGGCATAGCGGCCGATCCACCCGGACAGGGGCGCCGCCCCACGCGGGGACGACACCCTGTGCGGCCAGCCTTATTTCTTGCCCATCAATCCGCCCAGGCCGCCCGGCAGCATGTCGCCGATCCCGCCCAGCGCACCGGGATTGACGTCGAGCCCCAGCAACTGCGCGAACTGGCCCAGCGCATCGGGACCGCCGACTTCGGACAGGATCGCCTCGATCTGGTGGCGCGATACGCCGCTATGGTCGGCGGCTTCCTGTGCGGGATCGGCATGGCCGGCGAACTTCATCAGCAGGCCGAGCACGGTCTGTACCTGTTCCTGCGAGATCCCCGCCTTGTCGGCGATGGCGGGCAGGTCGAATTGGCCGGCCAGCTTCAGGGCGTTGTTCAGCAGGTCCATCAGTTTTTCCTCAGCGGTTCGTTGGCCGCCATCTGTCGCGATGGGCGGCGGCGGGGTTTGGCGAACGGACGATTGCCCAGATCGCTCCATGTCAGCACGGGCGGCGGCACATTATGGTCGATGCGGAACAGCGCGGAGCGACCATTGCGCCACAGCGGGATCAGCCCCTGTTCCAGCCGCCGGTCATATTTGGGCGGGCGGATCAGCCATACGTAGTCGAACGCATCGCGCGGGAATTTGTACAGCGCGCCGGCGATCGGCCGCCAATATTCGCGCGGGCATTTGACGTCGGTGACCAGTTCGGACGGATCGTGCGAGAACCCGCGCGCTTCCTTGTACTTCACCGTCAGCAGCTGTCCGCCGGCCATCGACCATTGGTCGTTGGCATAGGCCAGCCGCCGGGTGAGCGCCATGCCGGGCAGATGCTGCAGCCGGGTCATGCGCCATTCGTTGTAGCAGGTCTCACCCACGAAGGTCACCAGCCGTGCGCCGACCGGCACATGGTCCAATGCGGCCAGTTCGCGGTCGTAATCGCGGTCGTACAGCCAGAAGCTGGCCGTCGTCGCCCCCATCCGCCCGACGAAGATCGCCAGCGCGATCCCTGCCAATACCCCGGCATGACGGATCGACAGGCCGGGTTTGGGCCTGAGCGCGATCAGGCTGATCCCGAACAGATACGGCACCAGCCGCATATCGGCATAGGCCGAGCCGAAAACGATGCGCGGCAGCAGGACATAGACCGCGATCAGGAACAGCGCCGACAGGCCCAGATTGCGCGAATAGCCGATGTTGGGATCGCGCAACCCCTTGAACAGCACGAGGTAGAAGACCGCGACCGAGGCGAGGTCGTAGAGCTGCCAGCGGTCGCGCAGCGTCATCGTCATCCACTGCATCTTCGCGCGCCAGTTGAACCAGTCGGCGGTCTGCCCGCCGACATGGCCGCCCGAACGCCACAACAGCATGAGCAGCGCAGGGGGCGCGAGGACGAGGCAGTGGAGCCCGGCGTGGAAGGCGGCGGCGAACCAGTTGCGACGCTTGTCATGTTCGCGGATCAGCTCGGCCGAGGCGGCGAGCACGCCCAGCGTCCCCCAACCGAAGGTATGCGTCAGCCAGATCAGTCCGGCGATGGGCACGAACACCACCCCGCGCAGCACCAGCCGCCCCTGCCGCCCCAGCCGCAGCCACAGCGCAAAGGCGTTGAGCGCGAGCGCCATCGACAGCAGGAAATTGGCGAAGCCGAAATGGAACGGAAAGCTGTAGACGATCGGCAGCGCGAACAGCGCGGTCGCCGGGATGCGGCCATGCACCTCGCGCGCGATCCACAGCAGCCCGACGGCGGTGAGCGCCGGGATGGTCAGGATGATGAGCTTGACCGCGGGTTCGAGGCCGATCAGCGGTTCGAGCAGCCAGACCAGCAGGTCGACGCCCAGATTGCCGATCAGGCTCCAGTCGAAATTATACCAGTCGTGGAACCAAGGCGCCTGTCCGGTGTCCCACAATTGCTGGACCCGGTAGCGGCCCATATGACCGGGCAGGTCGACCATCGGCGGAATATCGGGCCATAGCAGCGGCACCGCCGCCAATACCGCCATCAGCGCGACGAACCACCGCGTCTGCCACCAGTTGAGCCTGTCCCCCTGCATCGGCCGCTTTTAGAGGGGGGAAGGGCCTTCGGGCAAGCGTCCGCGCACTTTGAAGAACAGCATCGATCCGGGGAGCGGGATCGGTTCCAGCCAGGCGGGCACGCGCCCGGCCTGCAACGCTTCGACCAGACTGCCGGGGCGATAGGGCGCGAGTTCGCTTTCGTGCATGATATCAGGGCATAGCGCGACATAATCGACGCCCGACCGGCGGGCGAACGCGGCGGCGCGATCGGGCGGGGCGAGGAAGAAGCGATAGGCCGCCATGTTGCCGCGATTGTTGCGGTGATAGCCCGCCGCCCACACGCGGTGCGGCGTCATGCCGATCAGGTAGGAGCCGAGATCGATCGGCGCGACGACCAGCCCGCGCGGCTGGCGGGCGATCGCGACGAATTGGTCGGCCGTGGTGCAGCGTCCGACATTCTCCCGCACGACCATCACCGGCTGCGCCAGCACCGCGTCCATCTGTTTCGACACGGCGAGATAGGTGACGCCGGCGCCCAGCAGCCACAGCAGCAGGCGGCGGGGCATCTGGTCCGGCGCGCCGCGCGTCGCGGCGATGCCGATGGCGAACGGGATCGCGGCGAGTCCGGCGAGGATGTAGGTCACGCGAATCTGCAGGATCGCGGCGACCGCGCTGATCGCCAGCACGATCGCAAAGGCGATGGCGTCGCGCGCACGCCATCCGCCGCGTATCGCCTGCACCACGGCCAGCGCGCTGCCGATCAGCGACAGGGTGCCGTAGGCAACGATGGTGCCCAGCGTGTCCTGTCCGACGAACAGCCCGCGCGCCTCGCTGACATTGCTCATCCACACCCGCTTCAGGAACGGGGTGAGCGCGTCATACGGGCCGGCCAGGCACACCATCGACGTCCGCGACACCGACCACGCGACGACGCACCCGACCAGCGCGGCGACGGCAAGGCGCGGCCCCACCCCGCGCAGGCGGGAGCCGGCCAGCCCCAGCACGCTCCACCCGGCTGCCAGCGCCAGCGTCGCGCTGGTCGAGGCGGGGGTAAAGCCGTCACACCATTCGCGCGGCCAGACATAGGGGTGCATGAACGTCAGCATCAGGCCGGTCGCCCCCGCCAGCGCGATGCCGAAGCCCAGCGCCCGGCCATCCTCACGCGCGTCGCCGGTCAGCCACAGCCAGCCGAGCGCCGCCATCACCGCCACCAGTTCGGGTGCCGATTCGAGGCCGATGGCAAGGCTGGCGGCAACGACCAGCCCCATCACCGCGCCGGTGGCGCGCGACGGTGTGCGCAGCAGGCCGTCGACCAGCGCCAGCATCAGCACGATCTGCAACGCGTGGTGGTCGATCCGGCCGGGGATGAACAGGCTGATCGTCGGAAAGGCGAGCGCGGCGAGGATGACCGCGATCGGTCGCGCGCTGGGGCCATGCAGCCGGCCGGCGATGCGCGCGGCGAGCAGTAGATAGCAGAAGAACAGCAGCGCCGGCCACGCGATCACCATCGCGACCTCTGCGCCATGGGTGCCGACCAGCGGCGTCAGCGCCAGGATGATCGCGGCGGGCACCATATCGGCCAGTCGCGACCAGTGCATCGACGCGCCACCCGGCGGCCCCAGCCGATGCTGCATCAGGTCGTTGAACGCCTGCCCCCCGATCCAGTCGCGAACCTCGGCCAGCCGCATCATGTCGTCATTGTCGGGCAGGCGCAGATGGCGCAGCGCCGCCCACTCCTTGATCGTCCACGCCATCGTCAGCAGCAGGACGAGGCCCAGCGCGAGCAATGGGACCGACCAAAAGCGGCGCGGCATCGGGGCAGGATCAGCGGTCATGGACGGGCATGTCGCCGCAACATGCTTAATTTCGGGTATAGCGTTAACCGAGTCTTCGTCGTTTTGCCCGCACCATCGCCGGACGATCCCGCCGCTGGAGCAACCGATGTCCGCCGTCCGCCTGCCGATTTCCGGTGAAGCCATCGCTCCCCCCGCCGAGATCGAGCTGTCGATCGTCATGCCGTGCCTGAACGAAGCGGAGACGCTGGCGGTCTGTATCAAGAAGGCGAAGGCGTTTCTCGACACGCATGGCATCGCGGGCGAGGTCCTGATCGCCGACAACGGGTCGACCGACGGATCGCAACAGATCGCCAATGCGATGGGCGCCCGGATCGTGGCAATCCCGGTGCGGGGCTATGGCGCGGCGCTGGCCGGCGGCATCGCGGCGGCGCGCGGGCGATTCGTCGCGATGGGCGATGCCGATGACAGCTATGATTTCGGCAGCCTGATGCCGTTCGTCGAACGGCTGCGGGATGGTGCCGACCTGGTGATGGGCAATCGTTTCCAGGGCGGCATTGCGCCCGGTGCCATGCCGGTGCTGCATCGCTTCCTCGGCAATCCGGTCTTGAGCCTGCTCGGCCGCGCATTCTTCGATGTGCCGGTCGGCGATTTCCATTGCGGGTTGCGTGCCTTCCGCCGCGACCGGGCGTTGGCATTGGGGCTGACCTCGCCGGGGATGGAATTCGCCAGCGAGATGGTGGTGAAGGCATCCATCGCCCGGCTGGCGATTGCCGAGGTGCCGACGACGCTGGCCCCCGATGGCCGCTCGCGCCCGCCGCACCTGCGCACGTGGCGTGACGGGTGGCGGCATCTGCGCTTCCTGCTGCTCTATGCGCCGCGTTTCCTGTTCTTCTATCCCGGCGTGGCGCTGCTGCTGGCGGGGGCGGGCGTGACCGGGGTGCTGGCGACCGGCGACGCCAGCATCGGCGCGGTCGAGTTCGGGCCGCACACCATGATCTTTGCGACGATGGCGGCGCTGATCGGCGCGCAGATGGTCTGCCTCGCGGTGCTGGCGCGGCTGTTCGGCATTCGCAGCGGGATGTGGCCCGAAAGCGGGGCGATGCGCCGGTTGCGCGGTTGGTTCACCGTGGAGCGCGGCTGCATCGCCGGTGGGCTGGCGCTGCTGGCCGGGCTGGCCGGTGGCGTCGCCTCGACGTGGCTCTGGGCGCAGGCCGGGTTCGGCGCGCTGGTGCCGGGCGAGCTGATGCGGCTGACGATCCCGTCGATGCTGCTCGGTTGCCTGGGCGTACAGATCGGCGCGACATCGTTCTTCGCCGCGCTGCTCGACCAGCCGCAGGGCCTGCGCACTTTGGTTTGATCCACTAGCGTGGATGCGGCACCGGCCCGCTCCCCCACCCCTCCACCCACAGCGTATCCTAGCTGGGTGGCGGGGTGGGGGAGCGGGCGGGTGCCGCCCTGATCCGGCGCTGCCGGATCAGACGATCAGCGATCCCGCCGGCCCAGCAGGCGCAGGCGCAGGGCGTTCAGCTTGATGAAGCCCGCCGCGTCGCGCTGGTCATAGGCACCCTGATCGTCCTCGAACGTCACGACCTTTTCGCTATAGAGCGAATTGGGCGAACGGCGGCCGATGACATGGACCCCCCCCTTGTACAGCTTCAGGCGGACTTCGCCCGACACCTTGTGCTGGCTGTGGTCGATCGCGGCCTGCAGCATCTCGCGCTCCGGCGAGAACCAGAAGCCGTTATAGACCAGCTCGGCATAGCGCGGGGCCAATTCGTCCTTCAGGTGCGCGGCACCGCGGTCCAGCGTCATCTGTTCGATCGCGCGGTGCGCGGCGTGCAGGATCGTGCCGCCGGGCGTTTCGTACATCCCGCGCGACTTCATGCCGACGAAGCGGTTCTCGACCAGATCGAGCCGGCCGATGCCGTGCGCGCGGCCCAGCTCGTTCAGCTTGGCGAGCAGCGTGGCGGGCGACATCCCCTCGCCATCGACTGCCACCGCATCACCGCGTTCGAACGCGACGGTGACGATCTGCGGCGCGTCGGGTGCTTCCTCCGGGCTGACGGTGCGCGAGAAGAC
This sequence comes from Sphingomonas sp. Leaf23, assembly GCF_001421585.1. Lineage (NCBI taxonomy): Bacteria > Pseudomonadati > Pseudomonadota > Alphaproteobacteria > Sphingomonadales > Sphingomonadaceae > Sphingomonas > Sphingomonas sp. Leaf23. The sequence goes on along the minus strand of NZ_LMKR01000002.1, from coordinate 60,420 downwards.
GTACTCGGGCACTTCCTCCCACGGGTCCTCCAGCACCTTTCCCTCGGACGAGGTATGAAGCAGGTTCGCATCGGTCGAAAACGGCGATTCGCCGCGCTTGTCCTTGGGCACAGGAATCTGGTGCTGTTCGGCGAACGCGATCAGCGCGGTGCGGCTGGTCAGGTCCCATTCGCGCCACGGCGCAATGACCTTGATATCGGGCTGCAGCGCGTAATAGCCGAGTTCGAAGCGGACCTGGTCGTTACCCTTGCCGGTTGCGCCGTGGCTGACGGCATCGGCATTCACCTGACGCGCGATCTCGATCTGGCGCTTGGCGATCAGCGGCCGCGCGATCGAGGTGCCGAGCAGGTACAGCCCCTCGTACAGCGCGTTCGACCGCATCATCGGGAACACGAAGTCGCGGACGAACTCCTCGCGCAGGTCGTCGATGAAGATATGCTCGGGCTTGATGCCCATCAGCTCGGCCTTCTTGCGCGCCGGCTCCAGCTCCTCGCCCTGGCCCAGATCGGCGGTGAAGGTCACGACTTCGCAATTATATTCCTGCTGCAGCCATTTCAGGATGACGCTGGTGTCGAGGCCGCCCGAATAGGCAAGCACGACGCGGTTGATGGACTCGGCCATGGGCAGGCTCCTTCGCTGGAATGGTTTGGCGCGCGGTTAGGCGACGCGGACGCCGGGCGCAAGGACACGCGCTTGCGCCGGGTGTTGCCCGATGCAATCGTGTCGTGCCTTTTCCCTTTTGCGAAAGAAGCTGACCCGATGTTGATCGCGCTCCTCGCCCTGGCATTGCAGACCGCCCCGACGCCTGCCCCGGCCACGCCGCCCGCGCCGGTCGTGGAGCCGGCGGCCGATGACGAGGCGGAGTTCTTCGCGATGTTCGACACGAACAAGGATGGGGCGATCGGCAAGGCCGAATTCGACGCGATGAGCGCGAAGATCGATGCCGAGGCGGCAAAGCAGGACCCGTCGCAAAAGGGGCAGGCCGCCGCCGGCCTCGCCACCGCCTTTGCCCTCATGGACCAGAACAAGGACGGCAGGATCACGCGCGAGGAGTTCCGGGCGATCGTGAAGGCCGGGCAGTAGGCGCCAGGCGCTCTATTCCGCCGCCAGCAGCGTCGTCGCCCCGCCCAGGTCGACCGACACCAGCCGGCTGACCCCGCGTTCGACCATGGTGACGCCGAACAGCCGGTGCATCCGGCTCATCGTCGCGGCATTGTGGGTGACGATCAGGTAGCGGGTGTCGGTATCGGCCGCCATCCGGTCGAGCAGGTCGCAGAAGCGGTCGATATTGGCATCGTCCAGCGGCGCGTCCACTTCGTCGAGAACGCAGATCGGCGACGGGTTGGTCAGGAACAGCGCAAAGATCAGCGCGACGGCGGTCAGCGCCTGTTCGCCACCCGACAACAGGGTCAGCGATTGCAGCCGCTTGCCCGGCGGTTGGGCGAGGATTTCTAGGCCGGCCTCCAGCGGATCGTCCGAATCGACCAGTTCCAGCTGCGCCTGCCCGCCGTCGAACAACGCGCCGAACAGCCGGCGGAAATGCGTGTCGACCGCCGCGAACGCCGCCAGCAGCCGCGCGCGCCCTTCGCGGTTGAGCGTGCCGATCGACCCGCGCAGCCGCTGCACCGCCTCGGCCAGCTCGGCGCGCTCCGCCGCCGTCTCACCCTGCGCCGCTTCCAGTTCGGCCAGTTCGGTATCGGCAATCAGGTTGATAGGGCCGATCTGGTCCCGTGTCACCAGCAGCCGGTCGTACGCCGTGCTTTCCGCCGCCGCATCGCCGACCTCCGCCCCGACGAAACCGATACGCGGCAGCAGCGGCGGGGGACATTGGAAGCGTTCGCCCGACAGCCGCCCCATCTCCAGCCGTCGCTGCTCCTGCGCCTCCGCCCGGGCACCGGCCCCGGCACGCCGTTCGCGCGCGGCGGCGAGCGATTCGGCGATTGTCCCGGCGGCACGCTCGGCCGCACGCAGCCGGGCTTCGGCAGCCTGTTCCAGCATTGCCGCGTCGGTGGTCGCCTGGCGCAGCGTGCCGAGCATCGCGTCCACGCCGGCCAGTTCCGCCGCCAGCGCGGCCGGGCGATCGGTCAGCGTCGCGCGGTCGGCGGCGATGGTGGCGATCCGCGCGTCGACCTCGGCGATGCGCCGGGCGGCATCGGCGGCGCGGGTCTGCCACGCGGTGATCTCGCCGCTGGCGGTCGCCAGCCGGTCCCGGTCGCGCCGCAATGCCGCGTCGAGCGATGCGCGTGCCGAACGGGCATCGGCCACCGCCGCGCGCGCGGTCGCCGCCGCCGTCGCCAGCGCGGCGACCCGTCCGGCGGTGGCGCTGCGGTCGGGTAGCTGGCGCAGCGCGGCATCGGCCCGGTCGGCATCGTCCTGCGCCTCGATCCGGTCGCTGCCGATCCGCTCCAGCCGGGCGGCGACGTCATCGGCACGCGCCTGCGCCCGTTCGATCGCGGCGGCAGCGCGATCCTCGGCCCGCAGCGCCTCGCGCGCCTGCGCTTCCGCCTGTTCCAGCATGCGGCGGGCGGTGGCCAGCGTCCCGCGCGCCTCGGCGATCGCGGCATCGGCGGCGGTCAGCGCCGAATCGGCGGCATCGCGGCGGGCGAGCAGCGCCGGGCGCTCCTGCCCCAGCAACCGCAGCCGGTTGGTACGGGCGAGCCGCTCCGCCGCCGCTGCGCCCGATCCGGCTTGGGCCCGCAGCCCGTCCCACCGGCGCAGCGCCCCGTCCAGCGTCACCAGCCGCTGCCCGACCGCCAGCGTCGTGCCCTCGTCGCGTTCGACCACCAGCACCTGTTCCAGCCGCCGGGCAAGCATGGGGGCGGTCACCTGCGCCGACAGCCGGCCGATGCCGTGCGGGATCGCCGGGCCGTCGATAGCTGCGGCGTCGGCATCCCAGTATCGATCGTCGGCGGGATCGATCCCGGCGTCGAGATCGTCGCCCAGTGCCGCCGCCAGTGCCGCCTCGAACCCCGGTTCGACCACGACCGAATCGATGACCCGCGCGCGACCGGTTCGCCGCAGAGCGCGCTCCAGCGCGGCGATTTCGCCGTCCAGCGCGGCCAGTTCGGCGGCGGCGGTCGCGCGGTCGGCCTGCGCCCGCCCCCGCGCTTCCTGCGCCGATCGTTCGGCGGTATCGGCACGGGCGATGGCGGTGCGGGCATCGTCGGCGGTAGCCATCGCCGCCGCCCGCCGGTCGACCGCCGCCGCGCGCTCTACGGTCAGCGGTGCGAGCGCGGGCAGCGCCGCCTGTTCGGCCAGCGCCCGCGCCTCGTCGCGGCGGGCACGGTCCAGCCGGGTGCGCGCGGCGTCCTGCGCGGCGGCGGCGACCCGCGCCTCGGCAAGCTCGGCCGCCTGTGCCGCCAGCGCGTCGCCATGGGCGGCATCCGCCAGCGCCGCCGCCGCGGTCGCCTCCGTCAGCGCGGTGTCGAGTTCGGGCAGGCGTACGGTGCCTTGCGCGATGGTCGCGGTCAGCGCGGCGGTTTCCTCGGTCAGCCGCGCGACCGCATGTGCCGCGTCGCCCGCCAGCGCGCCTTCACGCGCGCGATCGTCGGTCAGCCGCGTCGCCTGTGCCGTCAGGTCGGCCAGCCGCCGGGTCGCGGCGTGGGCCTGTGCCTGCAACCGGTCGCGGGCATGGGCGGCGTCACCGGCCCGCTGGCGCACCTCCTGCGCCGCCGCCCGTGCGGTCGCCAGCGCCTGGGTCGCTTGCGCCTGTTCGGCGACGGTTTCCGCCTGCGCCGCGCCGTGATCGGCGACCTGTGCCTCGGCCGCCATCGCCTCGGCCTTGGCCGTATCGGCGGCGGTGGCGGCATCGCGCCAGCGGGCATAGATGGCGCGGCCCTCCGCGATGCGGATCGCGTCGGTCAGCTCGCGATACCGCGCGGCGACCTTCGCCTGTCGCCGCAGGGCCGCGGCGCGCGCGTCCTGTTCCTGCGCCATCTCGCCCAGCCGGTCGAGATTGGCCTCGGTCGCGCGCAGTTTCGATTCGGCATCGCGGCGGCGAACGTGCAGGCCGGAAATGCCCGCCGCATCCTCCAGCATCGCGCGGCGCTCGGCAGGACGGGCGGCGATGACCGCGCCGATCCGGTTCTGGCTGACCAGTGCCGGCGAATGTGCCCCCGTCGCGGCATCGGCGAACAGCAGCGAAACGTCCTTCGCGCGCACATCGCGGCCATTGATGCGATAGGCGGAACCGGCGCCGCGTTCGATCCGGCGGACAATCTCGACCTCATCGCCCGCCGCATCCTCGGCTAGGATCGCGACCTCGGCAAAGTCGCGCTGCGGGCGGGTTTCGGTGCCGGCAAAGATCACGTCGTCCATGCCCGCGCCGCGCAGCGACTTCGCGCTGTTCTCGCCCATGGTCCAGCGCAACGCTTCGAGCAGGTTCGACTTGCCGCAGCCATTGGGACCGACCACCCCGGTCAGCCCGGCCTCGATCACCAGGTCGGCGGGGTCGACGAAGCTCTTGAACCCGCTCAGCCGCAGCCGCCGGAGCGTCAGCCCCGGCGTGGGCGGTGTGGCCGCGTCATCCCCCGCGGCCACGGGGTCAGGCGCCAGCGCCCTTCAGGGCCGCTTCGATCTGCGCCCAGGTGACGGCGTTCTCGACCTTTTCGCCGTTGATCATGAAAGTCGGGGTGCCGGTGACGGCCGCGCCGCCATCCTCGGTGATCTTGACGACTTCCTGCAACAGCTTCTGGTCGGCGAGGCACTGGCGCGCCTTGGCTTCGGGCACGCCGCGCTGCTTCACGAAATCGACGAAGCCGGCGGCATCGGCCCAGCCGGTGACGGCCTGCAACGGCGGGATCGACTGCAACCGCGCCTGTTCGGCCTGCGGGAGCGCCTGCATCCGGTCGAGCGTCGCCGCCTGGTTCTGATACATCGCCTCGAGCAGCGGGAAGAAGGTCGCCGTCCCGTTGCAACGGCCAAGCACCGCAGCCGCCAGATCGGGCGCACCGTGCACCGCAAAGTCGCGGAATTCGAAGCTCACCTTGCCGGTCGAGACATAGTTGTTGATGAGCGGTTCGTTGCCTTCACGCGCGAATGCACCGCAGGTCGGGCAGGTGCGCGAGCCATATTCGAGCAGCTTCACCGGCGCATCGGGGTTGCCGATGCGATAGCCGCCCTCGGGCGTGACCGCGACCATGTCGGTCCACTTCTTGCCGGCCGGAGCCGCGACATTGGCGACCGGCGCGGCGGCGGTGCCGTTGGCGCCGGTGCCGGAATCACCACCGCCACAGGCCGACAGGGCCGCAAGCGCGATCAGGGGGAGTGCGAAACGCATGGGATCAACTCTCTTGTCAGGGATCAGGAGGCGGTCAGGAACGGCTTGAGCGTGGCCCAGTCATGGGCCTCCACCTTCTTGCCGTTGACCTCGAAGCTGGGCGTGCCGTCGATATTGGCCGCCTGTGCCGCCTCGGCGATGGCGATCGCCCGCTTCTGCGCGGCTTCGTCGTTCAGGCACGCGGTGATCTTCGCATCGTCCAGCCCGTGACCGCGCAACAGGGTGCGCAGGCCGGTCGCACCGGCGAGCTGTTCCAACCGCTTGCCGATCGTCGGCGTCGCCTGCTGCGCTGCCGGCGTCGCGGCAAAGGCTTCGGCCTTGTCGAGCATCGCCGCCTGCTGCGCAAAGATCGCGTCGTGCGCCGCCACGAACCGGTTCGCCCCGCCACAGCGCGCCAGCAGGACGGCCGACAGGTCGAGCGCGTCGCGCGGCAGCGTGCGATATTCGACCCGCACCCGGCCCGACCGGATCAGCGCGGTCAGCTCCGGCTTCGCATCGCGGGCGAAGGTGGCGCAGTGCGAACAGGTATAGCTGGCCCATTCGACCAGCTGCACCCGCGCCATCGGGTTGCCGACCGCGACGCCGCCGGTCGGCAGCATCGTGACGCTGTTGGTCCAGTTGCGGGCCGTGGCGGCCCTTGCCGGGGCCTGCGCCTTGGCCGGGGGCATCCCGAACAGCGCGAGGATGAACGAACACAGAAGGATCAGGATACGCATCAGCGGACCTTGCCAAGGATCGGAATGGCGGGAGGGGGCGGCGCGGCGATTGCCCCGGCGAGCGCGGCGAGAACCTCGCGCAGCTCCGGATCGGCGATGTCGCGCAGGCTTTCGTGCATGTCGGCCGGGATCGGCGGCGGTTCGCGGCGCGGCTGCACCGCGCGGCGCGGCCGCACCTCGCCATGGCGGAACTGGAGCCGGGCGACCGCGGCATAGCCGAAGAAACGGTTCACCCGCTCGACGATTTCCGGCGCGATATGCTGCATCATCGTGCCATGCGCGCCCGATACGATCAGCGTCAGCGTGCCATCGGCACGCTTGCCCGGCGGAAAGCGGATCGATTCGGGGGCCGACACGCGGGCAAAGCGTTCGCCGACGATTTCACCCCAGCGGCTGACCACGGCGGATTGCACGAAACCGAACTTGCGGAACGCCGCGCCGCCGATATCGGGCAGCAATTCGGCGACGGGCCGCGCGCCGCCACGCCGGCGGGGTTCGGGAATCGTCGCATGGGGGCGGGGGCGCGTCGTCATTGCCGGCATCCCATGCCATAGAGCCGGCGTGGACGCCAAGCATCTCTCTGTCGCCGAACGGTTGCTCGACTGGTACGATCGCAACCATCGCAGCCTGCCGTGGCGCAGCCCGCCGGGCACCGCCGCCCCCGATCCCTATCGCGTGTGGCTGTCGGAGGTGATGCTCCAGCAGACGCAGGTGGCGAGCGTGCGGCCCTATTTCGAAGCGTGGACCGCGCGCTGGCCGTCGTTCGCGGCGCTGGCGGCGGCGGACGATGCCGATGTCATGGCGGCGTGGGCGGGGCTCGGCTATTATGCCCGCGCCCGCAACCTGCTCGCCTGTGCACGGGTCGTCGCGGCGCGGGGCGCGCTGCCCGATACCGAGGGCGAACTGCGCAAATTGCCGGGTATCGGCGACTATACGGCCGCCGCGATTGCCGCGATCGCCTTTGGCCGGCGCGCGGTGGTGGTCGATGCCAATGTCGAACGGGTCGTGTCGCGGTTGTTCTCGATTGCCGAGCCGCTGCCGGGCGGGCGCCCCGCGATCCGCGCCGCGACGGATGGGATCACCCCCGACAGCCGCGCCGGCGACTTCGCGCAGGCGATGATGGACCTGGGGTCGATGGTCTGTACCGCGCGGAACCCGCGCTGCCTGCTCTGCCCGCTGCGCGACGATTGCGCCGCCTACGCCATGGGCACGCCCGACGCCTTTCCGGTGAAGGCGGCGAAGAAGGCGAAGCCGCAGCGATTCGGCACGTTGTTCTGGGCCGAGCGCGACGGGCAGGTGCTGTTGGTGCGCCGGCCGGACAAGGGGCTGCTGGGCGGCATGCGCGCGCTGCCGACCGGGCCGTGGGGTGACAGCGATTCCGGCACCGAAGGCGCACCTTTCGCTGCCGACTGGCGCAGCGTCGGGATGGTCCGCCACGGCTTCACGCATTTCGATCTTGCCTGCACCGTCATGGTGGCGGATGCAGCGGGGGAAGACACCGCGCAGGGCGAATGGTGGCCGGTTGCGGACATTGCCGCCGCCGGGCTGCCGACGCTGTTCGCGCGGGCGATACCGGTGGTGGAGGGAATGCGATGACGCGGTCGTACTGGATGCGGAACACTCTGGCGTTGACAGGCGCGCTGCTGGCCGTGCAGCCGGCGATGGTCTGGGCACAGGCCGCGCCGCCGCGCGCGCCCGCCCGCCCGGCGGTGCGCGCGCTGCCCGCGACCGAGGCGATGGTGCGCGACTATGTGGCGCAGAAGAAGGCACCGGGCATGGTCGTGGTCGTCGGCGGCCCCGACTGGACCAGCGCCCACGCCGCCGGCCGCGTCGCGACCGACGCCACCGCCGCACCGGCCAATGTCGATACGCTCTGGCGCGTCTATTCGATGACGAAACCGATCACCGGCATGGCGGCGATGATGCTGGTCGAGGACGGCAAGCTGAAGCTCGACCAGCCGATCAGTGACTTCATCCCCGGTTTCAAATCGATGAAGGTGCTGACCGATCCGGCCAACAGCCTGGCCAGCCGTCCGGCGACGACGCCGATCACCGTGCGTCACCTGCTGACCCACACCGCGGGCCTTGGCTACAGCATCGTGACCAAGGGGCCGTTGCTGAAGGAATATGAGCGCCTCGGCATCGTCCCCGCCGCCGTGAACGCGCAGGCAGAGGTGGCGATGGCGCAGGCGCGGCCGAAATCGCTGGAGGAATTCGCGAACCGTGTCGCCACCCTGCCGCTGATCGCCGAGCCGGGGACCAAGTGGAGCTATTCGATCGGGCTGGACGTGCTGGGCCGTGTGATCGAGGTGGCAAGCGGCATGTCGTTCGAGCGTTTCCTGCAGACGCGGATGTTCGCTCCGCTGGGCATGACATCGACCTATTGGACGGTGCCGGCGGCGCAGAAGGGGCGGCTGGCGACCAACTATGCCTGGGCCGGCGACAATCTGGTCCCGGTCGATCCGGGCGCGACCTCGGTCTGGCTGTCGCCGCCGAGCTTTCCCTATGGCGGGGCGGGGCTGGTCATGTCGGCCGCCGATTACGATCGGTTCCTCCACATGCTCCAGAATGGCGGCACGCTGGACGGCAAGCGCGTGATGAAGCCGGCGACGGTGGCGCTGGGCATGTCGAACCTGTTGCCGGCCGGCGTCACCTTTGGCGGGGTCGATGGCGCGACCGGGGGACAGGCGGGGCCGAAGATGGGTTTCGGCGCGGGCGGATCGGTCTATCTCGAAACGCTGCCCGGCCGGCCGGGCAAGGGCACCTATGGCTGGGGCGGGGCGGCCGGGACCGTCGCGTTCGTCGATCCGCTGCGGCAGCTGCGCGGGACCGTCATGGTCAATTACTTCCCGGCCGACAAATGGCCGCTGCGCGACGATCTGGTAAAGGCGCTGGCGCGCGATCTCGCGGGGCCTGTGCGATGATCGGCTTTACCGGCGCGGCGCTGGTCCGTGCCGATCACGAGCGCGACGATCCCGCGGCGTTCGCGCGGTGCAAGGGCGATCCGGCAGCGCGGCTGCTGGTGCTGACTGGGCTGGAGCCGCCCGTCGCCGATGACGGCGCGCTCGCGCTGGTGGCGATGGACCCGGCGCGGGACGATGCGCTGCTGCTCGGCTATCTGGAGGGCGTGCCGCTGTTCGTCGTCGGTGATGGCGACGGCAGTGCGCCGGCGATGCGCTCGCCCGCGCTGATGGCCGCGCTGGCGGTGATGCCGCCGGCCGATGTCGCACTGTACGGTGTCGCGCGCAGCCTGGTCGACTGGCATTCGCGCCACGGCTTCTGCGCACGGTGCGGCCATGCCAGCGTCGTTGCGCGCGGCGGCTGGGTGCGGTCGTGCCCCGGCTGTGGCGCGCTGCATTTCCCGCGGACCGACCCGGTGGTCATCATGGCGGTCGAACATGGCGACCGCGTGCTGCTGGGCCGCCAGCCGAGCTGGCCCGCCGGACGTTATTCGGCGCTGGCCGGCTTTGTCGAGGTCGGCGAATCGGTCGAGGAAGCGGTCGCGCGAGAGGTGCTGGAGGAAGCGGGCGTCGCGGTCGACGCGGTGCGCTATGTCGCCAGCCAGCCCTGGCCGTTTCCCTCGCAGCTGATGATCGCCTGCATCGCGACCGCGCCCGACGACAGGCTGACGATCGATACGTCGGAGCTGGAACATGCCTTCTGGGCAACGCGGGACGAGGTGCGTGCGGCACTGGCGGGCGACACGTCGCGCTTCATTGCGCCGCCGGCCCATGCGATTGCGCGGAGCTTGCTGGCGGCGTGGGTGGCTTCTTGACGACCGTTCGTCCTGAGTAGCCGCTGAGCTTGTCGAAGCGGCGTATCGAAGGACCGCTCGCCGGTGCTTCGATACGGGCTTTCGACTTCGCTCAATCCCTACTCAGCACGAACGGAACGGCCGAAATCACCCCCGCTCTCGCGCCCGCCCGTAACTGCCCAGCAACCGCACCCATTTGCTGTGGAACCGCAGTTCCTCCAGCGCGCGGTCGACATGCGGCTCGCCCGGCCGGCCCTCGATGTCGCAAAAGAACTCGGTCGCGGCAAAGGTGCCGCCGCGCTGATAGCTTTCCAGCTTGGTCATATTGACGCCGTTGGTCGCGAACCCGCCCATCGCCTTGTACAGTGCGGCGGGCACGTTCTTCACCTCGAACACCAGCGTCGTCATGCACGGCCCCTCGGGCAGTTCGGGCGGCGCGGCGCGGGCGAGGACGACGAAGCGCGTCGTATTGTGGTCGGCATCGGCAATGTCGTCGGCCAGCAATTGCAGTCCGTAGAGCGCAGCTGACGCCGGCGGGGCGAGCGCGGCGACCGCCGGATCGCCGATCGCCGCGACCGATGCCGCCGCGCCCGCCGTGTCGGGATGCGCCACCGGCTCGATCCCGCGCGCGCTCAGCCAGTTCCGGCACTGGCCCAGCGCCTGTTCGTGGCTCATCGCCTGGCGGATGCCCTCGACCGGGCCCAGCCCCATCAGCGCGTGGCGGATCGGCAGGAAATGTTCGCCGGTGATGACCAGCCCGGATTCGGGCAGCAGGAAATGCATGTCGGCGACGCGGCCATGCAGCGAATTCTCGATCGGGATGATCGCGCAATCGGCCTGGCTCGACCGCACTGCGTCGATCGCATCGGCAAAGCCGAAACAGGGCAGCGGCAGCGCGCCCGGAAACGCCTGTGCCAGCGCGACATGCGAATTGGCGCCCGGCGCGCCCTGAAAGGCGACGGTGCGATTCGGTTCGCGCGCGGCGGCTTCGATCATCTGCGCCACCAGCGGGCGCGCGGGTGCGGCGTATTTCTGCATGGGGGGTGGCGATTATCGGGCGCGGGGGCAGGCGGCAACCCTGTCTTGCCAGTATCGGATGCCGTGTCTAAGCATGGCCCCAAACAAAACCATATTTAGGTGAGACGGCTCAGGGCATGGACGACCGGACGAACACCATCGCAGGTTGGGTATTGGCCGGTTGCGCCGCCGCCCTCGGACTTTCCATCGCCAGCGGCATGGTGTTCCATTCGGGACCGCCGGAAAAGCCGGGCTATCCGGTCGAGGGTGCCGCCGAAGCCGGGGGCGGTGCCGCCGCCGCCGTGCCGATCGCGACGCTGCTCGCCACCGCCGACGTGGCCAAGGGCGCGGAAGTGTTCAAGAAATGCGCCGCGTGCCACACCGTCAACCAGGGCGGGGCCAACGGCATCGGCCCGAACCTGTGGGGCGTGATCGGCAAGAAGCACGGTCATCTTCCCAACTTCGCCTATTCAACCGCCCTGACCGGCGTTGCGGGCAATTGGGACTTCGACGCGATGAACGCGTGGCTGACCTCCCCTCGCAAATATGCGCCTGGGACCAAGATGACCTTTGCCGGGCTGGGCAGCGCCGAGGACCGGGCGAACGTCATCGCCTATCTCAACACGCAGGGGTCGAACCTGCCGCTGCCGGCCGCGCCCGCCGCCGGTGCAGCACCTGCCGCCACCGAGGCGGAAGGCAATGTCGCAGAAGGCGCGCCGGCCAACACCGCCGATGTCGTCAATGCTGCCACCCCGGCATCGGGTGCGCCGTCGGTCGATCCGGCGGCAGCGGAACAGGCGGCCAAGAAGGGCGAGTAACGCGCCCTTCCTGTCGTAAGCCATTCCGGCCATCGCCGCGGCAACGGCCGGTTATGCCATCCCGATCAGGCGGCGACCGGCGCCACCCCCAGCATCCGCGCCACCGCGTCGAAGTCATGCGCGATCTCGGTCACGCCCAGCGCGCGCAGGCGGTCGTCATGGCCGACCCCGCAATGCGACCCCGCGCACAGCCCGATCACCCGCGCGCCCGATGCGACCGCACCGGTCACGCCGACCGGGGAGTCCTCGAGGATCGCGCAATCCTTGATGGCGACGCCCAGTTGGCGTGCGCCGTAGAGGTACAGGTCGGGCGCGGGCTTGCCGTTCGCGACATGCTCCTTGCCGCTGTAGATATGGTCGCCGAACGCATCGCGCAGGCCCAGATGGTCCAGATGCGTCGCGATCCAGTGGGTCGTGCTGGACGACACGATCGCGCGCGGCAGGTCGGCGGGCAGCGACCGGACAAAGGCGACGGCGCCTGCCACCGCATCGACCCCCTGTTCCAGCACCCGCGCATCCTCGATAGCACGCGCGTCCCAGAAGCCGTCGGGCACCGGGCCGCCGACCCATTTCTCGATCGCCTGGGTGAAGTGGCTGCCCGACAGGCCCATGAAATGGGCCATCGAGTCGGCGGCGCTGGTCGGGTGACCCGCGGTGGTCAGGAACTCGGCGATCTGGCGGTTGCCGGCATATTCGCTTTCCAGCAGCACGCCGTCGAAATCGAACAACAGGGCCTTGGGACGGGTCATCATCGTTTCCTTATTGCCCGCGAGCGCCGAACAGCGCGGAGCCGATCCGGACATGGGTCGCGCCCAGTGTCACGGCGGTTTCGAAATCGTCGGACATGCCCATGCTCAAGCCAGTGAGGCCATGGTCGCGCGCGAGCTTGGCGGTCAGCGCGAAATAGGGCGCGGCGTCGAGGCCGGCGGGCGGCACGCACATCAGCCCGGCGATCGGCAGCCCGGCGGCCTTTGCCTCCGCCAGCAGCGCGGGCAGGTCGGCGATGGCGCAGCCGCCCTTTTGCGGTTCGTCGCCGATATCAACCTGGATGAAGCAGGCGGGGCTACGGCCGGTCTTCTCGATCGCCTTGCCCAGTGCTGCGACCAGCGACGGGCGGTCGACCGAGTGGATCGCGTCGAACAGGCGCACCGCATCCTCGGCCTTGTTCGACTGGAGCTGGCCGACCAGATGCAGTTGGATTCCGGGTGTTTTTTCTATCAGCGCGGGCCACTTGCCCTGCGCTTCCTGCACGCGGTTCTCGCCGAACACGCGCTGCCCGGCGTCGATCAGCGGCTGGATCGCGGCGGCGTCGTGGGTCTTGCTGACCGCGATCAGCGTCGTCGCGCCCCGGTCCCGGCGGGCGATCGATTCGGCATGGGCGATCCGGTCGCGGATGGTGGCCAGCGGGGTGTCGGTTTTGGTCATCGCGCGCGCTATAGAGGCCGCCATGTCCCGCCGCCACCCTTTGCCGCAACGCTGGCTGATGACCGATGAACGGTTGGGCGAGGCGTTGCTGCCGATCGTGGCGAAGGTGCCGCGGGGGAGTGGTGTCGTGTTCCGGCACTATGCCACGCCCGAGGGGGAACGGCGGCGGAAGTTTGCGCAGGTGCGGCGGATCGCGCGGGCGCGGCGGCTGGTACTGCTGGTCGCGGGGCCAGTCCTGCCCGGCGGCGACGGCATGCACGGGCGAAAAGCGTTGCGCCGCAAGGGGTTGGTCACGCGGCCGGTCCATTCGATCCCGGAACGCATCGCCGCCGAACGCGCGGGCGTCGACGCCATCTTCGTCTCACCCGTCTTCGCCACCGCCTCGCACCCCGGCGCGCCTGCACTGGGGCGGGTGCGGTTCCAGCGGCTGATCCACGGCGCGCGCGTGCCGGTCATCGCGCTGGGCGGCATGACGGCGGCACGCGCGCGGACGCTGAAGGGGATCGCCGGCTGGGCGGCGATCGATGCGTGGGCGTCAGAACGTCGCGCGTAGTTCGGCGAAGATGGTGCGCGGTTCGCCGGGAAAGTGGCCGGACTGTTTGGTGAAGCCCGAGGCGGCGTACACCTTGTCGAGCAGGTTATCGACGCGCAGCATCAGTTCGGCGAAGCCGAGCGATTTGGTGATCGAGGCGTCGAAGATCGCGTAGGGCCGTACCGCCTGTCCAGACCGGCTGATCCGGCTCGACACCGCTTCGCCGCCGAACGCGATGGCGGTGCCGATCGCCTTCACCTGATAGCGGCTCCAGAAACCGACCTTGTGCGCCGGTGCGTTGGCAAAGCGGCTGCCGACCGCATCGGTCACCGCCTGTCCCGCCACCGTGTCGGTCACGCGCGTGTCGTTATAGGCGTAGTTGGCGAGCAGTACCCAGTTAGGCGTGACGTCGGTGGTCAGGTCGAATTCGAACCCCTTGCTGGTCACCTCGCCGATCGGGCTCAGGGGATCGACGCCGCCCACCGGCGCGCGGGTCGGGTCGACCTGCAACAAGTTGCTGCGGATGATGCGATACACCGCGGCATTGGCCTGAAGCCGGCCGTCCAGCAGGCGCGATTTGACGCCGGCTTCGACCTGATTGCCGGTGACCGGTGCGAACGGCCCGCCCGCGTCGCGATTCTGGCTGGCCGGGGCCTGCGGGTCGAAGCCCTGCGACCAGCTGGCATAGAACGACAGGTCGCGGCGCGGGCGATAGATCAGCCCGCCGCGGAACGTCACGTCGCTGTCGCGATAGCCGGAATCGCTGGTGACCCGGCCCGCCGTCGCGACGCGCACCGCATCCTCGAACCGGTCCCAGCGCATGCCCGCGACCAGCAGCAGCGTGTCGGTCAGGCTGACCTGATCCTGCAGATAGGCGCCGAGCCGCCGGGCGCGGGTGTCGGTATCGGTGAAGGGCAGCGCGACGGCACGCACCGCATCGCCCGATGCGCGGCCATAGACCGGGTTGGACAGGCTGAGCGACGCGACGCCGCTGCGCAGGATACGCGAGCTAAGGCCGTTATTCTCGCGATACCAGTCGCCGCCCAGCTGGAACCGGTGGGCCATGCCGAACAGGCGGGTCGTCGCGGTGGCATTGGCCATGACCGACAGGCCGTCGACCGGGCGGACCTGATCGCGAAATTCGCGCAGCACCAGATCGGGGTTGGTCGGGCTGACCCCACGCGGTTCGTGATATTGCTGCCGCTCGGTCGAGCGGAAGCGGCGCACCCCTGCGTCGAAGGTGATCGCATCGCCGATCGTCGTTGCATAGCGCGCCGACCAGGCGGTCGAGGCCAGGCGCAGCCAGTCGGTCTTTTCGTTCGCGTTCCAGCGGATCGAGGTCAGGAACCGCCCGCTGTCATCGACCAGCACCCCGCGCAGCCGGTTAGCGCGGAGATAATTGTCGTATGCCGTCAGCTGCAGCGTCAGCAGCCCGCCCGGATTGGTGCGGATCGACAGGCCGGCATCGCCGATCAGCGTCTGGTGCAGCGTGTTGTTGCGATAGGGCTGCATCGATTCGAAAAAGCCGCCGATGCGATAGGTGACGACGCCATCGCGATCGATCCGCCCGGTCGCCTCCGACGAGATGCCGGCGCGGTCATAGGTGCCGGCCGTGACGACGGTGCGCAGCGCGCGTTGGTCCGACGGGGTCTTCGACACATAGTTGATGATGCCGCCCGGCGCGCCGGGGCCGAAGAACAGGCCGGCCGGCCCCTTCAGCACCTCGACCCGGTCGACGTTGAACAGCTGTGGTACGGTGAAGCCGACGAACGGGTTACCGCGCATTCCGTCATAAAAGGATTCGTCCTGCCGGAACCCGCGAAAGGTGACGCCGGCATAGCTGAAGGCGCTGACGCCCGCGATGTTGCGATACAGGTCGGTCGCATCGCGTGCGCCCTGATCGGTGAAGAGGTCGCGGTTGATGACCTGCAACGCCTGCGGCACGTCCAGCGGGTCCTGCGCCGATTTGCCGACGGTGGTGACGAGCGTGCGATAGAGTTGCTGCGCGCGTCCCTCGACCACGATGTCGGCTTCGTCGCCGGGCACATCCGCCGATTGCGCCATCGCCGGCAGCGGCATCGCGACCAACACCGAAATCCACCAACCCCGCACGTCACGCCCCTTTTGCATATGATAGTAGCTCGCATTAGCGAGCGGGGCAGCGTGATGCAATCGTTGCGACAGCGATATGGCCGGGGAACGCCGCCCGGTTCCGTCCGTTCACGATCCAAAGGGGAAAAATATGGGCGACAGCGACGCAGGGCGATCGACCCCCGGCTATGGCCGGGTTGCCGCGATGACGGTGATGGTGCTGGCGATCGCGGGGACCGCGTTCCTGCTGGTCAGCATGATGCGGCTGGTCCTGCTGGTCTTTGCCGCAACGACCATCGCGGTACTGTTCAGCGCGGTGGCGAACCGTATCCAGCGCTGGACCCGGCTGCCCCGCGGCCTGGCGCTGGCGCTGTCGGTGATCCTGTTGCTGGGGATCGTCATCGGCATCTTTTTCGGCTTCGGCGCGCAGCTGGTGAACCAGTTCGACCTGATCCGGCAGCAGATCCCCTCCGCATTGCAGGCGATCCAACAGCAGCTCGATGGATGGGGGCTGGGCGAACCGGCGCGCGAATTGCTGTCGCAGGGCAGCAGCGACCTGTCGACGATCATGTCGCGCGCGGGCAGCTATGTCCTGTCGATCGGGTCGGGCCTGTCGGATGCGGTGCTGGTGCTGGTCGGCGCGATCTTCCTCGCGGCCGATCCCGAACTCTATCGCCGGGGCCTGGTGAAGCTGGTGCCGCCATCGGCCGAACCGGTCGCGCGGCAGGCGGTGGACGATGCCGCCGGGGGCCTGCGCGGGTGGATGAAGGGCGAGGCGATCGCCATCGTGGTTGTCGCGGTGCTGACTGCCACTGGGCTGTGGCTGTTGGGCGTGCCCGCCGCGATCGGTCTTGGCCTGATCGCCGGATTGATGGATGTCGTGCCCTATGTCGGGCCGATCATCGCCGGGCTGCCCGCCGTCATGCTGGCCTTTACCCAGTCACCCTCGACCGCGCTGTGGACCATCGTGCTGTTCCTGATCGTGCAGCAGATTCAGGGCAATATCCTGATGCCGATCGTGCAGAAGCATGCGGTCGACGTGCCGCCGGCCGTGCTGTTGTTTTCGGTCATCGGCATGGGGCTGCTGTTCGGGTTCATCGGCGTGCTGCTCGCCGCGCCGCTGACCATCGTCGTGTTCGTGCTGGTACAGCGGATTTATGTCCAGCACCTGCTGGGGCGGGATATTACCGTGGCGACGGACAAGGTGCAGGAGGAGGGGTGAGCGCCTGCCTCTGAATCCGCCGTCACCCCGGATCAAGTCCGGGGTGACGGGGGTGTCAGGTGGCGCGCGTCCACAGCAGCGGGTCGCGCGGGGTGTCGGGTGCCGGACGCCACCGCGCTGCCACGAACGCGCGGGCGATGGCGGTGATCTTTTCCGCCTTCGATGTCGACTGCCGCTTGTCCCACGCGGCGGGGCCGGCGGCGGCGACCTTGCGCGCGATGCCGCCATAGATGTCGGCGGCGGCCAGCACCGCCCACGCCGATCGCCACGGCAGCCGTGCCGCACCGACCCGCGCGCTGTCTTCGTGGGAAGCCGCGCGCGCCGCCATCCGCCGGGCGAGCACGGCCACCCGGTCGGGCGTCGCCATCGGATCGGCGGGATCGATGCGCTGTTCGTCCAGCCAGTCGCGCGGCAGGTAGCAGCGCCCGGCCTCGGCATCTTCGCGCACGTCGCGCGCGATATTGGCAAGCTGGAACGCAAGGCCCAGGTCGCAGGCGCGGTCGAGCGTGTCCTTGTCCGTTGCGGGCACCCCCATCACCACCGCCATCAGCCCGCCGACCGCGCCGGCGACGTGATAGCAATATTGGTACAGGTCGTTTTCCGTAACCGGTTGCCAGCCATCGGCGTCGAGCTGGAACCCGTCGATCACGTCGTACACGAGGCCGTGCGGCAGCCCGACCTCGGCAGCGACCACGCCCAGCGCGTCGAACGCCGGATCGCCGGTCGGTTCGCCCGCCAGTGCCTGTGCGGTGCGCGTGCGGATCAGCGTGAGGCGATCCTGCGCATCGTCGACCCGCTGCATCCCGTGACCCAGATCCTGCCCGTCGGCCAGGTCGTCGCAGGCGCGGCACCACGCATAGAGCAGCCACGCCCGCTCGCGCGTTACCGGGTCGAACAGCTTGCTCGCCGCCGCGAAACTCTTCGATCCGCGCGCGATCGTGTCGCGGGCGTGCGCGACCAGCGCGGGCCGGTCGAGGATCAAAGGTCGGTGGCAGCCATGTGGATGATCGCCTGCACCGGGGTGTGCGCGGCCATCTTGTCGAGCAGCACGTCCAGCGTGTCGGCGACCAGCAGGATGTCGCGGTGCATCGGGCGCATGAACCCGACCTCGGCCATCTTGTCGACGAACGCGATCAGGTGGTCGTAATAGCCCGCGGTGTTGAGCAGCCCGACCGGCTTGGTGTGATACCCAAGCTGCGCCCAGCTCATCGCCTCCCACAATTCATCCATCGTGCCGGTGCCGCCGGGGATGGTGACGAAGCCGTCGGACAGGTCGGTGAACGCCTGTTTGCGCTGGTGCATCGTGTCGACGACATGGAGTTCGGTGAGGCCGCGGTGCGCGGCTTCAGCCTTCACCAGCGCGGTCGGGATCACGCCGATGACCTCGCCCCCCGCCTCGATCGCGCCATCGGCGACGGCACCCATCAGGCCGAGCTTGCCGCCGCCATAGACGACGCCGATGCCGCGCTCCGCGAGCGCGCGGCCGACGGCGCGGGCGGAGTCGATATAGATGGGGTCGGCGGGGGTCGCGGACCCGCAATAGATGGCTAGGCGCTTCATGGCGGCGGGGTTAGGCGATTGGGGGAGGGGGGGCAAGCGCTCCCCAACCCCCGTCGGGGATTGCAAAGCGTTCCGTTCGTCCTGAGTAGCCGCTGAGCTTGTCGAAGCGGCGTATCGAAGGACCGTGGCGGGTGCTTCGATACGGGCCTTCGACTTCGCTCAGTCCCTACTCAGCACGAACGGGTGGTCCTTGAGGCGTCCTCGACAGGCTCGAAGCTGCTCGAACCGAACGGGGAGGTTGCGGAGAGGACCTCAGTCCTCCCCGCCCAGCATCAACCCCGCCGTTGCCTTCGCACTGCCCACGACGCCCGGAATCCCTGCGCCCGGATGCGTGCCCGCGCCGACCACGTACAGGTTCGGGATATCGTCGTCGCGGTTGTGCGCGCGGAAGTATGCGCTCTGCGTCAGGATCGGCTCCAGCGAGAAGGCCGATCCGTGATAGGCATTCAGGTCGTGGGTGAAGTCGCTCGGCATATAGCTGAACTTCGTCACGATCCGTTCGTGGATGTCGGGGATCAGGCGGCGGCCCACCTCGTCGAGGATGCGCTTTTCGAGGATCGGGCCGATCTGGTCCCAGTCAACCGGGAACTTGCCGGTGTGCGGCACCGGGCACAGCGCATAGAAGGTCGAGTGGCCTTCGGGCGCCATCGACGGATCGGTGACGGTCGGGTGGTGGAGATAGAGCGAGAAATCCTCGCTCAGCACGCCATGGTCGTAAATGTCGGCGAGCAGCCCCTTATAGCGCGGGCCGAACAGGATCATGTGGTGCGGGATGCCCGGCCACGTCCCCTTGATGCCGAAATGGACGACGAACAGCGAGGGCGAGAAGCGCTTCTTCTCCAGCTTCTGTGCCCGGCGCTGGCCGCTACGCGAGCCGGACAGCAGGTCGCGGTAGCTGTGGACAATGTCGGCGTTGGTCGCGACCATGTCCGCGCCGATCACCACACCGCCCTTGGTCGTCACGCCCGTAGCGCGGTCGCCGAGCGTGTCGATGCTCTTGACCGCATCGCCGAGCATCAGCGTGCCGCCGAGCTTCTCGAACAGGCGCACCATGCCGGCGACCAGCTTGTTGGTGCCGCCTTGCGCGAACCACACGCCGCCGTCGCGCTCCAGCTTGTGGATCAGCGCATAGATGCTGCTGGTCTTCATCGGATCGCCGCCGACCAGCAGGGTGTGGAACGACAGCGCCTGGCGCAGCTTGTCGTTCTTCACGAACGACGACACGATCGAATAGACCGATCGCCATGCTTGGTACTTCGCCAGCGCCGGTGCCGCCTTGATCATCGATGCGAAGTCGAGGAACGGGACGTGCCCCAGCTTTACATAGCCTTCCTCATACACGCCCGCCGAATATTCGAGGAAGCGGGCGTATCCGGCGAGGTCGCCCGGATCGAGCTTGGCGATTTCCGAGCGCAGCAGCGTGTCGTCGTTGGTGTAGTCGAAATTGGTGCCGTCGGGCCAGTTCAGCCGGTAGAAGGGCGACACCGGTTCCAGCGTCACGTCCTCGCGCATGTCGCGGCCGGTCAGGGCCCACAATTCCTGCAGCGCTTCGGGGGCGGTGATGACGGTCGGGCCGGCGTCGAAGACGAAGCCGTCGCGTTCCCAATAATAGGCGCGGCCGCCGGGCTTGTCGCGCCCCTCGACCAGCGTCGTCTGCACGCCCGCCGACTGCAGCCGGATGGCAAGCGCGAGGCCACCAAAGCCTGCGCCGATAACGACTGCCGTCTTCACCCCTGTCTCCCCATCAAAGCCTGTACCGCGCGCCCGATCGGCACCGGCGGCTTGCCGATCAACACCCGCGCCTGGTCGAACAAGCTCGACTGGCCGGCATAGAAGCGTCCGATCAGCCCCGCGTCCAGCCGGTAGAAGCGTTCGAGCACGCGGTAGCGTTCCGCCGGTTCCGCCGCACGGAACAACATTGTCGCGAGCATCCGATAGAAGCCGCGTCTTTTCCACAGCGTGGCTGCGAAATCATGGGTCAGCGTGTGCAGCGCACCGCCCGACCAGTCCGAACTGTCGGCAACCATCTGCGCCAGGCGCACCGCATCGGGCAGCGAATAGCCGGTGAGCGGATGGAACAGCCCGGCGCGCATCCCGCCCTTCGCCACGCGGTTGCCGCCCGAGCGCCAATATTCCTCGAAATCGCCGCCCATCGCGACCGGCAGCACGCCGGTCTCGCTGCGCCCGACGGTCGCCGCGTCCCAACCCTTGGCCGACGCATAGGCGGCGATGCGCGCGGCCAATGCCTGCGTATCGAGGTCGGGGGTGTCGCTGTAATAGGTATCCTCGACGAACAGCGTCGAGGCGTCGAACGGCAGCGTGTAGAGGAAGCGATAGCCGTCGATCTGTTCGACCGATCCGTCCATCACGATCGGGCGCTCGACGCCGTGGGGATAGGCGGTGTTGAGCTCCATCCCCATGAACTTCTGCCAGCCGAGATCGAGCAGCGACAGGTCGCCGGGGCCGCGACAGTCGATCACCCCCTGCGCCTCCACCCGGTCGCCATCGGCCAGCACGACGGCGGTCGGGCTGGCGCCCAGCACCCGCACCGACGTCATCAGCGCCTCTGCGGGCAACGTGTCGCGCAGTACCGTGTCGAGCCGTTCGGACGTGATCGAATAATAGGTGGTGTCGAGCGTGCGGGCATGGGCCGGAAACGCGATGTCGTAGCCGCGCCAGCCATGGGCGACGAGCGGGGCGACCAGCGCGCGCTGCTCGGTCGCGACGTCGCTGCCGAAGAACGACCAGACATGGTTGCCGCCGAAATGCGCCGCCCCTTCGATCAGGCGGATTCGCGCATCGGGCCGCCGCTTCGCCGCCGCCAGCGCGACCAGCGCGCCGGACAATCCCCCGCCGACGATGGCGAGGTCGCATTGATGAATGGTTGGCATCGCCCCGCACTAGGGGAGCGAAGTCCCGGTAGCAACGTCACAAATCCGCCTTGCCCGATGGGGCGGGGAGGGGTGGAGCGTATCCATGTGAAGAAGCTTTGGCGTGGCAGCCGCTGGCGGCTGCCAGATTTCGTGTTCGTCACCCCGGGCTTGACCCGGGGTCCCGCTTTTTCTTCTTCAACCCGCCAAGTGAGAAGCGGGACCCCGGATCAAGTCCGGGGTGACGATGGACATTGTAACGTAGGTCGCTCCCATCAACGGGGCGGCTCCTGACCAGCGGAACGGAGCTTGGGGTGTCCTCCCCGGCCACAATCCGCTACAGGGCGGGCATGTCGATCCCGCTGGCTATCCTGTTGTCCGCCGTGGCGATGACGCTGATCGTGGGCGTGCGCTATCTGCTCGCCTCCGCCGGTTTCGCCTTTGCGACGCGCATGCGGCATCCCGGGCTCTATCGCGGGCTCGATCCGCAGATCGCCAAGGAAATCCGCTGGTCGCTGCTGTCCGCTGCCATCTATGGCATCCCCGCCGGCATCGTCGCCTGGGGCTGGCAGCATCGCGGCTGGACGCAGATTTACGCGGACGTCCAGGCCTGGCCTTTATGGTATCTGCCGCTGTCGGTGCTGCTCTATCTCTTTGCGCACGACACCTGGTTCTATTGGACGCACCGCTGGATGCACCGGCCGAAATGGTTTCGCATCGCCCATGCCGTCCACCATGCCAGCCGCCCGCCGACCGCGTGGGCGGCGATGGCGTTCCACCCGATCGAGGCGCTGACCGGTGCTGTGGTAATTCCGCTACTGGTATTCGTCATTCCGATTCACATCGGCGCACTGGCATTGGTGCTGACGATCATGACGGTTATGGGCGTCACGAACCATATGGGCTGGGAAATGTTCCCGAGATTCATGTGGGCGGGGCGGTTGGGCGGCTGGTTGATTACCGCCAGCCATCATCAGAGGCATCATGAACGCTATGGCTGCAATTTCGGACTCTATTTCCGCTTCTGGGACCGGCTGTGCGGCACCGACGGCGGCCTTGGCGACTTCGAGAAAGAGCGCGCGCGTGCGGCGCGGCGCACTGGCGGTGCTGGCGCTGGCGACGCTGCCGGGCGCCATGCCGACCGGCACGCTTGACGTCCGGATCAGCGAACTGCGTTCGACCAAGGGCGTGATCCGCCTCTGCCTGACCGCCGATCCCAAGAATTTCCCCGGCTGCACCAACGATCGCAACGCCGTCACCCGCACCTTTCCGGCGCAGGCCGGCGGGGTGCGCATCGCCGGCCTTGGCCGCGGCGATTATGCCGTGTCGGTGATCCATGACGAGAATAACAACGCGAAGCTCGACACGTTCGCCGGTATCCCCCGCGAAGGCTTCGGCTTTTCGCGCAACCCGGTGATCCGCTTCGGCCCACCGAAGTTCAGCGCGGCGGAATTCCCGCTGGCGGGTGATGTAACCATGCAACAGGTACGAATTCGCTATTTGCTCTAGTATAAACTGCGGACCAAAGTGGGCGGGATAGCGTTACGCGGCTGTAATATTTTCTCGGAGCCACGCCCTTGCGCGCCATTCTCGCCGCCGTCCTGACCGCTGCCGCCTTTGCCACGCCTGCCCTTGCGCAGGACGTCGCCGGGCCGACGGTGCCCGCATCCGCCGTTCCCAATGACGATACCGGTGGCGATTTCTACGTCCTCGGCCTGGGTGCCGCAGTGCTGCCCGATTACGAAGGGTCGAACGACTACAGCTTTTCGCCGGTCCCGGCCGCGACCGGCCGCGTGTCGGGCTTCAACTTCCTGGTGGCGGGCAACCGCGCCAGCGTCGACCTGATCCGCGATGGCGTGGGGCCGACCTGGGATTTCCAGGCGGGGCCGATCGCGGTCGTGAACCTCAACCGCAACACGACGAAGGGCATCGACGACGCCCAGGTGCGCGCGCTGGGCAAGGTCGGCACCGCGATCGAGCTGGGCGGTTATGTCGGCATCGGCAAGACCGGGGTCATCACCTCGCAGTTCGATCGGCTGTCCGCCTCGCTCAGCTATCGCAAGGACGTCGCCGGCGGCCATGGCTCGACCGTGCTCGCCCCGACCATCACCTATGTCACGCCGCTCAGCCTGAAGGCGATCGCGGGCGTGTTCGTGTCGGGCGAGCGGGTCGGCGAAGGCTATGCCGACAATTATTTCTCGGTCACGCAGGCGCAGTCGCTGGCCAGCGGCCTGCCGATCTACAACGCGCGTGGGGGGTGGAAGAACTGGACCGTCGGCGCGATCGGTGGCCATTCGATCAGCGGCGACCTGCGCTCGGGCTGGCAGCTGTTCGGCACCGTCGTCTATCGCAAGCTGCTGAACGACTTCGCCGACAGCCCGATCGTCGCACGCAACGGATCGAGCAACCAGTGGCTGGGTGCGGTCGGCGTCGCCTACAGCTTCTAAGGTCGACCGTTTGTCGATGACCTGATTTTCGTCGTCACCCCGGCTCGAGGGCGGGGTGACGGTGTTCTCGGGGCGGGTCCGTGCGTCAGCGCGCCAGTCGCCCGTCGGTAATCGCGCTCTCCTCGAACGCGAACAGGACCTTGGGATCGGGCAGATCCTGCTCGTGGGCGATTTCGTCGGGTGCGATCCGCGCGACGACATGGGCGAGCGCGGCGATCCGGGCCGCCTTCTTGCTGTCGGCGCGGATGCAGTGCCATGGCGACAATGCGGTATGGGTGCGGGACAGCATCCGGTCGCGCGCAGCTGAATAATCGTCCCAGCGGTCCTGCGCCACGGCGTCGAGGTCCGACACCTTCAACTGCTTGAGCGGATCGGTCCGCCGCGCGTCCAGCCGCTCCTTCTGCTCCTCGCGCGAAATGTCGAGCCACAGCTTGACCAGGCGGATGCCGCTTTCGATCAGCATCCGTTCGAAATCGGGTGCATCGCGCAGGAAGGATTCCTGCTCGTTCGCGGTCGAAAATCCCATGACCGTCTCCACGCCGGCCCGGTTGTACCACGACCGATTGAGGATCACGAGTTCGCCCGCCGACGGCAGGTGCGCGACGTAGCGCTGGAAATACCATTGCGAGCGTTCGCGATCGGATGGTTTGGGCAGCGCCACGACGCGGGTCGACCGGGTGGAGAGATGCGCGACCATCCGCTTGATCGTGCCATCCTTGCCCGCGCCATCGCGCCCTTCGAGCAGGATCACCACCCGCTCGCCACTTTCTGCTGCGGCAACCTGGGTCTGGACCAGCGCCAGCTGCAACGCCTGCAGCCGCGATTTATAGATGTCTTTCTTCATCGCCGAAGCATGGCACGCACGCCAGCCGCCGGAAAGCGGTTTGCAGGGCGGATCGTGGTGCTGGTCCCGGCGACGGATCGCGCCGGGAAAATGGTGCCCAGAAGAGGACTCGAACCTCCACGACCTTGCGATCGCCAGCACCTGAAGCTGGTGCGTCTACCAATTCCGCCATCTGGGCACGGGGTAGGAGGGCGCCTCTACGGGGCGTCGCCGGGGGTGTCAACAACTTGTTTCTAGATTTTTACGTTGTCCTTGCCGTTTTGCTGCAGGAGCGGCATGGGGCCTGAGGATAGAGACAGGCAAAGGCGGACTCGATGAAGAACCAGTTGGTGACGCTGTTCGGCGGCGGCGGCTTTGTCGGCCGCTATGTCGTGCAGGAATTGTTGAAGGCGGGCGCGCGCGTCCGCATCGCGCAGCGCGATCCGCGCCAGGCGCTGCACCTGCGGACGCAAGGGGGGCTGGGGCAGACGCAGTTCGTCGCCGCCGACCTGTCGCGCCCGGAAACGGTCGCGCGTGCGGTCGTCGGGTCGGATGCGGTGGTGAACCTGGTCGGTATCCTCGAAGGGGATTTCGACAAGGTGCATGTCGCCGGTGCCCGCACCGTCGCCGAGGCTGCCGCAGCAGCCGGCGCCAAGGCATTCGTGCAGATTTCGGCGATCGGTGCCGATGCCGCGTCGCCCTCCGCCTATGGCCGGTCGAAGGCCGCGGGCGAGCAGGCGGTGCTGGCGGCGTTTCCGGGCGCGACCATCCTGCGCCCGTCGATCGTGTTCGGGCGCGAGGACGGTTTCGTCAATCGCTTCGCCGGCATGATCTCCGGCGCGCCGGCGCTGATCGGGCGTCCGCTGGTGCCGGTGATGGCGGCGGCGACGAAGTTCCAGCCGGTCTATGTCGTCGATCTGGCACAGGTCGTCGTCAAGGCGCTGGCCGAGCCGGAGCGTTTCGGCGGGCAGACCTTTGCGATCGGCGGTCCCGACGTGATCTCGATGGGCGAGCTCAACCGCTGGATCGCCGGGGCGATCGGCCGGGACGTTCGCTTTCTCGAAATTCCCAATGACCTGGGCGGGGCGATCGCGGCGATGCCGTTCACCCCGATCAGCAAGGACCAGTGGGCGATGCTGTCGCGCGACAATGTGGTCGGCGGCGACCTGCCCGGCATCGAGGCGTTCGGCGTGCGGCCGGTGCCGCTGGCGACGGTCGCCCCCGACTGGCTGGTCGTGTATCGCAAGAACGGGCGCTTCGGGCGTCGCACCGTGTTGAAGGGCGCCTGATGGATTGGATTACCTATGTCATCCTCGGTATTATCGAGGGGCTGACCGAATTCCTGCCGGTGTCGTCCACCGGCCACCTGATCCTGGCCGGCGAGATGTTCGGCTATACCGACGACAGTTCGGTCGTGTTCAAGATCGCGATCCAGCTGGGCGCGATCCTGGCGGTGCTGGTCGCCTATCGCGAGCGGTTCACCGGCGTCGCGCTGGGCCTGACCCGCGGTGATCGGCAGGCGATCGCGTTTACCCGCAACATCCTGATCGGGTTCCTGCCCGCGCTGGTGGCGGGCGCGCTGTTCTACGACGGCATTCGCGCGGTGATGCAGCGGCCGGCGATCGTCGCCACCGCGCTGGTGGTCGGTGGCATCCTGATCCTGCTGATCGAACGGATGGTGAAGCAGGCGCGCATCCGTTCGGTCGAGGAGATGAGCGTCGGCAAGGCCGCGTCGGTCGGCGCGATGCAGTGCCTGGCGATGCTGCCGGGCGTCAGCCGGTCGGGCGCGACCATCATGGGCGCGCTGTTGATGGGGGTCGAGCGGCGGACGGCGGCGGAGTTCAGCTTCTTCCTGGCGGTGCCGACGATGGTCGCGGCGACGGTCTATTCTCTGTACAAGGATCGGGCGCTGCTGACGCTGGACGATCTGCACGGGATCGCGATCGGCTTCGTCGCGGCGTTCGTTGTCGCGCTGCTGGTGGTCAAGGCGTTCGTGAAGGTCGTCAGTCGCTTCGGCTTCGCGCCGTTCGCATGGTATCGCATCGTCGTCGGTTCGGCGGCGCTGGTTTGGCTGGCATTGAGATAGGGCCGATTTGGTCCTAAAATGGTGCTGGCGCAGTTCTCCGCCAGCATCGGCATTGCTAGTAATTAAAGATAGGTCAGCATTCATGACTTATCGGTCTTTTGTTGCGTGACTTGCCGCTGAAAATATGCTTTCCGGGTGTCCGGAGGGCATCATGGCCGATCAAGCAATGTTGAAGTTCGTTTCGCGTGCGCAGTCCTATCCTGCGAAGCGCGAACCCGAATTGCGGGCGGAGGATTTCCGCGAGATCGCGGAGCGCTATGCCCCGCCGACCGCCGAGGACCAGGCGGGACGCTGCTCGCAATGCGGCGTCCCCTATTGCTCCGTCCATTGCCCGCTGCACAACCATATCCCCGACTGGCTGCGCCTGACCGCCGAGGGGCGGTTGCAGGAAGCGTATCAGCTGTCGAACAGCACCTCGACCATGCCCGAGATCTGCGGCCGCATCTGTCCGCAGGACCGGCTGTGCGAGGGCAATTGCGTCATCGAGTTTTCAGGCCATGGCGCAGTCACGATCGGCTCGGTCGAAAAGTTCATCACCGACACCGCGTGGGAAAGTGGCTGGGTCGAACCGGTCGCGGTCGGCCCGGCGCGCGGCCAGTCGGTCGGCATCGTCGGTGCGGGGCCGGCGGGGCTGGCCGCGGCGGAATGGCTGCGCAACCTTGGCTACGACGTCCATGTCTATGACCGCTATGACCGTGCCGGCGGGCTGCTGACCTACGGCATTCCCGGCTTCAAGCTCGAAAAGCCGGTGGTGATGCGCCGCGTCGAACGGCTGAAGGAAGGTGGCATCGTCTTCCACGAAGGGTTCGAGGTTGGCCGCGACGCGAAGCTGGACGAACTGCGCGCAAAACACGACGCGGTCCTGATCGCGACCGGCGTCTACCGCCCGCGCGCGATCAAGGCACCGGGTGTGGGCAGCGGCGGGGTGGTCGACGCGCTCGACTATCTGACCGCTTCGAACAAGGTCGGGTTCGGCGACAGCGTGCCGGCGTATGACGACGGCTCGCTCAATGCGGCGGGCAAGCATGTCGTCGTCGTCGGTGGCGGCGACACGGCGATGGACTGCGTACGCACCGCGATCCGCCAGGGCGCGAAGTCGGTAAAGTGTCTCTATCGCCGCGACCGCGCCAACATGCCGGGGTCGCAGCGCGAGGTCGCCAATGCCGAGGAAGAGGGCGTCGAGTTCGTCTGGCTCTCCGCCCCCGCCGCGTTCGACGATCGCGACGGGCAGGTGGTGCAGGTCCGCGCGACCGGCATGCGTCTGGGCGCGCCCGACGCGTCGGGCCGCCGCGCGCCGGAGGCCGATCCGGGCAACGAGTACGTGCTGGAGGCCGATCTGGTGGTAAAGGCGCTGGGCTTCGATGCCGAGGACCTGCCGACGCTGTTCGATGCGCCCGAGCTGGGCGTGACGCGCTGGGGCACGGTGCGGGTCGATGGCAAGTCGATGATGACGTCGCTCGACGGCGTGTTCGCGGCGGGCGACATCGTGCGCGGGGCGAGCCTGGTGGTGTGGGCGATCCGCGACGGCCGCGACGTGACCGAGCGGATGCACGCATACCTCAAGGCGAAGGCCAATGCCGCTAAGGTGGCGGCGTGAAGGCGCTCCTCCTCGCCGCCACGCTGCTGGGCGCCACGCCCGCGCTGGCGCAGGCTCCGGTCGCCCCTGCTGCCACCGTGCAGCCGGTTGATCCGGCGCGCCTCGCCTTGGCCGAGAAGACCGTCGTCGTGCTGGTTCCGGAGGGTGTCTATCTGCGGCTGATGCAGAAGCAGTTCCCGGTGATGATGGACGCGATGGTCGCCAATATGGATGTGGCGATGCCGGGCGGCCGGGAAAAGGCGCGCGCCGCCGATCCCGCGTTCGACGAACGGCTGCGCATCATGAGCCGCGTCATGGGCGAAGAGATGGGGCCGCTGATGGCCCGCATGGAGCCGTCGCTGCGCATCGGCATGGCCCGTGCGCTGGCGCGCCGGTTCGACACCCGGCAGCTGGCCGATCTCAACGCGTTCTTCGCCACCCCCTCGGGCAAGGCGTTTGGCGAGCAGTTCATATCGCTGTTCGCCGACCCCGAGATCATGGGTGAGATGATGAAGGCGATGCCGATGATGATGCAGGAAATGCCGCGCATCATGAAGAAGGTCGAGGCTGCGACCGCGCACCTGCCGAAGCCTCCCAAGCCGAAGGGCGAAGACGAATGACCGACATGACCTCCGAACGCCTCCGCCTCGCCGCCGAAGGCATGTACCGCCCCGAATATGAGGGCGATGCCTGCGGCGTGGGCATGGTTGCCGCGACCGATGGCAAGCCGTCGCGCCGCGTCGTGCAGTCGGCGATCGATGCGCTGCGGGCGGTGTGGCACCGCGGCGCGGTCGATGCCGATGGCAAGACCGGCGATGGCGCCGGCATCCATGTAGACCTGCCGCACCGTTTCTTCGACGATGCGATCGCTGCGTCGGGGCACAAGCCGCTGCACGCGCGCCTCGCGGTCGGCATGGTGTTCATGCCGCGCACCGACCTGGGCGCGCAGGAAACGTGCCGTACGCTGGTCGAATCGGAGATCATCGAGGCGGGCTGGTCGATCTATGGCTGGCGGCAGGTGCCGGTCGACGTGTCGGTCATCGGCATGAAGGCGCAGGCGACCCGGCCCGAGATCGAGCAGATCATGATCGCCGGGCCGGCTCCCGAAGAGATGGACGAGGCCGAGTTCGAGAAGAACCTGTACCTGGTCCGCCGCCGGATCGAGAAGCGGATCATCGCCGCGCAGATCACCGGTTTCTATTTCTGTTCGCTGTCGTGCCGCTCGATCATCTACAAGGGGCTGTTCCTCGCGGAGAGCCTGTCGGATTTCTATCCCGACCTGACCGACGAACGCTTCGAATCGCGCGTCGCGATCTTTCACCAGCGCTATTCGACCAACACCTTTCCGCAATGGTGGCTGGCGCAGCCGTTCCGCTGCCTGGCGCATAACGGTGAGGTCAACACGATCCGCGGCAACAAGAACTGGATGCTCAGCCACGAGATCAAGATGGCGAGCATCGCGTTCGGTGAGCGGTCGGAGGATATCAAGCCGGTGATCCCGGCCGGCGCGTCGGACACCGCCGCACTGGACGCGGTGTTCGAGACGATCTGTCGGTCGGGCCGCGATGCGCCGACCGCCAAGCTGATGCTGGTGCCCGAGGCATGGCAGGGCGTGTCGGACATGCCGCCCGCCCATACCGCGATGTACGATTACCTCGCCAGCGTCATGGAGCCGTGGGACGGCCCGGCCGCACTCGCGATGACCGATGGTCGTTGGGCGGTCGCCGGGCTGGATCGCAACGCGTTACGCCCGTTGCGCTACACGCTGACCGGCGACGGGCTGCTGATCGTCGGATCGGAAGCAGGCATGGTCCCGGTGGCCGAAGCGACGGTGGTCGAGAAGGGGCGATTGGGGCCGGGCGAGATGCTCGCCGTCGATCTGACCGAGGGCAAGCTCTACAAGGACCGCGCGATCAAGGACAAGATCGCGGGCGAGGCGGACTATGCCGCCATGACCGCCAAGTTCCTGACGATCGACGACCTGCCGGCCCCCACCGCCGACCCGCTGCGCTACGACCGCGCCGAACTGGCGCGGCGGCAGGTGTGCGCCGGGCAGACGCTGGAGGATATGGAGCTGATCCTGTCGCCGATGGTCGAAGGCGGCAAGGAAGCCATCGGGTCGATGGGCGACGACACCCCGCTGGCGGTCATTTCCGACCGCCCGCGCCTCATCAGCCATTTCTTCCGCCAGAATTTCAGCCAGGTTACCAACCCGCCGATCGACCCGTTGCGTGAGCGCTACGTCATGTCGCTCAAGACGCGGTTCGGGAACCTCGCCAACATCCTCGACACCGCCGACCGGGCGAGCGCGGTGCTGGTGCTGAACAGCCCGGTGCTGACCAACACCGACTGGCTGCGGCTGAAGGCGCATTTCGGGGCGCAGGCGGCGGAGATCGACTGCACCTTCTCGGCGGGCGAGGGGCCGGAGGCGCTGCGCGCCGCCATCGCCCGCATCCGTGCGCAGGCCGAACAGGCGGTGCGCGAAGGGCGCAGCGAGCTGTTCCTGACCGACGAGCATCTGGACGCGACCAAGGTGCCGATCGCCGGCGTGCTGGCCGCCGCCGCCGTCCACACGCATCTGGTCCGCAAGGGGCTGCGCTCCTATGCCTCGATCAACGTGCGGTCGTCGGAATGTCTCGACACCCATTATTATGCGGTGCTGATCGGGGTCGGCGCGACGACGGTGAACGCCTATCTGGCCGAAGCCGCCATCGCCGATCGCCACGCACGCGGGCTGTTCGGCGAGATCAGCATGGACGAGGCGCTGAAGCGCCATCGCACCGCGATCGACGAAGGGCTGCTGAAGATTTTGTCGAAGATGGGGATCGCGGTAATCTCCAGCTATCGCGGCGGGTATAATTTCGAGGCGGTCGGCCTGTCGCGCGCGCTGGTCAACGACTTCTTCCCCGGCATGCCGGCGAAGATTTCGGGCGAAGGCTATCACTCGCTGCACGTCAACGCGACGCAGCGCCACGACGCGGCGTTCGACAGCGCGGTCGTGAACCTGCCGATCGGTGGCTTCTATCGCCAGCGCGGCGGGGGTGAGGCGCATGCCTATTCGGCGCAGCTGATGCACCTGTTGCAGACCGCGGTCGCGACCGACAGCTATTCGACCTACATGCAGTTTTCGCGGGGCGTGCGCGACCTGCCGCCGGTCTATCTGCGCGACGTGCTCGAGTTCAATTTCCCCGAAACCGGCGTGGCCATCGAACAGGTTGAGGCGATCACCGAGATCCGCAAGCGCTTCGTGACGCCGGGCATGTCGCTGGGCGCACTCAGCCCGGAAGCGCATGAGACGCTGGCGATCGCGATGAACCGCATCGGCGCGAAGGCGGTGTCGGGCGAGGGCGGCGAGGATAGCATCCGCTATCAGCCGTACGAGAATGGCGACAACGGCAATTCGGTCATCAAGCAGGTGGCGTCGGGCCGCTTCGGCGTCACCGCCGAATATCTCAACGCCTGCGACGAGATCGAGATCAAGGTCGCGCAGGGCGCCAAGCCCGGCGAGGGCGGGCAGCTGCCCGGCTTCAAGGTGACCGAGTTCATCGCCAAGCTGCGCCATGCGACGCCGGGGGTGACGCTCATCTCGCCGCCGCCGCACCACGACATCTATTCGATCGAGGATCTGGCGCAGCTCATCTATGACCTGAAGCAGATCAACCCGAAGGCGCGGGTCTGCGTGAAGCTGGTCAGCTCGGCCGGGATCGGCACGGTCGCTGCGGGCGTGGCGAAGGCGCATGCCGACGTCATCCTGGTGTCGGGCCATGTCGGCGGGACCGGGGCCAGCCCGCAGACCTCGATCAAGTACGCCGGTACCCCGTGGGAAATGGGGCTGAGCGAGGTCAACCAGACGCTGACCCTCAACGGCCTGCGCGGGCGCGTGGTGCTGCGCACCGATGGTGGCCTGAAGACCGGGCGCGACATCGTTGCCGCCGCGATCCTTGGGGCTGAGGAGTTCGGCATCGGTACGCTGAGCCTCGTGGCGATGGGCTGTATCATGGTGCGCCAGTGCCACAGCAACACCTGTCCGGTCGGCGTGTGCGTGCAGGACGAGCGGCTGCGCGCCAAGTTCACCGGCACGCCGGAAAAGGTTATCAACCTGATGACCTTCATTGCCGAGGAAGTGCGCGAGATTCTGTCGCGGCTGGGCGTGCGCAGCCTTGATGAAGTGGTCGGACGCACCGAGTTCCTGCGCCAGGTCAGCCGCGGGGCCGAGCATCTCGACGATCTCGACCTCAACCCGATCCTGGCGAAGGTGGACGCGGACGAGAGCGAGCGGCGCTTCAGCCTGTCGACCTTCCGCAACGAAGTGCCCGACAGCCTCGACGCGCAGATGATCAAGGATGCCGCCGCGGTCTTCTCGCGCGGTGAGAAGATGCAGCTGACCTATTCGGTGCGCAACACGCACCGCGCGGTCGGCACGCGGCTGTCCTCCGAGATCACCCGCAAGTTCGGGATGAGCAAGCTGGCCGACGGGCATGTTACCGTCCGCCTGCGTGGGTCGGCCGGGCAGAGCCTGGGCGCGTTCCTGTGCAAGGGGATCAAGCTGGAGGTGTTCGGCGACGCCAACGATTATGTCGGCAAGGGGCTGTCGGGCGGGATCATCACCGTTCGCCCGATGGTGTCGTCGCCGCTGAAGAGCCATGAGAACACCATCGTCGGGAACACCGTCCTGTACGGCGCGACCAGCGGCAAGCTGTTCGCGGCGGGGCAGGCGGGCGAGCGCTTCGCGGTGCGCAATTCGGGTGCGACCGTGGTGGTCGAGGGCTGCGGCGCCAATGGCTGCGAATATATGACCGGCGGCACGGCGGTGGTGCTGGGGCGGACCGGCACCAATTTCGGTGCGGGCATGACCGGCGGCACGGCGTTCATCTATGATCCCGACGCCAGCTTCGAGCGGAACCATAATCCGGAGAGCATCACGCTCCACCGGCTGGGATCGGCGCATTGGGAAGCGGTGCTGAAGGGGCTGGTCGCGGAACATCACGCGATGACCGACAGCCGCTGGTCGGGTGCGATCCTCGAGGATTGGGACCGGGCGAAGCGCCATTTCTGGCAGGTGGTGCCAAAGGAAATGCTGACCCGCCTGTCGCATCCGATCAGCGACGATGCGGCGGTGGCGCAGCGGGCGGAGGCTGCCGCCTGACGACGGATACCGGGTCGGTCAGCCGGCCCGGTACGCCGTTTGCGCCGGTATCTCCGGCGAGAGCAGCCAGCCCTCGGCCTCGTCCAGTTCCGCGAAATAGCGGGTGTCGCGCTCGCGTGCCGCGCGGCGGATCTGCATCGCGGCCAGCGAGCGTCCGACCACGAACGCGATCCGGCGCGAGGTGGTGCGGGGATCGGCTAGCAGCTGGTGAAACGTGGCGACGCTATCTGCCGCCTGGATATCCATCGCGCGGATATCGACCAGCGTCAGATGCTGATTGGGGCGCGTGCCGAGCGCGACCAGTTCCCGATCGCGAGCCGCAGCGAAGCGGGCGATGTCGCTTGATTCGAAAAAGCCCGCCATGGTGATCCGCATCAACCCATGGCCCACGTCGTTGACGATCGAAAATGTCGCTTCCATGATGCCGGGCATACCGAAAAAACCTTGCCAGCAGGTTAGTCCGGAACGCGCCGTCGCAGTGCGAGCCAGCCGAATGCGCCGTACACCGCCAGCGCCGGCCAGCCGCCATCGGTCGCGAACAGATACGCGATGCCGACCAGCATGAGCGCCGCCGCCGTGGGCAGCGCGGCACGTACCGGCAAGGCCGCCGCCAGCAGCACCGCCCCGGCAAGCGTCGCCGCCACTGCCTGCACCCCCAGCCACACATAGGAGCCGGTCGCGCCGATCGATCCGACGCCCGGCAGCCTGACCATGGCATAGCCCCGCATCGCATTGGGGAAGGTATCGGCGGCCAGGTGCAGGGCGATGCCGATCGCCAGCCCCGCCATCACCGGCCGCCAGCGCGCCGCGACCAGCGCCAGCGCCAGCGGTAACAGCGAATGGGTCAGGCCGCTGCGATGGCCAAGGGGGAGCAGCAGGTCGAGGTCGGGCAGCGTGGTGCCGGCGATCCCGGCGCAGACGACCGCCACCCCCTGTACCCATGGGCGCGGCGACCGGTCGGTGAGCGCGATCGCCGCGACCAGCCACAGCACGCTTACGAGCAACCCCACACGAATCCCCTTCCGCACGGCGAGCGTGCCGCCTAACACGGGACCATGTGGCAGCTCCTGCAATTCCCGCTATGTCCTTTCTCGCGAAAAGTCCGTCTGTTGCTGGCGGAAAAGAGCATCGGGTATCAGCCGGTGCGCGAATCGCCGTGGACGCGGCGCGACGAGTTCCTGCACCTCAACCCGGCCGGGCAGACCCCGGTGATGATCGACGACGCGGCCGGCGTCCGGTTGATCGATTCGATGGCGATCTGCGAATATATCGAGGAGACGGGCGACAAGCCCGCCATGCTGAACGGCAGCGCCGCCGACCGCGCCGAACAGCGCCGGCTGGTGACGTGGTTCGATACCCAATTCTATCGCGAGATCACCGGGCCGCTGCTGATGGAGCGGATGGAAAAGCGCATCGTCCACCGCCAGACACCCGATACGCGCGTGCTGCGCGAGGCGATGAAGGCGGCGGTCGAGCATCTCGACTATATCGATTACCTGCTCGACCATCGGCAGTGGATCGGCGGCGCGACGATGAGCCTGGCCGACCTGGCCGCCGCCGCGCAGATTTCGATCGCCGACTATCTGGGCGGGATCGACTTCAAGACGCACGACCTGGCCAAGCGCTGGTATGTCGGCATGAAGAGCCGCCCGAGCTTCCGCCCGCTGCTGGCCGAGCGGATGGAGGGCGTGCCGCCGCCGGCGGATTATGAAAAGCTGGACGTTTAGCGTCTGTTTAAAAAGCTTGGGCAATGACGATGAGAATTTCGGTTCCGATCGCTGTTTCATTCCTGCTTGCGCCGCCGGCCATCGCCCCGGCGGCCCCGGCATCGCCTCGTCCGGTCTCGCTCGATTTGTCGACGCCATTCGGACTACGGCCGGGCTGGCGTTTCGTTGCGAGGCCCGGATCGATGATCGCCGATCCGACCGGCGACCCGGACGATACCGTGCCGGGCGCGATCCGGCTGTGCATAAGCAACGATTCAGGGCGAACGTGTCGCGTCCCGTTCGGCGCCATGCTGGTAGATGGCAAGCCCGACCTGTTTTCGCAGCCACATTTCCTGAACGATGCCCGGATCGTGTATCCCCGCCCAACTCTGCCGCTGCTGTTCGTACAGGCTGCGAGCCTGCACAGTGGTAACAACGACCAGCGGGTTGGGACGTCGGTGTTCCGATATGACCGGGCGGCGGACACGTTCGTGCAGGTCTACCGGAAATTGACCGGGCGCAACAATAACCAAGAAGTCCGCTATATCGGGTCGGGTCGGTTGCGTGGCGCGATCATTTCCGCCGAACCGACAAGCGACGCGCCCTTCGGCTTCTGGATCACGGTCAACCGGCTGGCAGATGGTGCCTATCGCCCGACATTGCGCTATCGCAGCGCGACCCGGTACGGTGACGGTAACCCGCTGGCAGTGATCGATTCCGAAATGCCCAATATCCAACGGCGGCTGAAACTTTGGCAGCCGGGACAGCCTTTGCCCCTTCCAGCTGGACCGTGTCCGCTACCGCATATTGTCGCGGGTGCGCTTTGGTGCTCGGGGTCGGGAGCTGGCGCTGGCGCATAGCTTGCCCCGGGGAGGAAAGGCTTAGCCGCCCAGCGCCTTTTGCCGCCGCCGCTGGACCGACGACCCCAGCCCGATCGCCTCGCGGTACTTGGCGACCGTGCGCCTCGCGATATCGAAGCCCTTGGCGTTCAGCAGTTCGACCAGCGTGTCGTCGGACAGGATCTTCTTCGGGTCCTCGTTCGCGATCAGGGTGCGGATCGCGTCTTTCACCGCCAGCGCCGAGACCGCTTCGCCGCCATCGGCCGACTGGATCGCCGAGGTGAAGAAATATTTCAGCTCGAACAGCCCGCGCGGGCAGGAGAGATATTTGTTCGACGTCACGCGGCTGACGGTCGATTCGTGCATCTCGATCGCCTCCGCGACGCGGGCGAGCGTCAGCGGGCGGAGATGGGCGACGCCCTGGCGAAAGAACGCCTCCTGCTGCTTCACGATCTCGGTCGCGACCTTCAGGATGGTGCGCTGACGCTGGTCGAGCGCTTTCATCAGCCAGTTAGCGCTGGCGAGGCAGTCGGACAGCCACGCCTTGGACGATTTGTCGCCATTGGCGCTGAGTTCGGCATAATAGCCGCGATTGACGAGGACGCGGGGCAGGGTCGCGCCGTTGATCTCCACCGCCCATCCGGTCCCGCGCGGGGCGACGAACAGGTCGGGGACGACCGATTGCGTGCGCTCCCCGCCGAAGCGGCAGCCGGGTTTGGGGTCGTAGCCGCGCAGTTCGCGGATCATGTCGGCGAGGTCTTCGTCATCGACCTCGCAGATGCGACGCAGCTGCGGCAGCGCACCGCGCGCCACGAGGTCGAGATTGTCGATCAGCCGTGCCATGCAGGGGTCGTAGCGGTCGACCTCCTTGGCCTGGATCGTCAGGCATTCGGCCAGGCTGCGCGCACCGACGCCGCTGGGGTCGAAGGTCTGGACGATGCCCAGCACCGATTCGACCCGCGCCAGCGGCACGCCGAGGCGGTGGGCGATGTCGAGCAGCGAGCCGGCGAGATAGCCGCATTCGTCGATCTGATCGATGATCGCGCTGGCGATAAACAGGTCGGCCCCGGCGACGCAGGCCCCGGCCTGTTGCAGCAGGTGATCGGCGAGCGACACGTCGTCGCTGGCGAAGGTGTCGAAGTCGGGGGCTTCGTCGAACCCGCCGCTGCCGGTCGCCGCGAGGCCGAGGCCGCCGTCGAGCGAGCCGACGCCGTCCGACGGGCTGTCGTGGTGGAAGGTATCGCCCAGATCGAGGTCGAGCGATTCGCCGCTCGCCGCGCCCAGCCCGAGCAGTTCGTCCGACCCGGCGGGGTCGCTGGAGACCGGCGTTTCGGGCGTTTCGAAGGCGGGGCCGTCGTCGTCGCTGCCGCCGGTCCCTGAATCGAGCAGCGGGTTCTTTTCGACCTCTTCGGCGATGAACCCCTCGATCTCGAGGTTCGACAGCGCGAGCAGGCGGATCGCCTGCTGCAGCTGCGGCGTCATCACCAGCGATTGCGACTGGCGCAGGTCGAGGCGAGGGGCGAGGCTCATGACAGGGTCCAAACTTGCTCGGGACAGGGATCGTGATCGCCCGTGGGAGGCCGCCGACAAGGAGCGTAGCGCCGTTGCGTAGCTACGCTACGCACAAGCAAGCGACGATGCTCGGCGGCCTCCCACGGGCGACCGCTGCGCGGCGGGCGGAATTTGAAGCCATGCGGCGTCGCGCGTCGGTCACGATGTGCCACATCGCGCCCTCCTTGCTTCTTGCCTGGCTTGAAATTCCGCTCCGTCACGACCCTGTCCCGAGCAAGTTTGGACCCCTAAAGTTCGAAACCCTCGCCCAGATACAGGCGGCGGACGTTCGCGTCGGCGACCAGTTCGGCGGGCGATCCGGCGAACAGGACCCGGCCGTCATAGATGATGTAGGCGCGGTCGACGATTTCCAGTGTCTCGCGGACATTATGGTCGGTGATGAGCACGCCGATGCCGCGCGATTTGAGCTGGATCACCAGGTCGCGGATGTCGGCGATCGAGATCGGATCGATGCCGGCGAACGGTTCGTCGAGCAGGATGATCGTCGGATTGGCCGCCAGCGCGCGAGCAATCTCGGCGCGGCGTCGCTCACCGCCCGACAGCGCCATCGCAGACGCGCTGCGCAGGCGGGTGAGGCCGAATTCGTCGAGCAACTGTTCGAGCCGGGCGGCACGCGCCGTCTTGTCCGGTTCGGCCAGTTCGAGGACGGCGAGGATGTTCTTTTCGACCGACAGCCCGCGAAAGATCGAGGTTTCCTGCGGCAGATAGCCAAGGCCCAGAATCGCGCGGCGGTACATCGGCAGCGCGGTGATATCTTCGCCATCGAGCAGGATGCGGCCGGCGTCGGGCTTTACGAGGCCCATCGCCGAATAGAAGCTGGTGGTCTTGCCCGCGCCGTTGGGGCCGAGCAGGCCGACAACCTCGCCGCGGCCGACCGACATCGATACGTCGGACAGCACGACCCGCTTGTCGTACGACTTGGCGATCGACACGACCGACAGCCCGCGATCCGAGGGCGGCTCGGCAAAGGGCCGGGTGTCGGTGGCGGGAGTCAGCAGGGTGGTGTCGGGCATCGGCAACGTCCTGATCGCTTGGGCGATGGGTATCGGGGCGTTACTGCCTCGACTTTGGCAGGATTATTGCATGGAGCTGAGCGAAAAGGAAAGATGCGTTCGGTAGTTTGGGCGGCTGGTGCGGTGAAAAGCCACCCAAGCAAAACCGGTCATGCTGAGTAGGGGCTGAGCGAAGTCGAAGACCCATATCGAAGCACCTGTGGCGGTCCTTCGATACGCCCTTTCGACAAGCTCAATGGCTACTCAGGACGAACGGATAGTGCGCGAGTCGCTTTTCGCCGCGTCAATTCCGCTTGGGCACCGAGAAGCGCCCGGTGACGCGGCCGCCGCTTTGCTGCACGCCGCCGCCGGGGGCAGGGGTGCTGCCCACGCCCGATCCGTCGATCGTTGCGCGGCCGGTGTCGAGGTCGATCGACAGGCGTCCGCCGTTCAGCGTGTTGGCCCCCTGCGTCAGCCGTACCCCGCCGACCATCGTCACCACGCGGCGGTTGATGTCGTACACCGCGAAGCGCGACTTCGCGGTCTGGTCGGGGCGGGTCAGGGTGACATTGCCGGTCGCGTCGATCCGGGTCGCCTGTGGCGCGCCGTCGGTAATCTGCCCGCTATAGGCGATGACCACGCGGTCGGCGTTCAGCGTCATGGTCGACTGACGGAACACCGCGCCGCCGGTGAAGACCGCGCGCTGCTGCTTGTCCTGCAATTCGATGGCGTTGGCCGACACGTCGATCGGCGCGTTCGAATCATGCCGCGTCTGTGCCGGGGCCGACCCCGCGATCGCGAGGAGGCCGAGGGTGGCGACAAGGCCGGGGAGCGCGGGACGAATCATGGGCGACTATTTCGTGCGTGTGGGGTCGATGCGCAAGCGCGCATTGCCGGTCAGGCGCACGGTGCGTGCCTCCAGATCGGCATCGAGGCGGTCGCCGCTGAAATTGCCCATCGACGTGGTGCCGGTGACCGCGCTGCCGCTGCGCAGCTTGCGGGTCTTCAGGTCGACGGTCGCGTGGACGGTATCGAGCGAATAGCCGTTCGCCGCGCGAAACTGGATCGGGCCCAGCACATCGACCTGTTCGGAACGCATGTCATAGCGCCCGCGCGGCGCGGTGAGGCGGGCGGGACCGTCGGGCAAGCGGATGCCGGCGGCCAGCTGCTGCAACTGCACCACCGGTTCGGCCGAGCTCTTCTGCACCGCCGAGCCGGCATCGATGACGAAGGGCTGCCCCTTGGCATCCTGTCCGCGATATTCGGCGGCGCGCAGGCGCATGCGTTCCTGCGCGACATCGACCTTGTTCTTGTCGAGCACGAAGCTGGTATCGCCGCGCATGAACAGCGGCGCCATGACCAGGAACGCCGCCAGCACGCCGATGCCGATCGGCAGCGCGACCATCAGGATCGCGATCAGCCGGTCATGCGCGCTGCCGGGCGCGGCACGGCGCTGCCGGCGCGTTCGTTCCTGGCGGGCGATGTCCGACATGGCCTTACCCCTACATGTGCGCGAAGATGTCGATTTCCGGCCAGCCGGCGATATCCAGCCGTGCGCGGTGCGGCAGGAAGTCGAAACAGGCCTGCGCCAGCGCGGTGCGCCCTTCGCGGTCGAGCCGCTTGGCCAGTTCGGTGCGCAGCGCATGGAGGAAGCGCACGTCGGACGCGGCATAGTCGCGCTGCGCATCCGACAGGACCGGACCGCCCCAGTCGGACGATTGCTGCTGCTTGGAGATATCCTGCCCCAGCAATTCGCGCACCAGCTCCTTCAGGCCGTGGCGATCGGTATAGGTGCGCACCAGCCGCGACGCGATCTTGGTACAGAATACCGGCGCGGCGACGACGCCCAGATAATATTCGATCGCCGCCAGGTCGAACCGGCCGAAATGATAGAGCTTCACGCGGGTCTGGTCGGCCAGCACCGCCTTCAGGTTCGGCGC
Organism: Sphingomonas sp. Leaf23; assembly: GCF_001421585.1. Classification (NCBI taxonomy): domain Bacteria; kingdom Pseudomonadati; phylum Pseudomonadota; class Alphaproteobacteria; order Sphingomonadales; family Sphingomonadaceae; genus Sphingomonas; species Sphingomonas sp. Leaf23. The sequence continues at coordinate 20,010 of NZ_LMKR01000002.1, read as the reverse complement.
GGCATAGCTGCTGCCGGGGTTGAACCGGACCAGATGCTGGTCCTCGCCGCCGTCGGACAGCTGCACGACGCACAGCCGGTCGCGCGGGGTGATGAGGCCCATCGTCTCGGTATCGACGGCGATGTCGGCGCCGGGAGCAAAGACGCCTTCGGGCAGGTCTTCTTCGTGGAAATAAACGGTCATACGTGGCGCCTAGCCGTTGGAAGCGTTCCGCTCAATGGCTTCTCTGGCCAGGCGCTTCTTCGCCTTGGATCGGCGCGAGACGATGTTGAGCGTCTCGACCCCGGCGGAGAACGCCATCGCGGCATAGATATAGCCCTTGGGCACATGCACGCCGAAGCCGTCGGCGATGAGCACCGCGCCGATCATCAGCAGGAAGCCGAGCGCCAGCATGACGACGGTCGGATTGGCATTGATGAAGCGTGCCAGCGGATCGGCGGCGATCAGCATGATGCCGACCGTCACGATCACGGCGGCCATCATGATCGGCACCTCGTCGGTCATGCCGACCGCGGTCAGGATCGAATCGATCGAGAACACCATGTCGAGCGCCACGATCTGCGCGATCGCCGATCCGAAGCTGAGCGCCACGCTGCCCTTCTTGTCGAGCGTATCCCCGCTCGGTTCGTCATCCATCGTGTGATGGATTTCCTTCGTCGCCTTCCACACCAGGAACAGCCCGCCAGCGATCAGGATCAGGTCGCGCCACGAAAACGCGGTTTCGAAGGTCGGGCGACCATAGCCGTCGGCCGCGCCCTGAATCCCCAGGTCGAACACCGGGTTGGTCAGCGACACGATGAACGCGATCATCGACAGCAGCAGCAGGCGCATGACCAGCGCCAGTCCGATCCCGATTCGCCGCGCCAGTTGCTGTTGGTGCGCGGGCAGCTTGTTCGAGAGAATCGAGATGAAGATCAGGTTGTCGATACCAAGAACGACCTCCAGCACGACCAGTGTGAGGAAAGCGGCCCAGGCGGCGGGGTCGGCCAGCAGCGCGAAAATGGTATCCATGGGGCGAATCTGTGCCGCTTTCGCCACAATTGTACAAGGTTCGGGACGACGAGACGCATTGTTGCGGTGAAATAGGTTTGGACCCATCGTGTTTTAGGCTATGGCAAGGAAGTGGCACCCGGTTTGGCGGTGCCCGGACACCTGCGTTTTTCGCTCGACGCTTGGGTTTACGATGAAGTTGGGCGAACCGGGAAGACGAACAGGGCAATGAGTTTCGATCGAGGACGGCGCGGCGAGCGCGGTGGGCGCGGCAGGGACAAGCGCGACGGTTTTGGTGACGAAGGCGGCGGCAGCAGCTACGGCGGCGGCGGCGGTGGCTTCGGCGGCGGCGGCTTCGGCGGCGACCGTGGTGGTTTCGGTGGCGGCGGCTTCGGCGGTGGCGATCGTGGCGGCTTCGGTGGCGGCGGTGGCTTCGGCGGCGGCGGCGACCGTGGCGGCTTCGGCGGCGGTGATCGCGGCGGCTTCGGCGGCGGCGGCGGCGGTTTCCGTGGCGGCGGCGGTGGCGGCGGCTTCGGTGGTGGCGGCGGCGGTGGCCGTGGCATGCCCCCGCAGGTCGTTGGCGAAGCAACTGGCGTGGTCAAGTTCTTCAACGCGCAGAAGGGCTTCGGCTTCGTCGTGCGCGATGACGGCGGCGAAGACGTGTTCGTCCACATCTCGGCCGTCGAGCAGGCGGGCCTCAGCGCCCTTGCCGAAGGTCAGCCGATGGGCTTCACCCTCGTCGATCGTGGCGGCCGCATCTCGGCGACCGACCTCAAGATCGATGGCGAGCCGATGGAAGTCACCGGCGGCGGTGCTCCGCGCGAACCGCGTGATGCCGGCCCGCGTGGCGGTGCAGGCGGCGGCATGGGCGGCCCGCAGCGTCAGCTGACCGGCGAGCGCGCAAGCGGCGTCGTGAAGTTCTTCAACGCGATGAAGGGCTTCGGCTTCATCCAGCGCGACGATGGCCAGCCGGACGCATTCGTCCACATCTCGGCCGTCGAGCGTGCGGGTCTGCCGACCCTCAACGAAGGCGACCGGCTCGAGTTCGAGCTGGAAGTCGATCGTCGCGGCAAGCACGCAGCGGTGAACCTCAACAAGCTGTGAGGTTCTCGCTTCGGCGATGAAAACGGGGCCGGCTGTCCGAAGGGATAGCCGGCCTCTTTTCGTTTGGGGCAGCGTCGGGGACCCCGTCCGCGTGCCGTGGCGGAAGCGGAGCCTTCGTAGCGGCGAGCGGCGGGCGTGTTGCCGGGCGATGCAGGGGTAGGCATCCTGTCCGCCTGTTTGCGGCGTCTGGTGGGATGGTCGCTACGCTATTCCGAGCGAGGATGATGATGGACCGGGCAACACCCAATCTGCCATCGCGGGATTTCGCGGTGACGTCGGCTTTCTATGCGAAGCTGGGGTTTGAAGAGGCGTGGCGCGATGCGGGATGGATGATCCTGACGCGGGGCGACCTGCAGCTGGAGTTCTTTCCCTGGCCCGACTTCGATCCGACGACCAGTGGCTATGGCAGCTGCCTGCGACTCGATGATGTCGACGGTTTTTATGCGGTGGCCCTGGCGGCGGGGGTGCCGGTGAAGACCACCGGTTATCCGCGACTTCAGCCGCCGATGCCGCAAAACGGATTGCGGATTGGGGCGCTGCTCGATCCCGATTGCTCGCTGTTGCGGTTGATCGGGGCTGGGTGATGCGGGCGGGCTGGGCCCGACCCATCGAAACGGGTCCGTCGTTCCGGCGAAGGCTTGGGCAGCGAGCGGCGCTTGTTCGATACCGGAGCCAAGCGAACCCCGGCTTTGCCAGGATTACGTTTCAGGTCGGAGCGACATTCGGGTCGTACTCCCTGCGCGTGGGTACGCTCGACAAGGAATAGGCGTCGTCTCGCTGCGGATGCGGCGGGGCTGGATGGCACCATGCTTGCCGGGGCTGTAGCGCAGTCGATCCCGATCGACCTTTGCCGGTGGGGGCCAAGCGCGTCGAACCGAATGGCTGGCAACATCGGATGCTCAGGGCCGGGGATATCCGAGGCGATGCGCGATCCAGCCGGTGGAAATGCCTGCACCGCAAAAGAGCAGGAACAGCAGCAAGATATCGAAGGTGACCGACGCTTGGGTGCCATTGGTCGACAGGAAGGAAATGATCCATCCGATGATCGCGCCTGTGGCCAGTCCAAATCGCACAGCGTCGCTTCGACGTTCGCGCGCGGTTCGCATGGCAAGGTGCCAAAGCGGCAAGCCGATCGCGACGCACAGCGGAACGGCGATGATCGCTCCGAAAACCAGGTACAGGGTCAGAAACGTGACGAACGCGTCGATCTCATACTCGCCCCGATAGACAAGACGCGGGAGCATCTCGAAGCCGAGGGAGATGACCGAGATTTCTGCTACCGCTGCGAACGCGGCGATCGTCAGCGCGGTTGCCCGGCGCTCAAAGGACGGGGCTGCTCCGGATGTCATGACGTCGCGACCTTTCCGATAGAGGGAGCATCGATTCCGACCCGCCGCAACCCCGCACGCGGCGGCAGATGCGCCGGTTCGTTCAGCGCGCTGACCCAGCCGATTCGCCGCAGCGCCAGCAACAGCCACCAGCCCGGATCATGCTGCCCCGGCAAGATCCCCAGCCGGGCCGATTCGGGAAAGGCGTGGTGGTTGCCGTGCCATGCCTCGCCAAAGGTGATGAGGGCGGCGGCGGGCAGGTCGTGGCCCTGCACGGCGGCGCCGTCGATCACCCAGCCCGCCGGGCCGGTGCGATGGGTGATGTGGCCGACCAGCCAATGGCCGGTGACGCCGACCGCGACTCGCATCGGCACCCCCCACACCAGCCATGGCAGTCCGCCGATCGACCAGAACAACAGTGCCCACGGAAGTTGCTGCGCCATCCAGCTTGCCTCCAGCCAGCGCAGGAAGCGATCGTCTCGCAGATAGGGTTCGGGTTCGAAGCGCGGCGGATGGGTGAGGTCGAGCCGGCAATGCATTTGCCACCAAGCATCCTTTGCCATCGGTGCGCGATGCGCGTGGAGCGGGTGGCATTCCGGCTGGCGCTGTGCCCAGTCGCGCATGTCGTGCAGCCGGACCATGCCGAGCGGCCCGGCCATGCCGACCAGCGTGCCGAGATAGACGAGCACGCGTTCGAGCCAGCGTGGCGCGACGAAGCTGCGATGGATCAGCAGCCGGTGCAGCCCGACCGAATGCCCGGCGCACAGCGTGATGCCGCTGGTCACGAGGAACAGGGCCACGCTGCCCCAAGTGACGTGGAACGGCGCGAGGGCGAGTGCGACCAGCGTCATGCCGCCGATCCACAACGACCGTATCGGGGCCCAGCGGACCCGGCCGCTCACCGCATCGCTGGTTGCGGTCGCCTTCATCCGCAGTGTCGAACCGTCACTCATGCCGATTCTCCTTCGGTAATTAGGAAATAACCTAAATAACGAAGCATGTTTGTCAAGCTGGCCGTTCGCGCCTATCTCCGGTCGCATGCAGCGTGTGTTCGAAGCATTGGCGTCGGTGCCCCGGCGCAAGATCCTTGCCTATCTGGCCCATGCGGAATTGAGCGCGGGCGAGATTGCGGCGCGGTTCGACATGTCGAAACCGTCGATTTCGCAGCATCTCTCGATCCTCGAATCGGCGGGCCTCGTCAGCAGCGAGAAGCGCGGGCAGTTCGTTTATTACCGGCTGGTGCCCGACAACCTGACCAACACGCTGAACGGGTTCGTGCAGGAAGTCTGCCCGGTCAGCCGGCCGCTGAAGCGCGAAAGCGCGGCGCGCCGGGATGGCGGGAACCCCGACGCGGGGTAGGCGCGTTCCCCCCGGCGACGACAGCGGAGACGAATCGCCGATGGGTATGGTGCAGGACGGGATGTGGACCAACGAGACGCCGGTCGCGCCGACCGATGCGTCGGGCAATTTCCAGCGGGCGGAAAGCGGGTTTCGCGACTGGCTGACCCGCGACGGATCGCCGGAGCCCGAGGGGCAGGCGGGCGTGCCGGCGGCGGCGGATCGCTATCACCTTTATGTCAGCCTCGCCTGTCCATGGGCGCATCGCACCCTGGTCGTCCGCGCGCTGAAAGGGCTGGAGACATTGTTGCCGGTGACGGTCGTGGGACCGCTGATGGGCGCGCAGGGGTGGAGCTTTGCCCAGGCGTTCGGCGGGACGGGCGATCCGGTGAACGGCGTCGATCACCTGCACGAGCTTTATACCATGGCCAGTCCGGGGATGACCGGAAAGATTACGGTGCCCGTCCTGTGGGACAAGCAGGACCGGCGGATCGTGAACAACGAATCGTCGGAGATCATCCGGATGCTGAATACGGCGTTCGACGATCTGGGTGCGACGCCGGGCGACTTCTACCCACGCGAGCTGCGCGGCGAGATCGATGCGGTGAACGCGCGGGTCTACGAAACCGTGAACAACGGCGTCTACCGCGCGGGCTTTGCGACGACGCAGGACGCGTATGACATGGCGGTCCATGCCCTGTTCGATTCGCTCGACTGGCTGGAGGATCGGCTGACCGGTGACTGGCTGGTCGGCGATCGGCTGACCGAGGCGGATATCCGGCTGTTCACGACATTGGTGCGGTTCGACCCGGTCTATCACGGGCATTTCAAGTGCAATATCCGCCGGCTGGTCGATTATCCACGGCTGCGCGCGCTGACCGAACGGATCGCCGCGCTGCCCGGCGTTGGCGACACGATCGACCTCGACCAGATCAAGACGCACTATTATCGCAGCCACAAGGATATCAATCCGACCGGCATCGTGCCGGCCGGGCCGGCGGTGCCGTTCTGAACGGTTCAGGCGCCGGCAAGCATTGGTCGAGAACAAGGGGCCAAGGACAAGAATGCGCATGATCCGCTGGACACTGCCGTTGAGCCTCGCGCTCGCCACCACCGCCGCCGTCGCGCAGACCGGCACGCCGCCCGCCGCGCATGTGCCGGTCCCGGTCGAGGCGATCGGGGCGAGGATCGTCGCGCGCTATCCGCATGATCGCGCCGCGTTCACGCAAGGGTTGGTGTGGCAGGACGGCAGCCTGTTCGAAAGCACCGGCCAGCCCGGCGTGTCCGACGTGCGGCGGGTGCGGTTGAGCGACGGCAAGGTGCTGGCGCGCACGAAGCTGCCGGGGCTGCAGTTCGGCGAGGGGCTGGCGGTCGACGGCGCCCAGCTGGTCAGCATCACGTGGCAGGACGGGATCGCGCATCGCTGGGACCGCAAGACGCTGAAACCGGTCGGTCGCGCGCGCTATTCCGGCGAAGGCTGGGGGCTGGCGAGCGATGGCAAATCGCTGATCCTGTCGGACGGGACGCCGACCCTGCGCTTCATGGACCCCAAGACGTTCAAGGAGCAGCGGCGGGTGACGATCACCGCCAATGGCCGGCCGGTGCATAACCTCAACGAGCTGGAGATGATCGACGGCAAGCTGTGGGGCAATATCTGGCACCGCGACTATATCGTGCGGATCGACCCGGCGACTGGCGAGGTCGACGCGCTGGTCGACCTGGCGCCGTTGCGTGCGGAACTGGGGCCGCTCGACCCGGAGGCGGTGCTGAACGGGATCGCGTGGGATGCGACGGGGAAGCGGTTGTTCGTGACGGGGAAATGGTGGCCGACGCTGTTCGAGATCGCGTTGGAGCCGGTGCCTCAGGGGTAGGCGTATCCCCGCCTGCGCGGGGGTACGGTTTCGTGAGAGGATGACCTAACTCACCAGCTTCAGCAGGGTCGCGATGAGGTCCGCCTCTGCCGCTGGCTTGTCGGTGCGGATGCGGCTGATGCGGGGGAAGCGCATGGCGACGCCCGATTTGTGGCGTTTGGAGGCGTGGATCGAATCGAACGCCACCTCCAGCACCAGCGTCTTTTCCACCTCGCGTACCGGGCCGAAGCGGTTGACGGTGTGCTGGCGCACGAAGCGGTCGAGGTCCTTCAGCTCGGCATCGGTGAAGCCCGAATAGGCCTTGCCCACCGGCAGCAGTTCGCCGCCCTGCGCCGGATCGGCGGTCCAGCAGCCGAAGGTATAGTCGGAATAGAAGGACGAGCGTTTGCCGCTGCCGCGCTGGGCATACATCATCACGCAATCGGCGACGAGCGGATCGCGCTTCCATTTATACCACAGCCCGATGCGGCGGCCGGCGACATAGGGGGAGTCGCGGCGTTTGAGCATGACCCCTTCGATCGCCGAATCGCGGGCGCGCGACCGGATATCGGCAAGGTCGACGAAGCTGGCGGCGTCGATCAGGCGGGAGAGGTCGAAGGTGGTCGGATCGAGCCGGGGTACGAACGCCTCCAACCGGGCGCGGCGTTCGTGCCACGGGCGCTCGCGCAGGTCTTCCGTACCGTCGAACAATATGTCGTAGAGGCGGACGAAGGCGGGATAGTCGGCCAGCATCGCCTTCGACACCAGCTTTCGCCCCAATCGCTGCTGGAGCGCGTTGAAACTGGCCGCGCCGGTGTCGTCGGCGTGGAGCGAACCGCCCTGGCCCTGGCCTCGTACCAGTAGTTCGCCGTCGAGGACGCCCGGCGTGCGAAACGCGGCGGCGACTTCGGGAAAGGCGGCGGTGATGTCGTCGCCCGCGCGGCTGTAGAGGCGGGTCTCGCCGGCGACATGGACCAGCTGCACCCGGATGCCGTCCCATTTCCATTCGGCGGCATAGTCGGCGAGGTCGACGATGCCGTCGTCGAGCGGATGGGCGAGCATGAACGAGCGGAACACCGGCAGGTCGGCGGCGTGCGGCTGTTCGGCGCGCCCCTCTGCCCAGTCGAACAGTTCGGCATAGGGCGGGGCGAGGCCGTGCCACACCTCCTCCACCGCATCGACGTCGAGGCCGAACGCCTGGGTCAGCGCGGTCTTCGCCAGACGCGCGGAGACGCCGACGCGCAGGCCGCCGGTCGCGAGCTTCAGCAGCGCGAAGCGTTCGTCGGATTCGAGCCGGTCGAGCATGTCGGCCAGTGCGCGCGGCGCGTCGGAGCGTGACAGGCTGGCGAGGCGGGTGACGACGCTGTTGAGGGTGAGCGGATCACCGTCGGCGATGCTGCCCGGCGGGGGTTCGGGCCATAGCAGTGCGACGGTTTCGGCGGTGTCGCCGACGAAATCGCGGCTCATCGCGAACAGCACCGGATCGGTCCGTTCGGTAATCAGCGCGCGGATGGTGGCGGACTTGACCGCCGGCAGGTCGAGATCGCCGGTCAGCGCGGCGATCGCCCAGCCGCGGTCGGGATCGGGCGTGTCGCGCAGATAGGCGCCGATAAGCGCCAGCTTGGCATTGCGCGACCGGGTATAGATCAACCGGTCGAGCAGATCGGCGAACGCGCGCATATATATGGTCCGGAGGACGGGGCGACACCGGCCGCCCCGCCCGGCGGATCAGCCCTTGCGCGCGGTTTCGAACAGGAACCAGGCGCGTTCCTCGGCCTGGTCGATCCAGTCGTCGGCAAGGCTGCTGGTGGCGGTGTCGCCGGCTTCCTCGGCGGCTTCGCGGGCTTCGCGCAGCCGCTCGACCAGCTTCAGATTGTCGTCGCGCAGCTCGGCGAGCATGTCGTCGGGCTTCACGAAGTCCTTGTCATTGTCCTTGATCGCGGTGCGGCGGGCAATGTCGCCGATCGAGCGCAGCGAGGTGTTGCCGGTCTTGCGCACGCGCTCCGCGATCACGTCGGTCACCGCCAGAATCTGCGCGGCCTGATCGTCGAGCATCAGGTGATAGTCGCGGAAATGCGGGCCGGACACGTGCCAGTGGAAGTTCTTGGTCTTCAGGTACAGCGTGAAGCAGTCGGCGAGCGCGGCGTTCAGGCCGTCGGCGACGCTGGCGACCTTGTTGTTGGGCAGGTCGGTCGGCGTGTCGAGCGCGGGGTTGGTCACGGGATATCTCCGGCTGGATATGATTCGGTTGAGCAACGATCGCGATGCCGAATCTTTCCCTGCCCGTCGGTGCGAAAATTCCGGTCGCGGTGATTGACCGGCTGGATCACAGCAGCCGCAGCGCGCCCAATCCGACGATCGCGCCGCTTAGCAGCAGCAGGCCCCCGACCACCGGGCGAATGGCGCGGAACGGCAGCGCCAGCCAGCCGCGTTCGCCCAGCGTCGCGGCGGCGGCGGACAGCGCGATGGCCGCGAGCGTCGCCCCGACCGCCCCCGCCACCGGATCAGGCGTGCGCGCGACGAGGGCAAAGACGAGGAACTGCCCACGATCGCCGAGCGCAAGGATGCCGAGGCCAAGAAAGCCGGTCAGCCATCCAGGCAGCCGCCAATGGTCCAGCCGGTCCTTGATCCGCGCGGGAAACAGCGCCGATCCACCGGCCGACAGCAGCGCGAGCGCCAGCAACAGGCTGCGCGCATTGGGCGAGAGATACGGCGCGACCAAGGTGCCGCCGATCGCGGCCAGTGTGAAGCCGATCGCCTGCGCCACGATGCCGCCGATGGTCGCCGCCGATCCGTGGCGGTCGGCAAGGATCGCGCTCAGCAGCGGCGGACGATCGCCGACCCCCGCCAGCAGGACCGCGACGAGCGCGGGGACGAGCGGGTCCATCTACGTAACGGGATCAGCCGGCGAGGCGAACCGAACAGGCGGCGGCATAGGCCTGCGCCGTCGCGATGTCGCTGCGCCCGCACCGCACCGCATCGCGGGCAAGGGCGGTCCATTCGTGGAGCGAGGTGCGTTCGCCGCGCGCGATGGCGGCATCGACCAGCGCCAGGACCGACAGCGCCGGCAGACTGGATTCGGCGGTGGCGATCGCGCGAATCGCCTCGATCTCGGCAAAGGGATGGGTGCCGCCGCCCATCGTCATCGCCCGCTCCGCATCGATATGTACCGACTCGATCCGCATGGTTGCCTCCCCAACTGCTTGAATCGCATCCTGCGCGCCAGAGGTTACGGTCGAGTGAAGGCGTCCGGCCTTGACTCAAACGCCGGATTGCCGCATGCGCCCCCAACTTGCAGCAGCCCGCGTCGTGGCGGGTCGCTTTCCATTGTCATTTGCGGGCGTCATGCCCAAGGGAATTTTGGGTCATGGCAAAGCCGACCACCGTCAAGATCAAGCTCGTCAGCTCGGCCGATACCGGCTTCTTCTATGTCACCAAGAAGAACCCGCGCAACCAGACCGAGAAGCTGACCTTCCGTAAGTATGACCCGGTCGTGCGCAAGCATGTCGAGTTCAAGGAAGCGAAGATCAAGTAAGCGTTTGCCGGCCCGGTCACGGGCCGGTCGTTTACCGCGAAAACCCGCCGGGGGCCGACAAGGCGCCCGGCGGGTTTTGCGTTTTGGGGTTGTTGGAGGTCGCTGACCTTCCCGCATCGTCACCCCGGGTCAAGCCCGGGGTGACGGGTGGGGTGAGGTTGCTCTCGCCCCGAGAGCCCGTCATTCCCGCGAAGGCGGGAATCCATAGCCGCTATCGTTTCGGCAGAAGTATCGACGCCAGCGAATATGGACTCCCGCCTTCGCGGGAGTGACGAAAAGGGTGGGTCGCACCCAAAGCCACAATGTCGCCTACCCCCGCAAATCCCGCCCCGGATCGCGATCGGCGTTGAACGCATCGACTGCCGCATCATGCCCCGATCCGTTGCTCAGGAACACCAGCGCCATCAGCGCGCCGCCCAGCATCACCGACCCGCCGACCCCGCCCAGCGTCGCGGCGGCGATGATCCAGTTCATCGACCCGACCCACCACCAGATGCCGCCGAGCGCCACCAGCGCGGCGGCGACCGCGATGCCGGCCATGATCTTCAGCAGCCAGCGAAAGCGGGCCCACGCGAACGCGGCATAGTCGGGATCGTCCAGATCGTTCGCCATGGCTTTTCAATGGGCGCGAAGCGTGGAATTCTCAAGGCCGTGGACGCGCGTGCGGGAGCGAACCGCCGCGCCGGACAGTAAGGAGAGGGCGATGACGATCGCAGCGATTTCGGGCGGACGCGATGTGGTGTCGGTGGGCGCCGACATGCCGGTGCGCGACGTGGTGGCATTGTTGACGCGGCACCGCATCGGCGCGGTGCCGGTGCTGGTGGAGGGCAAGGTCGCCGGCATCTTTTCCGAACGCGACGTCGTGCATGCGCTGGCCGAGGTCGGCGGCGACGTGCTGGAGATGGCGGTCGGCGAACGGATGACCAGCCCGGTGGTGACCGTGCCGCCTGCCGCGTCGATCCTGGGCGCGCTGTCGCTGATGACGCAGCGGCGCATCCGCCACCTGCCGGTCGTGGAGGGCGAGGTGCTGGTCGGGTTCGTGTCGATCGGCGATCTGGTCAAGCACCGCATCGACGGGATCGAGGCGGAAGCGAGCGCGATGCGCGCCTATATCCAGCAGGCGTGAGCGGCCGTTGACCGGCGGTTAAGGCAGCCACGATACAGCGGCATCATGGCTTCTCCCTCGCTCGCCGAACATCTCAACTGGCACGTCAAGCAGCGGCTGCACCGGCGGCTGGCGCGCCGCGTGCTGCGCACCCCGCCGATCGCGCAGGGTGACGATGGCGTCATCCTGTTCTCGATGATCGGGACGGCGGTGCTGCTGCCCTATCTGGTGGCGGTGAAGTCGCTGCGGCAGCAGTTGGGGCGCGGGCGGGTGGTGATCCTCGACGACGGCACGCTGACCGCTGCCGACCATGCGGTGCTGGCGCATCACCTGAACGCGCCGCGCATCATTGCGATCGACGATGTCGATACCGGGCCGTGCCCGCGCGGGGGGACGTGGGAGCGGTTGCTGACCATCCTCGACCTGCGTGCCGACGCCTATGTCATCCAGGTCGATTCGGATACGGTGACGCTGGGCGATCTGGCGGAGGTGCGCGCGGCGATCGATGCCGAGCGCGACTTCACGCTGCGCGGGGAGGCGGGCTCCGAAATCCGCGCGGCGGCCGAACTTGCCGCCGACCGGATCGGCGTCGATCCGCGATTGCTCGGACTGCATGTGCAGGACGCGGCGGAGGCGGCGATCGGATGGCTGGCGATTCCGGGCCACGACCGGCTGCGCTATGTGCGTGGCTGTTCGGGCTTTGCCGGCTTTGCGCCGGGTGGGCCGGGGCGGGCGCTCGCGGAAAAATTTTCGCAGGCGATGGACGGGGCGATCGGGCGGGCGAGCTGGTCGCGCTGGGGTAGCGAGCAGGTGACGTCGAACTTCGTCGTCGCCAACGGGCGCGATCCGCTGCTGCTGCCCTATGATCGCTACTGGAATTTCTGGAACGCCGCACTGTTCGGCCGGGCGCGGTTTGCCGGCGATGCCGCGTTCGTCCACTTCATCGGCACCTATCGCTTCCATGGCGATGCGTATCTGGCGGCGACCCGCACCGCGATCGACCGGCTGGGTTAGGACCGCCGCAGCATCGCCCAGGCATCCAGCACGGCGCCGCGCGCGAACAGCCACAGGCTGCCGGCATAGACCACTCCGCCGACCGCCGCCGACAGCGCCAGCATCGGCAGCGGCGACAACGGCCCCGCGGCATGGGCGGCCAGTGTCACCGCCCCCGCCATCGCCGCGCCCGCACCGAACGCCGGCGCGATCGCGCGGGCAAAGTCGCCCACCGACAGTCCGATCACCGGCAGCGCGCGCGCCGCG